>OZ251219.1:0-770000 GCA_965240465.1 bacterium
GTCCATCATAATAATTAACACCTAGAAAATCTAAGCCCATCTTGGTGTCGCGGCTCATTGTGAAAGTAGTGTTGCGGAACAACAGATCTACCTCACCCGACTGTAAAGCAGTAAAGCGATTCTTCGCAGTCAAAGGTATAATCTGCACTTTCACTCCGATAGCTGCTGCCACAGCACGACAAAAATCTACATCAAAACCTTGACGCATACCTTTCTTGTCGGCGGAAGAAAATCCGGGCAAAAAATCCGACACCCCGCACTTTAAGCCTCGCTTTTTGATGTTTTTAATCTTGCTACCAGCATTAGCAACTCCAGAACCGTACCAAAGCAGTACCAAAGACACCGATAATAAAATAATCTTTCTCATAATCACAAACCTTTCCACAAAGAAACCGAACCAGGGCTGTTAGCCTCAGTCCTCTAAACACCCCTCCCTATTGCTCTACTAAATTAAAAAATTATTTGCAACTATTTTTTATCTAAATAAACAGGCAGATTTTGTACCAGCAACCAAATGGCAACTTAAATAGAATTAAAGATAAAATGCATCACGCGGTAGCCCAGTTTTTAGATACTAAAGCTAAGGGAATTGGCGAAGGATGATAATCGGTTTTTTGGGGTTATCAGTGCTTGGTTTTTCTTGAGGATTATCTTTTTTACTAATTTTCCGATGCAGATATTCGAGATACATTGTATTTATCCAGTGGCTGTGATCGGTGGATAGTGGTTCTACCAACAAGTAGGAATGATTGTTTCGCAGTCTGGAATGTTGGTGTTTTAGGGGAGGTACCGTAATATCTGTTGTTCCCTGCCGAATATTTTGGATAATATATTCTTCCTGTCCCTTCCATTCTTTTTTCAGCAGAGGGGCTTGTTCAATTTGATAGCGAAGTCGGCGAAAATCCTGTGACGACAGCATAAGCACAGCCAACACCAAAATTGAGGCTGGTAACCAAGTTTCCATTCGTTTGCGAAGTCCTGCTAACAAGCCTTGGTTAGCAGACAATACTAGCAAGAACAAGCCTATAAGACTAACAGCCACCAGCACACTACTTACTCTTCCTACAATTGCCCCCACTCCCCAGCGAGCAGGAAGAGCTGCCAGCATAGGTAACAACAGCCAAACCTTCCAACCTAATCTAGTGGAAATCTTCGGTAACCGCGGGTTGTCTATCTTTAACCACAAGGCAATGTATCCCAACAACAGTAGATTAACTGCCCTACCAAATATGGAAACATGGGCGTAAAAAGTAGATTTCAAACTGGCAGGAAATAGCGAAATCCAATCTCCTAACTCGCGCTCATGGATGCCCATCCGATGCAAATTGCCCGGAGAACCTACCACCAATAAAGCACCCAACATAGCAACTCCCAGTGCATAGCCCTCCAACCATAAAGAACCACACCGTAAAGAATCATCTGCCAATCGCCTATTGTACCAAGCCGCTACCCATATCAACGCATAGCAAACTACTTGAATAAACATTATGGACTCATTACAACCCGCCGCCAATAACACAAACATACCTTGCAGTACCACCCATACCCACCTATATCCCTTAGAACTTCCAGCTCTAAAAAAGGATGCTAACCCCAATAATAAAAACTCTATCCCCAATAAATATGTATTAGCTGATGACCCCCAATATAATATATCCCCTAAGTCATACTCCGCAAAAGCACTCAGGCTAACATGCAACATCCCCAATCCAAATAAAAACAACCGCACTAATGAACTCCCTCGCTCACTCAAAGACCAAAATAATGCCGTCCACCCCAACCATAAAGCCAATAAATGACCCCAAACTACCAAACTTAAATTCAACTGCCCTAAACTTCCATAGGAAATTAAATTAAACAGCGTCTGAGTGTATCGCCCTCCCCAATCACTGTACTCATATAACATCCCCTCTAATAAGCCGTAATCATTGCTCATAACATAAAAACGAAAATCATCCGCAAAAGGCAAGGCATACCCCCCCAGCCAAATATATGGCAACAACATCAACCCCAATAACCCCCACAAACCCCACTCAGATTTCTTAAGGGACATCTCTATGAGTAAGCAAAAATTTACCGAATTACGCTAATCTATGACCCGATAACTCTTCTAGCTATCTTCCGCCTCAGCCTCAGCAAAGACCATATGCAAAAGGTAGTGTAAAAACCCAATAAAACGCAACAAAGAAAATATACCATTAGGACGTAATTTACCTGATCGGGTAGCTCTAGCATCAAGATCCTGTTTTATAAAGTACAAACAACCATGGCTCTCCATGCCATTCTACCTATGAGAATAAAAGCTTAGCCATCGTTTTATCAAATTCAACCTATAAACCCAATCACTACGGGCGAGCTTGCTTACTTTCCTGCTGTTATGATAATCAAACACCGATGGTGCTTATCATAGTTAGAGTATATAGGTTTCATAACTCTAGCCACGGCGGCCGTAGCTCAGTTGGTTAGAGCACCGGATTGTGATTCCGGGGGTCGTGGGTTCAAAACCCATCGGTCGCCCTACTCATTGTCTTACCAGCTTGTGGATTTCTTGCAGCCTTTTAAGCAATGGAGGCAAAGAGCTGAAGGGCAACATATTGGGACCATCACAGAGGGCATTTTGGGGGGTTTCATGGGTTTCCATAAATATTCCATCAGCACCTGCTGCTACCGCGGCTCGGGCGATGGTTGCTACGAATTGCCTCTCGCCACCCGATTGCCCCTTGCTGCCAGAAGGTTGCTGTACCGCGTGAGTAGCATCTATCACCACTGGAAAGCCAAATTCCTGCATTATGCTGAACCCACGCATATCCACTACCAAGTTGTTATACCCGAACATGTAGCCTCGCTCGGTGATAATGATCTTCTCATTGCCTGTGGAAGCCATTTTCTCTACCGCATAAGCAGCATCGCGAGGAGAAATAAATTGCCCCTTCTTCCAATTGATCACCTTCCCAGTACGAGCAACTTCCACCAAAAAATCCGTTTGACGTGCCAAAAAAGCGGGAATCTGCAAGATATCTAACAGTTCGGCTGCTGGTTCAATCTCTTCAAAACGATGAACGTCTGATAGCAATGGTAATCCCGTTTGCTGACGAATGTTTTGGAATATCTCGCGTGCTGATGCTAATCCTGGTCCCCGAAAGCTTTCTAAAGAAGTGCGGTTGGCTTTATCATAAGAGACCTTGAAGGCAAAGGGTAGTTGCAATTCGCCACATATTTGCTTTAGTCGCTGGGCAAATGCCAGCGTTTGTCCAGGATGCACGGAGTCCTCTATGACATCGGGGCCTAATATGCCAAAAAACGGCAACGACTTATTCTTAAGGCTGGGTAGGTCAAACATGGGTCTCTTTTCAGCTTGCGTGCTATAGTATAGGGATTATGAGTAGGATTTATCAACAGAACAAGGAAAAGATAAAATCCCTAGTGTGTAAAGCCCTAGAAGTGGAATACGCTGGAATTGAAGCCCTGATAAATCGCTTGGATGATGCAGTAGTAGAAGCGGTCAAGCTGATACTTGATTGTCAAGGCAAGGTTGCCGTACTGGGAATGGGAAAATCTGGTCATATTGGACGCAAAATAGCTTCTACCCTAGCTAGTACTGGCACTCCTGCTTTTTTTTTGCACCCATCAGAAGCCCTGCATGGAGACCTCGGTTCGCTAACCCGTAGTGATGTTGCCCTAATTCTTTCGCACTCGGGACAGACCGAAGAAATATTGCGACTACTGGGGCAAATTAAACGAATGGGTATTCCCTTCATCGCAATGACGGGCAATCCCGAGTCCGAACTAGCCAGAAAAGCCAACCTTCATTTGGATATCTCCGTACCTGAAGAAGCATGTCCGCTCAATTTAGCACCTACAGCCAGCACCACGGCTACTCTTGCCCTAGGCGATGCTCTGGCTGTTTGTCTGCTGGAAATAAAGGGCTTTCAGCCCCAAGACTTCGCTAGACTGCACCCTGGAGGCAATCTGGGAAAGCAGCTGGTCACCACCGTAGCAGACATCATGGATACCGAGTACATCCCCCAAGTTTCCGAACAAACTTCCGTGCAGGATTCCGTATCAGAAATCCACCGCGGTCATTATGGCATCACTGCCATAACCGATGCCAAGGGGCAGCTTTTAGGAGCGTTTTCATTGGGCGATTTACTAAGGCTTCATCACTCGCAACCTAAGCTACGGTTTTTAACCGAGCCCATCGCCCGACACCTGAACCGAAATCCTCAGAGAATCAACTCTAATGCTCTGGTAGCAGAAGCTCTATTTCTGATGGAAACCAAGCATATTCGCTGTGTATTTGTTTGCGACTCAGGGCAGAAACTACAGGGCATGCTGGGAATTTATGAATCACTCAAAGCAATTGACTATTAAGCCAGCGATTGACTATTAAGCCAGCAATTGTTGAATAAGCTTATCCAGGTCCCTAATAAATTGCTCTATAGTGGTTCGGGCTTGGATTTTAATGCTTTTCTCCAAGACAATGGTGGGAGTACCCCTGATCTTGGATTTGAGGGCCAATTGCTCAACATCAGCCAGCTTTTTATTTATCCAGTTGGAGTGGCGATCTTTGTTATAGGCGGATCTTAGTCCCAGTTCACCAGCGATTTGCTGTATCACTTGTGGACTGTTGATATTTAATTTCTGTACAAAGGTGGCTTTGAAGAGAGCATCAGCAGCTAAATTGCCTTTTCCTTTTTTCTCTGCAATAAAATAAAGGCGGATCGGGTCTTTGGACTGCCCCCCGAAAGCTAAAGGAATACTGACAAACTTCACTCGCTTGCCATACTTTCTCAGCAATGGCTTGATGGCACTACGAAAATTATGACAATGTGAACAGGTAAAATTAATGAACTCCACCACCTCCACCCGTTTCAAACTATTAGCCTTCGGAAGCTTGCCAACACGCTCATAATCGCCCTTGATGCTAGCAGCCTCTACTGAAAAAGCTAGCACTAGCAACGGCAACAAACAACAAGACACCAGTAACTCACGCCTTAATAATAGCTTCTGAAATATTGAATTCATGTTCGCCTTAAGAACAACAATGATGAATTATGGTGAAAACATTCACCAAAACAACACCAGTACTCCAACACATATCAGCAAGCTAAGGCAAGAATGAAACCTACCAAACTTAATCTAAAAAAAGTAAAAGCAGTAGCTTTGGATGCCTCGGGAATGGATGATTCCGCCGATATCCAAGCCCAATATGCCGAAGTGATTTGGCTCTTGTTATTGAGAAACTACCAAGTCTATCTTTTCTCTGCCAAAAAAGATGGCCTCAATAAAGAAGATTTTTATCATCCCAGATTGCAGTTTTTGCCTCAGATGCCACCGCCGCTCCCTAAAGATCCTCTCCTCAACGACTCACATTGCCTCTGGGTGACTAATCATCCCTCGCTAGAACGCTGGCTTGATACACATAACCGCTTCCGAATACACCTCGGTAGCAAAACACAACCCGATATCGCACGCATTGCCTCTCTAGATGAACTCAGCCTCGCCCTTGATCCCTTGACGCACAAGCTAGATGAAATCATCAGCACTATTGGGGAACTCAAAAAAAAATTCCCCCAGCGTGCCATCACTGTGGGAATTGGTGCTCCCCCTCGCAGTAACATCCAAGACTTTATCTTCATCCTCAAATCTGCCCTGCAGGATGCTAATTTACCCATCGTAGACACCCTTGATATATCATCCATTACCCCCACTACCGAGGCATGCCCAACGCTCCCCAAGAATGCCCCATGGCAATCACCAAAAGCAGGACGATGGTTAATCAAAAACATGCTGCAACCGCTTCGGCAAGGACATGCCGTCCTGATAAAAGAAATACCTTCCGACCTCCTCCTTACAGATATTAAACCCCCTATCTACTTACACACCGAAACCATCTTGTTGCTCCATGCAGAAATGCTCTTCGTTCAACCCCTCCAACCATGGCTAGATGCCCACCTCCTCTTGGAACTCCCCACAGAAGAACAAACCCGCCGCGCCTATGAAATCCCACCCTATCAATCCTTTGACCCAAAATTTACCCAGCAATTCCTAAAGTCAGAAGGTGCTTATTACCAAAACTACCTCCAGCATCACCGAGTACAAAAACTTCAGCCGATTTCCATCAATTTCTTACCCGACAACCAGCCCTAATTCCAGCCCTATTCCAGCCCTATTCCAGCCCTATTCCAGCCCTATTCCAGCCCTAATTATCGCAAAATAGGATATTCACTGTCGCTGCCGAAATCCCAATCGTTAGCGTCCCAGCCATCATAATTTCCATTATCGCAAACAGGATTGCTAGGGTCATTGGCGTTCCAAGTTCCACCCACGGAAGTACAATCTCCAGAACTGGAGGGAACTACCTCAGTTTGTGCTTTTAGATGAACCTCTGACTTGGCAGTACCCTTTATGTTTTTTGTCTCGCCTGCCAGAGTGGCACTGTCGTTGTAGTAACTAGCAGTTGTAACACCACTGATGTTGCTTCCTACCAAACCACCTACCTTGTCCATCCCGCCATTGCCGTCAACAGCACCACTGGAATAGCTCTTCCCAATAGAGCCATGACGGTAGATCCCATACTGTAACCACCAATTACGCCCCACCAATCCGCCTACCTCATCATCGCCTTCACCACCGCTGACCGCACCACTGGAATAGCCGTTTCTGATACTGCTGGCAGACCGCCCTATCAATCCACCCACCAGATCATCACCAGCACCACCACCAACAGCAGCTCCACTGGCAGAACTCTTTTGCAACACACCACCATAAGATTCTCCTATCAATCCACCCACCGAGTCATTACCAGCACCACCACCGACAACACCACTGGCAGAACTGTTGTGCAAATGACCTATATCTACATACCCCACCAGCCCGCCTATAAGATCATTTCCATTCCCACCATTAACAATGCCGCTGGCAGAACTGTTTCCAATGGTACCATGATAAGAGTATCCGATCAGTCCACCAACTAAGCTATAGCCATTCCCTGAGGTTATTTCTAGGTTGGAAGATACATTATCAACATTGCTATTAGTCTCCATTTCACCAGCCAGGGCACCAATTGGGATGTAACTAACTGTACTAGTGAATGACTATATAATCAACATCTTCTGTGGCTGCATTGGATGCTGTACCAGTAGCAGTTGAATATTCAAAGCTAACACTTTCACCTTTAGCAACTGTTCTGTTTAGCCGTACTACAAAATTGAAATCTATATTTCCAGAATCCCCTTCTGCAAGGGATATATCCGAGAATGCCACTATTGTCAGAGAACCATTTGCTTTCGCGCTGCTACCGCCAGAACTTACTCCGCTGTTACTACCTCCTCTGCAAGTACTCAGCAACAGAGCCACCAGTAGCAGAGCTACGCTGCGAAGCGATAAAACAATTATGTTGTTCATGCGAATGCCCTCCTTCAAGTCTTAGACAAAGCTTACTGAAGTATTGTCATGGTAGTACCATTATATAATAAATCCAGTGGTATGTTACAAAATAAGTGCTGGTGATAACTGACATAGCTTGTTGAAAGGTGAAATGCGAGACTTATTTCTAGAAAAATTACCAGATGTTTTTCATCATTTTACCCGCAAAGATTGGGCGTATTTTGGCAATCAGGGAACCTTGCAGCTCTCAAAACAAGAGCTAGTAAGCCTGAGTGGTCTAGGAGAACCAATTTCTTTGGATGCGGTATCCGAGGTATATGTTTCTCTATGTCGCCTTATAAATCTTCATATTCAGGCTAGAAAGAATATCCTGCACGCTTCACAGTTCTTTATGCCTAAGCACCACGCCAAAATCCCTTTTGTTATCGGGATCGCTGGCAGTGTAGCAGTAGGCAAGAGCACCATTGCTAGAGTACTGAAAACACTCCTTTCACGAGGAGAATCTAAGCCTAAAGTCAGTCTTATTCCCACTGATGGCTTTCTTCTTCCCAACGCTGAACTAAAAAAACTAAACCTCATGGAATGTAAGGGATTCCCCGAAAGCTATCGGCTTCGCTCACTGTTAAATTTTCTGGCAACCATCAAAGCTGGTAAGCCCTCGCAAGCTCCTGTCTACTCCCATCTCCTTTACGATATAATCCCCAAGCAATTTAACAAAATAGTGCAACCAGATATTCTTATCGTAGAAGGACTCAATCTTTTACAAATCCCCCCGCAAAAAAACCCTTCAGTCTCTGACTTCATTGACTTTTCCATATACGTCCACGCTCAACCCCGTCTGATAGAAACATGGTACTGCCAGCGTTTCTTGAAACTCCTAAGCACAACCTTCCAAGACCCCTCTTCCTACTTCCACGAATATGTCCAACTCTCTCAAAAAAAAGCCTTCCAAGAGGGAAAACGCATCTGGAAAAACATTAATCTCGTTAACCTTATTGAAAATATCCATCCCACCATGCAACGTGCCAACCTCATCTTAGAAAAAAGACAGCAACACGTCATCAGCCACATCCACCTCCGTAAGCTCTAATGCATCGCCCAATAAGCACTGCCCAATAAGCACTGCCTTAACCTTCATAGGCGGGCAAGCCATATTTCTCAGGACATACAAGGTGATTATCGTTAAAGGCACGGGCATAATAAGAGTATCCTTCTGGTATCTTCATATCATCCAGAATTAAGCAGGCACTTTTAGCTAAAACTAATTCTTCAATATCTTCGTCAATGCTAGCAACGCGGGGTTTAACTGGAGACACATATCGGGTAGGTGAATTAATTTTTGCTAAAAAGATGCTCCCCGCAAAACCGTAGACCAGAGGTTGAACAGCAATCCCTTTTTCCCTTAGTGGCTTAAGAGCTCTTAAAAACCGATGCCTATCTGAGTCCGACAAGTTGTAGCCATCTTTAATCACTTTGGTATAATTATTTTCTACATGATGAAATGAAATTTGAAAGCAAATTATAGCAATAATAAACGCAATGGTGGGTCTATAAGACATCCACTGGTTAAGAGGCAATATCTTCTTCTTAGGCATACCAATAAACAATGCTAGGGTAGCTAGGCTCGCTAGTCCAACCAGAGAATAATGTCCATAACCGTTACCGCTGATAGTTGCAAAAAGAATGTCTGTCCCAAATATCAGTAAAAGTATCTGTGTTAATGGTTGGCGAAATCCTTGGAAAGATCTTAATCCGCCTGTAACATGAAAAATAAGAGCTAATGATAAAGGACTTCTAAGAATAATTTTTAAGTTGTGAAACACCCCATCAATTCTTTTTTCTATTCCGATGTAAGACGTGTATTGCAGATTGTATTGTACGTATGTTTTCCAAAGTTCATGAAGATACCCATTAACGTACGCATGAAGTAAAAAACTTCCCACCACAGCAAAGAAACAAGCTGTAGTGGCTAAAGCAGCCATTAGGACGGAGCGGTATCCAGAATGTTTGAATGCCTGTACTAATAGAATTACAAATAGGATAAAACAACCTCCCCCATTGTTAATACGGGTGGTTACTGCCACACCACCAGCTACTCCTAGCAAAACAGCAGTGGTGATTAATAAAGAAAGTGAATCTTTATTTCCGTACCATAAACAATAGTAGCAATATCCCAGTAACTGAAGCGGGAATATCCAGCTCTCAGTCAAGTTTCCTCCTTGGAAAAGCAACAGGTAACTGGAGACTATAAGGAGCAATAGCAGGGAATGACCCCACTTATAAGCACTTTTTGGAGCTAGCTTTAATGCCCATAATAAGGCAGTGATGGTTAACAATGATTCCAACATAATAACTCCCCATGCCTCATTTCCAGATATAAGCAATCCCCAAGCATTAAGATAGAAAAGCAAAGGTCCCTTGTGATCCCAGATATCTATGTACGGCAAGCCTCCTGTATTAATCACCCAGCCAGCATGCATAAAAATGCCTGAATCCCAGATGACCACCATGCTAGCTAATACTCCTAAAAAAGGAAGCGTGACTATCAGCAAATTCACCAAACTCGGGATCGCTACATATTTTTTGTACTTAAACATGCTTATTTTCTTCTTCAATAACAATTATTTATGAACATTACCTCAACCCTTATAGGCGGGCAAGCCATATTTCTCAGGACATACAAGGTGATTATCGTTAAAGGCACGGGCATAATAAGAGTATCCTTCTGGTATCTTCATATCATCCAGAATTAAGCAGGCACTTTTAGCCAAAATTAACTCTTCAATATCTTTGTCAATGCTAGCAATGCGGGGTCTATATGGGTAAAACACGTATCGGGTAGGTGAATTAATTTTTGCTAAAAAGATAGTCCCCGCAAAATCGTAGACCAGAGGTTGAACAGCAATCCCTTTTTCCTTTAGTGGCTTAAGAGCTTCTAAAAATCGGTGCCTATCTGAGTCTGGCAAGTTGTAGCCATCTTTAATCACTTTGGTATAATTATTTTCTACATAATGAAATGAAATTTGAAAGCAAATTATAGCAATAATAAACGCAATGGTGGGTCTATAAGACATCCACTGATTAGGAGGCAATATCTTCTTCTTAGGCATACCAATAAACAATGCTAGGGTAGCTAGGCTCGCTAGTCCAACCAGAGAATAATGTCCATAACCATACCCACTGATAGTTGCAAAAAGAATATCTGTCCCAAATATCAGTAAAAGTATCTGTGTTAATGGTTGGCGAAATCCTTGGAAAGATCTTAATCCGCCTGTAACATGAAAAATAAGAGCTAATGATAAAGGACTTCTAAGAATTATTTTTAAGTTATAAAACACCTCATCAATTCTTTTTTCTATTCCACTGTAAGACGTGTATTGCAGATTGTATTGTACGTATGTTTTCCAAAGTTCATGAAGATACCCATTAACGTACGCATGAAGTAAAAAACTTCCCACCACAGCAAAGAAACAAGCTGTAGTGGCTAAAGCAGCCATTAGGACGGAGCGGTATCCAGAATGTTTGAATGCCTGTACTAATAGAATTACAAATAGGATAAAACAACCTCCCCCATTGTTAATACGGGTGGTTACTGCCACACCACCAGCTACTCCTAGCAAAACAGCAGTGGTGATTAATAAAGAAAGTGAATCTTTCTTTCCGTACCATAAACAGTAGTAGCAATATCCCAGTAACTGAAGCGGGAATATCCAGCTCTCAGTAAAATTTCCCCCTTGGAAAAGCAATAGATAACTGGAGATGATAAGGAGCAATAGCAGGGAATGACCCCACTTATAAGCACTTTTTGGAGCTAGCTTTAATGCCCATAATAAGGCAGTGATGGTTAACAACGCTTCCAGCACAATAACCCCCCAAGCTTCATTTTCAGATATAAGCAATCCCCAAGCATTAAGATAGAAAAGCAAAGGTCCCTTGTGATCCCAGATATCTACATACGGCAAGCCTCCTGTATTGATCACCCAGCCAGCATGCATAAAAACGCCTGAGTCTGTGCCAATTGGTAGGCTAAGTAATATTCCTAAGAAAGGGAGCGTGAGTATCAGCAAATTTACCAAATTTGTGATTGCTACACCTTTTCTGTACTCAAGCATGCTTAGAATTTGCTTTGTTTGTTGAGTAGTTTGAAAATACGTTTTTGGATGAATACTTCCAACATGTTTTTATCAATGTGATTTTGGAAGGCTTCTTCTTGGAGTATTTGGATGGCCTTTTCAGGAGGGAGTGCCTTTTTGTATGGTCGGTCTAGGGCAGTGAGGGCGTCAAATATATCCACGACTGTCATTATTTTGGCTTGAACGGGGATTTCTTTAGCTACCAGTTTTCTTGGGTATCCAGTGCCATCAAGTTTTTCGTGGTGGGCGTGGGCGATATCGGGAACGAATTTGAGTTCTGGGGTCCAGGGAATTTTGCTAAGGAAGCTATAAGTGTGGGAGACATGCGATTCTATTTCTTGGCGATCTTTTTCAGTAAGAGAGCCTCTGGGGATTTTGAAGCTAGATAGCTCTTTTTCAGAAATGAAAGGGATAGCCTCTCCCTTCAGATTAGTGAAGAATTTTTGGCGTAGTTCCATCAATAGCTTTAGATCTTCATCGGAGAGTTCAGTGGGTTCATTGCAGCGTGCCAGCAGGACCGAAATGTTATCTATCTCTGCCATGGACTGCTTGAGTTCTTGCTGAGCCTTTTTGATGATAGCTGGGGTTACTTGGTTACCATTTTTTGTCAATTGCAGTTGTTTTTGAGTATTTTGCAAGGTGATCAGGGTTCGGATATATTCCAAGCGGTCAAACATCCGTTGATATTGGTGAGGATAGAGCTTCTTAGCCTTGACGAGAACATGCTCGCGAACACCGATCTTGCCAAAGTCATGGAGCAAAGCCGCGTAACGGATTTCTTCTAGTTGTTCCTTAGAATAATTTATGTTGCGGAATTCCTTATGAGTATTCAGCTGGCTGATTTCCTCAGCTAACCCAACGGTAAGGATCGCGACCCGATAAGAATGACCAGAAGTAGTTGGGTCCCGAGATTCAATTGCCTGAGCACTAGCGTTGATGAAGCCCTCAAATAATTTACGGATGCTGTTGATAAGCTTGGCATTTTGTAATGCAATGGAAGCCTGACTAGCTACTGATATCATCCAGCCTTCTTCTCTTTTAGAAAAAGGAGCAACAAATTTTTCAAATTCTTTGGGTTTGTCTAATAAGGCGTTCTGTTTGGTCTTGTGATTGATCAGCTGAATAACACCAATGGTTTGTCCATGCGTGTTCAACATGGGGACAGTCAGCATTGACTTAGTACGGTAGCCTATGGACTTATCAAAATCTCGTCCTCCCCAAGAATAGCCCGCCTTAGTACCGATCTTATAAACATCGTCTATCCTCAAGGGCTTTTGTGTGATCGCCACTCGTCCATAGATGGTCTTCATGCTAACATCCAGTGTGAACGCACTAAAAGGCACCTTATGAGAGTCGTTTTGGGCTACCTGAAAACGCATGCGTTTATTGGCCAGCCAGTCATTAGGATCTTCCTTTTTGTCGGGATCTACCTCAATCAGGTAGAGCGAACCTGCATCGGCAAAGGTCAAGTCTCGGCAGCGTTTTACAATCAATTCCAGCAGACGGTCTAGGTCTCGCTCGGTGGAGAGTGCCTTGCCGATCTGGTTGAGCATGTTTAGGGTTTCATTATCTGAAAGAGTCTGACGCTTCAAGACATTGGTTTCAGATGCTTTTGAAAGTGCTTGTATCTCACGCCTTATTTTGAACAACAAAAACTTTATCGGAATACCTTCTCTGACGGTATCCACCATCAAATTATCACATTTCTCTAGATGCTGTATGTTTTCTATCCCCAAAATCATGCGGCCGCGTTTAGGGAAATTCTTTGGAAACGTGCCTATCTCGCTAACAACATCTTTAGAATTGATAAAAGCCACCACTTGCTCTTCATGCACCCTTTTGATCAAAGCGGGAGATACCTCATCATAAAAAATGATGTTGTCGTGTTCTAAATCTTGCGGTTCCAGCCGCTGATAATCCTTCTTAAAGGAGCTAGGCAGCAACACCTCAAAGACTAGCTTTGAGGATGAATTAGCAACTCGCTTTTTGCTTGACGCAGTGGCAGTCTTGGCTACCGCCTTTTGCTTCGCTTTTTTAGTAGTATCTTTCACAGTATCTTTCACAGTATCTTTCACAACATCCCTCACAGCGTCTCTCACAGCCATCTCTCACAACATCTCTCACAGCCATCTCTCACAACATCTCTCATTTTTGCACCCAGTACTTAGCCCAATTAGCCTATCTATATTAAGGCCGCAAATATGACGCCACTTGTGATTATAACATGCTTAAATTGGGTTATATTATATCGGTCATCAATTCCAGGATCTCGCAAGATGCTTGCAAGATGCCTGCAAAAACAAGCCTTTTACCAGATTTTTTTCGTTAAACTTGCATCACTAGATTCTCAATGAACAAACTCTCCACCGCCGAACAAACTAACACGCCACCAAAAACAGGGAGTATAGCCTCCAAATATCATTCCTCTGTTGATTCTACCACTAAATCCATCGGTTTTTCCTTCACTCCCGCAACTGCTTCTACCATCACCTTTGGAACTTGGAACGTTAATTCTCTGCGAGCTAGAATGGAACACGTCCGCAGATTCCTAATAGAACACGCCCCCGATGTACTTTGTCTCCAAGAAACAAAACTACCAGACGAATTGTTTCCTCAGTCAACATTTGAAGAATTGGGCTATCATGCGGTCTGGTGGGGAGAAAAAAGCTACAATGGAGTAGCTATTCTCTCAAAGCATCCCATCACCAACACCAATAGGGAGCTTGATAATAAACAATCACGCTTAATTTCCAGTACCATTAAGGGTATTCGGGTTATCAATGGCTATTTTCCTCAAGGACGCAACATCGCTAGCGAGCATTTTGCTTACAAGCTCAGTTTCTATAAGCAGCTACGAGAAACACTAGAGAGAAACCATCAACCCTCCCAAGCCATGCTGCTGGCAGGTGATTTTAACATCGCCCCAGAGCCTCGCGATGTTTATGACCCTCGGGCAATGGAAAATAAAATATCATTTCACCCCCAAGAAAGAGAAGTTTTAGCACAACTTAGCAACTGGGGATGGCAAGATGCCTTCCGTTTGCTACATCAGGAAAAAGGACACCACACTTGGTGGGATTTTCGCACCGCCGCCTGGGAAAAAGGACACGGACTCCGCTTAGACCACATCTGGCTTACTAAACCACTCGCTCAACAGCTGCTAAACTGCTGGATAGAAACCCAAGAACGAACCCGCTTCAAACCCTCTGACCATGTTCCCGTGCTGGCTGAAATTAAATACCCTCCGACAGCTTCACAGTAGCATTTGTTCTATCATAGCTATGGATTCCTTATCTTTATGGTATTTCCCTTGCCTTCTTCTCCTCCCCTATTAAGCGATCCCGAACTAGCTACTCTACTCGGAGACACCCCCGCTCCCATTCCCAGTAATGCTAACTGGCCAATGCTGGATGCCCTACATCATCGGACCGCATTGCTGCTGGGAAAACGCCTCAAGGTGCGTTTTAGTCCTAAGCTTTCGGCAAGGGCCTATTCTACCCAATCTTCTCATGACTTGAAAAATCTAGGACTTACCGTACTTCTACAATTGCACTCCCCCAAAAAAAAGCCCCTGCCACTCGCCTTCACCCTAGATAAACACGCCGCCCACCTCGTAGCAGATCTCCTATTAGGAGGAATCGGACCAGCGAACCTCAAACCACACTTCTCCAACATTGAAAAACGAATGCTCGTCCGACTGTCAGATGCTCTCATCGCAGCTATCCAGCTAGCCCTGCAGCCTATCTTACCCACCCGAGCAATAATCACCCACTGGCTACCACACCAAAACCCCCTCCCACAACTGACGCAACAACCTCTCCTCTCCGCTATGATCAAAATCGGCACTACTGAGGCTTGCACTCCGATTCACATCCATTGGCCAACCTCAAACATCTACTCACTCTGGCCGCAAGCAATACCCACTACTACTCCATTAACCTCAATCCCGACTTCTGACCAGTCATCTGCTGAATTATTTTCAGAAAAAACATCACCTAAGCACCTCTCTCAGCACCTCTCTCAGCACCTCTCTCACAACAGGGTGCGTGTCGCAACGGAGCTGGGAAATACCTCCATGCCCCTAGGAAAATTCCTGCAACTCAAGCTCGGGGATACCATTACCCTTGATCAATCTGTTGATCAGCCCTTAAAAGTACTTATAGAAGGAATCCCTTTCTTCCAAGCTTCCCGTAGTCAGCAACAGGGACAAGAAGCTTTCATCTTAAAGGGAAGCATATGAGGGTGTAATTGGTTGATATGATAAACCCCAAGCTTACTACAAAATAGGAAACCATAAGCTTTACTACACATAATTCATGTGTATAATTACAACGGGTATCGCCTTGTTGTTTGTAATTTATTTTTTCTACCAATTAGGAATTTTGCTTTTCATTTTGGGTTTTTTACGTAACCTCCTTAAAAATTCTTCCTCAGAAATGCTCAAATTCTTGATGATATTTTTCACCTTTGATGGTGGAACTCTTATAGAGTGATACCTTAGTAAAATAGGCCTCTCACCATGTTTGTCAAAACAATAACTGGATTTATCAATTCTCCCTCTAGCAGAAAAACCACAGCTAATAATAACCCTTTCTATTTCTTTGGCTTTTATCCCAGATAATCTTGCCATTAAATATGAGCCCTTCCGTCAGCACGAACCCTGTCAATAATAGGAGCCATAGGGATTTTTTCTATTTCGGCTTGATTCTCTGTTTTTTCTGGAATGTAAGGTGGAGGGCTAATTTCTTTCCCTTTCCTTTCCCAGCCCAAAGATTCCAAAACAAAATCAAGTTTTTCCAGTTCAATGCATGTTACTAGAAAAAGATATAGATCTTCTGTGAAGTTTTTTATCGCCTCTTCTTTTGTTTCGCCATAAGACACCAAGTCAAAAGCCTCGCTTTTAACTATAGTAGCATCTTCCTCTTTATAAATAGACACCTTCAACTCTTTGATGGCTATATTTGGTGGAATGTTTTTTGTTTTTTCGAAGACTACTTCTGTGCTGCTCATTTTTTTCACTTTAATGGGGTGTGGTTTGGTACAAAAATGTTGAAACTCCTTATCTCTGATTTTTTTGCAGAGTCCATTTTATCCTAACATAAACAGCTCGTAAAGTCCATCCTCGCACAAGTTGCCTATAGCTTTTTTTAATGACAAAGAACCCCCTTTGTCAAGGGCAATTTCAAGGTTTTTAGTTTCTTGTACCCTGTTGCATAGTCAAGCGTATGTTATCCCCAAAATATGCTTGACAGAAATATCAATGTATGACGATATTGATGGAGCTTGTATTCATTTGGAGAATCATAATTGAAGCGGACTTATCAACCTAATGTGTCAAAGCGGAAGCGGACACACGGATTTAGGGTACGGATGTCAACCGTGGGAGGGCGTAATGTTTTGCGTCGTCGCCGTGCTAAAGGTCGGGTGCGATTAGCGGTTTAGCTGGTGCGAAAGGTTTGGTTGCTCTGATAGTATTAGCTGGTGTGAAAGTAATGGGTAGGCAGTATATATAGGCTTACATCAAGACCATCGGAACAATCAAGACCATCGGAACAATCAAGACCATCGGAACAATCAGGACCATCAGGACAGCAAGGCAAAGAAGGTATGCGATTGCGAGGTCGTGCGGATATTAAATTGGTATTTCGTCAAGGAGAGCATTATCATCTTGGTGCTATGCAGGCACGGGTATTAAGGCGTTCGGATGATTTACGGCGTTATATGATTACGGTTTCCAAGCGTTTGGGAGGAGCAGTGGTTCGTAATCGGGTTCGGCGTTGGGTTCGGGAGGCACTGCGGGAGGCACTGCGGGAAACACCGCGAGAGGCACTGCATCGGGGGGGAGGGCAGGCGGCCAGTGGATTAGAGGGTTATAATGGGTGGGATGTGTGTTTATTTTTTCCCCCATCAAGCAGAAAGCAAGCTGCTCAGAGTTATAAAGGCTTATGTGCAGAGGTAGACATCTTAATGAAGCGATTATGGGATGTGAAAGAAAGTGTAGGGCGATAGACATGACAATCTTGCTGATTTGGGTAGTACAAGTTTATAGATTTTTTATATCACCATTGCTACGACCTTCGTGTCGGTTTTTTCCCAGTTGTTCTGATTATGCAGAGCAGGTGTTACAACAGCATGGCTGGTTGCGAGGTGGTTGGTTGTCATTGCGACGGTTGTTACGATGCCATCCCTTTAACGCAGGAGGATGGGATCCTCCACCAGTTAATGCTAGCTCTGCATGCACTAATTCCAGCTGTGACAAAGCTCACCGCCCTAAATCTAATTGCGGTTGATACATGAATAAAAATACATTTTTGGCAATCGGTCTTTCTATGCTAGTTCTGCTGGCTTATTATGCCTTCTTCACGCCTTCTCCTCCGACGCCATCTCCTACTCCACAGCAGCAGCAGCAATCTCCGCCGCCTTTTGCATCTTCTACTCTGAGTCAAACCTCGGAAAGCTCTGCTGAGCCTTCCAATTCTCTGCCGTTTTTGACTGAGTCAAATCCCTCATTAACCAGAAGTATCGGCACTCCCCTAGTGGTGGAAACCCCTATCTATAGGGCTCAATTTGACCTCCAAGGCGGAGTACTCCATAGCCTAGTACTAAAAAAATATCACGCAGATAAAGGTGTCACTTCTTGGAGCAAGCTACTACCCTTTCTCAGCCAGTGGTTCTCGCCAAAAGAGGTGGATGAGGTCTCTCTGGTAGAGATGGTGGACAAACGTTTTCCGCAACAATATCCCTTTGGAGTACTAATAAATGATGATAAATCATCCTTGACCACAAAGTATAAAGCCAGCCAATCTCGGATGAACCTACAAGCTGGCGATTCTCCGCGTTCACTGGTTCTTAAAACCAAAACACCCAGCGGAACTAACATCGTTAAGACCTTCACCTTTGCACCCGATTCCTACATCATTGACTACCAATTACAAATTAGGAGTAATTCTACTCAAGGGCAGCAACTCCAAGCACTTAGCCTGATGGGTACTGCCCCTCCCAGTCCTAATATTACTAGAGGAATTGGTAATCACACGGGACCACTCTGGTGGGTGAACGATGATCTGGAAAAAGAAGACCCTGATGATCTAAATGACGGTCTGGTTATCCAAAAAGCAGAGTGGGGTGGTAGTGCAGGTACTTATTTCATCAATGCTGCCCTAACCGAACAAGGTAGTCAGCGTCTTGTCTTCGGAGGGTTAAAAACTTCTCAGAAAAAACTGTGGCAATCTTTTTATGGATTTCAGCTCCCCAGCACCATTGTTACAGCTTCTCAACCACTTCAACATAGGGTTCGCGTCTACATTGGTCCCAAAGACCCTAAAAGTATGAGGGATTTCCACCAAAAATTTGAGATGGCTAAAGATCTCACCCTAACTTTTATTGCCGAACCCATGCTGGTCGGACTAAGAACTTTCTATAGCCTGACTGGTAATTACGGTTGGGCTATAATAATACTGACCATCTGTATTAGGCTCATTCTCTTCCCTCTGACCTATATGGGCTCACGCTCCATGAAACGCATGAGAATCCTACAGCCCAAAATGAAAGCCATCAAGGAGAGATTCAAGGGCAATAAAGAACGTATTAACCAAGAAACATTTCAACTCTACCGCAAGCATAAAATTAACCCACTAGGAGGTTGTCTACCCATTTTAGTACAAATTCCTATCTTCTTTGCCTTCTATTCAGCCCTTCTCAGTGCTATAGAACTTAGACACCAACCCTTCATTTTCTGGATCCAAGACCTATCGGTTAAGGACGGCCTTTATATCCTCCCCATCCTTATGGCTGCCTCTATGGTGCTTCAGCAAAAAATCATGCCCGCACCTGCTGACCCCACTCAACAAAAAATACTCGCATGGATGCCTATCATATTCCTCTTCTTCATGTTTAACTTTCCCTCTGGATTGGTACTATACTGGCTGGTCAGCAATCTACTTTCCATCGTACAGCAAATAGCCGTAGACCGCCTCACCCCCACTCCTGCCTAAGCCTCGTTGATATGAATGATAGGGGAGGGGGGAGGGGGGTGTCGTGCATTGTCTTTCTTAAACATTGGTCTTTCTTAAACATTGGTCTTTCTTAAACATTGTCTTAAATATCCCCTAGGGAACGGAAACGTTCTATTTGCCATCGCCTTCTAAGGCGGTGGAAGAAGATTTTGGTCTGAGAGCGGGTCATATCCAGAGCTTTTTTGAGGATGTATTCGGGGTTATTTTTGGATAATTTTTTTACTAAATGAGAACGCATCATAACTTGACCATCCTCAACCCGAATTACCTGTCCAATCAGCCAGAGTTCGTTTTGTTTGCTACATGCGGGACATGAAATTTGCTCAAAATGGATTGTGATAAGCAAGTCTACATCTAGGGCTTTGCCGATTATTTTGGCATTATCATCGTGGGGAAAGCCCGCTAGGGATATGTTTTCAGCTAGTTGTTGCTGAGCTGCTTTGAGTTGTAAATTTTCATTTAGCTTGGTGATAATTGATGTGCGAGTTAAAAACTGCTGCCAAGGGAGTCCCGCCAGCTGCTTTTCTGATTCTCCAATAACGGTCTCGTGTAATTCGGGTTCGGTGCCAGGGGGAACTGGAAGTTTGAGTAAGGCAACCCTTTTTGAAAGAAGTGGAAGACGCTCCTTAGGCCTGTAGACAACAGAATCAGAGCAGCTATTAAAAATCAATAAGACGCCAATCATTGTGCAGGCGATGCCACATGATAAAACTGAAAGCCTCATTGAAAGCCTCATGGAAGTTTTTCTCTCAGTTTATGGAGCAAGTTAAGGGCTTCTACAGGAGTGATTTCTTCCACATTTAGCTCTTTGATGGAATCAACGATGGGTTTCAACGATTGCGGTACGGAATTTGTTGCAGCATTTGTTTCAGGCATTGATGGAGTTTCTGGCGGTATGGTGTGGTTATCAGTGCGGTTATCGGTGGGAGAAGTTGAAAAGAGCTGAGGTTGCTGGATGGGCTGTAGCGAAGTAAGTTCTTTTATCACTTGAGAGGCGCGTTTTATGATTTCGGGGGGGAGTCCTGCTAGTTTAGCTACTTGGATTCCGTAGCTACGGTCGCTAGGTTCTGGAGTTAGTTTATGGGTGAACGCCAATTTTCCTTTTTGTTCATGAACCTTGACCGAGAAGTTAATCAATCTGGGGAGGTGGTTACTGAGAGCAGTAAGTTCGTGGTAGTGGGTGGCAAACATGGTCAAGGGGCCTGCTTGGTGGAGGTACTCTGCGATTGCCCATGCGATGCTGATGCCATCATAGGTGCTAGTGCCGCGTCCGATTTCGTCTAGGATAATCAAGCTATTGGGGGAGGCATTGTTGAGGATATTAGCAGTTTCGAGCATTTCCATCATGAAGGTACTTTGTCCGCGGGCGAGGTTATCGGCAGCACCCACGCGGGTAAAGATGCGATCCATCACGCTTAGACTGGCTGATTTAGCAGGGACGAAGCTACCAGATTGTGCCATCAGCTGGATGAGGGCTGTTTGTCGCATTACGGTGGATTTGCCTGCCATATTGGGACCAGTGATAAGCATGGTTTGCTGTTTATTTTTACTAAGGTAGATGTCATTTGAGATGAAAGGGACTTTCATTTCCAGCACTGGATGCCGACCGCCTTTGATGTCAATAGTGGCAGGATTAAGAGCGAGGATCTGGGGTTTGCAATATTGGTTTTGATAAGCTGTTTCTGCTAGGCTGGAGAATAGGTCCAGGGTAGCGATCTGGGAGGCAGTTTTCTGCATTCGTCTTAGGTAGCCCCGAATTACTTTACGAATGTCCTCAAAGAGTTCTTGTTCCAATTGGCAAGCCTGCTGTTTGGCAGTGAGGATTTTTATTTCCAGTTGTTCCAGTTCATCCAGAGTAAATCGCTCTGCATTGGCTAGGGTTTGCTTTCTTCTATATTCGCTCGGAGCATGGATAGCTCGGGCTTTGGGCAACTCTATGTAATATCCAAATACCCGATTATAACGCACCTTCAAAGATGCAATCCCCGTTCGCTCCCGCTCCTTGCTCTCTAACTGAAGCAATACCTCGTTGCTGTTCTTAGATAATAACCTACGCTCATCCAGCTCCTTGCTTACTCCATCTGCAATGTAGCCCCCTTCGCTCAGCTTCAAGTGCGGTTGTGAGTGCAGCTTCTTATGTAAATGTTCCTTTACCTCATCCAGAGGGTCAAAACCTTGGGCTAATCTCACTAAAAGAGCTTCGCCATCCATGATTTCAGAGGGCTCCTTAGAGTCGCTGGTTTTAGTGTCTTTCACTGAAGGCTCCAACATGCATTCTAGCTCCTCACCCAAGCCTGTTAGCCCGTCCAGAGAATCTCGCAGAGCAACCATATCTGCTACTCCAGACTGCAAAGATCCCGTCCTAGCGATCGTCCGTTCTAAATCTTTCACCAGACTAAAACACTCCCGCAAGCGATGTCGTACATCGGCATTTTTCATCAAGTATTGAACCGCATCTAGCCTCTTCTCAATGCGAACCGCACTCAGCAAAGGATAGGTCAACCACCGACGCAACATCCTTGAACCCATAGGCGTACAACAGCAATTCAACACCGTAAATAGGCTATCCTTGCCGAATACCTCCAAATGACGCAAAGATAACTCATCCAAACGCATCTGCTCGCTATCACGCCTGATCCGTGGACGATGCAAATGCAACAAATCGTGCTTGATATGCTCCAAATAATCCAGCAAACCACCCGTAGCTCGCAAAGCCAACTTCAAATCACTCAAACCAAATCCATCCAAACCCCGCACCTCATACAACTCCTCCAAACGCTTTGACGCCCATACAGCATCAAATGCCTCCCATGGACGCTCATCCAAACGCATCGCCATCCCCTCTGCCGATAACTTATTCAATACCCCACGAATAACAGCATGAGTAACAGCGTGAGTAACAGCACCATCCTCGCTCACCTTAGGCAACAATACCTCCCTCGGACGCTCTACCTCGCATAACTCCGTCAAACGCTTAGCTATCTCTTCTGTAGCACCACCCCATTGAAAAAACTCCCACCGACCCGTAGTCACATCCGCTAGCGTACCCCCCAAATCGCCTCCTCTATCCAACCACAAAGATAATATGTAATGACCACGACCACCTTCGCCATCCCCAAATAACAACGTCCCCGGCGTAGCTACCCGAACTACCTTACGCTCCACCAACTTGCCCGATACTGGCGGCTCCATCTGATCCACCACTGCCACCTTGTAACCCTGCTCCACCAACTTATTCACATACTGCTCATATGCATTACACGGAACCCCGCACATCGCCAAACGACCCCCATCACCCTTATTCTGACGCGAAGTCAAGGCTATCCCCAACGCCTCAGCTCCCAACTCTGCATCCTCCCCAAACATCTCGTAAAAATCCCCCGCTTGAAAAAATAATAAACAATCCAACAAACCACGCTTCAAATCATTAAACTGACGCATCATCGGAGTTGACGCATTCACCATCCCACCAGCCCGCTTCTTTAACGATGAACCCCGCTCTGCAGAAATCCCAGCAACCATGTCCTTTGATTATTTCTTATGAGGGTAAAATAGATTGAAATCTCAAAATCTTTCACCCCAATCATACTGCAATTAACCATAAAAGAGGTACTCACTGCACCTCCTAAAATAACTAAATCTTTTTGCCTTGATACTTATTCATGTTAAAGTGAGTTGCTTTGTTAAAGTAGATGCTACCGCGTAAATCTCGCTATACTCAGCTTGAGAACCATAACCATGATCAAAGTAACAGGCACTAGCACAGATGGACACACCTGGACCTTCTATACCGACTCCGCTGATGAATGGCGGTGGCGAAGAACTACTGCTGATGGAAAAACCATCTGGGCGGCCACTGAAGGTTATAAAAGCTTCTCCGACTGCTATGACAACGCACTCCTCCCCGCATATGATGGCCCATGTCCTAAAATGTCGTCCTAAAATGTCGTCCCAGAATGTCGCAGACTAACCCACCCCTTCCAAATCCACTTCTGCCACCTCTTGCAAGCACTGCTGAGTTTCAATCGCGGTCTGGCAAACTCGCTTGATTAAAATGTTTATTCATGTTACAATCAGCCAGACCGCTTTTCTAAATCAATCTACCATTCCAGTAGCAAGCACAGATGACATGTAAATGAGTTCGCTTTTAGGTTGAATGATGGTAGTGTGAGGCGGTGTGTGCTTGAGCGTATTGACAGCTTACTTGAAAGGATTGTTGGCAAGCGACTAACACATAGGAGGATGGTACAATAATAAAGAAAGGCAGTAAATGGATACACAAAAATCAAAACAAAGAGAGTATAGCCCAGGCTGCATAGCCAACTATTTTATTGCAAATTGTAAAAAACCAACTAATTTAAAACTAAATAAGTTGTCTTATATTTCTTATGGTCTTGCTCTTGCTCTTTATGACATAGAAATCTTTCAAGAAGCTATACAGGCTTGGAAATTAGGTCCTGTAATTCCTTCCATATACCATGAATTTAAGTCATATGGCACTTCTACCATTACCATAGACAAACTATCTTACAGCTATAGCTATCTAGATGATGAAAAAGTTTATTTCAAAATAGATAATGATGATAAAAAAGTAGAAGGTGTTTTAAAAAAAGTAATAGAAAACTATGATGATATGCCTATATCAGCACTGATAGCAAGAACGCATGAGGAAGGTACTCCCTGGTATGAATCTTATGTAGAAGGTGTCAGCAATAAAATAATACATAAGGAATGTATAAAAAAATATTATGCTAAACTCTTGAAATAGGTTTTTATGGAATCGCAAGAAACAGAAGGAAAAATACAATTCGTAAGTAAAGAAAGTAGTAAAGGAAATGGAGTTGAAGGTATAGATTGGGAAAGACAGAGACAAGAAGATACCAATAAACAAAGGAATGTGTTTTTTCTCTTTTCTGTTAAAATTGTGTGCTTTTGGATGCTTTTTTTAGCTTTACTTTCTGCGGTACAGATGATGGTTCCTATATTTATTTGTGAATTTGAAGGACTTTCTGATATTAAATTCGGATTTGTTTTTGGAACGGCTACAATCAGTATACTGGGGCTTTTGCATACAATTGGCAGGTCAATCTTTAGAAAATAAACACTTAAAAACCCTTGTCAAAAAGGGTACATGACCCATTTTTATCCCAGAATGTCGCAGACTAACCCACCCCTTCCAAATCCACTTCTGCCACCTCTTGCAAGCACTGCTGAGTTTCAATCGCGGTCTGGCAAACTCGCTTGATTAGGCGTACGTTTTCTTCGGGGTTTTGGTTGGGATCGTTCACTATCCCGCTGGGTTTATCGGTTTTTACTCGTAGGCTATCAACCACCCAATCCAAGGCACTGCGATTACCCAGCTTCCAATCGTGTACGCGGGCGGGGATGCCTGTCAGGGTTAGACACTTGTTCACTTGCATTTGGTATTTTTTGTGATACACTGGCCACGCGTTTCATAACCCTTGTCATATAGGATGTGAATAGCGTGAGCAATGCACCTTTTTTAGGTTCTAACGGGGATAAAGTGACACTCACTTTTTTGGATCGTCACAGATGGACCTTTTGTACTGACTCTCTCGTGAAATAGACACTATTGGTAGGATTAGAAATGTAGTATTGAATATGAGTGGTAAAAGATTGAGTTACAGAGAATTGATAAATGGATAGTGTAGACAAAATTATTGAAAATGGTGTAAAAACCAAATTATTATCTATTGATCTTGATGAAGACAATATAGTCTACGAAATTCAAAATAAAATATATAAGTTTTCTAACCCAGAAGAAAAAGTAAGGGCTATTACTTATATTAATTTAGTTGAAAAATATAATTATTCTCCCTATTTAATTGATTTTGAAGTTCCTGTACCTAGAAGAACACCCAATGATTTGGCAGATATTGTTGTATATAAGGATGATAAAAAGACACAAAACTATTTAGTGGTTGAAAATAAGAAAAGAAATATTAGTGATACTGAATTTAATCAAGCAATAGAACAGGGTTTTGGTAATGCTAATAGTTTAAGAGCAGAATATTTATTAGTTTCTAATTTAGATAATTTTAAATGTTATGATGTTCAAAATTTTGCTCCAAATGAAAGATTAGATAATCAAATACAAGATATACCAATTAATTATGGATCAGTACCTGAATACAAATATATAAAAAATCAAAGTGCTCTGGAGATAGTATCTTTTGAAAAATTATCTAAAGTATTCAAGAAATGTCACGATATTATTTGGTCTGGTGGCAAATTAGACCCTTCTTCTGCTTTTGATGAAATGAGCAAAATTTTATTTGCTAAAATTCAAGATGAAAGAAATACCAAAAACAATGAAGCATATAAACTTCAGGTTGGTACATACGAGAATGAAGTAGTAGTATCTCATAGAGTGTTAGAACTTTATCAAGATGCCCAAAAACTTGACCCTGCTGTATTCTGTGAAGGTATTAATGTAACATACCCAAAAATATTTCAAGTTGTAAAATTATTACAAAATATTTCTTTAAGTGAAACTGATATTGATGCCAAAGGACAAGCATTTGAAAAATTCTTGGGAGTGGTTTTTAGAGGTGGTTTAGGTCAATATTTTACAAGAAGACAAATAGTAGAATTTGTTGTAGATTTTTTAGAACCATCAGATGGCGACTATATATTAGACCCCAGTTGTGGCAGTGGTGGTTTCTTATTATATAGTTTAAAAAAAGTAATAGAACAAATTAAAAATGATCATAAGGGAGATAACGATTTAATAGCAAGAAAAACACAAAACTTCTCTAATCAAAATATTTATGGTATAGAAATCAATGACAAGATTTCAAGAGTTTCTAAAATGGATATGGTTATAAATGGTGATGGTCATACTAATATTGAAAACAATACAGGACTAAATAATATTTATCAAAATCCAAATATACACTACGGTAAATTCTCTCTTATATTAAGCAATCCACCTTTTGGGGTAAAAATAAAAAAGGGCAATAGAGATGATTTAGGTAATAATGATTTTAATAATTTTGAATTTGGAAAAGGTAAAAGTGTAGATTCTGATATTCTGTTTCTGGAACAATATCATAAATTCTTAACGAGTGAAGCAAGAAAAAAACCTAGACTTGGAGTAGTTGTTCAGACTGGAATAATTAATAATCCAAGTAATAAAAGATTACTTGAGTGGATAAAGTGTAATTTTAAAATTATAGGAATAATTAATCTTCCTATATTTTCTTTTAGAAAAGCTGGTTCAGGTATGAAAACTGTTTTGTTATTCCTGTCTAAATACCCAAAGCCTTATAAATCAATAAAATATGTTCCTAATTATGAATTATTTTTTTCTATAGCAGAGCATATTGGATATGATAGCACTTTAAGAGATGATACTAATGATTTACCATGCATATTAAAAGAATATAAACAACATATTAATTCAAAAAATAGTTTCTGGTATGAATTTAAAAATTTAGAATATAGGATAGACCCTATTTATTACAAAAATAAGCAATTAATATCAAAACAAATTAACGAATTTAAAAAACATAATATAAAAGTTGTAAGACTATCAAATATTTTAGCGGATGGTGAGGTATCTGGCAAATCTCCAGAAGGTGGTGTTACTAGAAGCACAGGTGAAATTCCAAGTATAACAATTAGTAACATAACAAAAGAAGGAAATATTAGTTTTGATGACGATATAAATTTTGTACCAGAAGCATTTTATGAGAATTTTAACAAAATAAAAGGAAAAGCAAAAATAGGAGATATTTTAATTGCCAAAGATGGTGCTACCACAGGAAAAACTGCTATGATAACTGAAGACTATTTAGAAACTATTTTTAGTGAACATGTATTTAGATTAAGGGTTTGTAGCAATATATCATCATCTTATATACACGCATTTTTGAATAGTAAATTGGGTCAATTACAAATAGAGACTGTTATTTCAGGTGGTGCTCAAGGTGGGATTACCAAAGGATTTTCAGAAAATATTTTTATACCTTTAATTAAAAACCAAGATAATATTGCAAAATATTGGGAAGAAAATATCACTATTATTGAAGAACTAAAGAAAGAATATACTGGAAAAACTGATGAATTAAAAAATGGCATTGTAGAAAAAATTATTATGGAGTCAAATTAAAATGACAGGGATAGCCTAGTTTGAATTTTTTATCAATTTCGTCTTTGAGATTATCTTTATCGTCTTTGGCTTCCCAGTAGAAGTGCAATTCACCTGCTTGGATGGTGGCATCGGGTATTTTATTATTGGGTAGGGGTTTTTCCACCACAAATTTCCAGCCTCTTTGCTTGCAGCAGTAGGACAACAATTCTTTCATGGGTTCACGAGTGCTTAGTTCATTTGGATTATCTTCTAGCAGCGATTGTAGGTGTGGGTAGTAGTGATCTACAATACGCGTTTGGGTGGGTTTAAGTGTTGGCATCGCTAGTCATTATGGAAGAGGGGAGGGAATTTCACTGAGTCGCTGGGTTTGGGGATGAAGGATGGTGTATTGAGACCTAAGCCGAGTTGTTTGCTAGAGTTTTCTCCCCAGCAGAAGACATTATTTTGGCGAGACATAAGGCAAGTATGATGGCTAGCATCTGCGGCAGCTATTATTTCTGGCAATATAACGTGCTGGGCTGGTCTTCTGATATTGGTGGTGTTATTGACTCCGAGTTGTCCTGAGTTATTTTCTCCCCAGCAGTCTAGTTCTAGTGTAGCGAGTATGCAAGTGTAGTTGTTGCCAGCGATTGCCTTAGTGACAAACGTTCGTGAAGCAACTGCGGCGGTGGGTCTGGCACAGATGGAGTTTGAGCAATTTGAGGGGGGTGGTTCATAAATGCCGAGTTGTCCATAGGAGTTATCACCCCAGCAATGGATTTCCTTGGCTTCGCTAATGAGGCAAGCATGTTGCCCTCCTGCGAGCAACGCGCCTGGGGGTTTATACCATTGGATAGGGGCAGGACTACCTGTTTTACTGATGTAATTACGTCCTAGTTGTCCTTCGGCATTGCGTCCCCAGCAGTGGATGCTATGAAGAAGCATCGCGCAAGAGAATCCTTGCCCAGTGGCGATACTCAGAGCAGGTGCAGACAGCACAACTAAATGCGAGATACGCCTGCTAGGGTGTACGCCTAGTTGTCCGTAGCGATTATCTCCCCAGCATTGGATGGTACCGTTATCCAGCAGAGCACATGTATGGGCTCCTGCCGCGGAGATTTCGGTAGCCTTGTCTTCCAGCGAGATTGTTATCGGTTGGCTGCAATGGCTAGGGTCTTCACATTCGGTGCCTGATGCTAACCCTAGCTGTCCGAAGGAGTTATCGCCCCAACATTGAACAACACCATCATCCAGCAGAGCACATGTGTGTGAAATCCCTGCCGATACCGATTGTGCTAACTGGCTGAGCCTAACAGGTCTGGTAGGCACTGAAAAAAGGCAGGTTTCCTTATCGTCACTACTGGAGATCTCGCAAGGCAGAGCAGTATCGGGCTTGATGCCTGATTCTCCTACGAGGTTGCCTCCCCAGCAATATACATCGCCCCGAGAATGTAGCGTACAAGTGTGTCCGACTCCCACTGCGATACCTGCAGAGCCTCTTCTCCGCCTGTTTTGACCTTGCAATACGAGAGCTTGAATTCTTGCATTTTCCCGCGCAACAGCAGTAGCAACAGCAGCAGCAGCAACAGCAGTAGCAACAGTAGTGGCTTCTTTTTGCTCTGCGGTTTTAGGTGGCTTGATTGAGGTTGATTTTTCAGGAGTACAGCTTGCTGTAGTTCCTATTAAGAGAACACACCAAACCGTTAACAAAATGTTCCTGTGAATAATCACCAATTTGTAACACTCAACAACTATTCTTCGGAATTTCTCATTGCTGGGAATTCTTTTGCCAGAATGTCCCACTAGTCGCAATATTTAACGACTGCGACAACATAGCATATTAACTTTTATTTATTTTAGGAAATAATCTGGTTATTACTTGTATTTAAGTAAATACTGCGTGATAATAGTAAGAGGTAATGTAATAAGCCTTGATTAACACTAATTCTTACATCCTTGATATATTAAAAAATTGATGATTAAGCTAAACAAATTCAGAAAAAAAGGTTAAAAATGCAAAGATTCTTTCATACTGCGATTATATTTTCATTTGTTTTCCTTCTTTTAAGTGGTTGTGGGGGAGGCAATAATACTAGTAGTAGTAGTGTCTCTGCAACAACACCCGAGGGGCTTCCCGATAAAGACGGCGACGGAGTGGACGATGATAGTGATGCCTTCCCCGATGACGCCGCGGAGAGTGTAGATTCAGACGGCGATGGCATCGGCAACAATGAAGACCTTAACGATGACAATGACGAGTTTCTTGACACGGATGACGTCGATAGCAATGGCAATGGCCTAATTGAATTACTTGATAGCACTATGCTGGATGCCGTTCGCAATGATTTAACAGGTGCTAGCTACAAAGCAACCGCCACTGATATCGGCGATAGCATAGGGTGCCCGCTCAATGGTTGCACAGGCTACGAAATATTGACTGATATAGATTTATCATCATTAGATAATTGGACTCCGATTGGAGGAAAATTGAATCTTTCAACAGTACCAGAAGATTTCGGTAGCACCTTTAACGGTAATGGTAAAGCCATCCTCAATATGAATATTAGCAGCTCCTCCAATCGGTTGGGATTGTTTGCTAACATTTCGGGCACTGTCACCGATCTAAAAGTAGATTCTGCCAGAATTGTTGGTGATGGGACACCAGATGGTACGCAGATTGGTGCCTTAGCAGCAAGTAGTTCAGTAACTGCGGTTATCAGCAATAATTCTGTAGATAGAACTACTATAAATGCATCGTCCAGCAAGGATATCATCGGTGGGATAGTGGGTTATAATTTGGGTACAATTGATAATGGTTCTTCCAATTTAACTATCGGTGGTGGTGGCAATGCCGACTTTATCGGTGGGATAGTAGGGTCTAACCCAGGAACTATTAAAAATAGTTCCTCCAGTGTTTCCAGTAATGGCAATGCTGGCGACGATGCTATCGGCGGAATAGCAGGATATAACACTAGCACTATAAGAAATAGCTACTCCAAAGGAGCCAATTTATCGGGCGATGATGACAGAGATTTATTGGGAGGTATAGTAGGCAGGAGTGAAAGCACAAATGCCACTATCCTAGACAGCTACTCTGACAAACTTGTGATAGCGGGCAACGCTGATGATGATACCATCGGTGGAATAGCAGGATATAGCACTGGCACTATAAGAAATAGCTACTCCAAAGGAGCCAATTTATCGGGCAATGATGACAGAGATTACGTGGGGGGCGTAGTAGGCAGGGGTGGAAGCACAAGTGTTACTATCATAAACAGCTACTCTGAGAAATCCGTACTTAAAGGTAACAGTGGACATGATTATGTAGGTGGAGTAATCGGGAAGCTAGAAGGAGGAAATGCTCGGTCGGTGTACAACACCGGTAATGTGCAAGGCAATGAAGGTTCAGATTCTGTTGGTGGGTTAATCGGCCAAAATGATTCCGAACTTAGAGAAGGCTACAGTACTGGAAATATCTATGGAAATGCTGGTAATGACAATGTAGGAGGATTGGTAGGGTTAAACAATGGCAATGTTCTTTATTCTTACGCTAATGATGGAGTAGTGAAGGGAGATACTGGCAATGATAATGTGGGGGGATTAATTGGATTAAGCAAACCCACTAGCGAAATAGCCCTGACAAATAGCTATTCCAACATCAATGTTTATGGTGGTGAAGGGATGGATTCGGTAGGCGGAACAGTTGGAAAAATTCAATCAACGAGTGCCAAGTCTGTATTTGAATACATCTACTCTAGGGGAAGAATCTTTGGTGATAGCGGCGTAGACACAATAGGAGGAATCATAGGAACCGCGATAAATTTTAGGATCAAAAATAGTTATACCACCGTTAATGTTGACGGCGGTGCTGAAGTGGATAAAGTAGGCGGAATGGTTGGGGCTTATGATTCCTCAGCCTATTCTGAAATCAGCAAATCTTATCGTTCTGGTAGTGGAAACCCCGACGGTACATCAGAACTTAATTACTCACAAGATAGCACTAATGGTGGTGGCAGCGGATTGCCACCAGGAGAAATAACTATCAAAGAATGGACGATTAATAACGTCCCGTGGCCTACAAATGTTTCCAATTTATACTGGGACTTTGGTACCAATAAACAGCTTCCAGCCTTAAAAGCGAACGGTTCTTCAAAGTTATTACCCGGACAAAGATAAAAACTATGGAGCTAATCCGTGGGAATGGCGGATGGCGGGAAATTCCTCGGCAACCTTGCTGGTACTTTATCCACTGGATTCGGGTTTAGCTGCTATAGAGCTGGCTGGGTGGTAGATTTAGCGATGCGTTTGGTTTCCATCATCAGGCTGTGATTGACGACCAGCATGCTTTGCAAACGCCGTACTAATAGACGCTCATGAGGATCTAGACGGTTATCAGCAAAGAGTACCTTCCAAATCATAATCAGTATTTCTTTTTTCTGGGATTGATCCAGGTGCTGGGAAAGAGTATGAGTGAATGGCCAAAGGTCTGATTGTTTTTCCATTTCCTGCTTGGCTTGTTGAATAATATCTTGAGCGAGTTGGGTATCAATTTGAAAATGCTGTTTTAAGGATTTTAGGATAATCTGTTGTTCGGTATGAGTAATTTGCTCATCTATTTCTGCGGCTTCTAGCAAAATGGCACAAACTGCTAGGGGGAGGTTAATTTGTTTTTCAGTTTGGCGGGTTATTTTTTCGGTTTTAATAATAGAGTTAATCCAGTTTTTCATGATGAGCAATTTTGTTGAAGGAAGTAAAAAAAGCGGGGGCTTATAACGGGAAGCTGGGGAGGAAGAAATAGTGGTCCTGGTGGTGGAGAGGGAATCAGGAGTAGCTGCGAGGGCATAGATTGTTGTAACAGGTTTTGTAGTGAATTTGGCTGTTTGAGTATCCTTAATCTTTCAATAAATATTAGTTGCCAAGGAGATACTTGTGCTAGTCCTTTTTCCAGAGCGATGCGTGCTCGTTGTTTTTGTCCTTGGGCAATTGCCGTTCGGCTAAGTCCTTCCAACAGCAGGGGACTATTGGGAAAGGTATTTAGGGCTCGGTTATAGATGCGTTGGGCTTCTTTGACTTGTCCATTAAGATGTAGCATATCTCCTGCGAGACGGGCAGCCCATCCATTGGTAGCAGGACTACTAAGCCAAGGACGCAGAGTATTTTGTGCCGCCCGAGTTTTCTTTAGAGCGTTCAGGGAAATAGCTTTTAATATCTGCACCCGCCAAGGAGAAATGCCAAACTCGGTATCCTGTGCTGATATTTGAGATACGATAGAAAGAGCTTTAGAGTATCGCTGAGTAAGGTATGCCTGTCTGGCACGGGCAAAGGCGACATGCTGAGGTGCTGCCAGTGGGCCGATAGAGTTAATAATATCCAAGGCTTGCTGGAAATCCTGTGCCAGAGTGGCTATATCAACCTTAAGCAGTAATGCTTGGGTGTCATGTGGTGAGTGTTCCAAGTACTTATTAAGAAGTCGCTGGGCTTCTTCTTGTCTAGATTGTTGGATCAGAACCGCAATACGCAACAAATGGGTGTGACGATGATTAGATTGAATTCTTTCAGCTTGTTCAATCTCTACTTGGGCCAGGTCTGATCGGCTGAGAGATAGATAGACCGAAGCACGCATGCGTCGTACCCAAGGAGTTACCGCATGAGCCGAAGATAAATTAAGTACCTGCTGTAATGTTTCCAGCACTTGCTGAGGCTGATAAGCTTGCAATTGCATCTGAGCAAGTACCAAGCGGGTTTTTACATCTTTGGGATATTTTTGTTGTCGTGCTTGGAGCAGTGCTTGGGCGGATTTGGGTTGTCCTTTGCTTTGCGTTAACAAGGCTCTATAGATGTGAGAGTTAGTAAGTGAGACATCGGAAGCAAAGGAACTCTGTAGGGCTTGGGACAATTCCTGCCAGCGTGCTAGCCGCCAGAGGAAATCAATACGTTCTTCAATGAGGCATTGGCTATGAGGATATTTCTTTAATCCATCATCCAATATTTTCAGTGCCTGCTGCGACCTCCCATAAAGATGTTCCAAACGTGCCATTAGCACCCTAACCACAGGGCTCTCAGACAGACCATTCAGGCGTGCCGAAGCCAAATACAGCTGACCGCTATCCAGAAGTATTTCTGCTAAGGCTTCATCCAGAGCAGAACGGCGGCCAGAATTAATTTCAGTTTGCTGCAAAATATTTTCCGCCTGTTGCCACTTACCTTGCTCAGCCAAAACGCTTCCTAGTAACAACCCTGTCTGCCAATCACGGGGAGAAACCACTACCGCCTGTTCCAATATCTGTAGTGCCTGAATACTATACCCATTCGCTAACAAGGCTTGACCTAAAATAATCAAATTCTTGCCCTGTAGAGGTTGCAAACGCCAGGCAACTTCAGCCTCAGATTGGGCTTCCTGAGTATCTCCCCTTGCCAATAAAAACTGTGCCAGCTCCCTATGTGCTCTTGCACTACCAGCACGACGCTCAACCCTAGCACGCAAATTACGCTCCTCTCCCCCTACCTCAGCACCAAACTTTCCCTCCAACCCTGCAGTACCTGAACTACAACCCAGTGAACCAGCTATCAACATCCCGAACGCTAGAAAAACACACGCCTGCCTAACTACCCAACATTTGACAATCAAAAACACACTCATCAAGAACCTCTCTTCTTCTTTCTGGAACCCAAATCCAGCCGTAATACTTTAGCTGATGGCCCCTCATTCCCTTGGTTATCCACCAATCGCAAAGTGAACTCCCTAGCTACCCGAGCATCACCAGCTACGGGAAACCATACCCACTGTGTAGATGTCAGCGGTTCCTTGTTTAGTGGGCGTAAGGACCAATCCTCCCCTTCAGTACGACCATATATGTTGACCCTTACTCCTCCAATCAAATCATCAACTGGCTGCCAAAACAAGCGTATAGCATCCGTACCCAAACGTTTCAAACTTAAGTGCCACCTAGGAATATCCACCATCCCAATAAATAACTTACTCTCTGTCTCAGCTCCAAATCCGCCGTTTAGCAACTTCACACTAACCCCCGCTTGCAAAGAATACTCCCGTACATCCCTCAAAAGAACATATCGCCAAGCACCTTCTGAACGATATTGCATCCCAGCTCCCCCCTTTGCTATCTCTACCCCATCTAATTCTCTAAACAGTTCTTCGGCTACCTTCCAAATCTTCCGCTCTTTTGGCTCACACAGAACACATCCGCGTACTAGGTACTCCACCCTCAAACGCCACTCAGCTACTTCTGTACCAACAACCCTGCTCATTCGCCAACCTAGCCACATGTTGCCATCAATATGGCGTAACTCTACTTCCATAGGCCGTGGACGCAACAAAAAACCCGGCTGTGGTGCCAAATTAGAACCACAACCTACCAATACTAACCACAACAATCCAAAGCCTAAATTCCTCATAAAAAACTCCCCAAACTATTACCTAACCTTCCAATTCCAATAACTCGCGCTTAAGCCACAAACCTCCTCCATACCCACCTAACCCCCCATCCCATGATATTACCCGATGACAAGGCACTACCACAGATAATAAATTACTCCCCAACGCACCACCAACAGCCCTAGCTCCACCATCGCAACCCAAACGACTTGCCAAGCTACCATAACTCAAGGTCTCGCCATACTTGATTTCAGCTAACTCCTTCCACACCCCACAACGAAAATCACTCCCTTCCATCCGCAAGGGTAAATCAAACTCTCTTAGTTCTCCACTAAAGTACAAACTAAACTGACGCTCAACCGCTCTAAAAGACCTGGCATCACGCTCCCAATCATTAACCCGAGGTACCGTCATATGCTCCTTAAAACAAATACCCTCCACCTGCTTACCATCACCCCACGCCAATATTTCTCCATAGGGACTATCAAACTGATGAAACAACATGGCATACTCCTTTAACTACATAATTGTTTGATTATAGAAGTCTGGTGAAATTTCAGGCATAAAACAATCATGAACCACGAATTTATTGTTGTTTGTGAAAAATAAATCAGTTTCCTTGGCTGTGCTTAGCTGTGCTTAGCTATCTAGTATCAAGGAATATATGCTAGTAACGATGCTCGGGGAGGGAGTGTGCATTTGCTGAGGCCAGAGATGGAAGCATCATTAGAGCAGAGATTATGCAAGCATTTTGCTCAAAGACGGCCCGTAGTGCTGATTATATTAGACGGCTGGGGCTTGGGAGATGGAGGATCGGGCGATGCCATACATCTTGCACGTACAACAGCCACTGATGGCTTAACTGAGCAATATCCGTACACTCAGTTATGGACGCATGGGCCTTATGTAGGCTTACCTACAGAGGGCGATTTGGGTGGATCTGAAGTTGGTCACATAACTTTGGGAGCAGGGAGAATTATCCATCAGGGAGCTACACGCATCAAGCAAGCCTTAGCCGAGGGGGAATTTTTTGCTACCGATGCTGCAAAGCATATTTTTGTCAATTGCATAAAGCATGATAGTGCTCTTCATTTATTGGGATTGCTATCGGACGGGAATGTTCATAGTCATATTGAGCATTTCATGGCTTTTGTGGATGAGGCTTCCAAGCGAGGAATCAGGCGATTATATGTACATGCCCTGCTTGATGGTCGTGATGTTCCATATCAATCGGCATTGAAATATATACAAATGATGGAGGATAAACTGCGGCGGGTCAGCGGCGAGAATAAAGATTACGCCATTGCCAGTGGTGGAGGGAGGGAACAAATCACGATGGATAGAGACAAGATTTGGTCACGAGTAGAGCTGGGCTGGCAGACACACGTGCATGGTCAGGCGAAATTACGCGTATCCTGTGCTGAGGAGGCAATTTTAGTTGCACGGAAGCAGCATCCAAAAATGATAGACCAAGATTTACCTCCCTTTGTGGTGGTACGTAATGGCGAGCCCTTAGGAGCAATGCAAGATGGCGATTCAGTAGTGTTTATGAATTTTCGCAGCGATAGAGCAATCGAGTTCACCACCGCCATGTTGGCAGATGACTTTAACGGCTTTCAACGGGGAAAACGTCCCAAGGTGGTGTTCGGCGGCATGACCACCTATGATGAAGACCTTAACCTTCCTCCTCTTAACATGCAACCTCCTGTGAAGGTCAATAACCCGCTGGGAGACCGCCTCAGGAAGTTAGGACTAAGGCAGTTTCGGTTAGCAGAGACCCAAAAATTTCCTCATGTCACCTTCTTTTTTAATGGCGGTCGTCGGGAAGCATATCCTGATGAAACCTACACCCTCATCCCCTCTGACAAGCTAACTTCATTTATCCAAGCTCCCAAAATGCAAGCAGCCAAGATAGCCCAAGCTGCAACCTCGCTAATCGCCAGTGGGGAATATCAATTTGGGCTCGTCAATTTTGCCAATCCAGATATGGTCGGGCATACAGGCGATATATCTGCCGTCAAGCAAGCCGTCCAAGCTACCGATAATGCCCTCGGGCAAGTCCTGCAAGCCATTGAAAAAGCTGGTGGAACAGCCATCGTTACCGCAGACCACGGCAATGCTGATGAAATGCTGGTGATAAACCCTCGCACCCACCAACCAGAACCTAGCACCAAGCACTCGCTAAACCCTGTTCCTCTGTGGCTTTTTGATCCTATTACCAAAAATTCTCAGCGTCCTTATCAGCTACGACCCTGCCCGCCCGACAACCCCAATACACTGGCTAATATCGCGGCAACTATTTTTATTATGCTAGCTGAAATGCCACCCAATGATCTGCATAACCACCTTTTCATCCTTAATTGATAAAATAGGAGGCGTATACATGAATATCCTTGCTGGATTCTCACCGTTGTTTCTTAAGAATTCTTCCCTTACTCATATCACCCCTAAAAAACCCATCCACCTTGATTTTACCGAAACACTCTTCAACCAACAACAAAACCTCTCCAATCTGTCCCATGGCTACCTGGGCAGAGGCATCGTACAGGGGCTGGCTACCGATGGACAACATGCCCTCCAAGTTTATTGGCTGATGGGTCGCAGCCCCAGTAGTAAGGCACGTCGTCTGATAATTGAAAAAAATAAGCTGCTTATCCAAGCAACAGGCAAAGCCGAACTCAAAAACCCCGAACTATTGCTTTATACCGCCATGAATAGCTGTAAAAAACACTGGATTGTTTCCAACGGTCAGCACACGGAATTACTCGTCCAAGCGGCACAGAAAAATACTCACCCCCTCACCGCCATCTACACCCTACAGCCCGAACCCGATGAACATCTCACCCCACGCATCGCCGCAGGCATAACCCCAGAAAAATCATGCTGGCTTGCTATCGTCCAGCAAGGAAAACACCGCACCTTCACTTATCCTCTACAACCCCAATCTGCATTCGGAATCCACACCTATCAACCTCCAACTACTCAACCCCTGACCCCTTTCTCCAAACTGCCACTACCCTTGCCTCTCCTAAATCCCCAAGAGACCGCCAATTCATACTGGCAACACCTTAACCCGAAAACACGCATTGCTCTCGCAGTACGTAGCATTAACCTTGAAAAACAAACCTGCCAATTCTACCTCCCAACTGATACCCAACCTTGACAAAACCTTGACAACAATGGTGAATATTGTTAGCATCCAGAAAAATCCTCAGTGGAGAGTATGGGACAAAAAGCATCAAAAAATCACTCTAAGCCTTCGCTCTGGAGGCTATCGGGAAGAAGAGTCCGACTGTCTTATTTGGGATGGAGCTTCTTAATCGGACTGGTTGCGGTCTTGATTGCTTTTTCGCTTGATGCCCTTTTTTTCCTCTTAATTGGTGGTCGGGCATTAGACTTTGCTGTGCTAATAGGCGAAGACCCTAGTATTTTCTTTAAGCTACTACTTGTTCCATCTTATTGGCTACAAATTTGCGTTTCGGCTCAGCGTTGCCAAGACATTGGTTGGCACAAAAAGTGGGCGTTCTTGCATTTGCCTTACTATGTTACTTACACCTTCGGTATCAGCCAGATTGCCGCTACCATCTTCAGTATTGTTGGTTTAATCCTTTGGCTAATTCTGATTTTCAAAGCTGGTGATAAAAGCAACAATCGTTATGGACCTCCGCCAGCAAAGCTGAGGAAAGCAGAATAAGCAAGGTTCACACCTAGCAGATTAGCGGTCACTAATTAGGAGTACTATTAGGAATTACTAATTAGGAATTACTTATTAGGAATTACTAATTAGGATTGGCAGGCACAGCTGTGTAAGGCTTAGATTGCTTGATTTGCTCTAATTTTTGCAGATCTAGTGCTATCTCTGTAGAACTGAGGGACTGTGGCTGGCGTGTAAGGGCTATTGGTATAAGTTCGTCAAAGCGTTGGATGGGGATGATATTGATGTCATCTGTAATTTCTGCGGGGATGTCTTGCAAGTCTTTTTTGTTGTCGGCAGGGATGATAACGGTTTTGATATGGCTACGCTTGGCTGCCAATAGTTTATTTTTAATGCCTCCTACTTGGAGAATATTTCCTCGCAGAGTCATTTCGCCTGTCATGGCGACATCGTGTTTAACCGGTATTTTAGTCAGTGCACTCAACAGAGATGTCACTAGGGTAATGCCAGCAGAAGGGCCGTCTTTGGGAATGGCACCTTCGGGCAAATGGATGTGGAGGTCTGATTCTTTGAGGTACGAGCTCCAGATTCCAAATCTGTCAGCATAAGCCCGGATGTAGCTGATGGCGATTTCGGCAGATTCTTTCATCACATCACCCAGTTGCCCGGTGATGCGTCTTTTTCCAGATCCTGGCATCAGCTTGACTTCAGTGAGTATTATCTCTCCACCGTCTGGAGTAACACCTAGGCCATTGGTGATACCCACTTCGTTTTTGCGGTCGCGATTGGCAGCGCGATACTTGGGGACACCGAGGTGCTTATGTAAGTTTTTAGAAGTGATAGGAGCGATTTTATTGCTGTCTGTTTTAACAATACGGGTCACTATTTTGCGGAATATTTTTGACATTTCTCGTTCTAGGTTTCTTACTCCTGCTTCACGAGTGTAGTCGCGGACAACACTAAGGATGGCATCTTTGCTGAGTTGGATGTGTTCATCTTTAAGGCCGTGCGAAATAAGTAGTTTATTTTCCAGATGATTTTTAGCGATTTGGACTTTTTCAAGTTCGGTATATCCAGAGAACTTAACTACTTCCATGCGGTCTAACAGGGGAGCAACAACGGTTTGAGTAGTATTGGCGGTGCAGATGAACAAAATTTGGGAGAGGTCATATTCCAGTTCAATGTAATGGTCCACGAATGATTGATTTTGTTCAGGGTCTAGTACTTCCAGTAGGGCGGATGAGGGATCCCCCATGATGCTGGAATAGAGTTTATCTATCTCATCTAGCAGAATGACTGCATTTTTGCTACCTGCCTTTTTCACTGCTTGTATAATTTTTCCAGGCATAGCACCAATGTAAGTACGGCGGTGACCACGAATCTCAGCCTCATCACGAATACCGCCCAGACTCATCCTCACAAATTTTCTTCCCAAGGCACGAGCAATGGAACATCCCATAGAGGTCTTCCCCACCCCCGGAGGACCCACAAAGCAAAGGATGGGACCCTTTATTTTGCCTCGCAATTTGTTCACAGCCATGTATTCCAGCACGCGTTCTTTCACTTTTTCCAGTCCGTAGTGATCAGCTTCCAGTATTTCTTGAGATGCTTGCAGATCAAATTTCTGCTTGCTTCGTGGTAATTGCCAGGGCAAAGATACCAGCCAATCTAAGTAATTTCGCACCACGCTAGCCTCTGCAGACAAGGGGGGCATCAAGCGTAGTTTCCGTAATTCGCGTTCGGCTGTTTCGCGGATGCTTTTGGACATCTTAGCAGCTTTGATTTGTTCTCCTATTTCCTCAAAATCTTCTTGCACTTCAGATCCATGTCCTAATTCGTTCTGAATGTTGCGTAGCTGTTCATTCAAGAATTCATTCTTTTGCTTTTTACCAATGTTATCGCGTACCTGACTGCGTAGCTTCTTTTGCATTTCAAGCACTATAGATTCTTGCTTTACAGCTTTAAGCACCATCTGCAAACGATTATAAACATCGTTCTCCTTAAGAATTTGCTGCTTTAGATCCTGATCACACACCAACAAAGGTGCTAGTCTATCCGCCAGCTGGGCAGGGGGATAATCCAACAATAAATCTATATCAATCTCTTTGTTACTGCGATTGGCATCTAAATAGCGTCGTGCTACCTCCTTAGTCTCCACTGCCAGCTTTTCCAGAGCCTTCTCATCCCTGATAACCTCCTTTAACAAACGTACTTCTGCGTGATAACTATCACCATCAGAATCCATCCTCACCAATCCTGCCCGCTGATGAGCTTCAAACAAGGCTTTTAAATTTTTATTAGGCAGACGCATCACCTGCAATACCACCCCTACCACGCCCACAGAAAATAAATCCTCCCGACGAGGATTATCATTGGTAGCATCGTTTTGGGTCACTACAAATATTCGCTTGTCGCCAGATAGTGCTTCTTCCACAGCTTCTATAGAAAGCTTACGCCCAATATAAAAAGGGGCATTCGTACCAGGATAAATCACATCCTTACGCACGGGTAGCATGGGCATACGCAGAATTTCTTTGCTGATACTCTCTTTGCTCATTAGATCTCTAGATCGTAGCCCGATGTGCATAATCAGCTAGATGGATTACCATCTCGCTGGCTATATTTATACAAAGCCTCCGCCTTTATTAGACCCTAAATTCTGCTATATGGCAAGGCATATCAACATTTGTCTTGCATATGGTTAGAAACACCCCCATTCTGAGAGATTTTTTCAATAAAGCCTTATTTAACTCAAACGGTATGGCAAAGGAGTAGATAGAGTGGCATACTAGCAGTAAAAATTAACCGAGGATTCTCATCCACCGAATACCATCGGTCCCATTAAAGTAACCCCACGTATTCTGATCACCAGACTGATAATTGCAATGCCTACCAAAAATACCCGCCGAAAAAGTAAAATACAAAAAAACACGCTAAAAAAAACCGAGTCCAAAGGTAGAGTAACCTCTAAAAAAGTACCCTCTAAACCCACTACCCCAAAAAAATCACTCAAGAAAAATACTGCCCCTCCCGTGGGCATCATTGCCGATAAATCACTCAAGAAAAATACTGCCCCTCCCGTGGGCATAATTGCTGATGCTGCCAAGCAGTTACTACCCAAGGCCAAAGCAGGTGATACCCAGGCACAACATGATTTAGGTATTCTTTACTATTTGGGAGAAGGAGGACTATTTAAAGACCCGCGTCAGGCTGCAAAATGGCTACGACAAGCTGCCGAACAGGGACATGTTAGTGCTCAACAAAAGATGGGGCTGCTTCACGACAGCGGACAGGGAGTCCCCTTAGACCGCAAACAAGCCGTTTTCTGGTACGAAAAAGCCGCCGCTCAGGGAGAAACTTCAGCCCAAATTCGCTTGGGCATGTTGCGTCACAACGATCGCGATGTTCCTCCCGATCATAAAGCAGCTGTTGCCCTTTATCAAGCAGCCGCAGAGCAAAACGTACCTGAAGCACAATTCAACCTGGGACTACTACATGAGCAAGGAATCGGCGTTCCTCAAAGTTATTCCACAGCTGCAAAATGGTATCTTCACTCAGCCCTACAGGGATTTCCCCTTGCTCAACACAATCTGGGTGCCATGTTCTTTGAAGGCCGAGGAGTAATAAAAAATAACACCCAAGCCTTCGTTTGGTTGGAACTCGCCGCCGCTCAAAAAGATGACAAATCCATCTGGCTAAAAAACGTTCTACTTAAAGTAATCACTGATGAAGAACTCGCTGAAGCACAAAACCTGATCAAAAAAATGCTGTCTAGCCCAAAACATACCGATAAACAATAATAAGCCACTATTATTTTTTCCACATTTCGTGTATAGTTAACATGGGGGTAAGTACAGCGGATTTTTCCTTTCCGTGATTCTGATTTAGCTTTATGACTACAAAATGAAAGTATCTTTCGGACTGCAATTTGTGTTTTTGGCTGTTGGTTGTTTGGCTCTGGTATCCTGTGATTCAGCTCCTAAAGAAGATGAGAACATTATATCTATTGAGGTAGTTCCTCCTGACGTTACCAATAGTTACCTAAAGGATGTTTCCGATATTTCTGTTGGCAATAGCCATAGCTGTGCAATATCAGACGGAAAGTTATTTTGCTGGGGTCTGGGTAATGATGGTCAATTGGGTAAAAAAAACAACCTCAGTAGCAAAAAACCTACCCACGTAAAGTGGGACGTAAATAATATAGAAGTAAATTTTGTCAATGCCAGTGCCATAGAAGCTGCAGGATCCAGTAGCTGTGCTTTGCGAAACGGTGTTGCCTTCTGCTGGGGTAGTAATAATGACAGCCAATTGGGAGATGGTTCCGTTGACAACCACAATACACCAACCATGGTTGGCGGACTGACCACAGGAATTACTAACATCACTATCGGAAGGCAACATGGATGTGCCATAGAAAATGGTGGTGTTAAATGCTGGGGCAGTAACACTTATTCTCAAATTGGAGACGGCACTTCTAGTAGACGTAGCACCCCAGTAAGTGTTACTGATACTAACCTCGGCAATGCTGTTATGATCTCCGCAGGATACTTGCACACCTGTGCCATCTCAAATGGAAGGATATATTGCTGGGGACGCGGTCAAGAAGGCCAGCTGGGTGATGGCACTATTAATGACCGCTCCTTCCCAGTGAGTGTTAGTGGTAACGGATCTTTTAGCCTAGTTTCCGCAGGAGAAAAGCACACCTGTGCTATTAAAAATGGAGGTGCTTATTGCTGGGGAAACGGTACAAAAGGACGTCTGGGAGACAACAATAATGAAGCCTCTTCACCCTCACCTGTAGAAGTCAGCGACTCAGAAGAAGATATAAATATGCAGAGCGGAATCACTCATATTTCTGCCAGCAAAGAATATTCCTGTGCTGTCGCATCTGGTGCCCTCCTCTGCTGGGGACGAGGTACAGAAGGTCAGTTGGGAAATAATTCCACCGAAAATAGCCTGATTCCGGTAAAAGTATTGGGACTAAACACGGGTGTAACAGCCGTAGCAACAGGTGATAACAGTGCCTGTGCTGTCAAGATGGGATATGTCTGGTGCTGGGGTGCGGGTGCCCAAGGACAACTGGGTAATAACCTTAAAAGAAATTCTCTCATCCCAGTGGCAGTGATTACCCCTACCAACGATATTTTGCCGTAATACTTCGCTTTTTCTGGGTTTCAAAAAGATGTTAACCCTTGATGAAAGCCGTAGATAAAGCAAAATTCCCTCTTCATCAATAATCATCATTTGCTAGGAACAGCCTCTTTCTGTAGGCACTACCATTTTTAGCAAACAATTCACTGAAATTGCTCTTGTAAAAAGGGTTCGGGATGAGGTAACTTTGGTCTGGTTGGGTAGTTGAGTTTATTTATTAAGGAGCTGTTAAATGTTGCGTGTATTATTGGCATGCCTTTGTTGGGGATTATTCTTAGAAGATGCCCACGCCTTATTAGGTTCTGGAACAGGTGGTGGCGGTGCATTGGCACAGTTTATCCCGCTTATACTAATTTTCGGGATATTTTGGTTTTTGATTATCCGTCCTCAGCAAAAACGCTTGCGTGAACATAGACGCTTAGTAGACGAACTGAAGATAGGCGACAGAATTTGGACTGATGGCGGCATTCAGGGTGTAATAAAACAAATATCTGCAGATGAGATGACCTTGGAGATTGCTCCTAAGGTATTGGTAAAAATGAAGCGGGGTCGTGCCTCGGAACGGTTGGGAGCATCTAAGACAGCAAGCAAGCAAGAAGTTACTAAAAGTACTGCTAAAACTACCAAAAAGAAGGTTTCTAAGAGGAAATGATAAAGCCCGCGATAAACATCCATGAACGGCATACGAGGGCTTAGTAATGAGCTTGAGATTGAGGGGGGGAATAATAATTGGTGTCCTGCTGGCGAGTGCTCTTGCGTTGTGGCCTAGTGTGCGTGCTTATCTGCTGGAAGAGGATGCTTCCAAGATAAAGAATCGGGTCGTTCTCGGCTTGGATTTGCAGGGGGGTATGTTCTTGGATTTAGAGGTAGATTCAGATAGTGCAGTAGAAAGAACCTTAGACAGGCTCGCGGTAGAGTTGGAAGATTTACTGCTGGATGGGTTGGTAGACTATGTCTCTTTGGACAGGGTGCCTTTTGGAGTTGAGGTAACCTTGGAAAAAGGAGAAGTAGTAGATTTAGAAGAAGAACAATTGTCACGCCTGTTATCAGAATATGAGGTGGATAAGGTTAATGAACGGATAATAGTAAAAATAAAACCTGAAGACGCAGAGAGAATAAAGAAGGTAGCTGCTGAGCAAGCCCTGGAGGTACTGCGTAATCGGATTGACTCATTGGGAGTGACTGAGCCATCACTGCGAAGCCATGGCAAACAAGGACTAATCGTACAGCTGCCCGGCCTAAAAGATAGAGATGCTGCTCTGAATGCGATCGGTGCCCAAGCTGTTTTGGAATTTCATTTGGTGGAAAGCCGAGTTTCCACAGAGTACGCAAATGAAAGCCTCCATTTGGTGAAGGAGCTGGTTATAAAAAATTCCCGCGGGGAGGAAGTAAGCAAAGAACAACTAGTACTACAAAAGCGTCCAATCTTATCAGGAGAAACAATCCGCGATGCACGCGTACAAATAAGCACTCTGGATAATCAACCTTATGTGTCCATTTCCTTTGATGACGAAGGAAGACGCCGTTTTAGCAAGGTGACTGGTAGCAATATCGGTCGCCGTTTGGCTATTGTCTTGGATGACAAAATACAATCCGCACCCTCCATCAGAGAAGCCATCACTGGTGGTGAAGCCCAAATCACCGGCAATTTCACCCTGCCAGAAGCTACCAACCTCGCTATTGTACTACGCTCAGGAGCATTACCTGCCCCGCTTTCTATCAGTGAGGAACGCACCGTGGGAGCATCTCTGGGCGAAGACTCCGTCCGTCAGGGACTAACTGCCCTTGCTATCGGCATGCTACTGATGGTTGGATTTATGTGCTTCTACTATCGCCAAGCGGGAATATTTGCCTCGCTGGCGTTGGTATTTAATCTGATATTGCTACTGGCAGCCTTAGCCTTATTTCAAGCTACCCTCACCCTACCAGGAATTGCCGGAATTGTGCTTACCATGGGCATGTCGGTGGATGCCAATGTACTGATTTTTGAACGCATAAGGGAAGAACTTCCACAAGCTCGTAGCATCCACGCCGCAGTGAGAAAAGGCTTCGCAACCGCGTTCTGGACTATCTTTGATGCCAACATTACTACTCTAATAGCCGCTTTGGCTTTACTCACTTTCGGCACCGGACCAATTAAAGGCTTCGCGGTAACTATCTCTGCTGGCATTCTGGCTAGCATGTTCACAGCTGTCTTCTTTACCCGTTTTCTGTTTGAACTGGTTCAATTACGCTCTGCCAAAATAACAAAATTATCCATCTAACTTGAACCCAAACCTTCTTTTAAGTCCTCGCTCGGCAAATCCTAATCTCTACCTACTGCCATGATACAAATTATCAAATCTGGGGTGCTTGTCAACTTAATGCGATGGCGATACTACTGCTTCGCACTCTCTGCTCTCCTACTGATAGCAGGTACCACCGCCGCCATAACACAAGGCGGACTAAACTACGGCATTGATTTTAAGGGCGGCTCCCTCCTGCAAGTAAAATTGCCTGCTGCCAACATCGCTGATGTCCGTAAAGCACTGGAAAACTCTTCCATAGGCTCTTTCTCGCTCCAAAGTCTTGGCTCAAACCAAAGCGAATACCTAATCCTGCTGGCAAAAAGCGAGCAATCCAGTCTGAACCTGCAAACTAGTGCCACCAAAGACGCACAACAAATCTTGTTAACAGCATTCCCAAAAATGGAAGTGCGACGCATAGAAAGCGTCGGACCCAAGGTAGGCAATGAACTCAGGCTCGCAGCCACCCGTGCCGTCTTATTCTCACTGGTTGCCATCCTACTCTACATATGGTTGCGATTCCAATGGCGATTTAGCATCGCAGCCGTCCTCGCACTATTCCATGACGTATTCATCGTGTTGACATTCTTTGCCATCACCCAGCGTGAAATCAATCTCGCCGTAGTGGCTGCCATCCTCACTATTGCTGGCTACTCCATCAATGATACCATCGTTATCTTTGATCGCATCCGCGAAAAATTCCGAGTCCAATCCAAATCAAACTCCATCACCCTATTTAATCAAGCCCTCAGTGAAACTCTCAACCGAACAATACTTACTTCCGTCACTACAACGCTGGTCGTACTTACCTTGCTCATAGCTGGGGGAAACATCGTCCGAAACTTTGCCATCGCCCTTCTGTTGGGCATAATTTCTGGCACCTACTCTTCCATATTTATTGCCTCGCCCATCGTGCTGATACTCTCCAAATCCAAAAAAAACCAAGCATCAAAAAACCAAGCATCAGGAAACCAATTGCCAAGCACAAACAAAAAAAATAAAGCCCAGCAACCCAAATCTAAAAAATAATGCTGCCTGAACTGGGTAAATGGCTCTTCCTGCTGGGATGTCTGTTGATAATTATCGGCATCTTCTTTTGGCTTGGCGGAAAATTGCCCCCCTGGTTATCCTATATCGGACAGCTGCCCGGTGATATCCGCATCCAAAGACCAAATTTTTCCTTCTTCTTTCCCCTTACCACTAGCATCCTGCTTTCCATCATTTTATCTTTGCTCTTATGGCTACTAAGGAAATAGACTTCGCCCTTAACTTACCTACCCCATAACTGCTAAAACCAACTAAGGAGAGGTGGCCGAGTGGTCGAAGGCGGTGGACTCGAAATCCATTATGCGGGCAACTGCATCGGGGGTTCGAATCCCTCCCTCTCCGTTTGCCTAAACCTATTTACAACCGCAGATAAGTTAAAATCGCTAGGATTAAACGGGATCCCATTCAGCATTCCATGTCGGTGTCAATATAATATAGTTGACATAATCAAAAAGATTATGATTGAATCAAGGACTGGGGATTAGCCCTGTTGTACGTCTAGGCGTTCTGTTTGTATGGGTTGAATTTTCGCAGTAATGACCGTATATAATGCGGGGTTAAAAATCACTAAATGAAAGGATTCTCAAATGGCAGAAAAACGAGACACAGTTACTTATGATCTGAAAAAGGGCAATAAGGTTGTTTACACTGGAACCACTAACGATCCGAAACGACGTGAGCAAGGTCACAGAGATGACGGCAAAAAATTCGACCGCATGGATGTTACGTCAAGACGTATGACTAAGGACGGAGCCACTAAGAAAGAAACTGATAGGCTTGCTACATACCGTAAGAATCAGGGCGAAAACCCAAAGTACAATAAGGATCTTAACGGCTAGTATATTACTTCTATTGGCTACCGTTGTTGACGAGTGATTGGGTGGATTCGGCCAGATGCTGTTCTTCATAGGCCAAGACATCTTTCTCACGGTAAACCGCCCGACCACCCATTTTTAGAAGTAGCGGTCCCCAGCCAATGGCATGCCAGCGTTCAAATGTGCGTTGTGAGATGCACCAGTGCTCAGCCAGTTGCTTCTGATTGATATGGTTGCGGGCAACTGCATCGGGGGTTCGAATCCCTCCCTCTCCGTTTGCCTAAACCTATTTACAACCGCAGATAAGTTAAAATTGCTAGACCTTGTAACCCCATGCACCTTCTATGTTTAGGTCGCCTCCTTTGAAGAAAGATGTTATCAATTTAATATATTCTCTAAAATCAGGGTTTATTTTTGCTAGCTGATCGGCAGCATTCCAATCAACTTGCGGGCGTTCTCTAGCGGGAATCACAATTTGGCTCTTACGGGGTTCTTCCTCGTTTAAGAGAATAAAACCAATACCATGCAGACTGGATAATACCCGTAACACTGGTTTAGCTGAGATGGCTAATTCGCCAGCAGCCAGATAACCAAGATTTGCCCAAGACGAATTACTGACAGCTTGAAAGAATGATTCTCTAACATTACCTATATCAATTTTCTCTTTCACCTCAGAAGACCACAGTCTTGCCTTTGCACCGCTATCTTTTACACATTCTTTGATTTTATCATCCCAACCTTTACTCAAATCTTCTATCCCCACCAGATCCGGGTGGAGCCACTCACTTGCTCCTTTTTTCTTGCTTGTAGAGCGTCTTTCATTAATTCTCTTGCTACGAACGTTTTCTGTCTCTAAAAATTTACTTAATACGGGATAAAACCTCTCTTCTCCCTTTAATGTGCTGTTAACCTTCGGTTTTGTAGTAAAATAGTGCCTTTGGGGATTCTTACCAGCTACCTTATTTGATGACTGTTGTTCTTTTGTTTCATCTTCATCCGATATTCCAGCAAAATAGAACTTCCTTGGACGATCAGTAGTTACTACAATCCTCGGTTCCTTCTTTACCATTGAATCACTATTAGCTGATATACTAGATCGTACCTGCTCCTTGAGATCTTTATCCTCATTAAGCCGCCCACCACGAGCTTTTCTTCGCATCTCAAGACATTTTTCAGGGTAGGTTTTATAGTACCATTCTGCAATTTCTCTAGGGGTATATCTTTTTCCCTCGTTTTTCTTGAGGTATTCTATAACAATATCAATCTTACTAGCCATCTGTAGTCTCCTTTATTCGTTAATTTTCATACCAATCTAAGCGATATTTGTCCTCGCTTAACTAAAGATACAATACTCTATTCACTTGTTCAAGCCATCCTTGCTACATTAGCTCTTAAAGGAGAGACATGATGCTAATACCAGTAATATTAAGTGGAGGGGTTGGTTCTCGGCTGTGGCCGCTGTCTCGTGAACAGGAACCAAAGTTGTTCATGCGTCTAGCTGACAATGAAAGCCTAGTACAGAAAGCATTCTTGCGGGGTAGTCTATTGCCTGAGGTACGGGATGTGCTAACGGTTTGCTCGCAACATTTTTGGCGACAGATTGACCGCGAATATCAGGAGGTTGCCGAGCCTCGCAAGTTGGCTGTTAAAAACCATTTTATGTTGGAGCCTTGTAGTCGTAACACCGCAGCAGCTATCGCGATGGCTACCCTGTGGGTAAGTCGTACCTTTGGCGAGGACACCCAGCTACTGGTTTTGCCCAGCGACCACTTAATCACTCCGCAATCCTTGTTTAATGAAGCTGTTGAGCGGGCAATCGCTCTGGCGGAAACGGGAAAGATAACTCTGTTTGGTATTAAACCTACCCGCCCAGATACGGGCTATGGCTACTTAGAGAATCGTGCGGATGAGATAATTCGCTTCGTGGAAAAGCCCGATGCTAAACGAGCAGAGGAATTCTATAAAAGCGGTGATTTTCTTTGGAATGCTGGAATGTTTTGTTTTCAGGCACGAGTGATGCTCAAAGAAATGCAGCAGCATTGTGCCGAAATCTTAGTGGCGGCTGAAAAAACAGCTGAGAAAACAATGACAGAGCAACAAGGAGGACGCACCTTGATTAAGATTAGTCCTGAGAATTTTCAAGCCATTCCTCAAGAATCCATTGATTACGCGGTTATTGAGAAAACCACCTCTGCTGCGGTGGTGTCCAGTAAATTTGACTGGAATGATATTGGTAATTGGGATACTTGGGGAGAACTGAAGCCTGCCGATGAGAAGGGCAACCATATCCAAGGGCCGGTCGCCATCATTGATTCGCACGATAACATTATTTTCAGCCACCGCGTTCTGGGAGTACTGGGAATCGACAATGCCGTAATTGTTGACACTGAAGACGCCCTGCTGGTCGCCAATCGAAAAAATATTCAACAGGTGCGAGAAATATATGCTCAGCTGAAAAAGAACTATCCTCAGGTGGTGGAATATCATAAAACCATTCAATGCCCTTGGGGATCCTACACTGTGCTGGATGAAGGAGTAAATTTTAAGGTGAAACGCATTGAAGTACATCCCAATGGTCAATTAAGCCTGCAATCACACAAACACCGCTCAGAACATTGGACCGTAGTCAGTGGAGAGGCAACCACTACCATTGATGGTAAAATAATGGTCTTGAAACCAAATCAGTCTTGCTATATCAATTGCGGAGAAATTCATCGGCTGGAAAACAAAGGGACCAAGAAGATGATCCTGATAGAAGTCCAAAGCGGTGCTTATCTGGAAGAAGATGACATCATTCGCTATGAAGACGCTTATGGACGGTCTACAGAAGATGAAACAAAATAGCCCGAGAGAATGGTGGTACTTAAGCTCTCCGATAAAGACTGTTTTCGTCGCAATATATCCTGCCTGAAAGTTCCAACTCCAGCAGTATCCCCAGCAAGCGTTCCATGGGGATCTCAGCCGAGCGACAAATATCATCGGGATGCATTGATTGACGGGCCAAGAAGTTCATCACACAAGTTTGCTCTTTGCTGAGAGATTTGTCATTAGCAGCAGTTGATGAATCAGATGAGGTAGTAGGCTCGGGAGTATTTTGGTGAACAAAGGCAGGGAAATCCGTGATGATTTGGGGGATTTCGTTGGTAGAAGAATCAGCAGTAGAAGAAGTAGCTGGGATCTCAGCGAGATTGTACGAATCGGGAGCATAACTTAAAACAGCCGCGGTAATTTCTTCTGTATCTAGGAGCATGCGTGCTTGTCCACTTTTCAGCAGATAATTGGTCCCCTGGCTACAAGGACGGTTAACATCGCCGGGCAAGCAGAAGACTTGGCGGTTGTAGTTTTGGGAAAATCCTGCCGTAATCAAGGCTCCGCTTTTTAAGCCTGCCTCCGTCACTGCCAGTGCACCACCCAGCCCGCTGATAATCCTATTGCGATGAGGAAAATTATAAGCATGAGCAGGAGTACCCATCGGTTGTTCGCTTATCACTATCCCCTGGCTGTAAATACGATTTGTTAATGATCTATGCTGAGGAGGATAAATTACATCCACACCACATCCCAGTACAGCCACAGTACGCAAGCCAAGCTTTAGAGCACACTCATGAGCTATACTATCCACTCCCAGTGCTAGACCACTAACTACGATCAGCTGAGGAATTCGCTTAGTCATCTCACCCAACAGCAGTTCAATCTGCTGTGTAGAGTAAGTGGTACATTGGCGGCTACCTACGATGCTCAACATTGGTCCTTCAGGGAAGGGCTGTTGGCCGCGGCAATAAAGTACCGCAGGCGGATTAGGCAAGCATTCCAGTAAAGTAGGATAATCGTCATCACCCAGACAAAGCAAACGTGCTCCAGCACGGCGTATACTCTCACACTGAGCTACGATATCCACCGTATCCGAGGCGTGCAAAATGCTTTCTATCTGGTGTGTAGAGAAATTACAAAATTCCGATAATTCTTCAGGAGAAGCCTCCAGTGCCTGCTGAGGATGCTGGTATTGACTAATTATTGTTCCAAGTGCACCAGGCCCAATCCCCTTTAACAAGCTGAGTAATAATAAACTGCGTTGACGATCATCCATAGAACGTATTTCTTTATATTTATTCTAATAAATTATTTTTGTTTAGCATAAATTTCCATAAGAAATTGGCTATGATTTAGCATTAGCTGCCGAAATTTTTAACCTCTTTAGTACGGGTTCCCATTCTTTGGCTCTATGTTCCTGTTGCCCAAGTTGATATGAGTTTATCAATTTGGCCAGCACTTTGCGTTTTTGGGGATATTCAGGATAGTTTTTCAGCAAAAACAAGTAGCGATTTGCGGCAGCCGCGTATTGATGACGCTTAAAATAAAAATCTGCTACCAGTTGTTCATGTCCTGCCAAGATGTGCCGAGCTCTATTATAGTAGTCCGTGACACTTCCTTGGTAGCTGCTGTTGGGGTAGATAAGAAAGAATCTTTCTGCATCTTGGACAATATTTTTATATGGTTTTATGTTGCGGCTTACATTTGTTTTTCGTCTGAAAAACCCCGCCAAGGTTTGCTCGTATTGTACCCGTATCAGGTTGTAATAGATCAAGTGGCTTCGTTCACCATAGGGTTGCAAAATGGTGACCCGCCGATAGTTGATCTCTGCTTCATCCCATTTTTCTAGCTTTTCGTTAGCTTGGGCTAGTCGTAGATGAGCATACACTGCTTGCAAGGTGCTGGGTTCTTTATCCACCACAATGGTGTATTTGCGAATGGCATCAAGGTAAAATCCGTCGTCAAACAAGCGATTAGCTTCTAGATAAAGATGGCGTGTGTTTTTGTTTTTATCTGCAGTTACTTCTCCTTCTGGTTCCAGCTGCGATTTGGTAGCTCCTTCCGTGGGTTGTGCCCACAATGGCTGTGTCCACAATAGTTGTGTCACTAGCAAGCAGGAAAGCAATAATAGACCACCGACAATTCTACTCATTAAAAGATCTCGTTGTTATTCTTATTGACGAATTTTGGTTCACCATTTTAGCTTGACTAGCCTTGGGTTAAAATTGTCATTGCTGGTAGAAAGCACTATGCTAGCCCCTCCTACGGGTGAAAGTACTAGCGGTGGGAGGTGAAAAATCACGCACTTTCTTGAGCTTCAAAAATCCATCTTGTTCCGAGGAACAGCGGACACGAAACACGTTTCCTCGCATATCAAGGGTACTTCCTCCCCGAATAGAACCAGACAGAGTGTGTACATCAGCATGGATAATGGCCTCAGTGTTATTATCTAGGTCAACTTGCAGGCGTCCAATTTGGCCATTGAGCACTAGTTTGCACTGTCCGCGTGCGTGTACTTCGGCATTACCGCTCAATTCTATCACACGAGCATAAGCCTGCTGCATGCGAAGCGTTAGTCCACAGAGTTCAGCGGCTACCAGCTGACCGCCAGGGAGTAAATTGGCACTTAATTGACTATTCAGATCACCAATGGTTAGTGGTCTACTGAGGTCACACACTTCTACTGCAATTCCTGAAGGTACAGTGATTAGAAGGTTAACGGGCAATTGATTGCATTCTAGCAAGAATTTTTCGGCACTGGGAAGGTTGTTTTGCGACCCCATTCTTTCTAAAGTCCGTCCCAATAGGCCTGCCCCAGTAAACTCTCTGCCACTAGAAAAAGAATTCTTTGGGACAGGGGATAAACGCTTCAAATAATGTTGCGGACCTTCCATTTCCAGCTGCACAATGTGTCTGGCGATCTGCTGAGAATGAACACCTTGTAGCTTAGCCAAGGTACTGTTCCACAACCGTAGTGCCTCCGTGGGATTGATGACAGTCTCGCCTCCTGGGGCACTCAGTACAAATACCCCATTGCGCGGCAATGCCAAGGCACTGATATGCACCATATCTTTACCACTACTCGCGGTAGATTTTGTTGCTGTCCTTGTGCCTTCTTTTCCACTGGTATTCCGCGACCATTCTGATTTGTGAACAAAACCAGTACTAGAGCCAAAGCCTGCTGTCCCCCTTACTCCTCCTTCGTTATGAAAATTGAGCACTGTTTCATCATAAGCACGGCGTTTATCGGCATCCTGCAAAGTTTCATAGGCCTGCTGTACTAGACCAAACAACACCGCGTCTCCACCCGCATCAGGGTGCAACTTCTTGGCTAAATTACGCCAAGCGGACTGAATCTCATCTGCCGAAGCCGAAGTAGATACCTGTAACAATTGATAATAATTATTCACCGTATTTTCTCATCAATATTTTCCGCCAGAAATACCTATGATCAGTTATAGGATACACACTATTCTACTAATCATCCAAATCATGTTGTTGCCGTAATCTACTAAAAGCCCACTGCGGTTCCTGACGCAACCAGTGGTCAATTAAAACCAAATTCACCATCGCTTCCACTACCGGTACCGCACGAGGTAGCACGCAGGGATCATGGCGTCCTTGCCCTCGCAATAACACCTTTTCTCCTTTGCGATTAACTGTCTGCTGTTCTTTAGCGATGGTAGAAGTAGGCTTGAAAGCTACCCGCAACAGGATCGGTTCTCCATTGCTAATTCCCCCCTGTATTCCCCCAGAACGATTGCTTGCAGTGCCAATTCCCGCAGGCTTTTTCACATACACATCGTTGTGTTCTGAGCCTAGTTGAGTAGTTGCCGCAAATCCCAGACCAAATTCCACTCCACGGGTGGCAGGTAGAGACATTAAACCCTTAGCTAAATCCGCCGTTAGCTTGTCAAAAACGGGTTCTCCCAGCCCCGCAGGACAGCCGCGTACAACCACTTCTATAACACCACCAACGCTATCACCCTGCTTTTTTACCTCCATAATATAAGCCTCCATCTCCCGTGCAGCCTTGGCATCGGGACACCTCACCACGTTGCTTTCAATTTGCTCACCCGAAACTCGTTCCACATCTACCCGGCTTCGCAACTTATGAACCTCTGAAACCCAAGCTAAGGTCTCCACTCCGTGCAAACTTAATAGTTTCTTAGCCACCGCACCAGCAGCTACCCGAGCAACAGTCTCACGTGCACTAGCTCTACCTCCACCCTGCCAATTGTGTATTCCATATTTTTGCTCATAACTAAAATCGGCATGGCTAGGACGATACCGTTCCCTAAAAATCTTATAATCCTGTTGCCGAGCATCGCCATTGCGTACCAACATAGCCAAAGACGTCCCGAGCGTGTGCCCTTCAAACACTCCGCTGACAATCTCCACCTGATCCTGCTCGGAACGCTGAGTGGTTATCTGACTCTGGGACGGACGCCGCCGCTTCAACTGCTGCTGAATATCATTTTCAGTTAAGGGCAAGCCCGCTGGGCAACCTTCTACCACCACCCCGACCGCAACCCCATGGGACTCCCCCCAGCTGGTAATCTTGAAAAATTTGCCAAAAGTATCACCCACTTTTACCCCCTATTAATGCTATACTGCGGTTTATATTTTGCATGATAAGGCACAAAATCATTTCTCAATCCAACCATGTTCCCAACAGATAATCTCCAATCTCATTCTAACCCGATGCACGACTACTAACCAATCCTTACAACCAAACACCTGCCTTGCAACTTGCCCAAAGTTATACAGGAGTTCGTTATGTTTATGCCACTGATGCCAACCACAAAATTTATTCTGCGTATCCCCCGATGGACAGCCATTTTGCTCCTGCTTGCCCTAGCCCTACTGATAAGTGCGACACTCTGGTGGCTGCTGGAAAATGAAGCCTTAAACACGCTTGCTTATTTTAATACTTGGCTCGCCGATAGTGTAATTAAGCGTTTCGGTTACTGGGGAGTATTTTTGCTAATGACCGTGGAGTCATCCTTTGTGCCATTCCCTTCTGAATTGGTAATACTTCCAGCTGGCGACTTAGCTCGTCGGCTACCCGATTGGACTCTCACTGGTGTTATAATCTCGGGTACACTTGGCTCGTTAGCTGGGGCAATCATAAATTATGGTCTAGCACGCTGGTTGGGGCGTCTATTGACACTCAGGTTGCTGGAGATAAGTGGCCGCTGGTTACGTATTTCTGTGGCTTCTTACCAGCGTACTGAGCAAATATTTTTGAAATATGGCTATATCTCTACCTTTTGCGGTCGTTTGTTACCCGTCATTCGTCAGTTAATTTCCCTACCTGCCGGTCTAGCACGCATGCCTATTCTGCCATTTGCTGTGCTGACTACCATAGGTGCAGGAATTTGGGTATCTTTACTAGCTTGGCTAGGATTTCGCTTTGGCCAAGACCATCAAGTGCTTACCCAGCAACTAAAACAAAACAGTCTCTGGGTGATTATAGCCGTACTAACTCTGCTTATAGCTTGGATAGCTTGGAGGCTACGCCAAGAAAGGCGTTCATCCCGTTCTTAAACACCTTACTCGGAAAATACCCCATGACGACTATATATTCTTCTTCTGAATCTGATGTTTCTTCTAACAAGAAATGTGTGTACATAGTTGTTTATGGCAGGGTGCAGGGTGTAGGTTATCGGGAATTTGTGTGTAAGGTTGCCAAACATTTTCAATTGACAGGATGGGTACACAACATGCCTGATGGACGCGTAGAGGCAGTGGTACGCATAAGTCATCAAATACTTCCTAAATTAGTTACCTTCCTAAAACAAGGAACTCCCTCTTCTAAAGTTATTCGGGTATCAACCAAAGAAATTTCATCCCTCAGTTGCCCGATCCGCGGCTTTGATATTATTACCTAACCCGTCTTGGCCCGAAATCTGGTTGCAGAAAAAGGTTTGATTACCGAGGGACATTCATTATCCAACATCAGGCTTACCAAGCTGTGGGCGGTGATGGGTGCATTCAGGATACCATTCCGATAATGACCCGTTGCCACAAAAAAACCAGGGGCAATCCGACCCACAATAGGAGCATTATCCCGACTACCAGGTCTTAACCCTGCCCAAACTTCTTCCAGTGGCCACTCATCTACCCTGGGGAAAATTCTCCGTGCCTCCCGAAGCAAATCAAACAACACTCCCGCACTGGACTGTTTATCAAAGCCTCGTTCTTCCACTGAAGCCCCTATCAATACCCTGCCATCCTCCCGCGGCACCAAGCAGTACCCATACCTAACCCCATGCAGTACACGCTTAGGAATCTCGTGCTGGGGTGCTCGCAAACACAACATCTGCCCCTTGATAGGCCGCACTGGCAAATCCACCAAAGAATCTACCCCCTTAATCATTCTACTCCAACAACCTGCTGCCAATAGCACCTGTTTTCCTAGTAATACCTCGCCTTCCACCTGAACTGCAGGGGCTTCATCTCCCTGAGGTAATAGCTCCTGAACCTCACAATGCTCCCGTAATTCTCCTCCAGCCGATAAGAATGCTCGCCTTAAAGTAGCCATCAAACGCCTATTGTCCACCTGATAATCATCCACCTTTATCCCCGCTACCACCCGAGGGGACAACCCATCCTCGCACATCTGTGCCTCCTCTCCTGATAACCATCGCACCTGATCTCGCTGCCCCTGCTGACGCTTAAATATCCGCTCCAGTTGCTGACGCTCATCGGCATCCAATGCCACTTGCAACGTTCCCTCATTGCGAAACCCTACCCGTTCTCCGCTGGCAGCCTCTAACTCGCGCACGAAATCTGGGTACAACCTCAAACTAGCCAGACCCAATTGATAAACCTCTTCTCCGTCCACCTCCAGCTCACATAGCGGCGACAACATTCCCGCCGCCGCCCACGAGGACTCCTGCCCCGTCCCACCCCGCTCTAATATCAATACCCGCTCCTTACGCCGTGCCAACAACCATCCCACCGACAGCCCAATTATTCCCCCTCCTATTATCAAGACGCCCCGATTCATGCTCTGTTACTCAGCTAGATAAAGCCTCTGCCCGTTACCAGATATATCCTACACCAGAAAGCTATTCAAATAGCCAATACCAACCGTAAGCCAACAAAACAGCTGGAACAGCACTATAAACAGTCGCCACCAGAGAGGCTTTAGGAGCCACTGCCAAGGCAGGGAAGAGGGCATCACCATCATTGCAGATGGCGTTTCCCAGTTGAGCTGAGAACGGTATCAAACCATTGACATACAGGGTAGTCACTACCACTTGCGGTCCGCAACCCGGTATAAAGCCTAAGACAATTCCCATCAAAGGCACCAGCGGCGCCCACAAACTAAAGAACTGTTCCAATTGAACTCCGCTGAAAAACAAAGCTAGTTCATAGAGTAAAAACGCCAAAACTATCCACTTGGTAACAAAATTGGTATCATTTGCAATTCTACTAATAGTAGATCCATATTTCCATTTAACTACTAATTCTCTATGAGCATGGCAACAATGTGGCTCACTAGGAGTTTTTTGCAGGGGCAAGATATCCCACATCATAAGACTCAAACTAGCCCCAAAAACACCCACCACTAAACGAGGAGAAAAGCCCTCAATTCCCAGCAGGGCATCAGCATCTAGCTGAAAGGCATCGGCTAAGCCCAGCACTACGCCTGGTATCAATATTAACATCCAAGCCCAGCCAAACAGAGACATCGGGGCTACTAAATTTCTATGTTTATGGCAAAGCAACTTTCCCGTTTTCTTGCTACGTAGAAAATCAGGCCCATGGATGGCATCCACCAGCATGCCACTGATACTCCCCACCACAATGCTACCTGCAAATAATCCTAATGCCACCAACGGTTTGCGTGCCAACAGCAAAAATGCAGCATCTCCCATAGTAGATATTAACACTGCCACCAAAGCCCCAAAACTAATGCCACCCTTCACATATTGAGTCACCACCACAATCGCCCCGCCACAGCCAGGCAAAGCCCCCGCCACCGCCGCAATCACAGGCTGAACCCGACTGTACCGCTGCAGTAAACCAGCAACGTCCAAGCCTAGCCAATCCTCCAAAATGTAAAACAACGCCAAAGTGGCTGCCACAAACACCACCACCGACAAATAGGCATCCCTAAGCACCCACATCAACAAGATACGAGTCTGAGGGTTAACCAATAAACCCACCATAATCACGTACAACAGCCACTTTCCCCAATTTACTGACTTTACGGCAACCAGAACCCCCTCGAACAAGCATAGCAACCTCGTCCAAGGTATTTTTAATTTCAGAATCAATTCGGTCACGACTATCTGCTTATCTGTCTTTTAATCCATCTACAATATCACTAGTACTTAGACTTAATCTTTCAGGTTTGTAGAACTAACAGCATCTCAAGGCTATACCAAACTACAAATCAATCTAATAGAACATCAGTCTAAATAATAATGAATATCATTCTCATTACCGTCCCATTGTCTACCACGCCTTACCTACTTGTCAATAAGGATCACAAAATTATTTTTGAAAACAACTTTTAACAGTCGCTAGAAAAAGCAGACTCTTATCCAAAGGCCAACGCCTAACCACCATACATTAGTCTCTGACGCTTAAAATGACGTAGTGTACCGCGTTCTCGTACATCACCAGCTTTAAGAATCACAGCATCAGTAGCACTCTTGCCATCTGGGCTGACCAGCGTACCTCCCACCGCTAAACGCCAAGCAGGAATCACGGGTATCTGATATTCAACCCCATTAACTTCCAAAAGTAGCGGCGGCAAAACTTGCCCGCTAGCTTCGTCGTATATTTTCTTTCCCAAAGCCATAACCACGCCACTAGCAAGCACTGCACCTTCCTGTACAATCCCTGCCACTTCACACATGGCTCCAATCCGTACTTTGTTTTCAACTATGGTTGGCATGCGTCCTGAAGGCTCTAACACCCCTTCTAATCCTGTACCCGCACCCAATTTCACCCCCAGACCTACCTGAGTTGCAGAAGCCACCCGTACTCCCGTATCTACCATTACTCCGTCGCCGCCAATCCAAGCCCCTATGTTTATAAATGCCTGACTCATGACCACTGTCCCTGCCCCCAACCAAGCCCCCCGCCGTACCACCGAACCAGGCAAATAACGAACCCCACCTTCACGAAAACGAGTAGCATCCCAGCATGCAGTCTTCAAAGGAATCTTGTCCCAATAGCCACCCTCCATACGGGTATTCTCATGAGTAGAAAAATAATTCAGTACCCCTTGCATCACCCATACTTGAGGTTGCCACTCCCCATCTACCTTCTCTGCACAACGAACCCGACCATCATCCATTAAATCAATTAAATCTTCTGTATCCCCCGCCGAACCCTCAAGCTTATTCAACCTCTCCACCACTCCCTCACTCCCCTCTACCATCTCTACTTGCACACCCTTAAAAATCTCTTCTGAAATCAACAAACTCGCTATCGCGTCCTCCTTTTCTAAACACCTCCGCTCAGCCGACCCCAAGTCACCCAATAGTGACCAATTCAAGCTACACTCTCCATCATCACCCTCCACTGATAGCAACGACAATATTCTTAACACCTCGCCATTATCACCCAAATTAGGCAACACCGCGTGCGTTTCATCACCGATTCTCAGACGCATTAACACAATCTGTTTCCAATTTTTAAACTTTGCCATTTAACTTTATGTACCTATTTTACTATCCAAAAGAAAGATTGAAATATTTCTTACAGAAACACTTTCCCTGCATGAAACTGTTTAGGCAATACCCATAAAAATAGTTTTTGAGCTGGGGGTAATTTGGAATTGGTGCTGAGGTGGGATTGCTTCGCCATCCAATTGGGCTGCCAAGGGAGTTTCTGAGTTGATAGTACAGTAATTTCCCAGTTGATATTGGGAAAATTTGGTAGTGTTTTGTTTGAGGGGTACAAAGATTTTCAGTAGCATAGCAGTAAGATGTCCTAAAGGGGCAGCTACAAATACCAATTGGGGTTTAAGCAATCCTGCTTGGGAATGGATAATAAAAGGACCGGCGTATCGTTTAGCACGGCAAGCTATCAACCAGACAGATTGTCGTTGTGGAGAAGGGGGGCTGGAAGGCTGGGCTGATTTTGTGTGAACCTGCCAAGAAAATGATATCTTGGGAGACAAAAATTCTCGTAAACCCTGCAAGACATAGCTACCCACTCCCAGCCATTGTTTTTGCCATCTCCTTGTAGCATGCACTACGCGGGCATCGTATCCGAAGCTAGCCATCAGTAAAAAGGCACGCCCGTTCAGGCTACCAGGACGCACCTTAATAACCCTCATACGAGCAACGGCGGGAGCTATTTTTCGGGTCTGTAAGGGAATGTTTAGTTCTCGTGCCAGAACATTTGCTGTTCCTCCGGGCAAACATATCAGCGGAAGTTGACGCCCCAGCAGTCCATTGGCAGCTTCATTGAATGAGCCATCTCCCCCCATCACCGCCACCCTGGTTACACCCCTGACCTGTTGTACCAACTCCCTCAAGTGCCCTGGATATTTGCTTTCCTGCACCCGAGTCTGAATCCCTTCCGCATGTAGTCCTCTCAAGATGGCTTCTAGACGTGCAGAAGAATACCTCCCCGCTTTTGGATTATACAGTACCGCCCAGTTCTCCATCATTTCCCTAAAACTTAGTGATAGCCCTTACAAAACATACCCGTGCTCTTCGTAATTTATGGATATGTCTACTCAGACTTCTCAACCCTATTTAGCCTAGCATGTATCATTTAGTGCTGAATAATGGTAGAGTTCGCTTTACTTTCGGTTGCTTGTTCTAATTTTTTTGCTGTTTTTTGGTTTCTTTTTTTGGCAATTTCCGTTTTGCTATTTAATCATGCCCGATGCTCTAGCATCTCAATTTGTTCAACCTAAGTATGCGTCTACTGTTGCCAAGGAACAGGCACGGGTTTTATTTTTGTGTCAGCAACAGATTGTGTTGGCCCTGGAAGGTATTGACGGAAGTCGTTTTAAGCAAGATTTTTGGCAACGGAGTGGTAGCACAAGCGGGAGTGGTCTCAGTTGTGTGTTGGAGGAGGGGGAAATTTTTGAAAAGGGAGCCGTGTTGTTTTCATCTGTACAGGGTGAGAAGCTACCTAAGACAGCTTTAACAGGCTCAAGTGGACAGAGTACATTGGAAGAGAGTCCTTTTTTTGCGACTGGATTATCGTTGATTCTTCACCCTCACAACCCTTATGTACCCGCGGTTCATCTGAATGTTCGTTACTTTGAGACAAGCAATTATTGGTGGTTTGGCGGAGGCATGGATCTAACTCCTTTTTATCCTTTCACCGAAGATTGCATTGAATTTCATCAGGCAGCCAAATGTGCCTGCGATAAATTTGATCCTAACTGGTATGCTCGTTTTAAGGCTTGGTGCGATGAATATTTTTATCTTCCTCATCGCAAAGAATGCCGAGGAATAGGCGGTATTTTTTTTAATCATCTTCGTCCCCGTAGTCAGGAGCTGGGCTTAGAATTTTTACAGTCTGTCATCAAAGCATTTTTGCGTGCTTATCCTGCCATTGTGAAGAGGAGATCTCCCCTTTCTTATGGCCAGTGTGAACGCGATTTTCTGACATACCGTCGCGGGCGTTACGTGGAATTCAACCTTCTATATGACCAAGGTACTTTGTTTGGGCTACAATCTGATGGGCGAGTAGAATCAATCTTCATGTCCATGCCCCCGCAAGTCAGCTGGCGTTACAACTGGCAACCACCACCAAACAGCCCTGAGGCTAAACTCACCAAGCATTTTCTGCAGCCTCAGGACTGGGCTAATCAAAAACTGCCCTAATATTCTGAACCTTTTTTGTGCAAACATTGCTCTTAGAACACCTTAAAACGAATTATAAATGTCTTTTTATAACAATGTATTATGAAATAAAATTTTGGAAAGCAGTGAATTTATATGGACGGCTTGCAAATTTCTTGTATCATGCTGGTGATGGCGGAGAGGTGCGACTTTGTTTCACCCTTTGTTTGCCATGTGATACGAATCCATGGGCTAAAAGCTGAGTAATTGTAAGTTATCATTTAGAATTGAAGATTGAAAAGTATCGGATCCTGGGCTCCCCCCTTCCCCCCCAATCCCGCCCAGGGTCCGGTATTACTTTTGGGTTCAGTTGTTGCGGGTGAGGATGCCTTTCCCGTGTATTTGTCGGGCGGTACTTTGTAGCCTCAGCAGTTCTTCTCGGTCTATTGTCGAAGGGGTGGAATCTGTGCTAGGGTGAGTGCTCTAGAAGTTTGCTTTAAAAATTGCCGTATTATTTGCCCTGTCCCTGTCCCATGTGTTAGTCACTCCAAGGAGTTCAGCAGTTTTGGTAAGCTTAATATGCTTTAAGTCCTAACGTTTGTTACCGCCGCTTGGATTCCTCAGTAAGAAAAATTAGTCGCATGAAACAACACATGTCCTATCGCCAGTCTGTCTTGATTAGAACAGGATTGTTTACGGTGCTGTTAGCAGCTTTCGCTATTTGGGCGTACAAAGACGCACACTTTCTAAATACAACCCCATTAACGTCTCTGCCTCTCGCAGGTAGCAAATCTCTTAAGCTGGATGGCAACCCTTTCTCTTTGGAATCTCTCCATAATCGTCTGCCTAAGAGCGGTTTGGACAGAGTATCTGCCAACATTCAGTATTTTTCAGGCAGGCAGCAGGGACGCATGACCCGAGGCTTAGCACGTTCCAATCGCTACATGACGCAGTATCGTAGCATTTTCCAGCAACAAGGCATCCCCGTAGAACTAACTTACCTGCCCTTGATAGAAAGCGGTTTTATGGAAACTGCCGTATCGCCAGCACAGGCAGTAGGAATGTGGCAATTTATTGCTTCTACCGGCAAAATCTTTAACTTGCACGCCAATCAATGGAGCGATAGCCGCCGTGACCCCATCAAGAGTGCACACGCAGCAGCACGCTATCTGAAGCAATTGCATAAGCGCTTTGACAACTGGGAACTGGCACTTGCTGCCTACAATGCAGGTGCAAGAACAGTTCAAACGTCTATACGCCGCAATAAAAGAGAGGGAAAACCTACTGATTTTTGGCACCTAGATCTACCACAAGAAACCCAAAACTATGTACCCGCTTTTCTGGCTGCGGTAATCATCTCAAAAAATCCACCTGCCTATGGGCTTAACATCCGCTTTGAACCACAACTACAATTTGACATAATCCAAACCGGCCCTGGAATTCCTCTCGGACCATTGGCAAAAGTACTTGATATATCCTTAAAAACTTTGCGTGAACTTAACCCCCAATTACTTCAAGACACCGTCCCCCCAAAATCCCTCCCCGAAAATGAAAGCTACTCGCTTCGCATTCCAAAAGGAAAAACACCCTACCTCTTAAAAAAACTCAATGCCGAATATCAATCATCATGGGTACTCCATTACGACAATTCCAAAACCGAGTTCCCGATAAATCAGTTTGTAGTACTCAGCTCACAATAATAATCCCTCTTCTTTTCCAGAAATCAATGCAACGCTAATGGCACAATACTTCATCAAAAGGCTACTGATAATTGCACCTACTTTCATTGGTATTTCCTTGATGACTTTCTTAGTAGTCAACCTCGCACCAGGAGGACCCATTGAGCAAACACTACGAGAAATTCGTTTTGGCAGTGCCGGAATCGGACAAGCAGGCGATACCAACAACATTGCTAATCAAGGTGTTTCTCAGGAAGTAATTGAACAGCTAAAAAAGCAATACGGTTTTGATAAACCTCTCATAGTCCGTTATTTAATATGGATCTCTAGCCTCGTTAGGCTGGATTTCGGCGACTCATTCATTCATGATGAGTCAGTCATAAGCGTGGTTAGAAGCAAGTTTCCTGTATCTCTGATGTTTGGCGTTACTTCACTGATACTCACTTATTTGATATGTATCCCACTAGGAGTAATTAAAGCTGTCCGCGATGGTAGCTGGTTTGATTCATCTTCTTCCGTCCTAGTTTTTGTCGGTTACGCCACTCCCTCCCTAATGCTGGGCATCTTACTGATCGTACTATTTGGCGGTGGAACCTTCTTCAACTGGTTTCCCATCTCGGGGACCGTGTCAGACCTACACGATATCTTATCCCTCCCAGAACGCATCTGGGACCGTATCCACCATTCTATCCTGCCCCTAATAAGCTATCTAGCAGGCAATTTCGCTGCCCTTACCCTGTTGATGAAAAACTCCTACCTTGAAGAAATCCAAAAACCGTATGTTATGACAGCTCGTTCAAAAGGACTCAGCGAAGTGGTCATTCGCTACCGTCATGCTCTTAGAAATGCACTTATTCCCATTGTAACCGGGCTGGGAGGCTTTCTGGGGGTTTTCTTTGTAGGCAATTTGTTCATTGAGCAAATTTTTAGCCTAGACGGAATAGGCTTGCTGTTTTACAGTTCACTATTGGCACGCGACTACCCTGTTGTCCTGGGAATCTTGAGCATGACAAGCATAATACTGCTAATTGGAAATGTAATTAGTGACTTCTTTTATACTCTAGTTGACCCCCGCATTGATTTTAACAAATAGAATTTCTGTATTATTTGTCCCGACCGTATCTTATAAGATTGCATGCTATGGCTTTTAAGCTAAACCCCCTCACTCTTGCACATATCACCGCTTTTCGTAAGCGAAAGCTTTCTTGGTATTCCCTGATCGCGATTATAGCCATATTTTCATTATCTTTGGGGGCTGAATTGTTAGTGAATAACCGCCCTGTGGTGATGAATTGGCAAAGCAAATTGTATTTTCCCGTTTTCAAGCAATACAACCCCGATGAGTTTGGACAAGAAGGAACATTTGTAACCGATTATCGCGAGATTCCATTCTCTGAAGAAGATTGGGCGATTTGGCCGTTGGTACGCTGGGGACCCCTTGAATCTGATCTCAGTTTGGAATTTTTCCCTTCTCCGCCCAGTAGTAAGCACTTGCTTGGCGTAGATGACAAAGGTCGCGATTTGCTGGCCCGTCTGTTGTATGGATTTCGCATTGCCATGACATTTGCCCTGGGAGTGTGGTTGATGTCGTTTTCCATTGGCATGTTTGCTGGAGCTGTGCAGGGTTACTTTGGTGGACGAGTAGATTTCTACGGCCAACGATTATCTGAAATTTGGAGTTCAGTACCTACATTTTTTCTCCTGATCACTATCAGTTCAATCTTTACCCCTAATGTTTTTATTCTAGCCGTGTTGTTTGCCATTTTTGGCTGGACGGTCATTGCCCAATATCAACGGGCTGAGTTTCTAAATCTCCGCCGCCGCGAGTTCATAGAAGCAGCTCGCGTGGCTGGTGCAAGCCCCTGGCGAATAATATGGAGACACGTAATGCCTAATGCCATTACTCCAATTGTTACATTCACACCCTTCGCCATAGCTGGCGGAATTACCGGTATCGCTGCTCTAGACTACCTAGGTTTCGGACTTCAACCTCCTGCTCCCAGTTGGGGCGAATTACTACGCCAAGCCCTACAACATTTTTCCACTGCCTGGTGGATTTCCGTCTATACCGTTGGATGCATGTTCGGCGTGTTATTGCTACTTGTCTTTATCAACGAAGGTGCCCGTGAAGCATTTGACCCCCGGAAGCTTTATCACGACAGCAATTCTTCTTAAAGCCCCCTGTTAGACCCACTAAGACCTGCTACTAGCATGCGAGCGATCATCGGTGTGAGCCTCATGCCACGACTGATACGCCGCCTGCACCACTTGCTCCACCGTCAAACCTGCCTCACGCATTTGTTCTTCCAATCCGCCAAAGGGTATAAATCTATCTGGCAACCCCATGACCCTAACGGGACGCTGGATATTCTCCCTTGCAAACAGTGCTAAAAGGGACTCACCAAAGCCCCCTTGAACAGTATTGTACTCTATGGTCAATACGGCTGCTGCTTGTTTTGCTTGAGCAAGTAGCATACCCTCATCCAAGGGTTTGATAAAGCGTGCATTCACAACCGAACAGGGAATATCTAATTCCTTAGCAACTTGACAGGCTGTACTAACTGTGGCCCCTATGCCTATCAGTAACAAGCAACCCCGCTGAGATTTTTGTAGCAGTTCTGCCTCACCAATGGGAATGGGAGTAAGTGTGGAAGGTAGAGACATGGCCAGAGTTTCGCCTCTAGGATAACGCATGGCAATGGGTCCCTGATTGTAACGGTGGGCAGAGAGCATCATGCGACGCATTTCCTGTTCGTTGCGAGGGGCCATGTGGACAAAATTAGGGATGAGGCGAAGATAACTGAGATCAAACACGCCATGATGAGTAGGTCCGTCAGAACCGACCAAGCCACCTCTATCCATCATGATACGCACCGGCAATTTTTGCAGGGCGATATCATGAATCAGCTGATCAAAGGCTCGCTGTGAGAAAGTAGAATAAATTGTAACGAACGGCTTCAGACCGCCGATGCTCATACCCGCTGCACTACAATAGGCATTAGATTCTGCGATTCCCACGTCTATCACCCGCTGAGGATACTTTTCAGCAACCTTGCCGAGCCCTGTGTTACTGAGCATGGCAGCTGTAATGGCTACTACTTTAGGGTCTTCATCCATAATAGCAAGCATGCCTTCTGTATAAATGTTGGTCCATGTCTTAGTAGCAGGGGTAGAAATAATAGGCATGTTCTTGGTTTGTTTCTGAGGAGAAACTGCGTGAGACGCGAAGGTATTTTCCACTTTTTTACCCAATCCCTTCCCCTTAACAGTTTGTACATGCAAAACCACCGTTTCAGGTAACTTCTTTACATGCCCTATAATCTCTATCAAGGCCTCAAGATTGTGTCCGTCCACAGGGCCAAAATAATGCAGTCCCATAGATTCAAACCACGCTGCTTTATCGCTAGCGTAATCTTTTACAGAGCGTTCTATGTGTTTAAGGCTTTTTAATATCTCCTCACCAAATGGAGCTTTCTTACCAAATCTTTTTATTTCCTTGCGTAGCAAATTATATGAATTAGAGATAGTAATGCGAGTAACAGTTCTGGCACAAAATCCTACATTGCTGTCAATGCTCATTCCATTATCATTGAAAATAACCAGTAGTTTGGGCTTGAGAGCCCCAGCTAGATGCAAAGCTTCATATGCCAATCCTCCCGTCATGGCACCATCACCAATTACAGCCATCACGTGATGGTTTTGCTTCCTTAGGTCGCGCGCAATGGCCATCCCCAAGGCTGCCGAGATAGAAGTAGAAGCATGTCCCGCACCCATGTGATCGTAGGGACTTTCGCTACGCTCCAAAAACTTGCACATGCCTCCCCATTGACCATAGCGATGAAAACGATTGGCACGACCTGTCAGCAATTTATACACATGCCCCTGATGCCCAACATCCCAAGCGATACGGTCTTGCAGGAAATCAAAGTGGCGAAACAATGATAGTGTCAATTCTACCACACCCAAGGATGCCCCCAAGTGCCCGCCAGTCTTGTGAATAGCGTCTATCAAAAACGCGCGAGCCTCTATCACCAAAGGTCTTAATTCCTCTGAGGTCATCTGGCGCAAATTTGCAGGATCACTAAAGCTAGCGAGATGGGGGTAGATTTGTTCATCCATCAGCGATTTTATCCTAGTACAAGGCTGTACTTATTTAGACCAGCTGAGGACATATCTTGTACTTTCATCATGTCTGCATATTTGAGTTATTTTTCTAGAATATGGTCAGTGTGTTTAATTGTATCATTACTGTGGTGAGTTCAACCCTGCATGAATACCATACATAACAGTAATTCACCCATAGTTTATAACTCTAAAAAATCATGTTCTTGATGAATTTATCAAAGCGATACACTTCAAATTTTATGTTGTCCATTCATCCTTGTGGCCAGGGTCAAGAGCAACAACCTAGCATGCATTTAATTTAATTTTTGCAACAAAATTACGAAATACAAAGGTATGAATCAGTTGGAGAATTTGGACAGTATTGCCCATTTGGTTGCTATGTTCTTGCACACCGAGGACGGTCTTTGGGATGTGTTACTCCACACACCTGAACAATCACAAAAATTACGGATGCTACACAGCTTTCAAGACCGCAATCATAAATTGTGCTTACCCCAAAAACCTCACGAAAAAAAATTATTAAGTTGTATTACAGAAACGGAGCGGCCATGGGTCATAGACTCAATAGAACGTATCCGCGTTGCTCCTCCATTGTGGGTGAGCATCATTGCCCATCCCGAACCATATTTGTTCTCCCGTGCCGCTAAGGGGGATGCCGTAGCTGAGCACGCCTTTACAGACTTATTGCAGCACGATGATCTGCGTCCTGCTTATCAACTAAACCATGTATGGTCGGTATTGATACCACTACTGAAACTATTACTGAAGCCAATGCTGAGAAGCAAACTTAAGCCAAGATTGAACTCCTTGCTAAGAGCTGATAGCACCACTGGAATTTGGGTTCATCCCCAAGCTGTAGTGCATGCCAGTAGTCATGGTGGAATTGGTGTGCAAGTGGAACAAGGGGCATCAGTAGCTGCTAATGTGCGTTTGGATGGAGCAACCATTCTAGAACAGCACTGTCTTCCCCCTTCTTTGCTAGGACGAGAAACAACAGTAGGAGAGAATGTCCGTCTGCATGCCATCGTGGAAACAGGGGCTCGCATAAACCCTGGCATTGCCATTGGTCCTGGTAGCAATCTGATTCTTGAACACCATTCAAATGTTCACAAAAGTATCACCAGCTACTGCAATTTGCCGTGTATTCCCGCATACCATCACGCCTTTCAGGCATTTCCCCCGCTTAACGAGGGTGGATTCCACAGTCGTGTATTAGTAAAACCCTTGGCTAGCCAACAAATTTCTTAACCTACCACCGTAAAACAATGTCCTGGAAAATATAAAAAATCCTTTATTATCATAATGATAGCCCAATTTTTGCTTTTCAAATGATAGGAAAGACTTGACATATAGAGTAATGGCTTGTTATTATGTTAGCAGTTAGTCATTTATAGTGCTAACGGATTGCGGGGAAGAATCCATCAACAAAATAGTCCTAAAATAATGAATCCATCAGAATCAGACTAACGAGGTGAGTATTATAAGAAATAAGGAGAAACCATGAAAACAAGAACGTATCCTATTGAAGCTGAAGTGAAAACGGCCATCAAAAAATTTATTTCCCAAGGTGGATTTATTCACCGATTGCCATTTGAAAAAAGAATCTGCCCTAATATGGTAGGGAGTCGCTTCGGCATGTACGAAAATCCACTGCATGAGCTAAACGCCAGCAATACCACGTGCTAGAAAGAAGCAACGCGGTAGAAATGACAGTTACAAAAAGACGTATCTTGAGAAATGTGATTAAGAACAACCCAGTGAATTGCCACAATTCAAGCACCGATAACAAGCACCGTTTCTCACGGTAAGATGTCCACAGTTGTCACAGATTGGAGCATCTCCCATAATTTCTCCCATCTGTTGATTAAGATTACTGGTAGCAGAAGAGGTATTTGACAAGGCAGATGCTTCGCTTCCTCCCATAACAACCTGAGGAATATTTTGTACAAAATCACGACGGCCTAGGTATTTAATAGCTAAAATACGGAATATAAAGTCTAAAATGGAAGTAGCATTGTGAACATCTGGGTGATCGGTAAAGCCACAGGGATCAAAGCGAGTAAAACAGAACATCTGAACATATTTTTCCAATGGCACGCCGTATTGAAGTCCCACAGAGATGGCTTGGGCAAAACTGTTCATCATGCTACGATAGGCGGCACCTTCCTTGTACATATCAATAAAAATTTCACCCAGCTTGTCATTTTCGTACTCGCCGGTTCGTAGGAATAATTTATGTCCAGCAACTTGGGCTTCCAAAGTAGTACCCTTTCTTTCACGGGGCATTTTTCTCCGAGAACCCCAGTCGGTTTGGAGTTCCCTCAACATTTCCGAATCAGAACCATTGTTTTTTGCATCAATACCATTGGTGCTGAGAGGCTGCGAACTCTTGCTACCATCACGATAAACTGCCACAGATTTAATTCCGTATTTCCAGGCTTGCACGTATAGATTTTCTATTTCTTCTACAGTAGTTTCATTAGGCACATTAACTGTTTTCGAGATAGCCCCAGAAATAAAAGGTTGTACAGCAGCCATCATTTTAATGTGTGCCATCGGCTTTAAGAAACGTTTGCCGTGTTTGCCGCAACGGTTAGCACAATCAAAGATAGGGATGTGATCTTCGCTGATGTGAGGGGCAGTTTCTATGGTTTCTGAGCCATTAATACGCATCAATGCAGCTTGGATATTATCATCAGAAACTTTGCGTTCCTTAAGCGATGAGGGAGATATATGGGGAGTGAAATCACTCCAATTATTGTTGGAAAAGATGGATTTTTCTGCTTCAGAAATTTCATCTTTTGTAAAGCCCATTTCTTGCAGCTTATCGTTACTCCAAAAGCTAGTCAGACTGGCAGTTCCCAGAACGTGAGTAATCATTTCATCAATGTGTTCTTTGGAATAACCCAGACCTTCAAGGGTACCAGAAACACTTTGATTGACAATTTTTATATAGCCCCCTCCAGCCAATTTCTTCCATTTCACCAAAGCAAAGTCTGGTTCTATACCAGTGGTGTCACAGTCCATCAAGAGTCCGATAGTACCTGTAGGTGCCAGCACGGTCATCTGTGAATTGCGATAACCATGAGATTTCCCCATGATATCAGCTCTTTCCCATGCTTGTTGGGCTGCTTCCAGCAGCAGAGCAGGACATGTTTGAGAGTTTATCTTGTCAACCGCTTTACGATGTTTATTTATAACTTGCATCATAGGTTGACGATTATCCCGAAATCCTTCAAAAGCCCCTCGCACAGATGCCAATTCGGCACTAACTGCATACGCTTCACCAGAGACGATGGCCGTAATAGCCGCAGCGATGCTACGGGATTCTTCGGAATCATACGATAAGCCCTGGCTCATTAACAGTGTCCCCAGATTGGCGTAGCCCAACCCCAGCGGACGATATTTATGACTATTAGTCGCAATATCTGCAGTGGGATAAGAACTAAAATCCACCAGAATTTCCATAGCCGTTGCAAACACCCGCACTGCATGCCTTAAGCCTTTGAGATCAAATTCCCCTGTTTTGGTATTATAAAAATGTAGCAAATTTATAGATGCCAAATTGCAGGCGGTGTCATCTAAGAACATGAACTCAGAACAAGGATTAGATGCATAAATGCGATCTGTTTTAGGGCAGGTGTGCCAATTGTTGATAGTGGTATCAAATTGTACCCCAGGGTCACCACAGACCCACGCAGCTTGGGCAACAGAACGCATCAACTCACGTGCTTGGTAGGTTTTGTGAATATCATCCGTGGTTCGCAGGCGAGTTTGCCAATTTTCATTTTTTTGATAGGCCTTCATGAAAGCATCATTCATACGCACTGAGTTATTGGAATTCTGACCAGAAACAGTGTGATATGCACCTCCATGAGCATCAGGGTTCATCCCCTGAGAGATAAGGATATGGGCCTTCTTTTCCTCTGCAACCTTCCAACCAATGAATTCTTCTATTTCAGGATGGTCCATATCCAAGCAGACCATCTTGGCTGCCCGACGAGTAGTACCACCAGATTTAGTAGCTCCTGCACCTTTGTCAAATACTTCCAAGAATGACAACAATCCCGATGAAGTCCCCCCCCCAGAAAGATGCTCGTGGCTACTTCTCAGCTTAGAAAAATTGGTACCTGTTCCCGAACCAAACTTAAACACCCGAGCTTCTTTGCCGAGCAATTCAAAAATAGACCTCAGATCATCTTCCACTCGCTGAATAAAACACGCCGAACACTGCGGATTCGCATAAGAGTCCTCTATGCAAACTGCCTCTTGTTGATATTCATCCCAGTGGTAATTACCAGGACTACCACTGATGCCATAACTATGATGTAACCCGCAGTTAAACCACACTGGAGAATTGAATGCTCCATGTTGATTTACCAATAAATAAGTGAGTTCTTCCTCAAATATGCACTCATCGTGATCAGAGTGAAATATGTCACACTGACCACCTTGCTCGGCAATGGTATGTGCCACTCTACGCACCAATTGTCTTACCGAGGTCTCTGTTCCTTCCCCCGGCACCCCCGCCTTGCAAAAATATTTAGAAACGGCAATATCGGTGGCCAGCATACTCCAAGAAGCAGGCACATCTACATCTTTCATCTCAAAAACTACCGTTCCATCAGGTTCTGTAATAACTGAACGTCGCTTCTCCCATTTCACTTCATCTAAGGGAGGTCTGCCATCAGAAGTAAAATGACGGAAAAACCTCAGCCGTTTAGGCTCTTTATCTTCCAGCGGCATGCGTACCACTTTTTTAGATTGCTGTGGTTTGGCACTCACGAAAAACCTCCTTGTCTTTCAATATAATTTGCAAAAAATTAAAGATGGACTACCACAAACCAGCTACTAAGCCAGAATTGGATGTTTAATTACAAGACTTAGTATGGATGCAAGACATCTTGTCTACCTATCACTACTCATCAAGAATGGCTGAAAAAAATATTCTGGCAGGTCCGTACTTAGAACTGAAACCCAGGGTGTAACAGACACCCGATACCCAAGATATAACAGGCATCCGATACCCAAGATATAACAGGCACCCAGCATAAGCAATTAAAAAAAAATCACCTGAGTTACTTAAATTTAAAGGATTAGAAACTATCTCTATAAATTCCAAGTACAACAATGGTAACTCCCTCACATAAATAGCCATAATTCTTTGACTACCAGACCAAAAGTGCTTTTTTATTAAAAAATATGCTGGTGTATGCTACATTTTGCTACCAGTTTTATTGAGACAAAATCTGTATAAAAATGTCTTCCACTAGGAGTATTCAATGCCTGAGCATTCATCTCTTATGCCTCCTTTGGCAACGAAAAGCCTGCGAGAAATTTTGGATTTCCTGGGTGGCAACACACGCTTAGAAGGAAATGATGACTGGAAGGTAAAGGGGGTCAACAGCCTAGAAGAAGCCGGGCCACAAGATTTATCCTTTTGTGTTGGAGCAACATTTGCCAAGAAGCTAGCTACCAGTCGAGCGGGTTGTGTGATGCTACCCATCGGGATGCCTACTCCTAAGTCCTCCAATTACATACGCTGTGAGAATCCTAAAGCATCATTTGCACGGGTGTTGGGCTGGTTATATCAGCCATTACAACCAAAGGCGGGAATTCATCGGGATGCATGGATTGATGAAAATGCGATAATTGACCCTTCGGCCAGCGTGATGGCTGGTGTATATGTAGGTGCTCACAGCGAGATTGGGGCTAATTGTATTCTATACCCTGGGGTGGTGGTAATGGAATATTGCCATCTGGGTCGTGGATGTATTCTACATCCTCGGGTAACCCTGAGAGAACAAACGGTGTTGGGAAGTAATGTTATCTTGCATGCAGGAGTGGTACTGGGTGGCGATGGACACGGATATATACGTGAAAAGGACGGGCATCTGAAAATGCCTCAGGTGGGACGGGTAGTGATAGAAGATGGAGTAGATATCGGTTCATTAAGCAATGTTGATAGAGCTACCTTGGGAGTCACCAAAGTGGGTGCGGGTAGCAAAATAGATTCATTGGTGCATGTGGGACACAATGTTGTTTTGGGCAAGCGAGTAATGATACTTGGAAATTCAGCACTAGCAGGAGGTACAATACTTGAAGATGACGTAATCATAGGGGGATCCAGCGGTATTTTGCCAAGCTGTAGGATAGGCCAAGGTAGCATTGTGCATCCCTATACTCTGGTTACTAAAAATCTGCCTAAGAAATCAGATGTCTATGGCATTCCCGCCAGACCCCTCAAGGAAGAATTTCGTCGTCAGGCACACATAAGTCAATTGGATAAACTACAACAAAAAATTAAGGCTATGGAAAAGAAATTGTGCCGTTTATCTGCCATTATATCAAAATCCAAAATTAGCACGGACTAAGCCATATCTTGTCAACAGCCGAGCAAGTACGGCATACATGGACAGACATTTTTCTTATGCCAAGGATAACATGGACGCCAATAGCATCACCGGTTTCGGAGTAGCCACGTTAACACCCTTCACTGCCAGCGGTGAGGTAGATATGGTTGCCCTGGAACGTCATACCAAGTTTTTGATCAAAGGAGGAGCACAGTTTTTAGTTTCCTGCGGCACCACTGGAGAAATACCCACTTTATCTTGGGCTGAACAAGAAAAAATCATCTCCCTCGTCCTAAAGATAGCCGATGGCCAAGTACCGGTGGTGGTAGGTTGCACCTCCAATAACACTCGCTCACTGATAATCTCTGCCAAACAAATTGCAGATCTAGGGGTACGGTGGATAATGTCAGCTACTCCTTATTACAACAAACCTACCCAAGAGGGGATTTATCAACATTTTAAGGCCTTGCGAGAAGAAACAGGATTGGCAGTGATGGCATATAATATCCCCACCCGTACTGCAGGTGAAATCCTTCCTGATACAATCCAACGCCTCGCAGAGGATGATCTTATTTTTGCCCTCAAAGATGCCTCAGCCAATCTCACTCGGATACAAAAAACTTGCTCATTGTGTAGCAATCTGCGAGTGTTTTCCGGCGATGATGCCCTCTCTGCGGCAATTGTTGCGGTCGGGGGACAAGGAGTGGTGTCAGTAGTAGGAAATTTAGTACCACAATTGTTGCGTGCTTGGATCGATGCCCTTATGCGAGAAGATTTCTCTGCTGCTCGCAAAAAATTGCAACCCCTACTATCCCTGTTTGAAGCCTGCTTTTTGGAAAGCAGTCCCATTCCCGTAAAATTTGGTGCCGAAATACTGGGCTTAATGCACTCACGAGTACGCCTTCCGCTGACAATTGCCTCCCTTTCCACCCAAGCTAAAATGCAACAAACCCTACAGCCCTTAAAGGAAAACCTCTAATTGGATTTTCTCCATCCCACCTACGACACTGCCCACAACCACTACCTATCTTCCTCCCTAACGGCGGCGGATACGCATGGAGTCGGTACGTTTTGATTTTCTAGTACGGAAACCCTTGGTAGGTTTACCCCAAGCAGTCACTGGATCCCGACCTCCAGAAGTTTTTCCCTCTCCACCACCATGGGGATGGTCTACTGGGTTCATGGCTACTCCCCGCACAGTAGGACGAATCCCTAACCAGCGTTTTCTGCCTGCTTTTCCCAAATTAATGTTGGCGTGATCTGCATTACTAACCTCACCAATAGTAGCCATACAGCGTAACAGTATTTTCCTGATCTCTCCTGAACGCAGACGCATTTGGGCATATTTTTCACCTTTGGCAGTCAATACCGCAGATGTACCTGCTCCTCGGGCTAATTGACCTCCTTTGCCCGGCTTTAACTCCACATTGTGTACCACGGAACCAAGAGGAATATGGCTCAAAGGCAAGGCATTGCCTACCCGAATTTCTGAATCTTCGCCTGAAGTAATGGGACTTCCCACCGTCAGTCCTTTTGGAGTTAAAATATAGCGTTTATCTCCATCAGCATATGAAACCAGCGAAATATAAGCCGACCGATTGGGATCATATTCCACAGTGAGCAGCTTGGCAGGAACACCGAGCTTGTTGCGTTTGAAGTCAATGATGCGATAGCGGCGTTTATGTCCTCCTCCATGGTGGCGTACTGTAATACGCCCCGTGTTATTGCGACCGCCTGTTTTACTTAGCGGTGCTAGCAGGGGCTTGTATGGCTTATCAGTGGTTATTTCCTCAAAGGTGGAGCCACTCATGTCCCTGCGTCCTGGGGAAGTAGGATTGTAGCGGCGAATACCCATGTTTTGTTTAATTAGGAATAGGACAGCAAAAAATATAAAATATAGACACTGTGCAAAAAGAGCAACAAAGTTTAAGCCCCTTCAAAGTACTCAATTTTATCACCCTTTTTCATGGTGATGACGGCTTTTTTCCAATCGGGGCGACGGCCTTTATGCCGTCCTAGACGTTTTTCCTTACCACGTACACGCAGTGTAGCCACCTTTTGCACACTGATCTTAAATTCCTTTTCAAGAGATTTTTTAATCTCTAGTTTATTGGCATCTAGAGCCACCCGAAAAGTTACTTGGTTAAACTTTTCTTTCTGAGATAGGCCTTTCTCAGAAAGCAGGGCTGATTTGATGATACGAATTAATGGCTTTGTCATGCTGCCAGTCTTTCTTGCAAGATTTCCATAGCTTTACGAGAAATAATAAGGTGTGGATGCTGCATCAGTTTGACAACATTCAATCTGGCGGGGACGATAAGTTCAACCCCTGGAAGGTTGGCACTGGCACGCAGGAGGTTTTTTGAGGGGTTATCTACTACAATAAGAGCTCTTGGTGTCTGCTGTTCTTTCAGCCAGCCTACAAAATCTTTTGTCTTATGAGATGCGGGAGAAACATCATCAATCAGGTGCAATTTTTTGCTCTCGGCACAAGCAACAAGGGCTGCACGCAATATTTGCTTACGCTCTTTTTTGTTCATTTTGATTTCATAAGAACGCGGTTTAGGACCATGAGCTACTCCGCCTCCACGCCTATGAGGAGCTTTGCCACTACCCATACGAGCACGACCAGTACCTTTCTGCTTGTACGCCTTACGTCCTGTGCCAGAAACAGCATTACGAGAAAGACAAGAATGCGTACCTTGACGCTCACGCACACTATGATACACCACAGCCTGCTTTAACAAATGAGGCTTTAAGGAATCTTCCAGCCAACTTGCAGGAAGCTCAACCTTGGGATCGCCAGGGGCCTTCATAGTAGTTTCTCCCGAAACTTTTGCTTTGGTATCTTCTGTTTTTACGGTCATGAGAAAAAGATCGTGTTAAAAAACCTGCAGATAGACAACTTAAATTTGCGTCATGCTGATATCCACCCCAGCAGACGTTTCAAGCCGTTGCAGAGCATCCATTGTTTGTCGGTTAGGTTCAATAATAAACATTAGGCGTTTATGGGTTCGGCTTTCAAATTGTTCACGAGATTTCTTATCAACGTGGGGAGAACGCAACACGGTATAAATGCGGCGCATGGTAGGAAGAGGTATCGGACCCTCTACTTCAGCCCCTGTACGTTTGACAGTATTCACAATTTCTTTCACTGCTTTGTCTAGCAAGGCATGGTCATAGGCTTTGAAACGCATTTTAATACGATTTATGGCCATGTTTCACCCAATGGCAATTGTGCAGTAATCATTGTTTAATTTCTTTCAGTGTGTCACTCGATTACCTCAGACACCACTCCAGAACCAATAGTACGGCTACCTTCACGGATGGCAAATCGTAGCTCTTTTTCCAAAGCAATGGGTGTAATCAATTCCACTGAGACTTCCACGCTATCACCGGGCATCACCATTTCAGTTCCCTCGGGTAACTGCACCATCCCTGTGACGTCGGTAGTACGAAAATAAAACTGGGGGCGGTAGTTTTTAAAGAAAGGGGTGTGTCGTCCGCCTTCATCTTTGGTCAGCACATAAACTTGGCCTATGAATTTTGTGTGAGGAGTTACGCTCCCCGGCTTGGCAAGCACCTGTCCGCGTTCAATTTCTTCCCGCTTAGTCCCTCGCAACAGTATGCCGACATTATCACCTGCACGACCTTCATCAAGCAATTTGCGGAACATTTCTACTCCTGTTACCACAGTGCTGACGGTATCTTTAATACCCACTATTTCCACTGTTTCGCCCACTTTTACAATACCACGCTCCACCCGTCCAGTAGCCACAGTGCCACGCCCTGAGATAGAGAACACATCTTCCACAGGTAGAAGGAAAGGTTTTTCAATATCACGCTTAGGCTCTGGAATAAAACTATCCAATTGACCCATTAAATCCAGAATGCTCTTGTATTCATCGGCATTGATGTCTTCGCTCTTAGATTCCAGAGCTTTCAAGGCAGAACCTCTTACGATAGGGATTTTATCGCCTGAGAACTCATATTTAGTGAGTAGTTCTCTTACTTCCAGCTCCACCAGGTCCAGCAATTCTTTGTCATCAACTTGATCTACCTTATTCATAAACACCACAATGTGAGGCACACCCACTTGACGTGCCAGCAGGATGTGCTCACGGGTTTGAGGCATGGGGCCGTCCGCAGCAGAGACCACTAGGATTGCACCATCCATTTGGGCAGCACCGGTGATCATATTCTTCACGTAGTCAGCATGTCCTGGGCAATCCACGTGTGCGTAGTGACGAATATCTGTTTGATATTCTACGTGAGACACAGCAATTGTGATGCCGCGTGCCTTTTCTTCTGGGGCTTTATCAATTTGTTCAAACGCAGAAAATTCAGCTAGTTTTTTAAGAGATAGCACCTTGGTAATAGCAGCCGTGAGAGAAGTTTTCCCGTGGTCTACATGCCCGATGGTGCCAACGTTAATATGAGGTTTGGAACGATCAAACTTTTCTTTAGACATGGGTAGAGCTCTATTTTACTAAAAACAAAAAACGGTTAATGCAAACCAAAACAACGCCGATAAAGCCTCTGGATGCCAACTTACCTGATAGTAGTGTAAGAGCCAGTAGTACAAGTGGCTACGGTGTCATAGAACGTAACACAATGCAAGTGTTTATAACGCAATTTATTTCTGCTCAGCAAAAAATAATACTGAATATAAAATCTTCGATTTTACCTATTAGCTAGCTTTGTACGTAGCCACCTGTTCTAGAACTGAAGTAGGCACTGGGTTATAGTGATGGAACTGCATGGTGTAATTGGCACGTCCTTGGGTCATGGAGCGTAATTGAGTGGAATAGCCAAACATTTCCCCCAGGGGGACTTCAGCCCTAATTACCTGTGCACCACTGCGTTCCTCCATTCCTTTAACCTTGCCACGGCGGCTACTGAGATCGCCCATCACATCGCCCATGTATTCTTGAGGGACAACCACCTCCACATCCATCACTGGCTCTAGAAGCACTGGTTTTGCACGCTTTACACCATTTTTAAGGGCTATAGAAGCACAAATCTTAAAAGCGATCTCTGATGAGTCCACTTCGTGAAAAGAACCATCTTTCAGTACTACCTTCATATCTACCATGGGATATCCTGCCAGTACTCCGTTATTCATGGCTTCACGTAATCCCTTTTCCACAGCAGGAATATATTCCTTAGGTATTGCACCTCCCACAATGCGACTTTCAAACTCAAAGCCCAAGCCAGGCTCCAATGGTTCTATACTCATCAACACATGGGCATACTGACCACGACCACCAGTCTGCTTAACATACTTGTTCTCCACTTCAGTCTCTTTAGTGATGGTTTCCCTATAAGCCACCTGAGGTTTACCCACATCGCCCTCCACTTTAAATTCACGCATTAGTCGATCAACTATGATCTCCAAATGCAACTCTCCCATACCAGATATAATAGTTTGATTAGACTCCACATCTGTTTTCACCCGAAAGGAGGGGTCTTCCTGTGCCAATTTCTGTAGGGCAACGCTCATTTTTTCATAATCGGCCTTGGTTTTAGGTTCTAGAGCTACATCAATCACGGGAGCTGGAAATTCTATTTTTTCTAGCAATATTGGTTGCTCAACCGAAGAAAGAGTATCACCAGTATTAGCACTAGAAAGACCAATGGCAGCTGCGATATCGCCTGCATATATTTCCCTTACTTCTTCTCTCTTGTTGGCGTGCATACGCATTATACGCCCTACGCGGTCTTTTTTCTGACGAGTAGAATTAAAAGTCCGCATGCCCTGCTGTAGAACCCCAGAATAAACTCGTAAAAAAGTGAGCTGCCCCACATAAGGATCAGTCATAACCTTAAAAGCCAGGGCCGAAAGAGGGGCATCATCTTGAGGTGGGCGGTTTGCCTTTTCTCCCTTAGCATCTTCACCGACCACATCACCAACATCTATAGGAGAGGGCAAATACTTGACCACCGCATCCAGTAACATTTGCACACCCTTGTTCTTAAAGGCACTTCCGCAAAGCACTGGAGTTATCTTACCACTAAGCGTTGCCTTACGAATGGCGCGCTCAATTTCTGCAGATTCAAGAGGTTTTTCTTCCAAAATTTTCTCAGTGAGAGCATCATCAAACTCAGAAACAGCATCCAGCATACACTCTCGGGCTTCTTCTGCTGCATCTTTGAGATCGGAAGGAACATCTTTTACTTCAAATTTGGCACCTAAGGTATCATCAATGAAATAGATAGCCTTCATGGTGACCAAATTCACCATACCCTGAAATAAAGCTTCACTCCCAATAGGAATCTGCAAAGCCAATGGACGAGCATTAAGACGCTCGCGAATGGTCTTGATGGAATGATCGAAATCAGAACCTACGCGATCCATCTTGTTGATAAAACAAATGCGAGGAACATTGTATTTATCAGCCTGCCGCCAGACCGTTTCCGATTGCGGCTCTACACCATTTACAGCGTCAAAAACAGCTACAGCACCATCTAGCACGCGCAAGGAACGTTCCACCTCAATGGTGAAATCTACATGGCCAGGAGTGTCAATGATATTGATATAATAATTTTCCTTATCTATTTGCCACTGACAAAAAGTAGCCGCAGAGGTAATCGTAATCCCACGCTCTTGCTCTTGCTCCATCCAATCCATGGTGGAGGCACCATCGTGGACTTCGCCCATTTTGTGGCTACGCCCGGTGTAATAAAGAATACGTTCAGTAGTGGTGGTTTTACCAGCATCAATGTGTGCCATAATGCCAATGTTGCGATAACGTTCTAAGGGATATTGTCTTGGCACTGTAGTTGTTTCCTTAGAATCGAAAAGCAGGTCTACCAACGATAGTGGGCAAACGCTCTATTAGATTCGGCCATGCGGTGGATATCTTCTTTTTTGCGCATAGAATTCCCACGCTTGTGGAAAGCATCCAGCAATTCAGCAGATAATTTTTCTTGCATAGAACGCCCTTTACGCTGAATTGCGTTTTGGATAATCCAGCGGATACTTAATGCTTGGCGACGTTCTGGCCTTACCTCAACAGGCACCTGATAGGTAGAACCTCCTACCCGTCGTGATTTTACTTCCACGGTGGGTTTAACATTCTCAACCGCGGTCTGCACCAACTCCAAAACATGAGTGCGGGATTCCTTGCGTTTTAAATCTTCCATAGCCCGATACAGAATTCCCTGTGCGACACCCTTTTTGCCATCATTCATCAAGGCATTGATGAATTTGCTGATCAATTCATCCCGATAGATAGGGTCTGGGGGGATGTTTCGTGGTTCTGTGCGTCTTCTACGAGACATGAATAGGGCACTATAAAAAGGATAAAAATTGCTAATAAATTTTATTGAACAGGGGGAAAAGAAAAATTACCTCTACTTGCTACGCTTAGCACCGTATTTAGAGCGTCCTTGCTTACGATTTTCAGGGGCGGTAGTATCCAAAGTCCCCCGTACCATGTGGTAACGAACCCCTGGCAGATCCTTCACTCGTCCACCTCTAATCAGTACCACAGAGTGCTCTTGCAGATTGTGTCCAATACCGGGGATGTAGCTATTTACTTCCATCCCATTAGTTAATCTAACCCGTGCAACCTTACGCAACGCAGAATTAGGTTTTTTTGGAGTGGTGGTATAAACTCTCACGCAAACTCCACGCTTCTGCGGACAAGATTCTAAAGCAGGAGTATCTGTCTTGGTGGGTTTGTTCTTGCGTCCTTTGCGCACCATTTGGTTTAAGGTTGGCATACGATGATCTTTCTTGGTCTTGTTATCAATTCCTGCTTAATAATTATTGCCTAATATTTACTGTTTGGTCACCGCCATTTAATAGATCTTGCCTATATACCAATTTCTACAAATCCTTTTATGCCAAGGACAACAGCAGATGCTAGCAAATAAATATCCTTTATGCAATGCACAAAATGCAAGAGAATTGAGCGTAAAAAACAGCTTTGATTATTGATTATGAAGCCTTCTTTCATGCAACATGATTTGAAGACATATATATTAGCCAAGATTGAAATGAGTAAATATTAAAAATGGTGTTAAAAAATCAAAGGATTGAGGGATGGGGCCAAGATAAGAATTTACGTAAAGAGGGGGTGCGGTGGATGGTGTTGGTGGCATTGTTATTGGGTCTTCCGTGGTTGAGGCTACAAGATGGGAGTCAGAGTGGCGAGTTAGTATTGTATCCCTTGCACTTCCTATTAGGGGGGTTATTTTTGCTACAGGCGATATTTTTGTGGAGAAGAAACTGCCTAGGTATACCTCGTCGGGCAGTGTTATGGGCAATGGGATCATTGTTGCTACTGTTGCTGTTTATGTTAACGACACTGTTGTGGGAAAAACAGTGGGCGACAGCAGCAGTGTTGTCGACTGCAATAATAGCTAATCTGGGTTGGGGGGCAGTAGCTTTTCAGTGTGGTATGAGAACTAAGAATGGATTACAATTTGGTACGATCGCTTTTTTACTGCTTTTGGGAGGGCTTGTTTTGGGAGGGCTACAGTGGATGGGTACTCAATTGTGGCCTTGGGCTTGTAATGTGCTTCCTTGTCTAGCTGGTAGAGAGCATCTACCACGGCGTTTTATGGGAGGATTTGTCGGTGCGGACCAATATTTACTGTTTTTGGTAGTTTTGCTACCCGCGTGGGGAAATGTTTTGTTTGGTTGGTTCCGCCAATCGCTGGTAACCGGGCGTTTCTTGTTATTATTGACCTTTGTGTTGGTAGTAGGAGTGACTGTTCTGCTGGCAATGTCCTTGGTGATGGCAGTATTTTTGTTGCTGTGCTGGCTGATATTACACTGGATATTGAAGCTGATGGGAGAATCTAGAGATGTACAGCTACTGGGAGGCATGGTTTTATTGATTTTAGCTGGAGGGCTGTGGGTTTATCAGGTAGTCCCGGGTTATGCTGATCATTTTCCTTTGGTAGAAACTACTTTGCGGCATGGACGTGAGGCAAAATTGGTGGTGCTTAATGAAGAATTTCCCTTAAAAGCAACTCGATATGGTCCCATTGAGGTAGAGCTGGAATTAACAAATACTGGCCGGCTAAACCTAGGCACCCAGGCAGAAGCTCCCGTACGAATAATGGCTAGAGTACTGGTGGAAGAACCACCCGGTAACAACCATCTTACAGAGACGATATTGTTGCAACCATTGTTGTTATCAAAGCCTCTTTTAACGGGCGAGCAGCTTAGATTGCCAGTACATGTCACACTACCAAATTGGGCGGAGCGTGGACATATGGAATTTTTACTGGATAACGGTGATGGGTCCGTGGTTCGTCTTGCCAAAGACTCAAAAACCTATATTAGCTTTGAATTACCGGGTGGAAAATCTACTCTTCTCACTAAAGAAAATAACGTAGGCACCATCATGGCACAAGCATGGCAACCATTGCGAGAAAAAGAGGTGAAAATGATGCAAAGAACAAACACTCTCACCTTAGAAACCCTAGCACGCGATACTATAGACACCATTTTATTCGCCCCTTTTTTAGGCATCGGCAGTCTTAGTAAAATCAAGCCAGTAGATGAACGAGGGCCATTTTTATTACGTTTGTTTAGGGGTTTCGGCTTAGTGGGACTAATACTGGCACTTTGGACACCATCCTTGCTGTTATTTTACGTATGGCAAGCCTTCCGACTTAGAGACTCAAAAAACAATGGATTGTCGCCGCTTTTAATGGGAATTTCTGTGATAATATTGTCGGTAGCAGGATTATTTTCGGCCAGCGTGGGGAATTATCATATGCTGTGGGCACTCAGCCTGCACTTGGGGTACGTACAAGGAAGAGCTGTTGCTTCAATCCCCAACAGGGGAGCAATAAATTACTCGGAGATGTTGTTACCAAGACCATGGCAACAGGTATCTGTCCGGGTCATTAAGGGGCTGTACTCATACGTTCCATTCCTTCGCAAGAGATTCCATGTTCGCCTGTGGAAATTGCTCACTGGCCGGCAACACAACAAAAACAAGAAATAATGTTCTTCAGTTTTAATAATTTTTTTATGGTCAGCTCCAAAAGTACATTCAAAAACCCCTCTGAGACTTCTATTTCTCGCCCGCATCAAAAGATGGCACACAACAAAAAAACATCCTCGCAGTCGCCTTTGGCATCATCTTCTGCACCTTCAGAATATCCAAAATCTAAGGGAAAACAGCGTCGCTGGCTACACATTTGGCTACCTAAGGCTCAAAAAGAAGCACGGCTCGGGATAGAACAGCTGGGCAAGACCAGCATCAACTGGCTGGAAGAAACTGGAGCTTTGGGCCTACAATTTATACAGACATTCCGCTTGGCTTTTTGCCCACCATATCGCTGGAAGCTGTTGTTTAAACAAATGGAATTCATTGGTAATAAATCACTAGGAATAGTTGTACTGAGTGGTCTATTTACGGGCATGGTACTCACTTTTCAAAGTTATCGTTCGCTACGTGAATTCGGTTCAGAATCCATCGTAGGCGGACTGGTGGCTGTATCTATGGTAAGAGAACTGGGACCCGTACTATCGGCTTTGATGGTCAATGCCCGAGCTGGATCGGCCATTGCAGCCGAAGTAGCTTCCATGAGAGTGACTGAGCAAATTGATGCCTTACTAGCCATGGCGGTTAATCCTATCCAGTACCTAATTACACCTAGGGTGCTGGCAGGCTTGATCATGATGCCAATGCTGACAGTAATTGCAGATTTAACCGGCCTGATGGGTAGCTATCTAGTGGGAGTATTGCTACTGAAGGTGGACCCTGGAATCTTTGTTACAAAAATCAGAGATTTTCTAAGCTTTAGCGACATCTTGCAGGGATCCTTTAAGGCAGCTGTGTTTGGGATTACTTTAACTCAGGTAGGCTGTTTTAATGGCTACCATACCCATGGCGGTGCAGAAGGAGTAGGGCGGGCAACTACTAAAGCGGTGGTAGTATCATCAGTTTTGATATTGATGTTTGATTATTTAATTACTGTTTTTTGGCAATCTTAATGCATAACCAATATTGTTACACTAATAGCACCAGTCCCTTAGGACTATTTCGCTAGTTATTTTATATTGTCTTTAGGTTAAAACGTAGACTTACCTCAGGGTAATCCAAACAGCTAAAGGAAGCTTATTTGTGAATCGTTTATCTGTGGAACTCAAGGTTGGCCTACTCATCCTCTCAGGGATGTTGATAACGGTATACGCTTCTGTGGCGGTGACGGGCTGGCGTCCTGGGCAGGGAGATACTTATACATTGTTTGCCAATGTTGAAAATGCTTCTGGATTGCTACCTGGTTCGCCAGTACAGGTAGCTGGAGTACGGGTTGGAAAGGTGGACGATATTTCCTTAGACGGCAATGAAGCCCGCATGAGGCTAAATTTGTTCAGTCGCTATGTTACTTATTCTGATGCCGAAATTTCCATTAGATCATTGGGGATTTTGGGCGATAAATATGTGAACCTAAATCTGGGCAGTAAATCAGCAACTCCGTTACCTCCTGGGGGTGAAATTTCGTTGATAGGTCCCAATACGGGATTAGAAAACCTAGTGAGTAGTATTAGTAATATTGTGTCTGATGTTAGTAATGTCACCAGTGCCCTGCAGGACTCGTTCGGAAGTAAGCGCGGCCGCAAAAGATTGGAGGCAGTTATGGAAAATATTTCTTTTGCCACTGAAAACATTCACAACATAACCAAAGTTACTAACCAACAAATAGAATACATTTTATTCAATCTGCGTGAATTCACGGATAATGTTAACCGCATTTCCAAAGATAATGAAGATGACATCCGTCGTTTAGTAAAGGGATTCGCCACATTTGGTGAACAACTGGCCAACATCTCTTCAGCCAATCGCAAGGAAATTGACTCTATCATTCAAAATGTAGAAATATTCTCAGGTGCCCTAGCTGAAAACGGACCCAGTATCATACGCGATCTCCGCTTGTTGCTAACCAACAATCGCCAAAAAATTGCTGAAACTGTGGATAACATTAACAACGCTTTTATTCATCTGGAGGATGCCATGGTGCATGTGGAATCCATCTCAGCTAAGCTAGACGAAGGCGAAGGCACCTTTGGGCGGTTGATTAATGATGACACCACCGTCAACAACCTAGACTCAGCTTTGTCTGGAGCTAGCAATTTCTTTGGAAGTACTGGTCGCTTAAAACTGGATGTAGGAGGCCATGTAGAGTACCTTACCCAGGCAGGTAGCTACAAATCCTTCATTGATCTGCGCTTGAGACCTTTGAAAGACCGCTTTTATGAAATTCAGCTGGTAAAGGACCCTAGAGGCTCCAAAAGAAAGAAGACCACTTACACCACTGAAAACGAAGTCACCACTAAAAAGGAAGAAGAAACAACCACAGAAGATATGGAGCTATCTATCAGTATAGGCCAACGCTACTATGATACCATCATACAAGGCGGACTAATAGAAAACTCATTCGGTATCAACCTGCAACAACTATTTGGCCGCCGAGACCAATTCAGTCTGGGAACAAGCATTTGGGACTTAGAACGCGATGAAGGAGCTCATCTCAAGCTATATGGTATCTGGCGTGCATTATCTAATACTTTCCTAATTGCAGGGCAAGACGACGTCATCAATAACCAACCTGACCAAGTTAATCCTTTTGTCGGGGTAGGCATCCACTTCAATGAGGACTCTCTGCGTCCTTTGGTAGGCACCATAGGGGGGCTAGGACAATAACCTTCAGCAACCATCTGCACATTTATTCCACTTTCTCACCACTATCTTCTTCAACTAAAATAGCATTTGAAAAAAGATACGGATGTCATCTTCACAACACCCACCTACGCCTATAAGTATGGTGCTAAAAACCGTGCTGGATAGTCCAGAACACTACCGTACTCTCATCTTCCAGGTAATTTGTGACCACTGGAATACCATCGTCAACAATCCAGATATTGTACGCTCCTCTGCACCCATTAAATTAGTCAAAGGTACTCTGTTTATAGGCTCTACCAACCCCACCTGGACATATGAACTCCAGCTCATGCAACCACACCTGTCGCAAGCGATCCAAAAACTATGTGGCTCGCAGAGCATCAAAGCATTTCGCTTCCAGCACGTTTCTCAACTACCTAAAAAAACCACTTCCCTGCCCACAGCAGTTGCCATCCAGCTTTCCAACTCCGCCAAAAAACACTTTCAGCAACTCCGAGTACAACTGCGTTCATAACTACCAAGTCAATGGTAAATTGTAGTCAACCATATTTTTGTAGAAAAAATAATGGCAAGGCCAATTGTACAAAGCAATGAGGCATTTTTTAATGATTGTTGATGTTAGATGCACACACTCACTTAATAGACCATTCCTTTGCAAATGACCTTCCCCTGGTTTTGCAAGCTTCCGCTAAGGCAGGAGTACGAGGAATCGTGGTGGTCGGACAGAATGCAGATGAAAATGAGAAGGTGTTAAATTTGGTAAAGCAACAGGCAAGCAAGAACACAAATCTTCCTTTTTTGTTGCCTTTTCTGGGTTTCCATCCCGATTTGTTTGCTGATTCCAAGCCTCTGCCTACCAAGCAAGATTGGGAGAGGGTAATCTTGCAAATTGAACATCACGCAAATGAGATAAAAGGAAGGGGAGGAATAGGCGAGGTAGGATTAGATGATTTTGTTTGCCGCACAAGGGAAAGAAGGCATCTGCAACGTGAAGCATTTGAGCAATTAGTACACGTGGCAATTAATCTTGGACTGCCATTGAATGTTCATTCACGAAGCTGCGGCAAGCGGACTCTGGAACTGCTACTAAGGATGGGTGCTAAACAGGTACTGATGCATGCCTTTGACGGCAAAGCAGGACACGCAATGCTAGGAGCCGAAATGGGGTACGTTTTTTCGGTACCTGCAACGGTGATACATTCTGAACAGAAGCAAAGGATGGTAAGGGCATTGCCATTGCATGCCTTAGCCTTAGAAACCGATAGCCCTGCTTTAGGACCACTAGCAGGTGAACGCAATACTCCGATGAATGTATGTATTGTCCGGGATTGCCTAGCTAAATTAAAGCATCTCACTGCAACAGAAATAACCTATGTCACCACCCAAAACATTCAGCGAGTCTTTGCCCTCTCATTCCAAGGGAAACCAGACCAGCAAGCAACAAATTGATAATCGCATTACCCAGCAAGATGCGTCTTCAACCGAAAAGAGAAAGGCGGCACTCCCCTGCATAGTAATCAATGCTCGCGGAGGAATGATATTTCGGATACGTGCGTTTGAAAGAAAAGACATAGACAGCCTCTATTTTTTAATGCATCGCTGTTGTCCACCTAAATTGATGCCGTCGTTTGAACAATTGCTTCACTTGTTATTACAGCCGAATTCAGCTGTATTGGTCGCTCAGCTGATACAGGGAGATTCATTCGGTTTGGCGGGAGGGGTACTCGTTTGCTGGGATAAAAGTGGCTCTGTGATGGAATTATGCTGGTGTGGAACACATGAACATTTTCGCCGTCGTGGATTAGGAAGAGGAATGATGAAAGTGGTAAAAGATCTGGCCATTCGCCAAGGATTGCAGGAATTGGTGAAGGGAATAGAAAAAGAAAACCAAACAGGCCAAGATTTCTTAACAGCCCTAGGTTTTCATGATAGCAACCACGAACATCCTGTGCTCTGGGGAAAAATTAAGGGACATGCATGGCGGCTAAAACTATCTGCTTCAGCTTCTTCTACGGCACAGATTCATGATAAGAAAAAAAGCAAAGGATAATGCATGAAATCCTGTGGCATCATCACATTGACAACCGATTTTGGCGACAATGACGGCTTTGTAGGAGCCATGCGAGGACGTTTATTACGATTAGCCCCTCAAGCACTTGTTTATGATATCAGCCATAACAATCCCCCCCAAGATATTTATGCCGCCGCTTGGTGTTTGCGTCGTGCTGCCCCTGAGTGGCCACAGGGAACTATTCATATGGCAGTAGTAGATCCAGAAGTAGGATCTGATAGGGAAGCTCTCGCTATTTGCTCACCTCAAGGATGGTTTATTGGCCCCGATAACGGGGTACTCACTCTGGCAGCAGAACACCAAGGCATCTCGCAAGTATGGGCTATAGACAGGCAAGCTTTGTCACCTAATAATTCCAAGGAAAAAACAACCACCTTTGACGGCCTCAATCTATTTGTTCCCCTCGCAGTAAAATTACTACAAGGTACTGCTCTGAGTTCCCTTGGACAAGAAATAGAAGACTATAACCGCATTAAGCTTACTAACCCGATAAAAAGGGGTAATTGGCTAATAGGACACGCATTATTACCAGATCGCTTTGGTAACTGTATTACGGACATAACCCGCGAAGACCTACCTCAGCTGAGGCAAATCCAAACCATTCAATGTGGTAAAAATTATGCTCGTACCTGCACTCATTACAGCGAGCTATTAAAGAAAGATGAGGTGGGAGCTTTATTCAATAGCAGCGGATACTTAGAATTAGCTATATTCTGCAAATCTGTTTGGAAACACTGGAATCTGCATCAAGGGGCTGAAATTCAAATACAACTAGAATCCTAACCACAGGCAAGTTATCCATATGGCATCACCTTTATTTCCTTCAGCTATCTTTCCCGCTGTTCGCAAGCGGAGATTGCGTGAAAACCCAACCTTGCGTTGTATGGTGCGTGAAAATAATCTTCAGGCTAGCCAGCTTATTCTCCCCTTGTTTGTGGTTCATGGAAAACAAATACGTAAAATAATTGCTTCTATGCCAGAGGTGTTTCGCCTTTCTGTCGACCAAATTGCTAAAGAAGCTACCCGGGCATGGAAGGTAGGCATCAAGTCAGTAATCTTATTCGGTGTTCCTGAGAAAAAAGATGAACAAGGACGCCATGCCACCGACCCCGAGGGACTCATTCCTCAAGCCATCAGAGCCATAAAATTGCAATTGCCTGACATGGTAGTCATCACCGATGTTTGTCTTTGTGAGTGGCTATCTCACGGACACTGCGGCTTGGTAAAACAAGAACGCGTTCTTAACGATGCTACTTTGCCTGTACTCAATAGAATGGCTTTGGCACACGCTAGAGCTGGGGCTGACATGGTAGCCCCTTCGGATATGATGGATGGACGCGTGGAAGCAATGAGAAAGTACTTGGACAAAGAAGGGGCCTCTCACATTCCAATAATGTCCTATTCTGCAAAATTTGCGTCTTCCTTTTATGGTCCATTTCGGGATGCCGCAGGAGGCAGCCCACAATTTGGCGACCGTTCTTCTTATCAAATGGATGTCGCCAACGGACGTGAAGCTGTTCACGAAGTTTTGTTAGACGTAGCTGAAGCTGCAGACATAGTGATGATCAAGCCAGCACTGCCTTGTTTGGACGTGATCCGCTCGGTGAGAGAGCTAGTGCTACTACCTTTGGCTGCCTATCAAGTTAGCGGTGAGTACGCCATGATCTGGGCTGCCGCAGAAAAAGGCTGGTTGGATTTAGAAAAAGCAATGCTAGAAACACTACTAGCCATCCGTAGGGCGGGAGCAGATTTAATCCTGACCTACTTTGCCATCCGTGCGGCAGTTGTACTAAATAAAGAAGGCAAGCAATCCAAACCCTAGAAAGGGAGGTTCTTCACCTCTGGCAAATAACCCCTGTCTTCCTAATTAATTGCACTGAATAACAACTGCGTCATATTCCCACATCTCTCCAGAGCCATAATCTTCCAGGGCATAAATGAATAAATTTAAAGCATTCAGCCAGAATAGACTAGAAACCTTTACAGGCACCACGGTAGAAGTAGCACAACCTTTTGTACTAGTAGAAATAATTAGGTCATTACGGTTACGGGATATTTTTACATCGCCAGGGCCACTGAATGAATACCCATTCACCTTGCCCACAAAAGGCTTACCGTTAGACGAAGTAATACTGACGGTTTGCAAATTTGAATTAAATAAGGTTGCACAAGAAGAACCAAGCAACATAACAAATACAGCTACTAAAGCGGTGAGTTTTAATTTCATTTATTTCTCCTAATTAGTTGCACTGAATAACAACTGCGTCATATTCCCACATCTCTCCAGAGGCATAATCATCCAGGGCAGCAATGAATAAATTTAAAGCATTCAGCCAGAATATACTAGAAACCTTTGCAGCCACCACGGTAGAAGCAACACAACCCTTTGTACTAGTATTAATAACTAAGTCATTACGGCTACGAGACACTTTTACCTGACCAGGGCCACTGAATGAATACCCATTCACCTTGCCCACAAAAGGCTTATTGTTTGATGCAGCAATACTGACGGTTTGCAAATTTGAATTAAATAAGGTTGCACAAGAAGAACTAAACAACATAACAAATACAGTTGTTAAAGCCGTGAGTGTTAATTTCATTTTTCTGCCTACTAGATAGATAATTTAACCCCCAGCAACAGGAGGAGTACTCTGTGACCGCTACAGCATTGCAAAAACAATGTCAATAAATACATTCTTGCTATTTTTCGCGATAAGTAATTCTTCCCCGGCTAAGGTCATAAGGGGAAACCTGCACTTTTACCTTATCCCCAGGCAAAATGCGAATGTAATGCATACGCATCTTACCTGAAATATGAGCTAACAGCTTATGGCCGTTTTCCAGCTCTACTCTGAACATAGCATTAGGCAAAGATTCTTGTACAGTTCCTGCCATTTCAACGTGGTCTTCTTTGCTCAAATGATGTTCCTAACTGGCAAACGAAAACGAACCCCCACCGATCAAAGCATACCCAGCTATCAAAAAACAACCTCTAAGCCGAGTACGCTACTATGAATGACTAGAATTTATGGTGAAATACCTTCAAAAAGCACTGCGATGCGTTCACTGACCTTATCCAACGAGCCATCTGCTTGAACAGTACGCAATAGTCCTTGCTGTTGATAAAACATTTTCAACGGCGAGGTGCTTTCTTGGTAAGCATCCAGACGGGTTTGCACGTTATCTGGATGATCATCTACCCTTTGGATTATGGTCGTTCGGCAAACTGGACAGGTATCTTTTTGTGGTGGAGGGTTAAATTCCACATGCCATTCGCCGTGGCCGTTGGGGCAGATCCTTCTACCAGATAATCGTTTCAACAGTAGATCTTGGTCCAGTTCAAAACTAACCACAAAATCTAGAGATTTTTTCAGAGATGCTAATTTTTCCCCCATGGCTTCTGCTTGGGGAATTGTGCGGGGAAAGCCATCCAGAATGAATCCCAATGAAGCACTAGATTGCTGAATTCTATCTAAAATTAGATCAATCACAATTCTATCGGGTACTAGGAGGCCGCTGTCTAAAAACTTTTCTACCTCAATACCCAGAGGAGTTTTTTGTTTAATGGCTTCTCTCAAAAAATCGCCCGCAGACAATTGAGGGACACCAAAGCGCTTTTGCATACATTTGGCTTGGGTACCCTTTCCAGATCCTGGTGGTCCTAAGAAGATCGTTCGCATGGATTTTCAGCATATGTAAGGACAGAAAATTAACAGGCAGGAGATTATTTATACCCTAAGGGTTCGCATTCCTGTTCGTTTTTTTCCTTTTTGCAGAAATCCGTCATAATTACGGTTAAGCAGGAAGGATTCCAATTGACGCATAGTATCTATGCCCACTCCAACTACAATTAACAAAGCTGTGCCGCCAAAGAAAAAAGGAACATTAAGCAGATTAAATAGAATAACGGGCATCACACAAATGGTGGCTAAATAGATAGCACCTCCGAAAGTTATACGGGTGAGAACATGGTTGATATACTCGGCAGTTTTTTCACCAGGACGTATACCAGGGATATAGCCCCCAAAGCGTTTCATTTCATCTGATATTTTAACCGGGTTGAATTGAATAGCGGTGTAGAAATAACAGAAAAAGAAAATCATTATCACATATAGAAAATTATATAAAAAAGCGGTGGGAGAAAGTTGAGTGCTAATTTTCTGTACCCATGGGGCTTGAATAAAACTAGTGATGGTGGCAGGAAAAGCCAGTATTGAAGAAGCAAAAATAGGAGGAATAACACCCGCAGAATTAATTTTCAGAGGGAGATGAGAGCTTTGACCTGCCATTACTTGTCTTCCTTGCTGCCTTTTGGCGTACTGGACGGTAATTTTGCGGATGGAGGTTTCCATAAATATGATGGCAAAAACAACTGCAATCATAATCACTCCAATGGGGATAAGAATAATTGCACTGATCTCACCTGCTTGAACAAGACGTAAGGTATTCAATATAGCAGTGGGGATAGAAGCCACAATTCCTGCAAAAATAATCATTGAAATGCCATTGCCGATTCCACGTTCGTTAATTTGCTCTCCGATCCACATTAAGAAAGCAGTGCCTGCAGTGAGAGTAATAACTGTTAGTAGTCTGAACCCCCAAATTGGCATCTCATCCAAGACAACAGGCACTCCCGTAGGAGCCGACATACTTTGTAGCCCAACAGAAATGCCGAAGCTTTGCACTAAACTAAGCCCAATAGTGCTGTAGCGGGTGTAGCGGGTAATTTTCCTACGTCCAAGTTCTCCCTCACGGCTTAGTCTTTCTAGGTACGGAAAAACCACTGTGAATAGCTGTATGATGATAGACGCACTGATATAGGGAACGACCCCCAATGCAAATATTGTGAGTCTTTGCAAAGCACCGCCCGAGAAGAGATCAAAAAAATCAAAAATCCCTCCTGCCTGAGATTGGAAAAAAGCGGCCATGGCTTGTCTATCAATTCCTGGGGTGGGAATGTGTGCGCCAAGGCGGAAAACCATCAGCATCAAAAATACAAATATGATTCTGTTTCGCAGTTCTTCAATGCGAAGCACATCTCTAAAGGGACCCAGCATACTTAATTTCTAGAAAGTAGGTTATTGGAAGAAGGATATGTCTATTTTTTATTAGACTCTTGTTGTAGGGATTTTTTAGTAGTTGGAAGTGCTTTTTTTATCACAATTGCTTGACCACCTGCAGCCTTAATTTTTTCTACCGCGGCACCGCTAAAATTATGAACATTGATGGTAATAGGTTGAGTGATATTCCCCATTGCCAAAAGCTTGACAGGTCGCTTGAGATTGCGGATAACACGGGCGTTTTGGAGATCTTGGGGGTGAATTTCTTTTTTGTTTACGAGATCTACATGCTGAAGGGTTCTGAGGTTGATGACCCAGTATCTAGTACGAAATAGGTGGTTATTAAAACCTCGTCTGGGGAGGCGTCTTCGCAGGGGAGTTTGTCCGCCTTCAAAGCCGGGAGCTACAGTACCTCTTGCGTGCTGGCCTTTTTGTCCTCTACCGCAGGTTTTACCGAGGGTGCTGGCACGTCCTCTACCTTTGCGTTGGGATTTTTTTGTAGATGCGGGGGTGTTTCTTAAATTATGAAGTTCCATGGTCTAATAAAGTATGCGGTTTAGATGTCTATGATTTTACAGATTTTTCACTTGTCTACTTTTGGGGTTGCCTTTGCTATTTTGGCACCAGTAGCTTGCTTGGCAGTGCCTCCCTTAGTAGTTGCCTTTTTGTTAGTCTCTTTTTCTGGAGAACTTTTCTTAGGAGCATATTTTTTTTGATTAGATGCCCTTTGCGTTTGCATTTTTTTTAAAGTTTCCACTTTGGTAGAAACTTGTTCACTAGCAACTTTTGCACCACTAGATACAGCTTCTCCTGTAACTTCTACCAGATGGCGTACCTTAAACAGCATCCCCTGTATTTGAGGAGTGTCCGTTATCTCTCTAATCTGATTAATGCGATTCAATCCCAGTGATTTTAGGGTCTCTTTTTGCTGCTTGGCAAACCCGATAGCACTTTTTGTGAGCTTGATGCGAAGCTTTTTTTTCATTGTTTGTAACTGTAATATAATGTAATAAAGGCAACCTAAGTAGCAGATGTTTTAGCAGACTGTCGCAAACGATCTTCTGAAAAACCGCGTCGCTCTGCAATTTCCTTGAAAGTTTTTAATTCATAGAGTGCCCCCAGTGCGGCCTTCACGGAGTTATATGGATTGTTGCTACCCAGAGTTTTCACGCTGATATCGTGAATACCCACCGCTTCCACTACAGCACGCAACACCCCAGATGAAATAATACCTCGCCCTGGCTGGCAAGGCTTAATTACAACCCTACTGGCACCAAAAGAAGCCCGCACCGCATGCGGCACAGTCCGCCCATGAATGGCTACTTTTCTCATGTTGTGGGAGGCCTTTTGCACCCCTTTGCGTACGGCATCGGTGATTTCATTAGCTTTACCTAGGGCACTCCCCACTTTCCCTTGACCATCTCCCACCACCACTAGAGCATTAAAACTAAACCGTCGCCCGCCCTTCACCACTTTAGCCACCCTATTAATTTTAATCACTTTTTCTATCAACTCAGGTACATCATCTGAAACACTAAGTCCAGAAACATCCATACCTTTTCCCAGAGCAGGCCCTTTGCCCGCGGTTCCTAATTTTCCGACTACGGCATCTCCGGCTATTTTCTTTTGTTCAGCTACCGTTTTTTTAGATGGCAATGTTTTGGCTAATGTCGCTTTAGTAGCAATTTCTTTGGCAACAGCCTTCTTCTTGGCTACTATTGCTTTAACTGCTGCTGCTTTGACTATAGCTTCCTGAGCCGCCGCCTTATCCTTGGTGACTGCATCCTCTTCAGCCCTATCAACAGCATTTTTTTCTGCTACAGATTTAGATTTATTATCTTCGCTCATGTTCAAATTACTCTAGACAAAATGTAATAAATAGCTATCAGTGTTTATATTTTACACCAAAAATCTACAAACTAGTTACAATTGCAAGCCTTCTTTTCTAGCAGCTTCTGCCAGAGCCTTCACCCGCCCATGATACAAGTTACCATTGCGATCAAACACTGCTTTAGAAATACCTTTCTGTTTTAGGCGTTTGGCAATCGTCTCTCCTATCAGGCTGGCAGCTTGGGTGTTGCCTGTTTTATTGGACATTTGAACCCGTAAATCCTTATCTACAGTAGAAGCAGAAGCCACAGTCTTTCCGTGGACATCGTCGACGGCTTGAACATAGATATGTTGTAGTGAACGGAATACACTTAAACGCGGCCGCGAGGCAATTCCTGATATCTTTTTGCGAACTCGCCATTTACGTCTTTGTCTTCTAAATAGTTTGCTGAAAGAATGTGTCATGGATCCTTATGGGGTAAAAGATTTAACGGTCTAAAAATATGCCTGCTAAGTTTGGTTATCGTAGGAAGTTATCAGGCTTAAAGGGCGATAAAAAAGGTATGTTTGAAATCATTTTTTGCCAGATTTTCCAGCTTTTCTCAGAATACGTTCACCCTCGTAGCTAACACCCTTACCCAGGTATGGCTCTGGTGGACGCCAAGCACGAATCTGGGCTGCAAATTGCCCTATACTAACCAAATTATCTCCAGAAAGAGTAATCAGGGTGTTATTGCTTTCTGTTTTTGCCGAAACCCCTTGAGGTAATTCCAACTTAACAGGGTGAGAATATCCTAAGCTTAATTCTAGGTAATTACCACTCGCAGCCGCACGATAGCCAACTCCTATCAATTTGAGCCTGCGAGTGAACCCCTCTGAAACTCCTTTAACCATGTTAGCTAACACGGACCTAGTAGTACCCATCATAGCTCGCGCACGGAGGTTGTTTTGATAATCAGCACGCAAATGAAGTTGTTGATCTAGTTGCTCTACGGCAACCAAGGGATGCAAATTCATGTGCTGCTCACCCTTGGGACCTTTTACAGATACTGTCCTTCCGCCACACTCCACATCTACCCCTTCGGGAAGGGGGATGGGCTGTTTTCCTACTCGGGACATGTTGTTTTGCTCAAAATATTGGTGCCTTAAATAAATTCTCTTAAAAAATTTACAGATTCAATCAGCTGTCTAGATACTGGAACAATCTACCAAAATTCGCATAGGATTTCTCCACCCATTTTTTGAAAACGGCATTCGGCATCTGTAAGTAAGCCTTTGGAAGTAGTGACAATGGCAATTCCTTGCCCATTGAAAACTAAGGGCATATGCTGAGCACCATGATACTTACGCAAACCAGGTTTGCTGACACGCTTCAAGCCCCGAATCACACTTTCACCAGCTGAGGTATACTTAAGGTTCAATTGAATTAAAGGGTGCTGGCGTCCATCTTTAGTAAGCTTCCAGCTATTGATGAATCCTTCGGTTTCCAGCACGCATGCTATTTGTTTTTTCATGCCAGAAAGAGGTGCTTCTACTCGCTTTTGTTCACGCATTATCGCATTACGAATGCGAGTAAGAAAATCAGCGATGGGGTCATTCATGGACATAGGATTATTCTTGTTAGAAAAATAAATCGGAATAAAATATTATTTTAAGAAATATGAAAACAATTACCAGCTTGATTTTGTGATACCCGGTAGCCGTCCTTGAAGAGCCAATTTACGGAAACAAAGCCGACAAACTCCGAATTTCCTCATAAAGCTACGGGCTCGACCACATTGTCCACAGCGATTATAGGCACGGGAACTAAACTTTGCAGGGCGGCGGGCTTTAGCGATAAGACTCTTTTTTGCCATAAAAATTTCCTTAATAATATGCAGTGATGATCCACAGAATTTTGCAAAATAAACCAGACTAAAATTGCTTATAATTTGTCAAAGGTCAAAATATAAGAGACTACTGCCTACGAAAGGGAAGTCCCAATAATTCCAGCAATCTGAGGCCTTCCTGGTTGGTAAGGGCAGTGGTATGAAAAGTAATGTTCATGCCACGTATGCCTTCAATATCATCAAAATCTAGTTCAGGGAATATCAATTGTTCTTTCAAACCGATAGTGTAATTTCCATTGCCATCAAAACTTTTGCGAGGGACGCCTCTAAAATCTCTTACTTGAGGCAAAGCAATGGTTAACAGCTTATCAAGAAAGTACCACATGCGTTCTCGCCTTAAAGTGACCATCATGCCGATGGGCATGCCTGTTCTAATCTTGAAAGATGCAATGGATTTTTTGGCACGGGTTAGCACCGGTTTTTGCCCCGCAATTCGCGTCAGTTCTTTTTGCACGTGATCCAGAACTTTGGCATTGTGGGACGCCTCACCAGCACCCACATTGAGGGTAACTTTCACCACGGCTGGAGTTTGGCTGGGGTTGTCATAATCAAATTCTTTTACCATAGCTGGAAATACCTGCTTGAGATATTTCTCAGCTAACCTAGGTTTATTAATTTTTCTGGAAGCAACTGCCATGGACGAAATAAGAAAATAAAGAAAGTTAATAAAAATACTTAATTTTTTAACAACACCTTAACATTTGAAATATGTACGGGCGATTCTATAGGGAAAATGCCCCCTTTTTCTCCTTGACTGCGAGGTTTACTGTGTCGCTTACAAAGGTTGATACCCTCTATGATGACGGTGTGTTGCCTTACATTAATGCGTTGGACCTTACCTGTCTTCCCCTTGTCCTTGCCAGTGATGACTTGGACTTCATCGCCAATGCGAAAGGGTCTTTTACTCAGCGGAGGTTGTTTGGTAATAGGCATTAGAACAAAGGGCGATAATAAGGTTGAGCAACTTAGATAAAACTTTGTTAAGCAAAAAATCCATTATCAGTGGAATTAGACACTAAATAACTTCTGGTGCTAGGGATACTATTTTCATAAAGCGCTTAGCTCTCAATTCCCGGGCTACAGGACCAAAAATACGGGTACCAATGGGCTCTCGCTTGGGATCAATCAGCACAGCAGCATTCTCATCAAATTTAATGTAAGAGCCATCCTGTCGTCCTACTTCTTTTGCCGTGCGTACAACTACCGCACGTACCACCGAACCCGTTTTGATGCGGCTATTAGGTACAGCCTCGCGTACAGAAGCTACTACTACATCGCCCAAGAAAGCGTATCTTCTTTTTGAACCACCCAGCACCTTTATGCACATCAGCAGGGTAGCACCAGTGTTATCAGCAACTTTCAGACGGGACTGTACTTGTATCATTGATTATCCTGTTGGCTGAATATCTTTAGATTTTTGGGTAGAAATGAGCACCTTGATAAGTCGCCAGCGTTTGGTACGACTCAGAGAACGACATTCCATAATGCTGACAGTATCACCCACTTGGCACTCATTATTTTCATCGTGGGCGTGATAGCGTTTGCTACGGCGGATAGTCTTTTTATAAAGAGGATGAACGGTTATTCTTTCCACCCGTACCACAATAGATTTATCCATGCTGTTGCTGACAACGGTGCCTCGCCTGGTTTTTCGCGTCAGGCGTTCTGTAGCATTACTTTTTATTTGAGACATCTTTGATTTCTTGTTCTCTTATCAGGGTTTTTATACGGGCGATGCTACGACGTAACTTAGGGATCTGGCTAGTATCGGTTTGCTGCCCTACAGACTTGCTACAACATGCCTGAAATAGTTGTTTTTCACTTTTATCCAGCAAAGATTTGATATCTGAAATGGACATATCCCTCAATTTTCCAATTTTTTCCATGAACTATCCATTCTAGGTTACGCTAAACCCGGCTGAGCACATTACAAGCAAATGGTAATTTATAAGAAGCAGCCCGCAAAGCAGCCACAGCAATTGATTTTTCCACACCGTCCATTTCAAACAACACCCGACCCGGCTTTATTTTTGCCGACCAGTGATCAACAGCACCCTTACCGCTTCCCATACGAACTTCTGCAGGGCGTTGGGTAATGGGCTTGTCGGGGAAAATGGTAATCCAAATTTTACCCTTTCTTTTTATCTGCCGTGCCAAAGTGCGTCGTACTGCTTCTATTTGTCTCGCAGTCATCATGCCAGATTGGGCTGCTTGCAACCCATAAGCCCCGAAGTACAACTTGTTGGCTCGCTGGGCTTTCCCGCGCAGGCGACCCTTCATTTGTTTTCTAAATTTGGTGCGTTTAGGCATTAACATAACAGATTCATCAACTAGTCTTGTTATCGGCAGCAGGATCACCAGGACGACGGCGGAAGGCGGCACGCGGCTGGTTATGTTCTTCTCCCTTGTAAATCCACACTTTTACCCCTATGATGCCGAAAGTGGTGGCCGCCTCTGCGGTGCCATAATCAATGTTGATCCGCAAGGTATGTAGAGGAATACGCCCTTCACGCACCCACTCGCACCGAGACATCTCTGCTCCATTTAAGCGGCCCGACACCATTATTTTGCACCCCTGTACGTTCAAACGCATGGTGTTGGCCAAAGTTCTGCGAATAGCCCGACGAAATGTAACTCGCCTTTCCAGCTGACCAGCGATATTCTCTGCTACCAGTTGAGCGTCAATATCCGGGCGACGCACTTCCTTGATATTCACCTTTACCCGACATTTAGCCAACTGGGTTAGCTGGAGCTTGAGAACATCGGCAGATTCGCCCTTGCGACCAATGATAATCCCTGGCCGAGAGGCATGAATATTAACAGTCATCTGCTGAGAGGTGTGTTCGGTCTCTACCCGAGAAATACCGGCATTCTTATGGTGTTTGCGAATGTATTTCTCTATACCAAGATCAATATTAAGTAACCTGGCGTAATCACTTTCAGCAAACCACTTACTCTGCCACTGTTTTGTAAGGCTTAGACGCATGCCTATAGGATGTACTTTTTGACCCATAACTAACCCACCTTCAGGGTTACATGGCAGGAACGCTTCCGGATTGGAGCCGATCTTCCATATGCTCTGGCTCGCCATCGCTTTAGTGTGCGGCCCTGATTGACGAAAATACACTTTATTTTTAACTGTTCCAATTTTACACTTCCACCGCTACTTCGTTCTGCATTGGAAATAGCTGACTTCAAAAGATTTTTCACTGCTGGGCTTGATCCTTTTTTCACATTATCCAAAATTCCCAGTGCCTGTACCACATTCTGATTGCGAATCAACCCTGCAACCAATCGCACCTTGCGAGGAGAAGTGTGGAAATTACGCAATACTGCCCGATACAAAACACCAGTAGAAGTTTCGGCAACCTGAGGTATTTGCTCAGAAATGGTTTTTTTATTGGCTTTTCTATCCGCGTCTCTTTGCTCCACGGATGCTTTTACAACGGCCTTATTGAGAGGATCTTTCGGGTTCGCCTTAGTACCGTCTGATCTGATATGAGGGGGTTTTGCATTCATGGCAATTTTTAGGTTTAGCGCCTCTGGGCACGGGCATCTGATTTAGTGGTATGGCCACGATAAGTACGAGTAGGAGCAAATTCCCCTAGCTTATGACCAACCATATTCTCGGTAACAGACACCGGTATAAATTTGCGTCCATCATAGACAGCTAAATTCAAGCCCACAAAATCAGGCAACACCATGGAACGTCTGGACCAAGTACGAATCAAGCGTCTTTCATTGGTTTCCTTAGCACGCAAAGCCTTGGCCAACAAGTGTTGGTCTACAAAAGGTCCTTTTTTTAATGATCTTGGCATAATAAAAAAAAAAATCACTAATTAATAATCATTTGAACTCAAAACAAAAAATGCGTGCCAGATCGTCTATTCAAAATACCTGCTAGTGCAACTCTGGGATCACATCCCCTAAGTGTAGACCATAACTCACCTCGTTTGGCAACAAAAAACGTTAGAGATTATGTATTATCCCGCAAGAATAAATTGACTTTTTGTATTGTAGGTTATATCGGTGGTAGGGAAGGATGCTTGTTTTGGAAGGGTGTCAATTTGAGATTAGATAAAAATTGGCAATAAAGAAGCATAGCAAGAAAGTTTAACGGACGCTTAACAAGGAAGTACAGCAATGCGTCAACGAGATTTAGTTGTAGCAGGATTAGATATAGGCACAACAAAGGTGTGTGCGTTGGCGGCAGAGGTGACCGTAGCAGGGGATTTGCGTGCGATAGGTTTTGGGCAGGTTCCCTCCGATGGGATGCGTAAGGGAGTGGTGGTAAATATAGAAAAAGCGGTGGGGGCAGTGCGTGGTGCAGTAACAGAATGTGGGCGTATGTGTGGCTCACCATTAAAGAGTGTTTATGTAGGCATAGCAGGTCAGCATGTTCAAGGAACAAATGAGCACGGCATGGTAGCAGTACAAAATGGCACAATTTCAGAAGATGATATTCGTAGAACTATAGAGTCAGCACAAGCTATCAGCATTCCATCGGACCGAGAAGTTTTGCATATTCTGCCTCGGGATTTTATTGTAGATGACCAAGATGGAGTTCAAAGTCCATTGGGAATGTCAGGGATACGCTTGGAAGTGGATGTACATATTGTCACATGCGCGGCTACCAGCGGGCAAAATATTGTGAAGTGCTGTAACTCAGCCGGTTTAGAGGTAGCTGACATTGCATTGGAGCCCCTGGCTAGTGCGGGTGCAGTATTGAGTAAGGATGAAAAGGAATTAGGGGTGGTGTTATTAGATATCGGCGGCGGAACAACGGACATGGTAGTGTATTCAGGTGGCAACCTTGTCCACACGGCAGTCTTGGCAGTAGGGGGGAATCACATAACGCACGATGTGGCCATTGGTTTGTGTACACCATTGCCAGAAGCAGAGCTGATTAAGCATGAACACGGGGTCGCTATGCGCAACATGGTGCCGTCTTATGACACCATACAGGTACCGTCTGTAGGAGGTAGACGGGAGCGTAATATGGACAGGCGAGTGTTGGCGATCGTAATTGAAGAGCGATTATGTGAGATTTTTGAATTGGTGGATGCAGAGATTCGCCGAGCAGGATGTTACGGTATGATTGCCTCAGGAGTAGTTTTAACAGGGGGATGTGCACTACTAGAGGGGATTGATGATTTGGCACATAAAGTGATGGAACTTCCTGCACGGGTAGGTTATCCACGTAGGATTAGTGGCCTAGATGATATGATTCATTCGCCCGCCTACGCCACAGTTACCGGATTGTTGCATTATGCCCAAGGAAATGGTGATTCTCGCAAGTACCCTTTTATGATGCGTGAACCACATTTCTTTGGACGCATGACTCGTAATGTGCGGCATTGGATGGACGATTTGTTTTAGTAGGTATGTTTTCCCAGTAATAACAGGAGTTTGAGTGATATGTCAGCAGGGATGCAGATTCAAGACATCAAAGAACATAGTGTACATGCCCCTTTGATTAAGGTGGTAGGAATTGGAGGCGGAGGTGGCAATGCCGTCAATCGCATGATGGAAGCTGGCCTTGATTCAGTTGATTTCGTAGTAGGTAACACTGATCTACAAGATCTAAATGCTTCTCATGCTCCATATAAGATACAGTTTGGTCCAAAATGTACTCGGGGGTTGGGTGCAGGTTCAAAACCGAATTTGGGTCGCGAGGCGGCGGTGGAAGATTTGAATAGCATTAAGGAATGTTTAAGAGGGGCTGATATGGTGTTCATCACTGCCGGTTTGGGGGGAGGCACGGGTTCTGGAGCGACACCGGTAGTAGCTGAAGTAGCTAGTGAGCTTAATTGTCTCACTGTATGTGTGGTGACAAAGCCATTTCGTTTTGAAGGGGCTGCTCGTTGTCGTAATGCGGAGGAAAGCATTGTCCAAATTAGAAAGCACGTGGACACTTTGATTGTAATTCCCAATGATAATCTCTTGGGTCTTTCGGGTAAAGAGACTTCTATTTTAGAGGCTTTCAGCATGGCAGATGATGTTTTGCGGGTGGCTATCCAGGGCATTTCTGACCTTATTACAAAAGATGCCCTCATCAATTTAGATTTTGCGGATGTTCGTACTGTAATGGGTGGAATGGGGCAAGCGATTATGGGTATTGGAGTAGGAGAAGGAGAAAATAGGGCTCTGGAAGCCGCAGAAAAAGCCATCCACAGCCCCTTGCTGGATGATTGCCGCATTGATGGAGCAAAGGGAATTTTGATTAATGTCTCGGGTTCCGCCAGTCTAGGCATACTGGAAGCAAATGAAGCAGTGAGCTACATCACCGAATTAGCAGATAAAGATGCCAATGTGATTTTTGGGGCCAACATTAAGCCTGATATGCCTGAAGAGAAACTGGAAGTGACCGTAATTGCCACAGGATTTGATAGTACCAAAGATCAGAAAACGGGAACTGCTGAAGCGGGGCCTGTTTATTATCTAGGGACAGATAAAAACAGCAGATCGGAAAGATTAGAAAATGTGGAAGATCATCATTCTCACCTGGGCGAATTGAAGTCTGTGCCAGACAGCTTAGCTGAAGAGCATTTGGCCTTCGTTGACAAGGAGAATGTCAGTGAAATTCTTGAAGCGGATAAAGATGCTACGGCAAGTGTGTCTGATATTGCTTGCCAAGCAGAGGATAAAGGTGCCGCTGAAGCTCCACTGGAAACTGAGCCCAGCATTCCTTCTAGTTATCAAAACGATGACAACCAAAACTTGTATGCAAATAATCTGGATGTTCCTGCTTTTATCCGCCGTCGCAACCACCGTGTACGGTAGAATCAAGTTAATTAGAAAATAGCTTGATAAGCTAAAAAAGAAATGAACCAAAAAATAGTTAATAAGTATAGCAGTTTTGTAGATAGGTATTTTGCCTAGACTAGGATATTTTTGATGAAGGTGAATGAAAACCATGTTTTCATCCGCTGAATGCTAGTGAAGTATCCTGTAAATGGAAAGATAAAAATTATGATTATGTCTTGGCACCTGCGTTTGTGTTTGAGGTTGGGGTTAAGGTTGGGCATATGGGGAATTTTGCTGAGCGTGTTTGCTGTAATGTTGTGGCAGCTGCTGTGGATATGGCTGGCAGTTCCGTTGGTAGGGGGGACGCTATTGGTTGGTTTATGGGAGGCATGGCGGTTGATGCATCAGCATGGGAGTGGTAGGTTGAAGGGGTGGGTGTATGGAGCATTTAAGGGAGCGGCAATGAGTGGGCTGGCGTTTTATGCTTCGTTTTTGATGTCGCGACCAGAGTGGTTCTGGCCTTTGCTGTTGGCATTGGTTGCTGGGAGTTGTGGAGGGTATCGAAAATATCGGCTGAGCGGGTTAAAACATTATTTGCTTAGCTGGGGTCTGGGTGTTGTAGTTGGTGGAGCGTGGGCTTGGGTATTACTGAGCTTGTTACCATGGTTGGTATTTGTATTAGGGTTGTGGAGTGTGGGATGGCTATGGTGGTGGATTTTGTTACCCAAGCTATTAGCTCGTAGCTGGGTGCGAGTACTAAATGGACCCTTAGAGGACATGTGTTATCCGCTGCGGGGCGAGCTAATAAAGATTGGTGCGGATGCAGATAACCACGTGGTGTTGGAGAATTACGCTAGAGTTTACCCTTTTCATGGCTGTGTATCTAGTTCTAAAGGATGCTATAGGCTGATAGGTGACCAACAGAGGAGCGAAGTATTGGTTAATTATCGTCAGTTTGCACAGCATAAATTAGAGAGTGGAGATTTACTTAAGTTGGGTGACGCACTGCTTCAAGTGGGAGGCAAGCTACCAACAGAAGATTCTGTCCCGGCAAGACAGAAAAATCGGGGGAGATATGGAAGGAACAGAAGTTCCCGTTATAGAGGTAGGCACAGCAGGGGACAAGATGCTGCTAGAGAGTACGGCAGAGGACGTCGGACACAAGGGTTTAGAAGCAGTAATAAGTAAATTGCTGAGGTCAGTTATGACACCTTTTTTATATTAAGTTAGGTTTTGGTGATGAATGTTTTGTTAATAAGAATAATAAATATAGCTGCATATTTGAAGATTATTAATTGGAGGATTACAGGGATATTTGCAGTAACAATGTTGCTCCCTAAGCAGGTGATGGCAACAGACAGTTTTAGTGCATCAATTTCAATGGAAGTAGTCATAATACTCCTATCTTTGCTGGGGCTTGTTATATGCTGGATATGCTTTCGGCAAGGATGGAACATAAAAAATATGCAAAGTCCTGGGTTGGAGGTTATTTCTCCTACTGAGAAGCGTCATTTTTTGTCGCTTCCGCAATTACCATGTAACTTGGAATTTATTTCCCAGCGGTTGAAATATTCGCAACTGCGTATTTCTGGGGGCTTAAATCGGGTACTGATGAAGAAGGACCCACGGGGAAATGTGATGTTGGAAGACAAAAACAATCGCAGTGTTATGTTGCACAATCGCCGTCGACTGGAACACATAAAATTGCTGATATATGATGTGCTGGATTTTGGTGAAATTACTCTAATGTATCGTGATTCCAATCTTGAAGCACATTCTAAGGAGGCATCAAGCCTGATATCAAAATTTATGGCAATGCTCAGATCAAAGTCTACTGTGTACAAGGCTCCCAACCAATGGTCTGTCAGTAAAAAGTCTATCGCAGAGCCAACAGCTACAGGAATATCTTTTTGTCAACCGTTGATGCCTATGCCAAAGCAAGCACCTTCGTTTATTTCTACGAGGAATCGAGAACAAGTATTCTTCATTACCAAAAATGTGGTGTTTATTGGTAGCTCTTCTATCAACGATTTAGTATTGAAATCCCCAGATGTAGCTCTCAAGCATGCCAAACTGGAGCGTGTCAGTGACCGTTACAAGTTGGTACAACTGAGCCCTCGTGCTCACATTACCATCAACAGACGACGGGTGGAGCAAGGATATCTTAGGGCCGGAGACGAAGTGTATTTTGAAGGAACAGGCTTTATTTTTCGCTCCGAAACCAGTACTCAGGATCCAAAAGAAAAAAATACAAGTGATAAAGGCCATGTTCTAGCATCGTAGGTATTGACACCTCGGTAATCACAGTCGTAGATGGCTTCTAGTAGTGTTCGGTTCAGCTAAAAACTTACCACCCGTAGCACAGTTCCATAAGAATCACTGGCTGGATATTGTTGCCAATTCCCACTGAAAACCATAATCTGCTCGTTTTTGAGCGGAGATCGTGCCTGTGGCTGGGTTATTTGCTGTCTTGCTCTTCTAAATCTTGAACACCTTCCAGTTGTTCTTCATAAAATGAGCGTCCCATGAGTCTTTCCTGTTGTTGCTGAAATTCCAAGCTATAGAGAGTGAGCGGCATCAGTAGCAACCTACGAGGATTGATAACCTCATCAGTTCCTTCACAAAGGCCATAGGTACCTTGAGCCATACGATCAAATGCTTCTTCAATATGTTGCAAGCGGCGCAAATGGCGTTGATGCATAATCAAGTTCATTTCTCTATCACGTTCCTCAGAAGCATGGTCTAGGGCATCTCCGACCTCCTTGCCTACGTTTTCGGGAAACTCGCTGTGCAGATGATTATTTATCACCTGTTCGCTGTCAGCACGCATCTTTTCAAGCTTGGCAATAATTTCACGTAACACATCCGCATCTAAGTGCTGGAGGTTATATACAGGGGGAGTATTGATCCTGGTGGCTTTCTGCTTGTCCATATAATCTGCTTCCTTTGCGTTAGGTAATCAAAAAATCACTGAAAAAATAAATGCTGGTAATGTATTTTTATCAATACTATCAAATCACGCTTCCAAACGGTGCCAATGTAGCCTACAGACAGGCACCATCGGTCCCAATCCACAACGGAATCCTACCATATTCTTCCTTGATAAGATAGGTCTTTATTTATATCTGTATTAAAGATACTCCTAATCCCCCAGCTACATAGATTATTTTAGACGGCAGAGTTTCAACGCAGAAAATGCAACACCTTAAAAACATCGGTAGTCTCTAGAATCAGTATGATGAATAATAAAAATTGATGAGATGCTTTCCAAAAACCGGCAATCTAACCAAAGAATACCTGAAACAACCCCTCTCCAAAACTATGAGCAAAAACCAGACTAACAATGGCCTGTAGCTTTATAAGGATATTCAAAGAAGGTCCGGAGGTATCTTTGAGTGGATCACCAACTGTATCTCCAATGACAGCAGCCGCATGAGCATCGGATCCTTTGCCACCCAAATGTCCTTGCTCAATTAATTTTTTAGCATTGTCCCACGCACCACCCGCATTAACTGATGAGGTAGCTAGTACCACCCCTGAGGCAAGGCTACCTATCAACAAACCTGCCAGAGGCTCCACTCCAAATAAAAAACCTACCGCCAGAGGAACCAGCAATACTTGGATGGCAGGGACAATCATATTTCTTAAGGCTGATTTAGTGGCTATATCCACGCAACGGCGGTAGTTGGGAAGAACGGTGGAAGTTTCTTCTTCTTCCCCATCATCATCTTCTTCTGTTGATACATTTTTAAGACCAGGGATGGTAGCAAACTGGCGGCGTGATTCGTTAATAAGTTCTTTGGCAGTACGTCCTACAGCTCTGAGCATCATGGAAGTAAAGGAGAATGGTAGCATGGCACCGATCACCAGCAGGGAAATGACGCTTGGTTTTAGAATATCAAGGGTATCAATACCTGAGCGTACCAAGAAGGCAAATATCAGTGCTAAAGAAGTCAGTGCGGCAGATCCGATGGCAAATCCTTTACCTACCGCGGCAGTGGTATTACCCGCGGCATCAAGGGCATCGGTGCGGCGGCGTACGACACTGTCCATGCTCGCCATTTGAGCAATGCCTCCAGCATTATCCGCAACGGGACCAAAAGCATCAATGGTGAGGGTCATGATAATTGCCCCCAGCATGCCGATAGCCGACAGTGCTATTCCGTACATTCCTGCCGCAGAAAAACCTATGAAAACTGTGATACCCAACAGGATCACGGGAATTACGCTACTACGATGACCGAGTGCCATACCAATCACGATGTTTGTAGCGGCACCAGTACGGGAAGCAGAAGCTATTTCACGAACCGGACGTTTGTGGGAGGAGGTGTAAAATTCAGTTACGATGCCAATCAGCAAACCTGATAACAATCCGCTTAGCACCGATAAATAAACTCCCATTCGTGAGATATTTTTCACCCCTATGACAAATTCTTCTGGCAAAGAAAAAAGAGTTACTATCAAAGTCACAAAGGCCATCAAGACAGTTGAGGCAAACAAAGAGAATTTCAAGGCAGATTCTGCTCTGCGTGCTGTGTTAGCACGTACAAAAAAAGCAACTACCAAGGCCACGGGCACCCCAAAAGCAGTGAGAGTAATGGGGTAAAGCAGTGCTAATTCGGTAGAAAAAATGGTAGCTCCAATTACTAAGGCAGCACAGGTGCTCTCTGTGATAGAACCAAATAAATCGGCACCCATGCCAGCTACATCACCTACGTTATCACCCACATTATCTGCAATTACAGCGGGATTGCGAGGATCATCTTCAGGGATGTTCTGTTCAATTTTGCCTACTAAATCGGCACTCATATCGGCAGCTTTGGTAAAAATCCCTCCGCCTACACGGGCAAACAACGCTATGCTGGAGCCTCCTAAAGCAAATCCTGCTATAGCTTCCATCAAGTGCCTAGTATCTTTGATGAATGGTTTATATAAAAGGTACATGATTATCAGGCCCAGCAGGGCAATGCCCACCAGACCAAAACCCATTACTGCACCAGATTGGAATGCTCTACGAAAAGCTAATCTCAGCGAACGCCTAGCAGCAACAGCAGTCCGAATATTGCCCTCGGTAGCAGCTCGCATACCCAACCATCCCGCCCCAATAGAGCAAAATGCCCCTACAGCAAATGAAAATGCAGAGCCAAAATCTACCACCAGAAACACTAGTAAGCCAAACCCTATGATAAATACCAGCATGTGACGAAATTCTCGTTTTAGAAATGCTTGTGATCCTAAAGAAATGGCTCCAGAAATTTGAACCATTCGTTCTGCCTGAGATTTGGGGATGCCTTTGGTTGGATCTTGCTTTATGACCTGCCTCAGAAAAACAAAGGCCGTCAGCAGTGACAATAATCCCAAGATAACAATAGTTGTTTCAACAGACATGGAGTTTCCTTTTGGTTAGTAAGATAATAATAAAAATCGCTGGACAAAAATACTCATATTTTGAAAATATTAAAAAGCCGTAGATATAGCCAGCTACGAGAATCATGCCATGAAAAATTATACGGCTTATGCGGAAAAAATAAAAACATTTTTTGAAAATCAACTTAACTTGGATATTATATGGGCAATAGTGTTTAGTGTCTAGTTTCTTTTTCGGTGACTTTCTAATATTTAGTGAGTATTGGGTATGAAAATTGATTTATCAAAGTGTGTGGTTATGTGGCAGCAGGTAAAGTTGAAACTTATAGTATTGGTTAACATGGGAGTACTTTACCTATTGGCAGTGACAATAGCAGGGACGATAGGGACTACAGGATGCTCTACAGCACGGAAACGGTATAAGGCAAATACTGTACGCAGTTTGTTGAAGTATCGTGATAATGAGACAGCTAGGTTATTTAAGCGTACTCATCGGAGTGGAAATTTGTACATTAATTTTCGTCCTGCTCTAGAATTAGATGCGGTTTTTATGGATAGACGACTACGTGAGGTGACTGTAAAGCGTTATGTGGATAATTTTTTGTTGTCTAAGAAGCAGAGTGACGTGTTGCATGCAGAACAAGTAAAGGCCTTTGATAATATCATTGAGATGTTGGTGTTTGTGTACGAAGGAAACAACAAGCGTAGTAATCTGACCAATGATGATTCTCCATGGCGAATTCTTCTGAGAGATGATGACGGACGACTGCACCCTCCCACGGAGATAAAGCAGTTGAAAAAAAATAGTTCACAATATCAGTTACTAGAGAAAAATTTTACGGTTTTAGACCGTTGGACGCAGGTGTACCAAATAACATTTACCAAGTTGGCAAAGGGTGTTTTGAGCCAGCAATTGGGAGATCAGCCATTTGAGCTGATATTTACAGGCATCAAAGGCTCAGTAACGTTGAGTTGGAAAGATCTGTCCTTATTCTATCGTCTGGATGGTTCTAACTCTAAAACTTAAACAGATGGACAATTGGAGAAAAATTACACATCAATTTCTCGCGTGTGCTATGCTTCGTTGGTTAAGTAGAAAATTAAATTTTCTTGTATTTTTTCTTGTATATTGTATAAAAGCGTAGTACCGAGTACAGACACTCAAGGAGTACAGATTGGTTTTCGTGTTTCTTGAGGCTATTTTTTAATGTTGTTTTTATTTGTAGGTTTTTTTGTTATCATGTAGCCTAATGGCATGAAGCAGATGTCTGCAATATGCGTGTTCAGCAAGATTCCGTTTTGGAGTAAATAATTATGGTTCGAGATACTATTACCCGTGGTCCCAATCTCATACATCCTGAGAAACCCAGTGCTGTTGGCTCGCGCAACAGTCTTAATCGGGATAATCGCAATGAATATGAGGAATCTAAGCTCCTTATTGATGAAGAAGTGGACAAGACACTCAACCACATCCACGCCAAACTTCCACCTGAGGTTTTGGAAAAATTGGACATCATGGGTAGCATCAAGTCCAAGTTACACAATTACTTCAACCAGAACTTCCAGAATATGTACAACCGCTATCTCACCACCATGGAGGATGAGCTTTCCAAAAAAGTTCGTGATTTGGTAGATAAGGAGGAATATCGTTCCCTCAACCGTTATACTCCACGAGAAATTTCAGAAATTCTAGACAAAATAGGCGGCTTGGAGAAATTCAACACCGGTGAAATGGAAAAGTCCGTTGTCAATATTTATGGTCACCTTCAAGGACACATCCAGCGCGGCATGTATGAACTGGAAAATGAAACTAATGCCTTGTTGCGACAAAAATCAGATGTGGGTGCTTTCGTCCGTGGTGAAAATGCTTATGCCATCGCCAAGTGTTCTTTCAAGAACAATTTCTACAGGCCGAAAAATGTGATGGATGTGAAACTGGCTATCAACATTCTGGATTCAGAGCTGATTAGCCCTATTTACCACTATCAAATTCCTACTGAAACCATCATCAAGGATGTCATTAGCAAGCACGTCCATGAACTAATTGAACGCGAAGTGGAAGAGCTCAACACTACCCTCATAGATGAAGGGAAAGAGGAACTTACCACCACCGAGTCCATGTTTGAAAAAATAAAGGCTCTTGACAATTACCTGGATGATGACACAGAAAATGAGCAGTCTAAGCGGTACCAGTTTGTCGCTAAGCGTTTCATGGATCGTATTGAAGGCCTGCAGGCTGAGGTAGATCCTGACGATTATGATCCTCTTAATGTACGTGAAAGTATTCAGGGTGTAATCGATAACGAGAACATTCGTAACCGAGGGTTCAATACCGCTATTAATAACCTCACTGCCGTTTTGGACACATCTCGCATGGGTTACCAACACGTAGAAAACTTCAAAAATGCCCGTCAGGCTGTTGTTCGTGAGTACGAAGATACTGATGTTACCAATCTTCCTGATGAGCGCTACGCTGTTCGCCTTTCATACTATGATGCTGAGCAAGTACGTTCCATGCGTAATGCGTACGATGTCCAAATGCAAGAGATGCAAGCCGAGATTGTTAAAGTCTATGATGTGGTAAATATTCTATATGAAGACTACAAAGGTCGCACAGGCAAAAGAGACTACGATGATATCGCTCGCCATTATGCAGAGAAAAATAAAAAGACTGGCGGAATTTTAAGGTGGTTCTCTACTGAGCTGGAAGAAGAAGAGGTTACTCCTAAGCTATGGAATGAAATAACTTTCGTTCCACCAAAAAGTACCATCGTTGAGGAAAGTAATCGCACTGATGTCCATCTGATTGAAGAACTCAGAAAGCGTATCTTTGAAAGTCGTAAGAAAGTGGCAGGTATATTTGGTAATCACTATCCTGCTGATCGTAATATTGTTGATACCCGTATCAGCTTTATGGAAAGCCAGTTCGAAGAGTTTGAGTCTAGGGTGAACCCTTATCACATCCTTCCTGGTCTGGTACTGGAAATTGATATTACCTCAGTTAAGAGAAAACGCACTACCATGCTATCCATGGCTAATGTACTTAATGAGTTCCTTTATTCAGTCTCTAAAGGTTTCCAAGATACCGCTTTTGCTGAATTCTCCCGCAGACGCTCTACTGTTCGTGAGGATATTGCTCAGACCTTTGATAGAAGTACAGAGTAATCGAATTTCTTACATTATCTCAATACAAAAATCCCGCCTTCTTAAACAGAAGGCGGGATTTTTTTGGTGTCGCATCATTCCAGTGATAAAATATATATACGGGAAGGGCATCAGAAACACTGCCGCATTACGTCAGCAAATTTTCATTAAATTTTCATTTGCATAGTGGGTAACTAATTATTCCATTTAGTATGAAAATTCCCAGTTTTATCTAATCTTTGGTAAGTATGAGCACCAAATAAGTCGCGCTGGGCTTGGATGATGTAAGCCGGAAGACGTTTGGCATGCAGAGCGTCGTAGTAGGAGAGTGCAGAAAATATGGCCGCCAGTGGGTTACCTTTTTGTAGGGCAACCGCAACAAAATTACGCCAAGGGGGTTGCCTTTTTTTAACTTCTTTGTAGAAATAAGCATCCATCAGCAAATTTTCCAGTTGCGGTTGTTGAGAAAAAGCATGCTGAATACTATCCAGAAGTCGTGCTCGGATAATGCAACCTGCCGTCCAAATACCTGCAATCTTTGATAGAGGAAGTTTCCACCCAAATTCCTTAGAGGCCATGTGCAATAATGACATTCCCTGAGCATAACAGCATACTTTAGAACAAAATAGGGCTTCTTGGGCTTGCTTAATAAGAGTGTCATCGGTAATGACATCGGTCTCGTCAGCTGTTTTTCTTACAGTTTTTGCATTAAGTAACTGGGAGGCTCTTTGTCTCAGATCAAATTGAGCACTCATCAAACGTGAATCTACCGCCGCAGCAATGGTGGGAACACATGCTCCTCTGGCAAGAGCATCCTTCACCGTCCAGATGCCTGTACCTTTCATAGGTGCAATGTCCTTTATCATTTCTACTAGCAGGCGATCCTTATCACAATTGTCTGGTTGACGTAGCACTCGCGCTGTGATTTCAACCAAAAATGATTCCAATTGGCCTTTATTCCAATCTTCAAATGTATCAGCCAACCGAGCGGGGCCTTGCGTGTCAATTAACACATCGCAAATTTCTGCAATTAACTGCATATCCGCATATTCAATGCCATTATGAACCATTTTTACATAATGCCCGGCTCCACCAGGCCCCATGTATTCTACACAAGCACCATGGCTTCCCACAGCTGCAATGCATTCTAGTAACGGTGCCAATTCTTGATACGCGGTTTTGTCTCCGCCTGGCATCAGGCTAGGGCCTTTGAGAGCTCCTTCTTCACCTCCGCTCACCCCACACCCAATAAAGCGCAATCCCTTGGATATCATTCTTTGTTCACGGTTGTTGGTATCTACATAAAAAGAATTTCCACATTCTATAATCACATCATCCTTATCCAGACGTTGGCTGAGATCTTCTAACACTGCTTCAGTAGCTTGACCTGCAGGCACCAAAACAAAAATTTTCCGCGGTCTACTAAGCTTCTTCAGTAGACTATTGTAATCTTTGGCAGTATCCAAAAGGTTGTTGCTGTTAGCATAGCGGTGAGCAAATGAGTCCACCGTAGCAACAGAACGAGAAATTCCTACCCCTGATATTCCATTGTTGGCAAAGTTACGAAGTAAATTCGCACCCATTACCCCCAAACCAACCATCCCTATTTGATATGGCTCACTCATGTTTTCAGTGTCATTTGTTGATTTTTTAGGAACAGTTCTTGAGTTCAAGGACAAAAATGCCGAGGGCGGGGGTCGAACCCGCACTCTCGTGAGAGAACTGGATTTTGAGCCCAGCGCGTCTGCCAGTTTCGCCACCTCGGCCTTTAAGCAACACGAGCTTTAGGCTTGGTAAGGGTAGAGGTGTGCTTATCTGTTGTCAAGCTTGAGAGTGGCTTTCTAAAAAATAGATTGTCAAAGCCATGACGCCCCAGGGTGTCTAGGACAGCTACTGCGGTTTTGATAGAGTCTCGGTTGACCAAAGGCACGCTTAAATGAGCTTGTTGATATTGGGGCTGACGTTCTTCAAACAAGCAGGTGATATAATCCCGCCATTCTTCATTGGTCTGTTGTTTGTTGTTAATCAGGGGACGGTGGCTGTTGCGTTTTAAGCGAGTAAAAAGGGTGTTGAGGTCTGCTTCCAAATATACGACTGTTCCTGCTTTCCGCAGTATCTCCATTCCGCATGGGTTGATGGGCATGCCACCACCAGTAGCTACCACATGTTTTTCAAGATACAGAAAACGATTCATCATTTTAAGTTCTATTTTACGGAAAAATGCTTCTCCATGAGTAAGGAATATATCGGCTATGGACATGTTGAGGGTGTCCTCGATCAGTTGGTCTGTGTCTATAAAGTGATATTTAAGCTGGCGGGATATATATTTTCCCACAGTGCTTTTCCCTGAAGTCATAAATCCAGTTATCAAGATATTACTGGATTTCGTATTAATGTAGCTCAACTGTGTCATGGTGCACTATGTAGCATCGAAGATTGTGAGTGTCTGGGATGAGTATTTTTATTGCTTAGTAATGGTGGATGCCCGGTGGTTTGGTAAGGAGACTCAATCCATCCGCCCCCCAGCAAGTGATGGCGATCATAGAATACTACTGCTTGTCCTGGAGTGATAGCCCTGACTGGATCATGGAAGCGTACTTTTACTCGGCTGTGAGGTTGAGGAATAACAAGTGCTGGTTGCGGTTTGTGAGAATAACGTACCTTGGCTTCCACGGTAAAAGGATATCTAGGAGGTTCACAAGAAACCCAATTTACTCGTTTAACGGATAAGCTTTTTGAGAACAAGGCTTCTTCTGCTCCCAGTACTACTTCTTGGGTATGTGGTTTAATATCTACCACAAACATGGGACCGTTGCTATTTATTCCCAGGTGCCGTCTTTGTCCGATAGTGAAATAGGCAATGCCAGGGTGCATGCCAAGGAATGACCCTTCCATGTCCACAAGAGCACCAGGCATGCTGGGGAGCGATTCTTTTTTGAGGAAACTACGATAATCTTTTGAGATGAAACATATTTCTTGGCTTTCAGGCTTGTCCCATGTTTTAATTTTAAGGCGGTGAGCGATGTCTCTTACCGTGGACTTACTAATTTCTGCCAGGGGGAAGAGCAGCCAAGGTAGCTCTTTCCTTAGGGTAGTGAAGAGGAAATAAGTTTGGTCCTTATGGGTATCGTAGGGACGAGAGAGTTTCCAACCGCTGGATATATGTTCCAGACGGGCATAATGCCCAGTAGCCAGGTAAGAACATCCGAATTGACGAGCCTGAGATAATAGCAACCCGTGTTTGATGGAGTCATTGCACATCACGCAAGGATTGGGAGTCAACCCATGTTGATAATCACTAATAAAATTATCAATTACTTGCTCACGGAAAGATTTTATATGGTTAACAACATAAAATGGGATTCCCAGCTGGGAACAGACTCTGCGAGCATCCAGGGAGTCATCCACAGAACAGCATTTTTTGTTGCTCTTTTCAGATTCTGGAATGTCGTGCAATTTCATGTGAATGCCGATTACATCCCAGCCTTGTTCCACCAACAAGGCTGCCGCCACCGAAGAATCCACTCCTCCACTCATGGCTACCGCCACACGTCCTGAGGATTTATCAATATCGGTAGCAGGAGAAACAACCATGGTTTTCAGTAACACAAAATTAGTAATGCAAGATTGAAAATATAATAAAAACCAACCAGCATTACAATGAATTTAGCAAAACACTCTCATAAATTTGTATATTTGATCTTTTTCTGAGTTTTGTCAGCCATTTTTGATAGCTTTGTGTTTGTCGTGCAAGCACCATGATTCTACGAATTTGAGGCCGCGATTGGGCATAGGTCAACAAGCGTGCGGGGTGTTTTTTTTCCAATCGGAATAGATGAAAACCCATCTGGGTACGCACCGGTTGTCCTCCAGGATTTGTTTCTCCAATATTTTTTAGAGAAAACACCATTCCATCAAATTCAACCGGCAACACCCCTCTTTCTACCAAACCTAAATCTCCACCCAAATTGCGATCAGGAGTAGTGGAGTACTTGCGTGCCAATTGGGCAAAATCGGATCCTAAATGCAACTGCCGTAGCACATTATCATACAATCTTTTTGTCCCCACGGCGATATGCCTTGCTTGGCGCATTTCCGATTGGCGAAACCCATGTAGATTACGTTGATAATACAAGCGCATTTCTTTCTCAGAAATAGGAATATTATTAAGTACTTCTTGATTAACCAGCTTTTCATGTAGCAACCGCTTGCGGACATGCTCTCTCCAGCTACGTTGCATTTCTATAGGTACAAAATTAGACGGCTGAACACCATATTCACCACCCAAGAGTTTTTTTAACATTTCATCCAGATCCACGTCTGTAATATGCAATCCCCTACTACGAGCCTCCTGACTCAGAAGTCTATCATCAATCAGCTTATTTAATATCAACTTCGCTAATGTTTGCTTTTCTTCCTTATTACTAGTCAGCAAATGTTCCCAATGCGTAGAAGAATATTGATATGCTTTTTCATACTCTCCAAAATAAATAGACTCGTTGTTAACCGTGGCCACTAACTTACTGGTGGAAGAACTTAATTTCTGCTTTCCATAACGTGGCTTGCTGACTCCCACCCATACCACCAACAAAAGAAACATCCCAATCGTTAAAAACAGAAGTCTAAGTCTACGCCGTGGCCAGCCTTTACTTTGCTTACTTGTGCCAAGAATCAGTCTAGATGATTTAGCTTCCTTTTCTATCAGCTTATTTTTCATCTCATTCTTTTTCATAGTCATACCATTAAGCTACAATAGAACTGCTAATCTTCATTATGTTATAATTTCAACCCTGACACCAAATATTTAGACATAAAAAGGATACTATCTTTATGCCGTATTGCTTAGAAGATGTTTGTTGTTCGTAAAGTTGGTATTATATCAATCAATGTTTGACTGTATCTGCTTGGCAGGAATAGGGATCATGGCGTTAACAAAAGATTATCCATAGACGACAGATGCAGTCAAATATCCAATGACGTGCCAAAACAACCTAAAGATTGAGCAATTATTAACACTGAATGCAGGAGATGGATGAGTCACTGGTGGGCTCCCCGGGCTTCAAACCCGTGTGCGAGATGCTAACCCCGTCTTGGGTGGGTTCGATTCCCACACATCTCCGCCATGTTTTTGGTGGATGTCATTATTACCAGTTGTGATTATGATCAGGCTTTGGTCTTATTCCAGCGTATTTTTAATTCCTGGTCGTAGCCAGGGTGAGTAGCACAAAGCAGAGTGTGTGCGTACAACTGTATATTTTTGGATTTCATCATTTTGAAAGCCGTCTCAATATTGTGATCAAAGAGTGGTTCTGGAGAAGGAAGGGTAGCCTGTTGATGAGCCGAGTGAACAAATTCCAAGTAAATATTAAAATCTGTAGCTGGCATGTCAAGACTTTGGGAAACTGAACGAAGTAAATCAATTTCCTCATCAGCTAACACGCCGTCAGCCATCGCCATTCCCATCAGATCTAACATTAGACTAACTGTCAGACCCGAATCGCTCATTCTTTTTTCAATCTTGTCGCGATTTCCAAGTTCTTCTTGCTGAGCAATATCCATAATTTTTTTGCCTTGGGATTCATCCAGTTCAAAGTCTTTTATCCAGCGTTTTAGCAGGCTATTCTCCTTAGGGTCCAAGGTTCCGTCGCTACTGGCAATGCTTGCCACCAGCATTAGATATTCTTTCCTAGTATCAACAGGGAGATCCGACATATTAGGCATGCCAGAAAAAACATTCAATTTTATTCGTCTACGATGTTTTTGTTTATCGAGCCAGTCCATAACTAATCACTCTGACTTTATGTTGAAAATATAGTTGAAGCACAAGGTTACCGGCGAGTAGAGCAAAATAATCTGCTTTTTTCAAGGACAATCTTACCCAATGGTATCTATATTGTCCAGCGTTTTGCTTGGCTTGATAGCGACCAAAATCTACTACTGCCATCCGCTGGTCCCCCCCAATGTATAGGAAGCGAGGCAAAAAGTCACTATATTTTGTATTTACTGGGCGGGCAGAGTTTGAGCTAAGAATTAAGGAATAGCTGGAGTTGGCAGTGGGTTGGTAAGTAGAGAATTTGGTATTGGCATCTTTAATAGCTTGTCTGTGTTGAATTATAGAAGGAAACTGTTTGTCCACGGTACCGAATTTTCCGCTAAGATCGGCTACTGTGGGAGCACCGTAATCAGCCAATTTTAGGCTAATCGTATTCGCCGCTTTGGAAGAAAGAGATTTTTGTTCATTACTGGGGGTGGAGTAGAATACATTATTTAATGGAGTTTGGGTAAGGTAGACGACAACTGAATTTAGAGAATAGAGGCTTAGCTGTTCTGGAGGGATCTTATACAGTAAATCTTCTACAAAAAATATTCCTGTCGATGGGCTAAGGATGGCCTCTATGGTTCTTCCTGGAATTGGAGTATTGATTTTTACGATTAGTTGTACGGTGTCAGAGTTATTGAGTGATTTACGGAAGTTTTTTGTAAGTTCAATGTCTATTTGTCCAGCTATCAGTATTTTTGTCCATTTATTTAATTCTTGGCGAGCTTCTACGAGGTCAGGTTTTTGTAGCAAGGTATATTCAAGCCGAGCGTAAGCTTTATGCAGTTTTTCTTGAGTAAGATAACGAAGGTAAGCCTTAAAGTTCTCAGGAGCAGCTTTTTGATTTACCCGTACCAATGATTCCTTAAAACGACTATTACGCGGTTTTCTTGCTACCGCGTGCTGATAGGCAACAGAAGCCTCCTCAAAGCGTTGTTCTTTTTCCAGCTTTAATCCTTCGCGATAATGCTCCGCACAACCGGAGATTAATAAGGACCAGGCAAATAAATACAGCCCCTGTTTCCTAAACCGTAGTTTATGATAGCTAGTCTGTAGCAGGAAAAAGCGGATAATTAGGAGCTTCATCAATAACATGGACGTCATGTACGTGACTTTCACGTAGGCCATAATTGGTCATACGAACAAAGCGGGTACGTTTATACAAAGAAGGAATATCAGTAGCCCCCACATATCCCATGCCAGCACGAACTCCTCCCAGACATTGGTGAATGCTCTCAGACAAAGGACCTCTATATGGCACGCGACTTTCTACACCCTCAGGCACCAATTTGCCAGATTCTACTCCCATTGAATTTTCTTGCTCCTGAACATTTTCTTTATCTTGCTCTTGAAAATAGCGATCCCGAGAACCTTGATTCATCGCAGATAATGACCCCATACCACGATACTTCTTGTAACGACGACCTTTGTATAATATCACCTGACCGGGAGTTTCATCTGTGCCTGCAAACAAATTACCTAGCATCACGCTATCCGCACCTGCTGCCAGTGCCTTAACAATATCTCCTGAATATTTAATTCCCCCATCTGAAACCACAGGAACCTCTTGAGAACGGGACACCGAAACCACCGCTTGAATAGCTGTTAACTGCGGCATACCCACACCAGTAACCACCCGAGTGGTACAAATTGAACCCCCACCCACCCCCACCTTTATAGCATCTACACCAATCTTTAACAATTCCTCCGCTGCCTCAGCCGTGGCAATATTACCCACCATTAACTCCAAGTCAGGGTATTTCGTACGGATTTCCTTAGTTACTTTCAACACCTTTTCTGAATGACCGTGGGCAGTATCCAAAACAATCAAATCAACTCCTGCAGACACCAACGCCTCGACTCGCAACATAACCTCCTTGCCCGGTCCTACCGCAGCTCCCACCCGTAGACGACCTTTACTGTCCTTGCAAGAATTCGGATAAAGACGAGCTTTTTCAATGTCCTTCACCGTAATCATTCCCACTAGTTCGTATTCATCATTGACAACCAATAGCTTTTCAATGCGGTGCTTGTGCAAAAGCATCTTGGAATCATTCAAGTTAATATTATTCTTCACGGTCACCAGATTGTCTTTACCTTTAGTCATCAATGCTGAAACCGACTGACTAGCATTGGTCTCAAAGCGTAAATCACGATTAGTGAGAATACCCACCAATACCTTACCTCTGGTAACAGGAACGCCAGATATGCGGTAACGATTCATCAACTCTAAAGCCTTACTAATAGGGGCATCAGGATCAATGGTGATGGGATCCGAAATCATACCGCTTTCAGAACGTTTAACTAAGTCTACTTGTCTGGCTTGTTTTTCAATTTCCATGTTTTTATGAATCACTCCTATGCCTCCCTCCTGAGCCAGACAGATTGCCGTCCTATATTCGGTTACGGTGTCCATAGCAGCACTTAACAAAGGAATGTTGATATCTATGTTTCTGCTGAGGCGGGTGTGTAGATTGACTTGCTGAGGAAGTACGGAAGACGCCTCCGGAACAAGGATGACATCATCAAAGGTCAAACCTTCTTCTATACGTTCGGTAAGCATATGCTAGACTGGAGCCTTAAAATAACAGGTTGAGGAAAGCGAATGAAATATCATGGATTAGAAAGTAGTTGTAAAAATGCAGGCACACAAAATATCGTGCTTCAAACAACCATCAAACACGAAATGAACATAAATAGTCCTCAATATACACCTATAAGTACCACCCCTGATTGTATTATACCCACTATTCATAATGCAACTTATGGTGCTCATGATAGTTTGTAGGATGATATTTTGGGAGTAAATTTGGTGAAACAGGAGTTCAGAGTCAGGAAGGAAAAATTATTACAGGAGGACATGGGGAAGGTTGCAAAAGTAATACAAAAATTATCTCATCAAAATACAGTAGAGGTAGGAGGACTAACACCAGAAGCCCATGCTTGGTGGCTGCAGCAATTAGCTGAATCTGCTAGCACACAACATTTGTGGATAGTGACGGATTCTTTTAGCCGTGCCCAGCAATTGAGGAAAGATTTGACATTTTTTTCACATACTGCAGGCAATCATAGAAACTCACGAGAGGTTTTTGCATTTCCCCATTGGGACACTATGCCATTTGAGTTTTTTTCTCCTTCTCAAGAGGTTATGGCTCAGCGTTTGACAGCCATTGATACCATACAGCAAGGAACCACGACACTAGGAGTAACCTCTGTACAAGGCTGGATGCAGGCTACATTGCCTAAGAAAGTAATCACAGACAGTGCCTTCACCTTATCTATAAATCAGCAAGTGGAGCGTAAATGGTTGCTCGAGAAATTGATAAATAGTGGCTATACACGAGTGGAACTAGTGGAGGCGGTAGGGGAATTTTCTGTAAGAGGTCATTTGGTAGATGTTTTTTCTCCTCAGCAAAAGCACCCATTGCGTTTAGATTTCTTTGATGACGAAATCAAAACCATGCGTCTGTTTAATGCCGCCTCACAAGTAAGCCTGACAGAAGTAGCAGAACAACGCATTCTTCCCGCCCGTGAGGCTTATTTAAATCCCACCAGTGCAAAACTAGCCATGATGTATTTGCGTCAACATAAAGCACAAATCAATCCTCAGTGGTATCAGCAATTGTGGTCGCAACTGGAAGATGGATCTCCTTTTGCGGGCTGTGAGCAACTTATATCCCTCTACCATGGAAAATCCGAGTGGCTACATCAATATTTACCGTTGCAGTCGCTGGTGGTTTTGGAAGAGCCCGAGTCCGTGTGGAGGTCTGCCCAAGCATTTGAAGCAGACTTTATGCGCGAAGCTGAGCATGCCCAACAGAAAGGTCTGATGCTTTTTTCTCCAGAGACCATGTTTTTAAGTACGTCTCAATTAAAAAAGAGCTGGGAGTCTCACAAAACAGTGCTGGTGCGTGCATTGATGAGCTCTCATAAACAAACTGAGTCTATCAATGTACTTACTGCAGACAATAATTCACTAAGGTTGCATGCTATGGAAACGCCGACAAGAGGCACAGACAAAAAATCATCCTTGCATGTGGATACCACAAAATTAGCCAAGCTGATGGATAAGTGGCAAAGTGAGGGTTCTCGCATCCTGTTGGCTACATATTCTGGGGTGGCAGCCGAGCGCTTCCAAAAAAATCTGAAGGCTTGTGGGTTATCGGCTAAGCTTTGTCAGGCGAATGAAGAATCGGTGTTGTCTGCTTGGAGGAACCCCTACAAATCACCTTCTCAAGGCAAGTCATGGGAAATATTGTTACTGAATAAAACACCCAGTAAAGGATTTCGTCTACTGGATGAAAATGGTAATACCCGATTTTGTCTTATTACCGAATCTGAATGGCTAGGAGAAACAAGACCTTTACGACCTAAACCTCAGAGTGGTAACAACAACAGAAACTTTGCAACCACCATAGCTGAATTACAATCAGGGCAACTGGTGGTACATGTGGATTATGGTATCGGTCGCTATCAAGGATTGAAAAAATTAACCGTAGAGAACATAGATAGTGAATGCTTGGAGATAAATTATGCTACCGGAGGAAAGATCTATGTTCCCGTATCGCGTCTTCATTTGGTGCAAAAATATGTAGGCTCCGCCGGCGAAGATCCCCCGTTGAATAAACTAGGAGATGGCAGATGGCAACGCACCTGCTCACTAGCAAGAAAAGTAGTACAAGACATGGCACGTAGGCTAGTGGATGTTCAAGCGGCTCGCCAAGCACACACAGGTCCTATGTTTTTGCCTTCTTCATCTTTGCTAGATGAATTTTCACAAGGATTCCAATTTCAAGAAACCCCAGACCAACAAAAAGCCATTGAAGAGGTTCTCAAAGATCTAGCACAAAGACAGCCCATGGACAGACTAGTCTGTGGGGAAGTGGGCTTTGGTAAAACAGAGGTCGCTATGCGGGCTGCTTTTGCCGTAACCATAGAAAATGGACAAGTGATGTTACTCTGCCCAACAACTGTTTTGGCTCAACAGCATTACACTAATTTTCACCAACGCTTTCACCATCTGGGAATACGAGTAGAAATCTTGAGCCGTTTTGTGCAACCTAAACAGCAAAAAAAAACCTTAAGAGAATTTCAAAACAGTGAAATTGATATCCTTATCGGCACCCACCGTCTGCTCTCCAAAGACGTCAAAATCCCTGAAAATCTTGGACTATTAGTGATAGATGAAGAACAACGCTTTGGAGTTATCCACAAAGAGCGGATTAAAACATTGAGAACAAATATTAACATTCTTACTCTCTCTGCCACTCCGATTCCCAGAACACTACACATGTCTATGATGGGAATTAGAGACCTCAGCCTCATAAGTACTCCTCCGCATAATAGACTATCCGTACGTACCCGCATTGCTCGCTATAGCGAGCACATAATACGTGAATGCATAGAACGCGAAATCAGGCGTGATGGGCAAGCATTTTTTCTACACAATAGGGTGGAAAGTATTTATTCCCAAGCCCGATACATAAAAAATCTGTTGCCCGACATTTATATGGAAATAGCCCATGGGCAAATGCCAGAATCTAAATTAGAGACCACAATGCAGGAATTCGTGGCAGGACGTATTCAATTACTGGTTTGCACAGCTATAATTGAATCAGGCTTGGATATTCCTCGTGCTAATACCATAATTATTAATCAAGCGGAAAACTTTGGTCTAGCACAATTGCACCAACTGCGCGGCAGAGTAGGACGTTCTCATAAGCAGGGCTACGCTTGGCTACTTACCCATCCCACAAAACCTCTACAAATCCAAGCACGCAAGAGATTAAACCTGCTACAAGAATTTAGTGCCTTGGGAGCCGGCTTTCGCATTGCCACCCATGATCTAGAAATACGAGGAGCAGGTAATCTATTGGGAGCAGAGCAAACTGGTCATATGCACAAAGTTGGGTTGGAACTTTTCACTAAAATGGTCACAGAAACAGTAGCCATTTTGAAAGGAAAAACCACCACCACTCGTTGCCGCTTAGAACTTCCATTTTCCTATCTCTTGCCAGAAACATATGTTATTGGGACTAGACAACGCTTGGAAATATACAAACGACTCGCAGAAATAAGCCACCTAGAAGAACTGTGGCAACTACGACAAGAAATGGAAGATCGTTTCGGAATGCCCATTGAGGAAACTAATAACCTATTCACCATGGTACAAGTTCGCTTGTGTGCAGAATCCTATGGTATAGGCTATCTCAAGGCAGATCAGCATATCCTTAAAGCCCGCTTTAGACAACCAGAACGCATCAACATGCAGGCCCTCATGGCATTGATTAAAGATCACGATAATCCTTTGCAACTTCAACCAGAAAACTGGCTCATTCTAGGTCCCATGCCTGTAACCCCTGTTGTTTTATTGGATGAGCTGGAAACATTATCTAATTTCATTCAGCCCCAAGTAGCTTAGCTGTGGTGGTTTATCATTCTGGTATTTATACCCTATATGCAATAGATATATCGGGATATTGCCTTTACACAAGGTACTGCTTGACATCAGCAAGTTAATTGCGATGGAATACTCCCTAGTAGTATGGGGATGTAGCTCAGCTGGGAGAGCACGACGCTGGCAGCGTCGGGGTCAGGGGTTCGAGCCCCCTCATCTCCATGCACATTGTGGCTGATTGTACTATTTTTTATAAGGTATTTTCCGATGAGTAAAAGATGTCAAATTACCGGGAAACGTGGTCTAGCAGGAAACCGGGTTTCTCATGCAAAAAATAGAAGTCGCCATGTGCAGCAACTGAATCTGCATAAAAAACGTGTTTGGGTAGAAGAAAAGAAACGCTGGGTGACAGTGCGTATCAGTTCACAAGGACTACGCATTTTACAACGGAAGGGAGCATTTCAAACCTTGAAAGAAGCAGGCTTGATTGACTAGCCTTATCCTGATGACCTGGTAGCACCGGACTGAGTATTGCACTGATAGCAAGTATCTTGTTTTGCCTGTTTAACACTAGACCATGCTGTTAATTAATTTTACCAGTGGGGAGAGCAATCCATGGATTTGCTGATGGGAGTAGCCTCGCTGTAATTCATAGGTGAGTAGCAAAAGCGGGGGATTAGTATGACGAGCATAGCTTCCCAGCGAACCTGGCGTAGGGTATCCGATGGATCTTTTTAAGGGAACTTTGGCTGAAGTACAGAAGCACTTAATAGCCTGCTGGGTGTCTGTGGTCAGCGTTTGGAGGGGTCTTTCTATTTCCAGTAGAGTTTCTTTGTAGCTGTGCAAGCTCAAGATAGTGGTAGCACGAGAAAGCTTGAGAGCTTTCAAAAGGGCCTGATTTTCGGGTTCTGAAGATGGTTTGTCACCGGGTGGATAGCGTGAATTGAGGGGTTCAGGAGACCAGTCTGGGGTAGGTAGATTACGATTAAGGTCTACGTTACGTTGATTCCATCGTTGATGAAGTAGTGTGCCATCGGGATTCAAGCAGGGCAGTATGCATATATGTGGAACATAATGCAATAGCAGTTGTGCTAGTAGCATGCCTTCATGTTCATCGCCGTGGACGCCCGCCAGTACCAATAGGGGAGAGTATCTGTTGACACCAAACAGTTTGATGGTCTGTCCCAAAACAGAGAAACCTACTTTACGGCTACTGACGGATAAGGCTTTATTCCAAGTGGGTGGTTCAATTAAGAGTGGCATGGGTATCAATTTGGAAGTCAAATTGGTTTTTGACTCAGATGTTGATGTCACAGCAGTAACTTTTTTGACAGGCATGTTCTAACAAAGTAAGAAAGCGAAAAACAAAAAAACCTATTATAGATTCTCTTACAAATACGATGAACTAAGCAAAAAACAAAGATTTACTAGAATCAGACTAACGAAATTACATAAGAATCCATAGCTGTCCTTCACTTGATTTAAGTTCTTTGTTGGAAGTGGGTACTTAATAGAATTTACTGTAAGTCTCGAGCATCACTGGTGAGCATGAAGCTATTATTCTCTTACTTTTGAGTGCTATGCTGGTAACTATACCCAAATAACAAGACTTAGTAGCTGGTTTGTTGATAGAAGGAAGAGAAAATTATCATGGCTGAAAAACAAAAATGGCTACAGGATATTCTTAAGAAAGGAAATAGGTTGCTGGCCCAAATGTCCCCTTACGCCAATGACGTAGGAGAACACGTGCGAGGTATATTTGGTTCTTCCCCCAGTGAGATATTAGAGCGTGCTGGTGACAAAGGACGCTCCATGCGTATGCGTATCATGCAACGGGATTTGGAGCATCAACTGGGTAGGATCTATATCAGGATAGGAAAGTTAGCTTGTAGAAATATAAGCGAGGATAAAAATAAAAAAGGTAAGCATGGATTCAGTGAAATGATGCTGTCAGAAATAGTGACCGCAGAAGATGTCCTAAAACAGTTGGATCTCTTGCGTAAAGAAGCTGAACGAGTGTCTAGAGAAAGGACTACCGGGGCTAAAAAGCAATCTAGTCAAATAGTAAAACCAGGCTTAAAACAAAAAATTAAGAGACAAGATGTAAAATAAGAGCATTAAAATCCGAGCCGACGTGGTGGAATTGGTAGACACGCTGTCTTGAGGGGGCAGTGGGAGAAATCTCGTGGGAGTTCAAGTCTCCCCGTCGGCATGATGCTGGAATATTTTTATGGGTTATTATTTTTGACAATGCTGGGAAAGTCTGTCTAGTTCTTCTTGAATAATAGAGGATTCTAATTTCTGAAACAGAGGCTTTGGAGAAGCCAGGGGGATGCCTTTAGGTAGCAAGCAAGGCTTCCAACGAAATTTTGCCGCCCGGTAATCTCCTGTAATTATTTGCCAAGAACGTGTTCCTTGGGTGACTGTTTCCATGCGTGCTTCTCCCTGCAGAAAATCCTGATAGCCAAGCATTTGGTGAAGCTGCTGGCAAGAAAAAGGTAAGAAAGGAGACATCATCAGTTTTAGATTGTTTATGGCCGAAAGAGCTGCATAGATGACCGCTTTCGCCTCAGGTTCGGATGAAGGGATTTTAAGCAAGCTCCATGGTTCTCTTTGATTAAGATAACGGTTCACTTCATTTGCAAGACGCAGAACTTCATTTATGGCAGCCTTGAGAGAACCTTTTTCTATCATGGTACCTACTGTGTCAAAACCGCCGTTGATGGTATTTATCAGATTTTCTTCTTTTAGTCCCAGTGGTGGGGGTTCTGGGATAGCATTATAGTGCTGGTGAGCCATACTTAACACACGATGTACTAAGTTACCCCAGCAGGCTACCAATTCATCGTTATTGCGGCGTACAAATTCTGCCCAGGTAAAATCAGTGTCTTGATTTTCTGGGCCTGCAATGGAAATAAAGAAACGTAAGGTGTCCGGATGGTAGCGTTCCAGGAAATCTCTCACATAAATGACTACTCCTCTGCTACTACTGAATTTTTTACCCTCCATTGTAAGAAATTCTGATGAGAATATATTGGTAGGTGTTTGCAAGGGAGAGCCTTTTTCACCGCCTATAGTGGAGGGTAACCCATTGCCAAAACCCATAAGCATGGTAGGCCAGATAAGGGAGTGAAAGACCACATTGTCTTTGCCCATGAAATAAAAATGTTCTGTTTTTGAGTCTTGCCACCAATCTTTCCAGCCATCAGGGTTACCATTGCGTTGAGCCCATTCTACACTGGCAGAAAAATAGCCGATTACAGCATCAAACCAGACGTATATTCGCTTATCATTTCGGTTTTCGTATTCTGGCAAAGGAATTGGGATGCCCCATGACATATCTCGGGTTATTGCCCTTGGTTTAAGTTGTTTTATGATACCTAGTGAGAACTCACGTACATTAGCACGCCAATGAGATTTCTCTGTCAGCCATTGTTTAAGTTGCTCTGCAAATGTTGGCAGGTCTAGAAAGAAGTGTTCACTGTCTTTGAATATTGGTGCTTGTCCGTCAATGCGAGAACGAGGCTCAATTAATTCCTCTGGGTCTAGTTGGTTACCGCAGTTATCACATTGATCGCCGCGGGCGTTTTTATCTTTGCAGTGAGGGCATGTTCCTTCTATGTAGCGGTCTGGCAAGGTAGCCCCAGTGGCCTTGCTGAAAGCTCCCACGGTTGTCTGACGAATCAAAAATCCCTTTTTATGCAGGACGCGAAAAAAATCTTGTACTTGGCGGCGATGGTTATCAGTAGTGGTGCGGGTAAATAAGTCGTAATTGATTCCTAATTTGAACAGATCCTGGGAAATCACCTCCTGGTAACGGTCTACCAGTTGTTGCGGGGAAATGTCTTCTTCATCAGCCTGCACAGTAATGGGGGTGCCAAATTCATCCGTGCCGCTGACCATCAACACCTCGTTGCCAGCCATGCGTTGATAACGGGCAAATACATCACTAGGAACTCCAAATCCGGCCACATGTCCAATATGCCGAGGTCCATTAGCGTAGGGCCACGCAACACATACCATTATCTTTTTTGTCATAAATATATTTTTGCTAGAATCTAAGGCTCACAAAGTTTCTGTAATGGCACTTTGATAGCAAGATGTATCCCCGTTTGCAATGACTGTGATCTATTGTAACCCTTCAGAATACTACAAACATATTGCTGAGAGACATTGTTATTTTCTACAGTCAAAATTTCATACCGATTTCACCCAGGTGGGGTACAATTGTCTAAGGAATATACCCAAGCTAATCGCACGGGCAATGTACATACCTTGAAAGGAAGCCCAGAGGCCATGAATACCGAACCAGCTACCCAATAACCACGTTAATGGTAAGAAAACTACCACTGTAGAGAACAACATGGAGTTTCGCATGTGGCGGGCAGCGGAAGCACCAATGAAGATGCCGTCCAGACTGAAGCAAATATTTCCAATAATGGGTACCAGCAATATCCAAGGTAGTTGTTCTAGCAGAATGGCTAGTACCGAGGACTGATTGGTGAACCAGTTTTGCCACCATGGCCACAGTAGTCCATAGGATAGTGTTATCAGAAACCCGCTGAGCATACCCCATGCCAGCACCCGCATTATGACATTGCGTAACACAGATTCCTTTTTTAGACCAATGGCTTGCCCCGTCAGTACTTCTGCAGCGTGAGCGAAGCCATCCAACAGATATGAAGCCAAGATGGTAAGCTGCCAGCCTATAGTAAATGCTGCCAGAGTGATCTCACCAAAGGTAGCTGCCTGTGAAGACAAGTACAAAATTGAAAATTGCAAGCACAAGGTACGAACAAATAAATTAGCATTGATCCCTATCAGCTTTTTGAATTTTTCTCTTTCAAGTACTGCCTTGAGCATTTTCTTCATACTAGGTAGCAGAATTTGTTCTCGTTCATTTTTGTAAAACCAGATCAGCCCTAGTAGCAAGGTAATACATTGAGAAAATACTGCAGCCCAAGCCAATCCTGTACTGCTTAGTCCCATTTTTCCTACCAGCAAGAAATCCAACCCCGCATTGAGTATATTTGCGAATATCACCAGAGTTACAGCTGGTAGCACTCGCCCTTTTCCAAAAAACCAAGATTGCAATAGCACAATGCAAAATGCAGCAGGTATTGCTAGCAATCGTACCTCCAGATAGCTTTTCATATCGGTTTCCAGTCGAGGGCTAGACTCTACCCACCAACCAGCCAAATTTGTCAACAATGGAGAAAATGCCACTATCAAAAAACCCACCAGCAATCCCAAAGAGGCCGCCTGCACCAGCAACACCCAAGCTTGCCCTTCATCTTTTTGACTATGCAAACGAGCAAACCAGCCCACCGTAGACATCCGCAGTACGCTTAACAACCAAAACACCAAATTGTAAAACAAAGACCCCAAACCAATGGCACCAATTTGATAGGCACTCAAAAAGTGACCCGCAACAGCTGTGTCCACAGCACTAAGCAGGGGGATAGATAGATTCATAAAAATAGAAGGAATAGCAATCCTTAGAATGCTTCCTTGCCATTTGATGGATTCCTTACTACCAATATCAGACATTACTTACTTTTTATGGGAAGAAGACAAAGTTTTAAAAAACTTTCCTGTGTATTCTAGTATTGCTAACTAGTACTCATTCAAGCATTACTTCTCTGCTGGTTAAATTTTGCTATCCCGAACAAGCAAGTAATGCTTTATTTTGGAAAAGGACGAAGCATACGGTGGTTCTCTAGTCTGATGGTGAGGTGTTGGGAATCAAAGTATTCTAACAGATCAACGGCATGTTTGCGGCTGATATTAGCTAGTGATTTGAACTCAATCACTGTAATGCTCTGGTTTTTATCTAGGTAATTACACAGAGTGAAGGTAAGTCGTTGGATTGTCTGGGGAAGATAGTATAGATCAGGCTTGATACGAATTAGTTGTTTAGTTTTTGTGGCTGTAGCGAGGAGATTGGCGGTGTACGAAGAAGACAGATTAGTAATTTTAAGCAGGGAATTTAACCGAGGAGGTTGTATAGCGGAACGAATGGTATCTATTAGGCGTTCTAAGTCTTGTTTTTTTTGGGGAGAAATGGCCACTTGGTGTTGGAGTAATTGAAAATGGTCTTGGTACTGGGTTATTTCACCTTGGGTTACCATATATTCCAGCAGGACTTGCGTACCTGATGTCCCAAATGAGGGAGGCATTTTTCCCGCTATTTCTACCGCTTTCATACCATTTTTTTCTGGATGTTGACGGTGAAAACAAAACAGGATTTTTTTTAAGTACTCACCATTTTGTTTTTGTGCTTGGGTATGTAACCAGCCAGTGTCTTTAGGAAGATCAAAAGTAAGCATACTTTGAGATGCAAGTTTTACTCTCAATTTTGGGAGGTCTTTTGGTAGGATGGCCGTGCGCGGGTTGATTTGGCTTTGTAGTAACAGTCCATGGGGCCTGATCAAGGCAGCCGCAGTTATTTTTTCAGCAATTGATGCTTGATGTAGCCGTTGCAAACATTCAGCAATCGGTACACCCCTAATGGCAGAATCCCCGTGGCTTTTTAAGGCATCTGGTTCAATTACCACCCCGCCACCGATGGTACATAAGGGCGAGTAAGAACGGAGTACAAAACGGTCAAGAAATTTTGTGCTAAGAGATTTTTCCAATCTTAGTTGGATATATTGCGTCTGGCCTGGCTTCCATGAAGCTGTTTCTAAAGGAATAACGCGTGCCATTACCTCATTGGCATAAAGATGCATTCGCAGTCGTGACCGTTGACTCAGAGTCTGAGGGGCTGTTTTCGATAGTTTTGCTTGGGCATTTATCAAGCTACCTGTCAACAAACATCCCCTGGCAGCCAGTTGGTTTCCCCGATGAATATCTTGATGAGAAAATCCTACTACGTTGATGGCTGCTCTTTGTCCTGTTCTGACTACGTCTACCTCTTTGCCATGAACCTCCATTTTCCTCACTCGTACTGCTTGATGATGCGGATACAACCAAGCTGTCTCCTTAAGAGTAAAATCCCCGGATAACACAGTTCCTGTTATCACTGTGCCAAATCCTTTCATGTGGAAGCTACGGTCAATCACCATGCGAAAAGGTTGCTGGGCATCAAGGATACGATTGTGTTGAAAATTATTAGTCAACAAATCCCGTAGTTTATCCAATCCATTTCCGCTTTTGATGCTTATCGCCTGCAGAGGAGCATTCTCTAAAAATGTGCCTGCAAAAGCTTTCTTTACCTCATTCTCTCGGTCTTTCAGTGCATTATCTGAAACCAAATCTGCCCGAGATAACACTACTATCCCTTTAGAAATTCCCAGCAATTCACAGATGTTTAAGTGCTCTATTGTTTGAGGCATAACCCCTTCATCTGCGGCTACTACCATCAAAACTGCATCAATGCCTGCCACGCCAGCCAGCATGGTGTGGATGAACCCCTCGTGGCCTGGAACATCCACAAACGCTAATGGCTGACCGTTGCTACTAAGGCCATGGGTAAAACCCAATTCAATGGTCATACCACGCCGTTTTTCTTCTTTCAGTCGGTCTGGGTCCATACCAGTGAGAGCCATCACCAACGAGCTTTTCCCGTGATTTACATGACCACCGGTGCCAAACACCAAATGGGTAGTTTGTTTTGCACTAGCAATATACTGTGCCATCAGCAGTGCCTACCTGACTATATTTTTCTAGCAGAAACCAAACGACAATAACCCTGCAAACGCCCCCCTTCTTCTATACACAAACGACTGGTAACAATATCGCCATTTAGCACACCAGCAGACAGTACATGGGTTTCCTCGGTGGTTATAACATCACCCTTTATACACCCATTCAATACCAAACTATGGGCTTTCACAGAGCCTTTCACTTGGCTGTGTTGACCTATGCGAAGCAAATCTTCCACATGTAGGCTACCCTTTAAATTTCCATTAAGGTGAAGATTACCCTTTAAACGTAGATTCCCCTTAATATCTACACTGGTGGAAATAATACTGGTGGTAGGATAGAAAGCCATACTAAGAAACTATGTGAAAAACGGAAAATAGTAGAAATTTTTAAGAATTTTCTTTATTAAACAGCGAATAAAGGCGATTGAAGTCAGATTCAGAGTAGAATTGCAAGTGTATTTCACCATGGCGTATTTTTTTTTGGCTATTCGTTTTAGAGCAAGCAGGCATGATAACTTTCACTTTGGTGCCTAGCATCTGTGATAAGGATCGTTCTGCAGCTTGATAATGTAGTCGTAACCTCAAATCTTGTGAAGGGGCGTCTTGTTTAGCAGTTGTTTTGGGTGGGTGATAAGACAAGTGCAGTTCTCGCTCAACAAGATGCTCGGTTTCCCTGACCGAGAGATTGTCTTGACACACCAAATTTCGCAAGACTAGCTGCTGCTCAGCACGAGGAAGAGCCAGTAGTGTGCGTGCGTGTCCTATGCTTAATCGGCCTGTTTTCAAGTCTTCTTTAAGCAGGGGAGGCAGTGATAGCAAACGCATAATGTTGGCTACTGTGGAACGGTCTTTTCCCACTCTCTTTGATAACTCTTCTTGGGTAAGGTCCAGGCTGGTCATGAGCAGTCTGTAGGCTGAGGCTTCTTCAATGGGGTTAAGCGGTTCGCGCTGGATATTTTCTACCAGAGCCATTTCCAATAGTTTTTCATCGGGGATTTGTCGCACCAAAGCAGTGACTACCTTCCATCCCAGCAGACGCATGGCACGTACACGGCGTTCACCAGCAATGAGTTGATAATGTTCACTTACATGAGGATGTGGCCTGAGGACTATGGGCTGTACTACCCCTTGTTGAGCGATGGAATCAGCCAGCCTCTTTAAGGCATCATCTGAGATTATTACTCTGGGCTGAAGAGGGTTTTCATGTACCTGCTCCAGTTTAACTTTGACAAAAACGCTGTGTGGCTGGTCATTCATTCAGCGGGATAGGATTGAAAATATGAAAAAAAATTAAGTACCTAACGGGTGATTAGAGCCATGGGATATTTACCTTACTCCTTGCCGAATACGTTTCTGTAAGCGGGTGATTCTTTTTTTTAGCAATGTGACATTCTCATGAGGTATTTTTTCAGCTTGTCGGAAAATAGATAGGGCTTGTTTCATTTTTCCTTGTTGCTCCAGTGTATCAGCGATGAATATCAGTGCCTCACCAGCAATGGGGTGTTGAGGAAATGATTTAGCTATTTTTCTAAAGGAGATAATGGCAAGATCGGTATGTCCTTCTAAGAAGTAGCTGTGTGCAGCAAGGTAGTGTGCTCGGGGAGTCTGGGCAGACTTAGGATATTTTGTGATCAGGGTGTATAGACTAGTTCGTGCTTGGAGAAACAATTGGTGTTGAAGAGCAACCTTTGCAGTTTCCAGCAGGAAAGATGGTTTTTCTGCCTGAGGAGCATCTTTGATGATTTCTTGGTAGATACTGATAGCCTTACGGACGGTTTTGGTATCTTGGGCATAGATTTGGGCTAAATTTTCTCTAGTTTGGAGGGTATATTTGCCATTCGGATATTCTTTCAGGTGTCTTTCATAGAGATGTACTGCTCCTTTGTGATTTTTAAGATAATTGTGTTCTAGGCTAGCGGCCCAATAGAGAGATTGGGGTGCTTTGCGTGAGCGGGGGTAAAAATCTGCGAGAATGAGAAAATAGCGGGCAGCATCTTCGTATCGGGACTCATTCCACATTTTGGTTCCTTTTTTGTGTAGTTCACTGGCACGGAGTCCGTTTTGGCAAGTGGCGTATCCAAACAAGAGTGCTATCCCCAAGAATACAACGATCAGTAGCGTCCATTTAATGGCTAAGGACGACGATCTGGATTTTTGTAGTAGTTTTTTCACGATTGCATGAAAATAGCACAGAATAGAGTGGAACTATTCGGGGGATTCATTTTGTTCTTTAGCTAGGGTGGCAACTGCAGCCACTGTTTCTCCTGTTTCCAGTTGTACCATCCGTACTCCTTGCGTATGGCGGCCAATTTCACGCAGTTTGTTTAATTTCATACGAATGAGCTTGCCTGTTTTGGATATAACCATCACTTCTTGGTTATGGCTAACTTCCAGTATTCCAACCACTCGGCCATTGCGTCGGTTGGTTTTTATGGTATAGACCCCTTTATTACCACGACTGCCGAGGGGATATTCATGGATGGGAGTTTTTTTACCAAATCCGTTTTCGGTAAGGGTAAGGATAGCCCCTTCTCCACTAAGAATCTCCATGCCCACTACTTTGTCATCTAAATTTAGCCTAATGCCTATCACGCCGCGGGCGTTCCGTCCTAGTGGACGCAATTGCGATTCTGGAAAACGCACTGACATGCCTCTTTCAGTAGCCAAGAACACCTGTTGCTTGGGTTGGCATAGTTTGGCAACCTGTAAGGAATCATCTTTATCTATGTTGATAGATCTAATACCTATGCGGCGAATATTGGCAAAAGCACTGAGAAGGGTTTTTTTGAGGATACCGTTCTTGGTAACCATTAGAACAGTGCAGTCTTCACTAAGTCCACTGACATTAAGGTAGGCACGTGCTTGTTCTTTATCTGACAATGTTAATAGACTGGCTACAGATTTTCCCTTAGAAGCTCGTGCAGCAATAGGCAGCTCGTAGACTTTTTTCTGATAACACTTGCCAATGGAAGTAAAAAACAGCAATTTGTCGTGGGTAGACGCTACGAACATGTTAGTTACGAAATCTTCTTCTCTGGTGGTCATGCCAATTGAACCCTTACCCCCCCGATGTTGAGTGCGATAAGCCGAAACAGGAGTACGCTTGATAAATCCCTTATGAGAAATTGTCACTACTACTTCTTCTTCTGTGACCATGTCCTCATCGTTCAATTCTTCTGCAGCTTCCATTATTTGAGTTCTACGGTGGTGTGAATTGCTATATTGCTCACGCAAGGCATTTGTTTCTGCACGAATAATATCCAGTACTTTGCTTCTTTCAGCTAGAATGACACGATATTCTTCCATCAGTTTTTGCAAATTGCTGTATTCTTCTTCTATTTTGCGTTGCTCTAAACCAGTGAGGCGACTGAGACGCATGTCCAATATTTCTTTGGCCTGTATCTCTGTTAATTGAAACTGCTTTATGAGTCCTTTACGGGCAGAAGCATTATCTGGTGAATTTTTAATCAAAGCAATGATAGCCTCCAAGTTTCTAAGTGCCACCAGCAGACCTTTTAGTACGTGGGTTCTCTGAGTAGCCTTGGCGAGTTCAAAACGAGTGCGGCGTTCTACAACTTCAACACGATGTGCTAAAAAGCGTTGTAATATGTCTACCAATGGCATCACGCGGGGCTGGTTATCATCCACGGCCAGCATTATTACTCCATAAGAATTCTGGAGTTTGGTGAGTTTGAATAAATTGTTTAGTAGTACATCTGTGTTGAAATTCTTTTTTACCTCAACCACCATGCGCATGCCTTTGCGATCTGACTCATCTCGCAAATCGGATACCCCTTCCAGTTTTTTATCTCTCACTAAGTCGGCAATCTTTTCTATCAGCCGAGCTTTATTCACCATGTAAGGCAACTCTGAAAACACAATCAGCTCCCTGTCACGCTTTTTGTCCGTCTCCACGTCTGCACATGCACGTAAGGTGATAATCCCTCGCCCTGTTCTATAAGCTTCATAAATGCCTTTTTTTCCCATAATTAAACCGCCAGTGGGAAAATCTGGTCCTGGCAGTAGTTGCATCAAGTGGCTTAACTGGGGATTGTCTTGGTTGTCAACGACGTACAAAAAGGCATCTAGTGTCTCCAGCAAATTGTGAGGGGGAATATTACTAGCCATGCCTACTGCAATGCCCGTTGCTCCATTGACTAATACATGGGGAAACCTTGCGGGTAGCACAGTGGGTTCTTGTAAAGATTCATCGTAATTGGGCTGAAAATTAACAGTGTCTTTCTCTAAATCTTCCAGTAATTGGTGTGCCAGACGGGTCATGCGTACCTCTGTGTAACGCATGGCAGCCGCAGGATCTCCGTCAACGGAGCCAAAATTACCTTGACCGTCTACTAAGGGTACTCGCATGGAAAAATCTTGTGCCATACGTACTATGCTGTCATACACTGCAGATTCCCCATGAGGGTGGTATTTACCAATCACCTCACCGGCTACACGGGCTGATTTTCTATAAGGCTTATTGTAATGGTTGCCTTGCTCGTGCATGGCATACAACACCCGTCTATGTACGGGCTTTAGTCCATCACGAACATCAGGCAAGGCACGCCCGATAATCACACTCATGGCGTACTCCATGTACGACTGGCACATTTCATCTTCAATATGCACCAGCGTGACGCCGTCGCGGGGTTTTTGTAGGTCTTCCATGAGCACTTTAAGGGGTACGGGATTAAATCAACAACGAAAAAGAAGAGTTTAACAGGGCATTCTACCGCAAAGAGGCTTAGCAAACAAGCAACTCTGCTGAGATTTATATAAAAAACTACTCCTCAAAAAGCTGTTTCCGTAGTATATCTAAGGGAAATGCAGGACCGGGGTCTGATTTGCGATGAGAGGATATTTCTTCATGTCCCACAATCCAGCGGATGGGATAGGTTTTCATGAGCAACTGGCATATATTGCGTACCAGGCGTATTTGCTTACTAGGATAACGATGCCAGTAGCATGGTGAATCCTCGTGGCGATGGGTGAGGAAAAGTGTTTCTGTAGGAGGATATTTTTGTCCTTGCCAAGAGAAGAATTGTCCTTGACGGTTATCTAGGTGACCTGCATTGTCAATTTCTATTCCTAGTGCATAATTATTCAATTGTTTACGCTGATTATGCTCACTCTGGCCAGCATGCCAAGTAATAGTATCAAAGGGAACCAACTGCCTCAAGCTACCATTACGGGCAACGACTAAGTGAGCAGCAGCTTTATGTTGAGGAGAACACAACAGATTAACAGCCTGCTGACAGCTGTCCATGGCGGTATAATGTAACACCAGGGTGTCTGGCAGACCAGGGGGAAAGGATTTACCTATGTTGGGGGTGGGAATATGACGAATTCCCTTGGCTATAAGCCAGTGGTCAACAATTCGCATGGTATTTTACTTAATGAGAATAAGGTGTTCTTTACATTATTATACACATCGCTTATTACTGCCAAAGATCAAAAAACAGCGAATAAATATCTAATCCATATAAGTACTAATAATAGGTTAGACAGTCTAAATAAACAAGAAAATGGGCGGTACAAGGATTGAACTTGTGGCCTCCGGCATGTGACGCCGGCGCTCTCCCATCTGAGCTAACCGCCCTTATTTTTTATGCACTGATAGAGAAAATTTGTCCATGTCTTTGATTGACGGAGAATAATCTTTCAGAGTAAATATGATTGTTGTATTCTGAGAATCCATTGAGCATAACCATTGAAGAATGCCGTCGTAAGAATATCTTAAAAGGGCAGATTAGCGGCTGGTTCCAAGGAAAGTGAATTAAATTTTCGGGCTTTGAAGTATTCAAATGCAAGACGAGCAACCATAACAGCATTATCGGTGCAAAGTTGAGGAGGTGGGATAAAGAGGGGTTTTTGCTGTTTGAAGGCCTGCTGGAATGTTTGCCTCAGTTTGGTACTAGCGACTAACCCTCCTGATAGAGTAATAGCTTGGTGAGGAAATTTCTGGCATGCATGTAGGGTTTTTTGCACCAGTACCGTTATAACGCTCTCAAAAAATGCTGAGAGAACATTTTCAGCAGCAGCACTAGGATGATCTCGGTGGTAATAACGTAAGGCAGTCTTTAGACCACTAAAAGAAAAATTGAGATTGGGTTGATCAAGCATGGGAGTAGGAAATTTGTGGTTGACAGGAGGGTATTTAAGGGCAAATTCATCAACGATGGGTCCCCCGGGGAAAGGGTAGCCAAAAATCTTTGCAGCTTTGTCTACGCATTCTCCAGCGGCATCATCTAGGGTGCGTCCGACAATATCCCAGTCAAAATGCTGGCGTTGATAGATGAGTAAGGTGTGTCCTCCGGCGGCTACTAAGTGCAGTAGCGGAAAAGGTAGTTCGCTGTGGTTAATGAAGTTAGCATAAGGATGGGCTTCAATATGATTGATGCCAATCAAAGGTTTGTTGAGTCTCCATGCGAGTGTTTTAGCGGTGGTCATGCCGACTAGAATAGAACCTATTAATCCTGGTAAGTGAGAAACGGCAATATAATCCAAGGCTTTCCAAGCCAATGGTGGTTGAATATCAAGGCTACTGGCTGCCTGATACAAAGCCTGATTAAGGAGAACAGGCATGGCTTCTAGGTGCTTGCGTGAAGCACGCTCTGGTACGACACCACCGAATTCGTAATGGTCCGAGTATTGTGACAAAGTCAAGTTTGCCAAGATTTCTTGGTGCCCTCTTATGATGGCTATCGAAGTGTCATCGAAGGTGGTGTCTATCGCCAGTCCAATACTTTGTAAGCAGGATGGTGATGCTGATGACGAGGCTATTTCTGACCTGGATGGCATGTGGGTATCATTGATTAGGAAATGGATTATCAGGTGCAAAGGGGTAGATAAGAAACTTTGTGTCAAGGTTTCCAACTGCGGAAGGCTTCGTTTTTTAAATATAAGGGTTTAGGGAATTGAGATAGCTGGGTTGCAGGAGTAAATTTCTGGGTTTGAGGATGCTGCAAATATTGCTCAATGCCTGCTTCTAACAGTAAGGCAGCCCGATTTTTTTGGTGGTAAGCAGGCTGTAGATGAGAAAAAAATACGTTCCCTTGAGGAAAACACTCTAAAATTAGAGGTGCTATTTTCTTGGATATTTCTGTGATTTTTTTCTTGGCCTGTTCAAATGGCAGTAGACAAGGTGGATGAAGTTGTTTGAGAGAATTCCATGCTTTGGTTTTTTCCCATTGCCAGGTTGCGTGATAAATATCTTCGCCAACACAATTTCTCCAACTGTGAAAATAGCCAGAAGTTAAATTAGGGTCGGAACGCAAAGCAAGTAGCTTGAGGTTATCCACCCCTGCAATAGGAATATTGTTGATTTGAGCCAAAATAAAAGCAGTCGCCATGCCTATTCTCACGCCCGTAAATGAACCAGGACCAATGGCCACAACTATTAATCGCAATTCTTGCGGGCGTAGCTGACACTGCATTAGCAGTCTTTCAAGGTGCTCTAGCAAAATACTATTAGCAAGTATTCCGCAATCTTGATAAATATCTGCTACCAGCTTTCCCTGCCGGGCGATACCCAATGTTAGCCAAGGACCAGAGGTATCTATTGCCAAAGTAGGCAGAAAAAAATGCTTGCTGGTGTTTATCAAACAGTCAGGTGGAACGGTCATTGTAGTTAAAATATGTTATCCAGTAAATCTGCAAAATGGGATGATCCCCAGAATGAAAACATTCGTGCTTCAGCAACACTTTTGTTGTTCTTAGGGTAAAGAATGTTTATCCAGAGACATTCCTCTGGGGGAAGCAACCCAACCGCAAGAGCAGGCCATTCTATTAGGGTAATTCCATTGAGATTATGCCAGTCATTGATATCTATTTGCAGCAAGTCTTGGCTGTCTTCCAGACGATATAAATCTACATGATAGATTGGGTTGGTTTTTAGGGTAGGATATACATTAACCAGGGTATAGGTAGGCGAAGTAACTATCATAGGATCAACGCCTAAACCATGGCAGATTCCTTTGCACAAGGTGGTTTTTCCACTACCCAAAGAACCATCCAGTAAAACCGTATGAGAACCGTGCAGAGTAGACAATGCTTGTCCTATTCTAAAAGCAAATTCCTGCGTGGCTGCTAGCGAAGATAAGGTAAGGATTTTGTCAGGGGGGCTCGGCGGCTTGCATTTCAAAGACATTGGTCTGTCTAATAGGAAGGTAATCAAGTAGAGTTTTGCCAGACATGTTCAATATCTTGGGTTGAAATCTTCCCGACGCGTAATAATCTCCAGCCATGTTGAGGGTTACTAAGATCTACCACCGTAGATGGTAGTGTCGCAGGAGAGACAGGGCTGTTGATAACCCAAGCAGGGGAGAGAGTGGCCGAAATTATTTTTGGATCATTGAGTGGCGATTGTCCGCTAATATTAGCACTGGTACCTATTATGGGAGATTGAGACATCCTAGTGAGAGCTTGCACAACTGGATGCGAACTCCAGCGGAGAGCTATTTTGCCTGTGTCGCTGACCAAATGAGCGGGAGCTTTCTTAGAAGCAACCAACACCAAGGTTAGAGATCCTGGCCAATAATGATGTATTAACGCTTGTGCTTGGGGAATCAGTGTTTCAGCCCAGTCTTTTGCACGGTGGGGGTTATCTAACAAGGTAGGCAACGGATGATCTTCAGCTCGTTTTTTCAGGTGATACACAGTTTCAGCAGTTTTTTTAAGGAGTGCATTTCCGCCTAATCCATAGCAGGTTTCCGTTGGAAAAGCTCCCACCTCTCCGCGTTGCAAGGAATCACTTAGCCAATCTGCCCATTGGATATCACATGGCCAGTCAATCAGCTGGGGTGAATTTGATTTTTTGGTGATCTGGAGCATAGAGTTTACTCAAATTAATTCCAAAACAGGCTATCAGGATATCATCACAGCAAATGGATCTGACAGCAATTTGTAGTCTCAGCTATGGATTTTGTTTAAGTACCTGACAAAAGCCCTAGGATTAGACATTAAAAAATTTATAATTAGTACACACCAAGGATTTTCTCATGACCTCCAATGGAGCAGTTTTATTAGTCCAAAAATGGAAGGTATGTGCTCCCTGATGAAGCAACATTCCCAAACCATTGAGGTGTTTAAGTCCTATTTTTTTAGCTTGTTTCAACAATGGAGTTTCCAAGGGGGAGTAGATAATATCCACCACCATTTCTTGGATATTGAGCTTTTCCAGAGAAACAGGGCTGCTTTGGTTATTTGTACCAACACTAGTAGTATTGATGAGTAAATCAGCAGTAAGTTGGTCGGTATCACGAAGAGAGATGGCTTGTATGTAAGGAACCCTTGATGTTAAATTATTAGTAGCATGATGCCCAAAGTACTGCTGCATATCTGCCACCAGCAAAGTAGCTTTCTTAACTGTGCGATTAGCCACCCACAACTGAGAACAGCCATCTTTTATCATGGAAAAAGCGATAGAACGGGCAGCACCACCAGCACCTAGCAACAACACCCGCTTGTTTTTTGATTGCCACCCCTGAGCTTCTTTCAAGGAGTCTAGGAATCCTAGACCATCAGTGTTATGCCCTCGCATATGGATACGGTTTTCTTTGTGTCCACAAAGCACCGTGTTTACCGACTGTACCGTTTTTGCTTCAGGTGTCATTTCGTCAAGCAGGGGAAGAATAAGCTGCTTATAGGGAGCGGTCAAATTAAACCCGCTTAAACCCGCCCATCCTAAAGATTTCATTGCCTCCAGTAGCCGTTCAGGAACAATACGAAAAGGTACATAAACAGCGTTAATGTTAGCAGCTACAAAGGCAGCATTTTGCATCAAAGGTGACAAACTGTGAGACAGAGGCATGCCAACTATACCATAAAGTTGACTTTTTCCGTTAACTGTCAACATGATTTGACTGCTAAAAATTTTCCACTCAGTGGTATACCCATGACGCTCAGTGCTGTTACTTCCTGCTAAATTACCTTCACTGAAAGATTACATTGCTTGACGTAACTGGTCTATCTTATCAGTTTTTTCCCAAGTGAAGGACGGCAGAGAACGACCAAAATGTCCATAAGTTGCAGTTTGTTGATAAATCGGACGCAATAAATCCAGCGTTTCAATAATTTCTGAGGGTTTCAGTCCAAACACTTCTCTCACTATTAGTGCTAGGCGTTCATCACCAACCTCTCCTGTGCCAAAGGTGTTTACCATCACAGAGATAGGATCCGCAATGCCAATGGCGTAGGCAAACTGGACTTCACAACGCTTCGCTAGCGAGGCAGCCACGACGTTTTTTGCCACATAGCGTGCCATATAAGCTGCCGAGCGATCCACCTTGGAAGGGTCTTTTCCCGAAAACGCCCCTCCTCCATGACGACCCATTCCTCCATAAGTGTCTACAATCACCTTTCTGCCCGTCAACCCTGCATCACCATAAGGACCGCCTATCACAAATCTGCCGCTAGGGTTAACAAAGTATTTAGTATCTTTGTTAATTAATCTTTTTGGGATTACCGTCTCAATTACATATTGCTTGATGTCAGAGTAAATTTGTTTTTGCGTTACATTTTCTGAGTGCTGACAGGAAATTACTACTGCAGACACGGCTACAGGATTTTCTCCCTCATAGCGTATAGACACCTGTGACTTGCCATCAGGTCCTAAATAATCCAGTACTCCTTTTTTGCGTACTTCTGCCAACCTCATAGCCAAACGGTGAGATAACTCAATAGGCATGGGCATGAGGTTTTCAGTTTCTTGGCAGGCATAGCCAAACATCAGACCTTGGTCGCCAGCTCCTTGTTCTTTATTAAGCTTGCTGTCAACTACTTGGGCAATGTCCTGAGATTGCTTGCCAATGCAAACCATTATGGCACAAGCATCTCCATCAAAACCAAATTTGGAATCGGTGTAACCAATATCTCTAACTGTTTTGCGAACCAACTGGATTATGTCTACAGACCCTCTACTGGTAATCTCACCTCCCAGCACAATCAATCCAGTGGCGGTAAATGTCTCGCAAGCCACCCGACTGTAGCAATCTTGAGCTAGCATGGAATCCAGAACAGCATCTGAAATCTGGTCACACATCTTGTCGGGATGCCCTTCAGTGACGCTTTCCGAACTGAATATTTTCTTCATAAACCTACGCTCACAGATACAATGTAAACAGGAAACCAACGTCCTCCATCAATTTACATAAATTGGGAGCGTCCCTAAATTTCAGCCAATTTGCAAGCTATATTTAATCAAAGTACTTATAAAATATTATGCAGGATAAGATTTTGTTTTCCATTTCTTGTTAGAGTGAGTATCAGAAATATGACACTTATCAATTGAAAACTTACTAAATTGGCATCAACGATTGTGTAACCAAATTATAATGAGGACATACAGGAATGAAAGACAAAAAAGCTAAAGAATCGGGTTCTAAGTCGGAGCCAAAATTTGCCAGTCAATCTGCTTTGCGAGTGGATGAATTGCGTAAATTAATGTCTGAGCAAGGTTTGTCGGCTTTTGTACTGTTGTACGGGAGTGCTCATCATGCTGAATATATTGCCCCGCATCTTCGTCGTTTGGAATCCATGAGCGGTTTTAGCGGCTCAGCTGGAACAATAGTAATTGGATTGAAAGAGGCACATTTGTGGGTGGATTCCCGCTACTACTTGCAAGCAGAGGATGAGGTTCCTTCGTTTTTTGAGATTCACAAGCTGGGTTCACAAGGGGTAAAGAGTTGGCAAGATTGGCTAATTGAAGATTTTGCAGCTCAAAATGCAGGAGCAAGAATCGGTGGCGACGCTTTTCAAATGTCGGTGTTGCAGGCTCGCAAATTGCGGAGTGCATTTGAATCCAAGGGCTGTGTACTGAAATTATTACCTGAGAACTTGGTGGATGTTGTTTGTAAGCTAAAGAAGGGAAGAAGTGCTCCCTTACGAACAATCCCTATTTCTTGGAGCGGGAAGCCTGCCCAAGAAAAACTCAAGATGCTACGTGCAGAAATGGAAAAAATTAATGCTGATGCACTGGTGTTGAGCAAACTTGATCGGGTAGCTTGGATGCTCAATCTTCGGGGCGGTGATATGCCTATGGATCCTGTGTTTGAAGGCTGGTTGCTGCTGACAAAAAAGAATGCAATCTGTTTTACTGACGCTCCTGCTCCATCTGAGGTAGAAACATATGCTAAGGGTTGGCTAAGTTTTCGTCCGTATCAGGATCTGAAAGAGGCACTCGTGCCTCTGGCTACTAAAGGAGCTAAAGTTTGGTTGGAAGAAGCAGATACCTGTGAAGCGATCAACGGCATGCTGAAAGGAGCAACCTGCCTGTACCAACCGCAGCAGCCAGTTGATAGATGGAAAGCCATAAAAAATCCATCAGAAATTGCTTGTTCTAAAGCAGCTAATATATCGGCAGGGTTGGCCAAGGTGCGTCTTTTTGCACACTTGGAGACTACGGCTGATGAACTATCTGAGGCAGATGTTGCTGACATGATGCAATCTGAGTATGCCAGAGAAGCTGGCTTTGAAAGTCTGAGCTTTGAAACAATATGCGGCTATGGAGCAAATGCTGCCATTGTTCACTATTCCAAGCCATCCAAAGATGTTCTGCTGAAACCAGGGGGGATGCTTCTATTAGATTCGGGTATCCAACTGGGTGGAGGAACCACCGATGATACCCGCACTGTCCACATTGGTACACCTACTGAAGAACTACGACGCTATTACACTGCAGTGTTGCGAGCACATATTAACTTGGCAAAGCAAATTGTCCCTGAGGGAGTAACTGGGGCTGAGCTGGATGGCATAACACGAACCCCCCTTTGGAATATTGGGGAAGATTATGGACACGGGACTGGTCATGGTGTAGGAGCCATGCTCCATGTTCATGAGGGTCCGCAGTCTATTGGTCGTTGGTCTAGCGTACCATTTGAAGAGGGCATGATTATCTCCAATGAACCCGGTTATTATCGCGAGGGGTGGGGGGGTATAAGGTTGGAAAATCTCTATTTAGTAGAAAAAGCCTTGGAAGTTCCTACCCAACCAAATGGCAAAGGCTGGCTGAAATTTAGTGCCCTTACCATGACTCCCTTTGACAACGCCCTAATAGATTGGCTGTCTCTGACTAAGGATGAGAAGCAATGGCTCCAAGGCTACCATCAACTGGTATACAACAATCTATCTGACAAATTACCCCCCTCAGCAAAAAAGTGGCTACAAAAATCATGTAGTTCGCCTACCTAATCCTCCCGTATAAAATCCGGGAAGAATCTACTCCTCCAACGGATCTTTTTCTAGCGATATAGATGAGTTCTTTTCTGGATCTATCAGCTCGTAGACCTGGCGAAGATATTCGCCTTCTGGTCCCTCAGGGATAACCACAGGATTGGTAATGTGGTTGTATAGATGGCTAACACGGTAAATATCTTCGCTTAAGCGTTCATCAATTCCTACCAAACCTGCATAGCGACGATATTTATCGTCATCTGCAACTGGCAACCGCGAACGGGAACCACCACTGATAGGAACATAACGACCCGAGTCTACGTCGTACTTGCCTGCATTTTTCTTTTCCGGCTTTCTATGAATTTTCATGCTTTCTGCCTTTTTTAATATTTTAATTTTATTTTTTACCATCCAACCATACCTAAAATTAGAGAAATAAAAAATAACAATCCGAGGGCATGGTATAGGCTTTCAACAAAAAAACCTAGATGAGAAACACTGCCCCTGTTCCCATCTACTCTGGCAACAGCCCCGCAATCTCTCCCGGTTCAGGAAACCGCCCAGTATCAGTACGAGAATACACTAATTCACCATCAATTCTCACATCAAAAATACCATTTTGGCCATCTATCAACTCCGGTATTATCTCACAACTTTCCCCAATTTCTGCCGAGACACGCTCAGCATGGGGTCTATAATTTCAAACTACACAGTATTCAATGCTAATGTGCATAGTACTTTCTACTTGAAATAAGGAAAATAACGGGCAATTCTTGTTTAAAATCTTACTTTAACTGTCGCTGAGTATCAATTCTACGGCCTCATCATAAATGACTAACGAACATCATAGCATAACAAAAGGTATTTAGGTTAATAAATAGAAAATATTTTCTAATATTTTAAGATACTGTAATCAATGTTGTTGGTGTGTATATATAGGTATTTAGTGTGTGTGAATTAACTGAAAAAGCGGGTGAGATTCGTTGCCCGATTCACGGTTCCATTGGCTTGAATGCCCTTGAACGCGAAATCTTAGATCATCCATTGGTACAAAGGCTACGTCATGTTAGTCAACTAGGTTTGGGGAGTTTAGTCTTTCCAGGGGCTACTCATAGTCGGCTGGCACACTCTTTAGGGGTGATGCACTTGGCAGAAGATATTTTTCAGCAGGCTTGGCAAACAGGCTGTCGAGCGGATCCTGATTTATCAAAACTATTTAATAAAGAGTATTTGCTAAAGGTGGTGCGACTGGCGGGCTTACTGCACGATTTGGGACACCCACCTTTCTCACACACTTGTGAGAAAATATTGTTAAATCCACCGGGTAAAACCAGTTCTAGATTTAACACTCCCCAAGAGGTTTCACATGAAACTTACTCTGTGGAAATGATTAAAAGAATTGGGCAGGATATTCCATCAGACCTGCCAGAAGAGCTGACACAAGATGTATGCTCGCTCATTTCTGCTTCGGTAGAGCCATCTGATAGACTTTGGAATAAAACAGACACGCGGCATTGTATACACCATTTTCTTAAACAGGTGATCGCTGGAGAAATTGATGCTGACCGCATGGATTATCTGCATCGGGATGCCCACTTTACTGGAACTTCCTACGGCTGGTTTGACCGCGAGCGTTTGATTAAAGGTCTGTCTTGCTGTTGGCAACGTGATCATGGCTGGGTGATGAGCTTGGAAAGAGATACTCTTAATGCCTACGAGGATTTTTTGATGTCACGCATCCACATGACTATCCAAGTGTACCACCATAAGACCGTGCTATGCTTCAATGAGTGCCTAAAGTACTCCTTAAGGGAGGGAGAGATAAGATTTCCAATATCTGCTGATACATTCTTACAGGCACGTGAAGATTCCCTGTGGGATTTGTTGCATCGGGCTACAGAAGAATATGAACAAAAACGTCGTGATGGCAAAAATCATCCATTATCTTGGGCTGAACGAGTGGTACGGCGCAAGCCATTGAAGTTATTACTTTATCAGCGGATAGATTCTCAAGAGAAAAACAAGCCTCTTTGGGTGAAAGTAGCCTTGAAAACCTTAGAAAGGTTTGATGTTTATTTGGTAATATCCAGTGCAAAGCTTTCCAGCCAAGGTCAGCCTGGAGAACCCCCGGTGTTGGTACATCGGCAGTGGCTAGGAGAAAATAAATACACCCCGTTGAGGGAAGTATCTAGTCTCCTTAAACAATACAACAGCGATTTCTCCTTTTGGGGACTATTTTATAGACCCAAAGATCTGCAAAATGAAGACTTTGGCATACTCTCCGAGATATATGAAAAATTGCGAAGAATTCCCGAATTGAAAAAAGCGGATGACATCCTATCTGGGACAAAGAGACCCGGGAAGTAAGAACGAGAACAAGACACCCTGATGCTATAAATCTGAACTTCTACTTGGTTTTTTACTTGTCAACATTGTCTTTACTAGCATTGTCTTTGCTAGCATTGACTTTGCCAGTTTTATCCTTGCCTGCTGAGGCTTTTGCCGACTGTTTGTCTTTTGGGTGTTCTATGTTGCTGAAGGGGTCCTTGGGACTATCCACCAATACCGATATAGCCATAGAAGCAGAATCGCCACGACGAACTCCAGTAGGCAACACACGGCTGTAACCGCCAGCACGAGATTTATAACGCAACGCCAATTCTCCAAATAAGATTGCTGGAGCTTTTTTGCCTTTTACAAAACGCATCGCATGGCGACGAGCATTTAAATCTCCCCGCTTGCCTAGGGTGATCATCTTATCCACATAGCGACGCATTTCCTTAGCACGTGCCAAGGTAGTTTCAATTTTTTCATGTACCAACAAACTGGTAACTAGGTTGCGTAACATCGCTCTGCGATGTGATGGGTTCACCCCTAAGCTCTTTCCTTTTGCTAGATGTCGCATGGCGAATCTCCCTCTGCATCAAATAATGAATTGAAAGCAGTGATTGTTTTTAGTGGGTTTTCTCTCTATCTTCAGGCTGCATTCCCAAATGTAAATCCATACCATTTAGAATATCTTTAATTTCGTTCAAGGATTTACGCCCAAAATTCTTGGTCTTCAACATGTCCTGCTCAGACCTCAATACCAATTCTCCAATGGTTTTAATGTTGGCATTCTGCAGGCAATTGATGGAGCGCACCGATAAATCCAATTCACTAACTGAGCGATCCCAATCTGCATTGACACTCTCATTCTGTTGATCCTTGCTTTTCACTATAGCATCAGCTTCTTCCTCATCAAAAGTGATAAATACATTCATGTGCTCTTTTAAGATCTTAGCTGAATAAGCTAAGGCATCTGAGGGTTGAAACGCACCATTAGTCCAAATTTCAAAAATCAAGCGGTCATAATCGGTACGTTGGCCCACGCGAGCGTTTTCTACTTCATAGTTAATACGCTTGATGGGTGTATGTACTGAATCGAGGTAAATAACATCGGCGGGTAGTTCTGGGAATTTGTTTTCTTCAGCAGGAACATATCCCTTATTCAAGGTGACAAAGATACGCATTTGCAATTCTGCCCCTTCATCTAGATTGGCGATAACATAATCGGGATTTTTAACCTCAACCTTACCCCCAGTAACAATGTCTGAAGCCTTGAGTATTGCAGGTCCGGCTCCAACCAATTCCATTTCGTGTACTCCTTCTTCCAGTTGTTTAAGTTGCAGGTTTTTCAGGTTTAGGACCAGCTGAACAACATCCTCACGGACACCGTTGATGGACTCAAACTCATGAGCGACCCCCTCTATTTTTACAGCCACCACGGCACAACCTTGCATAGAAGATAGTAGAACGCGCCTAAGAGCATGTCCTATGGTGATACCAAAACCTTTTTCTAAAGGCTCCACGATAAAGCGACCATAATCGGGAGAAGATTTGATCAATTCAATGTTGTTAGGTTTTTGGAGATTTTCCCAATTTCTGGTGTACATTAAAATATCCTGAGTGTGGTGATGGTCAGAGAGGATCTAAGATAGACAAAGATTTTCGTTATAGAGGTCAAAAATATAATTATTAACGTGAATAAAGTTCAACGATTAGTTGTTCTTGAATAGGCAGAGTTATTTCTTCTCGTTTTGGTTCTGAGATAACTACCCCTTGATAGTCTTGAAGGTTCACTTCAAGCCAGCTTGGTTGTGGTCTTTGTGCAGCAGTGGCGATGGATTCATTGATATGAGAATGCTGGCGACTTTTTTCACAGATAGAGATTACATCTTGGGTACGCACCACAATGGATGGTGTATTGGCACGTTTACTATTGAGGAGGACATGCCCATGAGTGACAAGTTGCCGTGCTTGGCTACGCGAGGAGGCAAACCCCATACGATAGATGACATTGTCCAAGCGTTTTTCGAGCAACATGAGCAAGTTATTTCCACTCATGCCTTTTTTGCGTGCTGCGATAGAGAAGAAACGGCGGAATTGTTTTTCCAAAACTCCATAAATGCGTTTCACTTTTTGTTTTTCCCGCAATTGGATTCCGAACTCAGAACGTTTGGAGCGAAAGCCTAATTTGTGCATTCCGGGGGGGTGATTACGTTTCTCGATGGCACACTTGTCCGTATAGCAACGTTCTCCTTTGAGAAATAATTTAGTGCCTTCACGGCGACAGAGACGACAGACAGGGTCAGTGTAGCGAGACAAGAGAGTTTATATCCTATACAAAGAGGTTGGAGGTAATGGGTTTCTGGTATGAGAAAAAGGTTATATGCGACGCATTTTTGGGGACTGGCAACCATTGTGAGGAATGGGGGTTATATCACGAATAAAAGAGACCTTCATACCCTCACTAGCAAGTGCTCTTAAGGCAGCTTCTCTACCTGAGCCAGGGCCTTTGACGTTCACATCTACTTGTTGCATGCCGTGTTCGCGTGCCTTTCTAATGGCATTTTCTGCCGCAGTGCGGGCTGCAAAAGGAGTGCTTTTGCGTGAACCTTTGAACCCATTGGCACCAGTGCTTGACCAGGCAATAACGTTTCCTTTCATATCTGTGAAAGAAACAATGGTATTATTCAGAGTAGCCAAAATATGGCAAATCCCGACTGGAACATTTTTCTTTTCGCGCTTTTTGGTGCTTTTTTTAGATTTATCCATAGTTATTTGGGTGACGCAAGTAATTAATTATCGGTTAAAATCGTGGTTGTAAAATGATGAGATGTATCATATTTGGATGGTTAATGTTACCGAAACATATCACCATCTACGGTATTATTTGTGCTACTAGCCTTTCCCTCGTCCTACCGAGCGGCCAGGCCCTTTACGAGTTCTGGCATTTGTTTTGGTTCGCTGTCCTCTAACAGGCAGTCCCCGGCGATGACGTAACCCCCGATAATTTCCTAAGTCCATCAGGCGTTTGATGTTCATTTGCACTTCGCTACGCAGTTCACCTTCTACTTTGTATTCTTGAATAGCACTTCTTAATCGGGTAATCTGTCCATCGTCCAGCCGACTGGGGCGGATATTTTCATCTACATTTGCCTTGCTCAAAATTCGGGATGATGCGTGATAGCCAATTCCATAAACATAGGTCAGTGCAATAACCATGCGTTTCTCTGGTAAGTCTACACCAACAATTCGTACCACGACAGATCCCTTTCTTCGTTTAGTAGCTTTATCATAAGTTTTTTAACCTTGGCGTTGCTTGTGGCGAGGGTTCTTGCAAATCACCCGCAGTACTCTCTTGCGGCGTACCAACCTGCAGGAAGAACACATCTTCTTTACTGAAGACCTTACTTTCATTATTTACCTTCGTCGCTCACCTTTGAATCAATCTCCAGTGATATACATTGCATCAAACATCTTGCATTCTCCACTTGCCCTGTTTAATGGACGCATGGGAATACCATCAAATCCTAAGCGGGCGACCAACAGAACATTCTCCATATATGGTTTGTGTGTGTCAAGTAATAATTCCGATAATTGTACGCTTTACCATACAAAATAACGCAACCTCGTGTGTGTCGGTGGTGAAATAGTAGGCTTGTATGCAAGACGATTAGTATTGATACTTGCAAGATGAGCTGTTTTATATTACCGTGACCTCCTGCAGTAAAACCTGTTGTAGAATTTAAGAAGGTTTCCTGATGTCTATAAATGTTGAAGTACTCACTAAAGGTCAATTTATGGGTGTTATGCCTTTCTCTGTGTATTGCTTACCCAATGGCATGAGTATTCTGTTGTTGCAAAATGAAATCAGCCCAGTGGTTTCTTCGTTGTTGTATTACAAGGTGGGTAGTGCCTACGAAAACGATTCCCAGCGTGGTTTGGCTCATTTTCTTGAACACATGATGTTTAGAGAAACAACATCCCACACTGATAGCAGTTTTGATCGCAGTGTATCAAGAATGGGAGGAGTAGGCCTGAATGCTTTTACCTCTTGTGATGCCACGGTTTATCTCGTAGAATTACCTACAAACAAATTACAAAATTTGCTGGAGCTGGAAGCTGATCGCATGGCGAATTTAAAGCTTGATGAATCTCAAATTGATACAGAAAGAGGTGCCGTACTAGGGGAAATTGACATGTACAATGACATGCCTGTTACCCAGATTTACGACCGTATGATGGAAGAAGCTTTCTATCCGCATGTATACAGGCACCCGGTTATTGGGTATTGCGAACAAGTTAGGAATTTTAAGCAAGATGATTTTAAGCGTTTTTACAGAAGGTTTTACTCACCTAATAACGCCTTCTTAGTGATAGCAGGTGGTTTTGAGGAAAAGCAGGTGATCGAGTGGATATGGTCTTCATTTGCCCACCTGAGTGCCAGCCGACCACAAGAAGAAGCTTTACAAATAGAGCCTCGCACGAAAAGTGATCCTTGGAAGGAAAATCGCTGGGTTGAATTAAAGAATCCTTCGGTTCAAACCGAAACATTGATCGTGAGCTGGCGTTCTCCCGGTGTTTTAAATGCAGATTATCCTGCTTTGACTCTGATGGCATCTTGGCTGGGAACGGGGCAGTCTTCGCCCTTATATCAGGAATTAGTGCTAAGCGGCTTGGTAGCCAATTACACCATTACTCTACAAGAGCAAGAAATGTTGTGGCTCGACCCAGCTCTAATTATCATGGATGCCAGACTGAGTCCCGGTGTCTCTTCAGAACAGGTGAATGATAAGATTAACAAACTGCTACAAAAGCTGGTAAAAAACCCTCCCGGATCGGAAGACATGGCTCGTGCTCTTAATCAATTGCGTTTGGAGACGTATGCAGTAATAGGAAATAATTACAACATGTCCTGCATGCTGGGGGGAGGTTTCTTAACCCAAGGTGACCCTCTTTATTGGGAAAAACAACTACAGAATATAGAAAAGGTCACTGCTATTCAGGTACAACAAGTACTGCAAAAGTGGTTGCTGGATTGCCCCCAAATATGTGTTTGTCAACGCCATGTTCAAAAATAATCTTAAACTACAACAAATGTCGTCACTATGAATATCATTCATCAACACGCACTCACTAGTCGCATTAGCCAAATTCAGCTAGTGCTACCACGCACCGGCTATTGCTTAGATCCCAATTCGCTAGACGGATTGACCCGTGTGACACTACGCATGCTAGAACAAGGTGCCGGAGGTATGGATGCACAAACCTTCAACGCCCAGTTGGAAAAATTAGGTGCCAACATTGGTCATACGCTCGCCAATGACCATATCAGAGTTTTCCTTAGCGTATTGACAGAAAACATTGAAGTAGCAATAGAAATGTTCGCTAAAGCACTCTTTCAACCGAATTTTACCCAACAATGTTTGACACAACTGAAACAAGAACTCATAAGCACCTGGATTACCGAACGACAACAATCTAAGCATCTACGAGCGATAGAAGTTCTCTTTGTCAACCTCCACAAAGGAGGACCACAAGGAAAATCAGCAGACGGTAACCCTACTGGAATAAATAATATCACTCTGGAAAATGTCCAAAGCCAGTATAAAAAGATTTTTGTCTCTCCAAAAGCCTTCTTTGCAATTGTTTCTAATCTTCCAAAAAAGCAATTGGAAACCATGCTGGAACCTTTGGAAAAATTTATTGCTACATCTAAACCTACACCATTTACTCATCCATGGGATGAGTATAACCCACTTACCCCCCCAGGAAGGCGTGTAACCATTGTTCCTGAAGCAAATACCAACACTGATGAGATCCTCTTATCTCGCTTTGCTGCCAATGAATCCAAAAATGATTGGTACATCCAACAGCTAGCAAATTTCATCCTTGGTGGAAGTATGTTTTCACGTCTGTTTCATGAAATTCGCGGTAAACGAGGTTATTCCTACGGTGCATCTGCCTCGCAAGACAATCGCAGTGGCAAAACACCCCGAAACGTAAATGCTCCTATCATTATTTACACCTTCCCCAGTGCCGATAAAACTATAAAGGCTCTACCTCTCGCCCTTAAAATTTATGAAGACTGGGCACAAAAAGGAATTACTCAAGAAGAACTTGATCTGGCTAGCAAATCCCTCATACAATCCTACCCCTTCCAAAATAATACCCCTCATAAACAACTGGGCTGGCAAATAATACAACAATTATATGGAATTCAGATCACTCCTAAAGACAAATACCAGCAACAGCTGGAAGACCTTACCACTAAGGACGTTTTCAAAGCTGTTCAAGCAGTACACAATACCTCGGACTTGGAAATAGTACTGTTGGGAGACCAAAAAAGATTGAACAAAGTGGTTGATTCCATCCATACCATTACAGAGGTACGTACTGTAAAATATCCCGAAGAAACAACTATCGCAGCTTAATTCCTACCTACAGGATTAAGCACTCCCTGCTGTGGGTTAGGTTATCTTGCTACAGAGTTTTTGCAGTTGCTGATGTCTGGTGTGTGAAATCTGGAAATCGGTTTTGATCTCAATCATTTCAATGCCCTTGTTCCGAGTCGTTTCAACGATGATGCGAGAAAGTTCCGCTAGGCTTGTTGGTTGATAATAGTCAATATCATGGGCTTGGGCTAGTTTTTGAAATTGAGTGTGGTGTGGGGCTAGAAATAATGATTTAAACTGGGGATGGTGCTTAATAGGCAGAGTATAAAAAATACCACCACCATTGTTATTTATGAGAATAATTTTAAGGGGGATTTTTGTTTGTTGATTCATGCAGAGTACATTACTGTCATGGAGAAGTGCTGTATCACCGATGAGTAAGAAGGAAGACTTAGCATTATGTTTTGCTGCTCCAAGAGCGGTGGAGATAGTGCCATCAATGCCATTGGTGCCTCTATTGGATAGGTGTGTAATGGGAGGAGCATTTTGAGGCCAGTATTGTGAGAGGTATCTAAGGCAAAGACTGCTGGCAGTAAAAATAAGGGAGTGTTGAGGTATCAGGGACGCAAGCTGGATGATTAATTGACCTTCAAACCAGCTGTGTTGGGGAGGTTGGGGCAGATAAGAATTTTGCTGGAGATTTTGGTTGATGATTTGCTGAATATCCTGTTTAGCAGAAGAGAAAATAGAGAGCCACTGGGGATCTCTATGAGATTTATTGATGGAGTTAATGGACTGGAGGAGTTGTTTGATAGTAAGAGTTGGCTCCGCGTGCAGATGTTGAGAGTGAGGATGATGATGATGATCGTTCCAGCGACCTTGGGGATCTATTATTGTTTGAGGTGTATCTGGCTGTGACAGTAGGCTATCTAGTTCAGCGTCCACGGGCATAGCCCCAAAGCGAAGGATATATTGTGGGGGCATAGCCTGTTGTACAGCTTTGGTTTGAAGTGTAGCACTGGGGTGTGGAATAAGGTTGGGATGGGTACCATTTTGCCAAATACCGCTTGAAGGTTCTGCAAAAATTGGCCATCCCAGCTGGTAAGCCAGCGAGGTAATGCTCTGTGCAAATGATTTGAGGGGAAAGGTAGTATCCAGGGTGGAGATAGGAGAATGAGGACCACCAACTATTATGCCTCTGGGGATATTGGATATAGTTTCCGCAAGGGATGAGAAAACTTTAAACGATAGTTTAGGGATGGCTGGATTAGCAGAAACTTGCAGTGGGACGGAATAATCTTGTTGTAACAGTTGAGCAGCTATTTTTATTACCGAGGACGGTAATTTTTCAGCAGTCGTTGATGGTTCAAGTGGTTTTGGGAAAGGGAAGTTGATGTGAACAGGCCCTTGCGGAATACAAAGAGCTTTTTTAAGAAGTTTGGGTGCAAGACTAAATAGAGCAAGCAATGCTGAGGCAGTCATGCGAGGCTCACCTGGGTTAACGTGCCAGTGGTCGTAAGAGGCAAACATGCCATCTTGATGGGTGGTTTGATTAGCTCCACAGTGATGCAGTTGTGGTGGTCTGTCGGCTGAAATTACAATGAGAGGAATACAAGAGTTATGAGCTTCAACGATCGCAGGTAAGAAATTGGCAGGTGCTGTTCCGGACGTACAGAGTACTGCTACTGGTTTGTGGCTACTTTTTGCTATTCCCATGGCAAAGAATGCCGCAGAGCGTTCATCAATTATAAGATGAGTCCTTAAGCTAGTGTGAGCCGCACATGCCAAGGATATTGGTGCTGAACGAGAACCTGGACTAATACAAATATCGCGTATACCCGAAAGGCTTAGGGCATGAACAAATATAGATGCCCATAAAGTATTGGCGTTGGCTAAATAATCGTGGTCACGAAAGGCGGTGAACATGTAAAGAAGAGGTTTTTGGAGTGAAAATTTTTTGGATAAATTGTCAATAAATATGGTTATAGGGAAGGATTTATAGCTGATATCATGGGTTGGAGTTTCAATTGTAGCTCATGCCACTCATCCTGAGGTTTGGAGGCTTCCAAGATGCCTGCTCCTACAAATAAGTAGGCTTGATTAGGTCTCAGTAACCCGCAACGCAGGGCAACCGCAAACTCACCATGCCGAGGACCTTGTAGCCATCCAATCGGAGAAGCAAACCAACCCCGCTCAAATTGCTCTAATTCTGCAATGGCTTGTAATGCCTGTTCACGAGGATATCCTCCCACTGCAGGGGTGGGATGCAATTTGCCGAGTAAAGTCAATGGAGATATGTCACCACGTGGAAAAAAAACAATCGGGGTGTGCAAATGCTGAACATTAGCAAGTTGCATCAAGCAAGGCTCGGTAGAAAAACTAACCTCACCATAAGAAGATAACAAACCGGTTATTTCATCCACTACCACACGGTGCTCTTCCCTATCTTTAGCACTGTGGAAAAGACGTTGGGCGTACTGATTGTCATCAGCAGGATCACTACCTCTGGAGGCTGTTCCTGCCAGAGCACTCAAGCATGCTTTGTTTCCCTCAAAAGAAATCAACCTCTCAGGTGAAGCCCCTACAAATATTCCATTCCCAGACTCAGCCCCAGTCTTAGACTCGGGCACAATGCAAAAACAATAGCAGTCTGGGTACTGCTTTCGTAATCGGGCACTAACTTGATAGGCATCCGTGCACACGGAATAGTACATTACTTGTGTCAAGACTGCCTTATGTAAATCGCTTGATGCCATCTTATGCTGCAAGGCTTTTACCATCATATTCCAAGCATGCGATTGTTTCTCTTTACTCAATGCTTCCAGTTCACCAGTATTTTTCCACTCCACCTGAGACACTTCACTCTGGAACACAGAACTGAGCATTCTTAAACCCTCTTCCAGCCGGTTATGTACGACATTTGATTCATCCATGGTTTCTACCCAAGACTGCACCATGCCCCACAACTTGTTACCACGACGCACCAAAGCTACTTTTGGTAAAATCATCCGAGCTACTCCAAACTCAGACCATAAATCATCTGTAACCTCAGAGAAAAAAGAAAATCCACCCACTAGTAACGGATACTCCACTGCCCCCTGAAAACCAGAACCGCATACTGCTTCTTGCTGTAATCTCTCAACCTGAGTTGCCAATTTCTCAAAACGCTCATCCCCTTTAGAGCTCAACACATGGCTACTTCCGCCTGTAGCTAAGCCCTCGTTCACACTTGGGTGTTCCCAGTAAAAAGAATTTCCCTCTAAATCTTGCAAAATCCGAGCACAATTTAATATATCAACCCCTTGAAATTGCGATAGATCTATCATCTGTACTACAGCACAACCCCTTCCTAATCTAACTGCCTGTGCTAACCCTCGTTCACATAATCCGCCTAGATCAGGAACACGAATTTGTACCATATCACACCACACCTAGAGCTAAACTCTCTAACTAACCTACCCATTAACTTGTAATACATACTGCCTAATCACTATTATCATTAGTCAGTTAACCACGAATTTATTCATATCGTCTCATTAATTTTTAGCAAAACCCCGATTACAAAACCATCATGCCTCTATTAAATATGAGAATCTCATTCTGTTACAAACACCCCTCGCTGTAAAAGGCATGATAAACTACTTCTTGTTAGCATTCTAATAAGATTTGATAAAACCAACCCAGCACTACAATAACCACCACCACCCAACCCCCGCCCGCTATGAATACTGCTTATAAAGATATTTACTACCAAGTCCAAGCAGGAGTATCTACAGTGACCATCAATCGCCCAGAAGTGCTCAATGCCTTCCGTCCTCAAACGGTGGATGAAATACTGGAAGCATTCCAACAAGCATGGGATGATGAATCAGTCGGAGTGGTAGTGCTGACAGGAGCTGGTGGTAATTTCTGCAGTGGTGGAGATCAAAAACTTCGCGGGGACAGCGGCTATTTAGATAAATCTCAGAACCGCAACCGACTCCAAGTTCGTCATCTTCATAGAATGATAAGAGATATTCCCAAGCCTGTAATTGCGATGGTTGATGGCTGGTGCGTCGGGGGTGGTCATGTGTTGCATATTCTATGCGACTTAACTATTGCTTCTGAGCGTGCGAAGTTTGGTCAAACTGGTCCCAAAGTAGGAAGCTTTGATGCTGGATTTGGCACCATACAATTGGCACGCATTGTAGGAGAAAAAAAAGCCCGCGAAATATGGTTTCTCTGTGAATCCTACAACGCTGAAGAAGCACTCTTGATGGGGCTAGTCAATAAAGTTGTACCCCTTGAAGAATTGACTTCCACCACCAAGCAATGGTGCGAAAAAATATTGTCTCGCAGTCCAACCGCATTAAGGTTTTTGAAAGCATCCTTCAATGCCGATACCGATCATGTCTATGGTCTGCAAAACATAGCCCACGGAGCGGTGCACTTATTTTACGGTAGCGAAGAAAGTAAAGAAGGGCGCCAAGCTTGGAAAGAAAAACGAACTCCTGATTTTTCATCATTTAGAAGAATGCCTTGGTAACCTCCAAGCCAAATATTTTAGAGAGCAAAAAATACCTGCTTCCCTTGCACCCGAAATGAATTTATTCTTTTCTTGCCATTGGGAGAATAGAGCCAATCCAACCAACGCCCGGCTAATGATGTTTGCAAATGCCGATGTTTGTTGGGGTTGACAATGATAGCACTATAAGTGTTTTTGGGTCCTGATTTTGGCGGGAAAAATTGGCGAAGCTGTTGCTTATTCTTAAAAGCATGCCAAGTAGCAATATCCGATAGGGTATAAGCATTGAGTACCGCAGCAGTATTGAGAGTTGAGCCCATGCTGCTTCCTGTTTCCAAGTACCACCGAGACACATATTGCCAAGGAGCTAAATGGCGAACATTCCAGAGGTATTTTTCCATTTGGTGTGTGCCGCTTTTATCTCCTCGTGAGAGGAAGATAGATTTTGATTGCTGTATTCTCTGAAAAGCATCAGAGAAATGTTTTGGAGAATCAGTCAGGAATACCATTTGTACTTGAGCAGGATCCGCTTTCGGCCCCACCAAAACAAAATGATTGTAAAACACCGGCCGGCGTTTAACTCCCCATCCTTGAGAAATAAATTGCTTTTCTCGTGGAGGATCATGGACAAGAAGTGCATCAACATCGCCTTTTTTAGCTAAAGTAAACGCCGCACCACTGCCGACCACAACCATCCGCACATTGATTCCTGTTTGCTGTTCAAAAGAAACCTTTAGCCATGGCAATAAGCCCGAATTATCAGTAGTAGTAGTAGCTGCAATTTTTAATGACTCCGCAGATACTGGAGTAATTACAAGGCATAGGCAAACAAACACCGCCCAGACTAGAACTCGTCTTAATTTAAGAAATAGCAACGCAAATACGACGTCTGAAAGGTATCTAAAAGCATCAACAATCACCATCTTTTCCCGCCGGGAAACTACAGCAACATAATAAGATAAACCCCAATGACTACCAATCAAATATAGCCTAAAGATGTATTAAAACGCCTCTACTTTATTGTTCTGCTTCTAATAACTGCTGGCGTTGTGCCTCTAGTTCAGCAGCGGCGGCTTCATCAGTGATGCGATAGGTGGTGTTTTTGAAATCACGGAAACCGGTTCCACAAGGAATAAGCCTTCCCATGATCACATTTTCCTTAAGACCACGTAGATAATCAACCTTGCCCTGGATGGCAGATTCGGTAAGTACCTTGGTAGTCTCTTGGAAAGAGGCTGCAGAAATGAATGAATCGGTACTTAGAGCTGCCTTAGTTATGCCTTGTAGAACCACCTTACCTCTGGCGGGTTCTTTATTGGTAGCAATAGCATCTGAATTAGCACGTTCAAAATCCTTGCGAGACACCAGCTCATTGATTAGGAAGGTAGTGCTACCCGGATCTATAACTCGAATTTGACGTAACATTTGACGGACAATCACCTCAATGTGTTTATCGTGAATGCCTACTCCTTGCAGGCGATATACCTCTTGTACTTCATCCACCATGTATTTTTGGAGCTCTTTAGTACCCAATACAGCAAGCATATCGTGAGGGTTAGCCAAACCATCTACAATGGAATCCCCAGCACGAACATAATCACCCTCATGGACGATGATATGTTTTCCACTTGGAATCAAGTATTCCTTTGCATCTCCTTGCTCAGGGGTAACAATCACCTTATGTTTGCGCTTAACATCCTTTCCAAAGCTCACTTGGCCATCAATTTCAGATATTATGGAAGTTTCTTTGGGTATGCGTGCTTCAAAAAGTTCTGCCACCCTAGGGAGACCGCCAGTAATATCGCGATTCCTAAGGATTTCCCGTGGTAGTCGAGCAAGCACTGTGCCTGTTTCTACCTGTTGTCCTTCTTCCACCATTAATTCTGCTTTGGCAGGCAAGCTAACCCGAGCTGGTTGACTACCATCAAAAGATTTTACTACAGCACCGTTTTTGTCATAAATAGAGATAGTCGGGCGAAATCCAGCTGAAGGTTCCACAATTACTCTACGAGACAGTCCAGTTTCTTTGTTCACCTGTTCTATCATAGTGTTGCCTTCAACAATATCAGAGAATCTAACTATTCCTGAAGCACCAGAAAGGATAGGTACAACAAAAGGGTCCCACTCTGCCAGTGCCTGACCACGTTTGATATCCGTTCCCGAAGACACCAACATAATTGCTCCTACTGGGAGAGCTCGTTGCTCTAGTTCTTGTCCTTCTTCATTAACCACTAAGGCTTCGGCTTTACGACTCATAACAACCCCCCTTCCATCGTTGTTTCTTACGACCCGCATCTGGCTGTAATCTAGCTTCCCAGAGAATTTGGCATCCCAACGACTGATCTCTGCGCGCTTACTAGCCGCACCACCCATGTGGAAAGTACGCATTGTTAACTGTGTCCCGGGTTCGCCAATACTTTGAGCCGCAATCACACCCACAGCTTCTCCATGAGCAATAATCCGCCCCCGAGACAAATCACGACCGTAGCATAACGCACAAATTCCGTGTTCCTGACGGCATGTCAATACCGATCTAATCCACATTCTTTCAATACCAGCCTCTTCAATAGAATGAGCTATTGCCTCGTCAATTTGTTCACCGGCTTTTACCATCAAAGAATTGTTAGTTGGGTCCGACACATCTTCCAAAGACACTCTACCTACCACCCTTTCGCCAAGAGTTTCTATGATCTCTCCTGCTTCAATAAGTGCAGTAATTTCAATGCCATCCATGCTACCGCAATCATTATTGGTTATGATGGCATCCTGTGCTACATCTACCAATCTACGGGTCAAATAACCCGAATTTGCTGTCTTTAGAGCCGTATCGGCTAAGCCCTTACGTGCTCCGTGAGCGGAAATAAAGTACTGCAAAACGCTGAGGCCTTCACGAAAATTTGCAGTAATAGGAGTTTCTATGATCTCACCCGAGGGCTTGGCCATCAACCCCCGCATACCCGCCAACTGCTTCATTTGCTGTGGGCTACCCCTAGCACCAGAATCTGACATCACAAAAATAGAATTGGTCGTTCCTTCACGCAGTTGTTGACTGCTACTTAAATTCTTCAGCATGGTGTCAGCAACTTGGTCTGTGAGGCGTGCCCAAACATCAATTACTTTATTGTAGCGTTCTCCTTCAGTGATCAAGCCATCCACATATTGTTGACGTACTTCTAGTACCTCATTTTCTGCCTGATTCAGTAATTTTGCCTTCTCTTTCGGAATTGCCATGTCCTCAATAGAAATTGAGAATCCTGCTTTAGTAGCATGATGAAAACCCAGAATCTTGATGGCATCCAACATTCTCAAAGCCACTTTACTACCACCCACTATGTTGGCTTGATCAACCAGAGCAGCCAATTCACGCTTTTTCAACAATCTATTGACCATTACAAAAGGCACTTGTGGTGGCACGTGGTTATACAAAAGTGCCCTTCCAACAGTGGTATTTTCCACATTTTCGTGTATCCTGATGCGAATTCGGTCATGAAGCTTGACACAGTTGTGATCATAAGCCAGCTGTAGTTCTTCTAATGAGAAGAAGAATTTACCCTGACCTTCTTTTTTTTCTTTGCCACTGAATTCTTTGGTCATCCAATAGAGTCCCAGCACCATATCCTGGGTAGGTGCCATAATAGGTTTCCCATTGGCAGAAGATAGAATGTTGTTGCTGGACATCATCAGTACTCGTGCTTCTAGTTGGGCTTCAATCGACAGCGGTATGTGAACAGCCATTTGGTCGCCATCAAAATCGGCATTGAATGCAGTACAAACCAGAGGATGTAATTGAATGGCTTTTCCTTCCACCAATAGAGGTTCAAACGCCTGAATCCCCAAGCGATGTAGCGTAGGTGCACGATTGAGCAATATCGGATGTTCCTTTATCACTTCATCTAGTACCTCCCACACTTCAAGCCTGTGTTCCTCCACCATTTTTTTAGCTACCTTAATGGTAGATACCCCATAATTGGCCATCAATTTATGAAAAATAAAAGGCTTGAACAATTCCATAGCCATCAATTTTGGCAAGCCGCACTGATGAAGTTTGAGTTCAGGGCCTACAACAATCACGGTGCGTCCAGAATAATCAACTCGTTTTCCCAACAAATTCTGCCTAAAACGTCCCTGCTTACCCTTCAAAATATCACTCAGAGATTTCAAGGCACGCCTGTTATTGCCCAGAATAGGGCGTCCTCGTCTACCATTGTCCAATAATGCATCTACTGCCTCTTGTAGCATTCGCTTCTCGTTGCGTAGAATCAGATCCGGTGCTAGTAGGTGAAGCAACCTCCTAAGACGATTGTTACGATGAATGACACGACGATATAAATCGTTCAAATCGCTGGTAGCAAAGCGTCCTCCATCTAAAGGCACCAATGGGCGAAGCTCTGGAGACAAAACCGGTAGCACATCAATAATCATGGAAGCTGATTCATTACCTGATTTCCTCATTGCTTCTACTATCTTTAGAAGCTTTATCACCTTTTTACGCTTAGCTTCCGAGGTTGCCGACCGCATTTCTTCATGCATCTCTTGGCTGATGAGATCCAAATCCATGTCCGCTAAAATACCTTTGATTGTTTCTGCGCCCATGCCAATTTGCAAATCAGGATACTGATCTTGCAAATCTTCGGCTTGATCTTCTTCCACCAATTCGCGTTCCTTTAAGGGGGAGCTCCCAGGTTGAATAACCACATAGGCGTCATAGTACAACACTCGCTCTAATTCTCTCAGCGGCATATCCAGGAGATTAGCCATCCGACTAGGGATACCTTTCAAAAACCAGACATGAGAAACAGGACAAGCCAACTGAATATGCCCCAATCTCTCCCTACGCACCCGAGATTGAATCACCTCCACCCCGCATTTTTCGCAAGTAATGCCACGATGCTTCATGCGTTTGTACTTTCCACACAAACACTCATAATCGTGATTTGGCCCAAATATTCTGGCACAGAATAGTCCATCCTTTTCTGGCTTAAAAGTTCGGTAATTTATGGTTTCAGAAGTTTTAACTTCGCCGTGAGACCACGACAAGATTTCCTCAGCAGAAGCCATCCGAATACGCACCTTAGAAAAGTTTATATTGTCGGACTGCGGCTGTCTTTGTTGTTTAGCCAGGAATGAGGTAGTAGCAATGTTCATGTATGCCTAAGGAAAAAATAAAAATAGCAATCAAAGAATTAAGTATAAAGGATGATAAACAAATTTCAGCCAAGCCATTAAAGTAAATCTACGCTCAAGCAAAGACTTTTTAATTCATTGGTAAGCACCTTGAAAGATTCAGGAACACTAGTTTCCATTGCATAATTTCCTTTCACAATAGATTCATAGATGCTGTTTCTACCTATGATATCATCAGACTTCACCGCCAACATTTCCTGCAGAGTGAATGCCGAGCCATAGGCTTGCAGAGCCCAAACTTCCATTTCACCGAAGCGCTGGCCACCAAATTGAGCCTTGCCTCCTAGTGGTTGCTGAGTAACTAGGGAATAAGGGCCAATGGAACGTGCATGAATTTTTTCGTCCACCAAATGATGAAGCTTCATCATATAGATTTTTCCCACGGTCACAAATTGATCAAATGGTTCTCCTGTAAAACCGTCATAGAGGGTAATTTGTCCAGAACTAGGTAGCTGGGCTAATTTTAGCAAGCGGAGGATATCGCTTTCTTTGGCACCATCAAAAACAGGGGTAGCCAAGTGAATGCCGTCCTGAAAGTCTGATACCAATTCCAGCAAGGCCTCATCATTCAGAGATTGAAAGTACTCCTGTACTCCCTCGTTTTTATAAACTTCATTTAGGTACTCACGTAATTTAGCTATCGGATGATGCTGTTTCACCATATCATTCAACTGTTTTCCCAGTTCGTGAGCAGCCCAACCTAAGTGAGTTTCAAGCACTTGCCCCACATTCATGCGGCTAGGAACACCCAGCGGATTAAGCACTATATCCACAGCCTGACCACCAGCCATATAGGGCATGTTTTCAATGGCTTCAATTCGTGAGACCACCCCTTTATTGCCATGGCGGCCAGCCATTTTATCGCCCTCAGATAGCTTACGCTTTACCGCCAGACTGACCTTCACCATCCGAATAACCCCGGGGGGAAGATCATCACCTTCTTTCAATCTATCGCAACGGTTATGGTACACTTTCTCCAGTAATTTCACCTGCGTTAAAGCAGCAGAAATAATTCTGCGTAGTTTGCGATCAGTATTCGCATCCGATACATGCACTTCATCCCATGCTTGCAGAGGGATACTATCTGCTACCTCAGCCGTTATTTTCTGTCCCTTTTTGCACAAAACCTCCCGACTGCCAGTACGAACCACATCAAATGCCAATTTTTTATTCCCCACAAGCTTTAACGCCAATTGCAACAAATTCTCTCGCACAATCCGTACTTCATCCCGATAGTCTTTTGAAAATTGCTCCAGTGTTTCTTCCGCTATTTGCTTACTGCGATCATCTTTTTCTAGCCCTTTGCGGTTGAAAACAACCACATTAATCACTACCCCAGAAATTCCTTGAGCAACCCGCAACGAAGTATCCCGAACATCACCTGCCTTTCCACCAAAGATGGCTCGCAACAGTTTCTCCTCTGGATTAGGCTGAGTCTCTCCCTTAGGGGTTACCTTTGCTACCAGGATGTCGCCTTGTTTCACGTACGTGCCGATCCGAACAATCCCACTGGCATCCAAATTACGTAAAACCTCTTCTCCCACATTTGGAATGTCTCTGGTAATGTCTTCCTGACCCAGCTTGGTCTCACGTGCAACAATCTCTAACTCTTCAATATGGATGGAGGTAAACAGGTCGTCGTGCAACACCCGCTCTGAAACCAATATAGAATCCTCAAAATTGTAGCCATTCCAGGGCATAAATGCCACCAGCAGGTTCTGCCCCAAAGCTAACTCACCTTTATCACAAGAGCTGCCATCAGCAATGATATCACCTACTTCCACTCTTTGGCCAACTTTCACGATCGGACGCTGGTTGATGCAAATATTCTGATTAGAACTCCTAAATTTTGAAAGATGGTAAATATCAATATTGGGAGTGTTATCATAGTCCACACCGATGTTAACATCAGATTGAACTATAACGCGTGCGGAGTCCAAGCGATTTACTACTCCTGCACGACTAGCTACCAAGCAAGCCCCTGAATCTGCTACGGTTTTTCTTTCCATGCCAGTGCCCACCAACGGGGCTTTTGGATCAATCAGAGGTACCGCTTGTCGTTGCATATTGGAACCCATCAGAGCTCGATTAGCATCATCATGCTCCAGAAAAGGAATTAGAGATGCTGCGGTGGACACCAATTGATGCGGAGCAACATCCATATAATCAATTTCTTGGGCTTCAATCATTTCAAAATCGCCTTTGTGGCGTGCCGATATTAATGGGTTCGCAAATTTTCTGTTCTTATCTAAGACAGCATTAGCTTGGGCGATTTTGAATTGGTCTTCTTCCACCGCAGATAGCAAGGCCACATCAGATAGTACCTTGGCTTTTTCTACCCTATGATAAGGAGTTTCAATAAATCCAAATTCATTTACAGATGCATAAATAGCTAAAGAAGCAATCAAGCCAATGTTAGGTCCCTCAGGCGTTTCTACTGGACAGATACGCCCATAGTGAGAAGAATGCACATCACGGACATCAAACCCAGCCCACTCACGGGTAAGACCGCCTGGACCCAGAGCACTGAGACGCCTCTTGTGGGTTATTTCCGCCAAGGGATTGGTCTGATCCATAAATTGCGATAACTGACTACTACCAAAGAATTCGTTAACGGCCGCAGAAACTGGTTTAACATTAACGATGTCATGTAGCATCATTGATTCTGATTCCTGCAAGCTCATACGCTCTTTTATGGTGCGTTCCATGCGTACCAGCCCCACTCGGAATTGGTTTTCCAGCAATTCCCCCACCGCACGAACTCGCCTATTTCCCAGGTGGTCAATATCATCTACTGTTCCATTCCCTTCTCTCAAGTGTAGTAGATAACCTACAGTTTTTAAGATGTCTTCTTCTGTAAGTACAGTATTGTCCAGGCTCTCTTCTATACCTAGTTTTTTATTAAGTTTTAATCTTCCTACGCGAGACAAGCTGTAGCGTTCTGGATTAAAGAACAAGTTATTTAACAAAGAGCGAGCTGTTTCAAGGGTCGGAGGATCCCCTGGTTTCATACGCCTATAGAGTTCAATTTTTGCTTCATCGGGAGAACTTAAGCCATCTGATGCCAATGTTTCTCTGAAGGAATCTCCGATAGTGTTTTCTGCGGTGCACAGGAAGGATACCTGCTTGATACCCTCTTTGAGGATATTTTCCAAGTGTTCTTCAGTCAGTTGGCAATTAGCGGATATAATTACTTCGCCATTACCAGCTAGAATTTCCTGATCGGTATAGCGTCCAACCACATTTTCCGCAGTGGTGGGAATTTGCTTTATCCCAGCTTGCTCGAGCTTTCTCAGTAGCACATTAGTAATACGACGACCCTTAGGAGCTAGCAATTTTTTAGACTGAGGATCTTTAATATCTAAGAGAATCCTTTGTTGAAGTAGAGTACTGGCATTAAACTCTTGGAAGAACTTGCGTTTTTCAGGTGGTTTTCCTACGGCTTGGGAAGTATCTATTTTTTCAGTGGAATAAAATCGGTTGAGCAATTCTTGTTCGCCGTATCCCAAGGCACGTAGCAAAATAGTCACCGGAAATTTTCTTTTACGGTCTACGCGAGCGTAGAAAATATCTTTGGAATCAAATTCAAAATCTACCCAAGAACCCCGCTGAGGAATAATTCTAGCGGTGTAGAATTTTTTTCCTGTAGCACTGGTTTTAGTACTGTCATGAGTAAAAAACACCCCAGGACTTTTGTGCATTTGGCTAACAATAACCCGTTCTGTTCCATTGATGATAAAACCACCTTGGTCTGTCATAACGGGTAAGTCGTCAAGATAAACATCTTGTTCCTTGACCTCACGTATTTTCTTATTTTCTTTGGAAGATTCTTTGTCCCAAAGAACCATACGTAGTGCAATTCGTAACGGGCGAGAATAGGTAACCCCACGAATACGACATTCAGTTTCTGTGTAATGTGGTTCCCCTAGGGTATAGTGAACATAATCTAAGGTAGAAGTGTTGCTAAAATCGGAGATGGGGAAGATAGAGCGAAGTATTGCTTCCAACCCCACATTTTCACGCTTATCTGGAGGAACATCCAGTTGCAGAAATTTACGAAAAGAACACACTTGAACATCCAGCAGATGAGGCATGGGAGGAGCCTCAATACTGCCGAATGAAACGCGTGCTCGGTTTTGGAAGTGACGGAATTTACCTGCCAAGCCATTACCATTATTGGTATCAATAGCAGTTACACTAGTCTTTGTTTTGGAAGCAACAGGCGATTTTTCTATATCTTTTAGGGTCGTTTTTAGGGGAGATTTAGACGTTTTTAATTCAGGGGTTTTGGCAGCCATAAAATTTATAAGCAGAAGGTAAAAAAGTGATAGTTTAACAGCAAGGCCAGAGACAGAACGACATCAGTCAGCAATTAAGGGCCGACCTGATATTTAGAGCCTGAATAACAGAAACAACATTTGTGCATCTCGCATAAGTGAGCCTATATGTATACCGCAAATTAAAAATAAAAACAATAGGTTTTGCTTGTTTTTCTATTTTTTTTTTACGCTATAACTCATCTGTGCAATTAGTGTCTTATCTTTTAGCATCAAAAACCCTGATTTTATTGATTTACTCGGTATGGATATCCAGTCATTCAACTTTATGACAGATACCAAACTGTCGCAACAAAAGCTGGTGCTAACGATCGGCAATTTTGACGGTATTCATACTGGGCATCAGGTACTGCTCAAGAGAGTATCCCAAGTTGCCCGCCAACAAGATGCCACTGCTGGCGTTCTTACTTTTGATCCTCATCCTTCTGCCATTCTAAGAAGGCAGACACCGCCTCTGCTAACGACACAACAACACAAATGGTTATTGATGGAAATCTTGGGCATCCAAAAAATATGGGTGGCCGATTTTAATGAAGAACTAGCCTCCATGAGCACCGAGGATTTTGTTTATCGGTTGCTTCAGCGTCATTTGAAACCTATTCAGATGCTGGTGGGGCAAGACTTCCGCTTTGGATTTCAACGCCGTGGTGATTCCAAAACCCTCTTCAATCTTGGAAAACAAGCCGGCTTCTCCGTGGAAATAATTCCAACCGTCAGTAGCAAACATGACAAAATCAGTAGCTCTGTTCTACGTAATGAGATCGCTTCAGCTCGCTTTCAACAAGTAGCCAGTTTGTTGAAACGCCCCTATAGCATTGTGGGTACTGTACAACACGGCAATAAAAGAGGGCATTCAATCGGTTTTCCTACCATTAATTTACAACCTAAATCTACTCTGGCTATTAACTACGGAGTGTTTGCTTGTCAAGTTTTTCTAAAAAATAAATGGTACGATGGTGTTTGTAATTATGGTATCCGCCCTACCTTTCAACAAACTATCCCCATATTAGAAGCCCACTTGTTTGATTATTCCACCACCTGCTACAATGAAATCGTAGAGATTGTCCCCAGAAAACTACTACGCCCAGAAAAACGGTTTTCTTCTCCCCAAGCCCTCACAAAACAACTGAAAAAAGATTGTCAACAAGCAAAAGTATTGCTACCTACCTTGTCCGACCTTTTACCAAGCCCACTATTTCCTGCCATTGGGGACTATAAATAGACCATCATCCACTAGCAAAAAAATGACTGACAAGAACCACCTTTATAAACTTAGATATATTCATCTTTAGGGCTATAGGAGAACTTTATACTGATATTTCATTGCGGACAACAATTAAAAGTGTTATCGTCTATGGGGGTTGTTTCTAGCTGAATGTCACCAGATCATGAAACTTTCTATTAAAGAATTCTCAAAAAAGAGAAGAGATTCTCAACCTGCCTATGTGTTTGATTTACGCTCAGCCGAAGAGTACCAAATTGATCACCTAGCGGGAGCTCACAATTTGCCCTTTCAATATTTAGAGTCCAATCTTCACCGCCTACCTTTTAGCGGTGATATCCTTTTCTATGACGGCGGCGAAGGAATATCTAAACAAGCGGCAGACATCCTTTGTGAGAACGGCTTCAGCGACTATTTCTTCGTGGAAGAAGGGCATGAGAATTTAAAAAAATTTCTCAAAGACTCCTCTTTTGATATTAAGCTATCCTGTACCAAGGACGACCCCGTCTCGGTACAAAAAGAAGTCCTCCAAAACCTTCTTAATTTAGAGATAAATCCTGCAGTTTCTTCACATGGTGGTTATTTTTCCTTGATAGACATCAAAGATAACAATGTTTACGTGGAACTCAGCGGCGGATGCCAAGGATGTGGAATGGTAGATGTTACACTGCGTCAAGGAGTAGAAAAGCGCATGCGTGAGGTCTTCCCTGATATGACTGCCCTGATAGACATTACGGACCACGCTGAAGGAGAAAATCCCTATTATCAGCCTTCCAAATAACTCATCATCTGCTGCACAAAATAGCGGGTGAGATAATATAGCCAGCTTGTGGCATGGATCTATTTTTACTGGACTATGTTTTTAACATATTCCAGCTTCAGAGTAGTAAACCGTACCGCGGTAGCAATATGTTGCTGATGACCCCTTAGCACGTTGCTGTACCCTATTCCCTTGAGTCCTTCTCTTTTAAGCTGTTTTACAAACAATACCCTCAAGCTTTTTCCTCCCTCAATGGCATATTCCAAGCGTAGCTCATTCAGCCCGGATATTGTTGGACATTGGGCCCGAACATCAAGCCATTCGTTTTTTGCTAAGGGTCCCCATTTTTTTATGGGTACGCTATTGCATAACAACTGTATTTGCTGGCCATTGTGTAGATTTTCCAACCTCGCCCGCAATTGAACCTGCTTATTAGCCTGACCACTATCGGCAACGTGCCAATACAGGACAGTTGTTTTACCCAGGGAATATCGCTCATTTCCTACACTAGCGATGGTACCCAACCTTTTGGAACGGTACTTGAGTCCCTTAGCACTAATTCCATAAGGTCGTTCAAAAGCTACAAAATCAGCCTGACCCTCAAAAAAGACTACCGGAGGATTGTCAGCCAAGTTTTTTTTATGGCGACTACGCCAATCATCTGTTAGCGGAACAAATGCCAGCTTGGTGCCTTTTTCTTTATTGGCTAGTAAGCGAGCCGTTGGCCGACCAAAACGATGATAAAATTCCTTAGCACAGCCAGTAGCCATCAAATCCTCGTGTACCTGAATACCAGCAAAGTCATGCTGTGATAAATGTAGTTCCAAGAAACGATATTCATCTTCCTTGAGACAACGCCACTGACGACGAGGTTCTTTTATTCCCCCCTGCTGGCGTGCTTCTGGCCACAATAAATGCGGCCAGCCCTGTAAAATCAGTTTTTCCAATAGACTGCTCGGGGGCCAGATATCCCATCCTCCTGCCAGACCTTTTTTGTCATGATGCCTGCGTAAAAAGCCAATATCCTGAGCCCAGAAATCATAAGAACACATAGCACGAAATCCACGAATACGAAGACAAAATGGCCACTCAAAAATAGCCGTACCCTCTGTATTCTTAATAACATTTGCATAAGATACAATATCTTGACGGTCTACTCTGGTAAAAGAATGGGCATCTGGAAGTTCTGAGGCAAATGTATGAACCTCCGTTCCAGCTACCACCAACCAAATGGCAAAAACCCCCTTGTGGACATGTCGCCAATCGATTTCCAAGGTTGGCAATAGTAGTAGCAATGGATAGAGCAATGTGCCTCGCCCTCCTACTCTTGTAAAACTGTGCCAGGGAAACACCTCCAATAGCGGCAGTAAGCGCGGAATGTTGAATACTAACAGCAAAAAAAACACCCCCGAGGGCAACAGCCATACCCACGCAGGAGTAGACTCAGACGCATTGGCCGAAGTATCAAAGGAGCCAGAATCTGTAGAAGACGACCTAAACCAACACCCCCGAACTGCCCACCACCAACCCATTATCCCCAGAGATAACAACGCCCAACCAGCCATCCCACTATAAAAATGCTCTCTTATGTCAAACAGATCTAATGAAAAGCTAGCTTTCCAATATGGAAGAAACAACCGCAATGGACTGGAAAACCAAAACCTAAAATAATGTCCCGAATCCGTACTAACAGGAGTAATGGCACTAACAATCTGCAAAACCAGCGGCACGTACAACCACCCCACTACAAACATTGCCCCCAGCAAAGAACAGTGCCAAAAAGGCCTGCCACGTACCTCAGACCATCCATGGAAACTTGCACGCAAGGCCAGCTTCCAGATGCTACCAGTACCCAGCCATCGCCTGTGCCATACCCAGCCCACCCCAAATAACAATGTGATCACAAACGATGTTATATTCAATGCCCCTACATAGCCTAATCCATGCCCCAATCCTAGCAACAGAAACAATCCACGTAACATTACCAGCTTCAATCGCAACTTCCCTTCCCGTACCAATTGACGAAACAAGAGAAAGTCTACCAATACCCCCAACTGTAGCCAGTGAATATATGCAATATTAAAATGAACGCTCTGCTTGTAACCAACATAAAAATTTAACAAAACAGATAAAAATGCAAAAACTCCTGCACGATTATCACCATATACTCCCCGTAGTAGCCAAAAACTTCCTAAACACCCCACCAAAACGCTGATGGCTCCATAGTACAAGAACCACTCCCCCTCACCCAGCCACTTACCGCCCTGATACATCCATAATGCCTGCTCAAATGCCCAATCTACCAACATAACCCCCATATCATAAGGATATGTGTGTTCATCACCAGCAGGCATCAATTGCGGAAATGGCCACCACTTGATCCAACGGGCAAAGTAATCCCAAGTAAAATAAGATTGTTGTACATCTGTTGCCCCCTCCCACGCCCACCCTATTGGCAACCGATTGACAAAATCATGCCACCAAAAACAAAAACCCAACAACACGAACACCCAAATCGCTGTTCGCACCCCTCCCAAACTCTTACCCCCCTTAATCTTCTCTACCAAACTGGTTAACATCCGCCCATCAAAAACCTTATTAACTTATACATATAACAGACAAGGCAACATCATTATAATGCTCCCACCTAAAAATATGTACCCCGTTTCAGGATCTATTGATTTATTAGCCCAGGCCAGTTTTTATCACCTTTTCTGATATTGTCATCACGCTCGCTCAGCCAAGCATTTTTCACCCCTATGCTGTAGTTAAGGTAAAGCTTGTTTTTGTGAACAGTCCAAGCACGAGGATTTATCGGAGCTACTTGGTTCTGAGCTACTGCAAAAGCACAATAGCCCCCATATTGAGGAGCATATTGTTGAGGTTTTTTAAGGAATTTATCCCGATTTTCAGCCGAATAAAAATTCCAAGTTGCTCCGTTCCATTTGGCTTGGAAGGCTTTTTTTCCTTTTACAGCCCGTTTATCTGTGAAATAAGCCACAGCATCGTAGCCACGGATGGCTACCCCTCGAGATTGGAATACTGGTTCTATCGCTTGGGCATCATTTGGAATAACCAAGCTGTAAATAAAAGCCAAACCGCATAGTGTAACAGCTAGTGTTAGCCATTTTCTATTCATATTGGGGATCTGTTTAATCATGGATATATTCCTTATTTAAGGATAAATAATAACAACAAATTACGCTGCACTTAAAAAATTTGCTACTTGCCATAAACATAGCACCGAAGAAAATGAGCTGGACTGATTTGGGCATGAGTTCATTAAGACATCAATCACAAATTACTAGCTACCCTTAAGTAAATTAGGCCAGTTTTTGTCTCCCTTTTTGATATTGCTATCACGACTTTCCAGCCAAGTAGTTTTCACTCCTGTGCTGTAATTAAGGTATAGTTTATTATTGTGGACCGTCCAGGCATGTGGGTCTATGGGAGCTACATAATTCCGAGAGACGGCAAAGGCACAATAGCCCCCGTATTGAGGGGCATATTGTTGAGGTTTTTTAAGGAATTTATCCCGATTTTCAGCCGAATAAAAATTCCAAGTTGCCTTGTTCCATTTGGCTTGGAAGGCGTTTTTTCCCTTTACAGCTCGCTTTTCTGCGAAATATGCCACCGAGTCATAGCCACGGATAGCTACTCCTCGGGATTGAAATACTGGCTCTATCGCTTGAGCATTATTTGGAATAATCAAGCTGTGAATAAAAGCCAAGCTGCATAATGTAAGAGTTAGTGTCAGCCATTTTCTATTGATACTGGGGGTCTGTGCAAACATGAAAGGACTCCTTATTATAAATAAATCTATCGTGCAATAAACTGAGTGACATTATACCTTTGCTACCTATAATCAGTCTAGTACATGTGGATACATAGAGTGAATACCTGCAGACAAACAGAAATAATTGCCCCCTCGCACCAAAACATTAAGATAAGGCTTTTTCCAATTTTTGGTGGAGGTCCTGGCTAATGCGAGTAGGCTTACCTTCTTGGTTCAAGAATACAGCTGTTGCTTGGGCAGTGAGAACAAGATTTTGCTTTTGATCAGGCTTACTTCCAGCTGGGCAGGTGATTTGTTGGTCCATATTTAGCCTAGCACCGCGAACAGAAGCTACTTGAAGATAAACCGTAAAGGTCTGATCAGATAACAGAGATTTGTAAAAACGTAGATGAATTTCTGAGAGTGCCAAGGATTGATTGTCTTTGGCAGCCTGAGACGGAATTATGCCCAGTGTAATCAAAAAGGCATGGCGAGTATGTTCCAAATAATTGAGATAAACAGCATTATTAACCACCCCAAATTGATCTAATTCATAGTCGCGTACGTGAAAATCCAGTTGGAAAGAAGCTGACATACTACAAAAACAAGATGGCTGTTTACGGTTTCTGAGACTCCAACCACTCTGCAATTTGGCGGATATCATAGTCGCTAAGGCGACGAGCATGCGTCCACATAGTTTGTGAAGCCGCACTATCACGCTCCAGATTGCGATAAGCACGCAGTTGATTCACTAGATAAGCCGCGTTCTGGGATGCCAATTTGGGAATACCGTTGCCAATCGGCCGACTACCTTTCCTTCCATGACATACCCCACAAGCATTTTGCTGGTAGATATATTCTCCGGTAGGCTGTGCCTCAACAATATTTTGCCAACCCAACAGAGCTACAATAGTCATAGCCATTAACAACATCTTTACCGATGCCGTATCCTTACACACCTGGCAATTCGCTAAATACATGGGGGCATTATTCTGGCAAGAATCTATAAATAAAGAAAAACATATCAGCAGGTTCCAATTTAAGAGCATCTGATATTAGGACACTCTGCAGAATTGATGACATACACTACTATTTTAACGCAGCTAGATAAGCAGCTATCTCAAGCACCTCTTTTTTGCTTAAAGCATCCGCAAAAGGCCACATCACCTTGGCTAGGGCACTAGAACGAGAACGGTCTTGGTACGCCCTCAACTGAGCAACAATATACACAGCATTTTGACCTGCTAGCTTAGGGTAATTAAGTGCTATCGGCTGACGACCATTTTGGCCATGGCAAGACACACAATCTTTTGACACATAAAGCTCTTTACCATCTGCTTGGGCCGATTTGGCAATGACGGTCGCACTCAGAAAAACAAGTACACAAACCACTAACCTGGTAGATCTATTTAATCGAGATTGCCACTCCCCTAGTTGCCTCTGTTCTAACAACTGTAAAATAAATCTCATCGTGTTTACCAAGTAATCTTATTCAATCATTTCTCACTAACATTTTATAGCTAAAACCTAGTTGCTAGCATGGTTTATTATCATATCCGATCATAATACCCCCCCCTTCGTTTGTTTTGTTGTTAACTAAGGGATGGAGAAAGAGGGGGTAATAACAATGTCCATAGGAACATCATGTGGTTCTGTGGGGATGGCATGCTCACACTGCCATTCTAGTGCCAAGCCAATCAGGGTAGCCGGAGTTTCTCTGAGTTCCTGTAGGTTAGCAATAAAGCGATCATAGATACCCTTGCCGTACCCCAATCGTTGACGATTTTGATCAAATCCAAGCATAGGTACAATCACAATGTCAATGTACTGGGCTTGTGATGAGGAAAGCGGCTGGTATCCTTGGGGAGGGGGACAAGGTTCCAACACCCCAAAAGGTCCTTTTATAAGAGGCTCACCCGGCTTCCAAGAAGCAGTAGCCAAAGTATTATTAGGCATTTGTACAGGAGCAAAACAGATTTTCTCGGCAGACGCCTCTTGCCAAATAAGAGCAGTATTTATCTCATCTGGAAGGCTGATAAAACAGTGAATGCCGGTTGCTTGCTGCCAAACAATAAGTTGAAACAATTTCTTAGCAATGGACAGGCTAGCCTGTTTGAGAATATGAGTATCTACTGAATGCCTCTTGGTCAAAAGTCGCTGACGAAGTTCTCGCTTGGCGATTGATACCATAGTAAAACCGAAATTATTATCTGCCATACTGGGATACAATGAAAAAAATTTAACAACCTACACTAAGAATAAGATGAAAAAACACCCAATCCATATACCAGATTACTTCAATGCCCATGGAGAAGGTCCCATGGAGTCAGAGTAAATAGTATTTTTGGTCAATAACTATTCCGACGCCGACAATAGCACCAACTTTTTCCGCAAATGGTACTGTATCCAAAAAGCAAATCCAACCTGAACAAAGCTGGCAATGTTGTTAGCCCAAAAAATGGCCAGAAAACTACTCTTCCACACCAACAAGCTCCCTATTAGCCATATAGACATGGTCACAATTCGAACACTCCCAATAGCCAAGGAAAAACCAGTACGACCCAACCCCACTGCCAAAGAATTAACACTAAAAATAAACGCAAAGGCTGGTAGTGACAACATATTAATGATCGCATAGGTTACCCCAAAGGACATCACCTGAGGGCTATCTGTGAACAACCCCACCAAGAACCCTGCACCACTCCCAATTAATACGCACCCCAAAAATGCCATTAAAAAACTGTATAGCAGGCCACACCTAAATGAAGACCACACTCTATCCCATTTACCCGCTCCATGATTCTGTCCCACCATACTAGACACCGCAACTCCGATTGAAATAATCGGTAAAATGGATGTCTCAAAAATACGAAACCCCACCACCGTACCAGCTACCACCGTGCTCCCCAATGGACGCAGTGCCACGTATACAGCCATTATACCCATTGCAAAAAATAAGTGCTGGACCCCTACAGGAACACCTATCCTAAGAGTACGCCCTATCTGCTGCCAATCTGGTCGCAATGGCATTTCTAGCTGCAAAGGTCGTCCTCTGTTAATTTCCCCCGAACGCAACATCAACCACACATAAACAGATCCACTCACTACCTGCGATGTCATTGTCGCCCAAGCAGCCCCATTCATTTGCCAACCATTAAAAGGTCCCCATCCGAATATAAACAGCGGATCCAGTATAAAATTCATCACCACGCTTAAACCAATCAATTTCATTGGCGTCTTAAAATCTCCCACTGCACGCCAACATTGACTCATAGAAAATAAAAATACCTGCCATAAAAAAGCCGAGGCATAAACTCTATAAAATGACACCCCCAAGGCTTTAACTTCAGCATCTTTGGTAAAAATGGCAAAATACCAAGGGGCTACCAAGCCCGCCAACAGCCAACCCATAGACCCCAACACTACTGCTAGCAATACCGTCTGAGAAAATACCCGTCCTACACCTTTAAAATCTCCTGCACCGTAAAATGACGCTATCTGAGACAAGGAACCCACCCCCAGCATCATTGTCAGTGACAACACCAAGAAAAGTGTATTGAATGATATCGCAAACGCTGCCAGTACCTTTTCACCCAACCGACCCAGAAAAAACAAATCCGCCAGAGCATAAAAAGACTGCATTAAGAAAGCCAACAGAGTAGGCCCCGCCAATCGTAGTACCCATAACAAAATAGGGCCCTTCGTTAAATCTTGTGCCATTGTTTTTAGTTAAATCTTCGTTTCATGCTTTTCAACCATACCGAACACTAGCGAAAAACTACCCTGAATCTTTATGTCTTTAATAGCAAACATAGCTCGTTGACAAGCGAGTATTGAAATTGTCTTTAGCAAATTTATTCTGTCTGCTGTAATAAGGAAGGAGTGATAGATGGGTTGTTGTAAAGCAGATAGCGACTAGTTTCAAAAAGTCCCATTGCGAGAGTCTTCATGCTTTGAAATTTCTCTGGATATTGCTCTTTAATATCTTTTAGATAGGTTTTAGAACGATATTGATACATGTGATCTTGTCCATCAAAGGAACGCTGGAAGTAAAAGCGTTTTTCAAGTAGTCCGATTTGCGGTGCGGACAAATTAGGACGAATGGTAAATATGGGGCGGTTGTGATCAATGTTGGGGGAGAAAAGGTTTTGTCCAAGTCCCCGATAGCGGTAGCTGAAGCCTAGTAGGCTAGTGATGGTGGGCAATAGGTCAACTTCACTGGCAATGGTTTCTATTTTGCGAGGGTTTTTGATGAGGTGAGGATTATAAAATACCAATGGAACATGAAAGCTGGTGATACCTAATTGGGTATATCCAGGGGGAATATGCTTGCCGGAAGATGGCAGTCCATGATCTCCCAGTATCACAAAAAGGGTGTTAGGGAAGTAATGTTCTTTTTCAGCTAACTGAAAAAAATGTCCCAGGGAAAAATCTAATAAACGGAAGGAATTGTATTCGGCAAGCGACTGGAATCCTGCGGCTTTGACTTCTTCATGAGGTATTTCTTTTGGTTGGAAATTAAGTCTGTTTTTGGGGATAGTATAGGGGCGATGGCTTCCTGAAGTTACAATGAAAGCAAAGAATGGCTGTTGTGTTTCTTTGAATACCCGATTAGCAGACTTAAAGAGGTCTAAGTCTGAAATGCCCCAAACATCTACCACGGGGGCATCATAGCTACCTTCTTCCATGAGTTGGAGATTTTTTATGTTGCTTTGGAGGGTCCCACGTAAATTACCCCAATTAGCACTACCTCCAATGAAGTAAAAGCGTTTGTACTCAGATGGCCACTCGTTAAGGAGTATATGCTGATCAACAATTAGAGGATTGCGGCTGGATGTATTAGAGGCGTCAACATCGGGGATGCCTACCAGGGCGGTAAACACGGAACGGGCTGTTCCTGCTGTGGGAGTATAAAAATTGGTGAATGTCCAAGAACGGGGCAGTAGGCTGTCTAGATTGGGTGTTGGCTGAGCTGGGTTTCCCAATGAACCAACAAAGTATGAGGAAAGAGACTCCATCATGATGATCACCACATTAGTATTTTTAGGCATTAGTGGAGATGACGGCTTAATAAAGCGTTGATAAGAAAGGGGTGGCTGTTGGGGTGGGATATTAAGATATTTAGAGATGACCGGATAATATTTCTGAGTGGCATTGGCATCAAAGGATTGGACTCTATCTTCATAGGTATCAAAGAAAAATAAGACTGGGTTGAGTGCCAATGCGTTTAGATATACATTATTTGTAAAATAGGCTTGGCTCCAACGCAGAGGGTACGCAGAGTTATTGCCATAAATGCCTACCAGCAGGCCAATCACTGCCAACACTGACAGAATATATCTTTGCCAGCGTTGCTTTATAGAACATGAAGGTTCTTGCTTAAGGAATATCGGCAACACCATTCTCCAAATTAGCCAGCTGTAGAATGCCATACCTCCGAGTACAAACAGCAGGATAGCTAAAACAGGATAGGTCTCCCATACCATGCGAGTAGATAACTGAGCCGCCTGAAGGAACTCAAGCAAAGAAGCGTTAAAACGCGTTTCTTGATAAGCAAAATTGCCAAAATCTATTACATATACTAGCTGACATAAAAAGATTGCCAGAGTAAGCCAGAGCCACCACACCACTCTCATAAATCTGTAACGAGGGTTCAACCATGGAATTACACTGAATATCACCAATGGCAAAATTATTAATAATCCCAACCGTAAGTCAAATCTCAGTCCCAGCTGAAAAGAGTGCCAGAAATCTGCGTATGAGTACTGGGCGGCAGATTTTTCATTAAAACTAATCACAAAGGCGATTCGCAATAAAGCAAACCAAAGAAAATTTAATCCTGCTATCAATAAAAAAGCCCGTGTACAAGGACTCAGCAATTTTTGCCATCCCTGTCTCAGGCTTATCAGTAGGGTATTATGCTTCCACATGATTTTTTATAGTATCTTTCACAATTTATTACGGTCGCATACGGTTAACCAACCTGGCATAGCGACCTCCTTTTTTCATAAGTTGCTGATGAGTACCACTCTCTGCAATGCGACCTTGATGAATCATAAGAATGTTGTCTGCTTTGCGAATGGTACTTAAGCGGTGAGCAATGGCTATCACTGTACGATCTTGAAATAGATTCTGAACTGCTTTTTGAATAGCCTGTTCAGTTATAGAATCCACCGCACTAGTGGCCTCATCTAGTACAATCAGTTCTGACTTCCAAGCTACTGCACGTGCCAACGAGAATAGTTGCTTTTGTCCCGCAGAGAAATTATCGGCTCCAAGCCTCACCTGATTCTGATACCCCTCCTCCAGTTTATTAATGAAAGGGTCAACTTGTGCATATTGGGCAGCTTCTTTAAGCTGCGACATAGAAACATCTTTTCCCATGCCAATGTTAAAAGCTACAGACCCTTGAAATAGAAATACATCTTGATGAACAACCGCCATCAAGCGATTAATTTCATCAGCTGAGAATTTTCTTAGCTCTCTTCCATTTATAAGAATTTCACCTCTATAACCATCATAGGCCTGCATCAGCAACTTAACGATGGAAGACTTGCCAGCTCCTGTCGCTCCAACAATGGCTAAATTCTGCCCACGATGAAGAACAAAACTAACCCCTTTTAATACCTCTTCTCCATCTTCCCGATATGAGAATTTAACATCCTTAAACTCTAATGATTGAAAAACCCCAGTATCTTCTATGATAGGACGATAATCCGGATTAATAACCTCACAGGAAGCAATTGGCTGATCACATATCCCACTGATGTGACTTAAAGATGCAAGAGAGTGCTGGAATAGAGCAATTTGTTGGGAAAATCCTTTCAGCGGTAAAAATAACTTCTGGATGTAGTCCACAAAAGCTACCAGTACACCTAAACTCAGGATCCCTAATTTCAACTGAATGGCACCCACAGCTAGCACTGCCGCAATAGATAACACAGTAAAAAATTCCATGGAGGCATAAAGAGCCGAATCGTAAAAAATAGAAACGTTTTGAGCTTTTAAAAAACGTTCACTCTTGACTTTGAAGGTATGCCTAGCACGGTGTTCCGTCCGAAATAATTGCAGAGCCTTAACCCCTGCTAAGCATTCATGCAGCCAGCCTGTAGCATAAGCAAGGGCACGGTGGGTTTCGTAAAAGATAGTCCGAACGCGGACCCGAAACAAGATGATTACCAATACTACCATGGGTAAAATAAGAAACAGTACCACCGTCAATCGTGCATTCAGTAGAAACATTGCGATAAGGAATGCCATCATTTTTAGTAATTTCACCACCATTTCCATGATCTGGGTACTAAATCCATCTGCTAATATTTCTATATCACTGGTGACACGGGTCAACACCGAACCGATGGGATGTTTATCAAAGTAGCTACGCGGCAATCTGAGGGTATGTGCAAATACTTTAGATCGCATGGATGCCAGTATATTTTGCATGATATGCTCTACAACGATTAAATAGATAGCGTCTATCATATAGTCCAGTAGCACTACAGAAATGGCTACGGAGGTTAAGGTCAAGACACCCCCCCGATACGGACTGAGGTCTTTTTCTTTAATAGCAGGAAGGAGGTAGTCATCAATTGCTATCTTAGTGAGCCAAGTAGGCACACTAGCCACAAAAGCAGATAATGGCAATAACAACAATACGCCTAGAAGCACCCAACGCCAGCGTACAATATCCGGCCACATCATGAGAAATAATGGAGATGGTTCACCTCTTGCTGAAAACCGCCTAAAAAATTTATCAAGCCACAACGGAAGACACTCGTTGCTCATAAAACCTCATCCTTTTTTATGAGATTATCAGACAAACTATCAGCTGGAATTTGAGAAATTTCTTTAGGATCCCCATAATCAGGAGAATAATCAGCTTCTGTCAAAGCACTATCAAGTGAACGCTCTTGTTGCAGAAGCCAAGCATCGCGATATATTCCTTTATGTTTAATTAATTCCTGGTGGCTATCGCAGGCCTGCAATTTACCCTCGCTTAGAATCAATACCCGCGTCGCTCTTTCTAGGGCTGAGATACGATGAGAAATAATCAGTGTAGATTGGGCATTTTGGAACTTATAAATTTGATCTACTAGTAATTTTTCAGTACGGTGATCAACTGCAGAAAGAACATCATCCAGCACCAGCAGTCCACATTGACGCAACATGCTCCTGGCCAAGGAAACACGCTGTTTTTGACCTCCGGAGAGGGTAACACCCATCTCTCCCACCATGGTTTGGATACCCTGAGGGAATTTTGCTAAATCAGGTGCAAGGCCGGCTTTGCGAGCTACGCTAATAATCTCGGTGCTCTTTTCAGGAGATATTTCTCCAGCAATAGAGCCCTGTGCCTGAGAGGATTTTGAGTCTTCTAATTCTTCAGCAGAAAGTCCAGAAAGTAAAAATGGGGATTTCTTTTTCTCTACTTCAACCATGTGACTGTCTGCATCTTCCCCAAAGGCTATATTAGCTTCAATAGTATCAGAAAAAAGCTGGGGGTCTTGTGTTATCAACAAAATCTTACTGCGTAAGGTAGAAAGACTCAATTTACAGACATCCACACCATCCAGAAATATAGTACCCAAAGGTGGAGTGAGCCATCCACACAACAAATTAGCTAGGGTGCTTTTTCCTTGTCCAACCAATCCAAATATACCTATTACATCCCCAGGGCGAACGGTAAAAGAAATATCTCGTAAGACAAATTGCTCCAGATTACTAGGATAACACCAAGAAAGTGAACGCACTTCCAGTCCTTGCTGTAACTTATAGGGTAAAGGCGGTTCTTCAGCTGGTGATATAAGCGGAGGTTCAGGACTAGCATCAAATATCGTCTTAAGGCTTCGCAGTGCCACCAAACCACGCTGAATCACAAATAACATATAGCTCGTCCCCATTAAGGGCGATGATAGCAAGGAAAGATACAATAAGTAGGCAGCAAAATCCCCAATGCTCATCTCATTTGTAACAAGCAGATTGGCAGCCAGTAGCACTAACAGTACCTTCAATATATTCACTAGCTGTCCGAGAATGGGTACAAAAATAGTCTCTGTACGTACAATCTTCATGGAAATTTCTTTCAAAGAGATACTGAATGCATTAAACCCTTTCTCAGCCCAACCAAAACCACGATAAGAACGTAGTACATCCAAACCCTTGTAGGCTTCAAGGGTAAAAGCAGATATTTTACGTAGAATTTCCATGTGCCTAGAGTGATAGCGTTTCACAATTCGCATGGACATTTGTAAGCCCACCAAAGCTAGCAGAATAGGGGCGATAACATATAAGGTGATCTGGGGAGAAATTTGAAACATCAGCCAAGGAACAACGATCATAGTGACAGTGCCTTTAAATATAAACAGCATTCCGAATCCCATCATAAGACGTACCCCAGTAACATCATTGTTGATGCGAGAGATTAATTCTCCACTAGGATTTTGGACAAAGAATTGATGATGCATTACCATTAGATGTTTCAACATACTATTTTTTAAGTCGTATTCTATTATCCTGCTGGAACCAAAGAAACACAGGTGAACTACCGGATGAAGGACAAGAGCAAGCAGTCCCAGCAACATCATCCAAATGATTCCCTTCAAAAATAGGGGGTCGCTAAATTCACCGCCTTTTTGTAAGACATCAATAGTTAATTTTATCCAGGATGGGATATAAAAAAGCGACCACATACTTATCCCCAAGGATATTAATCCTATTAAGTATGTCACCCGATGCTCATTCAGCAAGGATGTGATAAACCTCCATGAATTCATATGGCGATATTAATGATATAAAAATCAATAAATTAAAAGATTCAAATATTTAGAGTCACAAGTAAAAAACTTTACCTACACAATGAATACGTCATAGTGAACACAGCATATTGAACACAGCATATTGACATAAAGGAAGATTGTGCCTTATCTATATTGTTATTACTAGAGAAAACCCACCCAGAAAGAATGATTCTTTGGATTTGGATTAGTCAATGGAAGAATTTTTTCCCCTTACCTTTCATCAAAGTGCCTGGCAGCCAAGATTGATCAAGAGCCTGCAAGATAACTTGCAGAAAGGACAAATACCCAACTGGTGGATGTACCGAAGCACAAATCAATCAGCTTGTTGGCAAGAGTATAGTACTCATTACAGTCCTTGGAATTTGCAGCGAGAAAAATTGCTACAAATGTACCGAGATGCCTGCATTTGGATTTCTCGCATGGTGGCAGACAGGCCTGTACAAGTAATTAGTCTAGGACCTGGTGACGGCACAAAAGATGGGATGTTAATGAAAATCTTGTTGGATGGCGGGGTACGCAAGCCATCCGACATGATTTATACACCCTTAGACATTAGTGCAGAGTTGTGTATCCGTGCTACTAATCGTGTTAAGTCCTTAGTGCCAGATATAATAACGAAACCGTTGGTGGTGCAAATAGAGCAATATCCGAGGCTTCGTCCTTGGTGGATGAGACATGAAGCCCAAAGTAATGTGCTTGGCCGTGCAATTAGGATTATCACCTGCTTTGGTATAATTCCAAATATGGATGTAGCACCTTTTCTAGATTGGCTCAAGCGAATGATGCGTCCTAGCGATTGGCTGTTGATATCGGTAAATCTCTCTCCCCCGATTACAGAAGCTATCCCCCTTATTATGCCCCAATATGACAACTCCCTTGCCCGAGCCTGGTACAAAAGCGGCCTGGATTCTTTGGGAATCGGTCGACAACGAGTCAGCATGAATATTCATCCCGAAGCCCTAAATGAAGATGGAAGTGCTTGGCGAGTGTGCTTGAGCTTAAGTAGTCTTAATGCCAAACGCAGCCTAAAAATCACGCCATTTTCTTCTGAGATCATTGAGCTGGAATTGGAAAATCCTCTGCGGCTATTTTTTTCAAATAGATTTGAGTCCGAAACGTTTTCCTTCCTGATGAGGCAACAAGGTCTATCTACCTCAAAACAGTGGCTGGAAGAAAAGAAATGCTGGGAAGGGATATTTGCATCTAGAATTATCCCTACCGGGACGAAAGAAATTGCCCCCATTCTACCCGACTTAAAAAGCTCTTCCCGATCCAATTAGAGCGACCACGTACGAATTCCTCCCAGTCCAAAGGGTCGGCTCCCTCCAGCTGTACTCGCAGAAGCCTAACTCCACCTGAAAGAGCTCGCACACAGCCATCGGCATGCAGCACCCCCATTGCTTCCATCGGAGGTTTAACCTCTTCCATAGCTAAGAAAAACAACCGCCGTCCTTCTATCCATCCTGAACAACCCGGCCAAGACTTAAAAGCACGCATTTTTCTCAAAATTCCCTGGGTGTCCTCCCTAGAAAAATCTATCCAGCCATCTTCTTTCTTTAGACGCTTACACCAAGTGACTTCCCCTTCACACTGTTGAAAGCCTCCAGCTGTTCCGGTTGTCAATTTGGGAATCATCTCAGATAACAACCCTGCCGCTCGCTGGCTGAGCCTAGTACCTAACACCAGTACGTCATCTTCTTTGCTTATTTTTTCTCTGGCTGTAGCCACCACTAATCCAGCATCTAATTTTTTTTGCATGCGTTGTAAGCTTACTCCTGTTTCTGAGTCGCCAGCTAGCAAAGCAGCTTGCATTGGACTAGCTCCTCTCCAACGAGGAAGCAAGGAAAAGTGCAGATTAAACATACCCAACTTTGCCATTTCCAAAACCCACCCCGGCAACAGACGACCATAAGCACACACCACTCCCAATTCCATTCCCCACTGCTCAAGCTGTTTGCCTACTATCGTACGCTCTAATTCACCGGGTCCTAACCATGGCAACCCTAAGCGTTCAGCTTCCCGATGAACTGCACAAGGGCGATACCTTGGCTTTATTTTTATATTCTGTTCGCTTTTGTGCTTCTTGCCTCCCCTGCCAGCTACACGCGGAGGTTGAGTAACTACTCCCACCAACCGTACCTGATCATGCTCAGCTAATGAATTCAATGCAGGTACTGCCAATTCGGGACTGCCAAAAAACACCGTCCGCACTTGATTGTTCATGGGTTCGCTATTTTTTATCCTTTTTCTTTACCTTCCCACCATTTTTACTAGTACGCATTCGCAAGGCTTCAGCCTGTGAGAATAGATGCTCGGACTCAGAAAGATGTATAATCTTCTCACTTTCCTGCTCAAAACGTGCCCTTGAGTACCCAAGCACGGGAGAACGCTTGATAAAATCACCTACCCCCAAGGAAGATGAAAATCTCGCCCGCCCGCCTGTAGGAACCAAATGATTAGTACCACCAAAACAATAACCCACCGACTGCGGAGTATGCGGGCCCAAGAATATCGCCCCTGCCTGACAAACATGTGCCAATTGTGAGAAGGGGTCTGCTGTCAGTAACTCCAAGTTTGCAGGTGCCAGCTCATTGATCACCTCCAAGCCGGCTGCTAAGTCTTTCACTACTACAATACCGGATCCATTGGCAAAAGAGGCTTTAATTATATCTGCTCTGGGTAAGGTGGGAATCAATTCTTCCAAACAAAGAGTCACTGCTTGTGCCTGTTTCTGGCTGGTGGTCACCAACATTGCACGAGCCTCATCATCTTGTTCAGCTTGAGCAAGTAGATCGCCAGCCAAGTATCCCGCCGGGATATCTCCTCGGGTACACAGAATGACAAGCTCACTGGGCTCTGTGAGTAAATCAACTCCCACCTCGCCATATATTTGGCGTTTAGCTTCGGCAACCCCGCGATTGCTAGGACCCACAATTTTGTCCACCCGTGGAATACTCTCTGTTCCCCATGCCAGAGCTGCTATCGCCTGCACTCCTCCTACCGCGTATATATGCTCCAATCCCAGCAATGCTCCAGCTGCCAAAATATTACTATGTGGCAAGCCATCTTTACCGGGGGATGCCGCTACTAAGATCTCCTTTACCCCTGCTAGCTGGGCTGGCACTACCCCCATAAACAAGCTCGCAGGACCACCACCACCCCGACCATCAGGTACACACACCCCAACCCTATCCAATGGCGATACCTTCCATCCTACCACGCTACCATCCGAGCAAAACTCAAACCGACTATCTTCACATTGACGTGAATGAAATTGCTCAATGTTGTTGAGTGCCTCAATCCAAACGTCTTTCAATACTGGGTTCAGCCCAGACAGGGCTGCTTCCATCAGGTCTACTCCCACCAGCAAAGAAGGAACCTCAACCTCATCAAAACGGCGGGTATATTCCAATAATGCCGCATCCCCCTTGATACGCACCCTTTCTAATACATCCCGCACATGGGCTTGGATTTCCTCATTTTCTACCCTAGGTCGCTTGTCTAAATGCTCCCAGTATTCTTCCAACGAAGAAAAAATAGCCACCAATCCAATTTCTGACATCAGATTACTCTTCCTCAAGATATCTAAAGGCTAACTCTCAAACCGATCAGCGCTTGCTTCTTGACGATTTGCCATAGCGTTGATCCAGAAATTGTAGCCGACGAGTAGCATCATCGGTCCAAGCACCGCCTGAGGCAACCAACTCAGCGTAGAAACGGCGTGCCCGCAGAGGTTCTCCCACATCCTCCAAACAACTGGCCAGCAACCAGCGAACATCTGCCACTCTACGATATTGGGGCTGATTATCCAGCAGGGCGAACAGAGGCTCCATCGCCCCTTCACACTGGTGCAGTAAGAACAAAGCTTGACCCTGATAATGAAGCACCTGAGATAAACGCACGTCTTTGGGGTAACGCCTACGAAAATCTGCTAAATCACGCACCCCTACATCCAGTTGCCCGTTGATAATCTGAGACAACCCACGGCGAAATAATTTATCTGCTACCGTCACATCAGGAACACCGGCCAACGGACTTCTCAACAGCTGCTCCATCACTGTGATCTGCAACCGCAATTTATCAACCTCATCACGCCAAACCACTTGGGATTTAGCATGTTCTTGTAACTCATTCTTAAATTCTTGTTCCAACCTTAAAGCCTCTATCTCCATACGCTCCAAGGTTTCACGCAAAGCTTTATTTTCTGCGGTCACCTCCCTTAAAAGATTTTCCAACAGCTGTAAGCGATTTTCTATAGCATTAAGCTTACGATTAGACTGGGCTTGAACAGGAACTGCTAATGATATCAGCCCCATTGATAACACCAACATCCCCAGCAAGAACATTCTAAAGCAACCTTCAAAAGGCTTAACTTGCCGATACGGAGGCAAGTACCTCTGTAGAAAGGGAACGATATTTCTAATCAATCTGCTATTACAATAGGACATACGAACTCACAAAATTAAAGAATATCAACCGAAACAAGTCCTATCTCAAAACAAGCTGCCTGCTTCCCAAGAAGGACTATTCTCTTCTATTCCTTTTCCAGTATTGGTAACGCGACGCAAACCACTACCATCAATAGATGCCACGTACAGCTTAAAATCTCCGCTACGTCTGGAAGAAAATACAATCTGACGGCCATCAGGAGACCATTCTGATTGTTCACAGTTGTACCTACCTTGAGTGATAGCACGAATATTTTGACCAAGTTTGTCCATGACATAAATCTGATCTACCCCCCGCACACGACGAGTGAACATGATATCTTCTCCATCAGGACTCCATCTGGGATCTGCACTGTAAGAATTATTGAAGGTCAAACGCAAATTGCGTCTGCTTTGTAGATCTAGCAGATATATTTGGGGCGCACCAGAACGAAAAGACACGTACACTAGCTGATGGTTTGCAGGATGCCAATCAGGCTGAAATTCAATACCTATCCTAGTAGTGATGTGTTGAGGTTTGGGTTTTCTTTTATTGAGGTTAAAAAAGAACAAATCAGTACCTGCTCCAACGCTAATGACTACTGCTAAACGACCATCTGATGAAAAAGAACCGCCATTGTTCAAGCTGCCAAAATCGGTTAAATAGCCACTTCGCCTGCCTTTTTTGCCTAGCTTTTGGTAATAGATGCGGCTACCACGGAGAGAAATTTCGGTATAGACCAAGCTTTGAGCATCAGACGATAAGCGCGGTAGAATGGCTATATTGTCATTGCGAGATATAATTTTGGGCTCTGCTTGATGAGTATCTGTCGCTGCAATCACCAAATTTTCTCCTCTTTCTTTCATGGCAAAAACAATGCTAGAACCCAGGATCCCTGTTTTACCGGTCACATTTCTAGCCATCTGATTTACCAGAACTATAATATTCTTTTCTTTGAGAGCTTTTCTCAGGGACAAATTACTTTCAAACAAAAGTTGCCCACCGGGTCCCAAATCAAGCACTTTCAACTGAAACTGACCATCTTTTACTTCAACCTTTATACTTAAGTCTGCCCGCGAAGAATCCTTTACTCCGCAATACTTTTCGCTTCCCATTATAATGCTGAATAAGCCACTCCAACACAAATTTCTCTCCAGCAGTTTTTCCAGCTGTCTAGCTGAAGAAACATCCTGTTTATCATTAAATACTACCTCAAGAAGCACTACCAAACGTGCAAAATCCAAACCCTTTATCACAATGTCTCCAGCTGGATCTTGACTACTAGAAGGAAAACCATAAGACCGCGGTTCCTTAGAATTAGCTTTTGCTCCAGACTCAGCCTTCAATGAGCCTGATATAATCACCAGTAGCAATACTGTCAACCATGTCCGGGATATCAGATCAAAAATAATCTTCCCCCCAGGACTGCGACAAACAAAGGCCTTTTTTCTCAGTAAGAACCTAATCGCTATGGGAAAAAAATTACACTGCATAAGTTACTCCATAAATCTTTAATCTCTCAAAAAATAGCCAAAAAATATTGCCTCCATAAAAAATTAAGGCTGAATATTTATAATATTAAGGGCTACAAGTCCAAAGCATCACTACATAATTTGAAGAAAACAATCTTGGCAACGGGGGGAAAATAGTGTTGTTAATACGTGCTAAACAAACCAGCTTATCAAAGTTTTCATTGTCGCTGGGCTGTATAAGAGAAATTTCCTGCTTCTGACCATCTTTTCCGACTCGCACCTTCACTACCGCTCGCAAATGAGGAGAAAACTCAGCTGGAAAATCATAATTCTCTTGCACCCGATCGCTAACTTCCTCCACATACGACCGCCAAGCTAGCAAGGCTGCCCGATCACGGAAGCGCACATTACCCTCAATCCTGAAATCAGTTCCTGAAGATAACACCGGTGCGTTCTTTTTTTTCACCTTAACTACTTCAGGTGATAAAACACTGGGTAGCGGTGGAGTACCAGCATCAGCTGGATACAAAGCCTCTTTTGGTTTATTAGGCCCGGTAGATGATAATCTTTTGCCACGTTTGGCAGGCAACGACACCAATTTAACCGTATAAGCATTTGGCAACTCAATCTGCGGCGACCGAGGCGAAAAAACCAACACCAGCAAAAACAAACCATGCAAAAACACAGAAGCAACTCCTGCCAGCACGATGATACGTTTGTTCATGCCAGATTCCATCAATCCCCCTTTCATCAGCATCAAGGTTGCTCAATCACTAACCCCATCTGCTCAACCCGCAAGCGACGTAACTCAGCCATAACCTGAGTCACAGATCCATAAGACAACCTTTCGTCGGCACGCAACAATGCTATACCAGTCGGATTCCGCAATTTCCAACGACGAACCCGGGAACGGAATTTCTCTCTCGCACGCCCATTTTCTAATTTTCCTAAGGTCTCTGAACCCACTGCCACTACCCCAGCCCTATTCACACTCACTACTAATCTTGCCGACTTGGTATTCTCCGCTGGGATATTTGCTTTTGGCAACTGTACCTGCAGTGAATACGCTGCCAACGGTGCTGTAATCATGAAAATCACCAACAGCACCAACAACACATCCACCAATGGAACAATATTTATTTCCGATATTTCATCATCCATAGCATCATTTTTCTGTACCTCGTCAAATAACATTAGCTACACCCCTCTTTCCAATTGATTGAGTACCTGCAACATAAAATAACGCCCCTCTTCCAGATGCCCCCGCAGTATCCCCTGAAATATATTGTACGCTACCAAAGCTGGCACTGCCACAAACAACCCCGCAGCCGTAGCCACTAATGCCTCAGAAATCCCCGGTGCCACCACCGACAAACTTACCAAACCCGAAAGCCCAATAGAAGTAAATGCTCGTATTACCCCTAACACCGTCCCCAATAAACCCACATAAGGCGATGTACTAGCACTCAAAGACAGAAATATCATTCCACGCCGTAACCGCCGTAGCTGCATTCCAGCAGCCCCTTCCATCGCCCGTACCACACATTCCCTTATCCGTTCAGGCTCATCTTTCAAGCGATGGTACGCCTTGCCGAATTCCTGCCAGCCAGCTACATACATCCCCGCTAGTAACGACCCAGACTTGAGGGCTTCGTTCATCAGTTGCTGACGATAATCATTCGCCTCCTCAGGAGTCATATGACTTAGCATTTGAAATCGTTTTGCAAATTTTTTGTTTTGAATCCTGATCCAGGAAAAAACCACCACCTTAGCAAAAACCAACGCCCAGCTACAAACACTGACAACCCCCAACAATAACAATATTAACAGCCCAGCCGTGTTCTCAGACAAGCCATCTGTCAGAATTCTCCACATCAGTAACCACCTCCTTCCCCCTTTTCATTATTCCCCCTGTGGTTACTCTTCGGTAAATTCCACTCGCCGATTTTTCCGAAAAGCACTCTCACTGGAGCCAGTACTTATCGGACGCTCTTCTCCAAAGCTAACGGTACGAACCCTTTTCGCTGCCACCCCTGCCGCTAACAAAGCCCGCTTTACCGCATTAGCACGACGATGACCTAAGGCTAAATTATAAGCATTAGTACCGCGCTCATCTGCATGCCCTTCTAGAACCAATTTGACAGAAGCATTAGCACCCAATCTCTTTACTGCAAAATTAACAACATCATTCGTACCAGGTCGTAACCTTGCACTATCAAAACCGAACAATACCACCCGATATTCATCTTGAAGTTCATATCTACCCTTCCCTTCTTTAGTAGATTTCCCAGGTTCAGCGGCACCTTTTACGCTACAACCTCCAAACAGTAATCCCACTACCATAAATACAAATAGCGACCATCTCACAGATTTATTACCCATCATAACCAAAATCGGACCTATACGTGCTCCTGTTTTTGAAAATCGCTCTGTTATAACACCCATTATTTTCTCCATATCATCGTGCTAAAAATATTTGGTTTGCATTTTACGCCAGCCTCCAGAGGTCATTGTTTCATGTTATTTAAAGATAAGCAATTAAATATCAAGAAAAATTTACTATTGTTTTCAGTACACTGTCCCTTATTTTGTTAGCCTTCTGCTAAATTGTACCTAGTTAGTACCTCGTCCCTTATTACATGCAAAAACAGCTATGCAAACAATTCCTTGGAGCGTTTATTTGGATGGATCTCTACCCGGTCCCCTTAACATGGCCAGAGATGAATACCTCCTTCAATGTGCTCTCAAACATCAGCGAGCCTTCCTACGTTTGTATAGCTGGGACATAACCACCCTCTCTCTGGGACGTTCTCAAAACCCGACCCGTGACATAAACCTTAAAGCTTGTTCGGAAAATAACATCCCCCTTGTCAGACGCATAACCGGCGGACGCACTGTCATACACGGACAAGACCTTACCTACACTATCGCGGCTCCAAGAAATATATTTTCACAATCTGACCAAACCGGTCTCATGGATATCTACCGGCATATCAGCCAAATATTCTTTCATTTTTTTAGGTCTGTGGGCATCAATATCCAAATTCAGCCCTATACCCCTAAGCAACGTGCCAGATTGTCCAGCTCCATCTGCTTTGCCACTCCATCGGCCTTTGAATTATTATACCAAGGCAAGAAATTACTCGGCAGTGCCCAAAGAATGCTCCCTCACACCTTCCTACAACATGGCTCTCTTCCTCTTTACCCCCAACACGAGCTCATCAAGCTCCTTTTTCTATCTCCCGAAAGAAAACTGATCCACAATAAAATGACCGACCTTTCTTCCATCAGTTCATCAAATCTTGCCAAAAGTACCTCCCAGCTACAAAAATTGCTCCTGAAAAGCTTTGAGAAAGTTTTAGGCATCCGTTTTTCGTTATCTCAGTGGCAAACCCATGACCACCAAGCCATCCAACAATTGCTACCCAATTATCCCCTTCTAAACTCTACAAACCTCCTGCCAGTCAACTCCGTGGGAACATCGCATACCACGCACTCCCCCTAATACTAAAGATTTAAGTACTCCCTCCTAATATCTTGGCAGTGAGGGGTCTATCTCCTTAGCCCAGCTGTCTATTCCCCCTTCTACACTGACAGCATTGAGGAAACCTTGTTCCTGCATTATACGCACCGCAGTTTCTGAGCGAATGCCATGATGACAATATACAAAAATCTTTTCCTCCTTAGGCAATAAATCCAAACCATTCGGCAAATCACCAACCGGAGCCAACCGTGCCCCCTTGATGCGTACCATGTCCCATTCATGAGGCTCTCTCACATCCACCAGAATGACATTTCCCTTGCCCATGGATTGCTGAAGTTCTCTCACTGTTGCAGTTGGAACAGGAGTTTCCTCTGTTTTTTTCTCAGCAGTGTCCGCCTGACTGGCATTCACAAATGATTCATAATCCATAAAACCTCTCAGACTGGGGTTATCTCCGCAAAGCACACACTTCTTGTTTTTTGCCATTTGCAGGGTTCGGATGCTCATATCTAAGGCATCATACAGAATCAACCTATTTTTCATGACCTTGCCAATACCCACGATAAACTTTATCGCCTCGGTGGACATCAGCAAACCCACCACGCCTGGGAGCACGCCTAAGACACCTGCTGTGTTTCAATTCGGTGCCAGGCTAGGCGGCGGCGGGACCGCGTACAAACAACGATAACAAGCCCCTCCCTCACGCGGAATAAACAAACTAACTTGTCCTTCAAATCTAAAAATAGATCCTGATATCAATGGCAAACCCGCGAACCACGCCGCATCGTTCACTAAATATCTAGTTTCAAAATTGTCCGAACAATCCAGCACTAAATCCCAATCAGCAAAGATAGACTCCACATTCTCCACCGTTAAACGCTCCCGATACTCCTTCACCTCTACATAAGGATTCAGAGCCTTGATGCGACGCACCATTGATTCTGACTTTGGCCGGCCAACACTGGCGGTGTCATGGGCAATCTGCCGATTGAGGTTGCTTTCTTCTACCAAGTCGTTATCCACCACTCCTATAGTACCCACTCCTGAAGCTGCCAAATAAATCCCCACTGGCGAGCCTAATCCACCTGCCCCAATGTACAACACCCGTGCCTGCTTCAAACGCAACTGCCCCGCTACTCCCACCTCCGGCAAAATTAAATGACGATTGTATCGCCGGCTCTCATCAGGCGACAACATTTCATCTGGTGTTCTATCCGACATCCACACTCTCCAAAGACCTAATTCATCCCATCTATCCCTGCAAAAACCCCCCCTCCACAGTACTCATTCCCTTGTTTTAATACAAGCACTAAAATTATTTCCACCCCCAGGTAAAGTCATTGATTTTCTATATCTTTAGGTGAATAATTCACTATATGCATGTATGCATGTGCTGTCAATACCGTCCATTCAGCAATAAATTCCCAGAAATTAACCTTGACGAAGACACTAATAAGCGTTATGCTACTCTAGCAGTCTCAATGAGATAGTGCTAACAACCACGGATGTCAGAAACCATGAATACTGGGGCATGAATACTGGAGCATGAATACTGGAGATAGCAGAGAATACTAGCCGTAGCAACACCGATTGAGCAAGTTATGTAGGTTACAAGATATGAAGAAAGAGTCAATAGAAGAAATGGATGAGCGTACTCGCACGGTGCTGTTTGCCATTGTCCGTTATACAATTTCCACAGGGGAAGCGGTGGGATCGCGTGCTTTGAATCGTGAGCTAGATTTAGGATTATCTGCAGCCACTATTCGGGGGGTAATGGCAGAATTGACGGAACAAGGATATTTACTGCAATCGCATATATCGGCGGGGCGTACTCCTTCAGAGCATGCGTATCGCATGTACGTGAAGCATTTAGATATTTCCAATCCTTCATCGGATGTTTGTCGGTTGATTGAAAGCACCATTGGCAATGGAGAATTAGGCCTGAATGAAATACTTAAGGAAGTGACTCAGATATTGTCTAGCCTAACCAATACGGTAGGGATGGTAACCACTCCCAAGGGATTCACTCGGTTGCGCAAATTAGAATTTGTTCTCGTGGATGAAAAGCGTATTTATGTGGTGTTAATCGCAGATTGCAATATGGTGTATCAGGGTTTGGTGAGGGTATCTCAGCCTATGAACGAAGAAGAACTCCGCCGTCTTAGTGCACACTTAAATAGGCAATTTGCTAGTCAAGAAATGGAAGAAGCCTCTGAGCAGGTGTGGAAGATTCTCACTGAAGAACAAGACGAATACCCAGAGCTATTTGCCCAAGTAGCCCGCATAAGTAAGAGAGCCCTTAATTTGCCTCGCCAACGAGAAATATTTGTGGACGGTCGACAAAACCTGATGCGAGGTTTTGATAATGTCAAACTGTTGCAAGAGCTGATTATGCTACTGGAAAGCAAATCTTTCTTGATTAAACAACTGGAGACCATGCTAACAGAAGAACAACCCAGGAAAGTACGAGTGACTATCGGTTCAGAAAATCCTCCCCACTTATCTCAGTGTGCGATGGTAGCTGCGGCTTATGGTGATGGAGAGGAAAAACTCGGTGAACTAGGGGTACTCGGACCTGCTAATATGGATTATCAAAAAATAATCCCAGTGATTGATTACACCGCCAATTACCTCTCTAATGCAGTAAGTACCTGGTAATCGCCAAAAAGTATCTCTTTAATTTTTTAGTAATAAAACTTATAACATGAGTAAGTCAAAGCAGCCTGATTCTGTAAGTCATTCTCTACCTGAGGAGGTTGATTCTCCGTCTGATCAGTCATCCACTAATCGTCAAACACCCAAAGAGGATGCCTCTACGGACATAAATGATACCAACAACTCCCCCCGCAACAACTCCCCGCTATCTGAGACACCACCTGTCCAACCAGACCCAAAAACTGCCGAATTAACCTCCCAACAATGGCAGGAAAAGTACCAAGCCGCCCAGCAAGAAGCCTCACAAGCACAAGACCAAGCACTGCGATCTCAAGCTGAATTAGAAAACTTCAAAAAACGTATTCTTCGTGAGCAAGAAGAAGCTTTGCGTTACGCTAATGCAGCCATCCTCAAAGACTTTCTGGGAGCCCTGGACAACCTAGAGCGAGCAATAGCGGCTACCCACACAAATAATTCCTCTGGCGGAAAAGCCCTGCAAGAAGGAGTTTCCATGGTGGCAAACCAGATACAAGAAATTTTCTCTCGCCACGGCATGGAGCCCATCCATGCTCAGCCCGAGGCTCCTTTTGACCCAGACTCCCAAGAAGCAATCTCTACCGCCACCAGCAATATCATTAAGGCTGGACACATAATAGATGTGTTTCAAGTGGGCTGGAGATATCATCAGCGAGTACTTAGACCCGCTAGAGTGAGTGTTGCCAAAAGTCCTGACAGCGATAACCTTGGCAAAGTATCGGCTGGTAAGGAAAAGAAATGATTTTGCAATCCGAAATTTATTTTAATTTTTATATGACTGTTATTCCCAATTATATGAGGTACAAAACATGGCAAAAGTTATAGGCATTGATCTTGGCACTACCAACTCTTGTGTAGCGGTAATAGAGGGGGGAGACCCAAAGGTTATCACCAACGCCGAAGGGGCTCGCACTACCCCATCTATGGTGGCTTTCACTAATAAAAATGAGCGTTTGATTGGTCAAGTAGCTAAAAGGCAGGCCATCACAAATCCCAGCCGCACCATCTTTGCCATTAAGCGTTTGCTGGGTAGAGCATTATCCTCGCCCGAAGCCAAAAAGGCATCCGGAAGCTGTCCCTATAGCATCGTCAAGGATGGTAATTCATCCGTGGCAGTATCTATTGATGATAAAATCTTCTCCACGGCTGAAATTTCATCCTTCGTGTTGCAAAAAATGAAGCAAACTGCCGAAGACTACTTAGGTGAAAACGTCAAAGAAGCAGTGATAACAGTACCCGCTTACTTCAATGATGCCCAAAGACAAGCCACCAAGGATGCCGGACGCATTGCCGGATTGGACGTATTACGCATCATCAACGAACCTACCGCCGCTGCTCTCGCCTATGGTCTAGATAAAAAGAAAGATGAAAAAATCACCGTTTATGACCTGGGAGGAGGCACCTTTGATGTCTCCATTTTAGAATTGGGAGACGGTGTGTTTGAGGTAAAATCCACCAATGGCGACACTTTCCTGGGCGGTGAAGATTTTGATGACCGCATAATTGATTATCTGGCAGAAGAGTTCAAAAAAGACCAATCAATTGATTTGAAACAAGATAAAATGGCTTTGCAGCGTCTGAAAGAAGCTGCCGAAAAAGCCAAGCATGAGCTATCCTCTGCTATGGAAACCGAAGTCAATCTGCCCTTCATCACCGCGGATGCCTCTGGTCCTAAGCATATGAACATTCTCCTCACCCGCTCCAAGCTGGAGCAGCTGGTTGAAGATCTAGTACAGAAAACCTTAGAGCCCTGTAAAAAAGCTTTCAAAGATGCCAAACTCAATCCCAAGGATATTGATGAGGTCATTCTAGTGGGTGGCATGACCCGCATGCCACGCATCCAAAAGGTAGTCCAAGATTTCTTTGGCAAGACCCCTCACCGCGGAGTTAATCCCGATGAAGTAGTAGCTATGGGAGCAGCTATCCAAGGGGCTGTACTCAAAGGCGATGTCAAAGATGTTCTGTTACTGGATGTAACTCCTCTCTCTTTGGGCATTGAAACCATGGGAGGCATAATGACTAAGCTCATTGATCGTAATTCCACTATTCCCACCAAAAAGAGCCAAATTTTCTCAACTGCTACCAATAACCAGCCTGCTGTCAGCGTCCACGTGTTGCAAGGTGAACGATCAATGTCTGCAGATAATAAAACCATGGGCAGATTTGAACTCACTGGCATACCTCCTGCTCCCAGAGGACAACCCCAAATTGAAGTCTCCTTTGATATTGATGCCAACGGTATCGTCCATGTATCCGCTAAGGACTTGGGAACAGGCAAAAGTCAAGATATTCGAATAACTACCTCCAGCGGACTCTCAGAAGAAGAAATAGAACGCATGCTCAAAGAGTCTAAAGAATATGCCTCTCAAGATGTCAAAAGAAAAGATGAAGCTGAGGCAAAAAATAATGCCGAACACATGATTTATGCCGCCGAAAAGTCTCTCGCAGAAGCTGGCGAAAAGGTCTCTGCTGATACCAAGAAGAAAGTACAAAGCTCCATTGACAGCGTAAAGAAAGCCGTCACTTCAGGAGATATTGACAAAATTCGCACCGCTTCAGAAACCTTGAGCAAAGATTTCCAAGAGCTAGCTATTGCTATTCAGCAACAAGAACAGAGCAAAAAAGACTCAAAAGAAGAAGATAGCTCAAATGATAAAGCAGCTGAAAAAAACAAAGATGACGTAGTGGAAGCTGACTTCAAAGAGGTAGATGACCAAAAATAGTACCTTGTCTTATTCCTCTGGCATCGTTATATCTCTAGTATTTCGTGTTCTAGCATTGTCATGCTTCCATGGTAGAATTTTTGCTATACAATTAAAAGCCATGCTAAAAGTATGCATGCTATTTGCACATATTTTACTTTATTAAGTAAAATATTAACTGTTATCCCAGTCCCGAGAGAGAACGGTGTCCAAAGACTACTATAAAATCCTGGGTATAGATCGCACCGCCAGTGATGAAGAAATCAAACGCACTTACCGCAAGTTGGCGATGCGTTTTCACCCTGACCGTAACCATGGCGATAAAGAAGCCGAACGTAATTTCAAAGAGGCTTCAGAGGCTTATGCTGTACTAAGTGATTCATCTAAGCGTGCCCAGTATGATCGCTTTGGGCACGTGGAGGGGATGCCAGATTTTGATTTTGAATCTATATTTTCCGGTGCAGGCGGTTTTGGTGATATATTTGGCGATATTTTCAGTGATTTCTTTGGCGGAAGTCGTTCTAGTACACGCCGGATCAGGAGGGGAAATGATTTACAATATAACTTAGAGCTAAGTTTCAAAGAGGCTACTTTTGGTGTTAAGCATCACATTGAAATACCACGCAAAGATGAATGTCCCCGTTGTGAAGGATTGGGGGCACAATCGGCAGCAGATATTCAAGTTTGCCCTATTTGCCAGGGTTCCGGGCAACAACGCATGCAGCAAGGATTTTTTGCTGTGGCTACCACCTGTTCTCAGTGCGGAGGAAAGGGCAAAATCATTGCTATTCCTTGCAAACAATGCAAGGGCTATGGAGTAACCAAGCAGAATCGTCGCATTCAAATTTCCATTCCCCCTGGCATACATGACGGCACCCGACTCAGACTAAAAGGCGAGGGGGAAGCCGGAGAGCAAAAAGGTCCTCACGGAGATCTTTATCTCAGGGTTCGTGTTCTCAGTCACCCCATTTTTGAGCGCGGCGATGAGAACGATATCGTCTGCCACATGCCTCTTGACTTTATTTCAGCAACCCTAGGAGGAGTGATAATTGTTCCCACCCTGGACAGCAAGGTTAGCCTTAAAATCCCCCCGGGTACAGAAAGCGGCAAAACCTTCCGCATTAGAGGGCATGGCATTTCTAGCGACCACTCCAAAGGTGATCTTTATGTCCGATTTACCATTGTCGTTCCATCGCGAATGAGCAAAAAACAAAAACAAATCTTAGAAGAATTTCAATCCTTGCAAGAAAAAGATAGCTCTGCTCACTACCCAGCCCAAAAAGACTTTGAGCAAAAACTAGCCAAAATCTAGCTTCCGCTTAATCCATGATAAATATTTTCTTACAACACTAATTCTTTTTGCTCTGGCGTTTTATCGATGCTGGGATAGTTTCGCCTATCATTCCTTCGCTAGGGGAAGATGACTGAGCAGACTGTCTGGGAGGAATACGCCCTGCATGATGAGCATAAAAACCAGCTTCGCAAGCCAAAGCCATGGCACGTGCCATACCAGGAGGGTCTTCTGCCTCGGCAATGGCTGTATCAATAAGAACACCATCGCATCCTAGTTCCATAGCCTGAGCAACATCAGAGGCAGTACCGATGCCGGCATCAATAATCACAGGGCATGAGAGTCTTTGGCAGATCAGAGATATATTATAAGGGTTAAGAATTCCCATGCCCGAACCAATAGGTGCCCCCAGAGGCATTACCGCCGCACAGCCGATTTCAGCCAATTTCTGGCAGGTGATGGGGTCATCAATGCAATAGGGAAGCACCTCAAATTTAAGGCGATTGAGTTCACGAGCTGCTTGAAGGAGTTTTTCAGCATCGGGATAGAGTGTGTATTCATCGGCAATAACTTCCAACTTGATGAGATTTGTTTGCAGTGCTTCCCGGGCTAGTTCCGCGGTGTAGACAGCTTCTTTGACGGTATAGCAACCTGCGGTATTGGGAAGTACCTGTACTCCTTCTTTTTTAAGGATGGAAAAAATATCTTGCTGGTTGGTATTAGGGGTCATCCTTCTTAGAGAGACGGTAGCTAGTTTAGAGCCACTGGCACGGAGAGATTTCAACATCATCTGCTGGCTGGGGTATCGGGCTGTACCCAGGATGAGGCGAGAAGGAATTTTATGACTGCCGAGACAGAGTCCGTCTGCAAAATATGGGCGGCATGAGAGTGACATAGTCTTGGGCTGCTTATTTAATAGATAAACAGGAAGCTAGAATACAATACGAGGAGAAAAAGATTATCCCCCCATTACAGCGGTTAAAATTTCTAATTGCTCGCCACCTTCAATAACGGTATTATGCCAGTGATCGGAACTGATGATTTTACCATTCAGGCTGATGGCAATTGCTTCAGTTTGAGGAACTAATTTCTTCAACAATTGGCTTAGGGATGTTTTACTAGGCAGCTGTTCGGATTTACCGTTGATGTGGATAATGATACTCATGGCAACAATATAAAGATAAAATACCCTTTGGTAAGAATATAAATACAGGACGCTTTTTGAAAAAATAAGATATTTTATATTATTGCAAAAAATAGGCACACATAGATTATTTTATTCACGGAGCATCCTTGGCTACGAAATACCTCCTGATGTGTAGACCATATATTTTAACTTGCATTGAGACAAAATTATCCTATAATAGCGTGTTTGTTGTTACAATTTACTCTATGTACCTGGAATAAAATAAATGGAAAGTATGTTATCCGATGATAGTCAGGAAAATGTCAATCGTGGGTTGATGTTGTTGATTTCCGGTGGAGTGACTGTACTCCTTAAGTGGGTGTTACCATCTGTGGCTCCGTTTGCGGTGGTCGCTTATGGGGTTTATCGCTTGTATACTCGCAATTTTCAAGAAGGGGGCATTGCCATTTTGGTGGCCTTGTTACTATTGTGGCAACGTGCTGCGGTGGGATGGCTGTTGTGGTCTGTAGGAGCATTAATGGCAGGGTTAGGCTTGTTCTTGCTGATAGCAGGCCTCAGAGAGCGACTAACTAAATAGCTTCTGAGATTTTAGCACTAGCTGATTTATTCTGGATCACACAAAAGTAGAATTAAAATGGCGAAGTATTTTATCAAAAATATAGCAACATTCGCAGTTTTGGCAACTGCTGTATTATCTTCTGATTGGGTATTGGCTCAATCCACCATCCGTTTGGATGATTTTTCCTCAAACTTTCAGCCCCAAACACTGCCTAAAAATTGGGAAAAGAAAACAATAAAATTTCTGGCTTCTGAGAAGGGAGAAGAATATCAGTTTTTTAATAAATCAAATGAGCATTACATTCGCATGGCTACTGGGCCGGGGAATTTTTTCAGTCTGTCACCTAAGCGAATTGTTCTGCCCGTTGATTACCCCATTCTAGCTTGGGAATGGAAAGTATCTCGCTTTCCATCAAAAACCAAAATCAAAAACGGACTGCGTAGCGACAAGGCTGCCTCTATATGTCTATTTGACAATTATTCCAGCAAATTAAAATACCGTGCTGTTTGCTATGCGTGGGAGCTAGATAGTACTAAAGATGTTCCCCTCTTAACCCCCGGCAACAAACGCATTTATTTTATAATTCTCCGTACCCAAAAAAGCGACAAAAAAGAACAGTGGTATCCTGAAAAACGTAATTTGCAAGTAGATTTCAAGAAAATCTGGAAAAAAGAACCACGTGAAGGAAGAATCGTACTTTTCGTAGATTCGGATACCTCTAAATCCAATGCAGAGGCCGCGTTCCGTAAAATAATCATCTCTAAAACTCCCTAAAACCAAGCTCTCAGGGGAGTCCCAAGCTAGGATTAGGTGTCAAATGGACATCGGCTGTGCTTCAAGTATTTGCATAGCCAGTTGCAACCAGTTGGGCGGTATATGTCCTTGGGAAAAAAAATCGCCAACGGAGTTATCAAAAGGTAAGAAACAAGCATTGATGTTGAGTTCATGCTTAGTAACATGTCTACAAAGGGACTGCTTGTTTTTGCTGAACTCCGCCGCATGAAAAAAATCTGGCGATTGAACCTGATTAAATACCACCTGTGCCAAAAAATCTCGCTCTGTTTCTACTTTGGATTGTCGCTTGATGAGAGCTGCCAACCAAGTTAGCGTCCACACATCGGGCAGAACAGGAAGGCATGGGATAAGCAACAAATCCGCGGTGCGAATAATGCTCTCGGTAGAAGCAGAAAGACCGGGAGGACCATCTATGACTACCCAGTCTACATCAGTACGGGTACGCAACTCCAAATGCTTATCTGGTAAAGGCAGGGTTTCCAACTGCATTTCTTTAGGTAGCCCATGCATAGCACACCAGTCACTGCTGGTAGCCTGAGGGTCAGCATCCACCAACAGTACCCGTTGGTGAAGTCGTTGCAAGGCTAGGGATGTAATTAAAGACAGGGTACTCTTTCCCACCCCCCCCTTCTGGTGCAAAAAAGCCACCACCGCAACCCTTTTCTGGTGGAGCCAAACCGCATTTGGCAACCGAAAGGTATCTTTATGACGGAAAGAACCCGTCATTTCTACGATAAATCCAAACTCTGTAAGGCTTGGATTCGCTTTTCTAAGGGTGGATGAGTAGAAAGCAAGGCTGAAAATCCTGCTGGGCGAGAAGATATTTTCAGGGTTTTCAAAGAGGCCGGCTCTTCACCTACAGAAGCCAAATTAAGAGTCCCGCGTAAACCCTCTAACGCAGATACCATTTTTTTACGACCCGCCAAACGTGCTCCTCCCGCGTCCGCTTTGAACTCTCGCAAGCGAGAAAACCACGTCACTACTATCATTCCCAAAAGGCTGAACACGATCTGCAGCACAATCACTATCATGAAATGCACCATCACCCTTCCTCCATCACGCATCCGTGAAGTAATGGCAAATGCAATTACTCGGGCCAAGAACATCACCACGGCGTTAATAACACCCTGCAACAGAGTCATTGTTACCATATCCCCATTCACAATATGAGAAACCTCATGAGCTAGTATCGCTTCTACCTGATCATCTTTCATTCGCGATAACAAACCCCGAGAAACTGCCACCAAAGATCGCTTGCGGGTAGGACCGGTAGCAAATGCATTTACCTCTTGGCTCTCATAAATGCCTACTTCGGGCATAACAGTCATGCCAGCTTTCTTGCTCAATGCATGGACTTTGGCTACCAAATCCCTATCTGTGCTTCCTCCTTCTCCGGGTCGGATAACCTTTACCCCCATCATTTTTTTAGCAACCCAACGAGATATCCACAAAGACAAAAATGCTCCGCCCATGCCCCAAACTAAACAAAATATCGCCAGACTCTTATAATCCAGTCCCTGTGCCGTGACATAATTGCCCAAGCCGAGTGCACTCGTTACCACGAACAAAGTGGTAATAATCAAGATATTCACCATGAAAAATAAAGTCATTCGCCTAAACATTGTTTTCTATTCTCCTCATATTGCATTTTGGTAAAATTATCTGACACTCCCCACAGGATATTCCTTCTTTTCAATTATCACAAGCTCAGCTCATGCCAAAAATCAATTGGCAAGTACTGATATGTCAGAACTTATGAAGATGTCATGGACTTAGAAAAAAATTTTACCAGTTGATGAGCCAATAAGGTTTTAGGCATCAAGGGTAATGTTAGTGGCTTATCGGGCTGTAAGCGAGTAAGCAAGGTGACTTGGTTGAAATCGGAATCAAAGCCTGCATGGGGTTGATCAATAGAATTGGCGATCACGATATCTGCATTTTTAGAGTGCATCTTGCGTTTTGCTTCTGATAGGAGGGAATTACCATGCTCAGCAACGAAGATGACAAGCAATTGTCCTTTTAGCTTTTTTTGCCCAACTTCTTTGGCAATATCAGGGTTAGGAGTAAAATTTAGGATAAGAGGAGAGGAACCGCGTTTTATTTTTTGATTATGTCGTTTTGGCTTAAAGTCGCTAACAGCAGCACAGAGTATCAAGGCATCTTGTTGGGGTTGGACTTTAAGAACGGTGGCTCTCATTTGTTCTGTATCCCGAATTTGCAGGTGTTTTATTTTTCTTGGGGGTTTGATCCCTACAGGTCCAGAAACCAAAGTTACTTCTGCACCTAATTGCTGGCATGACTGGGCTATGGAATAGCCCATTTTCCCACTAGATTTATTGCCTATAAAACGGACCGGGTCTATATCTTCTATAGTGGGACCCGCAGTAACGAGGATTTTCTTACCCTCCAGAGAGTCTTCTTGGCGGACGTTTGTGGGCGGGATACCTGCCAGCTTTTCATTGAGCACGGTTATCAGTAGATCTGGCTCTGGCAGTCTGCCGATTGCTTGCCAGCCTTCAGCAAGCTCACCATAGGCAGGAGGAATGATTATTACCCCTCGCTGTTGCAAAATACTTACGTTCTCTTGAGTGGCTGGGTGCTCCCACATTCTATTGTTCATGGCTGGGGCCATCACAACTGGTGCAGCCGTAGCTAGCAAGGTCGCGCTGAGGGTTTCTGATGCCTGTCCACCACGATAAGAAGCCATCAAATTGGCGGTGGCAGGAACAACAAAAACCACCTCTGCCCATTCTGCCAGTTGGATATGCTCAATACGACCATCTGGGGTTAATCCCAGGCGAGACATTGCCACTGGCACCCCTGAAAGGGTCTCAAAAGTAAGGGGAGCCACAAAACGACGTGCTTCTTTGGTCAATACCACCTGTACCTCAGCTTGGCAGCGTTTTAGTAGTCGCAGTACTTCCACTGCCTTGTAGCAGGCTATTCCACCAGAAACACCCAGTAAAATTCGCCTATTAGCCAGAGCAGGCCAAACATTCTTAACCGCACTGTCCTCATTCAGTGATGCCAAATCATTTCCCGCTAAATCATCAGGCTTAACCAGATCCACGGCTACAGAGCTATTTTTGGTAGGCTCTTTCTTCCGAGCAGATCCTCTCTGAGATTTAGAATGCCCTACTTCCATGATTTCATTTTTAACCACAATATAAAAAACCGAGTGCCAATCCAGCTATAAACACCTGCAACCAGCCTATTTTCACCATTATGGCATATGTTGCTATTTTAAGTGGTACAACTGATAAAAAGCACCGTGAAACATCTGCTAATATGTGCCAGCCTTATGAACCACAAGTACTTACGATATACTTCTATTTTGAAAACCTGTCCTTCCACACCTGCTATAAATATGAGACAAGTACCCAATCAAAGAGATAACAGCTATTTTTACTTCTCTGATGATTTGCCTGCCTTGTCATTCTGCCACCTACCTTTTAGAGCATACCATGTCTACCACTATTGTATTCTCTAGCGAAAAAGGCGGAGTAGGCAAAACAACTTCGGCGGTCAATTTATCTGCCAGTCTGGTTTCTGCCAATTTTCGGGTATTGGTGGTAGATATGGACCCCCAGAGCTCAGTGCGTTTCTCTTCTGGAGTCAGTAAAGAGTCCCCACTGGGTACTTACCAACTTCTTACCGACCCCCAAACTCCGCTAGAAAATTTGATTCAGATCACTCCGGGATTAGGGCTAGATTACATATTTGCCAATTTCAAGGACTGGTCTCAGGAAAATGACACCCTCTGGCATATCCAGCCCGACACCCTTAAAAACCGTCTCAATCTGGCTTCTAATTATGATTTCATCATCTTAGATGCCCCCGCCAGCCTCAACATGCTCACCCTGAATGCCATCACAGCCGCTAACATTGTCATTCTGCCGTTGCAGTGCGAGTCGCTAGCTATGCATTCGCTCAAACGATATTTGCAAGGGTTCCATTATTTACAGCAAAAACACAATCCTTCCATTCGTATTGCGGGAATACTGTTGACTATGTTTGATAAAAATCTTGCTATCCATCGCCGTCTCTGCCAGCAAATCTATCGCACTCTGGGGGATTCGGTGTTAAAAACCATCATTCCCCGCTCAAGGGAATTAGTGGAAGCCTCTGCCTTAGGACAATCCGTACTCACATACAATGCCCATTCCATCGCGGCTACATCCTATTTGCACCTGAGCAAAGAAATTTTACAGAATTTTTATTATCCTCATTCTGCCACTCGCTCATACGCTAACCCTACCTAGCAACACTGAGCTCATTAACCTTTGCTTAAAAGAAATAATACTCTTGGTTCAAACCCAACCTGCTACTTTAGACCCAACCCCCCAGCCCACCGGCTCACGTAGACAGAGTCGGGTATTCGCATTACAAATGCTTTACCTAATAGAAATACAACAAAAATTACCAGCCGATATTCAATCTTCATTTTGGCGGCATGTTCGTTCCTCAAAGCAGGCACGTATTTTTACTCAAAAATTGGTTGATAACACCTGCTCTCAACAAAAAAAAATAGATGCTCTCATCTCTGGCTACTTGATAAACTGGAAATTCAATCGCTTGGCTGTCATTGTTAAACAAATCCTCCGCCTTGCAATCTGTGAAATACTGGTACTTAAGGAATCTCCCCCTGAGGTGATCATCAATGAAGCCATAGAACTTACCCGCATCTACATGGACGAAGAATCTACCAAATTTGTCAACGGTGTGCTAGATGAATGCCTGAAATCCCAGCCTGATTCCACACTGACAAATACCAAACATGAAGGATAGGAAATTCTTGTCTGACAAATATTAGTTTTGACCGCCACACCCTATGTTTTCGCATTGTATTGTCACTATCTGCTGATATGTCCGCCCTAAGCAAAAATCAATTGCACCTTAGTCAACTGCGTAAAGAACAATTGCAGGCTTTCTCGTCTTATTACCTTGATGATTCACCACTATTAACAGACGAACAATATGATGATCTGTGTTGCCAATTGCTAGCAAGTGAAGTACCCAATTCGCAATCAAGGGAATGGTTTTCTGAGAATGTTTGGGTGGTTTCAAATCGGAACACCCCTTTTACAAGTGGTCTGCACCAAATTCCCATGCTCAGCCTCACCAATCTTTACAACCTTGAAGAACTTAAGGCATGGTATCTCGGACTCCAGAAGCTACTTCCACAGGCATCATTGAGTTATCTATGCCAATTGAAGCTGGATGGAGTTGCAGTTTCGCTTCGTTATCAAAAAGGAGTGCTTACTCAAGCTCTTACCCGCGGTGATGGTCAACAAGGTGAAGACATTACCCGCAACATTAAAACCGTTAGTGATGTTCCATACCGTTTGAAGCAACCAGTGGATATTGAAGTACGGGGAGAAATTTGCTACCCATTTAAGGCATTTGCTAAGGAAAATAGCCTCCGAGAATCTCAAGGGCAAGAGCTCATGAAGAATCCTCGCAATGCGGTGGCTGGATTGATGCTCACCCTAGACAGTACGATAGCTAGCCATCACAATTTGAAGATGTGTGTCTTTGAGCTTATCACTAAGACTGACGTACCTAGCTCTAATCAGCACTCAGATGATTTATCCGCCCTGCAATGGTTAAAAGAACTGGGGCTTCCCATAAAGGAAGATATTAGAGAAACTAATTCTATATCTGTCTTGGAAGATTTTTATAATTACTGCCTAACAAGTCGTCATAACCTAGAATTGCCCATAGACGGGGTAGTAGTGAAACTGAATTCTCTGCAACAGCGTGACCAAGTGGGTAGCACCTTAAAATCTCCGCGCTGGGCAGTAGCCCTCAAATTCCCTGCCGAAAAAGCATGTACCATTCTAAAAGGGGTAGAACTAAACGTGGGTCGTACTGGACGCATCAATCCCACCGCGATCTTAAAACCTGTCCAATTGGATGGCACCACAGTCGCGCGTGCTACCCTGCACAACTTTGATCAGATTGAAAGACTTCAATTGTGTATAGGGGTTCAAGTGCAGGTGGAAAAAGGCGGAGACATTATCCCCAAGGTGGTAGGCTTGGCACCCACCAAAATTGCGGCCTCCTCAAATGCACCTGCCGAAACTAACATCCCCCCACCTGATTACTGCCCTAGTTGCCACACACCCCTCAAACGCCACACAGGCGAAGTGGATTATTACTGCCTCAACCCTCTCTGCCCTCAACAATATGCAGAACGCCTGCTACATTTTGTATCCCGACCAGCTATGAACATTGAAGAACTCGGTCCGGCTATCATTAATCAGCTACTCAACAAACAATGGGTATCTGCTTGGGCTGATATCTATGACCCCACCTGCCTTAATCAAGACAAACTAGCTAGTCTGGAGAATATGGGTGAGAAATCAGCCCAGCTGGTGATGGAAAACATTGAATGCTCCAAGTCAGTGCCTCTTCATCGTTTTTTGCATGCGGTGGGCATACGCTATGTAGGAGCACGAACGTCACAAATACTGGCTGAAGTATTTGGCTCACTGGAAGCTGTTCAGGATGCCTCCCTTGAGCAATTATTAGATATTCCAGCCATTGGAGAAGTTATGGCAGAAAGCATTAGAGCCTTCTTTTGCAATTCATCCCAATTGGATCTTATTGCCAGAGCTCGCTCATTTGGCTTGAATCCACAGCCAATTTCACTCTTAAAAACAACTGCTCTCAGTGGTAAACGCATAGTGATTACAGGCACTCTTTCTATATCCAGAGATGAATGGAAACAGAAGCTCTTGCAATGCGGTGTTATCGTAAGTAGCAAGGTATCGCGTAATACCGACTGTTTACTGGTAGGTGATAATCCCGGTAGCAAGAAAGAACAAGCCAAAAAGCTGGATATACCCATCTATAATGAATACCAGATCATTGACCTTCTCAATTCCCCTGGCGAAACCAACTCTATCCCTACTGAAAATAGATCTTAAACTATGCAGCATGTTGTGATTGTTGGAGGAGGTACAATTGGCTCGTTTTTAGCCAAACGCATCTCTTTGGAGAATGTAAGAGTCACCATGATTGATCAAAACCCCCTGGTTCTCAAATCTCTACAGCATCAATTGGATATTGCCGTCTACGCCTGCAGTGCTACTAATTATAAAGCAGTTCAGCAAGCGGGCATTAACAATGCCGATTTATTTGTAGCTACCACCCGCCATGATGAAACTAACTTGATTGCCTGCCTCTTGGCAGACACTTTAAATATCAAGAACAAGATTGCGGTCACTCGTTACTTAGGTGCCAGAGGTCATACTTGGGTAGGTCTGAAGCAAAGCGGAAAGATTGTGAACACTAGTGAAGCCGTTTGCCAACATCTGATGGAGACCATTAGTCTGACTGGTATTCATGAACAAACCTCCTTTGCCGATGGAGAGCTGATGCTGATAGCTACTCGCTTGGGACACCATAGCCCTTTGATCGGCAAACAGGCTTCAGAATTGATGAAAATCAATCCGAATATGAGCATCACACATTTAGTACGCAACCATCATGCGATTACCTGTAAAGAAGATTCAGTTATAAAAAAGAATGATCACCTGTATTTGGTGGTGCTTCGCAAGGGCTTGCAACAAGCACATGAAGTCTTGGGAGTGAAAAATATAAATTCACGACAGGCAGTTATCTTTGGAGGTAATTTCTTGTCTGAAATGGTTGCAGAAACACTTTCTTTGCATGGTTTTGAAGTAAATTTGATGGTTCCCGGCCGTCATTTGGTACGCGTGAAGGATGATTTGAAAAATAGAAAGCGGGTACGAGTTACCACAGGAGAAGTGACCCTAGATAGTTTTAAGGAACATAGGGTAGGGAAGAATAGATTATTTCTGGCAGTAAGCGGGGATGACACTGTTAATTTGCTGGCTTGCATGCTAGCTAAAAGCATGGGGGCATCCAAAACTGTGGCTGCGATCAAGTCTCTAGAGTTGGAGGATCCGGCCCTAAAGAGTGGTACTGATGCCTGTATTTTTCCTCATTTGTCCACAGCACGTGCTATTCATAGCCAGCTACATAAGGATGATATTTTAGATTATCACGCTATAACTCAAACCAATTTATCGGTGGTCAAATTGAAGGCTCGTCCTCACAGCCGAGTTACTCAGGTTCCCTTAAAGCATATACAGCTACCTGAAGGAACTGTAGTCGGGGCGATAATAAACAAAGGGAAAGCTACTCTGCCCAGCCCATCACATATCATCAAATCTACAGAAGAAGTTTTACTATTGGCACATTCAGAGAACATGCCCGAAACCGAAGCCTTATTTTTTCATTAATGTCCCCACCAGCAAACCAAGAATACTGTGCCTTCTCTAGCGACTGTACAAAACAGGCTTATCCATTTCTATCCGTCCTTCTTCCAAAAAAAACTTAAAACCCTGGGACTTCTGTACCCACTGATTATACTCAATCAGTACCGTATCTTCTGAATAAACTACCCCCTGATTGATGTTGTAAAACATGGTGTCGGATTCTACACTCCAATGACTACTAAAACGATCCAATCGTACTCCATCTGAAAAAAAAAGTTGACCCCTTTCCTTGTGCCAAACTGCGGCCCCACTCCTACCAATAGTTTCGCTGTTTTCACCTTTATGCAGCTGAAAGTTGACCCTAACTAAACTAGTACGACCACCCTGTTGCAATCCTCGCTCAGCCTCCAATGACCACCTTTGGCCATCGGCATTTTCTTTATCTATATGCAGACCAACAATCCTCGTTGCCCCCTCAACCAGTTCCTCACTGACAGTAACCTCATTAACAGGTCTATCAGGTACAATCCAGCGTGCCATCCCGTATAATAAACCCATCCCCAACATCATAAAGCCAAAAAACAATAACAATCTCCGCATTGATACTCCACTTATTTTTGTTGATTTTTGCTTGTACTAGCCACCTATCACCATGTTAGCATGGAGAGGGTTATCGTTACTTTATCGTATTTCAACCTTAAACAACTATTATGAAATCAATTTTTACTTCATCATCTCCAGTGGCCTCCCTAGGCAACAGACTCTCATGGCTTAGCTTGTTTTTGGGTTGCGATTTGCTCTTTAAATTCATTGTCTACTACAAATTATCTACCATCCAGACCCGTCCACTTATTCCCTATTTCGTAGATCTTACCCACACCTTTAACTATGGCATCAGCTTTGGCTTGATGCAAAACTTGCCAGCATCCATACGAGTTCCGCTCATTATTAGTTTGTCTGTGTTAGCGATTGGAGGATTTATCTATGCCTGGCTCAGCCGCAGGAAACGAATGGACATCTTTAGCGATTGGGGTTTCATATTAATAATCGCGGGTGCCTTAGGAAATTTCATAGAACGTGTTTTGCGAGGAGGCGTGACCGATTTTTTTCATTTTCACGCTGGGTCAGTCAGTTTTTTCGTTAACAATTTGGCAGATATAGAGATCAGCATCGGGGTAGTCCTACTGTTGATAGGCGGATGGCGCGAACACCGCCGAGCAGCTCGTTAGGGGGAAGGACACGCCAACATTTTTAACAAGTTTGTTTTGTGATGCTTGCAATTCGCCCTAGCGATTATCACTAAGGAAAGATAAGAGCTAAATAGTGAACCTGACTGCCTAGGTGTACCAAAAACAAGAGTGGTTTTCCAGAGACGGTGCTGTTCAGCAATCTTTCCAACTGGCGAATTGAGCGAATACCCTTGTTATTAACCGCCCGTATTAGTGCCCCTTCACGAAGCCCAGCTTTGTCAGCTATGCTTCCCGCGGATACCTTGGCTACCAGTACTCCGTTTAGCCCTTCATATCCCAGACTAGCTGCTATGGAAGGAGTGACCTCCTTCACCGTGAAACCCAGACTATTGGCTTGAGGTCCCGTTTTTCTATTTCTTTGTCTACTGGGACGAGAATCATTTGAAGACTGCAAAGAAGTGGGCAGCTGACCTACCTTCACTTTGAAATAACGTTGCTTGCCTGCACGCAAGACCCGTACTTCTACCGAGCTACCCGGTTTCCATCCAGCCACCCGATTACGCAATTCGCCCGTAGTACGTATCTGCTTCTTATCAAAATGAGTGATGATATCCCCTTGTCGTAACCCCGCTTTCTCTGCTGGACTACCAGCACCCACCTGAGACAATAATACCCCTGAACGAGGCTCAACTTTTAGAGCCTTGGCCAGATTGGCATCTATATCCTGAATTCTTACCCCTAGAAATCCGCGTGAAACTTTGCCATCGGCTATCAATGCGGTCATCACCTGCTTGACCATGTTGATGGGAATCGCAAATCCCACCCCCAAATTGCCCCCACTACGACTAAAAATAGCAGTATTCACTCCAACCACTTCACCATGTAGATTGACTAGCGGTCCCCCGCTATTGCCAGGGTTGATGGAGGCATCAGTCTGAATAAAATCCTCATAGTCTACCTGCCCCAGCTGTGTACGACCCTTAGCACTAACAATTCCTTGAGTTATGGTCTGTTCCAAGCCAAACGGACTTCCAATCGCCATCACTGTCTCCCCCACCTCCAAGGCATCTGAATTGCCCAGCTTTAATGACGGCAGACGAGGTCCATCAATCTTTAATACCGCCAAATCAGTGGCTGAATCCGCACCCACTAGCTTTGCCTTAAACTGCCGACCATCCTTCAATTTGACCTCAACGGAACCCGCACCCACTACCACATGATTATTGGTCACCACATAGCCCTTGCGATCCACTATAAATCCCGAACCTAAACCTCTTTGAAAACGCGGCTCGTTATTTTCAGGAAGGGTACCCGGTGGAAAAAATCTACGGAAGAATGGGTCATCAAATGGATCAATGCCTGATGACGCCGTAGGCTTCTCCACACTAATGTGCACCACGGCATTGCTCACACGACGCAAAATAGCAGCCCGTGCCTTGGATGCTCTCACCAGAACCTCTAAATCCTTCTCAGATTGAGCATGCACATCTGCCGGGGAACTAATCGCCAGCAGCAGACTGGTTGTCATATTTACGGTTGTCAATATCCCTGCGGTCAGTAACCCTGCTATCAGTACCTTTATACTTATTGTCGCTGTTTTCATTGTTACTCTCATGCTAAGGTTAATTTTCTTTATGCCTCTTAACCGACATAACCTACACCAGACTATTCTAGCATGCCTGATTTTTTTTAATTTTGATAGTTTGCCCCAGCAATGTATAGCTTACACAGTAAAAAATCACTGCAAGTTGGTTTGTTTATTATAAAGCGACCAGTGATTACCATCAACCTTCCACTAAAAAAATGTATCCTATAAAGCACTGATGGATTTAATTTTATCTCAGTTACATAATGTTAATTTTCTGGTAGTGGGGGATCTACTTCTGGATAGGTATTTATGGGGAGAAGCAAAAAGGGTTTCACCGGAGGCTCCAGTTCCGATAGTGCATGTGGAAAGGGAGGAATCACGTTTGGGAGGGGCTGCTAATGTCGCAAACAATTTATATGCTCTGGGAGTGAAAACTCAGGTGGTAGGTTTGATTGGCAAAGATCAGCCGGGAAGATCCTTACAAAATTTGCTCAAGAAAACTGGCATTGATACCGATGGTCTGGTCGTGGATACCCAAAGAATAACCACCGTAAAAACTCGGGTGATGGCATCTCATCAGCAATTATTGCGTTTTGACCACGAAACGCATCAAGTAACCAATGATATTATCAGTCAGCAGCTATGGCAACGGGTTCAGCAGGCTTTGGACACAGTGGATGGGGTGTTGGTGTCGGATTATAAAAAGGGGACTATCAGCCAAAAATTGTTTGCCAATTTGGTGACAGATTGCCAGAAAAAAGACATTCCTTTGTTTGTTGACCCAAAAGGGCAGGATTATCGTTGTTATCGCGGGGCTAGTTGTCTCACTCCTAATGAACAAGAAGCTGCCATAGCCAGTAACTTGGCTGGAACCAACACTCTACCCGATATTGCTAACACCCCCCAAGATCTAAACCATAAAAACAGCGAGTCTCTCACAGCTGCCAAAAAATTGATGCAAGAAACCAATAGCGAAGCCCTCTGCATCACCTTGGGAGCCAGGGGCGTATTGGTACTCACTGCCAATGGAGAACATCGGCAGCTGGCTACTGAGACTAAGGAGGTGTTTGATGTCACCGGGGCTGGGGATACCTTCATTGCGGTTTTGGCAGCAATGCAGACAACATATCGCAAAACAAACCAAAAACTAAAAAAAGGCAAACTGGCTAAAGAGGACTCGGCTTCCTCATGGTTTGAGGCTGCCACCTGGGCTAATAGAGCCGCGGGCATGGTAGTCGGTCGTTTGGGAGCTGTGACTATAAGTTCGGAAGAATTAGCAAGGGGTTCATATGGTTCTTATCCTGCTACTGAGAAACTGCCTCTGTGGCAAAATAAATTAAGGTACGATGTCAAGCAGCTGGCAGCGGAATTGAATCAGCATCAACAACGAGGAAAGCAGATTGTATTCACCAATGGCTGTTTTGATTTGCTTCACGCAGGACATGCCGCCTGCTTGGAATCTGCCCGCCGAGAGGGAGATTTGCTAGTGGTGGGATTAAATTCAGATGCCTCTGTAAGACGTCTCAAAGGAGACTTGCGTCCTTTATCCAAATTGGAGGATCGGGTTCGGTTGCTATGTTCTCTTACTGCAGTAGACTATGTAACCGTCTTTGATGCCGATACTCCCCAAGAATTGATTGCCAAACTACGCCCTGATGTACTAGTAAAGGGGCAGGATTACGCCCTGGATGAAATTGTGGGTGGCCAGCTGGTAAAACGATGGGGAGGTCGGGTGGTACGAGTTCCTTTCTTAGAAGGACATTCTTCCAGCCAGTTGAGAGAATCGTGGCAGGTTGCCTCTGCAGCTGATAAAAAAACATAACTATTAAAAAATTATATTATTCTCATAGGGAAAAAAATGGATAATTACGATGTGGTGGTGATTGGCTCTGGCCCTGGTGGTTATGTAGCCGCCAATCGTGCTGGGCTGGCTGGCTTAAAAACAGCGGTGGTGGAAAGAGAATCTTTGGGAGGAGTGTGCTTGAATTGGGGATGCATACCCACCAAAGCCCTGCTGAAAAGTGCAGAACTGTTTGAAGAACTTCAACAAGCTGAAAATCATGGTTTTCAAGTAACAAAGATCGGTTTTGATGCCGAGAAAATTGTGGCTCGTTCTAGAAAAATTGCCAAAAAGATGAACGCTGGGGTACGAAGTTTGTTGAATAAATATAAGGTAAAAACCATCATGGGAGAGGCCTCCTTTAAGGATGCCCATACTCTCCAAATTTCAGCCCAAGGTCAGCCACCACAAACCATTAAGGCTAAGCATATTATCGTGGCTACTGGTGCTTCTCCGCGTTGCTGGGCAGATTTTCCTGTTGATCATCATACCGTCATCAACTACCGCGATGCCCTTGCCCTGACAAAATTTCCCAAGCAGCTTTTAGTGATCGGGGCTGGTGCCATTGGAGTAGAATTTACCTACTACTTTAGTGCCTTTGGGGTGAAAGTACACTTGGTGGAAATGCAAAACCAGCTACTACCAAATGAAGATTCTGAAATCTCCTCCCTACTATTGAAAAACTTCCAAAAAAGAGACATCAATTGCTACCTCAACACCCGCATTAGTGAATTCAAAGCCACTAAAAACAAGGTTAACTGTAAATTGACGCCCCAAAACAAAACCGAAAAAACAATATCTCTGCAAACCGATATGGCACTGGTCGCCATCGGCATGCAAGCCCACACCAAAAATATGGGATTAGAAAAAACAGCCATTAAAACTGATCAACAAGGATTTATCCCTACCGATCCCCACATGCGTACCAGTGTCCCCCATATATATGCCATCGGAGATGTCACCGGCCGCCAATTACTAGCTCACAAAGCCTCTGCCGAGGCTGAGATTGCCGTAAAACACATTAGTAGCTCCTCTGCTTCCTCATCAACCCCCGCTTCGCACACTCCTATGAGCTATGATCAAATCCCTGCTTGTACTTATTGCCAGCCGCAAGTAGCCTCACTGGGACTCACAGAAAAAGCCTGCCAAGACAAAAAAATAAGCTATCAGATAGGCAAATTTCCCTATATCGCCAGCGGTAAAGCCAACGCCATTGGTCACACCGATGGAATGGTCAAACTGCTCTTCGGAAAACCCCATGGCCAATTGCTAGGAGCACATTTGATAGGTCCAGATGTTACAGAACTGTTAGCCGAACTCTCCTTAGCCATGAAATTGGAAGCCACTAAAGAGGAAATCCTGGCTACCATTCATGCCCACCCCACCCTGTCTGAATCTATCTTTGAAGCTACCGCTGTAGCTTATGGCGTAAGTGCTAATTTCTAACCATAAATAGTCAGCTGGTTTGCGAATAATAAGCATTTATGGTGAAATGGATATATACATGTTGGTTTTGTTTATTATTGCTCGGTGATATTTTGCATGTCAAAACAGTCTTTGGTTGCCAAAGGCACCGTTTCAAGCACAACTAAAAAATTGGAATTTCAGGTCTTCAGTCAATTGCCTTGGCCTGGCTGGATTACCAATCCTCAAGGGCAAGTGATTAACATCAATGAAACAGCCCTACAGCTGATGCAACAGCTGAACATAAAACTAGCTGATAATGGGAAAAAACCTTTTCCAGTACAGGAACTGCTAAAGCATTTTGACATCAGTAGCTTAGCAGAACGAAAGACGCTACAATCACACTGGGAGGGAGAATGGTTTTACCGTCAGCAGAAAAATTTGCGAACCTTCAAGGTATCTGTATTTCCTATCCACAGTAAGGAAAAGGGGGAAATCATTGGCATTAGCTATCAGTTACAGGATGGCACCAAGGAGTCTTCAAAAGATCAAGAGTTAAGTAGCTTGCATAAGCAACTGCAGAATACTCAAGCCGACTTGGAGCAAATGTTTGGGGAACTCCGCCGGGTGTACAAACTTGGCAATGAACTTTTAGATGGTTTAACTAAGGAATTGATAATGCCTGTCAATAAATTAGTATCCCGCATTAGAGGTCTACATGATGTACGGGATTCTATGTCTACCTTGCAACAGCAACATGTGGCAGAGATACAACAGCAGATCGAGCTATTAAGAACAATTGTTAGTAGTATTGATCACTTGGTGGAATTACAGCAGGACTTACAAGAAACAGCCCCTGAAAAAATTGATGTCAGAGCCATGGTGAAGGATGCGTTTGCCGAAAACATTTTTTGGCAGAGGAAAAAAGGGCTTGTTTTAAATACCAAATTTCCTGGTCAATTAGTGATTGTTAAATCTCCTGGGGCTAATTTGAAAAAATTGCTAAATTTGCTGGTACGCGAAGTACACTTGGCTTGTAAAGCTAATTCCCAAATTAAGGTGAGCTGCCACCAAGATAAAATACACGATATGGTACAGCTACATATTTTGTATCAAGGTACCCGACTAGATAAATTCGCAGAAAGTGCCTCAGGGCAAGAAAGTCAGAAACGATTTGCGATATGGTTACCGCTTTTGCAACGCAACATGCTTCAAAATGGCGGCAATTTGGAATTTGGAGAAAATAAACATGGAGTTTATCTAGAAATAAACATGGTCCAAGATCACACAAAAACCGAGCGAACAAGGGTACTGATTTGTGATGAAAATAAGAACGATTCTCGCTTAGTCAAGAAATTATTATTCAAGCATTGGCCAAGAGCCTTAATACTTGATTTTACCAATCCCTTTGATCTGTTGGATCGCCATGACAATTTCCAACCTGATCTGGTGGTGATAGATCCTAATTTTTCTCAACCTGGTTGGGGACAGCACCGAGCGTTGGCTAGTTTGTTTCAGCAGCGTCAACATATCTGCCCAGTATTAAGCATCAGTACCCTTTACAACAAAGAAGCTGAGTGCGTTTTGGTGGCAAAACGTGGAGTAAGCGACTACATAGCAAAACCCTGCTCAGAATTTGATTTGGATTTCAAACTTAAAAGAATGTTGACGCTTCATAGACGTGAACGCAATCTGCAACAAACCATGGGAATAACCCAACGCCAAGCCTATACCGATTTTCTCACTGGGCTTGGCAATCGTAATCACTTTGATGACTTCCTAAAAGTACAGATCAGCTACTCCAAGCAAACCAACAAAAAATGTACCCTAGTGATGATGGATGTGGATCACTTCAAGCATTTCAATGATATCCACGGTCATCAACTGGGCGATGAATTATTGCGTAGTATAGGGCAACTATTACAAAAATCAGTACGCTCTTCTGATCTAGCAGCTCGCTACGGCGGAGAAGAATTCGTACTGGTACTACCAGAAACTGATAAAATAATGGGAGCTGCCATCGCAGAAAAAGTGAGAATCTCCATAGAATCCATTAACATCCCAGAGGCTAAACAGCAGCCGCTGGGGTTAATATCAGCCAGCTTTGGGGTGGCTTGCTTTGATGTGGATGGCAAAGATCCAGCCTCTTTGATTCACTGGGCTGATCAATGCATGTATGCCGCAAAAGAGGCCGGCCGAAATAAGGTGATAACCAGCCTCAAGCCTTCGTAAAGATATCCCTACAAATAACCATCACCAAACCCAAAACACATTCACCTTAAGAAACTAAACCTTACGCTTAAAGCGGCGTTCTAGCTCATTGGGAGAAAGTTCCACCCAAATAGGCCTGCCATGGGGGCAGTAGAGAGTAATATCCAACCTGCTAAGTTCATCCAAAATTTCTTGCATTATAGTCGTAGAGAGTTGGTCACCAGCACGAATGGCAGCATGACAAGCACCCGAACGAAGTATTTCATTAAACACTTCTTCCAAGTGCCCACTTTTGCCAAACAGAGCTAGCTCATCCAGTACTTCCAGCACCATATCCTTTATGTTTATGCCCGACAAAATAGCTGGAATCTGACGAACTAAGCTGGTACTGGAACCAAATTGGTCTATCTCAAACCCCATCTTCTTCCACTGAGGTAAATACTGCTCTAGCAATAGAGCATTTTGCGAACTTAATTCAATGGAAAAAGGAATTAAAAGTAACTTGGACACAATACCATTACGATAAAACTGATGGCGATAATGCTCAAACAAGATGCGTTCATGGGCTGCGTGTTGATCAATCAGCAGCAAGGAGTGCTCCCGCTGAGCAATGATATAGCTGAAGTCAAACTGAGTCAGCAATGTTAAACCTTTTTCTAAAAAGCCCGGTTGAGGGCTAGGGTCTTCAGCTGGCATCCGATGCTTACTAAGAGATGCATCAGGCTGGATGTTTTTAGTCAGGGGTTGAAAGTGAAAGTTCTTGGTTTGGGGTAGCTCGCTTTTACTTTCATCAACAGAAGCCGCTGGATCTGATGTATCAGATCTTTGGAAGTCAGAATGAGTGGTGCTTAACTCACTATGTTCAACAGAAGCTAGGAAAGGCTCAGCAGGCGGAGAATCCCAATTGCTGGCTAAGGAGGTAGCATGGTCTTTGACTGTTGATGATAAAGTAGGGCTGTCGCTACCTAGCATTTCAGATCGGGTGAGAGATTTCAGCTGATTATGCAAGCGGGTAGTAAGCACAGAATAGATTCGCTGGGGTTGCAACAAGCGTACTTCCGATTTGGTAGGATGTACGTTCACGTCTACTTGATCGGGCGGAAGGGAAATTTTCATTACAAAGGCAGAGAATTTTCCTCCCATCAACATGGTGCGATAGGCCTGCTGGATAGCAAATGAAAGGCGAACGTCTTTCACACCCCGACAATTGATAAACAAATGCTGCCAGCGGCGATTCGGTTTGCTATAGCTGGGGTGGGACATCATGGATTTGAACTGAAAAGCGGGATCCTTCCCCTCAATGGGTAACATTTGTGAGCCCATGGTGCGTCCAAATACCTGCTGAACCCTTTCTTTCAAGCTGGTAGCTGGAGGCCAATCCCAAATAGAGCGGCCATTGTGCCGAAGATGGAGGCTAAGATGTTCATGAGCTAATGCCAGCTGAATCAGTACCTGCTGAATGTGATGCAGCTCGGTGGATGCCGAACGGAGAAACTTACGCCTGGCAGGAAGATTGTAAAAAAGCTCTGCTACCTTCACCCAACAACCCTTAGGCAAAGATACAACCTCTGTCTTTATAGAACCTCCCTCGCTTAATTTTACACAAATAGCTGGCTCGGATTCATCCACACAGGTATGCAACTGAAATCTGGAAACCGAGGAAATAGCTGATAAAGCCTCACCTCTAAAACCCAAGGTTCCAATGTTATCTAAATCTTGGGCAGTCTGAATCTTGCTAGTAGCATATCTTTTCACCGACATTACGGCATCCTCTTCCGACATCCCTCTACCATTATCTCTCACCGAGATTAAACGCTTTCCGCCCTCTTCTAATTCTACCCACACCTCAGACGAACCAGCATCCAAAGCATTCTCCACTAACTCTTTCACCACCGCTGAAGGACGCTCCACTACCTCCCCTGCCGCAATGTGATTAACTATCTCTTCAGGCAAAACTCGAATACAAGGTGCCATCACTCCTCCTTGAAATCCTTCCCACACTTCAAACCAACTAAATGGTAATCATAATGATAATTGTATTTATACACTCTCTTACACTGAGTTGTTTCCATTATTTACTGCTCATTTGCAAATAACTCTATCTTTTATCCTAAAAAAGAATACCAGATAGTTTGCTAATCTTGCCAAGCAGTAAGTAAAATGAATATGACATGCTCCCCCTTTAGGGTCTATAATCTTAAAACCGCTAGAAAAATCTAGATGCATCTCTTAAACAAGCTTAGCCATGACTTAAAAACCGTGCAACAGGTTGCTCTTGGTGAGTTATCAACTATCACCAGCCGTGATGAAATAAGCAAGTGGCATCGGCGTTATCTGGGACGCAAAGGGCAACTGACTATTGCCCTTCGTCAATTAAGAGAACTATCAGGCGATGAACGCCCTCGGGCAGGTGAGCTGGCTAATCAGATAAAAGAAAAGCTCCAACAAGCCATGAATGAGCATCAGCGAGCTTTGTATGATCAGGATTTAGGACGCAAGCTGGAGGAAAAATTAGATGTTAGTTTGCCGGGTAGACAGCCTGCAATAGGGCATTTGCATTTATCCACCCAAACACTTAGACGCATGACGAATATTTTTTCGGAGCTGGGATTTCAAGTATATCAATCACCAGAGGTGGAGACAGATGAATTTAATTTTGGTTTATTGAACATTCCGCCTTATCATCCAGCCCGTGATATGTGGGATACCTTCTGGCTGGATAAAAAAGATTATCTGCTACGCACCCACACTTCTCCAGGACAGATCCATGCCATGCGAGAATATGCCCCCAATGATGTCCGAGTAATACTGCCCGGCAAGTGTTATCGCTATGAGGCAGTAAGTGCCCGAGCCGAGCATCAATTCTTTCAATTGGAGGGACTGGCAATAGGAAAACAGATCTGTTTGACAGATTTGCTGGGTACCCTGCACCATTTTGCAGAGAGTTTTTATGGCTTAGGACGACGCATGCGAATTAGGGGAAGTTATTTTCCTTTTACTGAACCCTCCATTGAGGTAGACATTGATTGCATACTGTGCCAAGCCGAGGGCTGTCGGGTATGCAAATATTCGGGCTGGCTGGAGGTAGCCGGAGCTGGCATGGTGCATCCCAAGGTACTGCAAAATGGCGGTTATGACCCTGAGGAAATCAGCGGGTTTGCCTTTGGTTTGGGAATAGAGAGACCAGCCATGCAGCTTCATGGGGTGGAAGACATTCGTTGTTTTTACCAAAATGACTTACGCTTCCATCGCCAATTTTAGTAGCCACTTTTGGCAATCACTTTTAGTAGCCACTGCGAGACCGCGTTTTTTCCTTTTTATTGCTCCTGTTTTAGTAATGCCTTTACGGATACCTTATTCTTGGCTGGAGACCTATGTATCTCCTCTGCCGCCGCCCGATGAATTGGCGGAACGCCTAACCACAGCTGGATTAGAAGTGGAGACCATAGAGCGTATCGGAGCTGATTGGGATCAGGATAAACTGGTAGTAGGGGAAATTCTCTCGGTAAGCAAACATCCTCAGGCAGACCGCCTTTGCTTGGTAGAGGTTAGCTCGGGCAAAGGAAAACAGCTGACCATCGTAACTGGTGCTACCAATATAATGTCCCTGATGAACACTAAACCTGTTGGGGGTGCAAGCTTGGGTAAGGCTCCCCTAGCACTATCAGGGGCCAGGTTGATTGACCCCTATTCAGCTACCGCAGAGAAGAAACCCCTCCAGCCCAGTCGCATTCGGGGTATTCTTTCAGAAGGCATGTTGTGCTCAGAGAAAGAACTGGGACTAGGCAATGAACATGAGGGTATTCTATTGCTACCCCCAGAAACCAAAGTGGGCACCCCGCTAACAGATGTCTATGGCGATACGGTATTGGTGTTTGATATTAAGGGCAGTTTTGGACACCTTCTCAGCGTTCAAGGGGTGGCTAGAGAAGCAAAAGCCATCTTGGGTACGATTGATAAATCAGCTGAAAAGCTGGTGAAAAGCAAATCAAAAACCTACACCGAGCAACACATAGATGAACAAATTTCATCCCTTTCGGCACCTTCATTTTTCTCATCCATTGCGAATTGCACCTCGTTTTTAGAACTTAGCATCAAAGACCCCCAGTGGTGTTCTCGTTATAGTGCGGTACTAATTGAAGGCATACAGATGGATAACTCGCCCATCTGGATGCAAAAACGTCTACAAGCTGCTGGCATGCGACCCATTAACGCGGTGGTAGATGCTACCAATTATGTCCTGCTGTCTCGGGGTCAGCCTCTACATGCCTTTGATTTCAACCGACTACGCGGTAAGCAAGCTCAAGCAATCGTCACGGTGAGACGTGCTAAACCTAGAGAGAAAATCCAAACCCTTGACAACCAATCACACCTCCTGGATGAGCAAATGCTACTAATTGCCGATGCTAAAAAGCCCTTGGCTATCGCAGGTGTGATGGGCGGCAAGGAAACAGAAATTCAACCAGATACCACCGATGTACTACTGGAGGCAGCTAATTTTGATTTCCTTAACATACGCCGTACCAGTCAGATGCTAAAAATTCGTAGCGAATCTGCTGATCTCTTTGGCAAGCGTGTAGATGCTGAGCAAACCCTAGTAGCAGCCCTTGAATGTGCCCAGCTAATTACCCAGCATTGCGGAGGTCACATCCACTCCCAAGCTGCAGATATATATACCTCCCCCAAAAAATCTGTAGCAATTGAGCTTTCGCTGGAATGGCTGGAAAGATTGCTAGGCAAGCGAATCCCCACTGCGGAAATTAAACGTATTCTCACCGCCCTCGGGCTTAAGGTCACCGGGAACGACCCTCTTTCTGTAATACCCCCCAGCTTCCGACAAGACATCTCTCAACCCGCAGATCTAGCAGAAGAAATAGCCCGCATCCATGGCTATAACCACTTCACTCCCACCCGCATGACCTCTCCCATACCCCCTCCCAGAGACAACCAACCTCTACGCTGTCAAGAACACATACGCGACATCCTAGCTGCTAGCGGATTGAATGAAATCATCACCTACTCCCTGACATCGCCTCAAGATGAACAAAAATTGCAAAATAGCTCACCACCTTCTACATCGTTTTCCTATCTGGGACTAAAAAAACCCCAAACCCCCGAACGCACTCACCTTAGACAGACCTTGCTACCAAGCATGATACGCACTGTGGCAGAGAACCTCCGTTTCTTACCGTCGGTAGCCGTATTTGAACTGGGAAAAGTATTTGCCCTGCCTGTACCCCAAAAAACCTCCTTACCCATGGAATCACTACGCTTGACAGCTGCACTTTGCGGCTTGAGAAACCAACCTTATTGGCAAAACATTGACCATAATTCATCAGATAACTTTGACTTTTATGACCTAAAAGGCATCACTGAAACGCTTCTGACAGCCCTGCATATCGAATCCGTTACTTTCCGCACTGAAATTGCCTCATTGCATGCGGGATTTCACCCTGGTCGCCAAGCAGAAATTTGGGCGAATAATCGCTCGCTGGGATATATCGGCGAACTACATCCCTCAGCTGCGATAGCTTTTCAATTGGGTGGCCCTTCAGTCAACTTGCTGGACCTCAATGCCCAAACCCTGATTGACATGTGGCAAGAAAATCATCGCGCCCAGCCCATCAGCCCTCATCCTCCGATATATGAAGATTTAGCCTTTGTGGCTGACACCTCTTTGGCAGCTGAAGAAATCCGTCAACAGATAATCAAGGCTGGTGCCCCCTTGCTAAAAAATGTGCAACTATTTGATTACTGGGAGGGCGACACCCTGCCGAAAGGAAAAAAATCTCTGACCTATGCCCTCATCTACCAATCCCCCGAACGCACCTTGTCTGACAAAGAGGTAGCCAAAATTAGAGCTAATATTATCGGCAAATTAGAGCAAATGGGGGCCGTACTCCGCTAATTTTCTGCTAGTATTTCTGGTATTGATGCAGATCAATCTTGGTTTTTGCTATCATAGAATAACTTTGGGATGGGGTCCTTTTATGGAAGGGGCTAGTCATCTAAGCAAGGGAGGTGAGGTAGTAGAGTTAGAAAACGCGGGCCGCTGTTTATGGAGGGATATAGTCCCTTACATCAAATAGAGGAAAGTCCGGGCTCCACAGAGTAGGATGCTGGTTAACGGCCAGTGGGGGCAACCCCAAGGAAAGTGCCGCAGAAAATAAACCGCCGATGGAAGATAAGCCCATTTTGGCTTAAACTTCACAGGCAAGGGTGAAAAGGTGGGGGCTATCTAGCCTTAATGTAAGAGCCCACCGCGGCGGTGGTGACATCGCTGGCATGGCAAACCCCATTCGGAGCAAGTCCAAGCAGGCAGTGATAAGGCTACTCGTCTTTAGTGCTGCCGGGTAGGATGCTAGAAATCGTTGGCAACGACGATTCCAGATAGATGGCCCGTAGCCAATGATGGCTCTGGTGCATATTGTATCATCATCACTGGAACAGAACCCGGCTTATTGAAAACTCTGCTACTTCGCCTTTTTATAGTCGCTTCTTTGCTAGGAAAAACAATAGCATGAATAAGAAAATGAATTCTTTGCCTAACGAATACCACAACCAGATATTTAACCGTGACGTCATGGAGGTGCTGCGTAAATTACCTTCTGGCTGCCTTGATATGATCTACGGTGACCCTGATTACAATGTAGGGATAAATTACAATGGCCAGAAATTCAATCGTAGCTGGGAAGATTATATTGATTGGTACGGTCAGTTAAGCGAGGAATGCATGCGAGTGCTACACCCTGAAGGCAATTTGTTTTTGATAAATTACCCTCGCCAAAACGCTTGGTTGCGGGTTAAGAAATTAGAATCTTTAGCCTTTGGCGTACATGATTACGCATGGGTTTATAACACCAACATTGGTCATTCTAACCGTCATTTTACCACTGCACATCGTTCTATTTTGCATGCGACCAAGTCTAAGCATAATAGTTTTTATAAGGAACAAGTAGCCCAGCCCTACAAAAATCAACATGACAAGCGAATTTTAGCCAGAATTAAAAACGGTCATTCTGGCCGGATGCCATATTCTTGGTTTTATTTTGATTTGGTAAAGAATGTCTCCCAAGAAAAGACCTTCCATGCTTGCCAAATTCCCATAAAATTATTTGAAATGCTCATGCATTCTTCTACTAAGGTAGGCGATAAAGTATTTGTTTTGTTTGGCGGTAGCGGCTCAGAGGTAGTAACTGCCAAGCACGGGCAGCGGATATTTACATCTTGTGAAATTCACCCAAAGTACTACCGATTGATTGTATCTCGCTTGTACGAAGAAAATGTCCTTTCAGCGATCAAGTCTTCTGGGGACAGATCCATTGCCTCAAAGACCAATCAACAGATTCCAATTGGGTTGGATTTATTGCCATGATAAGACCCAATCTGCATCAGCTTGCCTACTAAAGCAACCTAAAATTTGCCAATGGCATTCCTTGGGGGGATACAGCTAGTTTGCTTGAGGTAAGTTTTTTCAAGTTCACCATGGAGAGACCAAAAATATGCTCTTCAAAGGGCAGCTTACCGAGGCTAGTAATCTGGGCTACTGGGGTTTCTTCCTGTTCTGAGTTAGTAAAGGAGGAATCTTGAGGAGACCAAAGAAATGAATCACATGCAGAAGAATCCGGTGCTTCCAGCCAGAATGCTGCTAGCCGTTTTTGAAGCTTGCCCCGATGACGCAAGCGAGCATGAACTTCCTGACCTAAATAGCACCCTTTGGTCGCCGAGATATGAGTATTCAATCCTGCTTCTGCAGTTAAATTAGCCGCATCATAATCCACTCCTGCCAAGGGACGCCCCACAGCAATACGCACCTCTTCCCAAGCTGCCCTTCCTGCCAGCTGTACCGATGAACTCAATAATGTTGCCAGTATTTCTTCTGCGTCTTCACTGGGCATAAATACCCAATACAGCGGTGGACGCGGCGGAAGCCACCAAATATCTTTGGCAGCTAGTAAAGGCATACCCTCTCCTCTTCCCCCAGTGGCAGATAACCCCCATGAGTGCAAAACTCTCTCGCTCTCCCTCCCACTCAACCCTAGTACCAGTAGCGGTGCTTGACCAATCTCCACCTGCTCGCGAACTCTAAATCCCTCCAAATGAGCGGCTACTTCCGATAACTGACCACCAGCCGTCAATACTAAAAATTGCTCGCTATCCAAACGTAATACCTCAACCTCGTAAAGTGGCTTGCCATAACGATTGCAAAATAAATTGGGCTGAGTGTGAAACACATCTCTGTTTTCATCATTTTTGTCTGTTTCTCCTCTATTCTTACCAGAAATTGCTTTCCCTACCTCGTCCAAACCCGACAATCCCCGAATGTCGTTGCTGGCTAAACTATGCAGTAAACCCTCTGCATCCCGCCCCCGCACCAACAACACCCCCCTATCCTCCCACAACAACACCCCCGCACCTTCCCATAACGCCCGGGCTTCTGTTGACACATCACCATAATGCACCACCACTCCATCATTATTTAATACCCCTCCCTGAACAATATGAAATGCTTTCCAATCAGTGGTATTCATCATTTTATTAAGGGAAATTTAACAATAGTACTTACCAAGCAAGCATACCGAAAAAACCATCATCAATGGGTTTTTATCTGAAAATACTATATAATTGACTTACTTCGTAGTTTCCGCATGGAGGATCTCATGTGTGTTAATTTTTATGTTCGCAATTCATCCGCGAAAAATATCATCCCTAGGTCTCTACTGTCTGTTGCTTGGTACGCTTTTATTAGCTCAGTGTGACAGCAAAAGCGATAGCCCAGCTTCCTCCAATGAGATACCTCCTGTTACTCCTGAACCTCCTGTTACTCCTGAACCTCCTGTTACTCCTGAACCTCCTGTTACTCCTGAACCTCCTGTTACTCCTGAACCTCCTGTTACTCCTGAACCCACTTATCCTGACGATCCTCTATACTCCGTACAATGGCACCTAAACAACGACGACGATACTGATATCAACGCCCCTGAGGCTTGGGCAATAACCAAAGGAGATTCCAGTATACTGTTGTCTATTGTGGATGATGGAGTAGTAATATCCCATCCAGACTTAGCTGCTAATCACCGTGCTGGCTACAGTTATAACTATATCGACGGTGGTAGCAATCCAGACATCCCCTCCAGCGATATTGCCTCAAAGCATGGGACATCTGTGGCTGGTTTGGCAGTAGCGGTGGGTAATAATGGGATTGGCGTCAGCGGAGTAGCTCCTCAAGTTCAGTTTTTTAGCGTGAATCTTGTACAAAGATACACCCTTGCAAATTCAACAAATGCCATTTTGAGACATAAGACTGAGACAGCTGTTTCTAGCAATAGCTGGACCCGTGGTAATTCAGGATTCTTTTATCAATCTGATTCAAGCTGGAAAATTGCTCTTAATGAGGGAATCACAAATGGCTACAACGGCAAGGGAATTTTCTACGCATTTGCAACCGGAAACGATCATACCGTGAATGGCGTTCTGGCAGACAACGCTAATTACAGCGAGCATAACAACCACTACGCTATAGCTACCATTTGTGCGACTAATGATCGTGGACAGAGGGCACACTATTCATTAAAGGGAGCCAATCTGTGGGTTTGTGCTCCCTCAGGCGGCGGTACCAATGGTCTGGTAACAACAGATGAACCTGGAGGAGAGGGTTATAATGGTTCTGATTATAACAGATCATTTACTGGCACTTCTGGTGCTACTCCTATTGTATCGGGAGTGGCAGCTTTGATGCGTTCTGCCAATTCAAGATTAGGATGGCGAGATGTGCGTCTTATTTTAGCATCCACTGCTAAAAAGATTGATGGTAGCAACGCAGGATGGTTCGCAGGAGCTGCTAGTTACAATGGCACCGATTACTCTGGCCAGAGCTATAACCATAATCATGAATATGGTTTTGGTCTTGTTGATGCTGGATCTGCTGTGAATCAAGCTTTAAGCTGGAACAATGTAGGTAGCATGGTGGTTATAGATGGCAATAGCGAGAGCATACCTGCCAATCAACAAATTATTCCTGACAATAACGCAACTGGGCTAAGCAGCACTATTACTGTTTCGGATGTGAATACCAACCTTGATTTTATAGAATACGTTGGGACTACCGTTGAAATAAAAGGAGATTATTATGGGAATTTAGAAATAGAATTAACTTCACCAGCAGGCACAACCAGTGTTTTGGCTGAGCAACATAGTTGTTTTAGATTAGGAAATCCAGCAAATTGTACAACTCCCAAAAAAAATATCTATTTCGGTTCTGCCCGCCACCTGGGCGAATCTCCCAATGGAGATTGGCAATTGAGGGTCGCAGACGTTGTTGCTAATAACGAACACGAGATTTTTTCATGGAGTCTCAAGTTTTACGGTCATAAAAAACCCTAGGGTCAGTTGTTTGACAATGTGCCGAAGGAGTGGCAACCTCAGCGAGTATTTCTGCTCCCTAAACAATGGCAACGAATCACGGTGATTCTCACCAAAACCACTTCCTAGCGGTATATTTTTTTAGGAGACAAAATGCAATTAAACACCCTGTTAATACCATCCCACCCTGTTTTGACCGCCCAATTAGGTTGGCAACGCAACATCCTGACGAAGGTTTTGTTGTGCCTAGGATTTGCTATTTTTACGTTTGCAATGGCTCAGTTGAAGATTAGGCTACCTTGGACGCCAGTGCCGATAACCGGCCAGACCCTGGCAGTGTTGTTATGTGGGATAACCTTGGGACCTCGTTTGGCAGCCGCGAGTATAGGATTGTATCTCTTGGCAGGTATATCAGGTCTACCTGTTTTTGCTGGATTCAAGGCTGGCTGGGCTGTGATAGTGGGTCCAACTGGAGGATATTTGCTTAGTTTTCCGTTGGCAGCATCACTGGTAGGATTTTTTGCATCTCGCGGCTGGGATAGAAATCCATTACTGACAGCAATAGCCATGACCGCAGCTTCTTTGGTGATTTATGCTATTGGACTGATATGGTTGGGCTATTGGCTAAGATTGGGAGGCAAATTGCCCGGCGGCTGGGAAGGAGCAGTACGGACGTTCAACCTTGGAATGAAACCATTTTTGATTGGTGATGCCTTGAAAATAGTCTTGGCAATGGTGATAATGCCTTCCGCTTGGTGCTTTATTCCAGATCGCTTCTTGTCTAGCCGGTCTTAATCTGGCCTTTCTTAGACATTATGTTGTATGTCATGCGGAAACTGCTACGCCGATTAACTTAGCTGCTTAGTTGAGCCGAACTGGTTTGTTTTTCAGCAAGTAATCTGCTGTAGCTTGGTGTTCCACTCGTAGCATTCCGTTTTGGAGTGTACACCCTGGAGGCAGTTGTTTTTTGTTTTCGGCAAGGAATTTTTCTAGCATTTTTTCTAAGACACTCTCTCCGCCCAGAATACTCTCCAGAGCAGCAGGCAGTTTGAGCCCCAACAAAGTGTAGCTGTCCGAGGTCTCTACCACCTTAATGTGCACCGATAAAGCCCCTAATTTCCCCAGCATTCCAGGAGGACGAATACATAAACAAACACCATCCCCCTTTATCTTGATATCATCAATCATGGCACCATTTATGTCGGGAGAAGATTTGGCTAATGCTCGTCCAAAAGCAGATAAAGCCAGGAGCAAAGAACAATCTACCTCATTGTCACTCATAATCAGACTACAATGCTATAAAGATGTGATGTTAATTATGGTTGCCAGCGGGCACGTTCCAGTGTTTTCTTGCGACGCATCTCTTGAGCCAGTGCATGCAGTCGCTCTAAGTGTAACTGAAGTGGTGACCATTCCCAATTAGGATTTTGGTGCTCTATCTCCCTTAAAACTTCCAGCGTTGTATGCCATTGATGTAGCAACTCACTATGATCATGTTTTTCAATAGGCACTTCTGGCGTGATTGGACCAGGTTGCTGATTTTTTTTGTCAGACATTATTAGTTTTTTCTCCTCATATCGCAAGCCATGACACGTCTATTCTGGTAGGTCGTAAGCCCGGATACATTGTCTACAACCATATGTGTAGCGTTATCCTCGTTTTGAAAGAGGCTGGAAATGGCGCTCAGTTGAGCCTGTATAAACTTGTCGGGGACGGCAAATGCGGCTTGTTTGATCTAGACGCATCTCTCTCCAGTGTGCAATCCAACCCGGCAAACGACCCAGACTGAACATTACTGTGAACATGTTTTCTGGAATTCCTATTGCTCGGTACAAAATCCCGCTATAAAAATCTACATTGGGATAAAGTTTTCGTTGTAAGAAATACTCATCTTTTAGAGCAGCTGTCTCCAATTCCTTGGCGATGTCCAACATAGGATCCTTCAGATTCAGCAATTTCAGTACCCTGTCAACATGTATCTTAATTATACGCTCACGGGGATCAAAGTTTTTATACACCCGATGCCCAAATCCCATCAATCGTATCCCATTGGTTTTATTTTTTACCTTTGATATAAAATCCTCAACCCCCATTCCATTTTTTTCAATTGCCCGTAACATTTCCAGCACTGACTGATTAGCCCCTCCGTGCAAAGGCCCCCTTAAGGCACCTACCCCCGCGGCAATAGAGGTACACAAATCCGAATGCGAACTGCCAACCATACGCACCGTAGAAGTAGAACAATTCTGCTCGTGGTCGGCATGCAAAATAAACAATATATCCAAAGCTCTTACCAGCTCAGGCCTGATCCGGTAAGACTGTGTGGGTAGGGAGAACATCATGTTAAGGAAATTCTCTGTGTAGCTCAAGTTGTTGTCAGGATATACCATAGGCTGATCCAGCATGTGCTTGTATATCCAAGCTGCAATAGTTGGCAGTTTAGCCATCAATTTCTGTGCGGTTAGATCAACTTGTTCTGAGTCATATTTATCGGAAAAATCAGAATAAATTCCCCCCAGGGCCGCAACCGCTGCCGACATAAGTGCCATGGGATGAGCATGGCGACTAAATGATCCAAAAAATCTATGGAACGCCTCTGGCAACAAAGTATGATTAGTAATCACATCTGCATATGCCTCTAACTGTTCCTTGGTAGGCAATTGACCATTATAAAGCAAATAACTAACTTCTATAAAACTTGCTCCCTCACACAACTCCTCGATTGGATACCCCCTATATCGTAGTATTCCTTTTTCACCGTCTAGAAAAGTAATCTGGCTCTCACAAGAACCAGTATTCGCATATCCTTTATCCATGGTGATCAGACCGGTGCACTTACGAAGGAGGTTTATATCAAGTGCTCGTTCTCCTTCGCTACCCTCAATGATTGGCAATTGAAAATCATTGCCCCCATAATTAAGCTGTGCGGTTTTTTTATCCACTGATTTTATTGCATAAGTCAATTTTATAGGCGGTAATCACTGTTATACTAAGCCATCTTGGCTTATAAATATAACAGTCCTATGTTATTCTCGCAAATTCTTAAATTGGGTACAAATTATTAAAAAAAACTTGATTTATTGAATTAAGTCTGTTACGGGTGGAGGGTATGGTGTTCTGATTTGCGATCAAGGTAAAAAAAGACTGGTTAATCAGAGGCTAGGAAAGCCGTTTTTAGTATCTAGGGTAGGAGTCAAAAGTATCTATAGTTTTTCATGCCGTGCTCCCCGGCTTTTTGGGAGTTTTGGACTAGGGCTGAAAGAAGGAATTATGGCATGTGTTTGCGATGATTGCTTTTTTCAGGCCGTTTAACCTCATTCATTAAGGAGAATAACAATGTCCAACCAAATAAAAATAGCAAGTCTGAGCACTCTCGGAGTGACTTTGGCTCTGCTTCTAAGTACACAAGCACTCGCTCAACCGGAAATCTCTGGTATGGCGAGAACTTCTTTCGGTCAATTTGGCGTCAGTACCAAAGTGGGAAGTGATAAGGCTGAAAGTTCCTCCGGCTTTGCTGGTAGCTTCCTAGGCGGGTTGATTATTGAAGGCACAGCTGGGGCGGTCGGTTATTCTTTCGGATTAATTGGCGAAGCCAAAAATGGTGGCACTGAGTACGGTGGTACTTACGAGAGAGATGACACTGTAGGAGTGTCAGGTGAGCTCACCTTTTCTCCCATTGAAAGCTTAACCATAGCGTTAGGAAATAGTGTAGGCGTGGGTGAGGGAAACATCACCAATGTCAGTGTCGGAGGCTACCCCATTGGAATTAACCGACCGTCTGACTTTGGTTTCAGTGCCGGTTCTCAACTTGTGTTTCGTTTTGATGATGGTACCTTCCAAGCCGGTTTTGGATTCGGTGGTGATAAGTCAGATGAGCTGGTAGTAATAGAAAAAGCTTCAGCAGATGACGCATCTACCCCTGATGTAGACGAAACAGTTGCAGTAGTTAAAGAAGGTTCTTTAAATGAAACACTTTACTTTGCCAATGGTAAATTACTGGATGGTGCTCTGTTTGTAGGTCTACGAGGTAACATGGTCACCGAAACCGCCACAGATGAAGAGGTAGCTACTAAGTTAACCAATAAGACTACTAGTTCAGCCCTAGGATTTGGGGCTAAATTTACCCAAGATCTATTCTCAGTCGGTTTTGAGAGTGGCACCACCAGTGGCACTTTGAAAATAGGTGATAAGGAAAAGCTGGATACATTTAATACTAGTATTATAGCCCTTGGAGGCTCTGTTAATGTTGGAACTGGTGTTATAGCCATTGGTTATAGTGCCGACACAACCTCCCTTGCCAAAGCTCCTAAAGGAGAAGGTGCGAAGAAAGGTGAAAAAACTGATGTGGTAACCCTGGTAGAGTATAAATTGAATCCCAACATCAATTTTGTCTTTGGTAGCCAAGCCGTTACTGATGACCTTGTTGCTGATACCTCGTTAGATACTTATGGTGCCACCAAAGATGTTGTTGTCGCTGGTGTAACGACTAGTCTCAAGTCAACAGAAACACAATCTTTCATTGGTTTGGTTCTTAAGGCTACATTCTAGGATAGCTTAAAAAAGTTGCTTTTAGCAAACTGTAGCTTGACGGTTGAAACTCCCCATGTTACACACATGGGGAGTTTTTTGTTTATGTTGACTAGAATGAATTGTCAATTACATTTTACAGGAGGACTTTGTGTCTAATTTTTTTAAGCTGGGATTAGGGGTTATTCTTTTTTTGCTATTAAGCACGCAAGCATTTTCCCAAGATCAGCCCCCGGCAGAAGATTCCAGTGCTGATACAGAAGGTGAAGAGTCTTCAGAACCTCTTGAGATTAGTAGTTCTGTAAGTGTATCATATGGTCGGTTGAGTAGTACCATCAAGCCTGCTCTCAGTGGATACAGCGTTCAAGATGGGAACACATTTGGTGGTAGCTTTTCAGGCAGCTTATCTTTTAGTGGTGATACCGATTTGTTTTCTTATGGTTTTGGGCTTTCGGGTTCGTCCGGTTCGGGGACAACCAAATCTGGGGCAAACATTAGCTCTGAGAGTGGTAGCGTGTCGTTAGGCGGCTCGATAAATTTTTCTTTTGCTGAGGAATTCGGTCTTAGCATAGGCAATAGTGTTGGCAGTGGCAGTATTGTAGCAGCCAGTGTGGGTAGAGGAGGTTCTCCTGTTTCCATCAGCCATCCCTCTTCTATAGGATTATCTGGACATAGCTTCATACTAAATTATAATAGCGAACTGCTACAAGCCGGTTATGGGGTAGGTAATAGCACAGCTGCGATACCTCTTGTAGCTGCCGATGAAAGTAATCAGGACGATACTAATGGCAATTTGACTCATGTGCTGTACTACGCCAATGCTAGCCTGCTTGATGAAAGTTTGTCATTGGGGTTCCGTTCTCGCACTTCAACCACCACAGTAGATGTTCAAAGTCAGCCCGAAAGGCCAACAAGTCCCAATAGCAATAACCTTGTCCCCGCCATAGTTGGTCGCACCAATAGGCATGTGTCAATTAGCAATGGTTTTGATGTGCGTTTCTCCAAAGATGCCCTATCTATAGGATTTGAATCAGGGAATAACCTCAAAAGCATTGATTCAGGTGAGGGTGTTCTTAATGTAAAAGGCGACTACGAAAAAACCTCTAGTACCGCTATTGGTGCTAGCTATGGCTCATTTGCTTTTGCACAAAGTAATAGCGTAACCAAGCCTGTCACCTTTGTAGGGTTTGTAGGAGTAGGTGAAGGCAAGAAGTGGGAAAAAACTAGTATTGCCCGTACCTTAGGATATATTATCAATGACAGTACCCACGTTATCTATGGAAGCAGATCTTCTAAAGATAATTCAGACCCTGATAATGCAAATTCATTTACCGTTTACGGCTCAGCATTTATAAATGGCACAAAAGAAACAAATGAAATCTTTATTGGTGCAGTTTTCAGTGCTGGTGCTTCAAACTAATTGATGGTTTGTTATTTTTCAATAAAATGAGAAATATCCAGCAGGCAACCTTGTGTACCATCCACCTCTCTTCGGGTAGTCCCCGTGGAATGATGAGGCAATGATGGGCGGTACTCGTCTGGGATGGCCATATGGTTGGTGTTCAAATGAGTTTGCGGAGGAGGTATCGCTTTCGGGGGATTGGCATTCATAGTGGTTTGGAGACGGAGGTAATGTTAAATCCGGCAGAGGATGATAGCGGGGTGCAATTTATTTTTAATAACCAGAGGGGATATACTAGTAGCAGGAATGACTGCGATAAAAAGTTCCCTAGGTTGAAGGCACATTGGGATAACATTAGCGATACAAACTTAAATACCACCTTGTCTGGAGAAGCAGGTACGGTTAAGACGGTTGAGCATTTACTTTCGGCATTGGTAGGCATGGGGGTGAATAACGTATTGATTGAGACTAGCGGAGGTGAAATTCCTGCTATGGACGGAAGTGCCCGTCCATTTGTGGAGGGTATAGCTCGGGCGGGTCGGAAGCCGGGGAAGAGTACCTTGAAATACTTGAAAGTTTTGTGTGCGGTGGAGGTAGAAGAAGGAGAGGCTGTAGCTGGACTATATCCCTCGGCTGAATTAGTTTATGATTGTAGCATTGAATTTCCTCAGGTACATATCGGTAATCAACGGGTGCGGATAAAGATGTCAGCAGAGAAGTATGCTGCAGAAATAGCCGCAGCACGTACATTTGGTTTTCAGGAGCAGTTGCAGCAGTTGAAGTTGTCGGGGCGGGGTTTAGGTGCCAGCCTGCACAATGCGATAGGTTTGGGAGTAAATGGCGAGGTATTAAACGATGATGGGCTACGCTTCCCTGATGAATTGGTACGCCATAAATTGCTGGATGCAGTGGGCGATTTATCATTGGCAGGAGGACCGCTATTGGCAGAATATCGATCTTTTAAGCCTAATCACAAGTTACATCAGCGGCTTTTGCAGGCCTTATTTTCAGATTCTTCCAATTATCGGTGGATACTGAGGAAAGAAATCTACTAGGTGTTTTTAGGGTCTGTAGCAAATAAGGCGATAAGAAGCAGGTTCTCTTAGAGGATAGACGTAGGTCACAATGATGATATGGTTGTACTTTGTTTTAGCTTATAAAGAAGGAATCCTGACGAGTGAACTGGCGTAAATTGATTACCCTTATTATATCCGTAGATGAGGGGCGTTCATTTTATTGGAGTTTGCCTTGCTGGCGATTGTTGCTGTGGGCATCAATGGGTGCGTTTTGTTTGGGATTGTTATTGTTTGTTTCTATTGATTATTTGTTTGCCCATGGTCGTCTGAATAACCTACAGGCACAATTAGCAGATATTACCAAGCAGGCACAAGCATTTGAGAAACGGTTGTTTTTTGCAGATAAGCGGAATTTTGAGAGTTCTTATTCACCCCCAGCTGTAGAGGGAGATGAAGATTATCAGCTACCCTTGTCCTTGAAGAGTGCTCGTGCTTGGGTTGGCAGTAATACAGTGGAGTTAGATTTTGTTCTACAGTTGAGATCTACAGGATCTTCTTACGGAGGAGATTCATTGAGTAATGTTCCTTCTCCTTTGAGTGGTACCATGGTGGCAGTGCTAGCTAACGAGGATGAAACTCCGGTGCAGTATTTAAGTATTCCAAGAATGAATGTAACTGAGCGTGGATTTCCAAGTAATCGTTTTGCTGGTATTCATTTTTATCAGGTGCGTAGAAAGTTACATTTTCGCCGCAGAGTATCATTGTCTGTGAATAGAGATTATTTTACTCATGTTTTGCTATATGTTTTTTCCTCGCGAGGAGGCATTATCTGGCATCAGCGTTTTAAGATGGAGCGAGAATGGTTTGCACGCCCCATAGAACACGAGCCACATCCACTTGTGTCTACTTTTTGAGATAGTAACAACGAGCAAGATTTTTCAGTGCTAAGATTTTTTAGTGCTAAGATTTTTATGAACAAGAAGACCATCAAATCATTTATAATGAGGAGATAATTGGTGAAAAATTTGTGATTAAAGGGTCTAAGAGAATAACAATATTGATTATTAAGGTCTTATTTTAAGAAGAAAGTATACCCAATGTTTTGGCGGAAATGGATAAAATCAGATCAAGGGAATATCAGCTTATTAGGTAAGGATACTAAACTGGTGGGCGACATTTGCTTTTCTGGCACTTTGCGTATTGAAGGGAAGGTGTATGGATCAGTAAAAGGCGATGGCCAATCTACCGCCAACTTGATGCTAAATCACCAAGCCCGAGTACAAGGCCCGGTACGGGTGGATAACATCAAAATAGGTGGCTTCTTAAATGGCAATGTTCATGCCTCTCAGAGAGTGGAAGTGTTACCATCTGGTTGTTTGGATGGAAATGTTTATACTACTGATTTTGTAATTCAAAAAGGCGGTCAATTTAAGGGTACTTGTTATAAGTATTCCAATATTAAAAAACCCTTGTTCACAAAAAATAAGGTGCTTCGTCCAAAATCATCTGTTCGTAAATTATCCTAACTACCCCATCCCAGAGACTCTTGATTGGCTACTACAAAAAAATTACAGGGTGCTAAAACACCAGCCTTGCCATTATTTTTCACTAAACATGCTTGACATAGAGCTACTAATTTTTCCACACTTTGGGGATACTTGCAGAAAACAGGTCGTATTTACACATAACCTACGGTGCTACCCTGATCGAAGGACATATTTTGAAATCATTTGTTCATTCTATTAAACATTTTTTATCTCATTGGCTCTGGCAACGATGTTTGTTCATAGGGTTAATGTTGCTGGGATTATTTTCCTTGGCAGGTTGTGATAAATCTTCTTCCACCAGACAATCTACTGAGCAAATACGCTGGAAGCTAGCTGCTGCCTATCCTTCCACCCTGCCTGTCTTAGGGGAGGGGGCCACCTATTATGTAGAAAGAGTGCGTACCATTACTCAGGGACGGTTGGACATTAAATTATTTGAGCCTAATAAATTGGTACCCCCTTTAGAGATGTTTGATGCTGTAAGTAAAGGCTCCATTGATGCTGCTTGGTCTGCCCCAGGTTATTGGACCGGCAAGATTCCTGCGGCTGCACTTTTTGCGGCAGTGCCATTTGGTCCTGATGTTACCGAGTACCTGACCTGGATTTACCAAGGCGGAGGACTAAAATTGTGGCGTGAAATATATGGTCGCAGCAATGTCGTGCCTATTCCCTGCGGGTTGCTTCCACCTGAAGCTTCAGGATGGTTTCGGAAGCCAATTGTTTCTCCTCAGGATTTTAAGGGGATGAAAATTCGTTTTTATGGATTGGGTGGATCGGTATTGGAAAAACTAGGAGCTTCGGTACAATTGCTACCTGTAGCAGAAACCTACCCTGCCTTGGAAAGCGGTCTTCTGGATGCTGCAGAGTTATCCATGCCTAGCATTGATGACAAGCTCGGATTCGCTAAGATAGCGAAATATTACTATTTTCCGGGTTGGCATCAACAGGCTTCTTTTTTGGAATTGTTGATAGCTAAACCACGTTGGAAAGAATTGTCTACCGCTGATAAGAGCCTGCTGGAGAGTGTCTGTCGGGATACCATTGTGGAACATGTAGTACTAGGAGAATCTCAGCAAGGTAGTGCTTTGCGTAAGCTAGAGAGTCAAGGAGTAACTATTAATCGTTGGAATAATGAAATTCTAACTGCGTTCCGTGGTGCTTGGCAAAAAGTAGTAAAAGAACAAAGTGCAAAAGATAAAGATTTTCGCCGCGTTTATAAGTCTTACCAAACATTCCGGAATGATTACGCTCGCTGGGCAGATTTATCACGCTTGCCTGCTAAAAGTAGCCAGTAGCTAACTGAGCCACGGCTACATCCGTACCTGATACTGCCTAGGTGCGGTTGCTCCTCCTTCGGTGTTGGATCAGATAGGCTTACTCTTCGGGAAAAACATGCCTAAATTGATATCTCGGCAGTGTGTTGCCAATCGTTTGGAAAAGTGGTGTTCCCTAGTAGGTAAGAAAGCAGCTTGGCTTTATTTGTTGGTAGTTTTAGTGATTGTGTGGGATGTCATTACCAGACGGTTGTTGGATCGGGGTTCGGTGTTATTGCAGGAGTTGGAGTGGCATGTTCATTCGGTGGTTTTTTTGGCTTGTTTGGCATGGACCTATGGACGTGATGAACACATTCGGTTAGATTTGCTTCGCCCCTTTATGAGTACCAGATTGAAGGCCCAAATAGAATTATGGGGCTGTCTACTGCTACTATTGCCCTGGAGCATTTGGACCACGGTATGGGGATGGCAATTTGTGGCTGCCTCTTTTAACATTGGCGAGCGTTCTAATGCTCCCAGCGGATTAGGTGCTCGTTGGCTGATAAAATCTGCTTTGCCACTGGGGATGATGCTGTTGACACTGCAGGGCTGGGCTCAAGTATTACGACTGCTTACCTTATTGTTTCCTAGGTTGGCCACCGCACCTCCAAATATGTCTGTTTCTCAACAACCATCTTCTTTTGATCGCTAATGACATGGCTTGATTCGCTCGCTTTGCTGATGTTTCCTCTGCTGGCGTTTGGATTATTAAGTGGTTATCCAGTAGCTTTTGTGCTGGCAGGCATAGCCATGTTTGGAGGTCTGTTGGGTATGGGATTGGGATCTTTTCAAGCAGCAGAGTTTTACAACATAGTGTTGCGTAGTTGGGGAGTTGCTTCCAATCCCTTGTTAATATCCATTCCTATGTTTGTTTTGATGGGGGTCACCCTAGAACATACTAAGATGGCAGAAGAATTACTGGAGAATTTGTCCAGTTGCCTAAGGCGTGTTCCGGGGGGATTAGCCATAGCAGTGGTAGTTATGGGAACCGTGACAGCTGCTGCCACGGGAATTATTGCGGCGTCAGTGGTTATGATGGGTCTGGTGGCCCTACGTCCGATGTTAAAACAGGGGTATCAGAAGGAATTTGCCTGCGGTACTGTTTGTGCATCTTCCACTCTGGGGATTCTCATTCCGCCCAGCATTATGCTGATACTAATGGGGCATTTGCTTTCCCTGCCTGTTGGTGATTTGTTTTTAGGAGCTATTATTCCGGGCTTATTGCTATCATTTTTGTATGTAGGATATATTTTGCTACGTTGTACCATGCAGCCTCAGTTAGCACCTGCCACCACGGAAAAACATAAGGAATGGTCTTGGCGAGCTATTGCTTCTCTGGTGAGGGTTTTGCTGCCAATAACATTATTAGTGTTTTTGGTGTTAGGCAGTATTTTTAATGGTTGGGCTACTGCCACCGAAGCCTCTGGTGTGGGAGCAGCAGGGGCATTATTACTAGCGACATTAAAAAAATCTCTATCTTTGAAAGTACTCAAGAATATTGTGGAACGCAGTGCTCTGATCACGGCAAAAGCGTTCGCGATTATTTTAGGAGCGACTGCGTTTGCTTATGTTTTTCGTTCTTTGGGAGGGGAAGAATCCATAGAAAGCTTGTTGCTGGCACTTCCTTTTGACGGTTGGGGGTTACTAATTATCTTAATGGGATTGATTTTCCTACTGGGATTTTTCTTTGATTGGATAGAGATTGTGCTGATTATTCTACCTTTATTTGCTCCACTGGCTGCCCAGCTGCCATTGGGATTGGGTATTGATTCACAACAGCAAGTTTTGTGGTTTGCAATTTTGGTATCCATTAATTTGCAGACTTCCTTTTTAACGCCTCCATTTGGTTTTGCTCTGTTTTATCTAAAGGGCAGTGCTCCACCAGAAATATCATCAGTTCACATTTATCGTGGTATCATTCCCTTTGTGCTATTGCAATTATTAGGCTTAGGCCTAGTGATGCTATTTCCTTCCCTGGCCTTGTGGTTACCTGCTCAAGTCAATTCTTAGGTATTGCCCAAGCGAGCTGCTCTCATCAGGGATACCCCTAGTGCATTTGCTGTTGTGATTTTTTGCCCGGTATCTTGATGAAGACCGTTACGCCAATGTTCTAGCAATTGTTGTGATAATACCTTTCCTAATTGTACTCCTTCTTGGTCAAATGAGTTGATATTCCACAAAAAGCCTTGAAAAACCACCTTGTGTTCATAAAAGGCTAGCAATGCTCCCATCACATATGGTGTCAGGCGGTCTGCCAACAGTAGCCAGCTAGGACGATTGCCGGGGAAAACTCGGTTTGGATTGTCGCTTTTTTGTCCTGAAGCGAGTGCCAGTACCTGTGCCAATAAATGGGCTAGCAGCTTCTGCTGGCTGGAAACACCACTTATTTTTGCGTCTTCGTGACACTGGGATTGGCGAAAGCCTATAAATTCACACGGTACAATTGATTCGCTCTGATGAATCATCTGGTAGAAAGCGTGCTGTCCGTTGCTGCCTGGTTCTCCCCATACTACTGGTACGGTGGTAAAATCCACTTCCTTTCCAGTACGACTGATTCGTTTGCCATTACTTTCCATTTCCAATTGTTGAAGATGAGCCGTAAATCTAATCAGGGACTCGCTGTATGGGAGTACTGCTACGGTTTCCATCCCCAATCCATTGCGATTCCAAATCCCCAATAAGGCTGCCGTCAGCGGCAGATTTTTCTTAGGTTCAGCGGTATAAGCATGCAAATCCATCTCACGTGCCCCGCGTAGAATCTGCTTGAAATTTTCCATTCCCAATCCAAAACCCAAGCTCACCCCTCCCACCATGGAAGTAACACTAAAACGACCCCCCACATAATCAAACATTTCAAATGTTTCCAAGTAATCACCGCGACCCTCCATAGGGCTGCCTTTTCCGGTAACGCAGATAAAATGCCGCTGATCTTCTAAACCTTGTGCCTTAAAATAAGAGCGTGCCCTTAATTCATTAGTTAGGGTTTCCATTGTATTTCCACTCTTAGAAACCACGTTCACTAAGGTCCGAGATAAATTCAATCCCCTAAGTACCACCACCAATGCATCTGGATCAACATTAGACACATAATGTACTCGCCTTTCCCGAATTCCAAATGTTTGCAAGGCTAAGTACATTGCCTTAGCACCTAAATCAGACCCTCCAATGCCAATATTAACTAGATCGGTAAATGGCTGTTGTTCTTGATTAATCAATACCTTATCGTCTAGCTTTTTTAGAAAGGAATCCAATTTATCAAATTGTACCCGGGCATCTAGCTGTGCTTGAGAGGTCTTTTCCATATCCTCTGGCCAAGTCAGATCATCAAACACCTGACGACTAGCTGTGTGTAGTACCTGACGATTTTCACTTTCTACCCCCGCAATTGTATTCATCACTTCCCCTGCTACCATCTGTTTAAATTGCTGCTGTATATTTGTTTGGCACGCCAAATTATACAATTCGCCCATTACAATTTCATCTACCCGCTGAGTACCATACAAAAAATCAAACCCGCAGGCTTGCAATCGCATACTCCCTATCCGTTGTGGAGTGAGAACCTGGCTGTCAGTCAAATCTACAGGCCGACCCGCCAATCTCTGCAAGGTCTTCCAAGCAGAGACATCCTTGAAACATTTATAATTAGATATTACTGCAGACATAATTTTTTATTTATTAGCACCCATGTTATTTATCCCTCAAACGTATATCTATTATAGCCCAATGATAAAAATTAAAGTACGTACTAAAAAAACATCAATGTTTCCCTCACTAAAAAGGATTTCTTGCTTATTACTATCAAAAAATTATACAATAAGGTCACCAGTAGTACTGGGTTAGAATTCCCTTATAGAGTATTCTTGGGGTACTGGCTTTATAGTTGCATGAGAATTGTTAATTATTCCTTACAATTTCATAAGCTATAACGGCATTCTTTAGGATGTAGAACACCGCTCTATCATTTTATTTATCAGTTGAGTGCCATGAAAACACCCTTACCAACGGTGGTCCATCCTGACGAATTACCCCTGCATAATAAAGGTGCCCACACGATTTACTCGCCTGACCAGCAAGATAAAAATGACCCCTACCAGCGTTTTAAGGTACTCAGAAAATACTCTAAAAATTTAAGATCATTAAAATATTCAATTTATAAATGCCACAACAAAGTTGGTTTTCGCCCCAAACGAATGCTGGCTCGTGCCTTAGCTGATGCCCGTAGTGGTCATCGGGGGCAGTGGAGAATTTCAGAGGAACCTTATATTTTACATCCTATGCGAGTAGCCCTGATGACCGCCCAGGCAGGACTGGGGGTGGAGGCTACCGTGGTGGCCTTACTGCATGATTTGATTGAAGACACCTCATTTACCAAAACACAAATGAAGCAAACCTACGGTTCTTCAATTGCTGACATGGTAGAAGGTCTCACCAAGGTACGTCAGGTGAAAGAGGGCCCCCAGGGGACGAGTGCGTTGCCCGTGTTTGCGACTTATCGCCGCCTTATTTCGCAGTCAGTACGGGATATTCGTACTTTGCAGGTAAAATTGTTTGATCGTCTAGACAACATGCGAGATCTGGAGCCTTTGTCCAGAGGCAAACAAAGGATCATCAGCCGCGAGACATGGGGAGTTTACGTACCAATGGCTGAGAGGATAGGCATGCAAAACATATCAACAGAATTATCTTCATTGGCATTTCGTTATCTTTACCCCTTGCGTTACTCCAAGGTGGAAGCCCTATTGAAAGAAAAAAAGAAGGAAGAATCTGTTAAGGTGCGAGGACTTTGTCGCTTATTGGAAAAAGAATTAATACCTGTAACTAAAACACCAGTAGTTGAACCCATTTATCATATAGCTTCAGAATTCATAATTAGTGATGATGTTCCCAGTTGCAGTTTTAAGGGGATAGAAATTACTGCTCAAAACGCAAAGACCTGTTACATAATACTGGGGCATCTCCACATGATTTTTCGTGTTTCCCCCCTTAGCATTCGTGATTACATAAGTAATCCCTTGCCGAACCATTATCAGGCTTTGCACACAGAAATGTTTATAGGGGGAGAAAAAGTTTTTTTCCGCTTGGTGTCTTCTCAAATGAAACACACTAATCAGCTTGGCATTATAGCGGGTTGGAAAGGAAGTCAGGAAGAATTGGAACACTACTACTCCAGCTATCTGGGGATGTTAGATAACTATCATGAAGATAACCTGCGAATGGAAGATGTGTTACGTCAGTCCAAAATGGATACCTTGCAAGTATTTACTCCCAAAGGAGATCTGCATACCCTTCCCGCTGGTGCCAGTGTGCTGGATTTTGCCTTTGCTATTCACACAGACCTGGGACTGCATTGTTGCGGAGCCAAAATATACAATAAACGCACCACCCCCTTTCAAATTCTGAATGATGGAGATGTAGTGAAAATTCTCTCTCGTGCTGATACCTTCCCAAGTTCTTCATGGCTACAATATGTGCGTTCCAACCGTGCAAAATTGAGCATTCGTCGCTGGATCAATTATCGCACAGACAGAAACATCCGCATTATAGGACGGCAACGCATGCAAAATATACTCAAAGATGTCCTCCCTTCAGCTCCTACCTCAAAAATACGCCGTGTGTTCTTGAAGGCTCTGCAAAAAGAAAACCTCAGACTTAAGTCTTTCTATTTTCAAGTGGGAGAAGGAAAAATAGATGCCCGCCTATTCTTCCTTAAGCATCAAATTTTTTCTAAGTCCCAGCTAAATATGCTCCAAACACAAAAAACTCCTCGTTGGATTTCCTGGTTCCAAAAAAGAGCCATCCAACCTCAACTTAAATTAAAACATAACTCAGAATCTCTTAGCATTATCAACCTTGCTCCATGCTGCCTACCACTCCCCGGAGATGAAGTCATTGCAGTCCAGAAAAAACACCAACTAACCATCCATCGTACCAATTGTGAACAGATATCTCTCATACTACCGCAGCATCGTATCAACATTTCTTGGCAAGAATTTGAAAACAACCATCCTCCAGCCCTGCATATCCGTGTTTGGGAAAGCGGGCCCGGGCAGATATTATCCATCGCTCGTAGCCTCCGCGGATTCAACATCAGCAATATACAAACAGATACGCGTGTCACCGATAAAATTACCATACAGATGGGAGACATGAGCTTAAAAAATTTCCGTAGCATCGTTCAACGCTTGCGTGCATTGAAACCAGTCAAGGAAGTAAATATATCAAAACCTTGAAACAATCCTTATCCTCTAAAAATATCCAAATTACATCCCTTAGTTACAATTCTTAGTTATTTGTCATGAGCTAGTTATTCAGATATAGCCAAGGCCTGCTTAACCTGAAAGTCTTGAGACAACGGATGATAACTCAGCTTAGATTGATTCCTAATACTCCATAAGGATTCCACCAGAGTGCGAGATGCTTCAATAGTGGTATAGTACGGTATCTGATAATTTAATAACATTCTGCGAAAATGATATGGTTCTAAGTATTGTTTCTTGGAGCTGGTAGTATTGATCACTAAGGAAATTTCTTGGCGTGCCATGGCCTCAAAGAGGATTTGCGAGCCTTTTCCGTGCATACTTACTGTGCGTATGTTTTTAAGTCCAGCACTGATAAGGACCTGATGAGTACCCTTGGTAGCCAGTATTTTATATCCCAGCTGTTGCAATGTTTTTGCCAAGGGTGCCATATGAATTTTATCTTCATTACGTACGCCTATAAAGACACTGCCTTCCAGACGCATTAAGGGGAAAGCTGCCAGTTGTGATTTAATAAATGCTTCAGCAAAATTATTTCCATGCCCCATAACTTCTCCTGTAGAGAGCATTTCTGGTCCCAGTTTCAGTTCTACCCCTGGCAATTTGGAAAAGGGAAATACCGTTTCCTTCACTGCAAAATAGTTACCCGGTTGAGGCAAACAAAAATTTTCTGCTAGCTTAGCCCCAATCATAAGATGAGTAGCCAGCTGAGCAACAGGCATTCCCACCGACTTGCTAACAAAAGGGACGGTACGCGAAGCACGTGGATTAACCTCTAGTAGCAATACCTGATTGTCTTTCACTGTAAACTGAATGTTCATCAAGCCCACCACTCTCAATTCCAAGGCCAGCATCTCAGATTGAGAACGCATAGCTTCTTGCACCTCTAGAGATAAACTATGAGGTGGCAAAACACAGGCACTATCTCCAGAATGAACTCCCGCATTTTCAATATGCTCCATCATTCCTACCACCATAGCGCGCTGACCATCACAGATAACATCTACATCCACCTCTTCAGCATTTTCTATAAAGCTATCCAGTAGTACTGGATGTCGCGGAGAAACCTTAGCTACCTGGTGAAAGAATTGCTTTAGTTCCTCTTCATCACGTATCACCTGCATAGCCCGTCCCCCCAGTACATAGGAAGGACGCATAATCAAAGGATAACCAACCTCTCTGGCACAAATAATAGCATCGGACAAGGAAGAAGTCGTTTTACAACGAGGCTGACACAGATTAAGTTTCTCAACCAACTCAGAAAATCTTTGGCGATTTTCAGTACGGTCAATGCTGTCATAGCTGGTACCCAGTATCGGTACTCCCGCTTCCTCTAGAGCTTGTGCGAGTTTCAATGGAGTTTGCCCTCCTAGCTGTACAATAACTCCATCGGGGGCTTCCAGCTTGATAACCTCTAAGACATCTTCCAGAGTGATTGGCTCAAAGTAGAGCCGATGTGAAACATCGTAATCAGTGCTGACAGTCTCAGGATTGCAGTTCACCATTATGGACTTCCAACCTGCTTCTTTCAGAGCCAGTGCAGCATGGACACAGCAATAGTCAAACTCTATTCCTTGACCGATCCGATTAGGTCCGCCGCCTAAGATAATCGCTTTAGGACCTGTGAGAGGAGTGGCCTCATTTTCTTCTTCGTAACAGGAATAAAAATACGGGGTAGAGGCCTGGAATTCAGCTGCACAGGTATCTACTTTTTTGAAAACTGGTCTCACTTTCAGTTGATGACGGTGTTTGCGTACTTGTTCTTCTGTTTGGTTGAGTAATTTTGCTATTCTGGAGTCAGAAAAGCCCCAACATTTCCAGGTTCGCATTTCTTGGAATTGAACACTTGAAATATCTCGGGTAGCAATTTGTTTTTCTGCCTCTACTAGTTGACGTATTTGAGTAATAAACCAAGGGTCTATGTCACTAATACGATTCACTTCAACCTCAGAAAACCCCCTGCGAAGTGCTTCTGCCACGATCAACAATCTTCTGGGAGTGGGATAGGCTAGTTCCTGACGTAAGATTTGTGCTGCTTCATTTTCATCCTTGGGTAGCAAAGGTGATATGAGTCCATCTTGTTCTAGTTCCAAGGAGCGCAGTGCTTTTTGCAAGCTTTCTTTAAAAATTCGTCCGATTGCCATCACCTCTCCCACCGATTTCATTTGCATTCCCAGTTGTAGTCCGGCACCGGGAAATTTTTCCAAAGAGAAACGCGGAATTTTTGTTACTACATAATCGATAGCTGGTTCAAAACAAGCGAGGGTTTTTTTAGTGATATCATTACATAGTTCATCCAAGGTAAAGCCTATCGCTAATTTTGTGGCTATCTTGGCAATGGGGAATCCAGTAGCCTTAGAAGCCAAAGCACTGGAACGAGATACGCGTGGGTTCATTTCAATAACCCGTATCTCTCCATTATGAGGATTAATGGCAAATTGAATGTTAGATCCACCGGTATCCACCCCTATTTCACGGATAATAGCCAGTGATAAATCACGCAGTTTTTGATATTCCTTATCACTCAAAGTTTGTGCAGGAGCTACAGTAATGCTATCCCCGGTATGGATACCCATGGGATCTAGGTTTTCAATAGCACAAACAATCACCACATTGTCTTTGCTGTCCCGCATTACTTCCATTTCAAATTCTTTCCATCCCAAGACAGATTCTTCCACCAGCACCTGTTTTAGCGGAGAAGCTATCAGAGCAAGATTTAGCAGCTGAGCTAGATCTTCCTCATTATGAGATATGCCTCCACCCGTTCCCCCCAACGTGAAAGAGGGCCTGACAATGGTAGGCAAACCAATCTTGCGTGCAACCAACAAGCCCTCTTCCACCGATGACACCACCGCACTACGAGGAACAACAGCACCTATGCGTTTCATGGCAGCACTAAATATCTGACGATCTTCAGCTTTGTTGATAGAATCTATCCCTGCACCTATCAATTTTATCTTGTGTTTCTGTAGAATTCCCTCCTTATGCAACTGTAAGGTTAGGTTCAAGGCTACCTGTCCTCCCACAGTCGGCAACAAGGAATCGGGATGCTCTTGCTCAATTATATTTTTCAAGGTAGCTGTTGTAAGCGGTTCCATATAGGTTCGGGCCGCCATTTTTGGATCTGTCATTATAGTAGCTGGATTACTATTCACCAACACCACCCGCAAACCTTCTTCATTCAAAGCACGACAAGCCTGAGTACCACTGTAATCAAACTCTGAAGCCTGACCAATGACAATTGGCCCAGAACCAATTACCAGCACTGTATTGATGTCTTTGCACTTAGGCATAGCAATTGGGCTATCAGGATATGCTTAAAAGAGGTCCAAAAAATTCGGCTAGTGCATGTCGGTACACATCGCGCTTAAAAGGAACTACCTCAGCAATGGCTTGTTGAGGTACTGACCAACGCCAGCTATCAAATTCGGGTTTAGGATGCTGAACTAAAGAAATATCTTTTTCATTATTTGGCAATCGCACTAGAAACCAAGTTTGTTCTTGACCATCGTAGCTGTATTTTTCAATTCCTGTTTGCCTAAGACGCTGCTTGACCTCAGGTGGATACACATAGCGAAGCTTATACGGCAACTGCTGCAAAATCTCTATTTTATTTGCCCCTATTTCTTCTTGCAGTTCTCGTCTTATCCCTTGCTCAGGCACTTCGCCTTCCAAGAGACCTCCTTGAGGAAATTGCCAACGCTGCTCGATTAATTCATCCACCCGGCGAAATAACAATACCCGACGACATTCAGTATCGGTCACTACAGCACACACATTAGGACGAAACACTAGCATCAATATCTCTCTAGATCGCTAGATTTTTAAATCTCTCACAGCAAGATTTACCAGTTTGTTGAATACATTTTCTAAACTCTCGCCCGTATTTTAGTCTGCCAGTTAGTCAACATATCTGGCTTTAGTAGCGATAGGTACAACAATGTTTGAACCGCAGCCCCAAATGGATTAGCCAAAGAAGAAAAAATAACCACTAATAATGGAGATAAAGGTCCTGGAAAAAACGAATTCTGTATTAGTAGCAAAAGAAAAGGCTGCACTTTAACTATAAGAAATACTACCAAGAACAATCCTAAACTGGTGAAAAAATCCGAACGAATCAAACCTACCGAACGTGCCATAGCCGCATGTGGTAAAGGATTATCCCATAATGCTGTACACACCACCAGCTGCAATAGAGTCCCCAACAGTATTCCGGGAATAATCAATAATATAAATCCCAACACACTGATAAAACTAGCAGCCGCGTACGTCAGCAATACCCCTACCCAAGGAACTCCCACTGCCAGTTTCAATAAACATTTTATCCCCAACGATCGCTTGTTTTTGCCGTCATCACTGGTATTCTCAAGCACCGCATACCCCGCTGCCAAAGTCAGCATCATCAAAGATGCTCCATCGCTTAACACCGTCACCAATAAGTAAAAACCCAGTGTCACCCCTGATATTTTATCGCCTTGTAAATCCAAACCCAATAACATCAACAATACCACCAGCTGTGGCAACAGGGCCAAGCTAAACCACAACGATAAATTCCGAACATATAATTTGCCTGCTAATTTCAATAGCTGAAATGCAGACATCCTTTTCAAGCTCAACAATTCCATGTTTTTCTCATTTGCAGCTATCAAGTTCCACTGCTACCAAAACCACCCTCGCCCCGAGTAGTCTCTGTTGAACTATCCTTACTAACTACTTGTACACGCTCCAAACGACGCACCAATAGCTGGGCGATCCTTTTGCCTAGCAATTTATCAGCTGCTACTTTCGCACTGCTAGCCGTCCCTAAATATCGCAGCACTGCCAAGATAGGACCCCGATAACCTGCATCAATCACCCCTACTCCATTGGCCAACATAAAATCCTCCTTGCACAAACTTGAGCGTGCTACTACCTCGCAATAATACCCTGCCGGAGGCTCCACCGACAACCCGCAATCAAATGCAAACAAAGATTCCCCCCATTGCTCAACCAACATACCAGTTAAATCCCATCCCGCATCCCCTGCATAAGCACGCTTTAACCTAGGCACATCATCTAGGCGGTAAGACACCCTTAACTGCATATTGTTTGTTGCTTTATCTGCTTGCTGATGTTCCATTCTATTATTTCGAATTTAGTCCTTCCGCCTTTTTTCAGCATCATCAAAACTTTCCTTCTTACTACGTCGTATATGCATCTGTTCTACAAATGAAGCCCCCAGCAGACCCGATGAAAATGCCAGTACCAACACCCCAAATACCTGTAAGATACCTCCCAGAAAACGACCCAAGGGAGTGACGGGAACTATATCTCCATAACCAACCGTAGTCAAGGTGGTTACAGCCCACCAAAAAGAGGCTGTTAGGCTGTTAAAAACTTCTGGCTGAGCATCACCTTCCACGTAGTACATTAAGCTAGCAGAAAAAGAGAGGGCAAATAACCATAACACTACCAACATCCACAAATATTTTCCCAAGTACGTCATTGTTTCCTTTATCAAATCAAGAACCAAGCTATGGCGTGCTAATTTAAAAACTCGCATTAGGCGTATAATCCGAATGAGCCGTAAATCTATCCCGAGCGAAAATAAAAAAGGTAGCAATACCAATAGATCTAGTATCATCACTGGTTGCAAAATAAATTTGATTCTTACTTTGAGTCTACTGCGTTTTTTATTCTCATATGCCGTGCAAGACCAAACCCGTAATAGATACTCTATCAGAAACACTGCCAATGAAAATTGCTCCAAACCTTGAAGCCAGAATTCATTAGTTATTTTTATCAGCCAATCTTCCAGCAGCAACGCCGTAAAATTGACGATTATTAAAAACACCAGAAAGCCACGCACCCCAACCGCCAATCTGCTGGAAGAAATCCTCTCTTCCAGTAGCTTAAACACATATCTGTGTAGCTGAGATAAACTTAGGGGGCGGCTATTGGTCAACAGGATTGGCTTCTAAAGTGAACTAATTTTTTTGCCAGCGTAAGATCGGATTGCGTGCTGCGTTAACCTCATCAAGGCGGCGGCGAGGAGTACAATGAGGCGCACTTTTTACCAACTCTGGATTTTCTTTTGCTTCAGACAGAATGGCATGAAAAGCTTCCACAAAGCGATCCAGTTCTGCCTTGGGTTCGGATTCTGTCGGTTCTATCATCAAGGCTCCGCTAACGGTAAGAGGAAAATATATGGTGGGAGGATGAAAACCATAATCCAATAATCTCTTAGCGACATCCAAGGTGCTTACACCCAACTCTGCTAAGGTTTTATCGGTGAACACCACTTCATGCATGGTAGGCAAGTTGGTGCTACATTGAAGTACATTTTGTAATTTGTACTTGAGATAATTGGCATTGAGTACTGCCACTCTACTCATGAGGCTCAAGCCATCTCCTCCCATAGCTTTGATGTAAGAAAGTGCCCGCAACAGTATGCCCGTGTTACCATAAAAAGCAACCAGCTTACCAACGCTATGGGGTTTATCCCAGTTGAGAACATAACGATCATTTTGAGCTTCAATCCTAGGGACAGGGAGAAAAGGTTCTAATTCTTTGGTGCATAAGCAAGGACCCGCTCCCGGACCTCCACCACCGTGAGGGGTAGAAAAAGTCTTGTGAAGATTGATGTGCATCACATCCATGCCATAATCCCCAGGGCGCGATACCCCAACCTGGGCGTTCATATTGGCACCATCACAATAAATATAACCACCCTTGTCATGGACAATATCAACAATTGTTTTAATCTGGGGCTCAAAAATACCCAGGGTGTTAGGGTTGGTTAACATCAATCCTGCCACCCGCTCATCCATTTGAGAGTGTAGGTGCTCAATATCCATAGTACCTTGCTCAGTACTCTTTAACTCTTTAACCTCAAAGCCTGCGATAACAGCACTGGCAGGATTGGTGCCATGTGAACTATCGGGTATCAACATAATTGGTCTTTGCTCACCTTTTTGTTTAAGTCGGGTTCGGATCAGAAAAACACCTGTTAATTCTCCTTGGGCACCCGCAGCTGGTTGCAGAGAAACTGCATCAAAACCACTTATTTCCAATAATGCCTCTTGCAAATGCCACATAACCTCCATAGTTCCTTGTGCCAATTTATCAGGTGCTAGAGGATGGACATTCTGATAAGCCGGAATACGGGAAACTACCTCGTTGATGCGAGGATTGTACTTCATAGTGCAAGACCCTAAAGGATACATAGCAGCATCAATAGATACATTCATCTTGGACAAACGAGTAAAATGACGCACAGTTTCAAATTCCGACAGCTGCGGCAACCCACTTAAACCATCCGAACGCAAAGCAACCCCTTTTAGAACTTGATTAAGATCCACCGCAGAAACATCCAGTGGATCTAATTTGACCCCACCTTCTCCTTCTTCAAGATATTCAAAACTAAGCAACTGTTCTTGAATCATCCCCCCAAGAGTAACATGCTTACTCATGCTGCCTCCTTTAGCGTTTTTACCAACAAATCCAACTTAAACTTATTCTTCAATTCCGTAACTGCTATCAGCAATCGTTTATCATCCTGATTCCTAAACTGACCCAAATCTAACCCCGGCAACACCCCACGAACTAGGCAACGTTCTACTACTTCGGCTGCCAAACAAGGACATTCCAAAGTGACCTCGTTAAACACCGCAGAAGAAAATGCTACCCTATATTGAGGTAAATCCCGCTCTATACAATCCAATAAATACTGCATATAACTAACATTCTGATGTGCAACTTCTAACAAACCCTTTCTTCCCATAAGGGTCAAATATACCAACCCTGCCACCATTACCAAATTCTGATTGCTACAAATGTTGCTGGTAGCACGAGCACGACGAATATGCTGCTCCCTAGTAGCTAAGGTCAACACAAAACCACGGCGATTATCAACATCCTGTGTAACCCCAGCCAAACGACCGGGAATCTGACGCACATACTCCCGACACGAAGCCAAAAAACCCAAATGTGGTCCCCCAAACATAGGAGAAATCCCAAAACCCTGGGCTTCCCCAGCTACAATGTCCGCACCACACCGACCCGGAGGCCGCAATACACTCAAACTATGCGGCTCGTTCACCACTACCACCAACAATGCTCCCGCCTCATGGACCACCTTAGCTAAATCCGTCAAGTCCTCTACTACTCCATAAAAATTGGGCTGCTGTACCACTAGGCAACTTACTTCATCATTCAAAGCCTTCCGCAAGGCTGATAAATCAACAATACCACTACCCATCTCCAACGGAACACTCTCCAAAACAATACCCAAACACTGCACATAAGACTCAGTAACCCGTCTATAAAAAGGATGCACACTCTCCGCTATTAAAACCCGAAAACGATCCCGACTACACCTATCAGCCATCAATACCCCCTCAGCACAAGCACTAGCACCATCGTACATGGAAGCATTGGAAACTTCCAAACCCGTTAATTCACAAATAAAAGTTTGAAACTCAAAAATAGCCTGCAAAGTTCCCTGACTAACCTCAGGCTGATACGGTGTGTATGAGGTGAAAAACTCACAACGCGAAATAATGCTATCCACCACCAAAGGAGAAAAATGCTCATAACAACCCGCCCCTATAAATGACTCATAACGATTATAATCATTCTTGCTAGCCAACTGCCGAAACCACTCCAACTGCTCTGCCTCAGCCATTCCATCTGGCAACCTCAGGCTACGCTTAAAACAAGCCTGCTCAGGCACCGCTTTCAATAATAACTCCTCTATGCTGGATACTCCCATCTCTCTCAACATCTTCCGCTGAACCGCTTCGCCATTAGGAATAAATCGCACAAACTCCTCCTACTAAAAATTACAAAAATAACTCTTCTTCAAATACCGCTTCTAAAAACTTACCTATATCAAAATTGCTTTATTCTCATTTCAACTATATATACCTTAGTGTATTTTAATATCATAGAATATGTCTTTGTTTTACTATCAGTACCCAAAATAAAAATGATTGCCACTACCTTTGGTACCCCTGCCAGGACTTGAACCCGGAACTGAGCTTTAGGAAAGCCCTGTTTTATCCAGTTGAACTACAGGGGCACTTCGCTATAACTTGCCTATCTTTCACTTATCAAGTCAAATTATCCTGCGTGGTACACTATAAACATTAAAACAATGACAAAAAAGACCGAACCAGCACAACTGATCCTTTCTCAGGAGAAAAACCAAGCAAAACAAATCCCCCTACGCCTGCGAACCCTAGCTAATCTGCTCATCAGCTGCCAACCTTCTAAACAACTGGCTACCGAAATTAATCAAACCATCACCTACTGGGAACAGTCCCTCCTAAGAACACCAAACCCCGATACTCCACCCCCAACAACTCCCCACCAAACCCCATCCTCTACCATTCACCCTCCCGAGTCCATAAAGGAACCTGAAATACAGGCTTGGTGCGATGGCTCTTGCTCGCCTAACCCAGGACCCGGCGGCTGGGGAGTACTCATTCACGCCGAAGGAAAAAAATATGAACTCAGCGGAGCAACTCACAATAGCACCAACAACATTATGGAACTCACCGCAGCCATCCAAGCCATCACCCCCACCCAAACAGGATGCCACCTGATTATCACTACTGATAGCCGCTACCTCATAGAAGGTATTACTCGCTGGCTACCACGATGGAAAAAAAACGGCTGGCGTAAAGCTGATGGCAAACCAGTTCTAAATCAAAAAATCTGGCACCAACTGGACGCCCTCTGCCAAACACGAACTATACACTGGAACTGGATCCCCGCCCACACAGGACACCCCGAAAACGAACTCTGCGACCAACTCGCCAACCTAGCACGCCTTAAACTAAAATAAAAAATGGGGCAGATAATAAATCTGCCCCAATACTCTAACTACTGAACACCAATAACATCAACTTGGAGCTGATCACAATTGTTATTGTTATTGGCTACTTCCTCAGCATATCCACCACTACCATCACTACTAACACAAACTGTATAGTAATATGTCGTATCGTTTGCCACAGTTGGCACCGTAATACTCCCAGAGGTAAGCTCACGGTAGGCATCGGAGTTGCTCAAGTTGGCGGCGGCAACTGCAGCATCGGCGGAGGTATCTACATTAGTAGTAGTAACCGACGATATCTTCTTGGCACCATCATCAGCAGGAACAATGGCGGCACTATCCGTGGATCTATAATAGTCAAATGTTAGAGTACCTGGAGTACCTGAATCCCAATCTCCTATGTTCACAACCTTAAAGCTAAGTGTTATATCACTATTAGATTGAACATTGCCATCGGTGGGAGTAGCTAAAGCTAAACCAAACAGACTTAGATCAGGGGTCTCATTGCCGGTGACACCCACATTCACCTTAATCTTACTGGTACAGTTGTTGTCGGGGTTTGAATCCGCAGTGCTACCAGAACCAGTACTTGTTACACAAGCGTAATAATAATATACGCCTGGAGGGCCTATCGCTGGAAAAGTCGTACCCTTAGCAGGAGTGGCCGAGCCAGAGGCCACTCCAGTCCCAACCAGAGCATTTATAGCAATTTCCCCTACAGTTCCCGTTCCCACGGCTTCTGCAGCAACGGGGCTGGTGATACTATTATTGCTAGCAGAGCGGTAATATTTCAGTGTTTCCGCCGCCGAGGATGCACTCCCAACGTTATACACCCTAGCAGAGAAGGTAACATTCTGATCCAGGATGAGATCTTGGGTACCGGACAATTTACCCATTTCTAGATCAGGGGCGGGGAGTACGATCACCTTAACCTTCTTGCTACAGTTGTTGGTGAGGTTTGAATCCGCAGTGCTACCAGAACCAGTACTTGTTACACAAGCGTAATAATAATACACGCCACCATTCGCTGAAAAAGACTTATCACCAACGGCTACTCCATTCGCATCCAAAGCAGATATAGTAACTGTTGCTCCTGTAACAATTTCTCCAGCAACGGGGCTGGTGATAACATTACTGTTCTCAGAGAGGTAATATTGCAATGTTTCCTCCACTGAGGATACACCCCCAATGTTCTCCACCTGCACCGAGAATTCAACATTTTCATTAGAGTCCGAGTCAACAGTGTCGTCAGCAATTGTCAATTCACCCATTTGTGGATCGGGGGGGGTATTCACGATCACCTCAACTATATTGCTGCAGTTGGTGGCGGTTCCCGTATTAGTTACACAAGCGAAGTAATAATATGTGTTAGCAGGACCTGCCACTGTCAAAGTACTAGTATCAGAGTATGTATTTGTAGCTGTACCACTCTCAGTCAAAGCAGATACGGTAACACTTTCAATGGAGGTTAGTGATTGAGGGTTATTACTGGCAGTAGTAGAGCGGTAATAACTCAGTGTTTCCGACCCCGAGGCTATATTCCCTCCGTTAGTCACAATCACCGCAAAAGCAGCATCGCCACCCACGGTAATAGAAGCTGTGTCACTACTACCACCGACCGTCAATGTACCCAAGGTTAGATTAGCTAGGGCCGCGGTGACGCCCACCGCAACTGTATTGCTGCAGTTGGTGGCGGTTCCCGTATTAGTTACACAAGCGTAGTAATAATATGTGCCAGCATGGCCTGTCACTGTCAAAGTACTAGCACCAGAGTATGTATTTGTACTAGCATCTGTACCACTCTTAGTCAAAGCAGATACGGTAACATCTTTAATGGAGGTTAGTGATTGAGGGTCATTACTGTCAGTAGTAGAGCGGTAATAACTCAGTGTTTCCTCCACCGAGGCTATATTCCCTTCGTTAGTCACAGTCACCGCAAAAGCAGCATCTCCATCCACGGCAATAGAAGCTGTGTCACTACCACCGACCGTCAATGTACCCAAGGTTAGATCAGCTGCCTGGGCCGCGATGACGCCCACCCCAACTGTATTGCTGCAGTCGACGGTGCCTCCCGTATTAGTTACACAAGCGTAGTAATAATAGACGTCATTAACAGTACCTAACACTGAAAAAGTCTTAGTATTAGAGAATGTATTTGTACTAGCAATTGTACCATTCTTAGTCAAAGTATTAACAGTAACCACCCCCGTAATAGCGGTGCCATCAGTAGTATTATTGTTAGCATTGCTGTAATAGGTTAGTGTTTCAGATTCCGAGTCTGCATTCCCTTTGTTAGTCACAGTCACCGTAAAATCAGCACTGCCACCCTCGGCAACAGTAGCAACTATGCTACTATTATTGACCGTCAATGTACCCAAGGTTAGATTAGCTGCCTGGACCGCGGAGACGGTCACCGCAACTGTATTGCTGCAGTTGGTGGCGGTTCCCGTACTTACACAAGCGTAGTAATAATAGGTGGTGCCAACAGTACCTGTTACTGTCAAAGTACTAGCATCAGAGTATGTATTTGTAGTTGTACCACTATCAGTCAAAACATCTACGGTAACACTTTTAATGGAGGTAGCTAGTGGTTGAGGGTCACTACTGTTACTATCAGAGCGGTAATACTTCAGTGTTTCCGACCCCGAGGCTATATTCCCTTCGTTAGTCACAATCACCGCAAAATCAGCAGTGCCACCCACGGTAATAGAAGCTGTGCTGCCACCACCGACCGTCAATGTACCCAAGGTTAGATTAGCTGCCTGGACCGCGGAGACGGTCACCGCAACTGTATTGCTGCAGTTGGTGGCGGTTCCCGTACTTACACAAGCGTAGTAATAATAGGTGGTGCCAACAGTACCTGTCACTGTCAAAGTACTAGTATCAGAGTATGTATTTGTACTAGAACTTGTACCACTCTCAGTCAAAGTACTAACTTTAACCGTCCCCGTGGCGGTGCCACCAGTAGTACTATTGCTAGCATTGCTGTAATAGGTTAGTGTCTCAGATGCCGAGGCTATATTCCCTTCGTTAGTCACAGTCACCGTAAAATCAGCACTGCCACCCACGGTAACAGCAGCTGTGTTGACCGTCAATGCACCCAAGGTTAGATTAGCTGCCTGGGCCGCGGTGACTTCCACCGCAACTGTATTGCTACAGTTGGTGGTGCTTCCCGTGCTTACACAAGCGAAGTAATAATAGGTGGTGCCAACAGTACCTGTCACTGTCAAAGTACTAGCATCAGAGTATGTATTTGTAGTTGTACCACTATCAGTCAAAACATCTACGGTAACACTTTTAATGGAGGTAGCTAGTGGTTGAGGGTCACTACTGTTACTATCAGAGCGGTAATACTTCAGTGTTTCCGACCCCGAGGCTATATTCCCTTCGTTAGTCACAATCACCGCAAAATCAGCAGTGCCACCCACGGTAATAGAAGCTGTGCTGCCACCACCGACCGTCAATGTACCCAAGGTTAGATTAGCTGCCTGGGGGGGGGCCGCGGTGACGGACACCGCAACTGTATTGCTACAGTTGGTGGTGCTTCCCGTACTTACACAAGCGTAGTAATAATAGGTGGTGCCAACAGTACCTGTCACTGTCAAAGTACTAGTATCAGAGTATGTATTTGTACTAGAACTTGTACCACTCTCAGTCAAAGTACTAACTTTAACCGTCCCCGTGGCGGTGCCACCAGTAGTACTATTGCTAGCATTGCTGTAATAGGTTAGTGTCTCAGATGCCGAGGCTATATTCCCTTCGTTAGTCACAATCACCGCAAAATCAGCAGTGCCACCCACGGTAATAGAAGCTGTGCTGCCACCACCGACCGTCAATGTACCCAAGGTTAGATTAGCTGCCTGGGGGGGGGCCGCGGTGACGGACACCGCAACTGTATTGCTACAGTTGGTGGTGCTTCCCGTACTTACACAAGCGTAGTAATAATAGGTGGTGCCAACAGTACCTGTCACTGTCAAAGTACTAGTATCAGAGTATGTATTTGTACTAGAACTTGTACCACTCTCAGTCAAAGTACTAACTTTAACCGTCCCCGTGGCGGTGCCACCAGTAGTACTATTGCTAGCATTGCTGTAATAGGTTAGTGTCTCAGATGCCGAGGCTATATTCCCTTCGTTAGTCACAGTCACCGCAAAAGTAGCATCTTCACCCACGGTAACAGAAGCTGTGCTGCCACCACCGACCGTCAATGCACCCAAGGTTAGATTAGATTGGGCCGCGGTGACGGACACCGCAACTCGCGAGCTGCAGTCGTTGTTGGAGTTTGTATCTTCAGCACTATCAGTACCATTACTTGTCACACAAGCGTAATAATAATATGTGCCAGCAGTGTTTGGCACTTGAACCGTCGCATCATGAGATTCTTCACCAACTCCTGCAGTCAAAACACCTATATCATCATCCTTACCCGCAATGGCGGTGCCATCAGCAGTCATACTGCTAGCACGGTAATAGGTTAGTGTCTCAGCTACCGAGTCTGCACTCCCAACATTCCTCACTCTCACTGAAAGCACAACATCTCCACCCGTGACAGCAGTATCTGGATTAACTGCAAATTGATCCACTCCTAGATCCGCTTTAGCAGTTTCGGTAAAGATAACTTCCTTGCCAGCGGTACAATCATTGCTGGTGTCGGTGTCATCGGTCGTTACTACACAAGCTCCGTAGAAAACTGACTTTGCAGTGTCTTCGGTAGCGGTGGTACTTAATTCATCGGACAATGCTCCTCCATCCAAACTAGTGATAGAGGTGTCTGTTAGTACTTCATCATCGGAGGTAATAGTTTCGTCTGCAGACTTGTAAAAGGTTACAGTTACGGCTCCTGAAGTGGCTGCTGTCCCTTGATTTTTCACCTTCAAGGAAAGTGTTACGTTAGTGTCTTTAACAACGCTGGTGGGACTGACAGCAAAATCATCTGGTATTAAATCAACCCCAGTAGTTTTTGTGCTGGAGGAGTTACTGCCACCACCACCACAGGAGGTTAAGAAGAGTGCCGGCAGGACAGTTAACAAAAAGGCAGGCAGAGCTGCGAATTTTAAGAAAGATTGGATGTTTTTATTCATTTTTTCCTCATTAGAAGATTGTCAGCATATTCTACTCATAACCAAGTCGCAGGTTATCACACCGTTTTGAGGAATGCAACAAAGAAGCTGCTAGGAATGAAGAAACCAACTGGACGCCCTCTGCCAAACACGAACAATACACTGGAACTGGATCCCCGCCCACACAGGACACCCCGAAAACGAACTCTGCGACCAACTCGCCAACCAAGCACGCCTTAAACTAAAATAAAAAATGGGGCAGATAATAAATCTGCCCCAAAGAAAACCACTTAAAAAAAGAAGCGGGGCAGATTTATTATCTGCCCCCATACTCTAACTACTGAATGACATCAACTCGGAGCTGATCACAATTGTTATTGTTATTGGCTGCTTCCTCATTAGCGTCACTAACACAAACTGTATAGTAATATGTCGTATCGGATGCCACATTTTGCACCGTAATATTCCCAGAGGTAACCTTACGGAGTCTCCCATTCTTATCCAAGCTGGCATCTGCAGCGGCGGCGGTGGTATCTGTATTAGCAGTAGTAACCGACGATATCTTCTTGCCAACATCATCAGCAGGAACAATGGCGGTGCTATCCTCAGAGACATAATAGTCAAATGTTATATTACCTGAATCCACATCTCCTATGTTCACAACCCCAAAGCTAAGTGTTATATCACCACTAGATTGAACATTGCCATTGGTGGGAGTAGCTAAAGCTAAACCAAACACACTTAGATCAGGGGTACCATTGCCGGTGACACCCACATTCACCTTAAGCTTACTGGTACAGTTGTCGTCGGGGTTTGAATCTGCGGTGCTACCAGAACCAGTTGTTACACAAGCGTAATAATAATATACGCCTGTATTGCCTGTTATTGAAAATTTCTTATCAGCATCGGCTAAACCACCAGCAGCCAAAACATCTACAGTAACTACTTGTGCTGGCACAATGGCTTCTGAAGCAACGGGGCTGGTGATATTATTATTGCTAGTAGAGCGGTAATATGTCAGTGTTCCCGCCGCCGAGTCTGCACTCCCAGCGTTCCTCACACCACTCCCCACATAGAAGGTAGCCTCAGCATTCGAGTTCTGATATTGGTTATTGACTGAAAATCCATCCCCCCCCCTTACTACTAGATCAGGGGCGGGGAGTACTATCACCTTAACCTTATTGCTACAGTTGTTGGTGAGGTCTGAATCTGCGGTGCTACCAGAACCAGTACTTGTTAAACAAGCGTAATAATAATATACGCCACCATTCGCTGAAAAAGAATTATCACCAGAGGCTATTCCATCCGCACCCAAAGCAGATATAGCAACTGTTTCTCCTGCAACAATTTCTGTCCCATCGGGGCTGGTGATAACATTACTGTTCTCAGAGCGGTAATATTGCAATGTTTCCGCCACTGAGGATACACCCCCAATGTTCTCCACCTGCACCGAGAATTGAACTTTTTCATTAGAGTCCGAGTCAACAGTGTCGTCAGCAATTGTCAATTCACCCATTTGTGGATCTGGGGTGGTGGTGGCGGCGGCATTCACGGTCACCGCAACTGTATTGCTACAGTTGGTGGCGGTTCCCGTACTTACACAAGCGAAGTAATAATAGGTGGTGCCAACAGTACCTGTCACTGTCAAAGTACTACCACCAGGGGCTGTACCATTCACATCCAAAGCAGATATGGCAACATCTTTAATGGAGGTAGCTAGTGGTTGAGGGTTATTACTGTCAGTAGTAGAGCGGTAATACTTCAGTGTTTCTGACACCGAGGCTGCATTCCCGCTGTTAGTCACAGTCACCGCAAAAGTAGCATCTCCATCCACGGTAACAGAAGCTGTGCTGCCACCACCGACCGTCAATGTACCCAAGGTTAGATTAGCTGCCTGGATCGCGGAGACGGTCACCGCAACTGTATTGCTGCAGTTGGTGGCGGTTCCCGTACTTACACAAGCGTAGTAATAATAGGTGGTGCCAACAGTACCTGTCACTGTCAAAGTACTAGTATCAGAGAATGTATTTGTACTAGCAATTGTACCACTCTTAGTCAAAGCAGATACGATAACATCTTTAATGGAGGTAGCTAGTGGTTGAGGGTTATTACTGTCAGTAGTAGAGCGATAATACTTCAGTGTTTCTGACACCGAGGCTGCAGTCCCGCTGTTAGTCACAGTCACCGCAAAATCAACATTGCCACCCTCGGTAATAGAAGCTGTGCTGCCACCACCGACCGTCAATGTACCCAAGGTTAGATTAGCTGCCAGGGCCGCGGTGACGCCCACCGCAACTGTATTGCTGCAGTTGGTGGCGGTTCCCGTACTTACACAAGCGTAGTAATAATAGATCTCATTAGCAGTACCTAACACTGAAAAAGTCTTAGTATTAGAGAATGTATTTGTACTAGCAATTGTACCATTCTTAGTCAAAGCATTAACAGTAACCACCCCCGTAATAGCGGTGCCACCAGTAGTATTATTGTTAGTATTGCTGTAATAGGTTAGTGTTTCAGATTCCGAGTCTGCATTCCCTTTGTTAGTCACAGTCACCGTAAAATCAGCACTGCCACCCTCGGTAACAGCAATAGCTGTGCTACTATCATTGACCTTCAATGTACCCAAGGTTAGATTAGCTGCAGCTGCCTGGGCCGCGGTGACGGTCACCGCAACTGTATTGCTACAGTTGGTGGTGCTTCCCGTACTTACACAAGCGAAGTAATAATAGGTGGTGCCAACAGTACCTGTCACTGTCAAAGTACTACCACCAGGGGCTGTACCATTCACATCCAAAGCAGATATGGCAACATCTTCAATGGAGGTTAGTGATTGAGGGTCATTATTGCCATCAGTAGTAGAGCGGTAATACTTCAGTGTTTCTGACACCGAGGCTGCATTCCCGCTGTTAGTCACAGTCACCGCAAAAGTAGCATCTCCATCCACGGTAACAGAAGCTGTGCTGCCACCACCGACCGTCAATGCACCCAAGGTTAGATTAGCTGCCTGGGAGGGGGGCGCGGTGACTTCCACCGCAACTCGCGAGCTGCAGTCGTTGTTGGAGTTTGTATCTTCAGCACTACCAGTACCACTACTTGTCACACAAGCGTAATAATAATATGTGCCAGCAGTGTTTGGCACTTGAACCGTCGCATCATCAGAGAATGTATTTGCATTAGGATCTGTACCACTCAAAACACCTACATCAGCATCCTTACCCGCAATGGCGGTGCCAGCAACAGCAATATCGCTAGTATCAGCGCGGTAATAGGTTAGTGTCTCAGCTGCCGAGTCTGCACTCCCACTATTCCTCACTATCACCGAAAGCACAACCTCACCACTCGGGGCAATAGTACTTGGATTAACTGCAAATTGATCCACTCCTAGATCCGCTTTAGCAGTTTTTGTGCCGGAGGAGTTACTGCCGCCGCCGCCGCCGCCACCACCACAGGAGGTTAAGAAGAGTGCCGGCAGGACAGTTAACAAAAAGGCAGGCAGAGCTGCGAATTTTAAGAAAGATTGGATGTTTTTATTCATTTTTTCCTCATTAGAAGATTGTCAGCATATTTTACTCATAACCAAGTTACAGGTTATCACACCGTTTTGAGGAATGCAACAAAGAAGCTGCTAGGAATGAAGAAACCAACTGGACGCCCTCTGCCAAACACGAACAATACACTGGAACTGGATCCCCGCCCACACAGGACACCCCGAAAACGAACTCTGCGACCAACTCGCCAACCAAGCACGCCTTAAACTAAAATAAAAAATGGGGCAGACGATAAATCTGCCCCAATACTCTAACTACTGAACACCAATTGGTGGGAGTGCTAAACCTAAATCAAACACCTCTAGATCAGGGAGAGCTGATATTCACCATAACCTTATTGCTACAGTTGTTGTCGGGGTTTGAATCTGCAGTGATACCAGAACTAGTACTTGTTACACAAACGTAATAATAATATACGCCTGCAGGGCCTGTCGCTGTAAAAGACTTACCACCATCGTAGTAATTACCCGCAGTCAATTGAGCACCTACAGAAAATACTTTTCGTGGCGAAAAGGCTTCTAAAGCAACGGGGCTGGTGATAGCATCACTGTTATCAGAGCGGTAGTACTCAAATTTTTCCACCGCCGAGAGTGCACTCCCAATGTTATTCACCCTCACAGAGAATAAAATACTGCCACCCATGTTGAGATCTTGGGGACTAGCCGCCAAGACACCCATTGTTAGATCGGGGGCGGGGAGTACGATCACCTTAACCTTATTGCTACAGTTGTTGGTGAGGTTTGAATCTGCGGTGCTACCAGAACCAGTACTTGTTAAACAAGCGTAATAATAATATACGCCGCCATTCGCTGAAAAAGACTTATCACCAGAGGCTATTCCATCCGCACCCAAAGCAGGTATAGTAACTGTTTTTCCTATAACAATTTCTGTCCCATCGGGGCTGGTGATAACATTACTGTTCTCAGAGCGGTAATATTGCAATGTTTCCTCCACTGAGGATACACCCCCAATGTTCTTCACCTCCACCGAGAATACAACATTCTCATCAAGGATGCCTACCACGGAAATAGTGTCGTCAGCAATTGTCAATTCACCCATTTGTAGATCTGGGGTGGCGGGGGTGGCATTCACGGTCACCGCAACTGTATTGCTACAGTTGACGGTGGTTCCCGTATTAGTTACACAAGCGTAGTAATAATACATGCCAGCAGTGTTTGACACTTGAACCATCTTAGTATTAGGGAATGTATTTGTACTAGCAATTGTACCACTCTCAGTCAAAGCAGTAACATCAACCGTCCCCGTAATAGCGGTGCCACCAGTAGTATTATTGTTAGTATTGCTGTAATAGGTTAGTATTTCATCCACCGAGGTTGCAGTTCCGCTGTTAGTCACAGTCACCGCAAAATCAACATTGCCACCCTCGGTAATAGAAGCTGTGCTGCCATTATTGACCGTCAATGTACCCAAGGTTAGATTAGCTGCAGCTGCCTGGGCCGCGGTGACGGACACCGCAACCTTATTGCTGCAGTTGACGGGGGGGATGATTCCCGTATTATTTACACAAGCGTAGTAATGATATGTGGTGCCAACATCACCTGACACTATAATACCCTCACTACTCTTGAATCCTACATTCTTACCCACAGCATTTATAGAAAATGTTTGTTCTGGCGAAAGGATTTCGTTGGTGTCGGGGCTGGTGATAGCAGCACTGCTAGCAGAGCGGTAATATTTCAGTTCTTCCACCGCTGAGAGTATATTCCCTCTGTTAGTCACAGTCACCGCAAAAGTAGCATCGCTACCTACGACAACATCAACTGTAGTACTACTACCATTGACCGTCAATGTACCCATTTGTAGATTGGGGGCATTCACGGTCACCTCAACTGTATCGCTGCAGTCGACGGTGGCTACCGTATTAGTTACACAAGCGAAGTAATAATAGATGCCAGCAGGGCCTATCACTGTCAAAGTACTAGGATAATCTTTATCACCATTACCACCCAAAGGAGCTACGGTAACACTACTTCCAATTTTAGTGGAGGTTGATGATTGAGGGTTATTACTGTCAGTAGTAGAGCGGTAATAACTCAGTGCTTCCTCCACCGAGTCTACATCCCCTTCGTTAGACACACTCGCCACAAAATCAACCATACCCGCGGTAACAGTAGCTGGGTCTCCACTACCATTGACCGTAAGGGACACTTGTAGACTGGCGGGGTCGGAGGCATTCACGGTCACCTCAACTGTATCGCTGCAGTCGACGGTGCCTCCCGTATTAGTTACACAAGCGTAATAATAATATGTGCCAGCAGTGCCTGACGCTTGAACCGTCGCATCATAAGATTGTGTAGCACCCATAGTCAAAACGTCTACAGTAGCATCCTTACCTATAATGGCGGTGCCATTAACAGTACTATTGGTAGTATTGCTGTAATAGGTTAGTGTCTCAGCTACCGAGTCTGCACTCCCACTATTCCTCACCATCACTGAAAGCACAACCTCACCACTCGTGGCAATAGTACTTGGATTAACTGCAAATTGATCCACTCCTAGATCCGCTTTAGCAGTTTCGGTAAAGGTAACTTGCTTGCCAGCGGTACAATCATTGCCGAGGTTGGTGTCATCGGTCGTTTTTACACAAGCTCCGTAGAAAACTGACTTTGCAGTGCCTTCGGTAGCGGTGGTACTTAACTCATCGGACAATTCTCCTCCATCCAAACTAGCGATAGAGGTGTCCCCTGTTAGTACATCATCATCGGAGGTAATAGTTTTGTCTATGGACTTGTAAAAGGTTACAGTTACGGCTCCTGAAGTAGCTGCTGTCCCTTGATTTTTCACCTTCAAGGAAAGTGTTACGTCAGTGCCTTTAACAACGCTGGTGAGACTGACAGCAAAATCATCTGGTATTAAATCAATTCCAGTAATTTTTGTGCCGGAGGAGTTACTGTCACCATCGCCGCCGCCGCCATCATCACCGCCACCACCACAGGATGTTAAGAAGAGTGCCGGTAGGACGGTTAACAAAAAGGCAGGCAGAGCTGCGAATTTTAAGAAAGATTGGATGTTTTTATTCATTTTTTCCTCATTAGAAGATTGTCAGCATATTTTACTCATAACCAAGTCACAGGTTATCACACTGTTTTGAGGAATGCAAAAGAAGCTGCTAGGAATGAAGCAACCAACTGGACGCCCTCTGCCAAACACGAACAATACACTGGAACTGGATCCCCGCCCACCCTCAAAACGAACTCTGCGACCAACTCGCCAACCAAGCACGCCTTAAACTAAAACAAAAAATGGGGCAGACAATAAATCTGCCCCAAAGAAAACCACTTAAAGAAAGGAGTGGGGCAGACAATAAATCTGCCCCCATACTCTAACTACTGAACAGCAATTCGGTCATAAATACAATGTTCGTCACTACCATCAGAGGATTTACTAATACAAGCCCCATAATAATACTCTCCCGAAACAAGACCGCTTTGGGTTTTAGTACCAGTCATGGTGTCAGTAAGGGAACTACCACTATCACCATTCGCAGCTACTGAACTAATACCTTTTGCAGATTGTTGTGGTACGTCACTAGTATTAAGGACATCATTATCTGATCCATAATATCTTAAAGTAAGTGCTGCACTTGCTGCATCACCCAGATTTTTAATAACCACCCTCATTTTGATATTATCCCCATTACTCACAGAACCTTCTCCGTATGTGACAACAGTCTCTACGCCACTACTATCAACCTTGTACACTACCAGGTCATGCAGTTTAATATCTACTCCGCTGGTAGCATTAACAACAACCGCTTGACTGACACAATTGTTGCCTGTATTGGCACTGTCCTCACCACCTCCCGAAATACAAACTCCATAATATAATGTGCCTTTATCTCGTTGGGTTAAAAAATCGGATTTTAGTACATCCTTCTCACTACCAACAGCCAATCCACTACTAAAAGAAGTTGTACCAACAACTTCGTCATCAGCAAAGCTTGTATCAGCTGACATGTAATATTTTACAGTGATTACCTCACCACTTGCTAAAACAGCGTTACTGCTGTTGTTTCTAACCTTCACGCTAATTTGGATACTATCCCCAGCTAGGAGAGTGCCTCCATCTGCAATCACGGCGTTGCCCGAGTTTATGGAATTTCTCAATACTAAACCAGTCGGTATCAAATCTAGACTCTGGACAACAACAGGGGCAATGACAGGAACTGCGAGCTGATCACAATTGTTAGCTTTAGCGGTTGCTGCCTCATTAAGAGTGGCACTCACACAAACTGTATAGTAATATGTTGCATTGGATGTCACAGTTTCCACCGTAATTGTTCCAGAGATAACACTACGTTCGCCCGCACTGACGGTCAAGTTGGCGACATCTGCGGCAACAGTGGCAGTATCAGGAACCGATATCTTCTTGCTACTATCATTAGCAGGATTAATGGCGGTGCTATCCGTGGATCTATAATAGTCAAATGTTAGAGCACCTGAACCCCCAGTAGTTCCTATGTTTTGAACCTTAAAGCCAAGTTTTATATCACTACCAGATTTAACATCGCCACTGCTGGGAGTATTTAAAGCTAAATCAAACACCTTTAGATCAAGGGTCGCACTACCGACGACACTCACATTCACCCTAACCTTATTGCTACAGTCGTTGGCAGAGTTTGAATCTACAGCGACACCAGTACCAGTGCTTGTTATACAAGCATAATAATACCACGTGCCTTTAGGGGTTGTCGCTGGAAAAGTCTCACCACCAGGGGCTGTTCCACCCGCAATCAAAACATCTACATCAACTACTTGTTCTGGCGAAAGGGCTTCGCTGGTGACGGAGCTGGTGACGGGGCTGTCGAGATTACCACCAGTAGTAGAGCGGTAATATATCAAGTCTTCCTCCGCCGAACTTACAGTCCCTTCGTTAGTCACGGTCACCGAGAATTCAATATTGTCATTCACCGAAACATCGCTGTCAGTGACTGTCAATGTACCCACTCCTAGATCGGGAGCGGGGGCTCCCACGATCACCGAAACTGTATTGCTACAGTTGGGGGTAGATCCCGTATTACTTACACAAGCGAAGTAATAATAGGTGGTGCCAACAGTACCTTCCACTATCAAACCTCTACTATCAGAGATTGTACGAGACGCATCCAAAGCAGCTATGTTAACACTTTCAATGTCGGTTAGTGATTGAGGGTCATTACTGTTAGTAGTAGAGCTGTAATATTTCAGTGTTTCCGCACCCGATATTGCAGTCCCGCTGTTAGTCACAGTCACCGCAAAAGCAGCACTTTTACCCTTGGCAACAGTAGCTGTGCTACTACCCTTGACCGTCAATGTATCACCCAAGGTTAGATTGGGTGTCTGGGTGCCAGAGGTCATCACGGTCAACTCAGCTCGCGAGCTGCAGTCGTTGCTGGAGTTTGCATCTGCAGTGCTACCAGTACCAGTACTTGTCACACAAGCGTAATAATAATATGTGCTAGCAGTGCCTGCTTGAACCATCGCAGTATAAGATTGTGTAGCACCCATAGTCAAAACGTCTACAGTAGCATCCTTACCTGTAATGGCGGTGCCATCAGCAGTCATACTGCTAGCGAGGTAATAGGTTAGTGTTTCAGCTGCCGAAGCTGCACTCCCACTATTCTTCACTCTCACTGAAAGCACAACCTCACCACTCGGGGCAATAGTACTTGGAGCAACTGCAAATCGATCCAATGCTAGATCCGCGCTAGCAGAATCGGTAAAGATAACTTCCGTGCCAGCGGTACAATCATTGCTGGCGTCGGTGTCATCGGTCGTTACTACACAAGCTCCGTAGTAAACTGAACCTGCAGCACTTTCGGTGGCCATGGTACTTGACTCAGCAGACAATGCTCCCATACCCAAACCAGTGAGAGCGAAACCATTTCCTACTTCAGTATCGGAGGAGTCAATAGTTTCGTCTGTAGATTTGTAAAAGGTTAGAATTGCGGCTGTTGAAGCAGCTGTCCCTTGATTTTTCACCTTCGAGGAAAGTGTTACGTTATCGTCTTTAACAACACTGGTAGCACTGACAGCAAAACCATATGGTATTAAATCAACCCCCGCAGTTTCGGTAAAGGTAACTTTCGTGCCAGCGGTACAATCATTGCTGGTGTCGGTGTCATCGGTCGTTTCTACACAAGCTCCGTAGAAAACTGGACCTGCAGCGTTTTCGGTGGCCATGGTACTTAACTCAGCAGACAATGTTTCTCCATCCAAACTAAGGATAGTGGCGTCCCTTCCTAATACAGTATCATCGGAGGGGGTAATAGTTCCGTCTGTAGACTTGTAAAAGGTTACAGTCACGGCTCCTGAAGCCTCTGTCCCTTGATTTTTCACCTTCAAGGAAAGTTTTACTTCAGTGCCTTTAACAACACTGGTAGCACTGACAGCAAAATTATCTGGTGTTAAATCAATTCCAGCAACAGGTCCAGTAGTTTCTGTGCCGGAAGATTTATCTTCATCACCGCCACCACAGGAGGTTAAGAAGAGTCCCGATAGGACGGTTAACAAAAAGGCAGGCAGAGCTGCGAACTTTAAGAAAGATCGGATGTTTTTATTCATTTTTTCTCATTAGAAATTGTTGATATATTGTACTCACAACTAAGCCGCAGGGTATCACACTGTTTTGAGGAATACAACAACAAAAACTGCTAGGAATGAAGAAACCAGCTGGACGCCCTCTGCAAAAACACGAACAATACACTGGCACTGGATCCCTGCCCACATCGGACACCCTTAAAACGAACTCTGCGACCAACTCGCCAACCAAGCACGCCTCAAACTAAAAGCCCATCCCCCAAAATAAACGGGACAGATGAACATCTGCCCCATTAATTTAGACGCTGCTGAATATCAATTATTATATGCTTACAATTGTCCCCTATTTTGGCAGTATCTTCACCACCTCCCGAAAGACAAGCTCTATAATTGGTTGTGCCAAGCGTTACACCAATAGAAGCAGTTTGGGCTTTTTCAGCACTGGTGCGATTAACTCTATCATTACCCCCACCATTTGCACTCAATCCAGTAATAGTCTTTGCTGGCTCAAAAAGGGCGCCACCACTGCCATCAGGACCCGAGTTTCTACGAAATTCTAAAGTAACATCAGATGTTGGAGCAGTATTACCCAGGCTTTTAATACTCACATATATTCTGAGAGTATCGCCTATGTAGATAACGGCTGAGGGTGCAAGGGGAGTGGCGATTCCATTCAAGACCCTGTATACCACTAACTCCTCCAGTAACAAATCTATTCCGTCGGGAGCATTAGCAACAGTAATTTCTTTACTAAGGCATTTAGTGCCTGTAGTGCCATCATTAGCTAGTTCAACACAAGCTCCAAAATAAAACGTGCCAATATCTATTTGGTTGAATTCAACACTGGTAATATTCTCAACAAGACCTTGTTGCCCAGCCAATGAGTCGTTGATAACTTTGCTTTCAAGAAGAACATCGTCTATGCCATCAACAGCTGATGCGGATCTATAAAATTTTACAGTGGCTTTACCAGCTGCTACATCACCATCACCACTGTTTCCAACATTTATAAGCATGTGGATTTTGCCTTCATAGTTGATACTTTGGTCTGTATCCTCACTGGAGCCATCGTATAATCTTAAATTATCCAGTGACAAATCTGGATTATTGGTAAAGGTAACTTCCGTGCCAGCGGTACAATTATTGCTGGTGTCGGGTTCACCGATCGTTACTACACAAGCTCCGTAGTAAACTGGACCTGCAGTGCTTTCGGTGGCCATGACACTCAATTCATCAGACAATGCTCCTCCATCCAAACTAGTGAGAGCCTTATTTCCTACTGCAGTATCAGCGGAGGTAATAGTTCCGTCTGCAGACTTGTAAAAGGTTACAGTTACGGTTCCTGAATCAGCTGTCCCTTGATTTCTCACCTTCAAGGAAAGTTTTACGTTACTGCTTTTAACAACACTGGTAGCACTGACAGCAAAACCATATGGTATTAAATCAACCCCCGCAGTTTCGGTAAAGGTAACTTTCGTGCCAGCGGTACAATCATTGTTGGCGTTGGTGTCATCGGTCGTTACTACACAAGCTCCGTAGTAAACTGGACCTGCAGTGCTTTCGGTGGTGGTAGTACTTAACTCAGCAGACAATGCTCCTCCATCCAAACTAGCGATAGAGGTGTCCACTTCTACTTCATCATCGGAGGAGCTAATAGTTCCGTCTATAGACTTGTAAAAGGTTACAGTTACGGTTCCTGAATCATCTGTCCCTTGATTTCTCACCTTCAAGGAAAGTCTTACTTCAGTGTCTTTGACAACACTGGTAGCACTGACAGCAAAATCATCCGGTGTTAAATCAACGCCGGAGGATTTCTTTTCATCACCGCCACAAGAGATTAAGAAGAGTGCTGGCAGGACGGTTAACAAAAAGGCAGGCAGAGCCACGAATTTCAAGAAAGATTTAACGTTCTTATTCATTTTCTCCCATTTGGAAAATTGCCGATGCTGTACACGGCAGAGCTGTATGCTATCACACTGTTTTAAGGGATGCAATGCAAGAAAATCGGCAAATTACAAAAAATAATTTGCAAAGTTGGTTATGTGGGTATACTTTGGGATAGGTAGTGATCGTTCTCATTACAGAATGAAGTTTTTCTAGTTTTGGTTTAAGAAGTCATGAAAGACGTAATTTACATGGATAACCATTCCACCACCCAGATGGATGAGAGGGTGTTAGAGGTTATGTTGCCTTATTTCAGCCAGTATTTTGGCAATGCGGCGAGCCGTAACCATGGTTTTGGCTGGGAGGCAGAAGAAGCTGTAGATGCGGCTCGTAGACAGATTTCTAATTTAGTAGGAGCTGAGGAGAGGGAGGTTATTTTCACTAGTGGTGCTACCGAATCTAACAATTTAGCAATTATTGGAGTAGCGGAATTTTACCGAGAGAAGGGCAATCACATCATCACCAGCCCTATTGAGCACAAGGCGGTTTTGGACACCTGCCTGATGCTGGAGAGTAAAGGCTTTCAGATCACCTATTTGAAGGTAGATTCTGATGGTTGCATAGGCCTGGATCAGTTGCGGGACGCCATAACCGATAAGACCATACTAGTCACGCTGATGGCGGCTAATAACGAGATTGGGACTTTGCATCCTCTTAAGGAGATTGGTCAGTTATGCCGTGAGCGTGGTGTTCTTTTCCATACTGATGCTACTCAGGGGGTAGGACACATGGAGCTTGATGTAGAGAGTATGTGCCTTGATTTGGTTTCTTTTACGGCTCACAAGATTTATGGGCCTAAGGGTATAGGAGCGTTATATGTTAGGAGGCGAAAGCCTCGGGTTCGCCTTACTCCGCTTATTTTGGGTGGTGGTCATGAGCGAGGCATGCGTTCTGGTACTTTGAATGTGCCGGGCATTGTGGGATTTGGCAAAGCAGCGGAGTTAATTTGTCAAGAATCTCAGCAGGAGAAGGATAGGCTGATCGGATTAAGAGACTATCTTCACAAAAGTCTAAATGAGGAATTAGGGGATCTCAAGCTAAACGGACACCCCACTCAAAGACACCCTGGCAACCTCAATTTAAGTTTTGCTTATGTTGAGGGTGAAAGTCTGCTAATGGGCATCAGTGATATTGCTGTTTCTTCTGGTTCTGCTTGTACTTCGGCTAGTTTAGAGCCTTCTTATGTGTTGCAGGCTTTGGGGGTAGGCGAAGAATTAGCACATTCTTCCATCCGTTTTGGGCTGGGTCGTTTTACCACTCAAGAAGAGGTAGACTATGTAATCAAGAGGGTAGCTGCAGAAGTCATCAAGTTACGCGAAATGTCACCTCTATATGAAATGGCACAAGAAGGCATTGACCTCAGCACCGTACAATGGAAATCCCACTAGTTAACCCCCCAGCCTAGTGACTTTGCCCTTATATATGTGTTATAATCTGTTGCGTTTTATTTTTACCTAGTTTTTTTATCCCCCCTTTGTTAAACCCTTTATTAGAGAATATTCCCATGGCTTATAGCGAAAAAGTGCTTGACCACTATAAAAACCCCCGCAATGTGGGCAGTTTTGACAAAAATGACAAAGATACTGGCACCGGAATCGTAGGAGCACCCGAATGCGGCGATGTCATGAAACTACAAATTAAGGTGAACAATGGACACATTGTAGAAGCCTGCTTCAAAACCTTTGGCTGTGGTAGTGCTATCGCCAGTTCCAGCCTAGCCACCGAGTGGTTACAAGGCAAAAGCCTAGCCGAGGCCAACAACATCAAAAACACCGATATCGTAGCAGAACTATCCTTGCCACCAGTAAAAATACACTGCTCGGTCTTGGCAGAAGATGCTATCAAATCGGCGATCGCTGATTATAAGAAAAAGGTAGCCTCTTCTTAATCTCGGGACCACTATGCCTTCTACAGCAACGAACTCATTTGCTCTGTTTGGCTTACCTCAGCAATATCAACTGGATCGCCAAAAGCTGGAAGAATGTTACCGACAGGAGAGCTTCCAATCTCACCCCGATTTGGCCGCTGATGACCCCCAAGCCCAACAAATAGCCCTAGAACGCACTGCACTTGTCAACCAAGCCTTCCAAACCCTCAGCGACGATACCAAACGAGCCCAATTACTGCTCACCCTGTTGTTGGAAGACCGCTCGCTGGAAACAGACCAGCTCCCACCGGGCTTCTTGCAGGAAATGTTTGCCTTGCAAGAACAAACCGATGAACTACTCAGTCAAGAGTCTGATCCAGCCGTATCCTCAGAGGAAAAACAAACTAGCCAAACCTTGCAAGAACAAACCGAAGCCCGACGCGATAAGTTACTCCAACAGCGTAACCAGTTATTTACAATGGCATCTGCCAGTACTCCGTCCTCACTGGAGGTGCTCCAGTCTATTCAGAATAACCTTAATTGTGAACGCTATCTCAACCGATTGATTTTCAACCTGAAAGGCAAAGAAACAGACCTGTAGGATCTGACCATGACTTCCACATCTTCCCCAGACAGGCACACAGGAACACCACCCACCCAAGAAGCAAAACCGTCTCCTACTAATCAAAACACAGCTCAACCTCCAGCCCCAGGGTCAGTGATCGGCATTGATTTAGGAACTACCAATAGCTTGGCCGCGGCGGTATTTCCTCATGGAGCGGAAACTCTGGGTACCAAGGATAATGGAGCCATTGTGCCTTCTGTTTTGTGTAGGAGGAATGGTAGCTGGATAGTGGGTCAGGCTGCACAGGCATTAGCCTCAGAGTATCCTCAGCAGACGGTATATTCGGTTAAAAGACTGATGGGCAGAGACATTCAGGATTTGCAACTGGAACTGAAAAGATTGCCCTATGCCATCAAACCTGCTCAACGAGGCTTGGTTCAAGTTCAAATAGGCAAGGAATTATTTACTCCTCAGGAGTTATCGGCAGAGATTTTGCTGGGCGTCAAGCAGCGAGCGGAAGCATGCTTGGGAACCAAGGTAAAAAAGGTAGTTATTACCGTGCCAGCCTATTTTGATGATTCCCAGCGTCAAGCCACCCGTGATGCTGCCCGCTTGGCAGGGCTGGAAGCAGTACGCATCTTAAATGAACCTACCGCGGCTGCTATCGCCTATGGTCTAGACCAGAAAAAAACTGGCTGGCTGGCTGTTTATGACTTAGGTGGAGGAACCTTTGATGTTTCCATCTTGCAGCTAACAAAGCAGGTTTTCAGAGTTATTGCTACCCATGGAGATACCCACCTAGGAGGAGATGATTTTGATGCCCTCTTAGCTGACTGGTTTAAGGAACAAATCCACCAGCAACACCCCCAAGCTGATACCGATTCTCCCCTGGCACGCCGCTTACTAAGCCACATAGCTGAGCTAGTAAAGATAGACTTAAGTAATTCCGATGGCACCAATTGGCAGATTAAGCTCCCGCATAAATCATCATCCATTACGGCTCAGGGGCAGATAACCCGTAGCCAATTTGAAACCTTAATTACCCCCTTAGTTAAACGCACTCTGGATTCTTTTCAATTAGCCCTCAATGTCGCCAAGTGCAAGGTGGAAGAAATAGAAGAAGTGGTCTTGGTAGGAGGAGCTTCCCGAATTCCCCTAGTGAGAAAACAAGTAGAGATCTTCTGTGGAAAACGCCCCCAACTATCCATTGACCCCGATACAGCAATCGCCATAGGAGCAGGCATTCAGGCTAATTTGTTAGCAGGAGGGCGTCGTGATTTTTTGCTACTGGATGTCATTCCCCTTTCTTTAGGGCTTGAAACCCTAGGCGGAGCCTTTAACAAGCTCATTGCTGCTAATACCAACATTCCTGCTCAAGCGGAAGAACTATTCACCACCCAAGTGGAAAACCAGACTGGGGTGAACATAAACATCTATCAAGGGGAACGCGAACTGGTGAAGGATTGTCGTAAATTAGGTCGTTTTAACCTATCTGGTATTCCTCCTATGCCCGCGGGTCTGCCAAAAATTCGGGTGCGTTTCTTGGTAGATGCCAATGGCATTCTGACCGTCTCCGCCTTGGAGGAACGCAGTGGTCAAAAATCAGAAATAGAGGTTATCCCCTCACATGGTCTTACCCAAGCTGAGATAGACCGAATGATGGAAGAATCTTTTAGCCACTCCCAAAAAGATATGCAAGAACGCCTGATGATAGATTTTAGTAACACCGCCCAAGCGGTCTTACGAGGAATTGAGAAATCATGGCACCAAGCCGAAAAATTGTTGTCCAAAAAGGATGCCGAAATCCTACGCCAACAAGTACAAACAGTCAAGGATGCCCTACAGGGTACCGACCCCATGCTACTACGCCGAGCACTAGATACCCTCGGCGAAACAACCCGTCCCTTAGCCGATGAAATCTTCAGCCAAGCAGCCACAAAAAATCTGCTTTCTTAGGAGTATACATTGCTAATGTATGCTTGCTAATCTTAAGCCGTCCGCAAAACTAATGCCGAATTAATTGTCAAATACTCGTTGGAGCTAATCATCTATGAGCTTAAAATGGACTGACATTGAAGATATTGGAATCTTGCTACATGAGCGTGAACCTCAGCTTGACCCGCTGACGGTTCGCTTTACGGATTTGCGAGACAAGATCTTGGCCCTACCAGATTTCCAAGAAGCAACCGCTTCTCTAAACGAGAAAAAACTGGAAGCCATCCAGATGGCATGGTATGAGGAATACCAAGAATCCAAGGAATAGCTAAGCTGATTTCACCTACAAGCTGACCAAAATCTAAAGCGGCTTCCAGTTAAGTACGAACTCAGTTAGGGTTGCTACCCCTACTCCAGTGGCTCCTGTGTCAGGAATATGTCCGATATTTTGTACATCCCAAGCAGTGCCAGCGATATCCAAGTGTACCCAAGGAGTTTCTTTGATGAACCTTTTGAGGAATAAGCCAGCCGTGATGGCACCAGCATATCTTCCACCAATGTTTTGAATATCTGCATATTTGCTTTTAAGATCCAGCTCATATTCGGGAAATGATGGCAAAGGACAAATCCCCTCACCAGCACGTTTGCTAGCATCAATTACTTGTTTTTGGAGGGGTTTGGAATTAGTTACCAGCCCGCTGGCATAATTTCCCAAAGCTACCAGACATGACCCCGTGAGGGTAGCGAGGTCTATAATGGCAGCTGGTTTGAATTTTTTTACAGTCCAAGCTAGGGCATCTGCCAGAATCAAGCGTCCTTCGGCATCTGTATTGAGGATTTCCACCGTGGTTCCATCGCAGCCAGTATGAATATCACCGGGTTTGGTAGCTTGACCACCGGGCATGTTTTCAACGGATGGTACTACAAAAACTACATTAACCTTGGGCTTAAGCTGAGCGATCACCTCCATTGCTCCAAATACCGCCGCAGCTCCGCACATATCATATTTCATTTCGTCCATTTTTGCACCGGGCTTGAGGGAAATACCACCTGAGTCAAAGGTAACTCCCTTGCCCACTAGTGCCAGCGTATCCTTAGCCTTGGGATAACGGTACTGAGCAACAATTAAGCAGGCTGGTTCTCGGGATCCTTGGGCGACTCCGAGTAGGAGTTCCATTTTTTCTTTTTTGAGTGTTTTTTCATCCATAATTCGGATGGGAAGACGATATTTTTTAGCTATTTTTTCAGCTTCTTTGGCTAGTTTTACAGGGGTAAGCACATTACCGGGCTGATTCCCTAGATCGCGAGCTAAGCAGATACCATCGGCACGCAATTGTCCTGTTTTAACCAGATTTGCTGCTTCTGGAAGAGAGGCATCAAATATTGTCAATTGCTTTAGTTTGGCATTCTTTTTGTCTTTTTCAGGAGCTTTATACTGATCAAACCGATAGCTACCTAGTACTGCTCCTTCTGCCAGAGCGCGCAGATCTTGCTTATCGAGTCCTGTGGGTGCCAGCAGTCCAGCAGAGGAGATTCCCAATTTAGCCAAGCTGTTACCAGCTACACCTGCTGCTCGCCTGAATTGTTCGGTAGTGGGTTTGGCATCCAAGCCGACCAACAACAAGCGGGATATGCTTTTATAATCGGTGGGCAATGCTAGAACTGCTTCTTGTTTTACCTCAAAGATACCGCTCTTGATAGCTTGGGAGGCTAGTTCTTTCAGAGGGGCAGGCAATTTAGCAGGAATCTTGGGAGTACTAGCACTTTTCGTAATAAAAGCAACTAGGCACTCAGCGATTTTAGGCAACGATGAAGAGTAGGTGATTGCGGTGGACATGTTTCTCCTTTTTAATGATCATACCAAACAGATAAAGATTTAATGGTAGCACTATATTAGGGCGTATTTGCTAGTTTTAAGATGTTCTGAGGATTTTGGTTCCAAAGAAGCAGGCAGAGGAAAGGAAACGTTTTCTTGGGTCAGCGTTAATTCTTCCACTCGGGGGTGATGAACACTGGAGAACCAAACTACCATCTTTTGGACCACATCTTCGGGAGCAGAGGCTCCTGCCGTTATACCTACCACTTGCACATTTTTCAACCAAGCGAGTTTAATATCATGATGTGATTCCACCAGATAGGCAGGCACACCATCCCGACGGGCAACTTCTACCAGTCTATTAGAATTGGAACTATTGGTAGATCCCACCACAAACACTACCTCAGCCGAGAGGGATAAATGCTTAACCGCATTCTGTCTATTTTGGGTAGCATAGCAAATATCATCTTTCCGAGGTGATCTTAAGACCGGAAAACGACGCTTGAGTACCTGAAGAATCTCATGGGTATCATCCAGAGATAGCGTAGTCTGAGTAAGATAAACAACTTGTTCGGGGTCTACTGCTTGTACCTGTTCGGCAGCTTGGATATCACCTACTACCACAATATGCTCAGGAGCTACTCCTCGGGTACCTACCACTTCCACATGGTCTTCATGCCCCACTAGAAAAATAGTACGCTGCTGTGCCGAATAATGACGGGCCTTATTATGAACCTTGGTCACCAAAGGACAAGTGGCATCCAGCACTTCTAAAGAGCGTTGCTTGGCTTGTTCATAAGCACTAGGCGGTACCCCATGGGCTGAAAATACAACTCGTGCTCCCTCAGGCACTTCTGTTAGTTCCTCTACAAACACCGCCCCCATTTTCTCCAACTGCTCCACCACATGACGATTGTGCACAATCGCATGTTTGACGTACATCGGTGATCCAAAACGCTCTAAAGCTAGCTCCACTATCTGAATGGCTCTATCCACCCCCGCACAAAAGCCGCGAGGATTAGCCAACAGAATAGTCTTAATGTTGCCCAGTACAGACTCGAAACCAGCAGAGCAGTCATCTTCGGTAGCTATGAGATTATTTTTTCCGCCCGAGACCACCATTGCTATTTGTCAATACATTCATAAAAAACATTCATAAAAATTAGGGCTAGTATTTTCGTCTTGAACTAAAAGATTATCTCCCTGAATGGTATAAATTAATTTAGCCAACCGCAAGTATAAATTCTGACCTGTATAAGTGATCCTCTTTCGGCAATTTACCTCAGTTTTTTTGAGCCCTCCTGCTGAGATTTTAGCTGCTGAGATTTTAGCTGCTGCCATTTATCGCTGATGAGGGTGTGCATGGTTTGGGAGATTTCTTGTCTATTAGCAGTCTTGTATGTACTTTGCGTTTGTGCAGGATGAATATGCACCTGAACTTTATTAAAAAAACGACGACCATTATGCTCACTGCCAAAAATGGTAACTGGCAAAACCGTCAAGCCTTGTTCCAAGAACAACTGCATGCTACCCGACTTAAAAGGTTTGGGTCCTTTCCATGGTTGACGATTTCTGGTTCCTTCAGGAAAAATCACCAATACCCCCGTTCTTGATTGACGCATATTCTCGGTGTGTTTTCGGAATCTCTCCATCGCTTGCCGAGGCTTGCTACGATCCAAGGGTAGGCATTTTAAGATTTTCATACAAGCATGTAGTAATGGAACACGATACAAGGTGTGCTTAGCCACAAACCCAATCGCAATCTTCAGGCTATATACCAAGATGGGAATATCATAGAGAGATTGATGATTAGCCACCACGATAAAAGGTTTGTAGCTGGGAATGTTCTGCTGTCCAGTAACCGAGACAGAGCAACCTGTCTGCCACAGAAGAAATTGTGCCCAGTAACGATGAGCTAAAATATCAATGGTTTTTTCTTGCTTTTGTTTATCGCGGACAAAGATCCGGTAAGTAAATGATATCGGTCGTAGTATGTTCAGGTACAAGAATTGGATACCCAATACCAGCCAAACACGGAACAGGATTGCAACAAACACAGGCTAGCAGATAAAATGGAAGCACCCAATGAAATGCTAGGATGCTATGGCAAATTTAGGACACCCTACGTAGCTTTTTGTAAATAATCGGGATAAGAGCAAATAGTCCCAACAGGGCAAAAGAACCCAGTACTGCAGGTGACAAAATATCTGCTAATTGTTTTATTTCTCCCAGGGCACGACCAGCATTCACATAGACAAATGAACCCGGAATAATGCCAACCGCAGTGCCCAAAAAGAATACCGAAAAACGCATCGGAGTGAGTCCTGCCACTAGATTGATCAAGAAAAACGGAAATAGCGGTACCAAACGTACGAATAGTAGAAAATTGATCCCGCTCTTTTTCACACCATCATTGATAACTTGGATCACTTTTCCTTTAGCCTTTTTCTGAACCCATTCTCCCAATAAGAAGCGAGCAAACAAAAAAGCTAATGACGCCCCAATCGTGGCTGAGATAACCACTACTACCAGCCCCACTCCCAATCCAAATAGCAACCCAGCTGCCAATGAAAACAGGGTGGTCAAGGGCAAAGCTAGTGCTGCTGAGATCACATAAGCCAACGCAAATAGACCTGTTGCCAAAACTGGTTGAGCATCCACTGCTTGCTGAATACGAAACTGGTTGGCTACTAAGCTCTCAAAACTAAGGCTATCTTGAGGAGCGTACAAAAACCAGGCAACCAGCACGGTAGCCACCAACAAAAGTAAGACTATTTTTATAACACGCCGAGTAGTAACAGACATAAAAACACCAATATAAAAAACAAAACACCTAAAAAAATGATAAGCCCTATAAGAAAAGCCTACCGAATCAAGAATCACTAGCTTGTCTACTGGAACGATCAAGTATCAGCTTACCACGTAGCATTTTCTGGCGATAGTATTTCACATAAAAGCGACAGTGCTCCACCGTTTCTAAGTAAAATATTTCTTCCGATTTTATAAAGCCTGCCAAATCAGAGGATAATTTATAAGGCAAACTGCCTTCTTTCATTAGCAAGACACTGCCTTCTTTTACCTCCACAGATAGCCAACTACCTTTAGGAACAGTCTGCGGCTGACGCCAAGACAAAGGCAATGTGTGCTGATTATAACAAGGAGAAATATTTTCTAAAACCGCATTAAAAGGAATGGGAGAGATCATATAGGCAAACTTGCTAGTAGATTTTCTTATTTGCCAGTGTCTTTCTCGCCAGTGTCTTTCTTGGCAGGGTCTTTTTTGCCAGTGTCTTTTTTGGCAGGGTCTTTATCTATCAGATCTTGAGCACTAGCGGGCAGACGCTTTATATCCCAACGGCTAAGAAGCATGGTATGCCTTAGTTGTAGCTCGTTCAACCTAGCAGCAAGTGCACGAGTATCTTCATCAGCTTCAGAAGACGCCGAGACCGATAAAACAACGGGATGCTGCATATCTTTTTTGGATGGCTTCTCATTGAAGCGTAACTCATATTGTAGACCACTAACCAAGTTCAGCTTTAATTTCATCGGAAGGCCTGGTCCTAGGCGACCTGACTTTCTCCGCCGAGTAACCTTATCCAAGCCTGCCAATTCCCAACCTCCCACCGTGCGTACCAGCTCTGAAACAGAAGAGACATCCAGGACTCCTTCTGCTCCCATCAATTGCCAAGGAGCATTATCAGCTTTCCTTTCTAATTTAATCAAAATTTTGCCTTTGCGTTCCAGCTGCAACACCCTCAAATCCGAGTAAAAATCACCCCCGAATAAGCGTTTTTGTACCCAGTTAAAAGGAAAATCATCCAAAATTAGATCATTTCCCGTCAGCCAAGCCGTTTCTCCATCATCCAGCCGTAAATATCTCCCCGAAAACCTGGATGCCCTACTAGTATTAGAACGTTGCTCTCCAATGGTCAGTGTGAATAGAGGAATCCCCTCTTTATTCAATAGTTGCAACTGTTGCCCTTGCCAAAAAGATTCACTAGCATTTTCTTCCTTGGATGGCTCCATAGCATCCCCAGCCAACTCAGGTGGCCCAATTAAACCCAAAGAACTCAATATTTCTTCTCCTTCCCCTATTGAACGATCTAGAGTCAAACGCTTAATCTGTAACAATAATTCCCGCAATTTTAATTCATCAGCCGGATAATTGCTCTGCTCACGCACCTGCCAACCCGTCTCAATACGTTCCAGATTCACTTGCTCACCTGCAGAAACAATCACCACTCGAGCGACTTCCTCCAAGGCAACTCCTTCCAACAGATTTCCAAGGCTAGATCCTGCACCACGGTTTTGCTTCCAAACCTGCCAACCCAATATCATCAGGGACAAAGAAATCATTATTCCCACCCCTAAAACCAAGGGCTTCAATTTCATTTCTCAAATATCTCCTTATCCAAAAGTACTTATCTCCTTTTCAGCATCTCACTCACCGCGACGAGAACGCCTACCAATAAACCAAAATCCAAATCCGCTCACCAGCACAGGAACCAAAAGTAAATTGAACGCCAACAGCCAAGACCCTAATCTCTCAATATCTTCACGCAACAATTTACGCACTTCACGCAAAGCTCGGCGGGTTTTTTGCTCTTCTTGTAAGAAACGATCCATTTCCTTCTGCTGAGCACTATTGATCAAAATATCATCAGTTTGTGTATCCTGCAGGGATCGCAAGCGTTCACGCACCTCAGACAGGCGAACATTCAATTGAGCTTCTTGCTCTTGAAAACGCTTTGCTGCCCGAACCTGTATATCTACCAAGCGTGTAAAAGGACGAGCTGTTTTTCCCCGAGAACGCACTGCGATTAAATCCTGTCCTCCGCTAAATAATTCTAAGGCATTAAGCAGGAAAGTGAAATTATCATTCAAAGGCTGCAAAAATACATTGCCCAGAAACTTGGTACGCTGCACCGCGTAATCATCAGCTATGAAATCGGTGTCTGCCATTAGCAGGATGGAATTCTCAGTAGCTGCTTTCTCAAGATGGGGAGACAACTCAGTCTGGAATTTCTTTTCACTGGCGGTAGCCTCAGGAGCTCCATCAGGATAGGCTGTTTTGAACTTGCCACTGATCAAAGCTGCGGGGATGCGTGGTTTACCATCGGTTTGTAGCGAGCGTACTTGAGCCAGCGGTGACTGAAAACTTAAGGAGGAAACTCCCAGCTGCCCTGAATTTTCAGAAGTGATCAGCAAGGGAGTAAAGCGATAAGCAAATTCCTTTTTAGGAGTAAAGGAACCGCTGTTGACTAGCAATATATTTTCCAGTTGGGAGGTAAGCACATGGTCTTGATTCATTTGTCCAGGACCTAGATCTAGCCAGAATGGATAGTTCAGCGTTCCCTGCTGAGTACGTACATCCTTGCCGTGGCTAACATCGCCTATTACATGGACGGGAGAGTATTCCATCCCCCAGGCATCAAGAAGTACCGATAGATCACTGCTAGGTTGGCTGTTGAATCCTGGTTGTCCTGATAGGTCTTTGGTGGATAAGGGATCTAAGAACAAGATCAGCTTGCCCCCTGCCAGCACGTATTGATCAATGGCGTAGTTATTGCGTTCGGAAATAACTTCTTCTTTAGGATGTAGCAAGATCATCACATCTACATCTTTAGGAGCTGCGATCAAATCGTTGATGGTTAGGATTTCCAGTTGGTAATTCTTGGATATTTCGTTGACAAATGCCCAAGACGGTTGGTTCAGGGCGGGCAGATCGGCACCATAATCTTTTCCACCTACGGGAAGAAAGGATATCAGCTGGACACTGGGGAGGCTTTTTCTAGTAACCCGTACAATGGCTTCAGAGATACTGTATTCTAGAGAGCTTTCTCGGCGTGGATCCAGATAAGGGGCGACGGCTTCGCGTTCTTGTTGGAGAGCAACTAGTCCAAAAAACAATCGTTCTCCTGTTGCCAGTCTGGATTCATTTATTCCATAGCGTAGTGCCCATTCTTCTTGCTCGGTGTCGGGTTTGGGGTCAATTATTTCTACCTTAACTTTGCCTTTGGAGTACCGTTGGTAAGAGCGTAACAACCCCTTCACCCGACGAGAATGTACTTGCAGTGTCAGCGGGAGATTATCCAAACTCTGAGAGTAATAAAGTCGCAGCGTGACTGGATATTCTAGCTTGGTGAGCAATTTGCGTGAGCCTTTGGAAAGGGTGAAAACACGCCCTTCGGTAATATCTAACTGAAACGGTAACAGGCTACCGAGCACATTGAAAGACACCAGACCCATCAGTAGTAAGAACACTACCGTCAGAGGCTTAAATCGCCCCGTAAGAATATGGGGCGGTAGTTGCTTGAAAAATTTAGCAATAGAATGAATAAACGACATAAATATAGCTGGCAAAATTATCCAGAAAAGAACTCAGCGGCGACGGTGTTCCAATACTAGTAGGCAGCTCAGCAGCATGATCCCGATGATAGATACAAAATAGCTTATATCAGCCAAGTCTAGCAATCCTCGCTGGATGGAATCGAAATGGGTGGTAAAGCTGAAAGCCGAGATCAAATTGGCGATGCTGGGGGGAAAGATTACTGCCAGGGTGCGCGTTAGTACACCCAATCCCAACAACAACAAGAGCAAACAAACCAGCACACTAGTTATAAAGCTAACCACCTGATTCTTGGTGAGAGCAGAGGTAAAACAAGAAATTGAAAGATATGCACCAGCCATCAAAAAACTACCTAGGTAACCAGTCAGCATTACTCCCTTGTCTGGGTCTCCTAAGAAGAGTACCGTAAGCACCATAGGGAAAGTGAGCAAGAGAGATAATCCCAGAAATAACCAAGCCGCCAAAAACTTGGCCAGTATTATATGTCCCAAACCCAACGGCCAAGTGTACAGGAGCTCCAAAGTGCCCGAGCGTTGTTCTTCGGACCACAAACGCATGCCCACCGCAGGCACTAATATCAAATATAGCCACGGATGAAAGAAAAAAAACCACTCCAAACTGGCGTGGTTAGATTGGTAAAAATTACCCACATACCAAGTCAAACCCACCGAACCCAACAGGAAAATAACCTGAAACACATAGGCTACCGGAGAACGAAAGTACCCCATCCACTCACGCCTCAAAACCGGCATACCCGACCAACTAGACAACCACTCCCCCAATAATTTTATCCCAAACCAAGTTCTCACCAGAACACCCTGCTTGCTACTCTTAGCCATCCGCAACCCTTGCATCAAATACCTTTTGCCCTGCTCTTAGTATATCTACTACTAGCTGACTTACTACCAACTGCCTTGCTGCCGACCACTTTGCCACTAGCTGACTTACTACCAACTGCCTTGCTGCCGACCACTTTGCCACTAGCTGACTTACTATCAACTGCCTTGCTACCGACCGCTTTGCTACTAGCTGACTTACTACCAACTGCCTTGCTACCGACCGCTTTGCTACTAGCTGACTTACTACCAACTGCCTTGCTACCGACCGCTTTGCTACTAGCTGACTTACTACCAACTGCCTTGCTACCGACCGCTTTGCTACTAGCTGACTTACTACCAACTGCCTTGCTACCGACCGATTTGCTACTAGCTGACTTACTACCAACTGCCTTGCTACCGACCGCTTTGCTACTAGCTGACTTACTACCAACTGCCTTGCTACCGACCGATTTGCTACTGGCTGACTTACTATCAACTGCCTTGCTGCTGGCTACTTTCTTGTTACTGACCGACTCGCTACCGAAAGCTACCCTGCCTGTTATTTTTCTGGAAATTGCCCCTGAATCCTTAGTCAGAGTGCGAAACACTTCATCCACCCGACCGCGTTCCGTGTAAATCTCTAAGATGTTTAACTTCTTGTTACGAAGATAAGCTTCTACCTTTACCGCGTAGTCCGCCTGAGCTGGTTGTTCAGGCAACAAATAATGACGCCAGCCATCATCTATATTTTCGCTACGAACCTCCTTAACTCTGGGAGCAGAAGTCAATATTTTCAGCGTTTTTTCATCGCCAGTATCTGTTACTACTGCCAAGGCTTGATGAAAGACTGAAAGGGCTGCCATCTCTTTAGGAGTTCCATTGAAAGCAATTTTCCCTTCGTTAATCACCACCGCCCGATCACAGACAGCTTCCATTTCTTCTAAAATATGAGTGGATAAAATAATGGTCTTCCTACGACCCATCTGCCTAATTAAAGCCCGTACATGATGCTTTTGATTGGGGTCTAGTCCATCAGTGGGTTCATCTAATATCAGCACCGCAGGATCATGAATCACCGCCTGAGCAAAGCACACCCGTTGACGATAACCCTTAGACAAGGTATCAATGATCCGATCCCTAGTTCCCTTTAGGCCGATCAACTTCATCACTTCAGCCGTCCGATTACTCAACACTTCGCCTTTCAATCCGTGCAGTTCCCCCACGAAACTCAAGAATTCGCCCACCGTCATTTCGCCATAAGAAGATGCACTCTCGGGCAGATAGCCTATTAAACGCTGCACTTTCAGGGATTCCTCCACCACATCAAACCCTCCCACCTTAACACTACCGGCGGTAGGCAACAAGAAGCCTGTTATCACCTTCATGGTGGTGGATTTTCCAGCCCCATTGGGACCCAAAAACCCCAACACCTGACCCGCTTCCGCCCGAAAACTGATGCCATCCACCGCTACGTGTCTGCCATAATGCTTGCAGAGAGATTTTACTTCAATCACGGAAAGTACTCACGAAAATCATTCTACCACAAAAACTGACGACCAATAAAAATAGCGACCCTCAAACTAAGATCTACAATAGTCCATGTCCCTAGTGCTTACGTCAAGCAGTTATTAGTAATTAGAATGTGAAAATACAAACATACCCGGAGGGGGGGGGATTCGAACCCCCGGAGCCCTTTAAAAGACTCAGCGGTTTTCAAGACCGCCGGTTTCAACCACTCACCCACCCCTCCGAAATCCAACCCTGTTAATAGCATCCATATTGATTAAATGGTTTGTGCATCAATTTTCTTTACCCTTCTCTGCAAAAACATAAACTTGATGTGTAAATATTGGCAACAAAACAAATAAATTTATTTTTATTAAAATATTTCTTCAAATATATTGTCTAATTTACTATCACCCTTCAATTTAGAATGTGGGATATGTAAATTTTCTAAAACAGTAGCAAACTTTGTGAAGCCATTATCAGCTCTTAATTCTACCCATTCAATCTTTAAATTATCTAATTGTTTTTTATTTGCATCTGATAATTTGTCTGCAACAAAAATTCTACTACTTCTTGCTATTACAGAATCAGCACTTTCTGGATTACCTCTTCCCATAAGCTTAACTTCACATTTATACAGATCACCTCCTTTTTTCAGATAAAAATCAACTTCTCTCTCAGAATCATCATTTTTTATTTCTAATGAATAATTATCTTTTGATACCCCGTATAATTTACAAAGTGTTTGCATAAGAGGTTTTTCTACTCTTTTACCAGCTGTACTCCAAAGTCCTCCTCTTATTGCTGACCTCTTTACAGCTAATGTATTTATAACAATTAAACTTTCACTAATATTCAAATCTACACTTATCCCATTAAATTTTATTGTAAGTGTCAATTCCAGACCATGTTCAGCATCTATAAGATGTTTTATTGATTCATACAAAATGTCATAGTGTTCATTTGAGGCACCAATTACAATGCTTTTTTTTGATGAATTGAACATATTCTTAATTGTTTTTTTGTTTAATCCTGAATTAATAGCTATTTCTTCTGATGGCAGATTAGGATCAAGAAAAACTTTTTTATACCAATCAACAGTAATACCTTTGTTTCTTAACTTTGCATCTACAATACTTTTGAAAAAATCAATTGAGAATTGTAAAAATTCTTCATTTATTAATCTAAGAATTACAACTCTATAATCCTCACCTTTTAGAAGGTGTTTTATAATATTTTTAACTATCCTATCTGTTATTGTCATAATTCAACCTTGGTTAAAGAAATAAAATCATTTAATTGCATAAAATTAGTTTCTATTTTATATGATCTAAAAAAATCTTCATTTTTAATTAAATTTCGCTTCATTATGTTTATATATTTTTCCTCTTTCTCGGTTAAAAAAAAATTTCTTTCAAGTTTTATTGCCGATTTTCCAAGTGTTCCACTACCAGCAAAAGGATCAAAAACTAAATCACCCGAAAAAGAGTAATATTTTATCACTCTATCGCATAATCCTAGAGGAAATACCGCACTATGTACCTTATCAAAAACAGGATCTATATACCAAACATTTGTTGTTTCATATTTTTCTTTGATCTTACTTTTTTCTACTTTTCTCCAGCTATATTGTTTGATATTCCAATCAATTAATTTATCTGTTTTTTTTCTGTAAACCATTAGACTTTCAGTAATGGCATTTGGCTTATATCCTAATGGTTTTCTATGCTGCAAAAAACCTGCATTTCTATTTTTTACACTTGCTTCAGGCTTTACCCAAATTATATCATCAATAAATTCCCACCCCATTTTTACAAGTAGAGGATGAATATCATATGGTATCGGATATCTTTTACTTGAATGTGCACGACTAATTCTAGAAATAATAATTGGAGAAGTATTTAAGATAAAAAATCTCCCTTCTTTTGTAATTCTATGTACTTCTCTAAAAACATCTTCTAAAAAATTTAAATATTCTGCATAACTCTGATAAATTGAATAATCTCTTGCATTATAATAAGGTGGTGATGTAAAAGTTAGATGAATTGATTCATCAGGAATATATTGTAGAGTTTCTTGAACATCACCGTTAACAATTTTATTTTTCATAAATAACGGAAATTCATCATGTTTTTGATTTGATATTGATGTAAATTTACTGCTATTGATCTCTCTATCAATAACTTCTTTAATTAATTCATTTGGGTGATTAATTAATCTCTCAAGTTTGATTTTAACATCTTTTCTATTAGAAAACATTAATAACCCCCTAATAGCTTGCATTACAATTTTTGGATCTTTGTCTGATGAAAATTGAATTAAAATTGGAATTATTTTTTCGTTACGTAGTCTTCCAATAGCTGAGATGGCTTCTCGCCTTACATTTGTACTATCATCTTCTTTGGCATATTTTACAAAGATATCTAATAAAGAAATATCACCTATTTTGGCTAGATTTTTTATAGCAAGAGTTCTTATCCTATTGTTTTTTTTATTCAATAGATATAACAATGGTTCTTTGTTGTATCCATTTTCTAATTTACCAAGCTTTTCAAGAGTATATATGATTTTCCCATCACTCTGAGTTCCAAAAAAACTAAAAAGTGTCTTAGTATTATTTTTTAATTCTTCAATTTGATTTCTATTTATTACATTATTCATGTCAAATATTCTATTTTAGTTAATGTTGTATAAGAAAAATCACATTTTTCTGCCGAGTAGTCTTATGTCAGTCCTTTACAGCCCTGCTAGGTAGCCAAAGTAATCACTCTTCACCTTTTTACACCCGATAAATGTACATGGCAAAAATAATGCAGGCAGTTTCAGCTTCAGTGTGTTAAACGGTTGATAATGCTAGCTGTTGGCATGTTGTGTTTCCATAAGTATTTATGCATATCCAGTATCACTCAGAGTCATGTGATCCTATTTTGAATGGAAAGCTAGTAATAGCCTTTGATTTAGAGATGGCTAATTCTTTCGTTAATGAGTCCCCAGTGATTTGCATGGTGGGAATGGGAGTATATGATGATTTTGCCTCTGATTTAAAGTGTACTATTGCCAGCATTGTTTCTCGGGATGAGGAAAAGGAGCTAGTTTGTTGGTTTTTGCGGCAGTTGCAAGCATTTCAGAAGCAGCATCCCCAAGCTAGTTTATTGTCTTTTTCTGGCTCAGATAATGATGTTCCGTGGTTACAAAAGCGGATAGACAAGTATCACATTTCAGAAAAGGATGCCGTAATACTAAAGCGGATTGGGCACTTGGACTTAAAAAGAGAGTTCAAGAAACGCACTCAACGGGACCATATTTCTCTCAAGCGTTTGGAGCGGTTATTCGGGATTGAACGCACCGATAAGCTAAGTTCTCGTCAGGTGAGCTTTATGCTGACCAGTTTGATGAAGCAAGGAGGCAATAAGGGAATTACCGATGCTGTGTATAAGTATTTGTTTCAGGATGTTGCCAATTTGTTTCACATTTACAGGCGTTGGGATGAGGTATCTTTGGATAAGGAGTGCTTGGGAGAGAGAGAATATCTGGAATGGCTGTTGAGCTTGTGTAGACGGACAAAGCGTTGTTTTCATGGGAGGCGTGCTCCTTTGAGTGGTTTGTCTGCTGAGGTTCTGGGGAATTTTTATCAGCAGTTGCTAGCTTCCATTGAGAGTGCGGTTTCCGTGAGAAGTTTTGCTGAGTTCAAATTACCTGCCTGGCCAGATTTAGCTTCTGAACATAAAGAGATTAAACAGCTGGAGGATCGTTATCGTACTCTTGACGAATTGTGCTTAAAACAAGGTGGTCGGTATTGGTTGCTTCGCGATTTAACGCGTCCTCAGGGTGCTTTGGCGGTGGTTCGCAATCAAGAAAAGCAGGTACTGATGATCCAACGCGGCCCGAATTTGTCGCGAGCCCCGGGCTGTTGGGGATTTCCCGGTGGAGTAATGGAAAAAAGCGAATTGCCGGGTGCTTGTGCTCAGCGCGAATTAAAAGAAGAAGTTAACTTAGATGGAAATACCATTGCCATGCTGGGGAGCAGCATCAGTTACGATGGAGAATTTGATCTGCTTTGGATGGAAGTTCTACTGAATAACCCTGAAGCCGAACCTTATCCTAATAAAAAAGAGGTCGCCCAAGTACGCTGGGTATCAATGGATGAAATTTCCGCCCTCAAACCCCTAATTCCGGGCACCTTAGAGGCAGTACAACACATCTTAGGAGGTCGCTTAAAAAAGAGATCTAAGAACACTCTATAAAGAAAATTTGATTCTGGTATGTATTTGTTTTAGCATCTGGTTTGTGATAAGTTGGTACACCCAAGTTATTATAATTGGAACTCTTCAAGCATAAATGTAAAAATAAGGGCAAGAAAAGGGATACAATCGGGTGGGTACGTGATCACAGGAGGAACATGAACGAATACTATGTATATAAGCTAACCAAGGGTAGCACGATCGTCTATTTCGGCAACACAGAGAAAGATCTGGATGAAGTTGTCAAGGATCACCGTGGACAAGGCTGGGATTTCGACTCCAGCGAGTGCATTGGCACTTTGCCAGATAAAGAAACAGCCCAAGATTTGTGCGAAGTACAACTCAAAGACTACGAGAGCAAAAACAGTCAGCTACCTAAGTACAACATAGAGCAAGAATAAGGAGCTCGCAGGAGAAGGATTGGGAGGAGAGGATTGGCAGGAGAGGATTGGCAGGAGAGGATTGGCAGTCTCTTTGGGATAGGGGATATTCTTAGGGTCTGAGGTGCTAGGGGATGTTCTTAGGGTCTGGGGTGCTAGGGGATATTCTTAGGGTCTGGGGTGCTAGGGGATATTCTTAGGGTCTGGGGTGCTAGGGGATATTCTTAGGGTCTGAGGTGCTAGGGGATATTCTTAGGGTCTGAGGTGCTAGGGGATATTCTTAGGGTCTGAGGTGCTAGGGGATATTCTTAGGGTCTGAGGTGCTAGGGGATATTCTTAGGGTCTGAGGTGCTAGGGGATATTCTTAGGGTCTGAGGTGCTAGGGGATATTCTTAGGGTCTGAGGTGCTAGGGGATATTCTTAGGGTCTGAGGTGCTAGGGGATATTCTTAGGGTCTGAGGTGCTAGGGGATATTCTTAGGGTCTGAGGTGCTAGGGGGAATCTTTATTTCAGGCGTTCCAGTTTGTAGCCGTTGGGATTATCTTCTACCGCATAACCTGCCTCCAGCAATGTCTTACGTAGGTCATCAGCCTGCTGCCATTTTCTTTGCTCTCTGGCTTGCTGGCGAGCATCTGCCAATGATTTCACCTCATCTGGGATGGTCTGAAAATCTGTTTCTGCAGCTCTTAAACGACTGAAATCTAATAGCCCTAATCCCAGCAAGGGTTCAACCCAAGCGACCAGATCACATTTCTTCTGAGCCTCCAAACTATCATCACGCATTGCCTGCCACAACAATCCCAAAGCCCGCGGAGAATTGAGGTCATCACAGAGAACTTCCATTATGGACTGCTGCAGATCATCAGCTGGGGAAGATAAAGTCGGAACGGCAGGCTGGTTAATTTGCTGAAAAGCAGTTCGTACTAAGTACCTCATATGCATTAGGGCAGACTCAGCAGCTCGCAATGCAGACCAAGAAAACTGCAAATATTGCCGATAATGATTGTTAAAAGCCAAATAACGAAACGCCAAGGGTTCTATTTCCTCGGCAAGCAGGGAATCCAAGCTCAGCATATTCCCTTCCGATTTTCCCATCCGCCCCTCCTTGAGAACCAAAAATGCCCCATGCATCCAATAATTAACAAAACGCTTACCAGTCGCAACTTCAGATTGGGCTATCTCATTAGTATGGTGAACTGGAATATGGTCGCTACCACCAGTGTGAATATCAAATGTTTCTCCCAAATATTTCATGGACATGGCAGAGCATTCAACGTGCCAGCCTGGGAATCCCCTACCCCAAGGACTGTCCCACTCCATCTGACGCTCTACACCCTCGGCAGTGAATTTCCATAGGGCAAAATCACTTTTCCCCTTCTTGCCATGCACTTCTATTCGGACTCCCGAACGCAAACCTTTAAGGTCCAAACGAGCCAGACGACCATAATCTGCAAAATTCCTAGCATGATAATAAATCCCATCTGAGGTGCGATAAGTGAACCCCTTGGCTTCCAGATTTCTAATCAGGTCAATCTGCTCTGTGATGTGCTCTGTAGCGCGGGGTAGATGATCGGGAAGCTGAATACCCAATTGCTTAATATCTTGTAAAAAGTAGTCGGTGTATTCTTGAGCAATCTCCCAAGCTGAGCATTCATTAACACGGGCAGCACGCTCTACTTTATCTTCTCCCTCATCGGCATCAGAAATTAGATGTCCTACATCGGTGATGTTTATCACATGGCATACCTCCAGCCCCAAGGCACCTAACACCCGCTTTAGCAAATCTGGAAACAAATAGCTGCGTAAATTGCCGATATGAGCTCGTGCATACACGGTCGGACCGCAGGTATAAATACCTGCTCGTTTCGCGATAAGCGGCTTAAAAACCTCCTTTTTGCGAGTGAGGGTATTAAACAGCCTTAGTTGCACGGCAGATTCACATTCAGTTTTTTAATATGATCAGCATCGGTTTTTGGCACTGGTCTTTGACACTGGTTTTGGCACTGGTTTTGGCACTGGTCTTTGACACTGGTTTTGGCACTGGTCTTTGACACTGGTCTTTGACACTGGTTTTGGCACTGGTCTTTGGCAAATTCCTGTTTTCAAGTCCTATCTTGAGCGTATCAGATAGGGACTCAATATAAAAGGGAGCCGATAGTTTAGGGGGTGCGATGGTGAATCACGGCTTGATAGATAGCTTTAGCGACCTTTTGTCTAGCGGCGGGAGTGATCATCAGGGTTAGGTCTTGGGGATTGTTAAGGTTTGAGATTTCCAACAGGATGGAAGAGCGGATAGGGCTGTAGTGCAAGATAGCGGGCAAGGCACGTTCTCCTTGGCGATAATAGAAGCTGCGTACTGGTCTGCGAGTACTAACCAGTAGCTGATTTTGCTTAAAGCTCCTTTGGATGGAAAGAGCCAATTTACGACTGTTTTCAGCTATTTTGCGTCTTTGTTGGGCTGAGAAATGAATTCGCGAGGGGACTCCTTCTTTGCGGCGTTGATAGATATTTCCCTTGGGGTAAAATTCTGAGGAGCGTAGTAGGTGATCTGGATAGTAGAACATGGCACCTCGCATGGTTTTGATGAGGGCATCGCCATGGATGCTAATAAGCAGGATATTATTTTCGGGCACTCCTTTTTTTCGTAATCTGCGATGTAGATCATTGACTAAGAACACCCTCATATTAGTTGCGACATGCGATGAGTCCATGAGGTAGGGGGGAGTGACTTGTACTCGTTCACCACCCCGAATAGCCGTTTGCAGGTGTTGAATGGGACCCTTCTGATGATGATCTCGCACAGTTAGATAGGGCTTATGTCCGGCGGCACGCACCATTTTTTCTAGACGCAGAGCTATGTCATAGACAATTTCATGCTCGGACAAGGTAGCCTTAGTTTTCGGATGCCGATAAACTGCTCCTGGGTCTTTACCGCCATGGCCAGCATCGATCAACACATGCAGGATGGATTTATTCTGTGTAGTTCCTTTTGCATTGCTGCTCTTGTTATTTGAGCTGATACTTCTATTAGAACTTTTACCAACAATAGTTCTTTGATGAGTAGTGGTGGGGATATTAAGCCATTCATTGCTTAGCCAAGCTAGGGGGATATATAGCTTTTTGCCTATCGGCAGGTGGGCTGGGTTCTTGATATTATTATGTCGGGCTAGTTCCCCAGACATGCGTTTGAATTCATCGGCGTGTTCTTGGTCGGTGAATCGCTCCAGCAGCCGATACAAGGAATCACTCGGTAGTACCCGATAACTTGCCCTAAGTTGTCCTGATGATTTTTTTTCTAGTCGCAAGGGCAATTTCAAGCTATTCCTGCCGAAGCCCATTTCACTCGGAATCCAATCCAGCGGGATGACCACCATTTGTCCCAGTCGCAGAACATCGGGATTGGCTAACCGATTATAGCGTGCCAGCTCTAGATAACGGCGTTTATCACCAGTATATGCCTGAGATAAGCTAATCAGTTTTTCATGAGGGTGAGAAACCCTATGTATCCAACCTCGCTGGCTTATTTTATCTTCAGGATAAAGTTTTCTTAATGACAACCCTTGCACGGAAAAAGGCAACCATTCCAATCTAACCCGTACTGGCTTCCCTAAGCGAACCACCTGTTTTTGGTTCAGAATCTCTAACCCACTAGCCCACTGGGCAGTACCCGTTAAACGCTCAGATAGCTGAATATACCCCTCATTCTGTTTGGGTAGTATCCTTGCTTCTAGCTGACCCTGCCGCCAACCAATCTCAAACTCACCGACCTCCTTGCTCCGAGCCAGAGTGCTTTCGCTGGCAACAGCTCCGCTGCCTAGCAATAGCAAAAATACCAGATACACCCCTCGCCAGATCAATCCTCCCCTGGCTATCCTGCCAATCCAGGGTGTGATGACAATACTCCCTAATCGCCGCAATTCACACCTCTTAAAAAACACAATGATGTACCTCAGATAACCGTTCAGTATCCCTGCTCAGTACTCCCACTCACTCCCCCCCGTACCCGACAAACCCCGATGATCCTATACGTACATATGCATACAGCGTGCCTGAAGACCCCCCCCCCCCCCACCTAAGCCCGACTATCTTTGCAGCTTGCCAAGAATCCGCTAGATTTTCACCTAAGCCCGATTATCTTTGCAGCTTGCCAAGAATCCGCTAGATTTTCACCTAAGCCCGACTATCTTTATAGCTTGCCAAGAATACGCTAGATTTTCACCCAAGCTTATTCTTGTTCTACTTCTTCCTGTGGTTCCAGATTTTCATCTTGTGCTGGGTATCCTTCTGGGAGTGAGGGACGAACATCAGTTTCTCCAATATCGCTGGCGTCAATTTCGCCTTCCAACCGTTCCACCACCTCTTGATCGTGCAGACGGGCGGCCCAGAGATATAATAAATACCCCGAGCGTTCCAGTTTTTTATAGCTGTTGTAGGCAGCGACATAGCCATCGGCAACGATACCGCGTTCTCGGGTAGGATTGCCCTCGGCATCCTCCAGAGCAGGAATGTTGACCACAGCACTGATACTCAATAGATCGGGGTCTTCCAGCTGGGGATTGGCTCTGAGTATGGCGGGCCACAGATATCCCTGGCGATACCATGCATCGGACAACCTCCAGAGAGAATCGCCTTCCAGAACAGTATGTTTTCCTCCTTGCCTGCCATTGAAGACATAGGGGCTATCCAAAGAAGATGGTCCTTCAATGCCCAACACTCCACGCACCAGATGAGGAGTATTCTGGTACAAATAGTAGCCATATACTACAAGCCCCGCCAGCATGGCCGTGCCCAAGACAGCCGCAAACATTCGGCGGCGATGAGCACGCCTTTGTGCTTCCAGCACCCGCATATAGTGAGCAACACTCTCTATCCCCATCCGGTGGGCCTCTTGATGAAGAGGACTATTTTTTATGGTTAGCTCGGGAGAAACAAAATCTGGCTCTTTAAGAACACCCAACAAGCCTTTCAGTTTACGCTGACGCTCGTTTTCTATTTCTTCTGCATGTCTTGCGACTTCTTCTCTATCCATATTTCTCCTTGGGTTAGAATATCATTGTTGCAAATGCTATAAAATTTAATGCTCTGGAATGTTATGATGTCTCTTCAAGCAGAATATCAGCACTACCACACAATAACATAGCTGAATAACATAGCTGAAATTCGTTGAGCAGACCTGGGCAAAATTGCAATAATCACTGCATATAGGGATGATTCTAACGCAATCAACCTACATAAGCAAATAGATATTCGTCAAAGTGTACTATTTGGAGCTAAAATTCGTATTTAAGCACAAAACATTCTTAACCACTCTGCACCTTTTACTTAACTCACTTAACCTTATCACAGTACTTCTAGCTATTCGTACAACACTTCTAGCCATTCGTACAACACTTCTAGCCATTCGTACAACACTTCTAGCCATTCGTACAACACTTCTAGCTATTCGTACAACACTTCTAGCTATTCGTACAACACTTCTAGCCATTCGTACAACACTTCCAGCTATTCGTACAACACTTCCAGCTATTCGTACAACACTTCCAGCTATTCGTGCAACACTTCTAGCCATTCGTGCAACACAGCACCACCCTAAAACGTACCTTGCACCCGCCGCATTGGAACACATAAATTATCCTGTGTCAAATTCATTTTTCATTTAATGGCCCCTATCTTTTGCCCAAGAAGTAGAGGTTTCCCTGGCTTTAATGAAGAAGAAAGAGTAACTGCATTAGGAGGAAAAACCAACATTAAGCTGGAGCCCATCAAGAATTTACCTAGTTCTTGATTTTGTTTCAAATTGCAAGTTGGCTTGATCTCCCTAAAGGTAGGTCGCCAATGAGATTGATTGTTAGTATCCCCAGAAAAAGAAAGCTGGATATTACTCACGCCCGTAGCCGCGATGGCAATGAATATCCACTGCCCAAAGGAGGAATTCATCCCGAGGGCAATACGCTCATTACGCAGAAATAGGCCAGGGATAGCACGCAATCCTAAAGGGCTTACAGTCCAGAGGTCACCGGGCATATGAACCAGCCATTTAATTTGGGCATCACAGGGGAGATGAAATCGGTGGTAATCACGCGGACTGAGGTAGATACTGAGGAATTTACCGCTTTCAAATGCTGAGGCTGGGGGAGCCTTAGGAAAAATATTCGCCCCCCAGAGTCCGCCCAGGGAGCAAGACTGGTTTTTTATTTGCAGGAATTGCTCGTTATTAACCGTTCCGCCTTGGATGATCTTACCATCACAAGGAGATGAAAGGACTGGTGGTAGCGATAACTTACGTGCTTCGGGGCGTAAGGTGCGAACAAAGAATTCATTGAAACACTGCCAGTCTGTTTTTTCAAATTGACCGAGGTTGATACGAAACCAGCCTGCATAAACACGGATGACACATTTAAGCAACCAAGCAGGAAGCGATGCCGAAGCCAGTTTACCTAAACAGCTACTAAATAGTCGCTTTGGGAAACAGGTGAATAATACCCGATACAGTAGGGGTATCATGCTGTTTTGATTATTTTCAGTAATTCTTCGCTTTCTACGGTTTCTTTTTCCATCAGACGCTTAGCTAGGGCATGAAGCACTGCTAGGTTTTCGGAAAGCAATTTTTTAGCTTTTTGGTAGCAAGATTTCAGAATGCTGTTCATTTCAGCATCTATACACTCTGCAGTATATTCTCCATAAGGGCGTTCCACATTAATACTGCGACCTAAGAACATGTTTTGGGATTCATTTTCCAAATGCAGAGGTCCCAGTTTGCTCATGCCCCAAGCGGTAACCATCTTGCGTGCCGTGCGAGTAGCTTGCACAATATCGCCTCCAGCCCCAGTGGTTATTTCCCCAAATACCAATTCTTCGGCGGCCCGACCACCCATGGCTACCACAATAGACTCCAGCAAGTATTCCTTATCATGATTATGTAATTCCTCACGAGGCATAAAGCTAGTTAGTCCCAAGCAGTGACCACGAGGAATAATGGTGACCTTATGTACATCATCCGCCCGAGGCAATAACCCTCCCACAATGGCATGACCTGCCTCGTGATAGGCAGTATTCTTACGCTCTTTGGCAGTCATCACCATGCTATGCCGCTCTGGCCCCATCAATAGCTTGTCCCGTGCCCATTCCAGATGCTCTAAAGCAACACTCTTATGATTGCAGCGAGCAGCATACAAGGCAGATTCGTTGATTAAATTACGCAAGTCGGCTCCAGAAAACCCTGGGGTTCCCCGAGCGACCACCGACAGATCTACTCCTTTTTTTAATCGCACCTTAGAAGCATGAATAGCCAAAATTCGTTTCCGACTACGCAAATCAGGCAAAGGAGCATTAACAGTACGGTCAAAACGACCAGGACGTAACAAAGCCCTATCCAACACATCAGCCCGATTGGTAGCCGCTAGTACCACCACCCCTTCTGAAGATTCAAAACCATCCATTTCCACCAAGATCTGATTCAAGGTTTGCTCGCGCTCATCATGACCATTCCCCAAGCCAGACCCCCGACGACGACCAACCGCATCAATTTCATCCACAAACAAAATGCAAGGAGCATTCTTACGACCCTCCTCAAATAAATCACGCACCCGACTAGCTCCCACTCCCACAAACATCTCTACAAAATCTGAACCGCTCACCGAAAAAAATGGCACTCCTGACTCACCAGCTACCGCTTTCGCTAACAAGGTCTTGCCACTGCCCGGAGGCCCTACCAATAACACCCCCTTGGGAATACGACCTCCTAACTTGCTAAATTTCTTAGGATCCTTCAAAAACTCAACAATCTCCACCAACTCCTCTTTGGCTTCTTCCACTCCAGCAATATCTGCAAAAGTTACCTTCTGTTTCGCTTCATCCGCCCGATAAGCACGACTCTTCCCCAACGAAAATAATTTACTCCCCAACCCGCCACGCATACGCCTAGCAAAAAAAACAAAAACCACCACCAGCAAAAGTAAGGGACCCCAACCCGCCAAAAATCGCAAAGGCCACGAACCAACCTCCGGCGAACGAACCGAAATAACTACCCTCTGGCTACGCAGTAATGGCACCAATCCCGCGTCCGATGGCGTAATTACCTTAATCTTCTCGCCACTCTTTAAGGTCCCAAAAACGTTATCCCCAGACATCAGCACTTCCGATACCTCCCCCTGCTTCACCTGCGATAAAAAATCACTGTACGCCAGCTCCTGATCCCCCGTCCCCTTGTGTGCCAAACCATTCAGCAACATGATGAACCCCACTACTGCCACTAAACCCAATAAGAATTTCCTGTTTTGCTTTTCCATCTACCAATTCCAATCGCCAAAAACTCCACTGATAAAAACACTCACTCCCCAACCATCCTCAACCATCCTCCCTCTTCCCATCCTAACATACATAAGTCAACGCAACTTCTCAAAACCCCCTGGATTTAGGAGAATATGCCTGAAAAATGATATGCCGCTCGCCAATCTCGCTGGATACCACCTTCGGGAGCTCTCTCCCATTAGAGATTCCATCAGCTCTCCCATTATAGACTCCATCGGCTCTCCCATCGGATACTCCATCGGCTCTCCCATTAGAGATTCCATCAGCTCTCCCATTAGAGACTCCATCGGCTCTCCCATCGGATACTCCATCAGCTCTCCCATTAGAGACTCCATCGGCTCTCCCATCAGAGACATTTTTGGGGATCTCAATAGATACTTGGTTAATATTTCTAACTCCAGATTTCACACAACGCCCGATCTCGCGTACCTCTAGTTCTAAAGGCTTGGCTAATTCTTCAAGCACCCGTACCAGCCGAGGATCACCAATTACCTCCATGCGATGCCCCATATTGAACACTTGGTACATATCCCTCCGAGATGCTTGGCTGGTATTTGCTATCAATTCAAATAGCGGTGGCGGATCAAATAGATTGTCTTTAACATAGTTGATTTCGTGTCCCAGTCTTAAGCACTTGGTTTGACCACCTCCAGTGCAGTGTACCAGCCCCGATACCAAATCTGAATGTTTTTCCAGCAATGGTTTGATGATGGGAATGTAGCTCCGAGTAGGGGAAAGAAGGGCTTGCCCGATGGAAAGCGGTGTGCCTTCAAGGGTATCTTGGATGGAAAAATTGCCTTTATAATGCAGATTTGAATCAACGAGGCGGGGTTCCAAGGTTTCGGGGTATTGCTTGGCGTAGCTTTCTGAGAGTAAGTCATGGCGGGCAGAAGTGAGACCATTGCTACCTATCCCGCTATTGTACTGCTCTTCATAAGTTGTTTTGCCAAAAGATGACAATCCTACTATGACATCCCCTGGGGCAATTTTACTGCCATCTATCACTCGGGATTTTTTCATTCGGGTAGTCAGGGTGACATCCACCAGCATGGTTCGCACGACATCTCCTACATCGGCAGTTTCTCCGCCTGTCAGGCAGACTTCCACTCCCCATTTCTTAAAAAACTCCGCTGATTTCCTAAGTCCACGCAAGAAAGCTTCCAAAGCCTCTGGTGGCAAGCGATGGGTATTGCGAGCAACCGTATTAGAACACAAATAGGGACCCAAAGCCCCCACGCACAACATATCATCGGTATTCATTACTAAGGCATCATGTGCCAAACTTTCAAAGCCCTGTAAATCCCCTGTTTCCTCGTAATATAGATATGCAACTATGCCCTTGCTTCCAGCTCCATCGGTATGTTGCAAAGAGCACCACTCGGGATCATTTCCCAATAAATCCTCAGTCAAATTGCAGAATGCCCCCTTAAAAATAAATCCGTTCGTATTGGCAGCTGCCACCCTGCGGACTTCGTCCTTATGGGCTGAGACCCCACGCTTAGAATATATTTCTGGGTCTTTTTCTAGTTTTCTAGCTGGTTCCATTTATCTAGCAAAGAATATGTCGGATAATTTGGGAATGCAATCTGCTTCCATTTAGTCCCCCAGTATCTCCATTCTTCCATGCCCTTACCCTAGCAACAAGAATTTAATTCTTCAATCAAAATATTTCTTTGGAGGGACTATCGCCAAGATTTTATTAGCATGCAGTCTCCATAGCTATAGAAGCGATATTTTTGCTGGATGGCTTCATGGTAAGCATTTAGTAGCTGAGTGCGGCCATGGAAAGCTGCAGTAAGCAGTATCAGACTGCTGGCGGGGAGGTGAAAGTTCGTCAGCAAGCCATCTACCACCAAGAAGCGATGCCCTGGGCGGATAAATAGCAGGCTATTTCCCTGAAAAAAAGCGGGCGATTGATGTTCTCCCCATGTTTCCAGTGCTCTGACGGTGGTAGTACCGATTGCTACCACTGGATTTTGGTGCTTTTTAGCGTGTTTGATGGCTTGTACGGTTTCGGTAGGGATGTTTATCCATTCGGCTGCCAGTTGGTTTTTTTTAAGTTGTTCAGCAGTAAGAGGGGTAAATGTGCCTACTCCTATGTGGAGGGTGATAAATGCCAGCTTAATTTCTTTTTCTTGGAGTTCCTTCAAGGTGCGAGCAGTAAAGTGCATGGCAGCCGTGGGAGCCGCGATGGAACCATCACAGCGAGCAAATATGGTTTGGTAGTCATTTTTATCGGCAGCCGCGGTAGCCACCCGAGTAGGATTTAAGCGGCGTATGTAGGGGGGCAAGGGTGCTAATCCATGTTGCTGTAGTCGGTCTTTTAGGGTTTTGGGATTTTCAAATTCTAATAACCATTGTTCGTCATGCTCTCCGCAACGCTCTAGAGCCACCGCTTTTAGGTCTCCTCTGGCAAAGGAAATCAGCATGCCCGACTTCACCCGACGAGCTCGCTTTATCAAGGCCTGCCACCTCCCTTCGGTGCATTGCTGGGTCAGTAGAGCCTCCAAGAGCACCCCATTTGGGAGGCGTGCCTCCAAAAGACAAGGCTGCACTCGGGTATCATTAACTACCAGCAGAGAACGCGGCGGAAGCAACTGGGGAAATTGCTGAAATCGGCGATGCTCCCAATCATCACTACCGCGCGGCAAGACCATCATGCGAGAGACATCAGCGGGCTTACACGAATATTGTGCCACTAATTCATCAGGCAGGGTGTAGCGATACGCGTCCAGCTCACTAGTCATTGTTGCTAATTCTTGTTGCTAATCCTTGCTGCTAATCCTTGCTGCTAATCCTTGCTGCTAATCCTTGCTGCTAATCCTTGCTGCGAATTGTGTCACTTTTGCCAGTGAGCTTCTCAATTTAGTTCTCACAAATTATTGTCACGAATTTTATAGTCACGAACTATTGCCACGAACTATAGCGTGCCTAAAATCCGTGAATAACAAGCATTCAAGAAGAATTGTGGAGGAGAGTTTTTTGCTGAGAACCACAATTGAGAAGCTAATTATTGAGAAGCTAATTGTAGAGAAGCTAATTGTGGAGGAGAGTTTTTTGCTGAGAACCACAATGAGGACAAGTAGCCACCGATAAACCCAGCCTGCGACCACAACTGGTACACGGTCTGTGGTCCCAGCGATCCAACCTACCCTGACTACGAAAAGCAGGCTCCTTTTTGAAAACCCGAGCCTCCTTGCCATCCACTTTGGTGGTGGAATTATCACTTCTTTCTGCTAAGAGGGAGTATTCCATATCGTTCCAGTTTTTGACATAGGACCTGAATTGCAATCCAAAGCGGATCAACGCCAAAAATAAAAGCAGCGATAACACCATCGGCACATAGGACAACCAACTCGGAAACTCACCCTTAAAGCTCAGTAGTACCAAAACGGTAAGCAGAGTGAGGCAAAGTGCTACCCAGTTTAATCGCATAGCATCCACCAACAACCGATGCTGATGCTGAAATAAGCCCCAGAACTGCAAGCGATAATTCGTCCCCGTAGCACCCCATTCCAAATTGCCACTGCCTTTACGACGAGCAATAGGGATTCTTTTGAAAATATCAGAACCTAGCATTTGCTTTTGTCTCACTAATGAATTGCATGGTAGCCATCAGTTATCGCGAAAAATAGGGGTGACCTGTTTTCTCATTAAGAATAGCGAGGGAAGGAATAGCGGGGGAAGGATTTGAACCTCCGACCTTTGGGTTATGAGCCCAACGAGCTACCAGACTGCTCTACCCCGCGCCAATCTACAAGCCTATACCCCTCACTCCTGCTTGAAAAAATACTTATGCAAAATCTCTCAACTATATCAATCATCTTAGCTATTCCTTTGGTTACCTAATAAGTGGCAATGCATATTCCTTACCTACATCCTCGCCCGAGAGCAAAAAAGCGGGAAACGGGATTCGAACCCGCGACCCTCAGCTTGGAAGGCTGATGCTCTAGCCAACTGAGCTACTCCCGCGTACCGCTGAATTGCTAATCTAAAAAATAACAGCTGATAAGTCAAGCCAACAAGATACTTTATTTCATGGTAGACTGAAAAATATCCTCTTTGTGGTGGATAAATTGCCCTTCGGCAGATAACCTTGAAATATCCTCTTTTTATTTCTCATTGTACTTTTTAACTATGTCCGAACCTAGTCAAAAACAAGCTTCCGAACTGGAAGATCTACTGGAATTAGTTTTTATGTTTCATCGTGGTGATCGCGACAAAGTAGATGACTGGTTGCGTGCCAGCCACGCCTCCTTAGGTGGAAAAACCCCCATGGATGTCATCCGTAGTGGTAATTATCGCGATATCGTAGACATCATCAGGATAGAGAGCGGCGCCCTGGATGATGATCCCCGATTTAAGGTACAAAAATAATCTCCCTCCCCAAAATAGATACCCAGAATAGATAAAGGCGATACGATCATAGATCCCGCCCGCTATAAACTCCGCCCGCTATAAATTCCATCCGCCACTGATGGTAACATTGGCACCGCTGATGTATTCGGCTGGCGGCGAGCAGAGATAGTCTATGGCAGAGATGACATCCCTAAAGCTGCCTTTGCGTTTGAGAGGAAAGTTGATTTTATCATCGGTAGGGAGTTTCAAGCTATTGTGAAGCATGCCCGGCGATACCATGTTAACCCGAATACCAGCTGGAGCTAGTTGTTGAGCAAAGCTTCGTGTTAGTACATTCACTCCTAGTTTGGAAATATGATAGGCGGGGTCGTTGCTATGAGCGGTAATGCGGTCGGCAGCAGCATCTCCTATGTTGATTATTGAAGATGGCGCCCCGCGTCGTAGCAAGTCTTGAGCTAGCAATATCAGGTGATGGACTGCGGCACAGTTGACCTCCAAGGTATTAGAGAAAGCCGATGCTTCCCATTTATCAAATGGTGCCGAGCGGAATACCGCGGCATTGTTGATAAGCAAGCACAAGCTCGGGCAACATTTTCTCACTTGGGCGAAGAGGCCTTCACGAGCTGCGGGTTGAGAGAGATCTGCCTGCAGGACTTCCACTTGAGAACCTTGCGATTGAGCTTGGCGGGCAATTTCTTCTACTGCCTGTAAGCTGGAGTTGGCATGTAGCATCAAATGTACTGGCTTTTGGCTCCAATGCAGAGCTAAGGCATGTCCTAATCCGCGACCAGCCCCAGTAATTAGCACGCCTTTTTTAGCGTCCCTTTTGATGTCTCTCTTGGTGTCTTTTTTTGGAAGGTTGTGGATATCTGTCATGGAAGATTCTTGGGCAAGAAGATTTCTGGGCAGGAAGATTTCTAGGCAGGAAGATTTCTAGGCGGAATGAATTAAAGCTGTTCTTTGGTTTGTATTAGCTGTTGGCACTACTACTGGAGACGCTGCTACTAGAGGCACTACCGAGGTTGGCATCCCTGCTACAAAACATTGTTACTGGCTTATTTCTGTTTGTTCGGATGATGCCTATAAAATAAGCTGACCGCGGCGGCTTTGGCTTGGGTCATCGCCTGAGGTTTCCTGATGATCAGACGCAACCAGTGAAATCCGAACTGCTGGCAAAGCTGGCACGCTAATTTTCTGATAAGAGTTTCTAATAAATGAAATTTTCCTTGACGGATAAAATCACTGGTAGCTTCAGCTAGTTTTACATAGTCCACCGTGTGTTTCAGTTGTCCGCTCTCGGCAGCTACCGAAAAATCTGCCCTCGCGATTATATCCACCAGCAATGGTTGTTCCCGCTGGCGTTCACGAGGTAGCACTCCCACAATGCAGTTGACCGTGAGCTCTTCTATCCTAATGGTCTCTACCCATTCAGCATCAGCAACCGAGCCAGACTGGGTGGTAATGATAACCTCCTCAGGTATGCTATCTTCCGTGTTGTCTTTACTACCCCGAGCATCAAAATTGTGGTGGTTATCTATCAACATGGCACAAATATCAAAGCCTGAAGGGAACAAAAGATCAAAGACGAGCCTACTGCCTCAGGTTTGGCATCGCGGGTTGGGCATCTCAGGTTGGGCATCGCAGGTTTGGCATCTCGGGTTGGGCATCTCAGGTTTGGCGTCTCAGGTTGGACATCTCAGGTGGTACTGCGTCCAGGGAGGCTATTAGTTGTTGGCTGGAGGCGTGGTTGTTGACGAAAAAATCTGAGTTAAAGATACCGTTTATATCTTGTTTCCAAGCTCCGTGCCACAAATCTAGCAGTCGCTCTGCTTGGCTACGCTCTTCTATCACTTCCCATAGAGGATTAAGATAACCTCGCTCATCCGCTTGGAGAGGCTCGCTACCGAGTCTTCTAATGCCGAGTCTTCTAATGCCGAGTCTTCTAATGCCGAGTCTTCTAATGCCGAGTCTTTGCAGACCTCCAGCAGCGATATCCAGTACTTCACGTCCCCAAGCCCGTAAAGGACGCTTAAGCAGCTGAGCTTCCAGTCCTTTAACAATGGCTTGATGCTGGAGAGCATCCATATCTGTGGGAGGCCATTCGGCTACCAAGTCTTCCAAGGCGGATAAGGCATGTGACTCATAGAACAAGCCGCGAGATAGGGCGGTCAGGACACATACCATGCTGGGTAAGCCCATATCGGCAGGACGCCACTCAATGAATTGCTTCAGTCGTGCGTGAGGAAATATGGTAGTCAAGTGCATTTCCCAGTCTTCTTCTAGGGCTTGCTCTCCTTGCATGCCATGCTCTAAGAAAGCCCTAAAACTCAGCCCTGAACAATCCAAATGCCGACCCTGACGCTGAATAAAAAACATGGGAACATCCAGGGCGTACTGGACATAATCTGCATAGCCAAAGTCGGCATGCAGAGCTCGCTTAATAAACCCACCGCGATGAGAATCTACATGCTCCCAGATCCAAGCTCTCTCGGATAAACGACCGCACGGTTTTCCGTCTACAAAGGGAGAAGCCGCAAACAGGGCGGTTACTAGGGGCGTCAATAGTAACATTAGACGCAATTTGCGTCCCATATCGGACTCATCGGAATAGTCCAAGTTAACTTGTACCGTGCAGGTATGCTGCATCATGTCCAGAGCCATAGATCCTCTGGTGGATAGATATTTCCGCATTATCGCATAACGCTCTTTGGGTACCCAAGGAGAATCAGCCTCGTGCACAAAGGGAATACGCCCGATTGTGAGCCATCCCAAGCCGAGTTCAGCTGAAATGCCTTGAATTTCTTTTAGATGCTCTCCCATCTCATGACATGTATGATAGGTATCTGGCTGTACCAAGCCGCTTAGCTCAAATTGTCCGCCTGGTTCCAGCGTGATAAAGGATCCATCTTTTCTTTTAAGGGCAATAGGATGCTTACCCTCATAAACCGCCTGCCCGATTGATTTATCTGCTAGTTTCTCCAGCAAGATATTAATTCCAGCTTGATTTTTTGTTCCATGGTAGGGCAAGCGAGAATTATTGGATAAGAACCCAAATTTCTCATGCTCTGTACCTACTCCCCAACTTGAGCGAGGTTTCTCGCCGCGTAGAAATATGGAGCATAAGTCCGATTCCTTACGAATAGGAGGAGAATCTCCCTTGAAATTGGTGGTGGACATCAGTACGTTCCGTTAAAATGGCTGGCCTACGAATACTTGAACCATAAACGGCTCTTACATATCATACGCGAACCAAAAGCCTAATTTGTCCCTTACTTTATCATTTCACTAGTGGTGCATTTATGCCAACTCATAATATCGGCATCAGTACAATTTACTTTTAAGCATGGTAGAAGGTAAATGATGTATCTAGCATAATCCTGTCTTTCCCCATTTGATAGAATACTGCTTTTGTGAATCGCCTTTTGCTTCAATTTGCTGCTTGGCTGGAGCTGAGCGGTTATTCCCCCAATAGTCTGCAAAGCTATCGCTTGGATGTAAAGCGTTTTATCGCTTGGATGGCAAACACCAAAAAAATCAATCCGCCAGACTTGAAACTACTCACCCATGCCGATCTGCATAACTATCTTATGACGCTGTCTCAAATGCTAAAACCGCGTTCAGTGAATCGTCATTTATCTTCTTTGCGATTGTTTTTTCACTTTCTCCAGCAGCACGGACTAATCAGCGATGATCCTTCCCTCCGCCTGCAGATACCTGCCCTACCTCCCATGCCTGCCCCACCATTGCCAGAAGAACAACTCAACCTACTCCTGACCGCCTCTAACCCCGATACCCCCCAAGGCTTGCGCGATGCCGTTATGCTGGAACTGTTGTATCACTATGGCTTGAAACTAAACGAATTGACCTCCATCAACACCGCCGATCTGCTACTTAAGACCAGTGCCCTACAAATTAGAGGCCGTAGAGCTCGTACGCTAGTGCTTTCCGAACAAAGCTGTAAGCTGCTAACACTCTACCTTAGAACCGCACACCCTAAAATGATCAAAAATCGCCCCGCACCCTGGCTATTTCCTTCTCGCAGTGGCAAAAGATTAGACCGCATCGGAGTTTGGAGGCTCATCAATCGCCGAGCCGCCAGAGTGGGACTTACTCAACATTTCACGCCCCGTAGCTTAAGACATGCACTCGCCATCCAACTATTGAAAAATGGACGAGAACTAAAATCCGTCAAAAAATTACTCGGCTACCAAAGAAATGAGGGCATGGCAATATACGCCCATATCACTCCCAAAAATTCCCCCTCTGCCGACCGATAACCTATCTCACGCTACTCAAATACGTCGCTATAATGCCAGTGTCAAGTACTCAAACCCTAAAAAATATGCTCCCTCCGCATTGGCAAAAACCTCTGCCTTCTAAACGACCATTTGTTACCCTCAAAGTCGCCATTACCCTAGACGGTAAACTTGCTGCTGCTAATCATCACTCCCAATGGATCACCAGCCCCCCTGCCCGTGAACATGCTCACCAACTGCGAGCTGAGCATCAAGCCATCTTGGTAGGACACAAAACAGTGCTCCATGATGACCCCCTACTAACCGTCCGACTCAAACCACCGCCTCGCTCACAGCCCATCCGCATTATCTTAGATTCCAAAGCCCAACTAGCTCAACAATCCCCGCGATGCCTAGCTAATCCCATACCCTCTGAATCGCCTATCATGGCAGTAGGTAACCACGCTCCCCAAAAAAACATCCGCTCACTACTACAAAAAGGAATCCGAGTCTGGCAAGACACTCAACACATCCAGCCTTCCATACCTCATCTGCTTAAATGGCTAAAACAACTATCCATTAACTCCCTGCTCGTAGAAGGAGGCTCCCAAACCTACACTAGCCTAATCCAAACCCAAACAGCCGATGCCCTCGCCCTTTACCTCGCTCCACGCCTGATGGGACAATCACAAGCCCTAAACTGGTGCCAAGACCTCGGACTGATAGGACTTACAGACCTACCACAACTGAAAATACTCACCTCACAACCATTAGGCAAAGATCTCTTCCTGCTCGCCCGCTTTCTGTGAACCACCACCACCCAAAAACTTGACACGGAGTTAAATCGTGGTACCATATCGGGGCTGGAGTGCTTGATCGGGCTGAGCAATACTTTTTAGCCAGCATCTTGCCACGTTAAATTCACCTCGGTTGAACTGGAGAACTTTTGACGAAAAAATTATCACTGCTTTCGGCTTGTATTTTCGCTCTATTTTTAGCTAGCTGCGGGGGGAGCAGCGGAGGCGGCGGGGGGCCTGCTGATGCCGATTCCGATGGCGTCCCCGACAGCAAGGATCTGTGCAAAAATAGCCTTGATGAAAACTTCATCAGCAGTAGCACCACCGACCATGATGGCGACGGTTGCAAAGATAAAGATCCTTATGGAGAAGACCAAGATGGTGGTAATGGTAAAGACAAAGATAATGATGGCAAGGTAGGTGATGATGATAAATGTCCGCAGGGTGACACTAATTGGACGAGCAATGGTGACACCGACTACGACAGCGATGGTTGTCGGGATGACAGCCCTGAAGACACTGATGACGACAATGACGAGGTAGACGATTTTAATGCAGACGGCAGCGAGCTAGACAAATGCCGAAAAGGCAATTTCTTCATCAGCGACGACACCACCGACTACGATTCCGATGGTTGCCAAGATGACAGCCCTGAAGACACCGATGACGACAATGACGAGGTCAACGATTTTAATGCAGAGGGCGAGGAGCTAGACAAATGCCGAAAAAGTCTTGATAAAGACTTCATCAGCGACGACACCACCGACTACGATTCCGATGGTTGTCGGGATGCTGGCGAGGACACCGATGACGATAATGACGAGGTCAACGATGTTGATGCAGACGGCAGCGAGCTAGACAAATGCCGAAAAAGTCTTGATAAAGACTTCATCAGCAACACCACCACCGACTATGATTCCGATGGTTGTCGGGATGCTGGCGAGGATACCGATGACGACAATGACGGGGTAGACGATGTTGATGCAGTCGGTAGCGATCTAGACGAATGCCGAAAAGGCAATTTCTTCACCAGCGACGACACCACCGACCACGATTCCGATGGTTGCCAAGATGACAGCCCTGAAGACACTGATGACGATAATGATGGCAAAGATGATGATAGTGATAGCTGTGCCAAAGGTAACATAGGTTGGAGCAGAACCACTGACGCCACCACTGGCACTGACAAAGATGATGATGGTTGTCAGGATGCTACTAGCGAGGACCGAGATGGTGGTGATGGCACTGATGACGACAATGATGGCAAAGCTGATGTTGATGATAGCTGTCCCGAAGGTGACACAAATTGGCTCAGCACCACTGACGCCACCACTGGCACTGACAAAGATGATGATGGTTGTCAGGATGCTACTAGCGAGGACCAAGATGGTGGTGATGGCACTGATGAAGATAATGATGGTATTTCTGGCACTGACGCCAATAGCATTGAGCTTGATAAGTGCGAGAACGGCGACAAAGGCTGGACGAGCAATGACCAAACCGACTACGATTCCGATGGTTGTCGGGATGCTGGCGAGGATACCGATGACGACGATGACACCATCCTAGACGTCACTGACGTGGATGACGACAACAACGGTCTAATAGAAATTGCCACTGCTGAGGAGCTAATCAACATCCGCCACGATATGGACGGCACTCACTATAATGATGGCAGTAATTCATCTGATGCGGGCTGTCCTACTACTAATCCCGTAGGTTGCAAGGGCTATGAACTACTCGGGGACATTGATTTAGTAGCCCCAGTTAGCCCTGATACTAAAAACTGGGATCCCGTTGGTAACTATAGCTATCCTTTTACCGCTACCTTAGAAGGCAATGGTTTCACCATCAGAAACCTAACCATTAGCAATGGCTCCAACTACACGGGCTTTTTTGGGGCCCTGGGGGGGACAGTCCAAAACTTGTCCTTTGTAGGAGGTTCAGTTACCAGTACGTACGTGGGTACCAGGCATTATACAGGGGTTCTGGCAGGTTATAATTATGGAACAATATCGGGTGTTGCTGCGGGGCTCTTGGTATCTGTCAACCCAGGTTCCTATGGCGATGTGGGCGGCTTGGTAGGTTATAATGATGCACATCATAGTAATAGTGGTGCAGTCCTCATCCGAAATAGCTCTGCCACTGGCAATGTTAATGGCGGTGGTGGTGGTGACTATGTAGGTGGTTTGGTAGGTTATAATAGGACTGGCACCATTCAAAATAGCTCTGCCACTGGCAAGGTGAGTGGCGGTGATGGTACTGACAGTGTAGGTGGCTTGGTAGGTTATAATAGGACTGGCACCATTCAAAATAGCTCTGCCACTGGCAAGACCGATGGCGGTGCTGATAGTAAGGATAAGGTAGGTGGCTTGGTAGGTTATAATAATACTGGCACCATTCAAAACAGCTATGCCACTGGCAAGGCTACTGGCGGTGCTGGTGGTAGTGATAGGGTAGGTGGCTTGGTAGGATATTATGTTTCTGGAACCATCGGTAACAGTTATTCCCTAAGTGCTGTTGATGGAGGGGATGGTAATATTAATACTGTGGGTCGCTTGGTTGGCCGTAGAGATGGTGGTAGTATTGTGAACAGCTATTATGATAAAAATAGTACTGCTACAGGCGGTACTCTATTAGTCTTGGGGATAGGCAAAACCAAAGCCCAGCTGAAAGCCATCAATCTGGATCCCCCCGATAATCTGGCTGCTTGTGAAGCAGCTGGGGGAACTTGGGATGGTACTGCATCATCATGTACTTCTGGTAATCTAGCTGGCTGGAACGCTTTCAACTGGGAATTCCAAGCTGGCTTCTATCCCACCCTCAAGTCCTACAAGGTGGATTCCAGCAATGCCCAAATCGCAGGCACTCTACTCTGCGGGCAATTACCCGAAGCTGACTTCGTTCAGTGTCCCACGCCTTAGGATGAACTTTACCTCTTGACTTCTTGCCTCCTCGGGTGCTACGGTAGGGGCTGGCACTTTCACGCGTTCTGACATAGGACTTTCCATGAAAAAATTATCACTACTTTCGGCTTGTATTTTCGCTCTATTTCTAGCTAGCTGCGGGGGGAGCGGTGGGGGTGGAGGAGGAGGGGGGGGGTCTGCTGATGCCGATTCCGATGGCGTCCCCGACAGCAAGGATCTGTGCGAAAATAGCCTTGACGAGAACTTCATCAGCGACGACACCACCGACGCCGACAAGGACGGTTGCGAGGACAGCACCGAAGACCAAGATGGTGGTGATGGCAGTGACGAAGATAATGATGGCATTTCTGGCACTGACATCAATAGTGCTGAGCTTGATAAGTGCGAGAACGGCGACAAAGGCTGGACGAGCGGAAGAGACACCGACTACGATTCCGATGGCTGCCAAGATGACAGCACTGAAGACACCGATGACGACAATGATGGCGTGCTTGATGTCAATGATAACTGTTCCAAAGGTAACACAGGTTGGCTCAGCACCACTGACGCCACCACTGGCACTGACAAAGATAATGATGGTTGCCGAGATGAAGGGGGCGAGGACCAAGATGGTGGTGATGGCACTGATGAAGATAATGATGGTATTTCTGGCACTGACGCCAATAGCATTGAGCTTGATAAGTGCGAAGACGGCGACAAAGGCTGGACAAGCAATGACCAAACCGACAACGACAGCGATGGTTGTCGGGATGCTGGCGAGGATCCCGATGACGACAATGACACCATCCTAGACGTCACTGACGTGGATGACGACAACAACGGTCTAATAGAAATTGCCACTGCTGAGGAGCTAATCAACATCCGCCACGATCTGGACGGCACTCACTATAATGATGGCAGTAATTCATCTGATGTGGGCTGTCCTACTACTAATCCCGTAGGTTGCAATGGCTATGAACTAACTCAGGACATCAGATTAGCAGATCTAACTGGCTCTGACACTAAAAACTGGGATCCCGTTGCGGGGGATTTTACCGCTACCTTAGAAGGCAATGATTATACCATCAGAAACCTAGTCATTGCCACCGACGATACCACCCAATACACGGGCTTTTTTAGGACTTTGGGTGCGAATAGCATAGTCAAAAACTTGTCCTTTGTAGAAGGTTCAGTTACCAGTACGAGCGTGAATAGCCTCAGCAGGATAGGGGTTCTGGTAGGCAGAAATGATGGAACAATATCGGGTGTTTCTACGGGGATCTCGGTTGTTGCCGGCTCAGCTCCCTCTAACTATGTAGGTGGCTTGGTAGGTTGGAATACTAGCACCATCGGTAATAGCTCTGCCACTGGCGATATTACTGGCGGGGGTGGTGATGACAGGGTAGGTGGCTTGGTGGGTATTAGTGATAGTAGTGCCATTATTCAAAATGGCTATGCCACTGGCAAGGTGAATGGCGGTGCTGGTAATGACTATGTAGGTAGCTTGGTGGGTATTAGTGATAGTAGTGCCATTATTCAAAATGGCTATGCCACTGGCAAGACCGATGGCGGTGCTGGTAATGACTATGTAGGTGGCTTGGTGGGTTGGAATGCTGGCACCATCGGAAATAGCTATGCCACTGGCAAGGTGAGTGGCGGTGCTGGTGATGACTATGTAGGTGGCTTGGTGGGATATGCTTATAATAGGTTTTCTTCTGTAACCATTCAGAACAGTTATTCCTTAGGCGATGTGGATGGGGGCGAGGGAGACGATGGAGTGGGACGCTTGCTTGGCGCAAAAGGTATGTGGACTAATAATGCAATTACAATTACCAGCAACTATTACAATAGTAGTAGTAACCTAAACTTCGTTACTGGCGAGGATACCGAACTAACCCTTCCAGATACCGAGGCGGTTGGCAAAACCAGCGACCAGCTGAAAGCCATCAATCTGGATCCCCCCGATAATCAGGCTGCTTGCGAAGCAGCTGGCGGAACTTGGGATGGCACTGCATCATCATGTACTTCTGGTAATCTAGCTGGCTGGAACGCTTTCAACTGGGAATTCCAAACTGGCTTCTATCCCACCCTCAAGTCCTACAAGGTGGATTCCAGCGATGCCCAAATCGCAGGCACTCTACTCTGTGGGCAATTACCCGAAGCTGACTTCGTTCAGTGTACTCCTACGCCTTAGGATGTACTTTACCTCTTGATTTCTTGCCTCTTCGGGTGCTACCTTGGAGGCTGGCACTTTCAGGCATTCTGACATAGGACTTTCCGTGCAAAAATTATCACTACTTTCGGCTTGTATTTTCGCTCTATTTCTAGCTAGCTGCGGGGGGAGTAGCGGAGGAGGAGGGAGGCCTGCTGATGCCGATTCCGATGGCGTCCCCGACAGCAAGGATCTGTGTGAAAATAGCCTTAACGAGAACTTCATCAGCAGTAGCATCACCGACGACGACAAGGACGGTTGCGAGGACAGCACCGAAGACCAAGATGGTGGTAATGGTAAAGACAAAGATAATGATGGCAAGGTAGGTGATGATGATAAATGTCCGCAGGGTGACACTAATTGGACGAGCGATGGTGACACCGACTACGACAGCGATGGTTGTCGGGATGAGGGGGGCGAGGACCGAGATGATGGTGATGGCACTGATGACGACAATGATGGCAAAGCTGATGCTGATGATAGCTGTCCCGAAGGTAACACAAATTGGCTCAGCACCACTGACGCCACCACTGGCACTGACAAAGATGATGATGGTTGTCGGGATGCTAGCGAGGACCAAGATGGTGGTGATGGCACTGATGAAGATAATGATGGTATTTCTGGCACTGACATCAATAGTGCTGAGCTTGATAAGTGCGAGAACGGCGACAAAGGCTGGACGAGCGGAAGCGACACCGACTACGACAGCGATGGTTGTCGGGATGACAGCCCTGAAGACACTGATGACGACAATGACGAGGTCAACGATTTTAATGCAGACGGCAGCGAGCTAGACAAATGCCAAAAAAGTCTTGATAAAGACTTCATCAGCGATGACACCACCGACTACGATTCCGATGGCTGCAAAGATGACAGCCCTGAAGACACCGATGACGACAATGACGAGGTAGACGATTTTAATGCAGACGGCAGCGAGCTAGACAAATGCCGAAAAAGTCTTGATAAAGACTTCATCAGCAGCACCACCACCGACTACGATTCCGATGGTTGCCAAGATGACAGCCCTGAAGACACTGATGACGACAATGACGGGGTAGACGATGTTGATGCAGTCGGTAGCGATCTAGACGAATGCCGAAAAGGCAATTTCTTCACCAGCGACGACACCACCGACTACGATTCCGATGGTTGCCAAGATGACAGCACTGAAGACACTGATGACGATAATGATGGCAAAGATGATGATAGTGATAGCTGTGCCAAAGGTAACATAGGTTGGAGCAGAACCACTGACGCCACCACTGGCACTGACAAAGATGATGATGGTTGTCAGGATGCTGGCGAGGACCGAGATGGTGGTGATGGCACTGATGACGACAATGATGGCAAAGCTGATGTTGAGGATAACTGTCCCGAAGGTGACACAGGTTGGCTCAGCACCACTGACGCCACCACTGGCACTGACAAAGATGATGATGGTTGTCAGGATGCTGGCGAGGATACCGATGGTGGTGATGGCACTGATGAAGATAATGATGGTATTTCTGGCACTGACGCCAATAGCATTGAGCTTGATAAGTGCGAAGACGGCGACAAAGGCTGGACGAGCAATGACCAAACCGACAACGACAGCGATGGTTGTCGGGATGCTGGCGAGGATACCGATGACGACAATGACACCATCCTAGACGTCACTGACGTGGATGACGACAACAACGGTCTAATAGAAATTGCCACTGCTGAGGAGCTAATCAACATCCGCCACGATCTGGACGGCACTCACTATAATGATGGCAGTAATTCATCTGATGTGGGCTGTCCTACTACTAATCCTGTAGGTTGCAATGGCTATGAACTGCTCGGGGACATTGATTTAGTAGCCCCAGTTAGCCCTGATACTAAAAACTGGGATCCCGTTGCGGGGGATTTTACCGCTACCTTAGAAGGCAATGGTTTCACCATCAGTAACCTAACCATTAGCAATAACTCCACGCACACGGGCTTTCTTGCGGTCTTGCGGGGGACAGTCCAAAACTTGTCCTTTGTAGGAGGTTCAGTTACCAGTACGCGCTGGGACTCTGGTGAGAACTTTATAGGGGTTCTGGCAGGTTATAATCATGGAACAATATCGGGTGTTTCTGCAGGGGTTTCGGTTTTTGCCAATAATGGTAATTATGACAATGTGGGTGGCTTGGTAGGTTGGAATGCTGGCATCATTCAAAATGGCTCTGCCACTGGCAATGTTAATGGCGGTGGTGGTATTGACTTTGTAGGTGGCTTGGTAGGTTGGAATGCTGGCACCATCGGAAATAGCTATGCCACTGGCAAGACCGATGGCGGTGCTGGTAATAATGGCCAGGTAGGTGGCTTGGTAGGTTGGAATGATGGCACCATTCAAAATAGCTATGCCACTGGCAAGGTTATTGGCGGTGCTGGTAATGACCAGGTAGGTGGCTTGGTAGGTTATAATAGGTCTGGCACCATCGGAAATAGCTATGCCACTGGCAAGACCGATGGCGGTGCTGGTAATGACAGAGTAGGTGGCTTGGTGGGTACTGCTGCTGTCAGCATTCAAAGTAGCTATGCCACTGGCAAGGTTATTGGCGGTGCTGGTAATGACCAGGTAGGTGGTTTGGTGGGATATGTTTATAATAGAATTTCTTCTGTAACCATTCAGAACAGTTATTCCTTAGGCGATGTGGATGGGGGCGAGGGAGCCGATGAGGTGGGACGCTTGCTGGGCAAAAAAGGTACTGGGCCTAAGGCAATTACAATTACCAGCAACTATTATGATAGTGGGAGTGCCCTAAATTTCGTTGCTAGCGACGATACCGAACAAACCCTTACAGATTCCGAAGCTCTTGGCAAAACCAAAGCTCAGCTGAAAGCCATCAATCTGGATCCCCCCGATAATCAGGCTGCTTGCGAAGCAGCTGGCGGAACTTGGGATGGCACTGCATCATCATGTACTTCTGGTAATCTAACTGGCTGGAACGCTTTCAACTGGGAATTCCAAGCTGGCTTCTACCCCACCCTCAAGTCCTACAAGGTGGATTCCAGCGATGCCCAAATCGCAGGCACTCTACTCTGCGGGCAATTACCCGAAGCTGACTTCGTTCAGTGTACTCCTACGCCTTAGGATGAACTTTACCTCTTGACTTATTGCCTCTTTGGGTGCTACCTTAGGGGCTGGCACTTTCAGGCATTCTGACATAGGACTTTCCGTGCAAAAATTATCACTACTTTCGGCTTGTATTTTCGCTCTATTTCTAGCTAGCTGCGGGGGGAGCAGTGGGGGTGGAGGAGGCGGGGGGCCTGCTGATGCCGATTCCGATGGCGTCCCCGACAGCAAGGATCTGTGCAAAAATAGCCTTAACGAGAACTTCATCAGCGACGACACCACCGACTACGATTCCGATGGTTGCCAAGATGACAGCCCTGAAGACACCGATGACGATAATGACGAGGTAGACGATTTTAATGCAGACGGCAGCGAGCTAGACAAATGCCGAAAAAGTCTTGATAAAGACTTCATCAGCGACGACACCACCGACTACGATTCCGATGGCTGCAAAGATGACAGCCCTGAAGACACTGATGACGACAATGACGAGGTAGACGATTTTAATGCAGACGGCAGCGAGCTAGACAAATGCCGAAAAAGTCTTGATAAAGACTTCATCAGCAGCACCACCACCGACTACGACAGCGATGGTTGTCGGGATGACAGCCCTGAAGACACTGATGACGACAATGACGAGGTAGACGATGTTAATGCAGAGGGCGAGGAGCTAGACAAATGCCGAAAAAGTCTTGATAAAAACTTCATCAGCAGCACCACCACCGACTACGATTCCGATGGTTGCCAAGATGACAGCCCTGAAGACACTGATGACGACAATGACGAGGTAGACGATTTTAATGCAGACGGCAGCGAGCTAGACAAATGCCGAAAAAGTCTTGATAAAGACTTCATCAGCAACGACACCACCGACTACGATTCCGATGGTTGCCAAGATGACAGCCCTGAAGACACTGATGACGACAATGACGAGGTAGACGATTTTAATGCAGACGGCAGCGAGCTAGACAAATGCCGAAAAGGCAATTTCTTCACCAGCGACGACACCACCGACTACGATTCCGATGGTTGCCAAGATGACAGCACTGAAGACACTGATGACGATAATGACGAGGTAGACGATTTTAATGCAGACGGCAGCGAGCTAGACAAATGCCGAAAAAGTCTTGATAAAGACTTCATCAGCGACGGCACCACCGACTACGATTCCGATGGTTGCCAAGATGACAGCCCTGAAGACACTGATGACGACAATGACGAGGTAGACGATTTTAATGCAGACGGCAGCGAGCTAGACAAATGCCGAAAAAGTCTTGATAAAGACTTCATCAGCGACGACACCACCGACTACGATTCCGATGGTTGCCAAGATGACAGCACTGAAGACACTGATGACGACAATGACGAGGTAGACGATTTTAATGCAGACGGCAGCGAGCTAGACAAATGCCGAAAAAGTCTTGATAAAGACTTCATCAGCAACGACACCACCGACTACGATTCCGATGGTTGCCAAGATGACAGCACTGAAGACACTGATGGCGACAATGATAGCGTGCTTGATGTTAATGATAGCTGTCCCAGAGGTGACAAAGGTTGGACCAGCACCACTGACGCCACCACTGGCACTGACAAAGATGATGATGGTTGTCAGGATGCTACTAGCGAGGACCAAGATGGTGGTGATGGCAGTGATGAAGATAATGATGGTATTTCTGGCACTGACGCCAATAGCATTGAGCTTGATAAGTGCGAAGACGGCGACAAAGGCTGGACGAGCAATGACCAAACCGACAACGACAGCGATGGTTGTCGGGATGCTGGCGAGGATACCGATGACGACAATGACACCATCCTAGACGTCACTGACGTGGATGACGACAACAACGGTCTAATAGATATTGCCACTGCTGAGGAGCTAATCAACATCCGCCACGATCTGGACGGCACTCACTATAATGATGGCAGTAATTCATCTGATGCGGGCTGTCCTACTACTAATCCCGTAGGTTGCAAGGGCTATGAACTACTCGGGGACATTGATTTAGTAGCCCCAGTTAGCCCTGATACTAAAAACTGGGATCCCGTTGGTAACTATCACGATCCTTTTACCGCTACCTTAGAAGGCAATGGTTTCACCATCAGAAACCTAACCATTAGCAATGGCTCCCAGTACACGGGCTTTTTGGGGGTCTTGAGGGGGACAGTCCAAAACTTGTCCTTTGTAGGAGGTTCAGTTACCAGTACGTACGGGGGGGGTTTAGGCTCTACAGGGGTTCTGGCAGGTTATAATTATGGAACAATATCGGGTGTTGCTACGGGGCTCTTGGTATCTGTCAACCCAGGTTCCTCTGGCGATGTGGGCGGCTTGGTAGGTAGAAATGGTACTGATTACGGTAATGGTGCAGCCCTCATCCGAAATAGCTCTGCCACCGGCGATGTTAATGGCAGTGATGGTGCTGACAATGTAGGTGGCTTGGTAGGTAGGAATGATACTGGCACCATTCAGAATAGCTATGCCACTGGCAAGGTGAGTGGCGGTGATGGTATTGACTATGTAGGTGGCTTGGTAGGCCTTAATGAAAGCACCATTCAAAATGGCTCTGCCACTGGCAAGGTTATTGGCGGTGGTGGTATTGACAGGGCGGGTGGCTTGGTAGGTGAAAATGCTGGTGGCACCATTCAAAATAGCTCTGCCACTGGCAAGGTTGATGGCGGTGCTGGTGATGACTATGTAGGTGGCTTGGTAGGTCAAAATGGTACTGGTGGCACCATTCAAAACAGCTATGCCACTGGCAAGGCTACTGGCGGTGCTGGTTATGAGGATAAGGTAGGTGGCTTGGTAGGATATTATTTTTCTGGAACCATCGGTAACAGTTATTCCCTAAGTGCTGTTGATGGAGGGTATGGTAGGTATACTACTGTGGGTCGCTTGGTTGGCAATAGAGTTAGTGGTAGCATTGTGAACAGCTATTATGATAAGAATAGTTCTATTGCAAACGGTACTCTATTAGTCTTGGGGATAGGCAAAACCAAAGCTCAGCTGAAAGCCATCAATCTGGATCCCCCCGATAATCAGGCTGCTTGCGAAGCAGCTGGCGGAACTTGGGATGACACCGCATCATCGTGTACTTCTGGTAATCTAGCTGGCTGGAACGCCTTCAACTGGGAATTCCAAGCTGGCTTCTATCCCACCCTCAAGTCCTACAAGGTGGATTCCAGCGATGCCCAAATCGCAGGCGATCTACTCTGCGGGCAATTACCCGAAGCTGACTTCGTTCAGTGTCCTACGCCTTAGGCTAGTCCCCCCCAACTGCTTGAAAAAGGTAGCCGAGCATTCTTCTGGGAGTGAGTATTAACTCACTCCCTTTTTCTTTTTGCCTGAAAAAGATACTAGGCAAATTGCCTGAAAAAGATACCTGACATTTCTTCTGGGAGTGAGTAGTACTCACTCCCTTTTTTTATTCATTTTAAGGGGGGGACTAGGGGGATTTGGGGAGGGGGAGTGTAAGGGGAGATTCTCCTTAAATTTGACCTGAAAACCCTTTTACTGATACTATATTAAGTATGAAAACCATCTTATCACGAAAAATAACACTTAAATATTACCTAAGTACAGTCCTTCACCCCCAAATTGCAGGGTTGTCTATGAAATTATCAAAGAAATCATCCCTAAAGAAATTATCCCTCCTCTTAGCTAGTTTTATCCTCACCCTGTTTTTAGCTGGATGTGGTGACATTGGAAAGGATGAAGCGTTTGCTGATACCGATGCCGATGGTATCTTTGACAGCCGAGATTCATGCCCTGAAAGCCCTGCAGGCTTTATCAGCGATGACACCACCGACAGCGACGGCGATGGTTGCGAGGACAGCACCGAGGATCAAGATGGTGGTGATGGCAGTGATGAAGATAATGATGGCAAGGTAGGTGCTTATGATGAATGTCCACGGGGTGAAGTTGGCTGGACGAGCAACGAGCAAACCGACTACGATGATGACGGTTGCCAAGACTCAGGCGAAGATACCGATGACGACAACGATAACGTGCTTGATACTAGTGATAGTTGTCCTGTAGGTGATACTGGCTGGGCGAGCAATGACAGAACCGACTACGATTCCGACGGCTGCTATGATGACAGCACTGAAGACAAAGATGACGACAATGATGGAGTCCCCGATGTTGATCCAGACGGCGACACTACCAAAAATGACAAATGCCCCAAAGGCAATTTTTTCACCAGCATAAGCACCAGCAATAATCCCGCAGCCATCACCGATAACGATGGCGACGGCTGCCAAGACAAAGATGAAGACAAAGATGACGACAACGATGGCTTGCTTGATACTAGTGATAGCTGTGCTGCGGGCGATACTGGCTGGAAAAGTAATAGCACCACCGACAACGATGGCGACGGCTGCCAAGACTCAGGTGAAGACACCAATGACGACAATGATGGCTTGCTTGATACTAATGATAGCTGTCCCGTAGGTAATATTGGCTGGAAGAGTAATAGCACCACCGACAAAGATGGTGACGGCTGCCAAGACTCAGATGAAGACAAAGATGACGACAACAACGGTCTGATAGATATTGCCACTGCTGAGGAGCTAACCAACATCCGCCATGATTTGGACGGCACTCACTATAATGATGGCAGTAATTCATCTAATGCGGGTTGTCCTACCACTACCACTCCTCTGGGTTGCAAGGGCTATGAACTAATCGGGGACATTGTTTTGGTAGCCCCGACTGCTCCTGATACCAGCAACTGGGGAACTATCGCGGGTGATTTTACTGCTACCTTAGAAGGCAATGGCAATACCATCAGTAACCTAGCTATTGATTCTAACACCCAATACACGGGCTTTTTTGCATATATTAGTGGCACGGTACGAAACTTGGAATTTACTGGAGGTTCAGTTACCAGTAGCTTCATTTCTGGTACTGACACTGCCCCGAGTCATGTGGGTTCTTTGGCGGGTAGTAATGCTGGAACTATAGACAATGTTTCTGTTAGCGTCACGGTTTCCGTCGGTGGTGGCAATTTTAATCGGGTAGGTGGTTTAGTGGGTGCTTCTGGCGGCACTATAAACAACAGCCAAGCCACTGGTTCTGTTGATGGCGGTACTGATGGTCACGATAGTGTAGGTGGTTTAGTAGGTTATAATATCAGCGGCGTCATAAACAATAGCCGAGCCACTGGCAATGCTGATGGCGGTGCAGGAAATCTTGACAATGCGGGTGGTTTGGTAGGTTATAATGATAATAATGGTATCATCAAGAATAGTTATGCTACTGGTTCTGCTAGGGGTGGTGCTGGCAATACGGATTCTGCGGGCGGTTTAGTGGGTATTTCTGATAGCTTCATCATCAAAAACTGCTACGCTACCGGTCCTGCTTATGGCGGGGCTGGCGATGATGACGCGGTAGGCGGTTTGGTAGGATTTTCTAGTAACACGATTATCAAGAATAGTTATGCTACTGGTTTAGTCAGTGGTGGTAGTGGCAATGATGATTTAGGCGGCTTGGTGGGATATATTGTTTCTGGTAAAATCCAGAACAATTATTCCTTAGGTGCTGTTGATGGGGAAACTGAAAACGATGAAGTTGGTCGCTTGGTTGGCAAAAGGAATTCTTCTGGGATAATAATTACCAACAACTATTACAATAGTGCAAGCACCCTGGATAATGGCGAGACCATAGAAGAACTTACGGGTACTGATGAAGCTACAGGCAAAACCGAAGCTCAGCTGAAAGCCATCAACCTGGATCCCCCCGATAATCAGGATGGTTGTGAAGCAGCTGGGGGAACTTGGGATGGTACATCATCGTGTACTTCTGGTAATCTAGCTAGCTGGAACGCTTTTGACTGGGATTCTGGCACAGACACCCAATACCCCACCCTGAAGTCCTATGAGGCTACTACTGATACCAACGCCACCCCTCCAACAGTCACCCAAATCGCAGGTGTTTTACTCTGCGAGCAACCCACCGATTTCGTTCAGTGTACTCCTACGCCTTAGGATGGACTTTACCTCTTGACTTCTTGCCTCTTCGGGTGTTACGGTGGGGGCTGGCGCTTTCAAGCATTCTGACATAGGACTTTCCATGCAAAGATTATCACTACTTTCGGCTTGTATTTTCGCTCTATTTTTAGCTAGCTGCGGGGGGAGTAGCGGGGGGTCTGTTGATACCGATTCCGATGGCGTCCCCGACAGCAAGGATCTGTGCAAAAATAGCCTTGACGAGAACTTCATCAGCGACGACACCACCGACGCCGACAAGGACGGCTGCGAGGACAGCACCGAAGACCAAGATGGTGGTGATGGCAGTGATGAAGATAATGATGGCAAGGTAGGTGATGATGATAAATGTCCGCAGGGTGACACTAATTGGACGAGCATAAGCACTAGCACTGACCCTGCTGTAACTATCACCGACTACGATGGCGACGGTTGTCGGGATGCTGGCGAGGATACCGATGACGACAATGACACCATCCTAGACGTCACCGACGTGGATGACGACAACGACGGTCTAATAGAAATTGCCACTGCTGAGGAGCTAAACAACATCCGCCACGATCTGGACGGCACTCACTATGATGATGAACTAGCTGACACCGATACTGGTGATGAAGGCTCTAATGCGGGCTGCCCTACTACTACCACTCCCGTAGGTTGCAATGGCTATGAACTAGCGAATGATATTAGCTTGGCTTCCATTATAAACTGGGTACCAATTTCCGCGGTTTCTGCACTGTTTACCGCTACCTTAGAAGGCAATGATTATACCATCAGTAACCTAGTCATTGCCACCGACGCTACCACCCAATACACGGGCTTTTTTAGGACTTTGGGTGCAAATAGCATAGTCAAAAACTTGTCCTTGAAAGGTTCAGTTACCAGTAGCTACATTACTGGCCATAACACAAACCCCAACTTTGTAGGGGGTTTGGCAGGCAGTAATGGTGGAACAATATCGGGTGTTTCTGCGGGGGTCTCGGTCTCTGCTGGCACTGGCAACAGTGACTATGTAGGTGGCTTGGTAGGTAATAATGATACTACTGGCACCATTCAAAATAGCTATGCCACTGGCTCTATTGCTGGCGGTGAGGGTGGTGCGCTGTGGGTGGTTTGGCAGGTTATTCTAATGGTACCATCCAAAATAGCTATGCTACTGGTCCTGTTAGTGGCGGTGCTGATGGTGACTACGTGGGCGGCTTGGTGGGAGATATTGCTTCTGGAACCATTCAGAACAGTTATTCCCTGAGTACTGTTAGCGGTGATGGTGGTGATGACTACGTGGGCGGCTTGGTGGGAGATATTGCTTCTGGAACCATTCAGAACAGTTATTCCCTGAGTACTGTTAGCGGTGATGGTGGTGATGACTCCGTGGGCGGCTTGGTGGGAGATATTGCTTCTGGAACCATTCAGAACAGTTATTCCCTGAGTACTGTTAGCGGTGATGGTGGTGATGACTCCGTGGGCGGCTTGGTGGGAGATATTGCTTCTGGAACCATTCAGAACAGTTATGCCTTAGGCGATGTGAATGGGGGCACTGGAGACGATAATGTGGGTCGCTTGGTTGGTAAAAAGATGAGTAGTGTAACAATTACCAGCAACTATTTTGATGGTGGGAGTACCCTAAGCGTAGTTGCTAACGAGGATACCAAACTAGCCCTTAGCGACCCCGAGGCAGTTGGCAAAACCAGTGTTACACTAAAAGAATACTGACTGCCCATCTTCAAACAAAAATAAACAAGATTACCGAACCATTTTCTTAGCCAGCTGATTTGACAGGCGACAATAACGGCTGGAACGCCTTCAACTGGGCTTTTGGCAAGACTAGATAAATGCCAAAAAAGCGAATACCCCACCCTCAAGTCTTATGAGACAGAAGGTACTGACTAACCAGTGGCAACCCTGACGACAACGATGGCACCCAAATTGATAGCAATTTACTCTGCGAGCAACCCGCAACCGATTTCGTTCAGTGTACCCCGTAATCCCTAAGCAGATTATCTGTGGTTGCTCTTTCCAACTTTGCGTTCCTAAAAAGGAATGCCGCAGGACTGGACTTTTGCAAACCGTATTTGTGGGGGGTTAACAGAACGCATACTGGCAGAATGTTTCTGTGGGGCATACTAGCGAGATTCCCCATGGATTATCACCTTGTAGCCAGCTGTTTCTAGTTTGCCACTGTCTTCCACTGTCTTGGTAGGGTTTAAGTTCCATTGCCTTTGAAATGCCTGCCATTCGCTTGGCTCCGTTATGCTACTTGGCTCCGCTTGGCTCCCTGATCGCCCGCTTCTGTGAAATACAACCTATTCTAAACTCGGTTATTAAAAAAATATCATTTTATCAAAAAAAGCTTGACATGTCAATTAAATCATCAGGCAGCTGTCAGTGCTTAGAACAGTCTGGTTAAGCAATGCTTTTTAGCCAGCACTTTTTGGCCAGTTGCTAACGAGGCATCTCACGATGTACACTAGAATTCACAGCTATTAAACTGGAAAACTTATAATGAGGTACAAATTATCCTTGATTTCAGCTTGTATCTGTGGTTGCTCTATTTAAAAAGGAAGCCAGGACTGGCTGTGTATAACAGAAGCATAGCAGTACTGGCAGTAACAACTGCTCGCTGATACCGATGGCGACGGCATCTAAACGATTTTCAAAAAAAGCAGATGGCACCACCGAGCTAGATAAATGCCGAACCAGCCTAAACCCCAATTTTGTCAGCGTTAGCACCAGCAATAACCCCGCAGATATCAACGACTACGATGCTGACGGCTGCGAGGATGACGGTACTTTTGAAGAAGACTTTGATGACGACAATGATGGGGTCAACGATGTTGATGCAAGCGACATGTCGCTAGACAAATGCCCCACAGGCATAATTGGCATTGCTGTCGCTTCTGATCCTGATATTGACAGCGACGGCTGTAAAAACTCCGAAGACACCGATGATGACGGTGATGGCGACCTAGACGATGTTGATGTGGATGATGATAATAACGGTCTAATAGAGCTCACCGCTACTACCCCCCTAACCAACATCCGCCACCAACTAGACGGCACTAGCTATAATGATGGCAGCACAGATTCTGATACGGGCTGTCCTACTGCTGATTCTAGTGCTCCTATTCCTGGTCCCGCAGGTTGCAATGGCTACGAACTAACTGGCGACATTGATTTAGGAACAGCTGGCGATTGGGATCCCGTTGGTACCAATAGCATTCCTTTTACCGCTATCTTAGATGGCAACAGCTTTACCATCAATAACCTAGCCATTAGCAATGACGATGCGTACACGGGCTTTCTTGCGGTGTTAGGTACTAATGGCACGGTAAGAAACTTGTCTTTTGCAAAAAGTGCAACAGGCACGGGTTCAGTTACCACTAGCAATGCTGCCGGCAACTATATGGGGGTTTTGGTAGGTCGTAACAGAGGAGGAACAATATCCGATGTTTCTATTACGGGGATCTCGGTTACTGTCGGCGATGGTGGTAGTAATAACGTAGGTGGTTTGGTAGGTTATAACGAAAAAGGAACAATATCCAATGTTTCTACTACGGGGACGGTTACTGTCGGCGATGGTGGTAGTAATAAAGTAGGTGGTTTGGTAGGTTATAACGAAAAAGGAACAATATCCAATGTTTCTACTACGGGGACGGTTACTGTCGGCGATGGTGATGAGGATCTTGTAGGTGGTTTGGTAGGTGATAATAAAGGCACCATCCAGAATGGCTCTGCCACTGGCAATGTGAATGGCGGTAGTGGTGATAAGGATCATGTAGGTGGTTTGGTAGGTTATCTTAATGGAAGTTCTGCTAGTAGAGCCATCATTCAAAATAGCTCTGCCACTGGCTCTGTCACTAGCGGTGCTGGTACTACTAATCATGTAGGTGGCTTGGTGGGTCGTAGTAATGGTGATTCCACTATTCAAAGTAGCTCTGCCACTGGCATTGCTACTGGCGGTGCTGATGAGGATGATCGGGTAGGTGGCTTGGTGGGGAATTCTGGTGCCATCATTCAAAATAGCTATGCCACTGGCACTGCTAATGGTGGCAATGGTGATGATGATGGTATAGGCGGCTTGGTGGGATATAATTATGGAACCATTCAGAACAGTTATTCCCTGGGTACTGTTAACGGTGGGGATGGTGGGGAGCCCGTGGGCGGCTTGGTGGGATTTTTTAGTGGTGGAACCATCCAGAACAGTTATGCCTTAGGCGATGTGAATGGGGGCACTGGAGACGATAATGTGGGACGTTTGATTGGTAAAAGTAATACTGGAGTAGTAGTTACAACTGCCAGCAACTATTTTGATGGTGGGAGCACCCTAAGCGTAGTTGCTAACGAGGATACCGAACTAACCCTTAGCGACCCCAAGGCGGTTGGCAAAACCAGTGCTGAACTCAAAACCTTGACTGCTGAAATCACCGACGCTGACTTTACTGGCGACAATAACGGCTGGAGTACTAACAACTGGAATTTTGGTACAGACAGCACATACCCCAGCCTGAAGTCTTATGAGGTGGATCTCAGTAATGCCCAAATCGCAGGCAAGTTACTCTGCGGGCAATTACCCGAAGCAGACTTCGTTCAGTGTACCAGTAATCCCTAGGCTAGACCCCCCCCCAACTGCTTGAAAAGGGCAGCCGAGCATTCTTCTGGGAGTGAGTTAATACTCACTCCCTTTTTCTTTTTGGAGACTGCGTGTTGCTCTTTTAAGCACTTGGTAAACTTATCGCCAATGAAGTTCTGGCTGACTTTTTTAGTGTGTTAACCATTAAACTTGACATTAGATAATTTATAGTATACACTGACTAGATCGGGTTATTTTGTGCCCTAAGGTGTGTTGATTTACGGCGATTTGTGTTAATCCGTATCAATTGAACTTAACAATAGGAGGAATCTCAATGGGAAAGTTATCATTACTCTCAAGCATTTTTATTATCACTCTTTTCCTAGCCAGCTGTGGTGGCAGTAGCGAAGAGAAAAAAGGTGTTGTAAACCCTGTTACTGATACCGATGGCGACGGCATCGACGATTTTGAGGCAGATAGCACCACCAAGAAAGACCTATGCTCCCCTAGTAAAGATGGGAAATTTGTCAGTACCCCCATAACTGACCACGATCGCGACGGTTGCAAAGATGACGGCGAAGACCCCGATGACGACAATGATAACAAAAAAGATGCTGTTGATGACTGCGAAAAAAGCCCCAAAGGCTTCCTCAGCGGCGATAGAACCACCGACTACGATGACGACGGCTGTAAAGATGATGACCCCGAAGACCCCGATGACGACAATGATACTGTCAACGATTTCGAGGTAAATGGCACCACCGAGAAAGATAAATGCCGCACCAGCGAAACCTCCGGCTTTATCAGCGTTAGCACCAGCAATAACCCCGCAGCTATCAACGACTACGATGGCGACGGCTGCGAAGATGCTGGCGAAGACGAAGATGACGACGATGATACTGTCAACGATTTCGAGGCAGATGGCACCACCGAGAAAGATAATTGCCGCACCAGCAAAACCTCCGGCTTTATCAGCGTTAGCACCAGCAATAACCCCCTAGCTATCAACGACTACGATGGCGACGGCTGCGAAGATGCTGGCGAAGACAAAGATGACGACGATGATACTGTCAACGATTTTGAGGCAGATGGCACCACCGAGAAAGATAAATGCCGCACCAGCGAAACCTCAGGCTTTATCAGCGTTAGCACCAGCAATAACCCCCTAGATATCAACGACTACGATGGCGACGGCTGCGAAGATGCTGGCGAAGACAAAGATGACGACGATGATGGGGTCGCCGATTTTGAGGCAAATGGCACCACCGAGAAAGATAAGTGCCCTCTTGTAGGCTTCACTACCGATAATAATGGCGACGGCTGCGAAGACACCACTACCGATAGCGATGGTGATACGGTATTCGACGATTCTGACAGATGCATAACAAGCGAAACCTCCGGCTTTATCAGCGTTAGCACCAGCAATAACCCCCTAGCTATCAACGACTACGATGGCGACGGCTGCGAAGATGCTGGCGAAGACAAAGATGACGACGATGATGGGGTCGCCGATTTTGAGGCAAATGGCACCACCGAGAAAGATAAATGCCCTCTTGTAGGCTTCACTACCGATAATAATGGCGACGGCTGCGAAGACACCACTACCGATAGCGATGGTGATACGGTATTCGACGATTCTGACAGATGCATAACAAGCAAAACCTCCAGCTTTATCAGCGTTAGCACCAGCAATAACCCCCTAGCTATCAACGACTACGATGGCGACGGCTGCGAAGATGCTGGCGAAGACAAAGATGACGACGATGATACTGTCAACGATTTCGAGGCAGATGGCACCACCGAGAAAGATAAATGCCGCACCAGCGAAACCTCTGGCTTTATCAGCGTTAGCACCAGCAATAACCCCCTAGATATCAACGACTACGATGGCGACGGCTGCGAAGATGCTGGCGAAGACGAAGATGACGACGATGATACTGTCAACGATTTCAAGGCAGATGGCACCACCGAGAAAGATAATTGCCGCACCAGCGAAACCTCTGGCTTTATCAGCGTTAGCACCAGCAATAACCCCCTAGATATCAACGACTACGATGGCGACGGCTGCGAAGATGCTGGCGAAGACAAAGATGACAACAACAACGGTCTGATGGAAATTGCCACTGCTGATGAGCTAGGCAATATCCGCTACAGCCTGGATGGCACTCGCTATGGTGATGGCAGTAGTTCATCTGATGCGGGCTGTCCTACTATTAATCCTGTGGGTTGCATTGGCTATGAATTAGCCAATGATATTGACTTGCTATCCGTCAACTTTGAACCCATTACGGGTAATTTTACCGCTATCTTAGAAGGCAATAATAAAACCATCAGCAACCTAGTCATTGTCACTGACGCTAACACCAAAAACGCGGGCTTCTTTATATCCTTGGCTTCTGGTAGCACGGTACGGAACTTGTCCTTTGCAACAGGTTCAGTTACCAGTAACTATGTTGGTGGCACTCAAAACAGTCCCAACTTTGTAGGAGTTCTAGCCGCTGGTAATGTTGGAGTAATATCCGATGTTTCTATTACGGGGATCTCGGTTACTACCGGCGATGGTGATTATGACCGTGTAGGTGGCTTAGTGGGTGGTAATATTAATACTGGCACCATCCAGGATAGCTCCTCTGCCGCTGTCTCTGTTACTGGAGGGGCTGGAAGTGACCAGGTGGGTGGCTTAGTGGGTAGTAATATTGGCACCATCCAGGATAGCTCCTCTGCCGCTGCCTCTGTTACTGGAGGTGCTGGAAGTGACCAGGTGGGTGGCTTAGTGGGTGGTAATATTGATACTGGCATCATCCAGGATAGCTCCTCTGCCGCTGACTCTGTTGCTGGAGGGGCTGATACTGACTATGTGGGTGGCTTGGTCGGTAGTAATTACCATATCATCCAAAGCAGCTCTGCCACTGGCAATGCTTATGGAGGGGCTGGAGGTGACCAGGTGGGCGGTTTGGTAGGTTCAAATGCTGCTGGAGGCATCATCCGAAATAGCTATGCCACTGGTGATGCTGATGGCAATGATAATGATCCTGGTATTGAATGGGTGGGTGGTTTGGTGGGTAGTAATTACAACATCATCCAAGACAGCTATGCCACTGGTGATGCTTATGGAAGTGAGAATAATGACTATGTCGGTGGCTTGGTGGGAGGTATTATTTCTGGAAGCATCAAGAATAGTTATGTCTTAGGCAATGTTGATGGTGGTGGTGGTAATGACCATGTTGGCTACTTGGTGGGCTGGAAATACGCTGGTACAATTGCCGCCAACTATTATTATGGTGATATCATGTTGAATAATGGTGAGACCGTATTCGCCCTTAACGACGACGAGGTTAAAATCAAAACCAGCGATAACTTAAAAGACTTGACTGCCATCATCAGCGAAGGTGATTTCGGTACGGGCAAAGGCTTTAGTACCAAAAACTGGGATTTTGGTTCAACAAGCCAATACCCCAGCCTGAAATCCTACAATTCCACCGCTGGCGAGGGCACTCTACTCTGCGGGCAATTACCCGAAGCTGACTTCGTTCAGTGTCCTCCTACGCCTTAGGATGGACCCTCGGCAGACTGCTTGAAAAAGGTAGCCAACCATTTTTCTGGGAGTGAGTTAATACTCACTCCCTTTCTTTTTTTGGGGACTGCATTTTGCTCTTTTAAGCACTTGATAAACCGATCGCCAATGAAGTTCTGGCTGACTGTGTTCAGTGTGTAACCACTAAACTTGACAGTAGCTAATTTTTGGTGCATAATAGGCGGTATGGGTTGTCTTGTGCTCTAAGGTACATCACCCCAAGGTACATCAATTTGTGGCGGTTTATGTTAGATCATATCAGTCAAAATTAACGAATAGTAGGAAACTCAATGAAAAAATTATCATTACTCTCAAGCATTTTTGTTATCACTCTTTTCTTAGCCAGCTGTGGCGGTAGTGAAGATAAGAACGATGGCGGTAGCGAAGATAAGAAAGGTGTTGTAGACCCTGTTACTGATACCGATGGCGATGGAATCAACGATTTCAAGGCAGATGGCACCACCAAGCTAGATAGATGCCAACCAAGCGAAGACATCACCTTTAGAAGCACTGCCGCCAACGACCGCGATAGCGACGGCTGCGAAGATGCTGGCGAAGACAAAGATGACGACAATGATGGGATCAACGATGTTGATATAAACGGCAACGAGCTAGATCAATGCCCCGAAGGCATAATTGGCATTGGAAATGACCTAGATAACGACGGCTGTAAAAACTCCAAAGACACCGATGATGACAACGATACCATACTTGATACTGCTGATGCCTGTCCCAGAGGCATAATTGGCACTAACGATCCCGATGCTGACAGCGACGGCTGTAAAGATTCAGTGGATGTCGATGACGACAACAACGGTCTAATAGAAATCGCCACTGCTGCCGAGCTAGACAACATCCGCTACCAACTGGACGGCACTAGCTATAAAACAAGTGCCAACGATATAGGCTCTGATACGGGCTGTCCTACTGCTGATCCTGTGGGTTGCAATGGCTACGAACTAGCTGGCGACATTGATCTTTCTTCCATTACCGACTTTGAACCCATTGGACCATCAGGCAGTCCTTTCACGGCTATCTTTGAAGGCAATGGCAACACCATCAGCAACCTAATCATTAGCAATGACACTAGATACGTCGGTTTCTTTGGAATCTTGGGTGCTAGTAGCGAAGTCCGAAACTTGTCCTTTGCAAAAAGTGCAACGGACACAGGTTCAGTTACCAGTAGAAACATCTCTATTTCTACTGAAATTGGTAGCGTGGGAACCCTGGCAGGCGAAAATAGAGGAACAATATCCAATGTTTCCACTGCTCTCTCTGTTTCCGTTGATCTCAATACTTCCGTAACTGGTCCCAAGTATGTAGGTGGCTTGGTAGGTGAGAGTACGAGTACTGGTACCATACAAAACAGCTCTGCCACTGGAAATGTCAGCGGCGGTAGCGGTGGTGACACCATAGGTGGCTTGACGGGATCAGGAACTGTAACGAACAGTTACTACTCCACAGGCACTGTTGATGGGGGTAGCGGTAATGACACCGTAGGTGGCTTGACGGGATCAGGAACTGTAACGAACAGTTACTACTCCACAGGCACTGTTGATGGGGGTAGCGATAATGACAGAGTAGGTGGCTTGACGGGATTGGGAAGTGTAACGAACAGCTACTCCACAGGCACTGTTAATGGGGGTAGCGGTAATGACAAAGTAGGTGGCTTGACGGGATTGGGAAGTGTAACGAACAGCTACTCCATAGCCACTGTTAATGGGGGTACTGGTACCGATACAGTCGGTCACTTAACTGTCCCTATTAGTATCTCGGCGAATCCTGTTGTTACTAACAGCTATTATGATAGTGGTATCACCCCGACGGAAGGGACCCTCCAAACCTATGGGACCGGCAAAACCAGCGACCAGCTGAAAGCCATCAACAATGTTGCCTCCATTACTGATACTACTTGCACTAGTGCTGGGGGAACTTGGGATGGCACTGCATGCACCGATGGGCATCTGAACCTTAGTACCGACAACTGGGATTTCACTGCTGGCAAATACCCCAGCCTGAAATCCTACAAGGTGGATGCCAACGATGCCCAAATCGCAGGCGATCTACTCTGTAACCAACCCACCGACTTCGTTCAGTGTGCTATGCCTTAGGCATTGCCCTACCTCCTCTCCTGACTCTTGCCTCCTCGGGTGCTACCTTAGGGGCGGTACTTTCACGCATTCTAACTAGGACTACCCAAATAATGTAACAGGATTACCCATGAAAAAATTATCACTACTTTCGGCTTGTATTTTCGCTCTATTTTTAGCTAGCTGCGGAGGGGGTATAAGTAGCGGGGGTGGCAGTTCCAAGCCTGCTGATGCCGATTCCGATGGCGTCCCTGATCTTGTAGACCAATGCTCTCCTAGTGCTGATGAGAAATTCATCAGTACCTCCAAAACCGACTACGATAGCGACGGTTGCAAAGATGACGACCCTCACGGAGAAGACGATGATGACGACAATGATAAAGTCCCCGATGTTGATCCAAACGGCGACCCTACCAAAGATGACAAATGCCCCAAAGGCAGTTTGTTCACCAGCATAAGCACCAGCACTGACTCCACCGTAACTATCACCGACTACGATAGCGACGGTTGCAAAGATGACGACCCTCACGGAGAAGACGATGATGACGACAATGATGGAGTCCCCGATGTTGATCCAAACGGCGACCCTACCAAAAATGACAAATGCCCCAAAGGCAATTTGTTCACCAGCATAAGCACCAGCACTGACTCCACCGTAACTATCACCGACGTTGATGGCGACGGCTGTGAAGATGGCACCACCGAAGATATTGACCTTGACGGAGATGGTCAAAGAAATTCAGCGGATGACGATGATGACGGTGATGGCAAAGAAGATGTTGCTGATGCCTGTCCCAGAGGCATTATTGGCACTGTCGGTCTTGATATTGACGACGATGGCTGTAAAAATGCCGAAGATGATGATGATGACGGTGACAACGAACCAGACACAACTGATGTGGATGATGATAATGACGGTCTGATAGAGATTGCCACTGCTACCGAGCTAAACAATATCCGCTACAGCCTGGATGGCACTCGCTATGATGATGATGAAGATGACAGCACCGGTAATGAAGGCTCTAATGCAGGCTGTCCTACTACTAATCCCGTAGGTTGCAATGGCTATAAATTAACCAGTGACATTGACTTGGGATCCAACAACTTTGAACCCATTGTAGGAGGTTTTACCGCTATATTAGAAGGCAATTATAAAACCATCCACAACCTAGTCATTGTCACTGACGCTAACACCAGAAACGCGGGCTTCTTTATGCTCTTGGCTACTGGCAGCACGGTACAGAACTTGTCCTTTGCAACAGGTTCAGTTACCAGTGGCTATATTGGTGGCACTCAAAGCAGTGCCAACTATATAGGGGTTCTAGCCGCTGGTAATGATGGAGCAATATCCAATGTTTCTACTACGGGGATCTCGGTTACTGCCGGCAATGGTGATTATGACCATGTAGGTGGCTTGGTGGGTGATAATACTAATACTGGCACCATCCAGGGTAGCTCTGCCACTGGCAATGTTGCTGGCGGTGATGGTAGTGGTGACAATGTAGGTGGCTTAGTGGGTGGTAATGCTGGCACCATCAAAAATGGCTCTGCCACTGGCAATGTTGCTAGCGGTGATGGAAGTGACCAGGTGGGCGGTTTGGTAGGTGATAATACTAGTACTGGCACCATCAAAAATAGCTCTGCCACTGGCAATGTTACTGATGGTGCTGGCGGTAGTTTTGTAGGTGGCTTGATAGGGAGTAATTACAATATCATCCAAGACAGTTATGCCACTGGCAATGTTGATGGAGGTGCTGGAGATGACCAGGTGGGCGGTTTGGTGGGTGGTAATGCTGGCACCATCAAAAATAGCCGTGCCACTACTGGCTCTGTTGCTGGAGGTGACGGAAATGACCGTGTAGGTGGCTTGGCAGGGAGTAATACAAATATCATCCAAGACAGTGATGCCACTGGCAACGTTGCTGGAGGTGACGGAAATGACCGTGTAGGTGGCTTAGTGGGTGGTAATACTAATACTGGCACCATCCAAAGCGGCTCTGCCACTGGCAACGTTGCTGGAGGTGACGGAAATGACCGTGTAGGTGGCTTAGTGGGTGGTAATACTAATACTGGCACCATCCAAAGCAGCTCTGCTAGTGCGAATAATGACTATGTAGGTGGCTTGGTAGGTTATAATAATGGAGGCACCATCAGAAATAGCTATGCCACTGGAAATGCTGCTGGAGGTGACGGAAATGACCGTATAGGTGGCTTAGTGGGTAGTAATACTGGCACCATCAGAAATAGCTATGCCACTACTGGCGATGTTGCTGGAGGTGCAAATGATGACTATGTAGGTGGCTTGGTAGGTTATAATAATGGCACCATCAGAGGTAGCTATGCCACTACTGGCGATGTTGCTGGAGGTGCGAATAATGACTATGTAGGTGGCTTGGTAGGTTATAATAATGGCACCATCGGAAATAGCTATGCCACTACTGGCGACGTTGCTGGAGGTGCGAATAATGACTATGTAGGTGGCTTGGTGGGTAGTAATTACAACATCATCCAAGACAGCTATGCCGCTGGAAAGGCCGATGGAGGTGCGAATGATGACTATGTAGGTGGCTTGGTGGGAATTCTTTTTGCTGGAAGCATCAAGAATAATTATGTCCTAGGCAATGTTGACGGTGGTGATGGTAATAGTGACTGGGTTGGCTACTTGATGGGCTCGAGAAGCAACACTGATACTACAGCTGCTGGCAACTATTATAATAGTGAGAGTAGCCGTGAGGGTGCTGAGGAAGAATTAACCCTTAACAACACCGAGGTTAGAAGCAAAACCAGCGACAAACTAAAAAAATTGACTGCCAATAACACCGAAACTGACTTTGGTGCGGGTAATCGCTGGAATAAATACAACTGGGATTTTGGCACAAACACCGAATACCCCACCTTGAAGTCCTTCAGGGTGGATTCCAACAATGACCAAATTGAGGGCTATTTACTCTGTGGACAAAAACCCACAGGCGACTTCGTTCAGTGTATCTCTACGCCTTAAGACATATCGGGCAGATTGTCTATTGACATCCACCCCACCTGGGGTTATCGTGAGAGCAAGTGCTTTCTCTTGCCAATGGGACATCTTTTTTAAAGAATGTAATAGAGGATATGTCACATGCAATTATCGCTTAGGAAAATATCCCTCCTCTCAGCCAGTTTTGTTATTGCTTCACTTTTAGCCAGCTGTGGAGGGGGTGGCTCTATCAACACCGTTGATACCGATTCTGATGGCATCCCAGACACCCAAGATGTAGATGATGACGGAGATGGTTTAATAGAGCTTCACAATGCTACCGAGCTCAGTAACATCCGCTATGATCTGGACGGCACTCACTATGATGATGATCATGATGACAGCACCGGTAATGAAGGCTCTAACGCTGGCTGTCCTACTACTAATCCCGTGGGTTGCATTGGCTATGAACTAGCTGATGACATTGACTTAGCGACTGACCCTGCTACCAGCGACTGGGTACCTATCGCGGGGAATTTTATCGCTACCTTGGAAGGCAATGACTACACCATCAGTAACCTTGTTATCTCCGACGATACCAAATATACCGGTTTATTTACAAACTTGGATTCTGATAGCACGGTACAAAACTTGTCCTTTGCGGAAGGTTCAGTTACCAGTAGCTACATTACTAGCACTAGCGAACTTAGCTTTGTAGGAGTTCTAGCGGGCATTAATATTGGAACAATATCCAATGTTTCTGTTGGGCTATCGGTTTTTGCCGGCACGAGCGACGATAACCTTGTAGGTGGCTTGGTGGGTGTTAATACTGGCACCATCGTAAATAGCTCTGCCACTGGAAATGCCGATGGAGGTGCGGGTAATAATGATAGGGTGGGTGGCTTGGTAGGTGGTTCTCTTTATGGTGGTACCATCCAAAATAGCTCTGCCACTGGAAATGCCGATGGAGGTGCGGGTAATCATGATAGGGTGGGTGGCTTGGTGGGTTATAATTATGGCAGCACCATCCAAGGTAGCTCTGCCACTGGCAATGCTAATGGTGGTAAGGGTGATGATGACTATGTGGGTGGCTTGGTGGGTTATAATGCTGCTGGAAGCACCATTATGGGTTATAATGCTGCTGTAAGCACCATTCAAAATAGCTATGCCACTGGAAAGGCTGATGGAGGTGCTGGTATTGACTATGTGGGTGGCTTGGTGGGTTATAATGCTGATGGAAGCACCATTCAAAATAGCTATGCCACTGGAAAGGCCAATGGAGGTGCAGATTCCGACCGGGTGGGCGGCTTAGTGGGATATATTTATAGTGGAACCTTACAGAACAGTTATTCCATAGGTGCTGTTGATGGTGGTGGTGCAACTGATGATGGTGGTGCAACTGATGATGTTGGCCGTTTAGTTGGTGGTAGAGAACCTAATACAATTATTACGGCTTCCGACATCTATTATAGTAGTCAGAGTGCCCTTGATAATGGTAGGGAGTTAACAATCCTTGGGATCAGCAAAACCAACGATGAACTAAAATCCTTGGTTGACAGTAATACAGGTTGGGATACCAAAAACTGGAATTTTGGTTCAACAAGCCAATACCCCAGCTTAAAGTCTTACAAAGAGAATTCCAGCGGTGAACAAGTTAATGGCAAGTTACTCTGTGACCAACCCACCGACTTCGTTCAATGTCCTACGCATGCCCCTACGTCTTAAGGCTACACCCTTAACTACCATCCTTACCTCCTTGGTTGCTTTGGTTGCTACCGTGGGAGATAGCACTTTCTGGCGGCACAGCCTTTCTTAGCTACTAAAAGGACTAACCATGCGAAAATTATCTCTCCTTTCAGCCAGTGTCTTCTCTCTATTCTTAGCCAGCTGTGGGGGCAGGGGCGGTGGAAGGTCTGCTGATACAGATTCTGATGGCATCTTTGATAGCAAGGATTCGTGCCGCAACAGCTCCACAGGCTTCATCAGCACCCCCGAAACCGACTACGATGGCGACGGCTGCAAAGATAGCACCGAAGATGTAGATGATGACGGAGATGGTTTAATAGAGCTTCACAATGCTACCGAGCTCAATAACATCCGCCATGATTTGGACGGCACTCACTATGATGACAGAACCAGTAATGAAGGCTCTAACGCGGGCTGTCCTACTACTAATCCCGTGGGTTGCATTGGCTATGAACTAGCCGATGACATTGACTTAGCGACTGACCCTGCTACCAGCGACTGGGTACCTATCGCGGGGAATTTTATCGCTACCTTAGAAGGCAATGGTCACAGCATCAATAACCTAACCATTGACAGAGACTCTCTATCCGTGGGACTCTTTGAGGTCTTGGCTACTGAAGGCATAGTCCAAAATTTATCTTTTGTAGGAGGTTCAGTTGTTAGTAGATCTAATTCTAGCAATAGCCTTGTGGGGGTTCTGGTAGGCAAGAGTTTTGGAACAATATCCGATGTTTCTGTGGGGCTATCGGTTTCCATCAGAATGGTGATTGATTTTGGCACTGTGGGTGGCTTGGTGGGTGTTAATGCTGATGGCGGCACCATCCAAGGTAGCTTTGCCACTGGAAAGGCCGATGGAGGTGGTGGTAGTAGAGAAGCAGTAGGCGGCTTGGTAGGTGTTAATGAGGGCACCATCCAAGGTAGCTTTGCCACTGGAAAGACCGATGGAGGTGACGGTAATAGAGACGCCGTGGGCGGCTTAGTAGGTGTTAATGCTGGTGGCGGCATCATCCAAGGTAGCTTTGCCACTGGAAAGGCTGATGGAGGTGATGGTAATGCAGACTATGTGGGTGGCTTGTTGGGTTATAATGGTGAAAGCACCATCGTAAATAGCTATGCCACTGGAAATGTCAGTGATGATGCTGGTGATGGAGACTTTGTGGGTGGCTTGGCAGGTTATAATGGTAGTGGAAGCACCATCCAAGGTAGCTATGCCACTGGCAAAGTTGCTGGCGGTGATGGTAATACAGATATTGTGGGCGGCTTGGTAAGTTATAATTTTCAAAGCAATATTGAAGATAGCTATGCCACTGGAGATGCTGATGGCAATAATGGTAATACAGACGTAGTAGGCGGCTTGGTAGGTTCTAATATTGGCAGCATCATCCAAAACAGCTATGCTACTGGCAAAGTTGCTGGTGGTGATGGTAATGGAGACGTAGTGGGCGGCTTAGTAGGTGGGCATTACAAAAGTGGCACCATCCAAAACAGCTATGCCACTGGCAAAGCTGATGGCGGTAATGGTGATGATGATAGAGTGGGCGGCTTGGTAGGTAATCTTTATGGTACGATCAAAAATAGCTATGCCACTGGCAAAGCTGCTGGCGGTAATGGTGATGGTGACCATGTGGGCGGCTTGGTGGGATATGTTTACTTTGGAATCCTCCAGAAAAATTATTCCCTCAGTGATGTTGATGGGGGTGCTGGAAACGATAATGTTGGCCGTTTAGTTGGCAGTAGAGAAGATAGTACAATGACGGCTTCCGACAGCTATTATAGTAATCAGAGTGCCTTTAATAATAGTGGGACCGTATTAGACCTTGGGATCAGCAAAACCAACGATGAACTAAAATCCTTGGTTGACAGTAATACAGGTTGGGATACCAAAAACTGGAATTTTGGTTCAACAAGCCAATACCCCAGCTTAAAGTCCTACAAAGAGAATTCCATCGGTACCCAAATCGCAGGTGATCTACTCTGTGGACAAAAACCCACAGACGACTTCGTTCAGTGTCCTACGCCTGCCCCTACGCCTTAAGGCTACACACCCCCTTAACTACCTCTTGATCTTGCCTCCTTAGTTGCTACGATTGCCATGGTTGCTACCGTGGGAGATAGCACTTTCTGGCGGCACAGTCTTTCTTAGCTACTAAAAGGACTGACCATGCGAAAATTATCTCTCCTTTCAGCCAGTGTCTTCTCTCTATTCTTAGCCAGCTGTGGGGGCAGGGGCGGTGGGAGGTCTGCTGATACAGATTCTGATGGCATCTTTGATAGCAAGGATTCGTGCCGCAACAGCTCCACAGGCTTCATCAGCACCCCCGAAACCGACTACGATGGCGACGGCTGCAAAGATAGCACCGAAGATGTAGATGATGACGGAGATGGTTTAATAGAGCTTCACAATGCTACCGAGCTCAATAACATCCGCCATGATTTGGACGGCACTCACTATGATGACAGAACCAGTAATGAAGGCTCTAACGCGGGCTGTCCTACTACTAATCCCGTGGGTTGCATTGGCTATGAACTAGCCGATGACATTGACTTAGCGACTGACCCTGCTACCAGCGACTGGGTACCTATTGCGGGGAATTTTATCGCTACCTTAGAAGGCAATGGTCACAGCATCAATAACCTAACCATTGACAGAGACTCTCAATTCACGGGATTATTTGGGGTCTTGGGTTCCGAAGGCACAGTCCAAAATTTATCTTTTGTAGGAGGTTCAGTTGTTAGTAGCTATAATTCTAGCAGTTATGAGAGCTATGCGGGGGTTCTGGTAGGCAGTAGTTTTGGAACAATATCCGATGTTTCTGCGGGGCTATCGATTTTTGCCAGCGCGGCTAGCTCTGTGGGTGGCTTGGTAGGTTATAACAAGGGAAATATCCAAAATAGCTCTGCCACTGGAAATGTCGATGGTGGTGGTGGTAGTGAAGAAGCAGTAGGCGGCTTGGTAGGTTATAATTACGGCATTATCCAGGGTAGCTCTGCTACTGGAAATGTCGGTGGTGGTGCCGGTGATAGAAACTCAGTGGGCGGCTTAGTAGGTGTTAATACTGATGGCGGCACCATTCAAGGTAGCTTTGCCACTGGAAAGGCCGATGGAGATGCTGGTGATAGAGACGTAGTGGGCGGCTTGGTAGGTTATAATTTTAGAGGCGGCAATATCGAAGATAGCTATGCCATTGGAAAGGCCGATGGAGGTGATGGTGAGCGTGATAGGGTTGGTGGCTTGGTGGGTATCTCTTCTATTGGTAGCCTCATCCAAAACAGCTATGCCACTGGCAATGCTAATGGTGGTAAGGGTGATGATGACTATGTGGGTGGCTTAGTAGGTAGGAATTACGAAAGTGGCACCATTCAAAACAGCCACGCCATTATCCGAAACAGCTACGCCACTGGAAAGGCCGATGGCGGTGATGGTAATGAAGACTTTGTGGGTGGCTTGGTAGGTTCTTCTAATCGTTACACCATTATTCAAAACAGCTATGCCGCTGGCAATGCTGATGGCGGTAAGGGTGATGGTGATAGAGTGGGCGGCTTGGCAGGTAATCTTGATGGTACGATCAAAAATAGCTATGCCACTGGCAATGGTAATGGCAGCAATGGTAATGGTGACTATGTGGGTGGCTTGGTGGGATATGTTTACTTTGGAATCCTCCAGAAAAGTTATTCCCTCAGTGATGTTGATGGGGGTGCTGGAAACGATAATGTTGGCCGCTTGGTCGGATATAACGATCAGGGAACAATTAGTAGCAATTATTATTATAGTGGGGGTAGCTTAGCTAGTGGTGATACTGAAGAAAGACTTGAAGGTACTAATGAGGCTGAGGGTAAGGACCTTACTCAACTAGGAGCGTTGGATGTTAACACCACCGTTAAGGACTTTGGGGCAGGTAACAGTTGGAGTACTAACAATTGGCAGTTCACCAATACCAAATACCCCAGCTTAAAGTCCTACAAAGAGAATTCCAGCGGTGAACAAGTTAATGGCAAGTTACTCTGTGACCAACCCACCGACTTCGTTCAATGTCCTACGCCTTAAGGCTACACCCTTAAACTACCGCTTGACTCTTGCCTCCTTAATTGCTACGGTTGCTACGGTTGCTACCATGGGAGATAGCACTTTCTGGCGGCACAGCCTTTCTTAGCTACTAAAAGGACTGACCATGCGAAAATTATCCCTCCTTTCAGCCAGTGTCTTCTCTCTATTCTTAGCCAGCTGTGGGGGCGGTATAGATGCATCTGGAGGCACTGATACAGATTCTGATGGCATCTTTGATAGCAAGGATTCGTGCCGCAACAGCCCCACAGGCTTCATCAGCACCCCCGAAACCGACTACGATGGCGACGGCTGCAAAGATAATAGCAAAGAAGACCTCGATGACGACAATGATAGGGTAACCGATGATACTGACAAATGCGACAAAGGCACCCTTGGCTTCATCAGCACCCCCGAAACCGACTACGATGGCGACGGCTGCAAAGATAATAGCAAAGAAGACCTCGATGACGACAATGACGGCGTATACGATGTTAATGCAGAAGGCCACAAGCTAGACAAATGCCCCAAAGGCAGTTTATTCAAAAGCATAAGCACCAGCACTGACCCCAACGTAACTATCACCGACTACGATGGCGATGGTTGCAAAGATGACGACATTGAAGACAATGATGACGACAATGATGAGGTCAATGATGTTGATGGCGATGGCAACATTGTAGACCTATGCCGAAAAAGTGCTAATAAGAAATTTGTCAGCAACGACACCACCGACCGCGACCGCGACGGCTGCGAAGATGCCAATGACGAAGATCAAGATGATGGCAGTGGCAAGGATGAAGATAATGATGGCAAATTTGGCACTGACCCCAATAACTCCACTATTGAGCTTGATAAATGTGAAAACGGCGATAAAGGCTGGACTAGTCAACCCAGCACCGACGAAGATGATGATGGTTGTCAGGATGATGGCGAAGATGTGGATAAAGACAATGACGGTCTAATAGAGATTAACGATGCTTTAGAGCTAAACAACATCCGCTATGATTTGGCAGGCACTAGCTATGATGATAACACAGGTGAACCGTCTAGTACTGGCTGTCCCTCTGCGGGTTGCAGTGGCTATGAACTAGCGAATGACATTACTTTTGAAGACCCAAACATCATCCCTAGCAACTGGGACCCAATTGGTGACGACAGCAACCCTTTTACCGCTACCTTAGAAGGCAATGACAATACCATCCGCAACCTTGTTATAGTCAATAGTACCCAAACAGATTCCGGATTTTTTATAAAACTGGATGGGACAGTCCAAAACTTGTCCTTTGAAGAAGGTTCAGTTACCAATACGTACACCGATGACATTAGCGACAGCACTACAGGGGTTCTGGCAAGCTATAATAGTAGAACTGGAACAATATACAATGTTTCTATTGGGCTCTCTATCTCTGCCGCTGATAGAAGAAACATTGTAGGTAGCTCGGTAGCTAGTAATATAGGTAGCTTGGTAGCTAGTAATAGAGGCACCATCCGAGATAGTTCTGCTACCGGAAATGTTGTTGGCAGTGCCGGTAACAATGACCGGGTAGGTGGCTTGGTAGGTGTAAATTACGTTGCTGGTACCATCAGAAATAGCTATGCTGCTGGCAATGTTTATGGAAGGGATGGTAATGATTTTGTGGGCGGCTTGGTAGGTTCTTCTTATGGTACCATCGGAAATAGCTATGCCACTGGCAATGTTTATGGAGAAGGTGGTAATGACCAGGTAGGTGGCTTGCTGGGTTCTGGTGATGGTGCCATCAGAAATAGCTATGCCACTGGCAATGTTGATGGCGGTACTGGCGATGACTCTGTGGGTGGCTTGCTGGGATATGCTGATAATAAATATGCTTATGTAACCCTCAGTAACAGTTATTCCTTAGGCAATGTTGATGGAGGGGATGGTAGCGATACAGTGGGACGCTTGCTCGGCAAAAAAGGCACTGGACCTGAGACAATTGCAATTACCAACAACTATTATAATAGTGGTAGCACCCTAACCGTCTCTGGCGAGGATACCGAACTAACCCTTGTAGCCGCTGAGGCTAAGGACAAAACCAGCCCCGACCTAAAAACCTTGACTGCCAACACCACCGAAGCTGACTTTGGTGCGAATAATCGCTGGAATGTATTCAACTGGGATTTTGGTTCAACAAGCCAATACCCCAGTCTGAGGTCTTATGAAAAGAATTCCAGTGGTAACCAAATTAAGGGTGGATTACTCTGTAACCAACCCACCGACTTCGTTCAGTGTTCTACAAACTAGGCTAGACCCCCCCCCCCCCCTCCCCGACTGCTTGAAAAAGGCAGCCGAGCATTCTTCTGGGAGTGAGCTATACTCACTCCCTTTCTTTTTTTGGGGACTGCATTTTGCTCTTTTAAGCACTTGATAAACTTATCGCCAATGAAGTTCTGGCTGACTGTGTTCAGTGTGTAACCACTAAACTTGACAGTAGCTAATTTTTGGTGCATAATAGGCAGTATGGGTTGTCTTGTGCTCTAAGGTACATCACCCCAAGGTACATCAATTTGTGACGGTTTATGTTAGATCATATCAGTCAAAATTAACGGATAGTAGGAAACTCAATGAAAAAATTATCATTACTCTCAAGCATTTTTGTTATCACTCTGTTCTTAGCCAGCTGTGGCGGTAGTAAAGATAAGAAAGGTGTTGTAGACCCTGTTACTGATACCGATGGCGATGGAATCAACGATTTTGAGGCAGATGGCACCACCAAGCTAGATAGATGCCAATCAAGCGAAGACACCACCTTTAGAAGCACGGCCACCAACGACCGCGATCGCGACGGCTGCAAAGATGACGGCGAAGACAAAGATGACGACAATGATGGGATCAACGATGTTGATATAAACGGCAACGAGCTAGATAAATGTCCTTTTGAAAAACCCACTACCGATGATAATGGCGACGGCTGCGAAGACACCTCTACTGATAGCGATGGCGATAACATAAACGACGACATTGACGTGGATGATGACAACAACGGTCTGATAGAACTCACCGCTACTACCCTAACCAACATCCGCTACCAACTGGACGGCACTACCTATAAAACAAATGCCAGCGATACAGGCTCTACCATGGGTTGTTCTACTGTTGATCCCATAGGTTGCAATGGCTATGAAATAACCAATGACCTTGATCTTGTTGGCAACTTTGAACCCGTTGCAGGGAATTTCATCGCTATATTTGACGGCAATAATAATACCATCAATGACCTAACCATTGACAATAGCACTCAGTACACTGGCTTCTTCACTACGGTGGCTTCTGCTGGTGAAGTAAGAAGTATAAACTTTGTTGGTGGCTCAATCACCAGTAGCTTTACCAGTGATTCAAACAATGTTAGCTATGTGGGAGTTCTGGCAGGCAAGAATGAGGGAACAGTATCCGATATTTCTGCCAATCTTTCGGTTTCTATTGGTGCGGGCATAAGTAACAATACAGGTGGCTTGATAGGCGAAAATAGTGGTATCCTGCAGGACAGCCAATCTTCTGGCAATATCAGCGGCGGTACCGGTAACAATGATAATGTGGGTGGCTTGGTAGGTTCCAATAATGGTGGCACCATCCAAAACAGCCGAGCCACTGGCAATGCCAGCGGCGGTACCGGTAACATTGATAGTGTGGGTGGCTTGGCAGGTACAAATAAATCCAGTACTAGCATTATCCGAAACAGTTATGCGGTCGGTTCTGCCAAGGGTAATGCTGGTGAGGATGATAATGTGGGTGGCTTGGTAGGTTTTAATGGTAGCACCATCCAGAACAGTTATGCTATCGGTTCTGCCAACGGTGGTAGTGGTAATGACTATGTGGGTGGCTTAGTGGGATTTATTTCTCAAGGAACCATCCTGAACAGTTATGCCTTAGGCGATGTGAATGGGGACAATGGAGCAGCCAGTGATAGAGTGGGTGGCTTAGTTGGTAAGGTGCTGGTTGGTACGATTTCAGGTAACTATTTTGATAGTGATAGTGGATTAATTGGTAATGAAAAAGAAACCTTTGCAGCTTCCGAAGCTCTGGGCAAAACCAGCGACCAGCTGAAAGCCATCAACAATGTTGCCCCCACTACTAATACTACTTGCACTAGTGCTGGGGGAACTTGGGATGGCACTGCATGCACCGATGGGCATCTGAACCTTAGTACCAACAACTGGGATTTCACTGCTGACAAATACCCCAGCCTGAAGTCCTACAAAGAAGATGCTAGCGATGTCCAAGTTGAGGGTGTTTTACTCTGTAACCAATCCACCGACTTCGTTCAGTGTACTACAAACTAGGCTAGACCCCCCCCCCAACTGCTTGAAAAATAGAGCAGACCATTTTGGGAGTGAGTTAATACTCACTCCCTTTTTCTTTCTGGGGGGACAACCAATCTCTTTTAAGCACTTGACAAACTGATCGCGATACCCTACACTCACATTATCAAAACATTTTTAGTGATCCAAACTGCAGTTATGCCGAACCTAGGCTGGTAAGGATAGGTTCGCTAAGGGTTTTAGATAACGAATGAAAGGGGATTGGTGGGTAGTGACCGCCTGAGGTTCCGTCATACCGAAGGGTGGATCATGTGTGTCCTTTGTTGCCTTTTGGCATATGTTTTGGCACACGCAAATGACGAGGAAGATGAGGAGGTAGATTGCACCGAAATCTCTTCTCCCCTCCGCAAATGAGTAGAACTTAGGCAAGTCCTAGATTCCTGCCATTAAGGGATTAAAACGCGGATCAAGCAGTCGCAGAAACACTAGCGGGAGTTTAATAGCTCCGAAGGTCGTGGAACGCCGTTTCTGTTTTGGTGAGTACTTTTAGTACTTTTTCCAAGGTATAATTTCACGCCTAGTACCGAGCTGGGACTGAGCAATTTTAATTAATTGCCAGAGCGAAAGCGAACGTCAGTCTCGGTTCACTTAGTGGCATCCTTTCGGTAGCCACTAGCGAAGCTGAGGTCGTCATTGCAAACCGTAAGACTTCGCGGGAGGACCGTGCCATCATCTCAGGGTGAGGATTTTTGAGAATAATGGAGCAAGCGATGACATTCCTCACCAAGCCTCTTTCATTCTACCCCCCCCGACTGCACCTTAGGCTACCTCCCCCCCCTCACCTTGATTTCTCCATCACCCTGCTCTTAAAGGCATGCCAGATGGCAGAAGATAACTTGACAACACCCCCTCTGCCTGCCATGATGAAGACTGGCGATTTCTCAAAGCTGAGGAATGCCCTAGCCTTTCGCATCCATATCGGAGGATTTCTGATGAAAGAATTATCATTACTATCAGCCAGTTGTATTCTGGCTCTATTTTTAGCTAGCTGCGGGGGGGGTAGTAGCGGGGGGGGGGGTGGCGGCGGGGTTGTAGATACCGATGGCGATGGCATACCCGACAGCAAGGATTTATGCAAAAATAGCATTGACGAGAACTTCATCAGCAGTAGCACCACCGACGCCGACAAGGACGGTTGCAAAGATGACGACCCTAACGGAGAAGACCAAGATCGTGGTAATGGTAAAGACAAAGATAATGATGGCAAGGTAGGTGCTGATGATAAATGTCCGCAAGGTGAAACTAACTGGACGAGCATAAGCACTAGCACTGACCCCGCTGTAACTATCACCGACAATGACAGCGATGGTTGTCGGGATGCTGGCGAGGATGTAGATGACGACAATAACGGTCTAATAGAAATTGCCACTGCTCTGGAGCTAAACAACATCCGCCACGATTTGGACGGCACTCACTATGATGAAGATGAAGATGACAGCACCAATATAGGCTCTAATACGGGTTGTTCTACTACTAATCCCGTAGGTTGCAATGGCTACGAACTAGCTGGCGACATTGATATTTCTTCCATTATCAACTTTGTTCCCATTGGTAGCTTACCCGATCCTTTTTCTGCTATCTTACAAGGTAATGATTATACCATCAGTAACCTAAAAATTGCCACCGACAATCCCACCAGATTCACGGGCTTTTTTGCGGTTTTGGGTACTAATAGCACGGTACGGAACTTGTCCTTTGAAATGGGTTCAGTTTCCAGTAGCAACGGTAATGCTACTTTTGATAATGTCAACTATGTGGGGGTTCTGGCAGGCACAAATAAAGGAACAATATCGGGTGTTTCTGCTGATATATCAGTTTCTGCCAGTGAAGATACCTTTAACTATGTAGGTGGCTTGGTAAGTCATAATAGTGGCACCATCAGTTCTAGCCATGCCACTGGCTCTGCCACTGTCTCTGCTGCCGGTGGTAAACTTAGTCTAGTGGGTGGCTTGGTAAGTGCAAATTTTGGCATCATCAGTTCTAGCTCTGCCACTGGCTCTGCCACTGGCGGTGGTGTTGGTAATAACTGGGTAGGTGGCTTGGTAGGTTATAATTCATCCACCATCCAAGATAGTTATGCCACTGGCTTTGCCACTGGCGGTGCTAATAGTGACTTTGTCGGTGGCTTGGTAGGTGATAATTTTAGTGGCACCATCAGTTCTAGCCATGCCACTGGCAAGGCTGATGGCGGTGGTGGTGGTGACTTTGTCGGTGGCTTGGTAGGTTATCATGAGTTTCACACCACCATCATCAGAAATAGCTATGCCACTGGCAAGGCTGATGGCGGTGCTGGTGATGACATTGTCGGTGGCTTGGTAGGTTCGAATGAGAATACCATCAAGAATAGCTATGCCACTGGCAAGGCTGATGGCGGTGCTGGTGATGACATTGTCGGTGGCTTAGTGGGATTTATTGCTAATGCTTCCACAACCATCAGTAACAGTTACGCCTTAGGAACTGTTGATGGAGGTGCTGACGGCGATGAAGTGGGTCGCTTGCTTGGCAAAAAAGGGACTGGTAGTATTGGGACAATTACAATTACCAGCAACTATTATGATAGTGGTAGTAGCTTAACTGGCGAAAGTCCCCTATCCCTTCCAGATACCGAAGCTCTGGGCAGGACCAAAGCCCGGCTGAAAGCCAACAACAATGTTGCCCCCGATAGTGATACTGCTTGCAGTAGTGCTGGGGGAACTTGGAGTAGTGCTGCATGCACCTATGGGCATCTGGACTTTAGTACCGACAACTGGGATTTCACTGCTGACAAATACCCCAGCCTGAGGTCTTATAAGACTACCACTGATACCAGCACCCCCCCCGTGGTCACCCAAATCGCAGGCGATCTGCTCTGTGGGCAATTACCCGAAGCTGACTTCGTTCAGTGTCCCCCCTCCACTACGCCTTAGGCTAGCCCCCCTCCCCCGACTGCTTGAAGAAGTCAGCCGAGCATTTGGGAGTGAGTCTCACTCCCTTTTTGTTTTTGGGGACTGCGTGTTGTTATTTTAATCATCAGAGGAGAAGGATTTTTAGTTTGCCCCTTGTGTGAAGCCCTTTTATTGCACTATCCTTGGGTTTGGGTCAGAGGAGAGGTGACTGAGTGGCCGAAAGTGGCAGATTGCTAATCTGTTGTGTGGGGAAACTTGCACCGCGGGTTCGAATCCCGCCCTCTCCGTTATTTGTATGGAAGTTAGCTGATGTTTGAGTGGAGGTTAGTATTGGATCAGTTGGGTGGTAGTTTAACAAGGGGTAGTTTTGTGCGAGATTTTTTTTGGTATGGAGGAGTGAATGGGTTACAGGCGTTAATTCCATTGTGTTTATTACCTTTTATTACTCGGACGGTATCTAGCGAGCAATATGGTTTATATGGTTTTTTTATTGCGGTGGTGTTGTTATTTCATCCTTTTGTGCGTTTGGGGATGGACAGTTCGGTATTGTACAAGACGTTCACTTCTTCGAGCGAGCGTTTAAGTGAGTATTGGGGAACGGCATTAACGCTATGTTTTTTAGTGGGAGGGGTATTAGCGATGGTGGCTTGGTTTTTTCCTATTTTGTCTAGTTGGGGTATTCGGGGTTTATCTGAGCAAGGGGTTGGCATGGGGGTGTTACAGAGGTGGTTGCCGTTGGTGATAATGATTGCCTTATTTGAGAATGTGTTGGCGATTTTGCGTGCTTTTTCTATAGCGATAAGCAAGCGGATATATTATGCGGTATTGACTTTGGGTCAGCGGTTGCTGTGGGCTTTATTGGCGATTTGGCTAGTGGTTTTGGGTGGTGAGCAGGCGGGTGGATTATTATTATCGCAGGTATATTCATTATTGTTGCTGGTTTTATTGGGATTAGTTTGGTTATGGAGGATGGGGTATTTGAAGTTAGCGATCAAGTCAGAGGATATTTTACATAGTTTTAGGTATGGCTTACCGTTGGTATTGCAAGTATTTTCTTTCAACATGATTCAATATTCGGACCGTTTTTTCTTAAAAGTGATTAGTGGTTTGGATAGTTTGGGAGTGTATGTAGCGGGTACGCAAGTATCTTTAGCTTTTTTTGTTTTTACGGCTTCTTTGCAATCTATTTGGCATCCGTGGGTTTTTGCTCGTCTTGCTAGCGATAGTTATGATCGGCTATTAAGGATAAAGCGTGCCTTATTGTTGTTATGTCCTATTTTATTGTTGCTTGCGATTGCGGCGTCAGTGGTGTTGATACCGCTTACCAGATTGTTGACTACGGGAGTATTTTCACAAGCGGTGGTGGTGGTTCCTTGGCTGGTTTTTGCTCATGCGGCTCAGGGATTTTACCTTATTTTTTCGGTATTTCTGTTGTACCAGGGACGTACTTTACTGGCAGCGATTATTGCTTTTAGTGCCTTTTGCTGTAATTTGGCTCTAAATTATCCTTTTATTGTGGAGCGCGGCATTGTTGGGGCGGCCCAGGCCACTTTGTTGGCTAATCTTGTTTCGGCGGGATTATGTATATTGTTTGTGAGGGACTGGAACACGAAAATATCTCCTGCGAGTTAGAATAACTTTGGAATGAGGTAGGGATTCAGAAAATAGATTCGGTGGTGATTGCACAACTTGCCACCTTGCAGTATCTTTCAAGCAGTGGCGTCTGGGCAACCTCAAAACAGGGCAACCTCAAAACAGGGAAGCTCGCGCCTATGATATTTTTGGGTCTCACTAATGGAAGTTAAAAACAATCAGCTCTATCTGGGAGGGTGTGATGTCGGTTCCTTAGCCGAGGCATTTGATACTCCTCTGTACGTGTACGAAGAATCGGTGCTGAGGGAGCAATGTCGTTATTTCAAGGATTGTTTTTCGGCAGCTCCTGGCGAGCTGCACTATGCGATGAAAGCCAATTCCAATCCTGCCATCCTAAGATTGATTCGCGAAGAAGGAATGTTCCTAGATACGGTTTCTCCATTTGAGGTACAGCTAGCCTTGGAATGCGACTTTAAACCTCATCAATTATTGTTCACCGGTAGCAATTGCACCCCTGCTGAGCTACAGTGGGTACTCTCTCAGGAAGTAGCCATCAATGTTGGTTCCCTGGATGAGATTAAAACGATCGGTCAGCTAAAGCCAGATTCCAGCCTTGGTCTGCGTATCAATGCAGATTTAGGCAAGGGTCATCATCCTCATGTGATGACTGGCGGACCGCATTCCAAGCTGGGAATATATCACGACCAATTGCACCAAGCCCTTGATATTCTGCGTCAGTACAATCTTAAGGTAAGTGGCATACATTGTCATATAGGTACTGATCTGCTTAACCCAGAGGACATCATCCAAAACATGGAGCTGACCCTGGGCTACGCCCTGGAATTTCCTGAATTGGATTTTGTAGATTTCGGCGGCGGCTTTGGCATTCCCTACCGACCCGATGATAACATGCTACCCCTGAAAGAACTGGGACAGCAAATGTGTGCCAGATTCAATAAATTCCTTAACCAGTATCGACGCCCAGTACACATGAAACTTGAGCCAGGTCGTTTCCTAACTGCCCAAGCAGGAGTGCTACTGGTGAGCATTACCACCATTTCATCTACTCCTGAGCATCTATTTGTGGGAGTGAATTCAGGATTCGGACACCTAATGCGGCCAGTTCTTTATGGATCATATCACGAGATAGTCAACGCTTCCCGCATGCAAGGTGAGGCTATCCCCGTAGCCGTAGCAGGCAATCTGTGTGAGGCTGGCGATATATTCACCCAAAACGAACAAGGCATTGAACACCACTCCCTCACTAAACCCCAAGTCGGAGATATATTAGCAATCCTAGACTGCGGTGCTTATGGGCTCTCCCTATCTAGCAATTACAACATGAGGGCTCTTCCAGCAGAAATACTAGTAGCTAAAGGAAACTCCACCCTGATCCGCCGCCGTCAAACCTATCAAGACCTTACTGGCACTTTTCTTTAACGGAAACAGATTGAAAAAACATTAGGAACACGGGCTACCACACCATGAAAAAAATAATTGCAATGTTAAGCAAAATATGCAATCATGCACTCATGCCGTTCCTCTATAGAAATTCTTGAGAGCAAACAAGCCTAAGAATGTCAGTCGCTCAGTGGGTGATGAATGGCGTACACAGACAACGCACGCTGGAGCATGTTGACAGCGATAGCTGATGAAATATTAGCCCATAAGAAATTGTTACACGGAGGAAGCACTTTCTTAAATAAAAGGAGTCAACATGGATAAATTAAGCAATGAGTATGCTTTTTATAAAAAGAACAAGCCTGCTCTAAAAGAAAAATATGACAATAAGTACATTGCCCTAAAGGACAATAAGGTAATAACCAGTGCTGATAGTAGGCAAGAAGCAGTTAAATATATGCTAGATAATGACTACATTTTGGGAGAATTTCTAGTGCACTTAGTCTCTGATGACTCGGACATAGTACATAAATTTCCCTCAAGGATACATTTTTAGTTTCGTGTTATTTGTTTAACAAACTCAGACTAATGCTTTCCACCAATTCAGTTTCTCACGGCAGGGTTTTGATAGAACGGTTTTTTCACTACCATGGCTTCTACGCCCCGACCACGGATTTCCACCGTTAACGGAGTTCCTTGCTTGGCGGCTTCTTTTTTTACTTTGGCGAGGGCAATGGATTTGCTACTGGTAGGCGAATGCGAACCTGAGGTGATTATTCCTACCTTTTGCCCTTGGTAGAATATGGAGCAGTGCTGTCTTGGAATACCTTTATCGGTCAGTTCAAGGGCGATTAGGCGGTCGTGGGTATTTTGCTGACGGTGCTGAGATAGGACTTTTTTGCCGATGAAGTCATCTTCGGTGTTCAGTTTAACCGCCCAGCCGAGGGCACACTCCAAGGGGTGCCATTTTTCTAGGAGTTCATGTCCGTACAGAGACATGGCGGCTTCCAAACGGAGGGTATCACGAGCGATTAATCCGATGGGTAAGATTTTCAGCTGTTGAGTTAATTTCCGCCAGAGCATGGGTGCGTTTGCCAGAGACACCGATATTTCCACCCCTGGTTCTCCTGTGTATCCAGTGCGGGCGATGAATACTGGGCATTCAAACAGAGTGGCTTCCATCCAGCTATAGTAAGCCAGTTGGGTTGGTGAGGGAGTGGTATGCGGGCTAAGTTTTTCCAGGACCAGCGGACCTTGTGCTGCCAGCAGGCATTTGGTAGGAGAGATATCTTGCAGCTTCACTTGGTATTGTTCTGCCAATGTTTTCAGCCATTGGAAATCCTTTTCTCGGTTGGCTCCGTTCACGATGACTCGCCAATATTCTGAGTTCTGGCGATAGACGATCAGATCATCCAACACCCCGCCATCAGCTTGGCACATGGGCGAGTAGAGGGCTTGACCATCTGTGATACTGCGGACATCATTGGTAAGGGCGTATTGCAGAAACTCGGTAGCACTACTGCCATGGAGGCAAAATTGCCCCATGTGAGAGATGTCAAATAGTCCCGCCTGATTTCTGACGGCGTGGTGTTCTGCCAATGGCTGAGAGTAATAAAGAGGCATTTGATAGCCTGCGAAATCTCCCATTTTGGCACCTAAGGAGCGATGTTCTGCATCAAGGGGTAGTTGTTTCATTTTTAGGTAGGGAAGAGCATTAGGCATGGCTAGTTGGTATGGCTAGTTGGTATGGCTAGTTGGCATGGCTAATTGGCATGGCTAGTTGGTATGGCTAGTTGGAGTCATAGTCTCTTGAGCATCAATGATGACTGGAGCTTATTCCTTTTTTTGGGAAGTTGAGAGGAATTGTTGAGCAATAAGGACATCGGAGAAGGGGTGGAATTGGTCGTTGATCTCTTGATAGGTTTCATGTCCCTTGCCCACGATGAGCACCACATCTCCGGGGACTGCCCGTTTTAGGATTTGACGGATTGCTTCTTGGCGGTTGCTGATTTGCTCAGCAGCTTGGGATTTTAGTCCTTGGGCAATTTGCTTTATGATGCTCATGGGATCTTCATTGCGAGGGTTATCGGAGGTTAGTACGATGTCATCGGCTTGGCTGGCGGCTTCGCCCATGAGAGGTCTTTTTTCTTGATCGCGATTACCGCCGCAACCAAATAGCAATCGCAGCCGACCGTTGGGTGCTAGCAGGGAACGGGTATCTCTGAGCAGTGTTTTAAGGGCTTCTGGGGTATGGGCGTAATCCACCAGCACCTCAAATGGTTGGCTGATAATACGCTGCATGCGTCCTGGGATGGTTTGGCAGTATTCGGCAGTGGCTGCAATTTTTGCTAATGGTTGTTCCATGACCAGCAACATTCCCACACTAGCCAGAAAGTTTTCCAGCTGAAAATATCCTGGCAGAGGAAAAGAAAAGGGTTCACGCTGTCCCTCAAAGCACAGCCAGCCTTCTTGTTGTTGAGCGGGCGAGCGAGGATTTTTTTCAATAAATAGGGCTGCCTTGGAACTACCCCAACTGAGGACTTGGCGTTTTTTTTGTTCTAATTTAAGCATCAGTTGCTGTCCTGCTTGGTGAGATATATTCACTACTGCCTTAGCTGAGGTAGCTAAAAAGGGAGAAAATTTGGCTTCTTGATAAGCCTCCAAGCTGCCGTGCCAATCTAGGTGATCTCGTCCTAAGTTGGTAAAAGCCAAAGCCTCAAAATTCAGTCCATCACAACGATGCTGAGTCCAACCGATGGAACTTACCTCAATGGCAGCATAAGGAACACCTTCTGAAACCAGAGTAGCTAAAAATGACTGAAGATGTGGATTCTCAGGAGTGGTCAAATGAGGGGAGTGCACTGGTTGAGGATAAGATTCAGTTGCATCTGTTCCTCCAGACATCCCTAACGTGCCAGCTACCCCGCAAGGAATGTCCATAGAGTGCAACATCTGACTTATAAATTGGGTTATGCTGGTCTTGCCATTGGTACCCACCACTCCTAGCAAATTAAGTTTGTGAGATGGATTATCAAATAACTCTGCCGATAAAGCCGATAACGCCCGACGGGGATGAGGAGTAAAAAATACCCCCAAGCGACAACCAGAACCCTCCAATAAAGGTAACCACTCCTTATAATGCTCCTCCCGACTTAAAAATAATGCCCGCGCCCCACGCTCTAAAGCCTCCCTCACAAACTGAGAACCATCCCGCTGCCTGCCAGATAAAGCAAAAAAACCGCCCCCCTCCCTTACTTCTCGGGAGTCCACCTCCAACATCCTTACAATGTCCGAACCATCGGTATACCTCCCCTGAGATACCAAGGTGTGCCGAGCCACCGTCTCCAGTGATAAACCAAAGTCTGTCTTTAATCCAGATCTCATACCGCCTGACCGTATCCTAATTTTGCCCATAAAGTAAAATCAAAGGCTGATAACCCATCCCCGAATACCTTACATTCCTTAGATCTTGCTCTTAACTTATCCCCAACTCTGGCCCCCTTGACAACACACCTAGCTATTTCTTACATTCCTATCATAACTTCTGCTCGCCGAAGATCACCTAAAACCTTTATCTTCCGCGGATGTAAGCAGGCTATCCAGCTGGAGAAACTAGACAATACAAGCGAAAACAATACAGGCGAAAACAATACAGGCGAAAACAATACAGGCGAAAACAATACAAATGAAGCTAGATAGTGGGGCGTAGCCAAGTGGTAAGGCATCGGGTTTTGATCTCGACATACGCAGGTTCGATCCCTGCCGCCCCAGCTTGTTTCGGAGAGCTCAGTGCCATTGGTTCTGTAAGCCAGAGATATTGGTGCTGAGCTATTAGTACTGAGCTATTAGTACTGAGCTATTAGTACTGAGCTATTAGTACTGAGCTATTAGTACTGAGCTATTAGTACTGAGCTATTAGTACTGAAATATCGGTGCTGAACTATTGGCAGCTATCAACACCGAGCCATCACACCGAGCTATTGGTATGAGAGTTCGGGTGTTTTAGGGACTGATCCTCTGCCATGATTTTTGGCGGATCTGCAGGAAGGAGACTTCTTTTTCTATTTGCCCCGAGGTTCCGTATCGGGACCAACCAGCGATGCCCTGGAACACTCGTCCATCTTTAAGCGAGCGTGCCAATTTCCAGCGAGAATGATTACGAGGAGAACCCAGCAGAGCTTGCAAGTATCGCAGGGTGTCATAACCGATGGTGGGGTAGTAAGAGGGGGATTGGTATTGATAGCGATAGCCAAACATCAAGCGATGGAGGTGTAAGAATTTTTGGAAACGGATGTTTTGGTTGCTGTGGTCAATGGTGTTGCTGATGACCGCATTTAGTAATTGATTTTCTCTGGTAGCGAGCAGGTTATTATTGTTCCAGAAGCGATTGCCAAGCATTTGGACTTGTTCTGCATCCACGGTGGCGGGGTAGCGGGCGATTTGGGTAAGGTCTAGCACTTCTCGGGAGCTGATGGGAATGAACAAAGCCTCAAAGTCCACGATGGGATCTGGGTGGGGGTCGCCAGAGTCTTTCAGTAGCTGTTGCTGAGCTAGGCTAAGCGGACGATTTAGTCCGGTGAAATTTGAGAAGATAGTTTCCAATCCCAAGCCTTGTTTAGCAGCTCTCTTACCGAGGCGATGTAGGGGTTCAAATCCGGCAACGGCTACGATTTTGCCTTGGCGGGCAGATATTTCACTCCAGAATAGGTCTCGCATCAGCCGTCCTGGGGAGGTTTTCGGGTAGAGGATGGCAAAGCGTTTCAGTTGGAGGTATCCTACCGCGAAATCTGCCAGATCGGCGATTTCGGTTTGGATTGAGCGGCTGTTTTTGAAGACGAATTGGGATTGCTCAGGCAGTTTCATGCTGGGGGAGAAAGCGAGCAGGGGGATATTTTCGGCAGCGGCGGCTTGGGCGGCGGCTTCTGATTCCACCTTAGCCAAGGGTCCGATGATGGCGATGACTTTTTCCTGTCTGGCGAGTTCTCGTACTGCCCGAAATGCTTGTCGGGGCTGATTTCCAGTATCTCTAAGTACCAGTTCAATTGGTGGGGCTGAGATATTTTTTCCTTTGGGGAGAGCCGCGAAAGAAGTTTTTAGTAGGTGAAAGGGTAGGGTAGGGTTTCGCAATGGGGTTTGAGGTATTCTATCTTGCACTGCCAAACGCAAGCCATCCAATATTTGAGCAGAGTATTGCTTCAATTGACTGCTACTACTGCTAAAGGGTAGCAGTACGCCTATTTTGAAGGGCTGTATTTTTTTGCCTTGTTCGGCTATTTCGCGTTTCCATTGTTTGACATTTTGCTTATCTGAGGAGGATTTCTTTTTGGCCTTAGCCAGTGATTTGCGAGCTTTATCAATTTGTCCTGCGTTGAGAAAAACTGGGGTACTGATGTTGTAACGACGATTTTCTAACCAAGTATCCCGCGGGTGTCCTTGGATAAAGCGTTCCAGAGCTTGGGGGTCATTAAGATAGCTAAGCATGCGTTCGGCATCTTTTTGGGAAGCCCGAGGGCGTTCAAGAGGTAGCTTTTGGTATTCCAGCAACCAAGCGGCGGCGGCGGTAAATTGTTGTTTACGAGCTTTGACTTCAGCTTGGATGAGTAGCCATTCTGCTTGCTGCCAAAGGGGAAGTTTTTGCCGTGGTGGTGGATTTACCAAGGGAGCTGCCTTAAAGCTTTTGCCTTGTCGGAAGCGGGCTTGGTAAAGATGAAACAGGGCTTGGTATCCACCTCCCGAAGATTTAAGTGCCTTAGCCAAAGCCTCTTGTGCTGCGGGGAACAGGCGATTAGGATTAGATTGCAGGCTGTTTAGTAGCAAAAGAGCACACTCTCGCTTACGCTTGGAAGCCAGTAGCAGCTTATTCTTGCTGAGGAGCTGAAAATTAACTAAACCCACCAATCGCGAACATTCATCCAGGGCGATTTCTTGGGGGTCTGCGGCTGGATAATCCTGACGACCTAGGGAGAGGGAGCTATCGGGGTTAGCGGTGGTGTTTTGTGAGGGGGATAGGGTTTTAGCTGAGATGTTCCATGGTTTGCTCAAGGCACTTTGGGCATTAATGCTAGTGGGTACAATGGAGCACAGGATAAGGAGCATCAAGGTCCTCAGCGATAACTCGGGGCAGTACTGGGAGAGCGAGTAGCAGCGGGAACGGGGATGCATAGATTGGGCAGGATTTTGGGGATGCATAGATTGGGCAGGATTTTAGTTAGTACACATGAATATCCGAACGCTTACGCAGAGTGGTCAGCAGGTTTTTCAGTCGCCTTTGTTCTTCTTGCTTACGGATGAGTTGGCGAAAGCGTTGCTTTTCTTGGGAGAGCATTTTACGGCAGTCTTGGGATTCAATTTGACGGCGGGCAAATACCTTGATGATATGTAATCCAAAACGGGTCTGCGTGGGAAAACTTACTTGACCCGGTTTTAGCAAAAAGGTAGCTTCCTCAAACGGACGCACCAGCTGACCGCGTTTTATATATCCTAGGCGTCCTTGATTTCTTGAGGCAAATGGGTCTTGTGAATAACGGACGGCTAGTTTGGTAAATTTTTCTCCCGCTAGTACTCGCTTGCGTAGCAGTAATAGCTTATCCCGTTGCTTAACTGAAACCTCTCTTCTTAGAATATGCCCTACATCCACCTCATAATTGACCGAAGAATCCCGACTACAAACATCCATCACCTGCCGTTCTGAAATCACTACCTTGGCTGATACTTCTTGAACCATCACTTGTTGAGCTAATAGCTGTCGCACCAATATCTTGTGCGTCTGAATCTCGCCCAGGGCATATAGCAAACTTCCCTTCCGACGGCGTAGGGCATCCAACTGACGCTCTACCTGCTTTTCTGAAACCGACAACGATAATTGCTCTCCATGGATTGCCAACAACAGACTATTCACCAACTCTTGCTGCAAATTTTGTTCTAAGTTGCCTAATTGCTCAGCTAAGGCCTGACCGCTTAATCTTTGGCGGAGATCCCGAATTTGCACCTGTTTTAGGAGCTTAAATTCTCGTTGGGTGATGATCTTTTCATTGACGGCGAGCTTAACTCCGTCCACCAGCACGGGAGCAGACCATCCCCGAGGAGGGAGGATCATTGCCATCAGCAGTACGAGCAGGGCTATTTTTGAGAACATTATCTTATTCAATTGGCTACCTCTTGCCTCAGGCGTTGCAGAGGAAAATTACTCCGTGACGGATTCTTTTCCAGACTAAGTACCCGCCATTGCTTAAACAATCTTCCATTCAGGGTGTAGCTGACCTGAGAAGGAAAATAAGCTGATTGTGGCAAAGATAGTTTGCCATTGGTAAGGACCATAAAGTTGTCATAATGCTGTACCAAAGCATATGCTCCCCGCTTGTCATGAATTAGAGTTTCTAAACGCACCGCCCGAAAGGGGTCTTGGCTGAGCCACAAAGATCGCTGAGATCCTTCCCCCAGCAATAGCAAATAACCCAACTTAGGATGCCTTGCTAAGCTAGTTTGTTGCGGATTTATTCCCCAGAACCCCAAGTGATTTTTCCAATCGGCAGCCCGATTGGATAGCAAATCTACATAGGGAGGCTGAATATCCCAAACCGACCAAGGTCCACCTGCCAGCTGTCGTTGCCTTTCACGGCTACCATCCCGCACATAAATATGCTGGAGCTTGCCCTCCAGAGAAAAACTCTCTACCCCCAAAAACTGCTCTGCTGCTATCCAATAAACCTTCTGCTTCCAGCTGCGTGAGCGGTTCTCCTGCGGAATTGCACCCTCGCCAGAAGACTTAGCAAAAACCGTAACCTGAGCGGTTATAATAGCACTCGTTATCACTGGAGAACGTTCTTCCACCCACTCCCAAATGGTGTCAACGGCTGGCAAATACCCCTGAACCGAACCCCCACTGCCCGCTACCCCAACCACCAACAGCACCAATAAAAATGCTCGCCAACCCCTAATCTTTGAATGATAACTTCCCTGCATAAATTAATCCTAGCTGAAAACCTTCTATCTCTCGTTCTTAGGTGGCACTCCTCCGCTTAAATCAGACGATGTTCACCCTCTGCTAGGTATTTTATAACATGCCTAATCCTACATGTTCTCAGCTAGTTCTTTTCTAGCAGCCTCCAAAATACCCAAAGCATTCTGACGACAAAGCTGCTCAGCTACTTCATCTGCCAATTGCTGCCAATTATGCGGTTCTTGCCACCCATGGGCAAATGCTGTCTGGCTCCCCTCCAAAGAAGTTACCCGACCCCTTAAATGTAACTTCTTATTCTCCATCCTCGCCAAAGCCCCCACCGGAGCAAAACAACCTCCACTTAAATTAGTAAGCAAACGCCTTTCAGTCAACACACAACGCTCTAAAATAGGTTGTCGCAGAGGTGCTAGCAAATTAGCAATATCGGAGCGTCCCTTAAGATATTGGCATGCCAACGCCCCTTGAGCCGGAGACGGAAGTAAGATCTCCAATCCAATGTACGAAGAAATCTTATCATTCAACCCCAACCGATGAACACCAGCCGCCGCCAAAATAACCCCATCCACCAGATCAGCACCATTGCTACCTTCTCGCAGTGCCTGTTCAACCCGAGTATCAACATTCCCCCGCCAAGCCTTAAAAGATAAATCCCGACGCCAACTACATAATTGACTCTGTCGCCTGAGACTACTCGTCCCCAAACATGCCCCCTGAGGAAGATCCTCCAATCCGCCATGCTTGCTCACCAACACATCTCTCACATCTTCTCTCTCCGATACCAAACACCACTCCAACTGCTCCGCTGAACTGGATTCAATGTCCTTGCAAGAGGCTACCACCAACTCTATTTCCCCTGCCAGCAAAGCCTTCTCCAAGGTGCTATTAAAAATACCTCCTCCCCTCTCCGCATATAAATTCACCATGGAAACCCCCTGAAAAACATCCCCTAGCGACTCCCTAACACATTCCTCACAACGCAAATTAGGCCATCGCAATTGTAATTGCCTAATCACTTGGCGCGCTTGAAGCAAAGCTAATCGGCTACCTCTGGTGCCAACCCTCAATTTCCCTGAGAAGATTTTCTTACTCACATACACCCTTTGTGGATCACCCCCCTCCCTCTTTTCTCCCCTTACTAGTTGGCAGATTGCTGGATTGCTGGTCTGACCTAAACCCATTTCATCCTAGGAACGGATTGTACCACAACAATACCAGTTATGGTGTAGGCTAGAACTCAGCGTGAAAAATGAGAAAATTACCAAGTTCTAGTATCAAAGAAATAATAGCAAGGAAATAATAGCAAAGGAATAATGGCAAAGGAATAATGGGAACAGCAAAACTCTCTATAACACAATTGAAGTTGCCGGGCTTACGAGTGCTAATGCGGGTGGATTTCAATGTACCCTTAGACGAGCAAGGTCAGGTTGCCGATGACTATCGGCTGTTAGAGTCCCTGCCGAGTATAAAGCATATTTTAGAGCGTGGGGGGCGTTTAATTTTAATATCGCATTTAGGACGACCGTCGGGGAAGCCAGTCAGCCAGTATTCGCTGCAGCCAGTCGCCCAAAGATTGGAAGCTCTGCTGGGACAGACAGTCCGTTTTTGTGCCGATATTCTAGGCGAGCAAGCTCAAGCAGCGGTAAAATCTTTGCTACCAGGGCAAGTGCTTTTGCTGGAGAACCTACGCTTTAACCCTAGTGAAATCACCAATGACGCTCAATTTGCTCGTCAATTGGCAGATTTTGGAGATGTGTTCATCAGTGATGCATTTGGGGTATTGCATCGTACTCAGGCTTCTACTGAGGCTCTGCCCCATTGTTTTAAGCAGGCAGCCTGTGGATTGCTGGTAGAAAAAGAAGTTCAATTTTTGCAAACCTTATTCAAAGATCGCCGTCGCAAGCCTACCGTAGCCGTTTTAGGAGGGAAGAAAGTTTCCGACAAAATGGGGTTGATCCGAGCTCTGTTGCAGAAGGTGAATACCGTCATGATCGGTGGAGCCATGGCTTACACCTTCTTAAAGGCGAAGGGGAATACCATTGGAGATTCCCCGGTGGAAGAAGAGCAACTAGAACTGGCAGCCGAGCTGGAACTATTTAGCCTGCAACAAGGTAAAGCCCTGCTCCTGCCCTTAGATCACCTCATCGCCCCGAGTGCGACAACATCCCGCAAACGAGCATCAGCTGGAGAAACAAACAGCGTCTGTGGCGGAGTTAACATTCCCCCAGGGATGGTAGGAATGGATATAGGTCCGATGACCTTGCAAGCTTATATCAACAGCGTATTGCGTTCTAAATTGGTTATCTGGAATGGTCCCCTAGGAGTGTTTGAACAACCCGCCTTTGCCAAGGGTACTTTGGATTTAGCTGCCGCCATGGCCAGATCCGATGCCACCACTCTGGTCGGAGGAGGCGAATCGGTAGCTGCCATTCGCCAAGCAGGACTGCAACAACAGATTACCCGTATCTCCACTGGTGGTGGTGCTACTCTAGCCTTTCTAGAAGATAAACCCCTCCCCGGCCTAGCCGCCCTAACCGATGCTAGTACCTAGCTCCTGATGGCTGGATGAGTATTGGCAAAATATCTGCCAGCTTTGGCAAAGTTCTAGCATGAAGGCATGCTAGGTGGTTCTGAAGAGGGAGCAGGGGGCGGGCATGATTGCAGGGGGCAGGCATGATTCAGGAGGCGGGCATAGGTGCGGGCAGGGCGAGTTAGTGGGGGGGGGGGAGGGGGGGTCTTTCAGCTGAGTCATCAATCATTTTGGGCTAAGCATTGGTCGGAAAGAATAAAGCCAGAAGAGGAAAGATATGCAAAGAAATATGACAAGAAAAGCCACGCCAAGAAAAGCCAAAATAGGAAAGATATGCAAAGAAATATGACAAGAAAAGCCACGCCAAGAAGAGCCATGCAAAGAAATATGCCAAGTATGGCACTAGTTTGGTGGCTGGCTATGGCAATCCTAAGCCAATTTCCCTTGATTACCCAAGCTAAGCCAGCAGTTTTTGCATTCAATCCTAAGGTAGGGATTGAGCGTCTTTCACTTTCCACAGAACGTATAACCAGCCAAGAGGATTTTTTCCTGCAGGTTTCTCTTTACAACCGAGGCCCACAATCACTGCAAGTATGGATTCTAGCCCAGCTAGAATCTCGCCCTGACCACGGAGCAAAAACCATTCTCAAGCCGCACTGGAAGAAGGTTCAGTTACCGCCATCTTTTAATCGCAATTTGTTTTTGCCCTTAGCGACTCCATCCCGATCGGGCTTTTGGCAAGTGAGGGTCAACTTGTTTGGTCCCGAACAAAAACAATCACTTTTGCCTGCCAGCTACACCCTCCCCTTTAGCAGCAGCTACGGAGGTATAGAGGAAATCTCCTCAGAAATGGCCCTGAGCGAAAAAACATTCTCGCCAACCATCAACCTAGTACTCCCCGATCTAGCTTGGGAAGCCATTCAGGTTATTCCTACTAAAACCAATCAATTCCACCTAAGAGGATTACTCATCAACCAAGGTGGTAGCCCAGCTAAGCATATTGTCTTGCATGGAATTTATGCTACCCCCGATAACTCCAATAAACTTCAATCATTGGAAACACCCGTGCTTATTAACTTACTATCCCCAGGAGAACAAATATGGGTAGATATCAAAGATGAATTCCCTCCCCAAGCCAAAAACCCCACTCGCATAGGAATACAAGCCGATCCCAAAAACCTCATCCCAGAAGCCCAAGAGGATAATAACGATGTCTATGCCTCGCCCTTTGTTTTTCGCTAGCTCATCGGGAGCAAACTTAAAGCAGGCTCAAATCAAACTTAAAGCAGGATAATAACGATGTCTATGCCTCGCCCTTTGTTTTTCGCTAGCTCATCGGGAGCAAACTTAAAGCAGGCTTAAATCAAATTTAAAGGAGGATAATAACGATGTCTATGCCTCGCCCTTTGTTTTTCGCTAGCTCATCGGGAGCAAACTTAAAGCAGGCTCAAATCAAACTTAAAGGAGGCTCAAAGCTACTTCTGCCAGCCGATTGCAGTATCCCCATTCATTGTCGTACCAAGCGAGAAGCTTCACCATTTTTCCTCCTATCAGTTTGGTACTGGGAGCATCTAGAATGGAAGAGTGAGTATTGCCTTTGAAATCTATGGATACCAAGGGCTCATCGCTGTACTGCAGAATTCCCTTTAAGTGTCCCTCAGCAGCTTCCTTCAGCTTGGCATTGATGCCTCCTTGGCTGGCTGGCTCGCTAAGAATAGCGGTGAAATCCACCACCGAGCAAGTGGGGATCGGCACTCGGATGGCGAATCCGTCTAGCTTTCCTTGCAATTCAGGTAGCACTAAACCGATCGCACTAGCAGCCCCAGTAGTGGTAGGGATCATGGAAAGAGCCGCCGCACGTGCTCTTCTGAGATCTTTATTAGATCTATCAAGGGTGTGTTGATCATTGGTGTAGGCGTGGATGGTGGTCATCAAGCCATGGGAGATTCCCCAGTTTTGATGGAGTACTTGGGCTAAGGGAGCTAGGCAATTAGTAGTACAAGAGGCATTGGAGATCACATGATGCTGGTCGGGCTGATAGCGATCTAGATTAACTCCCTTTACCAAGGTTATATCTACATCTTTGGCAGGAGCGGAGATCAACACTTTTTTAGCCCCTGCCTGTAAATGAACACTGGCTGAAGCTCTGTCTACAAAATGGCCAGTACATTCCAGCATCACTTGGATGCCTTGGGCTTGTAGAGGTAATTTGGCAGGATCTCTTTCGGCAGAGACCATGATTTTTTTACCGTCCACTACCAAGTTATTGCCATCTGTACGCACCTCTGCAGAGAAGATGCCGTAATTGGAATCGTACTTCAGCAGGTGTGCCAGAGTTTCTACTCCAGCGGGATCGTTGATCAGTTTAACTTCAAAGTTTGAGTTATCAAAGTTTGGGTTATTGCGGGATGCCCGCAAGACATTGCGGCCAACCCGTCCAAATCCATTTATTCCTATGGCAGTCATTAATTCAATTTAACAAATAATAAATTCTGATATTTGCTAGACGATGCTAGCCTATCCGAGCAGTAAAATAAACCCTATCTTTTTCGGAGTTTATCATTTAGTCCTCAGCTACTCTTTTTAAGCATTCCAATTTAAGCATTCCAATTTAAGCATTCCAATTTAAGCATTCCAATTTAAGCATTCCAATTTAAGCATCTCAATAATCATCCACCACCAGCTAGCATGCTAATTAGCAATTGCCAATTAGCAATTGCCAATTGCTACACTTGTTGGGATAATGAGGGGCTACGGGTGATGGTTTTCGTTGCCCTTCAAACAACGCTCTTCGCATGTCATCTTAACCATAAGCTTAGCTATCGTCCTATCTATTTATCATGGCTGAAAAGACCTCTCCTGAATCGGTCCCAGAAGATACCACCGTTACCATAGGCTCGGATTTATCTTTGGCTAGGTCCCACCATTTTGACAGCGTGCAAGCTGCCATAGAAGCCTTCGGTCGCGGGGAGATGGTGATAATGGCGGATGATGAAAGCCGAGAAAATGAGGGCGATTTAGTCTGTGCTGCTCAGTATGTAACTCCTGAGATTATAAATTTTATGGCTCGTAAGGCCGGGGGATTGATATGTATGGCCTTGCATGCAGAGATCGTAAAGCAACTGAAATTGCCCATGATGGTGCAAGAAAATAACAGTACCCATGGCACTCCCTTTACGGTGAGTGTGGAAGCTCGCCGCGGGGTTACCACTGGCATTTCTGCCTTTGATCGTGCCCATACCATTCGTACTGCTACCGATCCTGAAGCTTTACCCGAAGATTTGGTATCCCCAGGGCATGTATTTCCTCTAAAAGCCGAGGAAGGCGGAGTGCTAGTAAGAGCTGGTCAAACCGAAGGCTCGGTAGACTTAGCCTTGATGGCAGGATTACGCCCAGCGGGGGTATTGTGTGAAATAATGGATGAGGATGGGCGAATGGCACGCTATCCTCGTCTGCGTCAATTTGCTGATGAGTATGGCATCAAGTTCATTACCATTTCCGATCTAATCGCTTGGAGGAAGTGCAAGGAGATCTCTGTTCGTCGGTTGGCTTCTTGTACCTTACCTACTGCGGTGGGCAAATTCCAAATGATTGGTTATCAACACCAGAACAAGAAATTTGATTATGTTGCCCTTACCAAAGGTAGCTGGAAAGCTGATGAGCCTGTGCTGGTACGGGTGCATTCTCAGTGTTTGACTGGTGATGTATTTTCCTCATTGCGTTGTGATTGCGGCAGTCAATTGCAAGCAGCCATGCGTATGGTAGCCGCAGAAAAGGGAGTAGTGCTTTATCTGCCTCAGGAAGGACGCGGGATCGGGCTGATAAATAAGATCCGAGCTTATGCTATCCAAGACCAAGGAGCAGACACCGTGGAGGCCAATCACCGCTTAGGCTTCAACGAAGATTTACGTCATTATGGCATCGGAGCTCAAATCCTCAGCGATATGGGTATCCGCAAGATGCGTCTCATTACCAACAATCCTCGCAAGATTGTCGGGCTTTCAGGTCACGGACTGGAGGTGGTGGATAGGGTCCCCTTGAAAATCACCCCCGCCGATGAAAATCGCCAATACCTGCGGGTGAAAAAAGAAAAACTGGGACACATGCTTTGAACAAGAGCTAAGCCATGGCTGAATCTTCCGCACCTGCAACCGCAGAGAGCTTGAAAATCGCTATTTTGGTAGCCCGATTTAATCAAATAGTCACCGAAAGACTGCAGGACGGAGCCCAAAAAGCCTTTCAACAGGCAGGTGAATCTCCCTCGCAACTGGATGTTATCCACACCCCAGGTGCATTTGAGCTCCCTCAACTCGCCGCCCAGCTAGCCCGCTCAGGCAAGCACCATGCTCTGGTAGCCCTAGGGGCGGTCATCCAGGGTGAAACCACCCACTTTGAATATCTAAGCAGCAGTACCATTCAGGGGCTGATGCAGATAAGCCTCCAGTATCATCTACCAATCGGGCTGGGAGTGCTGACGGTGAAATCCCTAGCCCAAGCACTAGAACGAACCCAAGCTGACAACAGCAATAAGGGGCATGAAGCCATGAGAAGTGCCCTAGAAATGTCTCAGCTATTACGCTCGCTTAAAAGCCCAGATTAGCTCTTTCCTTACGCTCTTCAGTGCCTATTTATAGTCCTACTGCTCCTCCCCCTACTGCTCCTCTTGCCCCCTACTGCCCCTCCCTCTGCCCTTCATCCTTGCCACACCCTCTGCCCTTCATCCTTGCCCCTCGCCACACCCTTTGCCAGCCAAACACCTGTATGAGTAAGATAATCAACTGGCAGGGTAGCAATGAATTGCAACAGATTGGTGAGAAACTACAAAGGGCTGGGGGGCGTCCTATTTTGGTGGGTGGCTGGGTTCGTGACCGCATCTTGGGACTGCCTGCTGGTCACGATTATGATGTAGAGGTATTTGGACTATCTGCTGAAAAGCTCTCCGCTCTGCTAGGCACTTTTGGTACCATACACGCGGTGGGAAAGCACTTTGGGGTTTTCAAATTAGATATCAAGAACAGCCATTATGATTTTAGTCTCCCTCGCCGTGAAAGCAATATCGGACCTGGACACAAGAATTTTACCATCAACACCGACCCCAAACTGGATTATCAAGAGGCTGCTTCTCGCCGTGATTTTACCATCAATAGTTTGGGATATGCCTTCTTGGAAGACACCCTCTTAGATCCCTTTAATGGGTACACTCACTTACAGAAACGTTGGTTACAGCACATCAGCCCGGCCTTTGCCGAAGACCCTCTTAGAGTACTAAGGGCCATGCAGCTGGCGGCTCGCTTTGGTTTGGAAATCGCTCCTGAAACCCTGATCATCTGCCGAAAACAAGACCTCGCTGAACTTCCTAAGGAACGCATCTGGGAAGAATGGAAAAAACTGCTCCTGACTAGCAAACCATCTCAAGGACTGAGTTGGGCTCCTCAATTGGGCATTTGCGATTTCTTTCCGCCTCTTAAGAAACTCTTTCACCATCGTCAGCACTGGGAACAAACTCTCTCCTCCTTAGACAAACTGGCTACCATCAAGCAGGAACACCCCAAAAATCAACAACTAGTTCTCATGCTGGCTGGCTTGTTATTCTACTTGGATGAACACCCCAACCCACCGCCACTTCCTCGCCCACTGAGTCAACTTCCCCACGCCATCTCCATGCTAGAAAGCCTCATCGGAGAACAACATCTCTCCAAAGATGTACTTGCACTGCTGGCTGATGCCCTTACCCCGCAGCAGATCCGTTGTCAACCAACCTCAGCCATGGGCGATTTAGGCAGATTATCCCTCAGAGTTCCAATCGCTCTGTTACATACCCTGCTATTGAGTACCTCGCCTGAAGCCCTCACTTCATGGCTTGAAAAGCAATCCCAGCAATACCTAGTCTGGGAGACCGCCCCGACCCCCTTAATAAAGGGCAAACACCTACTAGAACTGGGCTACTTGCCAGGCTCAGCAATGGGAAAATTGCTTAAACGGGCATTTCAAGCTCAACTAAATGGACACTTCTCCTCCCAGCCCGAGGGCTTGAAATGGCTAAAACAACAACCACTACTTGGCAAATCCTTAGAGAAAAAACCCCGATAATCATTGCTCCCACTCCCTCTCCTCCCTCTAACTCTCTACCCTTTCTTCAGCAAAACGACAGCTCCAACTCTAAAATAAGAAGTACCCTCTTGCGTCTGAAGACGAAAGAGCGAAGTGGATCATAAAAATCCCACTGATAAAAAATTGTTTCTAAAATGTTTGAGAGAGATAATTAGCAGAAAAGCTATAAGCACCGCCAAAAACTCCCTCCTAGTGAGGGGTAAGCAGAAAGGGGGGAGGGGTGAGGGAGAGGGGAGGCAGAAAGGGGGGAGGACAAAACCCCTTCCTGCCCGTTGTGGGAGACTTGCATCCCACAATTAAATTCTTTCAAACTAAAAGCTATCTTAGCACTCTGCATATCCACCTTGATTTCATTATTACCAACATCAGCACTTGTGAATATCTTTATCAGGGTTATAAACAACCGCTACCTGCATATCCACCAACACCCAAAAACATTAAAAACAGCCTTATCTTAGCACCTGCTACCCAGCAGAACGAATCACATACTACTTAATTTAGTTGATTTATATGATCTTGTCAATGTTTTTTACTTAAAATAATTTATTTTTATGCCCTCAATAACAATCTGAACCGATTATCAATTTAAGATGCTACCTTTTGGCAGGTCGGCATTCAAAATAGCTGATCTTCTGGGGGACGGTACCACAAACAAGGTATTAATGTTTTTTACTTAAAATAATTTATTTTTATGTCCTCAATAACAATCTGAACCGATTATCAATTTAAGGTGCTACCTTTTGGCGGGTCGGCATTCAAAGTAGCTGATCTTCTGGGGGACGGTACCACAAATAAGGTATTAAAGACAATTAATATATTTATAATTTCAGAAAAACATCAATTGCTAGTAGTTTTTCAGTTTAAGTAGCAACTATATTGACCAGCTTGTTTTCCACCACGATCACCTTTTTAATTTTCTTATTTTGCAGCTGTTTTTTAATGGTTGGATTTTGCAGAGCTTTATTTTGGAGCTCTTTTGCGGTGTGATTGGTCATGACTTCAATTCGTTCTCTCACCTTACCATTGATTTGCAGGACCAAGGTGGTGGTGAGTTTTTTAATGTAATCCGACTGGTATTGAGGCCAAGGTTGGAGATGTACGCTGGATTCGGGGTGCCTTTTTCGCCAGAGTTCTTCGGTAATGAAGGGAGCGATTGGTGCTAGCATTAGGATAATGAGTTCGGTCAATTCATTCCACAAGGAGGTGTCTTGTAGTTGAGTTTGATGAGTTTTGAGTACAGAACGACAGTGCATAAGGGCGGCTATCAGAGTGTTGAATTTAAATTTTTGGTAATCAGCAGTAGCCTTTTGGAGGGTTTGATGTATCAGGGAGCGTAATTTTTCTTTTAGTTCGGGTGGTGATTCTTTAGGCGAGGGAGTTGTTTTAGAGCAGAGTTTCCAGACGTCTTGGATAAAGCGTTTCATGCCTTCTATGCCGCGTGGGTTCCAAGGTCCTCCTTGGTTCCAGGGGCCGATGAACATAAGATAAGCCCGAATGGTATCCGCCCCGTAGCGTTCCAATAGTTCATCGGGATTGACCACATTGCCGCGGGATTTAGACATTTTTTCCCCGTCTGCACCCAAGATTGTGCCCTGATTATAGAGTTTTCGGATGGGTTCCCGATGGGGGAGCAATTTGGCATCTGCCAGAGCACGAGCGTAGAATCTCAGATAAAGCAGGTGCATTATGGCGTGTTCAATACCGCCTGTATATTGACTGATAGGCAACCATTTTTGGATTTCATTAGCATCCCAAGGGGCGTCGCGGGTGGTTAGTTGTTGTTGTTTTTTCCAGTAGGGGGATAGGTAGGCGTACATATACCAAGAAGAACAAACGAAGGTATCCATGGTATCGGTTTCTCTTTGGGCTGCCTTTCCGCATTGAGGGCAAGTAGTATTAAGAAAACCGGAGTGTTTTTTCAGGGGGCTTTCCCCAGTGGGTTCAAATACGGCATCATTTGGTAGCAAGACTGGCAGGTCTTTTTCTGGAGCAGGAATCGTCCCGCACTGGGGGCAGTAAATGATGGGGATCGGAGTTCCCCACATACGCTGCCGAGAAATGAGCCAATCCCGCAAACGATAATTGACGGTCCGCTTTCCTAATCCTTGGGCGGTCAGCCATTCGGCAGTACGCTGAAAGCTTTTTGGCCAGGGAGTGCCATCAAATTCACCGCTATTGCACATGATGCTTCCTTCCTTAGCCGTGTAAGCTCCAGAGGGGGGAGGCATAGCCTCTGCTGAAGATTGCTTGACCGACCTGAGAACAGATTTGATAGGTAGCTGATATTTAATCGCAAAAGCCCAGTCGCGTTCATCATGAGCAGGCACCGCCATAACGGCACCAGTACCGTATCCCATAATCACATAATCAGCTACCCAGACGGGTATAGCCTCTTTATTAAAGGGATTGGTTACATAAGCTCCACTGAAGACACCATCTTTTTCCTGACCTTCTGCCGAGCGTTCAATTTCACTTTTGCCAGCTGCCCGTTCCCGATAATCGCGTACCGCAGCCAGATGCTCAGGCGGGGTGATGGAATCCAGCAGAGGATGCTCAGGGGAAATAACACAGAAGGTTATGCCAAAGGCGGTATCTGGTCTAGTGGTGAACACTTGCAATTTGAGGTCGGTTTTTTCGGTAAAGAGCAGCTCAAATTCCACTCCTTCTGAGCGACCAATCCAATTAGTTTGCATGGTGCAGACCGCTTCAGGCCAATCCATTTGGCTAAAATCCAGCAATTCTTCGGCGTAGCGGGTAATACGATATTTCCACTGATTGAGCAATTTTTTTACTACTCGTGTATCACAACGTTCGCATTTGCGTTCTTCGCCTATCACTTGCTCGCGTGCCAGAGTGGTATTGCACTGCGGACAAAAATCCACCGCCGCGTGCTCCCTATATGCCAATCCCTGCCGATAAAAAAGCAAAAATATCCACTGATTCCACTTGTAATAATCCGCTTCACAACTAATGATTTCATTCTTCCAAGCCCACATTGCTCCCATCCGTCGCAACTGACCTCGCATGCGTTCAATGTTTTTATAAGTCCATTCCTTAGGATGCAAACCATGCTTAATAGCCGCATTCTCTGCTGGAAGACCAAAGGCATCAAAGCCGATTGGAAAAAAAACGTCATAGCCCTGCATCCTCTTAAAACGCGCCCCTGCATCCGAAGGTGCCATCGCATACCAATGACCAATGTGTAAATCACCCGATGGATAAGGTAACATGGTCAGCCAATAAAAGGGCTTTTTAGGCTCTGCCGATTTCTCATACAGACCCTCAGCTTCCCAGCGAGTACTCCAACGAGCTTCTACCTCACTAGGTTGGTACTTCTTTTCCCTTCCCCCGTTATCTGCCACCGATACTTCCATCACCACTCAACTTTCTTATTTTCTAGATTTACTTTTCTCACAGCGGAGTACCATCAAAAAACTGATTTGTGCATTTATCGCTAGTTATTGCTTGGTTGTGCCATCAAGAATGCCATTGAGCGATTGCCCTTTATCTTGTTGCATTGCGGACATAGCAATTGTAGGTTGCCGCGTTCATTTCCGCCACCATCGCTTTTAGGAATGATGTGGTCAATATCAAAATTATCTCTGGGGAAATGTATCTTACATCCATTGCATTTGCCATTTTGTTTGCCAAACATGAAGAATTTATCTTCTTTGGTGGGATTTCTTTTATAATCCACATCTGTTCGGGTAGGTATATCTTCTCGGTAGATTGGTTTGCTTCTGAAGAAATCTTCTGGGACTTCGTTTTTTAGTCTGGTTTTTACCAACTCAAAGGCTTTGGGGGATACATCAATACCGATCCATTCACGCTCCAAACGCGAGGCTGCGATGCAAGTGGTGGCACAGCCACAGAATGGATCCAGCACTAGTCCTTTTGCGGGGCAGGATGCCTCAATAATGCGTTCTACCAATGCTAGGGGCTTTTGAGTAGGGTATCCCGTGCGTTCCTTTGCTTGAGAATTAAGGATGTTCAATTTTTTGTCTCGCAAATATGTCCAGGTATCATTTTCTATTACTCCTTTTTTCCTAACGTACACTACCTGATAACCTTTATTTTTATATTTTTCAATGACCGCTTCGGGGGTGTTCTCTTTTTCATAAATCAATAATTGTCCTTGCCCATTGATGATATTTGTATGGTATGGAGTGGTGGTTTGCTTTTCAACATAAAGCGGTATGAAGATATGTTTGCCTTGCTTCTTTGCATAATACAAAATCACATCGTGATTCTTTTGAAAATGGTTTATAACATTGCTCCATTTACCATAATTCCAAACAACCTCATTCATAAAATTGCTAGTCCCAAATATCGTATCCAGCAGCAGCTTAAGGTAATGACTCGCAGTAGGATCGCAATGCAGATACAAACTCCCCGTCTCTTTTAAGATGCGATGCATCTCAAACAAGCGTACCGCCATGTAAATGAGATAATACTTGGCAGAACGGCTGCCTATATCTCCTACGGCATCCAAGTACTTATAGAGCCTTGGCTGTTTGGCTTTGATTTCTTCATGCCATTCATCTTTAACCGATTCTTCGTGCCAAATATCATCAAAATCAGCTCCTTCTGCCTCGGAGCCTACTGGGGCATGAAACTTTTTTCCTTTGTTGAAAGGTGGATCAAGATAAATCAGGTCAATGCTATTGCTGTTGACACCTCGCAGGATGGGCAGGTTATCGTGGCAAAAAATGGTATGGGATTTCAGAGTAGTTTGCATGATATTTATACTCAGAAAAACTTAGCTCCTGACCGAGACATCCCTTGCCTAAAAAACTTGTAGCCAGGGTACTAGTCTTTGCCCGATGCTGAAAATTATCTGGAAGATAGGGACGCCAATAACGCTAAGCAAAATCAGCATCATTAAAGCAGCAGAGCCATAGCGATCATTGAAATCATTGTAGGCTCGGGATGCTCCCTTACTGAGAAAATAAGGCAGGATGTAGTGTCCGTCCAGTGGTCCTAGGGGGATGAGATTAAACAACATCAGTACCAGATTGATGATTGCCAGATAGGAAAAAAACAACCGAATTGCTGGGCTGGTCAGTACTGGTATATCAACCTTAAGCAGCAGGGAAAACAAGTTCACCGCGGTGAAGGCGATCAACAAGTTCATCAGCGGACCGGCGGCGGCTACCACCAGTATTGCCCAGCGCGAACGCATACGCGATGGATTAAAGGGGACTGGCTTAGCATAACCGAAGCCCACCATTACCACCATCAGCAGCCCGATGGCATCAATATGGGCTAGGGGGTTGAGAGTTAATCTTCCCAGACGGGCGGCGGTATCGTCGCCAAAGCACTGGGCTGCCCAGGCGTGTCCCCATTCATGAGCACTAAGAGAGATAACAAGGGCAATGATGATCAGAAAAAAAAGTGCGAACTGACCTTGGAATAAAAGCGTAATCATGGATCCTCCTAGGAGTGGTACAAACGAGCATTATCATAGCCCAAGCTGCCGCGATATCGGGGTAATATGATGAGAATTCAAGGTAGGGGGGAGCTATTTTTTTTTCAGGTATTTGGTAATGGCTCGGTGTTGTCGGGCTGCTTCTGATATCTGGTTTCGGTAGGAAGCGTGCGGACCTTGTGGGAGCTTGTCTTTGACATATTGGTAGTGACGCAGAGAATTTTTCCACTGCCTTAGTTGATGATATATCACTGCCAGCCGATAATGTACTGGGATTTCCCAAGCGGTGTTGGTGATTGGTCTTTTAGCCAAGGAAACCAGTTCGGTGAGGGCTTTGCGATGTTGTTGGAGGGCAATTTCCATGTCTATCAGCGTGAGGGAGCTATCAAGGGCGATTTCATCGGTGCTGCCATTATCGGCTTGTTTCAGGAAACGTCTGGCTGCGGGCGTATTATTTAGGCTGGAATGCAGTTGTCCCATACGAAAGGCTTGAATTCGGCGGCGGGGGTCTGCCTTGGGGATATTTACCCGTAGTGCTTGATGATAAGCCAGCAATTGTTTAGCATTTTCGGGTAGTGGTAGTCGGGTTTGCAGGTATTCTAAAGTTTCCCACTGGTATTGCCATTCCAGCCCGATCCTAAGGGCTTGCTGATAGCTAAGCAGGGCTGGATTGGTTTGCTTTTTGAGTTCCAGTTGTTTGCCTTGCTTAAAATAAACCACTCCCAGTCGTTTTTGTATTTCTTGTTTCAGGGTTGGTTGTTCTTTTAGCAGTGCCATTCTCTTTTTTAGAATTTCAATCAGCAGGGGATATTCTCCTTTTCCGTGCAGTGACTGTGACCATTCCTGCAGAGCCTCTTGCTGCTGAGGAGCAGGCAAGCGGGCCGAATTTTTTAGCAAGCCCGATAAGAGTCTTTTCGCCTGATGGTTGGATAATTTACCCGGTTTTTTTAGTCCTTTTGCCAGCTGGGCTGCCAACGCCCGCCGCTGTATTTTGTCCCTACCTGCCTTAGACAAGTTTCCCGATAGGGCAGATTTTAGTACTCGCAATTTGGCAGCTGGGTCCTGACGATGATGGGCTGCCAAGCCCAGTACGGCGATTTCCTTGAGTATCTGCGGGGTTTGCTTTTTCTCAATTGCTGGCTGATACCACTTCCGCAGTAGTTTCTCCTCGGCAGGCAGGAAAGAAGTTGTACGCCAGAATTCGTGCAGTGATAAAAAGCTACGCTGAAAAATCAGAGGGGATTGGTTGGCATGGTTTTGCTGGAGCAGAATTGGTATCGCTTGCAATGCTCGTTTGGTCTGCAGTAGATATTCTGCAAACCACCCTGAGGCTTCTATCTGTCGCGATAGTGGATTTTTGGCATCATTCATTACCGAGAGATAATACTCAGCAGCAGTAGCTTGTTGACTGGGGGTTGAGCTCTTGGTGGTTGAGCTCTTGGTGGTTGAGCTCTTGGTGGTTGAGATTTGTAATTGCCAAGAGAAAATTTCCAGCCAGCGAGACTCCTGTTTGCTTAAGGGTTTATAATTCTGCAAGCGTTTGCGTGCCTGCTTAAAACGGCTGGCTTGAATATCACTCTGCTGGAGGGCGTTAAGGGCTGCCAAAGAAAATATGGGGACTGCCGTATTCAATAGGTTTTGATATTGCTCAGCAGACCGCCTAGTTTGTTTAAGCACCGCGTAAGCTAGGGCTAATTGAAATTGCCAAGCTGGGTTATTACTCAGGGTGGTCGGCCAATCTTCAGCCAAAGAAACCAAGCACGATGCTCGTCCAGTGAGTACACAAGCATAAGAAGCCGTCTTGATGGCTGTTTTATAGCTCAAGGAAGCAGGAGTATTTTTTCTCAGCACTCTCAAGTACGATTGGGACTGCGGTTGAGATTGTCCTACTGCAAATTGGGCTGAGAGTAATAATTCTCCCCAGCTGAGAAAACCCAGCTGAGAATGCAATTCTAGTGGCTTAAGCTCTCTGATGGCTGCTTTATGCTGTCCCTTACGAGCTTGACAAATTCCCCACATAAAATGTAGCTGCGGTCCGAAATTTTCCTTAGCCTTAGCTGCCGCAGGAGAGCTGGAGTTAAGATTAGCTCTAACCTTCCGACAATCCCCATCGGCAAAACCTCTTAAAAAGGGCTGGAAACTTCTGCGATGCGGGCGATAAATTTGTTCCGCCAGCGCCAAGGCATATTCCTTAAAAGAAGGAGGTTGCAATCCATTGGTTCCAGATAGCCCATACCGCAAATGAAACAATTGGGGCTTGCCGATAAGGTGAGGTCGCTGACTTAAAGCCAGAGCTAAATGCTCCTGAGCAAGCTTATTTTTATTTAGCTCAAAATACTCCTGCCCCACCTCTAAATATGCTCCTGCCCGAAAGGTGAGATCACTGGTGTTTAAGTAGGTTTTTAGGTGCTGAATATACCGCACCCGCTCTTTGTCGGTAGGCTGCACCCGCTCTTTGTCGGTAGGAGGAATAGTATTTTTTATGAGCCGTGCATGTTGATAAAGCAATCTGGAGTAATCGTGGACAGAGGCATAACAACAAAGCAATAAACGAGATACCGATAGTGCCTCTCTAAAGCGTTTTTGTTTTTGATAATCCTGTCGCAATTTTTCCAGTAAGCGAGCCTTTTCCTGATATGCACCTGAGGCATGTGGATAGGCATGTGGATGGGCATGTGGATGGGCATGTGGATGGGCATGTAGATAGGCATTAAGTGATTGCCGAGAAAGCTTGTCATTTTGCCAAGCTTGGATTCTCAATTTAGTTGCCAGTATTTGGGGCGTATCAGGAACATCGGCAGGATTTTTAGCCTTGTTTAGAATGCGGAGGGCTGCCTGAGGGTTTTGCCTATCTAGCTGCCTTTCGGCATGGAACGCCAACAAGCTAGGCAAAAGAGGATGGCGAGGACTTCTTTGAGCCAGGGTATTCAACCTGCGTTTGGCTTTTTTCCAAGCTATTGAGTTATCCAGCAGAGGAATCTGTAGCACTAAGGCTTGGGCAGTAAATAAACTGTTAGGAAATCTATTCATTAGATTTTCCAATGATTTCTTCGCCAACAAACCCTTCTGCAACTGCAACGCAGCCCGAGTCTGAATCAGCAACACCTCATCCAAACGACCAGATTTGGGAAAACTCCGCTGGTATCGCCTAGCTAAATTTAAGACGGTCCGATGCTCATGGTTGTCAGAAGCTTGCCTCAGGATGAAAATCTGCTTCAAACTCTGAGACACCAATTGACTACCCCAGCCCGATCGCACCCCCAACATTCCCTCTAGTAATAATAGCAGTAGTAGGCAGATGAACCATCGCCCCAGCAGAAATCCGCCTCGCCCGTTCTTCCGATAACCTAAAAAACCACCCATCTTAAAATTCATTCTTCTCCCGCCATGCCAGATAATTCATGCCTGATAATTCATGCCTGATAATTCTGCCTGATAATTCTGCCAAACTCAGTAAAGACCACCATTAAGCACGAAATATGGGATATTCCTCTCTTAAAGGTTGTATCATATTTTACGATGCTTGTTGGCACCACAGACCGCAACCTCGTAGGGGGGTGCTTGTTTTTTGATCGCCAGCTTTTCTGAGTAGTTGAATATTTTTTCCGCCCGAGTTTCCATTATCATTCCGCTGCTTAATGAGGCTGCCTTGACTGTCCCAGCTCTGCAGCGATTAGGTGCCATTTCAGGTCAGGCAGAGGTGGTGGTGGTGGATGGTGGTTCAACCGATGGTAGTCGGGAGTTAGCAGCTCCATTTTGTCGGGTATTGCAAAGTGAGCCCAATCGTGCTCGGCAGTGATATGGGGGTCCGCAATAGTAGCGGTGATTGGCTTTTATTCTTGCACCTTGATACCACCCTACCTTCATCTTTTTTGCGAGATATGGCTACCCTGGCACAACGAAATTGCCAAGCAGGAGCTTTCCGTCTGCAAATTGAGGGAAACTCTCTCTGGCTGAGGTTACTAAGTTGGGGTGCTAATTGGCGAACCAAGTATAGAAACATCGCCTTAGGAGACCAAGCCTGCTTTGTAAAACGAGACCTGTTTGAGCGTCTGGGAGGATTTCCTGAACTACCCATGATGGAGGATTATGCTTTCTCTTTGAAGGTTAAGCAAGCAAGGATTCGCTGGCGATTGGCACCCAGCGTGGTGTGTACTTCGGGTATTCGCTGGCAGCAGCAAGGATTTTGGCGTACTTGGTGGTTATTTCGGTGCTTATTTTATCAATTTCATCATCACCCCGATTTTCTCATCATGCTTAAGAAATATCCTCCCTCACGCTAAACCCAAGCCAGAGTTGTCTATATGCCACCAGCTACCAGTCCTCGGTCTCTTGATATGGTACATCTGGTTATCTTTTGCCGAGCCCCGCAACCAGGGCAGGTTAAAACTCGTCTGATCCCCACCTTAGGAGCCCACGGTGCCTGCGAGCTACAAATGGAATGCTTGCATGACATTCTTACAGAATCCCTTAATTGGTGCCTTCAAGACCGTTGTCGCAAAGCACACTTTTTTTATACTCCGCCTCATTGTTTGGCTAAATTTGCAAACTGGGGAATACCCATCCCGCCCGAATTCAGTACTCATCCCCAAGTGGGCGATAACCTAGCTCAACGCATAAAACACGCCATCGCCACGGTGCAGGCAGAGGGCGACCCCGCCAAGGCCAACAAAAAATCGGTGGTACTGCTGATAGCTAGCGACCTCCCTCTGTTAAACCACCAACATCTGGAAGAAGCCCTACTAGCTCTAGCTCATCACGATGTAGTCTTCGGACCCTCCCCAGATGGAGGCTACTACTTGATCGGCACGCATCATTCTCATAAATGGCTCACCTTTCCTCCTACCGATGTACTAGCTAAAAACTTGCAATCCGCACGCGATCATAATCTATCTTGGGCTTGCATCTCTTCTCTGCCAGATCTGGACGTAGAAGTAGATCTATGGAGTACCCTGAAAAACTCTCAATCTGTTCAGCATACCCAACTTCGGGCGGTGCAATGGCTGATGCAATGGGCTCGCAAACAATGCCCATAGAAACAATGGCTCATAGAAACAATGGCTCATAGAAACAATGAGTGTAAAAACAATCCTAAAACTGATAGCCTGAAAACTGACATACTATTAAATCTAATTACTGCCTTTCAACCATCTTTATTTCTTTGCCTGTCTGGATGATTCACCATGAATAATACCTTTATAGCTAATGCTTTATTTGTTTTCTTTTTGTTATCTGCTTGTAGCGGGATAGCCAAATATCCTACTCCACCCGTAAATCTGTTCTCCAACAATAACCAAGGAGCAGAAAAAAAAGTCTGGATAGAAGAGATCATCCCTCAAGCATGTGCTTCCGGTAGCAAACACAGGAAGGTAAAAAGTTGCACCAAAAAAGGAAAAAAATATCTAGAACGTGAAGCCTCGCCAGCCATAATTGTTGGAAATATGTGCCGTCAATTTACTTCTTATCTCAGTCAGGCATCCTGCTTTAAGCAAGCTGCCGACAATTCCCGACATGGACCCCTATTGACATTCAAAAATAGCTGTGCCGATACCCAAAAAACCCCCAAGGACTTCGTTAGATGCATCAATAGTGGATACAATTTGTAAGGGCTCGGTTCTGCTATTCGTCCCGCAGTCAAATTGAGAATTCAGGCATTTGTTATGCCCGCGGGATCACAGCCAGCGGACCTCGGTCCCCGCGTGTAAATACTGATACCCATTTGCTAGGCGTACTTTCAGCAAACCTTGTTCATTTACGCCTTCTATGACCCCCTTGTGCCATTGACCCTCCAACCTCAGCTGCACCCGACCACTCCCCCACCATGCCAACCGACGCCAACTCTCTAAGCAGGCACTAAGACCGATAGATTTCCCCGTACCACCACCTGACCCAGCTGCTATCGGCTCTACTTGGCAGCGTCCACGCCAAGCAAATAACCGTGCCAAGATTTTTCCAAACAAAGCTGACATAACCACTTCCTGACCCAGTAATTCGCTCAGCGTGCTTAACCGAGAACGCAATGCTACTGGATATTCCTTCAGAGACCCCCGTACATTCACTCCCACTCCTATCACTAAAGCTTGCCGACCTCCATTATATCGCCCTCCTTCCACCAACACCCCAGCTATCTTTTTACCCTCCTTACTATCCGATGCTACCCCGAGTACATCATTCGGCCACTTCAGGCGACATTCCAAACCGCTCTCCTCACACACCGCCTCAGCCACTGCCACCGAGACCATCAAACCCATCAAACCCACCGCAGACTGCGGCCAGCCATGCCACACCAAGCTAAATTGCAACTGCTTTCCCGACACCGAAAACCATTTCCGACCCCGATGACCCTTACCTCCAACTTGATGTAAAGCACACACAACTAAGCCATCTTCTGTCAAAAACTCCTTCTCTGCCAAGAGCAGCTCATTAGTGGACTTCACCTTCGGCAATACCACCAGTCGCCAGCCACTAGGCACGGTAGTCTGCGATATTTGAGTAAGGAGATCTGTCATTGGGTTTTCCTTTTTTATCTTTTAGCTAGCTATTTCTAGTAGCTTAGATCCAGAACTTTTTTTAGGCATTGCCTTACATCCCAATCTACCTCAGCCACACCGAAACCACCCTTGAGGACAACGACGCCCGACTGTTTTTGTCGCGAGGGATGTTAACCAAAGCTTCAATTTGGGATTCAATTCCACTGGCATCAGTAATGATGCTAACCCAGTAATAAGTGTTAATAGTGGATAAAAGATAGTTGGTACCAAAATTATCGTTAAAACCCAGTTCCTCCAATGCTTTTGACAAGGATTGAGTACCATAGAGGGGACGAATTTCATCTTCTGGCAAAAGCACCGCGGCGATTTCCTCAGCTCGGTCGGCGTAGGGCTGAATGCCATCTCTGGTAATACGATTGTTATTAGAGCTAAGAGTGCTAGTGAATTGACGGCGTTTTAGGTGAGAGACAATTTCCTGACGACTAGCGGTGTTAACATTGATCCTCTCTGGTAGAAACCAGCTTTGGTTGCCAAAGCGAGGTAGCACAGTAAAATAATTGTTCCAAGTTCCCCAAGGAATTTTGCTTTCTAGTACTCCACGCAACAAGCGGATCTCGTTGAAATCATCCAACATGCTATTTTTTACAGCTACAGGCAGGATGCCAAATGAATAAGATTCCGACTCAGCTCCTGAGGCTCCACTGGCACCATTGTATTCAGTATCATCGCTATCAGTCCAATCAACCGTGGCCGCATATATCTGAGCTGCGATGTATTCTGAAACATTTTCTGGTGGGGCTCCCAGTTGAATGGCAGGCAGGGGAATTTCCTGCATAGTCGCCCAAAACAACTCCCAGCGAATCCGATCTCGGTCGCTATTGGGTTGCAGGCTATTTAATTCATTAAGATTGTAAAGATGGTCAAGGGGGCGGACCGATATTGATTGGACTATCACATTGCCAAATCGTAGCTGCTTTTTCCCCGCCAATGCTTGCAATTTAGCTAATTCAGTGAAAAACAATACCTCATCCAATTGCATAACTTTAGTGATCAGCCTAAGTCCTGAGCGAGCTGCATAGCGTGCCTTTTGGGCATCTTGGTGGGTACGCAATGCCCGAATTTCCAAACCCATATCAAAGAATGATTCGCTGACAAATACCGTCAACAACAACACCGCCAGTAAGACGGTCAGCAAGGCTACCCCCCTTGGTTTCACAACAGAAGATGATGATGCAGGCAACATAGCACAAGATGCAATAGGTTCAATAATCCAAGCGATTAGAGTTTAATAACTTCAGAAGTCAGATTTATTTCTATTTGGTGTACTTCCAGCTTGACTGGGATTTCCTCAGCTTGAGGATGATTGTCTTCTACTGCAATTTTAAGCGTAAAGCGGATCGCCAACGGCAAACTCCGCGAGGTTTTGGAATCCCATTTTTGGATCCATTTTGCTCGGGGAGATGATAAAAATTCTACCTGAAAACCACGTAACCTCTCGGTGATGGTGAACTGGCGTCCGCCTTCTTGGATGTTGTCATCCAGATAATAATCTTCCCGACGAATGAGTCGAAAATTTTCCGGGTCATCAGTTTCTTCAATCAGGTATCCAATTTCATGTAGTCGGGGATCCGCCTCTGGTTTCTCACGATGCAACAAAGCTGGTCGGGTTGCATGAAAACTAAGCTCGGTGAACTTCCCCTCTGGACTCAGCTGCTTGGTCACGGCGTGAATACCGCTTTGATGTCTAAGACCATAGTTTGGTAGCCAGCGTATGGCTTGCAGATCGGCAGCAATAATTTCCACCAGCAACCGAGATTGCTGCTGGCTCGCCAGACGATCACGTAAAACAACGCTTTGCTGGGAGATAATCCCAAAGGTGCTGTAGGTCAAACCCATCACCACCGAAAGCAATAAAATGGCGATCAGCACCTCTAGCAAGGTGAAAGCTTTATAGCATCCCTGATTGCGTTCCCCTTTGCATGCCCATTCGCATGCCCCTTTGCGTTCCCCTTTGCGTTCCCCTTTGCATGCCCCTTTGCATGCCCCTTTGCATTTACATTGCCTAGACCACATTTTTTCCGACCTCAATTCCAGCCGCTTTATAAATTAGGCAACAGCACTTCACTGCGATAACTCTGAGATTGAGAGCCATTTTGCCAATTCCATTCTAATTCTACATATCGTAGCTGTAGCCCCGGGATCAACTCTCTAAGCTCCACCTTCCGACTCCATTTCATACCCGCCAAAGGATGCTCTTCATCATAGGTTCCAGCTTGACTGATAATGCTTGCACTGGAGCGTTCCAATTGCATTATTTCATTGTGAGCGTGTGTCATCACCCGTTGTAAATCAACCGTGTTCAAACGAGCCCGCAACACAGTGGAAAAACCCTGATGCAAAGCCACTAGGGCGGTAGCCATAATCGCCAAAGCCACCAACACCTCCAGCAGAGTAAAACCATCCCCTGCCTTGCTATGTGAAAAAACTCTCCCCAAAAACTGCTTATCCTTTCTGCTCCTGAACGACCTGCTCTTAAAAAAAGATGCTAGGGCAAGTCCTCATTTACTAATTCAATGCCGCTGGTAAATCCCTTACTTTGAAGCACATAAGTTTCACCGCGGTAGTCCGCCCAAAGACGGAAAGAATCCGAAAACCCCGAAGGGTCAATGTAGATAATACCACTATTTCCTAATACCCGTTGCTCCAATATTTCCATATGCAGCAATTTGATGCCCTTAGGCAACTCCCGCGGCTGTAAATACTTGGGTTGTTGTAATACCTCCACCCGACCATCCCTACTAATACGCTCCACCTGCCATCGGGACTTCGGCAACTCAAACACCATCCGATAACTATGCCTACGCAATACCGCCTCATTACGCAGCAAACGCAAGACTCCATTTAAGCGGCGCGCCTCTTGAACCATCCCACTCTCCAGCAATGAGCTAAATGACGGCACCGCCAACGCCGCCACCACCGCCAACAAAGTTAGCACGATCAACAATTCCAGCAGGGTGAAACCTCTGGCTTTGCCAAGCTGAGCAGAATGCCTACCAGAGTGACCGCCTCCCCCAGAGTGATCGCCTCCACCAGAGTGACCGCCTCCCCCAGAGTGACCGCCTCCCCCAGAGTGATCGCCTCCACCAGAGTTCGTTGCCCGCTCTGCGAAACAGCAGGACCCTTTAGCAAAAAACATCGGAAAGAGCCTTTTAAGTACCGAGGACTAAAACTCTCCCACCTTAGAAATCATTACTGGATATATCTGCTGATTCCTCATCGCCTCCTTGGCGACCATCAGCACCGTAAGAAACGATCTCATATTCTCGGCCATCGGAGGAGGAGTACACAAAGGGTCGTTTCCAGCCGTCTGCAGGCAATTTACGACTTTTTAGGTATGGTCCTTGCCATTGTTCGGCGAGGGGGTCAACCGCGGGTCTTTCCAGCAAGGCATTTAATCCTTGCTCAGTGGTCGGATAAAAGGAGTTGTGCAGGCGATATAAATCCAGCGAGGTTTGTAGGGAACGCATTTGCAAACGGGTGGTATCCACCTTGGCTTTATCAACTTCCCCAAAGATCTGCACGCTCACGATGCCAACCAGCAGGGCTAAGATTACCAGTACCACCAGAATTTCAATAAAGGTGAAGCCTGTTGCTCGTCCCAGTGGTTTTTCCGAGCTTTGCTTATTTAAGGGCTGGGACCACCATTTATTTTTTTTAATCACTCGTTTGGCTTTGGCTATCGCTCCCAGTATTTCTAATCCAGCGGTTACTATTGTAAATATGATTACTATTTTTTTCATTTTTTCACTCCATAAGAAACATATTTTTGCTACCGAAGAGGGATTTCTAAGACAGCAATTGATTAAGTTGAAACAAGGGAAGCAAAACAGAAATCACAATAAATCCTACCAATACTCCCATGATTAATATCATAGCTGGTTCCATCAAGGAGGTAAGAGCACTCAAGCGGTCTCGCAGTTCATACTCCAGACGGCGGGCAGCATTTGACAGCAAGGAATCTAAGGCCGCAGTTTCTTCTCCGATGGCGGCCATCTGACAAATATCCTCTGGGAACACTCCCGTAGAACGCATCGCGGCGGATAAAGAAGCTCCACGATTTTGTACGTCAAAGATAACATGTTCTGCAGCTTGGATGTAAACATGATTTTCTAACACCTGTTTCGACACTTCCAAAGCTTCTTTCATTTCCACCCCATTTTGCAGCAGAATGGATAGACTTTCTGTAAAACGCTGCAATAATTGTTGTTTCAACAAGGCACCATAAATAGGAATTCTCAGCTGATTCCGATGCCACCATTGCCGACCCTTATCAGAACGGACAAACCTAATCCAAAGACGCACCAATGATACTATTACAATCAGCACCAACCACCACCAATTGGTTAAAACATTGCTACTCCCAATTAATATCCTAGTAGGCAGAGGCAAGGTACCTCCAAATTGGTCAAACAAAACCGCCACCTTAGGAACCACAAAACTCAGCAAAAAAGCGACCACTCCAAAACCAAATAGCATCATAAAAACAGGATATACCAAAGCGGAAGTTAAGCGATTTTTTAACTTATTTAGTTCTTCATAATATCGTGCTAGCCGCTCCATGATGTGGTCTAGGCGGCCGCTGGTTTCTCCGCTACGCACCATGCTGATAACTAAGGGCGGAAATTCTTTGGGTTCTTTAGCCATTGCATCGGCCAAATATACTCCTTCTGCTACCTGTTCTCGGACTCTCCCCAGCATTTCTTTGGTGTGTGCGTGGGAGGATTCATTTTGCAACATTCCCAGAACCGCATCATAAGCAATCCCCGCTTTTAGCAGGATAGACATCTGCTGACAAAAATTAGCCAGACGTCCTAAGTTAAAACTTTTGCGTCTAGACTTAAGCCAAACCCGCCAAGAAAACCAAGACACCCGTAAAGACAACGTTTGAATTTGACGCTCGCTCAATAGCAGGTAGGCCTGCTGCTTGTTACGAGCAGTAATAGCCCCGTGGACGGTGCGTCCTTCTTTATTTATTCCTTTATAGGTGTAGTTTTGCATCGGAAAGCTACCTAGCGTTTTGGACGGCGAATCTGATAACGATAAACAGCCTTAGAATGAGTGGCAAAATCTTTAGAAAAAAAGTGACTACCATCACCCTTGGAAACAAAATAAAGATAATCGCTTTCTTCAGGCTCTAAAACTGATCTCAAGCTCGCCAAGCCCGGACTAGCAATGGGAGTGGGCGGTAATCCTTTAATAATGTAAGTATTGTAAGGAGTCCAAGCTCGCAAATGAGAACGCTTAATGTTGCCATCAAAATTAGTCAGTCCGTAAATCACGGTGGGATCAGTCTGCAATTTGATATCCTTACCCAAACGATTATGAAACACCGACGATATCAAATGGCGTTCCTTAACATTGCCAGTTTCTTTTTCCACAATGGAGGCTAATATAATCACCTGATAAGAACTAAGATTGTTAGGACTGGGCTGTCTAAAAATAAAGCGGGCTTGTCGCAAAAATTCCCTCGCCATGGATCGCAAAACCAACTCTGCAGAGCTATCCACCGTAAAATAATAAGTCTCCGGTAATAACAAACCCTCTAAAGACAACGGAGATTGCTCAAAAGGAAGTCCCAAAGAAGCAATGAAAGTTGCATCATAGGCTAGTCTTAAAAACTCGGTTTTAGTAGTGATCCCTTTATCACCAAATTGCTGGGCAATTTCTCTTAGGTTAAATCCTTCTGGAATGGTCATCCTGACTAACTGCACATTCCCCTGCACCAGTCGCTGAACCAATACTCGCACCGAAGGACGCTCATTAAAAACATACTCCCCAGGCTTCAAATTCCTATCCCCTCCATGCAAACGAGCCCATAAATGCACCCAGTCTGGATAAGGCATCTCACCCCGAGATACCAAATCAACAGTCACTCCAGCTAATGAATCCCCACGCTGAACCTCAAATTGTATTGCTCCATTTAACCCCGGCAATACCGAAACCCATACCCATAAACCACCATATCCCAACCCCAAACAAAGCAACACTGCCAAAATCCAGCCCAGACATTTATGTCTTAACCACCTCGCTAAGAAGACCGGTGCCGATATAAATTGCCTACCCTTATGCCAAATATACTTAAAACCCTTCTTTGGCCTATCCATTAAGACCTTCCACCATCTCTGTTCTAGATTTTTTACCTCATTTGGCAAAGATAGCTTTTTAGCTGGGCTGGATTTTGCCGACTGTCTCTTACGCCTAATGACTGCTGGTGAAGGGGAAGTTTTTTTTCGCATATTGATTTTTCCTGCATTAAATTGCCGATCTAACTATGACAGATAGCCTCATTCTGCTAAATTGCTAGATACGCAATCGGGGTTTAGCCAAGTGTCCTTCCAAATAAAAACGCAACTGACCTTGCTTAAGATAGCCTTCTAACAAAGGACGAATCCCTCCTAATTTTTCCATCCAATTTTGCCGAGGAGTCAATTGTGCCTGCAAACTTAAAACGCTATTTCGTGGATTACTGGCATTCCATTGGATGCTACCACTGATTTCTCCTTCCCAATCTCCCTCTACTCGTAGCTCCCGTAATTGCACTGTTCCATCCGATTCAATCCTTAACTGAACCCGTCCAATCTCCAACTTAGGCACTGAAAACCCTAGTACTTGCAATCCTCCTAGGCTCAAATCATCCACCATAGCTTCCAGACTTCCTTGGGGAGCCACCTTTCTATTAGACCATGATACCATCGCTTTCGCCCTGAGATCACCACCGACTACCATCCTGCCAAAACCTTGCTCTTCTAAAACCTGCCAGATTGATAACTCTTCTAAAGGTAACTTCATCCGCAAGCGAAACTTACCCGAAGATGACCACGGTAACCGCACCCGAATACGACCTCGTTTTCCAGTACGCAACCGCAACAAAGGACCTCCAAATAGAGACTCCAACAATGACACATTGGCACTCTTTAACGAAACTACCGGTGCTTTGACCTCACTCAAACGAGCAATTAATCCTGAACTCCCTATCCCATTCCATCTAATTCCCACCTGCTTAACCTCCCAACTCCAGCCTGTAGCACGCTCCAGCTCGTGGCGTATGGTATCGGTCACCACTCCCCGAGGAAAATTCACTACCAACCCCACAAACATAGAAGCTGAGAATAAACCCAGTCCCCACAGCAAATAGGTTTTTCTACTGTGCATCTGCATGCTAATCTACCTTCTCTTTATCCTTCCAAAACTAACTTCCTAAAGTAATTACAACCATCCACCTAAGATTACAAACCCACCACCTGCAACCGCAACCGTAGTAAATCCGGATTGTTAAATGCTCTGCTAACCTCTGATAGTCGTATCACCATCGGCACAGATGATGACTCTATCAAATAGATCATATAAACCACTTCGTCCCATGGTAGGGCATCTATCTGTACTTCTACGCTGGCAACGCTTCTTGTGTTGCTGGCTATTTCCTTTATTTTTACCTGCTCTTGCAATCCCAGCTGCCCTACCAATAATTCCAAATGACTTAAAATATTTATCTCTCTCCTTTTGTTAACCAAAGCCTGTAAACGTTTCTTTTCAACCTTCAATTGTTGAGCACTGCGTAAATTGAAACGCTGATTCTTCAATTCAACCTCCATATCGTGAGATCGCCTTAATACCCCGCCAATCGTCCAGTACATCAACAACCCCAACAACAATGCCGTCATCCCTCCCAACAAAAATCTCTCCCGCCTAGATAAAGAATCCCAAAGTGCAACCACCACCTGCCAGCGTTCTCCATTCATTTCTTCTCCTCCTTTGATTCTTCCCTTACTGGATTGAATAATGATCCTTCAATTTGTATGGGATCAATCTTCAATTCTTTCAGCTGCAATATCTTATCACTTGGCTTAATAATCTTTGGCTCAGTGATATTCTTGGGAAGCTTTGGCTCAGTGATATTCTTGGGAAGCTTTGGCTCAGTGATATTCTTGGGAAGCTTTGGCTCAACCTTTAGATTACCGCCTGTTGGCTTATCCTCTGCTGATTTGCCTTCTGCTGATTTGCCCTCTGCTGATTTGTCTGCTGGCTTATCGTCTTCTAATTCCGTTTTAATTAATTTATCTCCTAAGTTGCTCTTTACTAATCTGGCACTGGGAGCAATCCCTGAACGATCCAAATTCAACTGAAACACGATCCCTTCCTTATTCCGACTATGAGTTAAATTGGCTTTTGATCCAACCCATCCTGGTATTGCCATCAAGCTATCCCTTAGGAATTCTGAATCTGTATAGACCTTCACTCGCCCTCCCAGCACTAATTCTGATCCTGTATAGCGAAAATTATCCACCTGAGTACCTATTCTTCCTTTGAGGGATTTTGATATTTCTTTAAATAGTCTAAGTACCTCATATTGATATATTCCCAGGAGCTCTACCTCCTTATATTGCGACCTTAGGTCGCCTACTTCCTTAGCTAGACGTCCCAGGGCATCATCTATTGCCAAGGGAGATAAATTTCCTTGCAAGCCCAGATTCTTTTGTACTTCGGTACTTAATATATCTAGCTTCTTTTGCCGACCTTGCAACTGATGACTTAAATTCTTCCCTCCAAAGAAACACACCAACAGAAACAATCCCAAGGTGGTAGCCAAACCCACCCGATGCTCACGCAGCCAAGATGCCCACACAGCTTTACCCCGATAAAAACTAGTACCTGTCATCCCTATCATGGGGTGATTTCCCCTTACCAAGTACTTCAATAGGCCTTGTTGCTCTTTAATTTTTGTCTGCTTTGCCTTAGTATTTTTGGTTAGTTCCAATCCATTTTCCAGGGACCATTGCAATTTATCAGCATGATCTCCATGCAACGATACCCGACAATTCTTAGCTATTCCCTGTAATCGCATCCAATTGACTACCGCCAGACAGACAGCTCTTAAATCCTTATCAGGTGGAGAATCTGCCAGCTGCGATGGCAAAACATAGCTCCTATACAAGCTTCCCGCCAAGATATGATTAACCAAACATTCACCTTGACCTAGGTACACCTGTACGTATTCATTGGTTTTTGCTGCTGGCAAGCTTTCATATAATGCTTGTGCCGAGAAGGTCACTCTCCGTACATGCAGCCTTTTTTCTTCACATACACCCACCCACTCCATCAATGGTTGCTTAGCCAGTAAGCGTACCAACACTTCGTTACTGCCTTCTTTGGCAGAAATCGGCAAAGAGGAAAAATCGTACACTAAATTATCTAGACCTTCTAATAGCTCGCTGTGCAGTTCAAAGCTGAGCACACTACGTATTTGATGTACCCTCTTCACCCGTACCTCCACTACCCGATGGCGAACCCCAGTCGTTGCAACCACTAGTAGTAGACTGCCATGCGTCCACCCTAGGTAATTAATGAACGCTTTCAATCTAGCTGGAGAACACCATTCTAGTTCTGCCGATTTTTTATCATTATGTTGTTTCAGAGCAGATACTTCATTCACCGCAGTTTGAAACCGAAAACGAGCTCCTTCAGTAGAATCAAAATCAAGACTTTCAATCCTGTTTTTTGATACATACAAAATTCGCATACCTGCCCGCATCACCGGCTGAGATTCCGTACGCTGTTTAATCACCTCTTTCCAGTGCTTAGCAAAGCTTTGCATCAGGCCATAGATTTTCAGCTTGGATATTTTTTGCAGACAAGATTGTCCCCGTGATTTTAATATCTCCCAAAACTTTCGCCCGTTTTTCCAAGAGGAAAGACAGAGGCCATTTTTTAGAATCTTGGCAAGGTTCTTTATTCTGTGGTGTCCTACAAATTTCAAGTGGTTATCCTTTGCCTGTTATTCTTTGCCTGTTATTCTTTATTTGCCAATGATAGCACAGGGCATTTTCATAAATTACAGATGTAAACCATCCATATAATTTTGATAGATTAAATCTTTTATTGCAATGATTGGTTGCAAGCCACAAAAGAAAAACCCCGCCCGGATGAAACCGAACAGGGTTAACAAAAATAGCTATCAGAAGTTGGACTCCTCTAGAATTATTCCTCTTCAGATACTCCTCCAGCAACAGCACTGGCAAATTCACCCGAGAAGTCATCACGAACAGTAGAACGACGCCTAGAGAAGGTAGCAAAAGCCTGATCTTGGAAGCCTGATGAAATAGAATACAAGAATTCATTTAACACATTGGCCATGTTCATCATGGTTGCCCCCTTGCGTTTGATGGTTACGATATTGACATCTAAGACCAACCCAGCATTGATATGGAAAGGATTCACCTGAGCAGTAAAGCGGCGATATTCTTTGAAGAGGAATTCCAAGCGATTACTTAACAGTACTCCGACGGTATTATCGGGTCGGTTATCAAAGACGCGTGCGAGGATTGTTTCCATTGGAGCAAAGCGATTTTGTATCTCTCTAGTACGATTTTGTAGGGTAGGATTAATGGCAGCAAATTCAGTTTCATCAGCTTCAACAAAGACCAGTTCGTTCCATTTTCTGCCTTTATCATCAGTATTATCGTCAGATTTTGCTTGGACATTTTCCAGTTCTCCTTCTTCTTCTTCTAAATCAAGTTCTTCTTCTTCTTCTCCTCCTAGTAGGTATTTCAACCAGCCGGGTCTTTTATCTTGCAATCGTCCTCCGAGCAAACGACTGGAAAAACCTTCCCAGTTTTCTTCATTTATATCTTTTAAGTACTCGTTGTAGACTTCATCTATGACATTCCACAGTTCAGTAATGGTGCGTTCAAATTCATCTAGTTGTTGAAGATAGGCTTCTTGCAAGGCTCGCAATTGAGCGGTGGTGTAATGAGTTAAGCGTAATTCATAGCGTTCATCTGGCAGGGATTCCTCAAAGGTGTTCTCATATTCACGAATAATGAGATGACGGGAGGATTTATAGTTCTCAATATGCTGGTAGCCCATACGGCTCCAATCCAACACATGAGTGATAGAGTTGACAGCTGTGTTCCAGCCTCGGTTACGTAAATCTTCGCTATTAAGGATTTTTTCAACATTAGCCCGGATATCTAGGGGATCTGCCATATAATCTGCACTCATTCCCTCTACCAGCTGGTAAAAGTGCTTAGGTAACATGTTGTAGCGAGGAGAATTGTCTTCTTTTTCATCGGACACATATTTTTCCATCATACTGATGCGTTCAAAGATCATTTCTTCTGGATTCATTTCTGGTTTACCCTCATCCACCAGTTCATAGTTGGCACGTTCTACTTCTCTGTCGATCACCTCCCTAATACGCTTGGCGGTCAATTCTTTGAGCAAGAATCCCGCTGTTGCCTGATAAGGATAGACACGACTAATAAGTTCTGCATCCAAGATATTGAGTGCCAGTTTCAATTCATAGACGGTAGTGGGTCTGGCGACCGAGTCTCGGAAGGAGCATTTAGCGATGGCATAAGCATTTTCGCCGCGTACAAAGGCACCCACATCGGTTTTGCGTCTGAGCAAAGAGTTAGTATGGGTTTCTATGTCATTAATTTCTCTTTGTAGGTGTCCTTGCAAGTGTCCATAAACATTGGCGATGGATTTTTCAACTTCTCCGGTATTGAATTTTTCTGCACCGGCAATGCGATCCAGCAGGAAAGATATTGGTCGTGGGCTATAGCGATTAAGGTTGCGATGTTCTTCGCGATCGACCAGATCTCGGACTTTTTTTCCTAGTTCATCTTCCACAGTGGTGAGATAGCGGTTCACCATATTTTGCAACGCCTGATTGTAATAGCTGTGCAATTTGGATTTAACTGTAGCTGAGACGTTCAAGCGTCCCAGTATTTCTGGTGGCAATTTGGCGTGGATATGGTTGAGGATTTTGTCTACTTCTTCGTCCATGAAGAGGCGTCCTTCGGCGTATTCATCACGTCCATCACGCATGATACTATTTCTAGAACCTACCGCGCTGGGGATTTCGGGGTGCATCACATTAGGTCCGTGGACAAGTGCTATCTGTTTATCCATTATAATTCCTTAATAAATCACTACAATAAGAGGTCGTCCATGTTTTCACATTTAACAAAATAAGCCAAACAATTATTTATCAGCGTACACCTAGACCACCATTTTCACTCATATACAAATATTTTTCAAGTATTTTTAAGATTTTTTATTATAGCCATTTCTTTTGACTACATATTGGGCTATCGCCAATCGTGCTACTGGTATTCCCTGTGGCCTAGTAGCAACGAAATGCACCTTACTTTGGAATGCAAACTCCATATTTTTAGTATCCTGGATGTTATCACTAGAGATACCAATTTGTAGATCAGGACGAGTTAATCTGCCCAAGTGAACCACAATGGATATTAATTCTTTTACTGGAGTAGAAAAAATTTCAAATGGATTGCCTTGCCAGATGTCATACTGAGTAAAAGCAGGCAAGAAAACATTCAAATCTTCGATAGTTATTCCCGAGGCATTTTGAGTAAGTTTCATGGCATCTATCAGGAAGAAATCGGATTGCTTGGCTAAGTGGCCAGCCATCATGGCAGCTGCGGGTAGTTCAATCACGGATCCGATGCGAAAATTGAAGGGCAATTCATTTAGTTTCCATTCTTTAAGCAGATCATCGATTACATTACGCATACCATCGATCACCGTACTTTCTATGCTACGCCCGTATCGCAAGAAACGAAGTTCCGCATCTCCGACCACTCCTGGCACACACACACCTAGACAAACTTTTTTGTTTTTACTAATTTCATAGGCTGCCTTCAGCAAGGGGATTAATTGAAGCGTGTATAAATGCGGGTAATTTATTCCCATTCGACTACCACGCATACCCATCAAGGGATTAATGCTCTGCATTTGATTTATTAAACTTAAAAGGCACTCCTCGCTGAGGTCGTCATATTTGCGAGCCACTTTTTCTACAAGTTTTTGGAGTTTTTCCTTATCAGAAGGGAAGAACGTGGTAGGCGGACCCTCCAACAGTCGTATCACCAACTGATTACCATCCAGCTTATTCAGCAATTCCTCAAACAGGGGCTGGATGGTTTCAGAAAATTGATCAGCAACCTGGTCAAAATGTTTGGGAGTATTCACCAGCAGTAGTAGCTCCTGAAATGGCTCCAGAGCAATAGAATCCTTGATAACCAAATCCATTGGACACATGCCAATCCCCTGAGAGCCCAAACGCATGGCTGTGTCAATATCTGACAATTTAGACATCAAAGATGTAACGCGAAGATCACATGTTAGGTCAGAAATATTTTTCACGTATTCTTCCAGCCCATTTTTGGATGTATCAGGGAAGATGAGATTAGCTTCCCCGATCCATATGGTGGGACTGGTATAAGTGGGTGCTTCCACCGAAATCGTATCCATTTCATTGATGCGATGTCCTCCTAGGGTAACATAGCCATCACCGAATTCAGCATCTGGGAATAGTACACAAGTTTTTTGCAAGCTGCGAGAAACCACTGGTGCATGAGAAGAATATCCACCTTCCGAGGCAATCACTCCGCGGCCCAGTTCAATGGATTCCACATCTTCTACATCAGTATGAGGCACCGCTAGGATCAGGGAAGGGGTTTGCCCTGCGAGTAGCATGTTGCGATGTTCGGCTAGTAATTTCTTAGTACTAAAACAGATTTTTCCCACCACCGCTCCCGGAGAACCGGTTAATCCACCAACGATTTTCTCAAGATTTTCAGCACTGGCATAATCAATAATCGGATGCAGTAGATCCTGAATTTGCTTGGGAGGTACAGACATAGCTAATTTTTCTTTGCTTATCAATCCTTTGGCGTATATATCCAACAGGGTACGGATTTCGGCTTGGGTAGATTTTTCTTCTACCGGCGATTGATCCAACAACCACACCTTCTTTTCCTCAATGATAAATTTAATCTTGCGGATATCTAGATATTTTTCTTCCAGTTGTGTAGTTAACGCCTTTAGCTGCTCAAAATAATGGTTGTCTATTTTAGACAGCGGCATACCTTTATCCACGTCGATATCAAATTCGTTGTGCCCAAAGATTCCGTGTATTTGGTCTTTTCCAGTGACAATATCGCGAGAATAAATATATCCATTATAAGAATGCTCGCCGCTATTGCCATAGACCATGGCTTGTACTATCAACCCGGCTTCAATATCCTCATTCACCCCACCTTCAGTATATTTAGACGCCATAGAGGTCAGTACTAGTTGCAGTTGCTGATAGCCGTCCTGAGGGAAATCGGGGACTAATTGTTTCCGACAAAGCTGGCAGATTTCTTGGATTGACCCTTGGGAAGATTTTTTAATTTCATCAAAATCCTCGCTATTTTTGTTCATAAAGCGGCTACCGATGGAACGCATTAGGTAGAAATACTCACCGTAGGCAAATTCACTGCCACAGCAATCAGAAAAACCCTTCACCACTTCATCGCTTAACCCCAGTGCATGGATGGAAGGCATAGTAACAATTTGAATGGAAGGAGAAAGTACTACCTTGAACAGCATGGGATTGGCTGAAGAATTAAATTTTTTGTCAATACTACCCTCTATTTTTTCAACCGCTTCCTTGATGGCATCGATAGAGAAATCTTCTGCAAAATTTTTACCCCAAATCACCTCAGACGGAATTATAAATCCCGGTGAAATGGGAGCTTTGAGTGCTGCAAGCTCCATGAGATTTTTTCCACGAATACCGATCTGGTCACGAAGGTCAGTGCCTTCTTGGTATTCATTTTCGCTAAAGTGTAATATGTTCATGGATCATACTTTAATAAATAATATTCATGTTGTTCAGGAATTTAAGATGGATTAGACGGTAAAAACGTTCAAAAAACCAGGATTATACTTTATGGGATAACCATTCTTCCTAAAATAGAGGCAGAATCTTGTTCACATCTCTCTTGATGAAATTCTCATAACGCTGACTAGCCCCTTCAAATAGATAGCGTTTTAACTCAGCCACCCCTTTTATATCCTCACCGGACACGCTAATAAGGATTACATCTCCGTGTTTAACTTTTCCCCACTTAAAAAGAGCGTTGATGTTATTAATTTTTTGTCCATCATGGAAAACATGTACATCTAGCCCAGCATATTCTTTTCTATAACTTTCAATGATATTTTTCCAAGCTTCCACATTTCCGTTGTGGAACAGTTCGTTGGTGACTTGCACACTATATTTTGGTGTTACACGCATATTTTGTTATATCCATGGTGGGAAAACCGGGTTTCTGGTGTTGCCGAAATTTTTCCTTAGGTTGGATAATAAAATTTGCAACACGTACCAAAAACCACTACCAGCCAAGCAAAACCGCCATAAAATCAGTTGATGAACAAGGAAAGAATTATAGGGTGGCCTCGCTTGCCTTTAAGCTACCATTAAATATTTGTGCTAGGACCCGAGCTGCTTTTTTTCCTTGCTTATTGTCTTTTTTTCTAGATTTAACATAAATCACCATTAATTCTTCATCATAAACATCCTGGACTCTTTCCCAGTGGTCATTGTTTTTAGGATTAATCAAGGTAACACCCTGTTGCGGATGATGATATGCCAATATAATATCTAAATCTTTCCAATCCAAGGTAGTTTTAGAAATGCCTTTGAAATCAGAGAATCTAATCGGCAGGTTTAGGGAAAGGTTTGCGTAGTTGGAGCGTTCGATCAACACTGAATTGAGGATAGGACCGATTTGGGCTTTGTTTATTTGTCGTTCGTCCTCCAGTTTCATAACGATGTCAGCTAAGTTTTTCCCTTCTTTCATGCTTTTAATAATACCAGTCACCACTCGGAGGTGTTCCACTGATTTATTGAAGCCTGTAAGCGTACTTAGAGACAAGTAATCGTTAATCATAAGGTTGTCAATTTCCCTAAAAAGCAATAAACCTGCCTGAAAAAGGTTTTAGGTCCCTTTTTCGATCAGGTTATTGAAGAAGTTCATAAGTGCCTATTTCTTCTATTTTTTTTGAGTTGATGTTTTAGAATTTTTTTATCGGCAAAAGATTAACCTTTATCGGGCATTAACCTTTAGCATCCGCGCTTTGTTCAAATACCTGAGAGAGTATTCTTTCTCCTATGACATTGGAGTGTCTATTTACACGGGCGACATGAGGATCAGTAAAGCCTTTGGAAATGAGGGTAAAGAATTGATTTAGGACATCACTCATAGCATCTATGGTAACTCGGCGTCGTTTTACGCTGGTGATGCGGATTTCCAACAAGACACCCGGCTGTACTTGATAAGGATTAGCCTGTTCATTAAAGGAGACGACACTATCCTCTAAGAAGTTGATACGATTTTCGGTAATTTCACGCTGTTCTGGGTGCCTGATACTGAAAGCATCTATCAATTGAGAGCGCAGGTATCGGAAGCGGATTTTGAAATCTTGGGTAAAATCTTCGTAGGTGCGGTGTATTTCTTCCATTTTACTGAGTTTACGTCGTACGAAAGTAATTTCATCCCATTGTTTTACTTGTTTTACAGGTTCTATAACACTTTCAAAGCGTCCGAGTGTACCTTTGACTACATCATTCCAGCCGTTCACATTTTGGGCACGCCTTTCTTCTTCACAGATGTCCAGTACGACGTTCTGCAAGTTGGAGATTTCTCTTTGCAATTCCAGCAATTGAGCGGTATAGGCGGATTTCAGTTCTCTAATTTGAAGGGCTCCGAGATAACGCATATCTATTTCGAAATGTTCATCTGGTAATAGGCGGGGGTTATTTTCTTCGTATTCACGAATAATCACATGTCGTGCCAGCTTATGATTTTCTATTTGCTGGTAGCCCATTTGGCTATTATCCAGAATGGAAGTGATTGTGTTAACTGCGGTATTCCAGCCTCGGTTGCGCAGGGATTCTTTATCAAACAATTGATATAGACCTGCCGAGAAGGCTAGCGGATCATAATCAATGTCATTTCGGTTAATTTCGTGTTGTAGCATACTGATGCGTTCCATTAATTGTTCAGAGAACATTTTCTTACTTTTCTTGGAGCCGTGTCCTTCCACGAAGTTTTCCACATGTTTAATTTTTTCCATGACGGTTTCTTCAGGAGATAAGGACTCGTTTCCTTCTTTTTCAAGTTGTTCATTGATGGCATCGATTTCTTTATCTACTAGTTTTTGGATGTGCTGAGCAACAATGGTTTTCACCATAATTTGTGACACTATTTGGTAGCCATGGACGGAGCTAATGAGTTCAGAATCAAGGATATTGATGGAGAGTTTAATATCCACCACCTCTTCTGGTTTTCTATAGTTGTCTCTGATAGAGCCCTGTACTAGTCCGTAGCTATTGTTGCCGCTGATGAACTTGGCGATATCGGCTTGGCGAGTAAGGATACCGACTGTAGAAACCTCGCATTCATTGATAGAGCGATGTATATGGCCTTGCAAGTGTCCCATGATGTTGACCATGGATTTTTCCACTTCGGCAGTGTTGAACAGGTTGGGATCACCTATTTGATTAACCAACTCAACGATCTCGCGTGAGGTATATCGTAGGAGACCGCGATGTTCTTCTTTGTCAATCAGGTCGCGGACCTTCTTGCTCATTTCATCTTCGCTGGTGGTCAGGTAGCGGTTGACCATGTTTTGCATGGCTTGGTTGAAATAATCATGCAAATAAGACTTTATATTTCCCTGTACGGTCAGATCGTCTAGTACTTCAGGGGGTAGACGGCTCTGGATATGGTTGAGTATTTTTTCTACTTCTTCATCAATAACCAATCTGGATTCGGTATATTCATCTCGTCGGTCGCGGTTTAGACTGTTGCGGGAGCCAACTGCACTGGGGACCTCTGGGTGCACATAATTAGGACCTTTTCTAAAATCACTAGACATAATTTGCTACCTTTTTAATAGTGATAAATTTTAATAAACTGTTGGAAATAGGGGCTCTACAGCATTGATGGTAATACACGATAGGTTACAAGTGATAAACGCTAGAGCTAGTATATTTCTAATGGTGCTGTTTATCACTATCATTTAACATTGGAGAAATTCTCTAAATCAAACCTACCATAGAGCATTATACATAATCTGTGCTTATCTTTACTATAATTAAAGTAAAAAACAAATTCTTCAATCTCGTTTTACCATTTCTAGCAGGGTTTGGCTATACTTTATTAGGTTTTTGTGTTCGCTAAATCGGTTCTGATATTACTCTAAATACTTTCCTCACCGCACCCACCTATTCACCCTTCGCCGCACCTTCTCCACCGCACCTTCTCCACCGCACCTTCTCCACCGCACCTTCTCCACCGCACCTTCTCCACCGCACCTTCGCACCTTCTACGCTGGCTCTCTACATTGTACCGTTTATGTAGAGCAATACAAGCATTTTATTAGAATTCTTATCTTTAATTTCGGTAAATAATTTATTAAAACCCTGTCGTTGTCTATGAGGCAATCACCCACCTCCACTGATGAGGAACATTGTATCTTATCTTAATTATTAATAAACCTTAGACTTTCCTGTCTCTTGCTATACCCTCACAAAGAAATCTTGCAACAAAGATATTGAATAAATCATCCGTAAAACTTTCCTACAACCTTGGCGAGGTCTAAAAAACCATTGAAGACCTGGAAAAACATCCTTTGCATCGGGGCTGGACATGTAGGGGGGCCCTCCATGGCTGTTTTTGCCGATAAATTGCCTGATATAAATTTCTGCGTCCTGGATACCAATGCCGACCGCATTGCTCAGTGGAATTCATCTGCGTTGCCCATTTTTGAGCCTGGACTTACTGAGATTATCAATCGTACTCGGGGTCGCAATTTATTCTTTGAAGTTCCATCTGCCAAAGCCTTTACGGATGCTGACATGATTTTCATCAGTGTTAACACTCCGACCAAAACTAGCGGGGAGGGAGCCCACCTGGCCAGCGAGTTGTGCTATTGGGAGCAAAGTGCCCGTAGCATAATGGAACACACCATCAAAGATGTCGTGGTAGTAGAAAAGAGCACCGTACCCCTTTATACCGCCAATGCCATTGAGAAGATTTTTAAGACCGATACTAAGAAACGTCGTTTTGTGGTGCTATCCAACCCCGAATTCTTGGCAGAAGGTACCGCCATAAAAGATTTGGAAAACCCAGACCGAGTACTAATCGGTGGTAACCAAGACCATCATAGCCAACAAGCTGTCAGTTTATTAAGTAGCTTATACTCTCGCTGGATCCCTAAAGAACGCATCCTGCACACCAATGTGTGGAGCGGTGAACTTTCCAAATTGACCGCCAATGCTATGCTCGCCCAGCGTATTTCCTCTATCAATGCCATTTCCGCTCTCTGTGAAAAAAGTGGAGCAGTCATAAATCATATTAGTCGTGTCATTGGCATGGACCATCGGCTAGGACCACATTTTCTGGAAGCTGGCATAGGATTCGGAGGCTCCTGTTTCCGTAAAGACATCCTCAGTCTGGTGTATATCCTATCCCAGCACGGACTTAGTGCCGAATCCGACTACTGGAAACAGGTGATAACCCTCAATGACCACCAACTGCATCGCTTCTTCCAACTTATCCTCAGCACACTCTTTAACACCATTACCAATAAAAAAATCGCTGTCTTGGGAACTTCCTTTAAGCCCCATACCAATGATACCCGCGACTCACCCGCCATTAACCTCTGTAGGAAACTCCTAAAAGAAAATGCCAACCTATCCATCTGCGACCCCCAAGCCATAGATAATACCCAAACTGAACTCGGCTTAACTGCCGATCATCCCCAACTTTCCTTCACCACCGATCCCTACCAAGCCACTAAAGACGCCCACGCCATCATCCTTATGACCCACTGGCCTCAATTTGAATCCCTCAACTACCAACGTATCCTCCAAAAAATGACCCCCCCACCCTTCTTCTTTGACGGACGAGGAAAAATGCCTCTTGCTAAACTCCAGCAACTAGGATTTCACGTCCATGCCATCGGTCACCCCCCCTTGCTACCATCCTAAGACCAGTCTGGTTCCCGTTTTACGCTTCTTCTTTGACGGACGAGGAAAAATGCCCCTTGCTAAACTCCAGTAACTAGGATTTCATGTCCATGCCATCGGTCACCCCCCCCCCCCTTGCTACCATCCTAAAACCAGTCTGGTTCCCATTTTACGCTTCTTCTTTGACGGACGAGGAAAAATGCCTCTTGCTAAACTCCAGCAACTAGGATTTCACGTCCATGCCATCGGTCACCCCCCTTTGCTACCATCCTAAAACCAGTCTGGTTCCCATTTTACGCTTCTTCTTTGACGGACGAGGAAAAATGCCCCTTGCTAAACTCCAGTAACTAGGATTTCATGTCCATGCCATCGGTCACCCCCCCCCCCCCCCTTGCTACCATCCTAAAACCAGTCTGGTTCCCATTTTACGCTTAGGCAGGAGCATCCTGTCTATGCTCCATGGTTGCAATTAATTGACTGTTTTCAATATCTTCACCATGAGTCCTAATGGCATAAGTAAAAAACACCAAGCCCACTGACAATAAATACAGCATTGAACCCATAGTCCACATCAAGGCAGCCCCTAAGCGTTGATCTTCTAACACGCTAAAACCCCAGCTGCCATTTGTCACCGTTTCATAGCCATATAGGGAAACCTCGGCAAAAACAATCATGGCACTTATAATTGAATTGATGATCGTAGCTCCAAATATCCCGAGGCAGATCACCAAAGGATGCAGCTTCTTCTTAAGAGGATAAGGCTGTACCACGTTCAACCAAAAGAAAAAGGCTCCAAATATAAAACAAAAATGCTGCAAATAATGAAATCCCTCATTAAACAAAGCTAATTTATAAAAAGTCGGAAAATGCCACCCTATCTGTACCACCTCAAATAACACCAAAGAAGGCAGCATCAGCATCAGCAATTTCCAAGTGCCCCGCAAAGGACCCCAACGCGCCAAAGAAGGTATTAAACTCCTGCGTACCCGCTCAGGCAAACCATATAACACCGCCAACAAAGGTGAACTCAGCATCAATAAAGGAACAATTACCAGCATCATTAGCATGTGCTGAACCATATGCGCGGAAAAATAATAGCCCGCCAAATAATCAATAGGGCCAGCCAAAGCCATCACCGATAACAAAACCGACAACCAAAACGAAACCTGCCGCCAACCATTCCAAATCGCCCGATGCCTCAAACTGCCGCGTCGCAAACGATAACTACCCCGCATATAACAAATCGCTACCAACAACACCAACAACAGTGAGGGGTCAAAACCCCAATGACTCCATAACGCACCCCCCATAGAATCAACCACCCCTTCAGTTTCTAGTCCCCCATGTGCATACGCCAACATTAATCGTATTCTCCCGATCAAGAAGCGATTTTAACTAACCAGACAACCCCGCGATCGCCTATCTCAAGCAACCGCAGGACGAACAACAGGATGAGCAATTAAAAAGAGGGACATCAAGGCAAGTAGCAAGCCTAATCCGATCAGCACCGCAATGCTGAGTAAGCGATAAAAAATAGGGTGGTCAAATTTCAGGTGCATGTAGAACATCACTACCAGCAGAAACTTAGATCCAGATAACACCAGCAGCAAAGGCACAAAGAATGGCTTAACAGCCTCCACATAAAATAAAACAAACTCGGCAAAAGTAACCAAACACAAAATAACCGCCACCCTAACATAAGTAATCATCCTCGGATGCTTATGAGCAACTTTAACATTCATAGCAAATACCCTCAGTCATTCAGCAAAAATCTACCAGTCCTAAACAAAAACAAATAAATAAACTACGGTGAAAATTACAATCCAAATAACATCCACAAAGTGCCAGTAAAGAGCCATTGTCTCCACCTTAATAGCTCCGTCTTCAACCAAGCCACCCCGTAAAGAAGTCACAAACAATGATAATAACCAAATCACCCCCACCGTCACATGAACTCCATGGGTACCCGTCAGCAAAAAGAAACTTCCCCCAAATACATTGGTCGATAAACCTAATCCCTGATGCACAAACTCAGTAAATTCATAAGCCTGAAAACCTAAAAATATCAGCCCGCCCAAAGCAGTAACCAGTATCCAGCGGCGAAAAGCCACCATATTGCCAGCCTGTATGCTCGACAAACCCAGCACTACCGAAAAAGAACTCATCAGCAGTACGAAAGTACTAATGGTGGTAATAGGAATGTTCAAAACATCTTTGGGATGCGGACCCACCACGCTGGCATTGCGATAAATCATATACGTGGCAATCAGAATGCCAAATAATATGCACTCCGAAGTGATTAAAATCCACATGCCCAGTTTGCGATTGTCTACTCCGAGGCTGGTGTGATGGTCGCTCAAAACATTCTCCTTAATATACAATTCTGTTGTGGTTACAATTAATATACAATTTCTACCCTGCTAAGAGGCACTGCCGAAACCGATTATTTAGTCTTCAAAAGGCTGGAAAGCCCAAGCATAAACGCCTATAAAAATAAATGGTATCCCCACAAAGCTCAGCCAGAATCCATAGATAAAGCCACTAGCTAACATTCCTAATCCCAGGGCAGTGACCAGCGGCCAAATGCTGGGATTAGGCAATTTAACTTGGGCATTTTTTGGTTCGGGCTTAAAGTTTTTCAGTTGGTATTTGCGATGCCAGAACTCATCCAAGGTGGTGACTTGAGGAAGTTGGGCAAAATTATAGACTGGCGGAGGAGATGCAATAGACCACTCCAGCGTGCGAGCATCCCAAGGATCGGCAGGAGATAATTCCCCCTCTTTTAGGCTACGCTTAAAATTATAAAGGGTCAGTAAAAAACCAGCCATGGTCATATAAGCCCCGATGGATATCCAAAAATTCCAGAAATCTAGCCCAGCCTCAGCTGGGTAAGTGAACACCCTACGAGGCATGCCTTCCACTCCCAAGAAATGCATGGGGAAGAAGGTGAGGTTCACGCCCAAAAGAACTACCCAAAAAGAAAGATTACCCAAGCGTTCACTGAGTAAACGCCCAGTAAACTTGGGATACCAATAGTGTAAGCCAGCTAAAATTCCCATCAAGGCTCCCCCCACCAGCACATAATGAAAATGGGCTACCACAAAATAAGAATCCTGTTGCTGAGAATCTATCGGAGGAGAAGCATGCATAATACCGCTAAGACCCCCCACAGTAAAGGTCACAATAAAAGCCACCGCATATTTACAAGCAGTAGTAAAACGAATGTTACCACCCACCAAAGTAAAGATCCAATTGAATATCTTAACCCCCGTAGGAATGGCAATTAACATGGTCGCAGAAGCAAACAAGGCATCCGCCCAGGGGCCCATGCCAACAGTAAACATGTGATGCGCCCAAACGCTAAAACCCAAAAACCCAATCGCAATCACCGCCAATACCATAGTGGGATAGCCAAATAATGGCTTGCGAGCAAAAGTCGGTAGCACCTCTGAAACCATACCCATAGCTGGTAAAATAAGAACGTACACCTCAGGATGTCCAAAAACCCAAAACAAATGCTGCCACAGCAATACACTGCTCCCCCCAGTAGCATCAAAGAAATGAGTGCCAAAAAAGCGGTCAAAAGTAAGCTGCACTAAGGCAATCGCAATCACTGGCAGGGCTAGCAACAATAAAAAATTGGTGATGAGAACCGTCCAAGTGAAAATAGGCATCCGCATTAGGCTCATCCCCGGAGCCCGCATGTTAAAAATAGTCGCAATAAAATTGATGGAAGCAATCAACGAAGCCAACCCCAGCAACTGTAAGCCCATCATCCAGTAGTCGGTGCTTGCCCCAGGAGAATACTCCAAAGAAGTCAAATTAGCATAGCCAAACCAACCTACATCGGGAACATTACCCGACAAAAATCCCAAATTTAAGAGCACCCCACCAAAAATAAAAATCCAATAACTCAAGGCATTAAGACGCGGAAAAGCCACATCCCTAGCCCCAATCTGCAAGGGAACAATATAATTAAACAAAGCCGCGTTAATGGGCATCACGAACAAAAAGATCATGGTAGTCCCATGCATGGTGAACATGCTGTTATAAAAATCGGCACTGAGAAAATCGTTGTTGGGTACTATCAACTGAGTCCGAATTAGCACCGCTTCCACCCCACCTATGAAAAAAAACACCAGGGCACTCAAACCATATAACCAGCCAATCCGCTTGTGATCCACCGTGGTCAACCAGCTCCATACACAGCTGTCCCTGAGTACTCTATTTAAGACCATCTTGCTCATACCTTCTCATACCTTCTCATACCTGCTCATTCTTGCTCATACCTTCTCATACCTGCTCATTCTTGCTCATACCTTCTCATACCTGCTCATACCTCTCATACCTTCTCATGAAGTATCACCTAGCTGGAAATAGCAGTCATAGGGAAAGCAAATAGCTAGCTAATTCATCTATTTCCGCCTCCGACAAAGCAACCGCCGCTGGCATGCCAGTCCCCGGCTTGATGGACTGAGGGTCCTTGAGCCACTTCTTTAGATTATCAGCATTTAATTCCAGCAAGCCCACTATCTTATCCCTAGACCCAAATCCAGCCAAAGATGGACCTATTATTCCTTGGGCCTTGGGAATATCGGGAATGATATGACAAGTCCAGCAAATCCCCTTTTCAATGATATTCTGAACCTCCCCCCCCACCCCCTCAGTAGCTGCACCTTGCCCCTGCACCTGCTCTTGATCTTGATCTTGCCCCTGCTCTTGATCTTGGCTTCTAGCAACCAAATCCGAGGCATTTTTCTGGGCTTTGGCACCCCCCGGGAAACTAAGCAGATAAGCCGCCAGCTGATCGGCTTCCACAAAGTTAATATCCAGCCTCTTATAACTGATAGTGCCTTTTTCGTCTTTGGTAGCCAAACCCATTTTCACCTTAGGCTTGATCACCTGAGGATTATGAATCCAGCGAGCTAAGTTCTCCCGATTGTTCACCAATACCCCACCTGATAAATACCTCCTAGTGGGTAAATTGCTTAAATTAGGACCCAACTTCCCCACCGCAGCTGGATTCCCAGAAATGCTATGGCAAGTCACGCAAATTTTCTCGGTGAATAACTGCTCTCCCCTACGAGCATCCACGGTGACCGCTACTGGTGGCTGTTGCTGTTGAATGATCCATTGCTCGTATTTTTTTTCTGGTACCACATGCACCACAAAACGCATCAATGCATGGGAAGTACCACAATACTCGGCACATTGACCATAATACGTGCCTTCTCTCTCGGTGGTGAACCATAGACTGTTCACTCTACCGGGAATGTTATCCTTTTTGCCCTGCAACTGAGGAACCCAAAAAGAGTGGATCACATCATTGGTGGTAGTCTCCACTACCACCGTCCGATGAAGGGGAAGGTACATCTCATTGGCAGATCTAACCCCCGTATCAGGATACTCAAACTCCCACCACCACTGATTCCCTATCGCCCGTACCAATAAAATATCCTCATCTGGCGGGTAAGCCGCCCGAAAAATAGCCTGCCAAGTAGGCACCGCAATGAAAATCAAGATCACAGTGGGAATGATGAACCAAGCAATCTCCAACTTGGCTGAGCCATGCACCTGCTTAGGAATATCCTTCTCCTTCCCCTTCCTAGCCCGAAAACTAAACCCAGCCCAGCCCAATAAGACCACCACCACCACAAAAATCACCACCGTGATGTAAGTCACCAGCACATAAAGATCATGGATAACCCAAGCCGAATCAGTCTGAGGCTCAACAGTCGTCTGAGGAGTACCCCCAAAGCAACTCCCCAACCACAGGACGCAAATCCCGCTGATCCCCATCCATAATCCGTTAAGTACGTATCTCAAGAATAGCAAGGCCGCAAAGAAAATTCTGGGGTACAAAGACACTTATAGATAAATAGTGAAGGCTACTTTGTCAAGTATATTTCTGCTTTGTCAAATATATTTCTAATTTGTCAAGTATATTTCTAATTTGTCAAGTATATTCCTACTCAAGTACACCACCCTAGCGTACCTTTAGATATATCACCATAGCTATTACCAGCAACCACAGCGACCATACGTGCAAATGCCAAACTACTCGGCTATTGACCTGAGTAGGATCACGTAAGCGGTCTTCGGGCTGGGGAGATCGTAATCCCACCACCTCTAGCATATTAGCCCAGAGCGATCGCACTCCGTTTTGTTCGCTGGAGGCACTCCAAAGCACCTGCAAATGATGATGATAAGGAGCTCGGTAGAAAAAACGGAGTTGCTCGGCGATTTTTCGTCCGCGGGTGCGAAGCATAATTTGAAAGAAGACCCGTTGAATAATGGAAGACAAGGTGATCAAGACAAACACTCCTCCCACTAAGGGCAAAAATAACTCCGTCTTGGTGAATATAAACATGGTCGCCAAGGCACTGCCAAATGACAAGGCCCCCGAGTCGCCCAAGGTAATCATGGCAGGAGGAGCATTAAAGCGTAAGAAAATCAATCCTGCACTGAACATCGCCGCCGCAAAGACGACCACTTCACGTACCTCAACCGGCAACGGAGGCAACAACAGGCGTTCTTGAATAGAAGGATTGGTACCCGCATAGGCAGCCACCACCACAAATAACACTGCCGTTAAAAATGGTACAATCGCCAAGGAATCCAGACCATCGGTAAGATTAACCGCATTGGCACAACCAACAATCATGAAAATCATGAAGGGAATAAATACATAGCGAGGTAAATAAGGATACCACCATTTCAAGGGGATAAGCGGCACTACCAAATGTCCATCCACATCCACTTGATGATAGAATACCACCACCACCACCGATGCTAGAAAAAATTGCAACAAGATACGCCACCAGCCTCCCAAACCGTCTGCCTTGCTAGTGTAAGATTTCTTATTCGCCAAACCGCTGAGAACCCGACGACGATGGCGTACCTTGCTCCAATCATCCAGAGCCCCTACTCCCGCAAAAGATACCAACACCAACACCAATGCCAAAGTGAACTGATTCACCTGCATCCACAGTAACGCGGAAAATACTACTCCCAATACTAAAACCACTCCCCCGCCCAACGGCTTGGGACCCATATAAGGCTCGGGCGGAACACTAGGAGGAACAGCAACTTGGAGATCCCCAAAAATCTCGTTCAGGCGTAACCAGCGAATAAAGGAAGGCATTAGCACAGACACCAATACATAGGTGGACACAAATGCCATCCCACCCCTAAATGATACCGAACGAAAAATCTGGTATGGCCAAAAAGAATATAATAACTCCGCCAACATTTCACTTCTTCCTTATCACAATAATACCATCATATGCCCTACTGGCAAGCTCATAACCACCTCCACCCCTATCCCGATAACAAAACCTCCTCCTTTTGCTTGATTATCTTTTCTGCAGTATCAATCCATTTATCGGTGGCTTGTTGATTCTCCACTTCCAGATCATGCAACTTGTCTTTGGATAACTGCTTGTCGCGCTCCAGCTGTTTCAGATGTTCATTGCTATCGCGGCGGGCATGGCGAATGGAAATTTTGGCGTCCTCACCCAATTTGTGTACATGCCGAACCAGCTCCTTACGGCGTTCTTCGGTCAGCATCGGCACCTGCACCCGCACCAAACCATTGTCTACCAAAGCATCCAAACCCAAGCCCGCTTGATTAATCGCTTTGGCAACCTCGGGCAAAATGGCAGCCTCATAGGGAGATACCACCAGAGTTTGAGCATCAGGGGAACTAAAATTAGCTAACTGACGCAATGGAGTCTGCTGCTCATAGTAAGTAACCATCACCGAACCCAGCATATCAGGAGCAAGACGTCCACTGCGTACCATTTCTAGCTCTTGCTTTAGATAATCCACTGCCTGCGACATTTTTTTAATGCTCTCATCAAGCAATAAAGTCGTTTCAATCTCATCCATCATCATCTCCTATGTAAAAAATTAATCAGGGCAAATTGGCATCATCGGTCTTTATCCAGCCGAGTGCCTACCTCTTCGCCATTTACCAAGTGCAATAGTACATCGGGAGCATTAATATCAACCACCGCAATGGGAATATCATGCTCACTACAAAAAGCCACCGCGGTAGCATCCATCACCTTAAGATCCCGAGACAATACTTCGCGGTAGCTGATGCGAGAAAACTTGCGAGCTGTTTTATTGGTGATTGGGTCGCTATCATAAATTCCGTCTACTTTGGTGGCTTTCACTAGCAAGTCGGCTTTCATTTCCGAAGCCCGCAAAGCCGCGGCGGTATCGGTGGTGAAGAAGGGATTCCCCGAACCAGCCGCGAACACCACCACTCTATTTTTGTCAAAATGCCTATCAGAGCGACGCTTAATGTAAGATTCAGCAATGGAGCGTAATTCAATCGCGGACATCACTCTGGTTTCTACCTGCAAGCGTTCCAAAGCCGACTGCAAGGCTAGGCTATTCATAACCGTAGCGAGCATGCCTATTTGATCTGCTTGTTTTAAGAGATCAATACATTCTTCGCTTCTAGCTACCGCATCCATTTCTGGGGGGGCGTCTTTGGTACCCCGAAAAATGTTGCCTCCTCCCACCACTATCCCCAGTACCACCCCCATTTTATGAATTTCGGCTATTCGGACTGCTAACTGAAAAATAGTGGGATGATCAAAACCCCACTCCTTATCACCAGCGAACATCTCACCGCTGAGCTTTAACAGCATGCGCTTAACAGGAGGAAAACCCACTTACAAAGCCACAATAAAGAACCACATCACCTACAAAAATAAGCCCATCTCGCAACCCCCCTCCTCGCACCTTCTCTCGCACCCTCTCCTCGCAACTGCACCCCTCAATACACCCCCCCCCCCACGCCCCTTTTTCTACCCACGACTCTCGGCACCCGAAGCCCGCTCTCCCCTTTACACCAGCTCCCTCACACCAGCTCCCTCACACACGCTCCCTCACACACGCTCCCTCACACCAGCTCCCGTAGCTACCCGCAGGCTATCTTTACACTCTCAGCCTGAACTTGCAATGCCAAAATACAGAACAAAATACATAGCTCCTCGCCAGATATATCCACTCGCCTCAGCAAACTTAAATTCGTAGTTTGATAAATGAATTCACCCTTATAGAAGCCCCCCACTGCCGACCCACCTCACCCAGCCATTGTTCCACCGATAACTGAGCATCCTTGACAAAAGGCTGTGCCAACAAAGCCACCTCTTTGACAAATTTTTGGAGGTGTCCAGAAATCATTTTTTCCAAGATTTCTGGTGGTTTATTGCTTTTTGCCACTTGAGAAATAAAGATTTCCTTCTTCTCAGCCAGCAGATTTTCATCTATTTCATCAGGATGAATGGCGATTATATCACTAGCAGCAATATGCATGGCTAAATCGCGTCCTACTTCACGCAGTACCTGAGTATCAACGACATTGGTCACGACATTGGTCGCAGAAGCAGCTCGCTCCCCAAGGGATTGTCCCTCGAGAGATTGTCCCTCAGCAGGAGCTACCGACAGATTCACCAGCACCCCTATCTGCCGATCGGTATGTACATAAGACTCCACTATTCCTTCGGGAGTAGCCTCCAGCCTTTGAGTTTTTACCAGCTCTAGGTTTTCGCCCAGCCTGTGAGCAAAGCGAACTATGTACGACTGCACACTGCCATCGCCATCTGGAGCTGGCTGATCGGTAATATTGGCAGTATTTTCTAGAGCTTGTTTAGCCAGACCATCCAGCAATTTCACAAATTCTTCGTTGCGAGCCACGAAATCGGTCTCGCACCCCAGCTGTATCATTACTCCCACTTTACCATCGGAGCTTAGAGCTACTGCCACCCCACCTTCTTGAGCAGACCTGCTAGACCTCTTTTGAAAAGATGCCAATCCCTTTTTCCGCAGATAATCTTTAGCACTTTCTATTTCTCCTTTGGAACTCAACAGGGCTTGCTTACATTCCATCATTCCTGCACCTGTTGCTATCCGTAGCTTTTTTACGGTTTTAGCATCAATGTTCATTTTTTAGATCTCTCCATCCACTAGGCATCCGCAGCTTTAGAGGATACCTTGGGGGACGTTTTCTTAGTCTTAACAGCTTTTCCATCCTCTGCCTTGCCTGTTGCCTTACCTTCTTCTGCCTTGCCTTCCTTTGCCTCGCCTGTTGCCTTGCCCTCTGCCTTGCCCTGGACTGATTTTTCCTCTACCGCCTTCTTTTGGATTGCTGGCTTCTTATCCTGGGCGGTCTTTTCCTCTACCGCCTTCTTTTGGACTGCTGGCTTCTTATCCTGGGCGGTCTTTTCCCCTACCGCCTTCTTTTGGACTGCTGGCTTCTTATCCTGGGCGATTTTTTCTAAGTCCTCAATAATTTTGGCGGCTTCAGTTACCTTGTCCTTGACTGCACTCAGGTCTACCGATGCCCCTTTAGCCGAGGACGATGCATTTTTTGGGTCGCCTAGGTCTGTTTTGTCGGTCAGCCCCAGTCTTTTTTGCTCGTCAAATATGGCACGTCCCTCCAACACCGCACTGGATATAACAAAGCTGTAAAGGCGAATAGCCCGTATGGAATCATCATTGCCAGGGATCGGATAATCAACCTCACAGGGGTTGCAATTGCTATCCACCACTGCCACCACTGGAATACCCAATACAGCCGATTCCTTAAGAGACAAATGCTCCTTTTTGCAGTCAATCACGAACAATAATTTAGGTAGCTTACGCATCTGCTTAATGCCCCCCAATACCATCTCTAGCTTTCGGCGTTGCTTTTCCAACAGCACTGCTTCCTTCTTGATAATCCCAGGCCAGCTGCCATCTGCTCCCCTTCTTTGATCCAGATTTTTTAGGCGAGTAATAGATTGCTTGACCGTATTGAAATTGGTCATCAACCCCCCCAGCCAACGCTCATTGATATAAAAAGCTCCACAACGCTGAGCCTCTTCTGCGATGACCTCCTTAGCCTGATTCTTGGTAGCCACAAAAAGTACCTGATTGCCCGTAGCACATTGCTCCCGCACAAAGGCATGAGCCTCCTTTAGACATCGCAAACTCTGCCTAAGATCAATGATGTGAATGCCGTCCTTAACCCCAAAAATATAGGGGCTCATTTTGGGACTCCAACGATGAGTGCGATGTCCAAAATGAACACCAGCCTCAATAAATTGTTTCACCGAAATAACAGTCATAAATTCACCATCTTAAATCCATTCACCGACAACCCAAGCAATTCGCCAGCACCAGTTGATAACAGTGAGCCAAATTGGCTATGAAAGCAAGTGTTTTTTAAGGGAGTGGAATGCTGGAGTACAAAAGTCTATCGCTCGCTTGCTTGTTGATTAAAAACAAAAGGGTCATACCAATAGCAACCGATACAAGTACCGTTATAGTCGCCACCACCTTTTACTTGTGCTTTTTCATATCCGAGTTTGGTAGCATCAAAACGCTTGCCTGTTTCCCTACATTTTTTGCAATGCTGTCGCTTGGCAACATTGACAGCTTTTGAGAGAGGCTGAAAATCACTTATTTTTACCTTATTGGCCATTTAAGCGGGGGTCATCCCGCCTGCCGTCTTTATGATCAATTTCAACACTGCTTATACATAATTTAACTTATCCTTTGCACTTTTCACATATTTAGAATCTTTATCACACCCCGCAAAGCGTCTGTCTTTGTTATGGCAAGCAATGGCAGTGGTGCCACCTCCTAAGAAGGGATCAATTACTAGATCGCCTTGGTTGCTGTGTTTTTCCACCAGATTTTCAAATAGCCCCAAGGGTTTTTGAGTAGGATGTACCCGTTTTCCGTTGTGTCTGGGGATTGGTAGTCGGTACACTCCATTATCATAAGAGCCATGGAAGGTGGGTTTGCCTCCCTTCACCCCGACCACCGCGATTTCCCGCGGGTTTGATAGATAAGTACTTCCCATATTAAGAGGCACGGGATTGGTTTTTTCCCAGATGAGTACTCGTAGCATTTTGAAGTTTGCCTTTTGCATTGCCTCTGCCAGATGGGATAATTTCCAAAAGTCATACCACACGATGGCAGTTCCCCCAGTTTTCAGGACCTGCATTAGATCCGTGCATAGGATATCAAGATTGATGGGTTCTAGGTCCCATTTACCGAATTCCATGTTCACCGCGAAACGCTTTACTCCGTTTTTCACCTGTTGGAAGCCGGTTTTTTTGCTGATGGTATAGGGTGGGTCGGTGAGTACTAGGTCGGCTGTGCTTGGGGGCAGGTTTTGCATAAATTGGTGGAAGTCGTTTCTTTCAATGATGCACTGAGTAGCTTGGCGATGTTTAAGTAGTTCAGGATTTTGTTTGCCTAGTGCTTCTTTTTTGTTCGGTTTGCGGTTCATAGCGACTACCTACGCCTTTTGTTCTTTTTTCCCCAGTTAGGCAATTTGCTGGTTTGACTAGGAGCCGTACCAGTTGCCGAGCCTTCAGTTAGTTGAGCTTTGGCAGCGATGATTGGACCTGGGGATTCTGAGTCTGGTAGTTTTGGATTTAGGTTTGGATCGAAGTTTGTAGGGGTATCGGAGGGTTCACTGTAGACCAGTTTTTTGGAGGGGGATTTGGGTTTTGCGGGCAGTCGTATGCTGGGTTGGGTTCTGAAGCAGGCGGTGACGGTTTCTTCACTGATGCGTAGCATTAAGTTTTCAAAGATTTTAAAGCCTTCCCTTTTGTATTCATCCAGGGGTTTTTTTTGAGCATAGCCGACCAGCCCGATGGCATCGCGTAAGTGATCCATGGACAGCAGATGATCTTTCCACAAGTGGTCGTGGATGCTGAGCATTATGTGTCTCAGGAAGTCGGAGGAGATTTCTTTTAGTTTATCATCGGAGGGTATTGACTGGGATATTTCAGTTAGGAGTCTATCTAGTTGGGAGCGTTTTTCTGCATAGCAGGTTTCCATTTGCTGTACTAGGGATTTACGCAGGATTTGGTCATCGTGGAGTGCGTTTTCATCCAGTTTTGGTGTTAGGCCGAATATATTCAGGAATTCCTCGGATAGTTCTTGCAGTTCCCATTCACTGGGAGAGATGCCTTCGGTATGCTGAAGTACCAATTGTTCCATCAGTTCATCTGCCATATCCAAGAAGGTATTTTCCACATCGGGACTCAGAATTTGGCGGCGTCGGGCATAGATGATTTCTCGCTGTCGGTTCATCACATCATCGTATTCCAGCACGTGCTTACGAAGTTCAAAATTATGGGCTTCCACTTTTTTCTGAGCGTTTTCGATTGCCCTGGACACCATGCCATGAGTAATTGCTTCATCATCGGGCATGTGCAGGCGATTCATAAGGTTGGCGATTTTTTCTCCGCCAAAGATACGCATCAGATTGTCTTCCAACGAGAGATAGAAACGTGAGCAGCCTGGGTCTCCTTGCCGTCCTGAGCGTCCTCGTAATTGGTTATCAATACGGCGGCTTTCGTGCCTTTCGGTGCCCATGATAAACAGCCCTCCTACTTGGTTAACCTGTTTCCCGAGCTTGATGTCCGTCCCTCGCCCTGCCATGTTGGTGGCAATGGTCACCCGATTTTTTTCTCCTGCACTAGCAACGATGCTGGCTTCTTGTTCATGGTACTTAGCATTAAGCACGGTGTGTGGTACTCCCCGTTGTTTGAGCATGGCTGACAGTTCTTCTGAGGCTTCAATGGAAATAGTTCCCACTAGTATTGGTTGAGCGGTTTTATAAACTACCTCAATATCGTTCACTAGGGCGTCTTGCTTGGCTTTGTTGGTTTTGTAGACCAAATCTGGCTGATCTTGACGTACCATGGGTTTATTGGTGGGGACTACTAGTACGGGCATATTATAGATTCGGATAAATTCTTCTTCTTCGGTTTTGGCAGTGCCAGTCATGCCGCTGCGTTTTTTGTACATGCGGAAGTAATTCTGGAAGGTTACTGAAGCATAAGTTTGACTTTCTCGCTCTATTTTAACTTTTTCTTTGGCTTCAATCGCCTGATGTAAGCCATCGCCAAAACGACGACCCGCCATCAATCTACCCGTGAATTCATCTACGATGACCACCTGACCACTGCGTACGACGTAATCTACATCACGTTTGAACAGATACACTGCCTTTAGGGCTTGATTCACATGATGTAGCCAGTCCATGTTTTCAAAATCAAACAATCCGCCTTGGGGCATTAGTTTTTTTTGTTTTAGTTTAAGTTCCAATTTATGTGCCCCTAGTTCACTGAGGTGAATGCTGCGAGCTTTTTCATCCATGGTGTACTCGCCGGGTCGTACTACTGCTTTATCTTCCTCAAGTTTGTTCCAATTTTCTGGGATTCCATGGCGTTCTGAGGCAGGCAGGTTGACTACCTCTTCCTTTCGGATCTCTCTATCTAGGCCCCTGATAATTTCATTTACTTGGGGGTATTTATCGGTGGATTCTTCACTAGCACCAGAAATGATTAAAGGAGTACGGGCTTCATCCACGAGGATGCTATCCACTTCATCAATGATGGCGTAGTTAAGTTCTCTTTGTACGTAGTCGGTCAGGCGAAATTTCATGTTATCGCGTAAGTAATCAAATCCATATTCATTGTTGGTGCCATATGTTATGTCGTTTTGGTAGGCTTGTTGTCGTGATATATCATCCATGCCGTGCTGGATTAGTCCCACTGTTAGGCCCAAGGCCTTATAGATATCTCCCATCCATTGCTGGTCTCGGCGAGCTAAGTAATCATTAGGAGTAACCAAGTGTACTCCCCTGTTACTGAGGGCATTCAAGCAAGCAGGGGCAGTGCTAGCTAGGGTTTTTCCTTCCCCAGTTTTCATTTCAGCGATCATCCCCCGATGCAAAGCCATACCTCCGAGTAATTGAACATCAAAATGACGTTCGCCATTGAGACGACGACTGACTTCCCGCACCAAGGCGAACACGGGTGCTAGTTGTTCATCCAGACTGGAGCCATTATCAATTTGGGTGCGTATTTCACCCATGCGACTGGCGAGCATTCCCTGTTCTAGGCCCTGTATTTCTTGTTCCAGGTCATTTATTTTTGAAACAAGAGGACGAAATTCCTTAAGTATCTTTTCGGTATTGGAAGAAATCTTTCCGCTTAATAATCGCTTAAACATTGTACTAGTTTGATATATCTTGAATGCCTCAAGTTGATACTCATAGCAGGGTACTAGAAATTTATCTTGATTGTGTATATAATCATTATACTATCGGTGTGCTTCCAATATGCTCAAATGTCCGCAATGATAAGGTATGGTGTGCTTAAGATCCTGTATGCTTGCGTCCATTAAAAACATATAAGCAGGCATGAAAAAGATGCCTTTCCTGCAGGTATACATATCATAATAGTATCAAGGATACATGTTGCGCCTCTGTTATCAGCCATTTTTATCATCCTGTTGCTCAGCGATTTTTAGGATAGTAATCAAATTCCCTGTGGCGATGAGTATTGTGCCTATCGGCTTATTGGTTTGTGGCATGGCAGATGTAGTTTGGGCTGGGGCTATTGTTCATCAGGGAAATTTTGTACCTCCTATTTGGGCTTTGTTTCCATTTGCGGGGATTTTGTTATCCATCGCCATTATGCCCTTGGTCTCACCGCACATTTGGGAGAACAATTATGGCAAGATAAGTTTCTTTTGGATGGTAGTTGGTTTTTTGGTGATGTTTGTTTCTGTGCCACCTCAGACTTTTTCAGCTAGTTATGGTCCTCGGTTGTTTTCCATTTACGAGGAGTACATAGCCTTTATAGTTTTGCTGGGTTCTTTGTTTATCATATCGGGTGGAGTTCACATAACTAGAGATGCCTCGGCTACCCCGCTGGTGAATACTGTTACCATGCTGATTGGTTCGGTTTTGGCGAGCCTGATTGGTACTACTGGGGCTGGCATGTTGATTATTCGTCCATTACTTCGTGCCAATGAGTTGAGGCGTCACAAGGTACATGTGGTATTATTTTTCATTTTCTTGGTTTGCAATGTGGGGGGATTATTGACTCCTATTGGAGATCCGCCCTTATTTCTAGGTTTTTTGCAAGGAATTCCCTTTACTTGGACCTTAAAACTTTTTCCGCAGTGGTTATTTGCGGTGGGTTTGATATTGGTGATATTTTTCCTGCTGGATAGTTTGCTAGCACATCGGGAAAGTCGTTACGCTCTGCATTCTCATGAGGCTCGCACCAGTACTGGGATAGAGATGGAGTTGGAATCAGTTGGGGGGGGGATTATTTTTCGGCCGTTGAAAGGGGTAGTTGTGGGGATTGAGGGATATTATAATCTACCATTACTTTTAGGGGTGGTAGTTGCAGTCATTCTTAGCGGAGCCGTTCACCTGCCTTATTCCTTGGATTTTTTTAATTTAGGTAGCCTGCATCTTACTTCCATATTACGAGACCTTAGCTTAGTGTTACTGGCGGTTATTTCCTTGCTGATTACTCCTAATCTCACTCGGGAACGCAACCAGTTTAACTATGAACCCATTCGGGAAGTAGCTTTGCTTTTCATCGGGATTTTCACCTGCATGACTCCAGCCCTGATGTTACTCAATGCTCGCGGTGATGAGCTGGGACTGGGATCGGCAGTTGATTACATGTGGATCACTGGAATACTTTCTGCGTTTTTAGACAACGCCCCTACCTACCTTACCTTTTTAGCTACCGCTATGGGTTCGCTGGGGCTGAACGAGGCTATTCAACTAACCGAATCCCCGGAGGCAGAAAGCATCTTAAAGGGAATTTCCATCGGGGCAGTATTTTTTGGTGCCCTGACTTATATTGGCAATGGGCCTAATTTTATGGTGCGTTCCATTGCTCAGAGTTCGGGAGTAAGAATGCCTAGTTTCTTTGGCTACATGCTCTGGTCTACCGTCTTTTTGCTACCGGTATTCGCCTTGGTGGGCTGGCTACTGCTTTAACGATGTGCTTAATATCGCCTAGTTACCATTCCAATATCACTTGACAATAACTCTTTCTTGTGCAATGGTGGCATAGCATATTTGGCTTGTTCAGAGAAGTGCTAAACATGCAGTGTGAGTGGAGATGATAGCAGTCAAAGATACCAGTACCTTAGTGAATACCATCATAGTTGGTGCAGGGAGAGAGTCTATCCCTGTACGACCTATGAAGCTCCAAAAGCTTCTCTATTTTTTTCAAGGCTGGTATCACAACAGATATGGAGGTTGGCTACTAACCGAAGACTTTGAAGCCTGGCCTTATGGTCCCGTGATTCCTTCTGTCTACGATGAATATAAGGAACTTGGAGAAGAAATTATTTATGGTTTGTCAAAGACAAGGGATGGGGAAGAATATGTCTATTCAGGTGATAACAAAAAAATAGGCGATATTTTACAAGACATTGTAGAGATATATGCCCCATGTACCGATTTATCCCTTTCAGACTTTTCGCATAAAAAAGGCGGGGCTTGGGATAAAACACAGCAACATGGGTGGGGTAAAACAATTGATAAAGAAGATATTGAAAATGAGTTCAAAGAAAGAATCCTCCGATAAACCCGAGACCGATGCCGAACGTGCGTCAAAAGCAAGTCGGTTGGGAACCGTAGGATATACCAAGACCGAACTTATGTCGGAAGGAAGATTACATCGCCATGCTAGAAAAACACATCGGTTGAAAACTGCAAGATACACTGTTTGGGGTGGTGGGGTTTGTATTGTTTTTTTCGCGATTGTGATAGTAATTTCTCACGTCTTTTCTGATGATGCTGAGTGCAAATTGCTAGACTATGGAAGTGACCTTATTATAGCTTCCTTCAGTATCATAAGTATTGCACTTGGGTTTATTGCAGGAAGTTCTGTAGAATAAACACCCTGATTTCAATTCCCGCCAGAGCATGAAACTACTTATAATGGTAACATCGGTTCCTTATAATTCTTTTAGATAATTTTTCAAGTACTCCATTGGTCTTTTGCCCTTGATGGCATTGCAGCTCTGGCACAGCGATTGTAAATTTACCCTTTCATTACCACCACCGCTTATCCGCGGGATAATGTGGTCTAGCTGTAGATTACGCATGTCAAATTTAATAGCGATAATCAGCCGATTTATAAGGGCCGTTCATTGAGACCCCTAGATATTCTGCCTGCTCTGCTGAGAGTTTTTGCAGCTTGATGCCCAGCTTTTCCAAATGCAAGTGGGCGACTTGCTCATCCAGGTGGCGAGGCAAAGTGTAGACCTTATTTTCATATTTTCCCTGATTTTGAAAAAGCTCCAGCTGAGCCAGTACTTGATTGGTAAAACTGGTAGACATCACAAAGCTAGGATGCCCAGTGGCACAACCGAGATTAACCAATCTGCCCTCTGCCAGTACGGTCAATTTTTTACCGTCAGGATAGATATACTGATCCACCTGAGGCTTGATGTTTTGCTTATTAATCTGGGGGTCTTGGTTCAGGGCTTCCACTTCCACTTCCGACTCAAAATGCCCGATGTTGCAAACGATTGCCTCGTTCTTCATGCAGTCCAGATGTTGCTTGGAAATAGCCTTGACACAGCCCGTTGCGGTGACAAAAATATTGCCGAGCTTAGCCGCTTCGTCCATGGTTACCACCCGATTCCCCTCCATAGCCGCTTGTAGAGCACAGATGGGGTCAATCTCCACCACCAGCACATGGGCGCCCAGTCCCCCGAAGGCAGATACACAACCCTTGCCCACTTCACCATAACCTACCACCACTGCTATTTTGCCCGCTATCATCACATCCGTAGCCCGTTTGATGCCATCCAGTAGCGACTCGCGAATGCCATAAAGATTATCAAACTTGCTCTTGGTGACCGAAGCATTTACATCCAAAGCCGGAATTTTCAGTTCCCCGCGTTTTTCCATTTGCCTTAATCTCATGGATCCCGTGGTGGTCTCTTCTGATACCCCATGAATACGGCTCAACAACTGAGAAAACTTGCCATGTACCGTCGCAGTGAGGTCGCCGCCGTCATCCAATAACATATTTGGCTCATTTCCATCAGACCAACGCAGGGTTTGCTCAATGCACCAATAATATTCTGCGTCTGTTTCTCCCTTCCAAGCAAACACCGCTACTCCCCGTTGAGCCAAGGCTGCCGCCGCATGATCCTGAGTAGAAAATATGTTGCAAGAACTCCAACGAACCTCGGCTCCTAAGTCCAGCAAGGTTTCTATCAACACCGCGGTTTGAATGGTCATGTGAATACAACCCGCTATCCTTGCCCCTTGCAAGGGTTTTTGGGAACGATACCTTTTCCGCAAAGCCATCAAGCCGGGCATTTCATTTTCGGCAATCTCTATCTCCTTGCGTCCCCATTCAGCAAGGGAGATATCAGCTATTTTGTGGTCTGGTAAGGGGGTGGGTTTTTTGTCAGCCAGCATGAAAGGCACTCATAAAAAGGTTAGAAAGATGGCATTACTTACAGATTGCTAATATATTGCCCCCAGTAGCATTATAAAGTTAATGGAATTTAAATTCTTCTTCAAGTACTTGTAGTGATATACCGATTGGTTACCACTTTTGTAAAAAATCCTCAGGGAGTAAAATCCCAGCTTTCTAGGTGCTTGATAAGAGGAAAATAAAGGGCGAGTTTTAAGGGTATTGTTGGCTCTAAGCGATAGAATAAGTTAGCATAACGCTCTAATTGGGGTTTATGCTTTTCTCTTTGTTGAACTAAAAAGGATGCTAAATCTTGCTGCTGGGGAGTAGCAGTTTTGAAATCCACCACCCAGCGAATATTATCTGCGGCTACAAAAGTGCGATCCACAATGGATTGGGATAGAGTGGAATTTTTATTCGCCAAGGCGAAATGATCCAGTCGCAATTCACTTTCGGCAGTGGCATGCCGTTGCAATATCCAACGCCCTTGGGGGTCTTCAATGGTATTGAGCAGGGCTTGTATCACCCGTTCGGTAGCAAAATCAAGTGCCTGAGCAGTGATCTCCAACTGACAAAGATTAGCCCTCACGCACTTTTTGGCTTGCTGGATGATGCTATCCCAATCTTCACTTCGTCCCAGCACCTCCAGCCAGCGATGGATCTCCACTCCCACCCCACGAGGAACGATGGATCGCGGGTGATTACCCATCTTGGCTAAAGATTGAGATTCTAGCAGTGGCAGTTCTGGCGATGGCAGTTCTGGCGATGGGGATGCGGTAGTTTGAGATTGCTCGGGGTTGTTTTCGCTTTCATCATCTGAGCCGGGTTTGGCAGCCCCACTGAGTTGTTCTTCGGTGAGAGGTTTTCCTTGAGGACGGACGTTTTTCAGCGGAGGCGGAGCTTCCCACTGCTGCGGTAATCTCCACAACCAGCCTTCCTTTATGGAGGAAGCCTCTTCGGTAGCCTCAGGGTTTTTTTCTGTAGAGATGGTAGGGTTATCCTCTGCAGCTCCAGCGTCATGGAGCAATTTCAGCATGGTGCCTGATATTGGATTGCCCTGTTTAGCAGTGGTGAGCAATAATCGCTGGCGAGCTCGGGTACAGCCCACATATAGTAGGCGAGCGAGTTCTTTGTCATTTTTGCCCTTAGATAATTGCTGGATGAATTTATAGACACAGCGATCTTCTTCCTCGCTGGTGACTGGGGCTGGGGCTAGCAATAGGTGTGATTCACTTTTGGTTAGGGCAGGATATTCCTCCCAGCAGAGCATGTGGTTATAATCATTGCGGCTTCTTCGTTCCAGAGCTGGCAACACGACCCAATCAAATTCCAAGCCCTTAGCTTGATGGATGCTAAGGACTGCCACCTTTCCAGTTACATTTGGAGGCAATTCCGAGGGTGGTATTTCTCCTAGGCAATCTTTCAGGCGTTCAAAGAATCCTACTGTGGTTTCCAGAGGGATTTGCCTCAGTTGTTCTAAGAATAGATTGATGTATTCCAAGCCTTTATCGGTAGTTAGGCAGGCGGGACCTCTCAGTTTTAGCCACACTTGTTCCAGCCAATCTGTCAGTGATAGGCGTCCCTGTTGCTGCCAAGCCCATTCAAAGGCTACCTGTAGGTGCATCAAAGCCGTTTTTTCTGGGGAGCTCAGTTGCTTTTTCACGGCAGGGTCTTGCAGGATCTCCCAGATGCTATTTGCAGGCGGATGAGAGCCATTAGCTTTGGAGGGGGGGGTATCCGAGTCAATTTCAGCCGTATTTACCTCAGTGGCAGCGGATAATTTTTCTGCCAGCATAGTAAGGGTAGCCAGTGAAAAGCCACCCCAAGGAGCCCGCAGAACGCTCATCCAAGCGAGGGTATCGTGCCGCAGCAACAGAGCTCGGAGCAAAGCTAGAATATCCAGTACTTCTTGTTGTTCTAGCAGACTCGCCCGACGTTCATATTGAAAAGGTACTCCATGCTCTCGCAAGGCAGATACAATAGTTTCCACATGCTTTTTGGACCTAAACAGAATTGCTATTTGGGCTTGCTTTCCTGAAGCTTGCTTTATCCATTCCACAATAGCTTTGGCTTCCTGAGTACTATCATCAGCTAGTTTCCATTCCACCCCTGAGTCCTCATCGGGAGGCTTCACCGCCCGAGCAAAGACATGAGCTGCCGTTCCCTCCAGCAAATTGCTCTGCTGGGGGAACACTTTTTGAAACACCCGATTGTGCCAATCCACTAAGGCGGGGACACTGCGGAAATTAGAGCTCAGTTTGAGTACTTGTGGCTTTAGTTTTCCCAGACCGCGTTCCATCACTCTAACAAACAAGCCAGCCTCCGCCTTGCGAAAGCGATAGATAGACTGCATGGGATCTCCCACCAAGAACAAGGTCTGCCTTCCATCCGCTTGCCAGCCCTGCACCAACAATGACAGCATGTCAAACTGAGCGATTGAGGTATCCTGAAATTCATCCACCAATAAATGGACCAATCGGGCTTGCTCCACATGATTTCCCAGCTGCAAGCAAGGCCGAGCCGATAGCATGATCTCAGTATAATCCACTCCTCCTACGGCTTCAAATTCCTGCTTCAGAGCAAGAGATAACTGCCTAAGTACTAGCTGTAAAGTTTCCAAGCTTTCTCTTTCCCAAGGTTGTAAGTTCACCCTGCACAAATTGCGTACCTCAGCCAATAAGTTTTCCAGCGATGCTGCCCCCGAGTTGCTAGTTCCCTGGTTATCCCAATCTTTAAGATGTCCTAATATCTCGGTCATATCCTTTTTAGCTTCTTCGCTGGTGGTAGGGAATCCGATATTTTTATCCAGCTTCTTACGGAATGTTTCATTTGTTTTAGTTAGCAATAGTTTACCCAGGGCACGCCAGTATTCCAGTTGTTCTGGTTCTGCGGTGGGTAGCTTTGTCAGGTTAAGCAGGGGTTGGAGGGCCGCGCTATTTGGGGCATTGTGAGCTGCATGAACCACCAGATTCACCAATGACTGCGATTTTATGCCTTGCTGTAAGAGATATTTCAGGGCGAGCTGCATTTTATTTTGCAGCTGGCTCAGTTTGACCTGAATGACCTGTTGCAAGACGTTTTCCAAAGCATCCAAGAATTTTGCTGTTGTTTTCGGCGGTTTGGATTTTCCCTTATGGGCAGGGTTATCACTGATGAGGGGGAGCCATTGTTCGCGTTTTTCCAGCAGTTCAACCAGTTGTTTTTCGCATTCGCGGTGGCGATTATTAGAGCGACGTACCAAGCTTTTTAGAGCCTCAGCTAAGTTAGAATTGCCATCCATTTGGGACATCAAGTTCCGAGCTGCTTGCAGGTAGATTAACTTTGGGTGGGGCAACAAATTTTCTTCTCCTGAGAGTCGGGCTGTCAGCGGAGTTTGACGCACAATATCCTTCCAGAAGGAATCCATGGTCTTAACTCTGATACTCCAAGGAGCTTTAAGCAGTTGCCAGCCGTGTTTATGATCATTTTCCAGCACCCTTAGAGCCAGCTTTCGGGTTTGCTCTTGATACCGTGAGTTGATTGGTTGTTTTTGTGCTGCGGCTTGTAATTCTTGCCATAGGCGAGAACGCATTTCCCCAGCGGCCTTGCGAGTGAAGGTTATCGCCAACACGGCTTGGGGACGTTCAACTTCTGCCAGCAGTACGAGCATACGCTGTACCAGTAGGCTGGTTTTGCCTGCTCCCGCAGGGGCTTGTACAATAAAGGACTGGCGAGGATCTAAGGCTCGCTGGCGGATAGCCTCATCGGGACTGCTGGAGGGCGGGCGATTTTCTTTTGGAGAAGATTTATTCATCGCTGGCAAATTCAGTTTGGGTTGGCTCAGTTTGGGTTGGCTCAGTTTGGGTTGGTTTGGCTGTGCTAGAAGCAAGGGATTTATGTTGATGGATACGACAAAACATTTGTAAGCAGCAGCGATCGCAGGCTTGCTGCTGGGGAGAGACGGTGGCTGTGCCTATGATAAATTCGGATACCAATACTCTGAGTACCGCTTGGATTTCTTCCATTTGATCAACAAAGGAAATTTTTAGAGTACTTTTACCTTGGCTGAGTATTTTTTGTGGTTGGGACTCCCAGACATCAAATTTCATTTCTTTTTCGCTGATCTTGGCAAATCCAAAGCCTGCCAGAGATTGTTTTTCAGTAAGTAGTTTTTGGGCATACAGGGGAAGCTGAGGATCTTGGGGGCGTTCACCCATCCAATGTTTGCTATTAGCAGAGCGGCCTATTTTATAATCCAGCAGTACCAGCGAGCCATCTGATAGCTTGTCCACTCTATCTATGCGACCTGTTAGTTGGAGTTCTCCGATTTTAATTTCCTGCTCTTGTTCCAGCTGCTTAATTTCAAAGGGGGCATGCTGACGACGCCTCAATTCTTCTTTTAGCCAGAGCAGCATGAGCTTTTCCAGTCTTTGTTGTTCCTGTTCTTTCAGCCATGGGGACAGATTATTAGGCCAGTCTTGCTCTAGAGCCTCTTTAATGGCATGATGAACAGCAGTTTTCAGTTGTTTTTCTGGTTCCAAGTTGGCAGAGCTTTTGGCTGTTTGCCAAAACAAATGCAACGCCCGATGCATAAATTTTCCTTGGATTTGGGAATGCAGTCCCGAGATAGCTAGGGGGTCTGACTTGATTTTCAAGCGGTGGTGGGCAAAGCCTTTGAAGGGACAAGCCGATTGATCCCGCAGTACTGAGACTCCTCCCTTGAGGTTAGTGCCAACGAATTGCGGGGCTTGGCTATCTTTGAGTACCTCCAGCTGCGGACGCTCCAAGTACATGCGATTAGGCACCCGACTTTCCGCCTTTCTTTCCATTTCTGGCGGGGCAGACCGCGATAAACGTTGCGGATGTTTTTCCACCACCGACTGCAATAACAAGCTCGGAGTAGTAGGCACTCCCTGCACCTGAGCGGGGGTGCTGAAGACCACCTTTGTAGCACTGCAACACAGACGGGCAGTGAGTCGCTGGGCGGTTCTTAGGCTGGATTTAGTACTGCTGAATGGTACTCCCCATTGTTGTTGTAGCTTGGCATCTAAGAAGGGATTTAGTTTTTCTGGCTGAGGCCAGTTTTCGCCATGCACTCCCAGCACCCACAGATAATCAAATTCTAAGCCAGCTGCTTCCTGAATATCCACCACGCTTATGGGTCCCGCTGGACTGTTAGGGAGAAATCTCTGCTCTTGTACTATTCCTTGTAAGGCTCGCCAAGCAGATTGCCAATCTAGGGATTCCCCTGATACCAGCCCTAAACTACTAAATTTATCCAAGCATTCTTGCCAAACCTTCGAGGCTTGAGAAGTACTATTATCCCAATCCGAATCATCACCCATCCACCCCAATAGCTGCAACGATTTGTGAAATCGCAGTCCCCACTCGGCAAAGCTGGCAGTCTCAGAAATACCTTCCGCCCAGCCCTGCCACTCCTCCATCCGCTTGGAAAGCTCTTCTTTCAGCAAATAGGGCAATCTGGATACCGACACATTCTCAAAATTGTTTCTCTGTTCCAAGCGTCGCCAGTGTTCCAAGCGTCGCCAGCGTTCTATCTTCCAGCCAGCTACCTTTCTGGAAGTCAACAAACAATACCAAACCTCAGGAGATACCTTCCCCCCAGGGTGCAACTGGAGTAGCTGCATTGCCCCCCGTACCAAAGAATGCTCTCCCAGCGGATCCCCCAAAGACATATGAAAAGCCGAACCAGCCGCATCATTAGGCAATTTGCTGGGCTGCAAAACCGACCCCAATAATCGCCTTACCAAAGGCTCAGCTGGATTAGACATCGCCAAACCAATACGAGCCTCAGAATTATCCAAAGCCAAACCCCTTGCCCAGCGTACCGCTGCCAGTAACTCCTCCTCCTCATTCTCAAAGGCATCCCCCCTAATCAAAGAAACTCGCCCCCACCGACCACGAGGAATCACCCGTAATTGCACCCCGCGTTCCCGCAAGGCATTCAGCAACCCTATTTGCACTGGATATAATTGCTCGGCAAATCCTGCCAGCCACAATACCTTTATATCCTTATCTCCCAGACCCCTCCAACCATTTGCCCCCAGATCCCTTGCCCCCAGCCCTTTTACTAGCCAGTCCCGTAATCGGTTCTCTAAGCATGCCCTATCCAGCCACCCCTGCTGGCGTAAAAGAACCTCAAAATCTCGCTTACAGCTCAGAAATAATCGCTGCTCTCTACTACCAGATCCTCCCGATCCAACCTTGCCTAGCCGCTCTTCCGAAAAACCCCAGCTCTGATATAACTTCCAAGCCTGCCAAGCTTGCCGAGCCTGACCCCCCTCCCCCAAGTTTTCTAACTCCCCAAAACTACCCCCATTCTCCCGCAATATCTGCTGCCACAACCACTTGCTCTGAGCACTATTCAAGAGCCAATCCTCCCGAGTATTCTCACTAACAGAAAATCCATAGCAACACGACTGCCATAAATCATCTAGCCAGCCCGCCCAAGACCAAATCCGAGGAGCTCGCCAAACCCCTGCCGAACCACCCAACTGCTGATACTCACCAAATCGCTGCCGCCAAACGCGTCTAAGATCCACCGATCTCGTCAAGAGAACATTCCCCTCCGCCAATGAATCGCATACCCGCTGTACTACTTGATTCACTCCTTGCTCCATCTCTTACTACATATCCAATAGCTTCGTTTCAGTATCTCTCTCCCAACCCCCTATCCTCTGCTAACAAGCATTCTTACGAGAAATAACCACCCCCAGAGTCTTGAATAAGATAACAAAATCAAACCATAGCGACCAGTGCTTGATGTAATATAGATCATACTCAATTCGGGTAGCAATTTTTTCTGGGTGGTCGTTATCTCCCCGATACCCATTCACTTGTGCCCAACCCGTGAGCCCTGGCTTAATGCGATGTCTGAGCATATAGTTGCTAACTTGGCGTTGATATTGATCATCAAAGGCTTCTGCATGCGGACGCGGGCCCACCAAGGACATATCCCCTTTTAGGACATTCAATAGTTGCGGCAGTTCATCCAAGCTGAAAGAGCGTAGCCATCCCCCAATGGAGGTGAAGCGTTCATCCCCTTTATGAGCATATTTTAAGGATTGACCTTTTTTTTCCTTGTGTAACTCCATGGTGCGAAATTTATACAACCAGAAAGAACTGCCCTTCAGTCCCACCCGCTTTTGAGTGAATAATACCGGCCCCTTAGAAGTCGCCCATACCGCCAAAGACACCAACAACCATAACCACGATAATGATAACAACAACAACACCGCTAATACCTTATCCATCAGCCACTTTAGCACGTGCTGAGTACCCTCCAAAGGCGAGTCCGATAAACATAAAACCGGCAGTCCACCTAATTCTCTCACGCTCTGAGTTAACAAATTAAGCATCCCCATCTTTGGAACCCAATGCACGCTGACATTCGCCCGTAGTAAGACTGGCATCCACTTTAAGAGCAGTCCACTTTGTGGTAGCGGCAAATGCAAATAAACCATGTTCACTGGAAATCGCTGCAGAGTTTCTTCCAGCTGCTCGATCCCTCCCAAGCATTTCAATCCCCCCTTGCTAACCTTCACCCCCAACGATGACTTTACCTCCAAATAACCCAAGGGACGAATCCCATACCACCAATTAGCCTCCAGACGCTCAGCTACCTCAATCGCACCCGAGCTAGATGAAATAATCAAAGCCCCCCTAAGATTGTACCCCATACGACGCATCAAGTACAAAACCAACGTGATCACATAATAATCAAGTACCTGAAACACAAATGCCATCACCACCCAAACCGATAACGCCTGACGAGAATAAAGTGCCGTACTCTTGGTTCCCCAACCCACCAATAACAATACCCCCAATACCAATAACCAAGCCCTGAGCGTCTTCCCTACCTGATACACCAAACTTCCCAGCCGCAAGTTTTGGTACACCCCCCCCACCCGATATATCAATAACAGCAACAGAATGCTCAGTACCACCAACGGATAATACTTCTCATGGAATTCTCCATCGCGCCAATAAACTGCCCCATACAATATCCCCATGGTGACTACCAGATCCAATAGCTGCTGCAGCCCTCCAATGGAAGGCTCGTAGCTACGCCTTAAAAATCCCTTTGTTGCTATTTTCATCTATCGTGCTTTAAGGAGGATTATTCTCTAAAAGTTCTAAACATTCTACAATGATTGATGCTACTTTTTCAAAGTCCCCAAAGCTATGTTTGCTAAGCCCTCATGCAAACCGAGGTCTTGCTCTCTGCTCCCCTCAAAGAGAATCTAAATCTGGCTCATCCAATTCTGCCAGCATTGCCTCACGCACCTGAGCCGAAAGTTTCACCGTGGCTTGCCAATCCTTTCCACTAGGCTGGATGCCCGTCAGCAATTTAACTTGCAATTTGGAGAATTGTGGTTGCCAGCGTCCTAAACGGAGCATATCTCGTACCCCTTTCAGCACCACCGGGATGACTGGTACTCCTAATCGGGCGGCGGCTGAAAAAGCTCCCAGCCGAAATTGCTTCAGCCCAGGCTGACGCGTAATAGCACCTTCGGGAAATACCATTAATCCACCGCCTTCTTGCAATACCGAATCCAGTAAGACAGCTTGAGTACCTTTTTCCGAGTCAAGTTGTGCTACAAACACCGTCTGCAGGCGACCCAAAAACCAGCCCAAAAAAGCCGACTTAGTTAAATCTGCCTTGGCAACAAAACGCACCGACCGCGATAAAACTGCGACCAATACTAGGCTATCCAAATAACTAGTGTGATTACTTACCAGCACAAAAGCCCCCGTTTTAGGAACATTCTCCTTACCCTGCACCCGAGGAAAAACCCCTCCTAGCTTCAGCAAAATGCGTGATAACCAGCTTAAGCAAGCATAACGCCAAGAAACTCGCCCTAGTATTCCAAAGCATGCCATAGGCAAAAACAAGCACCCCCATAGCCATACATAAGACCCATAACTCCATCTCAATAACCCCGAAAAAACACGATGAACATATCGCCTTCTCGTTCCCAAAAAAGTACCCCTACTACTGCCCCCTAAGCTGCCTCTTAGGCGTCCTTGAAGATACAATTCCCGCATAGATTGACGGCGAATCTTACCACTGGAAGTCTTTAACACTGACTTCGGCTTGAGAAACAAAACCTCATCCACTCCGCTATCCCAAACACTAAGAGCCAAAGCACTCACCTGCAACCGCAATTTATCTAGCTCTATTTCATCGGAAACCCGCGTTTCCAGGGCGGCTATCACTCGCTCGCTGCCGATGGCCGTATCTAAAACTCCAAACACCACCACGCAACCCCTCCGTACCCCCTTTAATCTTCCCAAAGTCACCTCCAGCAAATGAGGATGTAAATTACGCCCCGCCCGTACAATAACATCCTTATCCCTTCCCGTGACATAAACCTCGCCCCCAGACAAATAACCCCGATCGCCAGACTGCAACCAGCCATCCTTACCATATAAACCTGCCGTCTGTTTCGGATTGAGATAATATCCCTCCGTTGCCGAAGGCCCCCGAAATTGTAACAAGCCCTCCCGCCTTTCTGCCAATTCTGCCCCCCGATAATTCACCACCCGTACCTCATGTCCTGATAAGGGCATCCCACAGCTGACTACCTCCATCGCTCCCCTCTCCAAAGGAACTTCCAAACCCCCCGCCGCTCGCAAACACGCCAAACCCCTAGCCTCAAAAACCTCCTTATCAATCTGCTCTACCCGCACTCCCCGCTCCGCCCCAGAAAAAGCCAACCCCACCGAACACTCTGCCAAACCATACACCGGCATCAAAGCCCTAACTGATAAACCACTATCAGCAAAACGATGCCAAAATCGCCTCAGTGTATCCGCCAAAACAGGCTCCGCTCCGTTGAACGCATAACGCCAACTTTTCAAGTTTAATCCAGACACCATTCTATGCTTACCCACCGTCTGGCGTAAGCATAACTCATAAGCAAAATTAGGGCCCCCAGAAATGGTACCGCCAAAGGAACTGAGAACCTCCAGCCACCGCATCGGGCGTGTTAAAAAACTAAAGGGAGACATCAAACCCAAGGGAATGCCATGGTAAAGACTGCCTAGCCAAGCTCCAATCAATCCCATATCATGATACAAAGGCAGCCAGCTCACAAATCGGTCTGAGGGGCTAACCTGCAAAGCCTTCCCCATTGCCCGAATGTTTGCCAGCAACTGAGCATGAGTCAACATTACTCCCTTAGGATCCCCCGTACTACCAGAGGTGTACTGCAAATGTGCCAGTGAATTAGCACTCGGTTGCTTCCAATCTCCCAACTGCCACTCTCCTCGCTGACTACCGCCCCGAGATTTGCCTCCCCGAGATTTGCCTCCCCAAGATTTGCCTCCCCGAGATTTGCCTCCCCGATTTGCCTGCGTCATCAACCGCTGCGGAGTAGTCAACCTCCGTAAAAACGGACTTAAATCCTTCATGACATTTCCCAAATCCAAGTTTTCAGCTGGGGTGATCAGCATCCCGATCTTAGCCTGATGCAATATCTGACCATGCCTTTTAATGTACTCGGCTGCCTGATTAGCCCTAAAAGGAGGATACAAGGGTACTGGGACGCCCCCCGCCAGCAAAACCCCAAAAAAACAGCAGAGATATTCCCGCCCAGTCGGAAGCATAATGGCAACTGGTTCAGCATCCCGTAAGCCCTCCATCCTTAAGCCCCAAGCCAACTCAACCGCGCCATCCCACAAACCCCGATAACTCAAATCCTCTCCCGCACCATCAAAAAAACGTACATGCAAATGCTCGCCCGAATGCTCCACCCGCCACCGCAAGACCTCCACTAAGGTGCCCGCCCGATGCGGTGACTTGCTACTCCCTACCTCCAAAAATGCCCGTGTTTCTCCCGATTGCCTACCCAGCTTCCCCTGCTCTGATGGCTTCATTTGTGCCGTTCTCGCCCGTAGCCCCGAGAGCAAATCTCCCGGAGTACGGGCCTCAGCCAGAATCTCTGATGGTGGCAGAAAACCAAATTCGCCCTCTATCCTTTGCCACAACTCCACCCGACCGAGGCTATCGAGCCCTAGTTCTTCATCCAAGTGGGTCCCTAAGTCCACTGCCACTGGCAGTCGCTGAGGATGTAATTGACGCGATAATTCAGTGATCAAGCCCAGCAAAATTTCTGCCTCGGAAGCCGGATTTTTTTTATTTTTTTCGCTAGCTGAAGAATAAGCCATTTAGTCTTACACAGCCACTTGATGAAATTTTAGCTAAACCCATTAAATTAAACCAATTGATAGTCCATGATATCGGGGTGAGAGGATTCGAACCTCCGACCTCTTCGTCCCGAACGAAGCACGCTACCAGACTGCGCCACACCCCGTAATTTGATGTAATGCTAGTAGAAAATACCGTTGGCAAGCAACCTGCAAAAACATCTTAATCATGTTTTAGCTTATTCTCTTCTAAAAAAGGTAGTATCTCTCCCATTAGCCAAAAAGAGCCTGTCGCCACGAGGGGTAGCTGCGGTCTGTGAAAAGCTTCTTTCAGGGTTTCTGCAACGCTGTCAAAAGTGAGTATCGGTACTGGCAAAGACCCGAGGAATTCTTTTAATTGGCTCGGGGATGCTATTTTATCTTGGTTTATGGGGCTAGGGAGCAGGGCTGGAAGCAGAACCCGTTCAGAATGTCGCAGCACATTGTTGAGAGAACGGCGAATAGAGCTGGTGAGACGCTCCTTAGCTAGCACCAGTAAAATTTGATTAGGGATCAGTTTCCATTGTCGTAGTTGGCGTGCTAGGGCTGCCAGTGCTTGAGGATTGTGAGCTCCATCCAGCAGAATGGATTTAAGAGGCTGGGGTGGGGGCTGAGCTGCTGGGGGCTGAGCTGCTGAGGACTGAGCTACTGGTGACCACTCTGTCGTAGGCAAACCGAAGTTACACCTGAGGTCAAGGCGAGCGGGTAAATGTACTTGGCAGAGGGCTGGCAGCCATTTTTGTCGTTGTGAGGCATTTGCTGATTGCCACAGGCTCCAGCCTACTGCCAGAGCATTAGCCAGGGCTGCCTGCCATGGAGGGGTTTGCTGCTGAGAGAAAGCCAGCTTGCTTTTACTAATCATGCCATCTGGCCAACGAACACTGATGCGATTTTCCTGCCTTTTTATTTGAATAAGTCGGGCTGGAATCAGGCGACATTTTTGGTGTCTTAGCTGAGTACTCATCCAGTTTTCCAACTGAGGGTTTTGGGCTGCCAGCACCACCAAGCCATTGTGAGCAATTCCCATTTTTTGGGTGGCGATCTGTCGCAAGCTATGCCCCAAGATGGCTTGATGATCCAATCCCAAGCGGGTTATTACTGCCACTTCTTTGGGGATGGCATTGGTAGCATCGGCTACCCCTCCTAGTCCTGTTTCCAGTACTGCCCAATAAGTTTGATTATCGGTTCGGCAGTTGTCAAAAGCCACCATGGCGGTAGCAGTGAGTAAATCAAAAAACGAGCAATCGGTCTTTAACTGACGAGCAGCTACTAACACTGGACGGGCAGCTGCCACAAAATCTGCTCGGCTGAGGCTATGACCGCCCCAAGCAATGCGTTCCCGTAATTCCATCAAATGAGGAGAAGTGAATAATCCCCCTGGGGTACCCGTGTGGACTTCCAGCAGGCGAGCAATCAGGGTGCTGGTAAGTCCCTTGCCATTGGTACCTGCCACATGGATTATCTTAAATCCCTTCTCCGGCGAACCCAATATCTGCAATAGCTGTCGGACTACTCCCAGCCTTTGAGGACCCGCTTGCCTCACCGTCCGAGTAGAAATTAACTCTCCCGCAAGCTGCTCATATTCTAAATCGGGCAGTCTACTCCTTCCAACGAGCATAATAACACCTCACCCAGCCCGAACCCATCCAACCCAATAACAACAACCAAGCAATGAGTGACAACCGCGACCACCACTGCCGATGACGAGCATAAAAAGACGCTCGCTCGGGTAGACTTAACTGAGCACGCAATACCCCTTCTGTATACACAGGCAGAATCTCAGTCACCCTCCGACCTTGGGCATCTACCACCAAACTTTCACCATTCTGCGACAATAACACCACCGGTAGACCAGTCTCAGCCGCCCGCATGCGAATGAATAACTCCATCAGGCGACTAAGACCAGTATCGCCAAACCAAGCCAGATTAGCCATCACTACTATGACATTGGCACCAGAGCCAACCATACCCATAGCTACCCCCCGATTAGTCAAGTCAAAGCAAATTATCGGAGCTACCCGTATCCTATCTGTTAGCCGAAACACGGTGTATTCCTTGCCAGCTTCAAAATTGCTAATTTCGGGTACTAATTTTTTCACCAGCTTTCCCCAAGCTGGAAAATAATCAGCAAAAGGAATGGTCTCGCCAAAGGGCATCAGGGAAATTTTGTCATAGCGTTCGCCCGTCTCCCCATTCGGCAGCACATGAACCGCTGAGCCATAATAGCGATTATCCGCCTTGGTCTTCCCCAGATCCGCGTGCATGGTACTTAAGATGATATTGATTTTCAATCGCCTTGCCAAATTCTCCATCTGCTCCCGCCCAGAACGATTGAGAAAATACCAAGGTCCAAACACAGATTCTGGCCAAACCAATAACTCTGTACTAGGTGGATTTTCTCCGCTTGCCTCTTGGCGTGTCAGCTGCACTGCTCCTTCAGAATCGGCTACCAATTCAGTCAAGTTCTGAAAGCGAGCTTGGGGAAGCAACTCTGGATTAGATGTCAAATGTGCCAAAGATAAATTAGGCTGCAAACCCACCAATTGCAGCTTGGCAGAATCATCATGCTCTGGGGCGGTAGCAGTTCGTCTTAAGACCAGCTCGCCATCGGCTGCCAGTAAAAGCAGCACCCCCGCCAAGGCACTCCCCATGAGGACTAGCGGGAGAACTGGCGGTTTCGGGGGCGTACTTTTTTCCTTCCACCACCACCGTACCATCAAATACAACCATAACTGCCACCCCAAAAATACCGCGTCTAGTCCCTCCGTCCCCAGCCAACGCTGCGACTGCACCAACTGCGGCACAGTGTGCATTAGATAACCCGGACTCCACACGAACCACCCCGAACTCAGCTGCTGAATGCCAATCACCCAAATAGGAATCGCCCACCAAATGACCCTCCCCCGCGACCAAAATAAAGCAAATGGCAAGCCAAAATACATCCATAACTGCAAGGACATCAATAATCCGCCCAGACATACCACCAACTTAGCCAAGAAAAATGGTAGCCCTCCAAAAATATGAGCAGAATGTACCAACCACTCAGCATTGAAAAATACAAAAATCATCCCCACCGGTAACATACACAGCCAAGAACGCCATAACCGTCCCCCTAGTCCCACCCATACCTCAGTCTCTTTCTGGAATACCAAATCCAACAAGAGCCAAATAGGTAGTAAAACCACCAGCCAAACTCCCGCAATACTATACGGAGGACAAGCCAGCACCAAAAGCAACCCCGCCAACAAAATCAATAACAAAATAACCCCAGAACGCAGGGATAGGCGGATATTCAATAACTTCATATTTGGAGATCCAAAGGAGCTAAAATCGCAAATGCCTATTAAGAATCTCAGGAACGCTGCACGCGGGAGTGCACCCAGCGAAGAACACCAGCCACTACCGATGCCATCAAGCCCCCCTTCATGGGCATGTCTTTATAGGGAGTCCAGCCGCAAAGGCTATAGACTTCATCATCTCCTTGGGAGATACGCCACTTCCAGTCAGGGTCTATGAGTACCAAATCAGCATCGGCACCTGTTTCTAGGCGTCCTTTGTTTAATCCGAAATAATGGGCGGCGTTGCCGCTAGTGAGAGCCATCAATCTTTCAAGATCAAACCACCCCCGCTGCCACCAGTTGATGGCATGGGCGAAGAGATATTCCACTCCGGGCATACCACTGGGAGCTTGGTGATAGGGGGAATTTTTTTCCATCAGGGTGTGAGGGGCGTGATCGCTGCCTAGGCATCCGTAGCAATAGGGCAGGATTCTCAGTAGTTCCTGTTGTAAGAAGCGTTCCCGCAAGGGAGGATTAACCTTGAAGCAATTAGGGTTCACTTGGGGAATATCCTCCACGCTAAACAATAAATGATGAGGACAAAATTCCATCATTATCTGCTCCTCCATCTTTAAGGCCGCGATCCAATCCCGAGGTTCTGCACAAGTGGTATGTGCCAAATATATTTTCACTCCCAGTTCCCGAGCCCACATCAGTACCAATTGAACCGCTCGCAGTTCCGCCCGAGCAGGACGTAGCTGGTGATGATGAAAAACACTGGGAGGAAATCCATCCCGACAAGCTTCCAGAGTCTCAGCATCTTCGGCATGCACCATGACCGGCAACTGCAACTCTGCCGCCTGACGCATATGCTCCCGAATAGCCTCCAAGGGCAACCCCGATTCAGCGGTGGTGGCCCCCATGTATATCTTCAATGCCCGCACTTCTGGCATTTCGGCTGCTTGCTTTACCTCTGCCAGATTATCTTCAGTAGCCCCAAAATTATAAAACATGTGGCAAGGAGTATCTTGTCCTAAGGCTATCTTTTCCTTCAGAGCCGCTACGGTAATGGTCTTCGGAACGGTATTGGGCATATCCGCACAGGTAGTCACCCCGCCCTTCACTGCTGAAATTCCTCCTGAACGAATGGTCTCTTTATGTTCTCCCCCCGGGGTACGAAAATGCACGTGCATATCTATCGCCCCTGGTAGCAGTAGCCAGCCCCGACCATCCAGTACTTCTTCCGCGGCGGTAGCTGGCAATTCGGGAGTAGCCGCGATTTCGGTTATCACCCCTCCTTCACAACGAACACAAGCCTGCTGCCCATCAGGTAGCCAAATGTCCCTAATTAGCAGAGGATGTTCTTGGACAAGGGACATAATAACCGTACATTCGGCTAGACTACAGAAATCTATACCTTACACAATGCCAGTCTTAATACAATACCAGTCTTGATACAATACCAGTCTTGATACAATGCCAGTCTTAAATTGGGGTAGCTAATTTTTTACTAGCCAGGGACACCTAAGTCCAACTATACAATTAAGCTTAAGGGAGAGCATTGCCTCATAAGATTAAGGGAGAGCATTGCGGTACTAAGGTCATTATGAAATTGATATTCATAACTGTCAACGCGGGCAAATTACAAGAAGCTCGTCACTGGCTATTGCCGATCCTCCCCGAGGGCAGTCAGGTAGAAGGTAAGGTGATGAGCTTAGCAGAACCCCAGACCTTAGACCTAAATTATCTGATAGAGAAAAAAGCCGAACAAGCTGCCCAACGAATTAAATTTCCGTTTTTGGTGGACGATACTGCCCTTTGTTTTAAGGCTTGGCAGGGTTTGCCAGGGACCTTTGTTAAATTTTTTGTAGATAAAATAGGCACTCAAGGCTTATTTGACGCCCTAGCAGCTTTTCCCAACCGAGAAGCTACCGCCATTTGTAGCTTGGGTTATCGGGATGCTCAACAGACGCATTATTTTCAGGCGGAGCTACATGGCAGAATCGTCCCTCCCAGAGGAGGAGGAGGTTTCGGCTGGGATGCCTTATTTCAGCCTGAGGGTAGCCAACAAACCCTAGCCGAGATGGACCAATCTACCCGCCGTCAATTCTCTATGCGAGCCCGTGCCTTTGAGCAATTAGCGCGTCATATCAGCTTATCCAGCCAGTTCAATAATCCTCCTCCGCCGTGTAGCTGAAAAAATCGCACCAGCACCCCACCCGCTCCCAAGAATAATGCAAAGGGCAACGGCGATCCCCATAATGGCTTCCGTTGCAACAACAACCAAAATGGCCCCACCAATAATGCCAAACTACTAGACACTAACACCACCCACCAAATTCCCAAAACCCCCACATGAACCCCAATCGCAGCCAGAACCGCAGCATCGCCCTCGCCCAAACCTGCCCGTCCTCGCAACCAACGATAAAAAAAACCCACCAAAAACAATCCCCCCGCCCCCAATAACGCCCCTGTTAAGCCATCCAGCAATAATCCTAATCCCCCATCTTCCAAACCCAGCCATAGCAAACGGGATACCAACGAAATCGCTATAAGCCATGGTTCCACCTGTAGGGTCTTAAAATCCATTATTGCCAATAAATACAAGGGCAACACCATGGTCACCGCCTCAAAACGACCAGCCGGCAACACCAAAACCCACCCCAGCATTATTAGCCCCAACCCCAACGGATGTCCAAAAAGCTCCACTCTACTAAGCATCACCCCCATCCGAATCAGCCACTTACACAACCATACCCCTGCCAACCCACCGCTACTGGCATAGCAAAACACCAGAAAAAAATTCCAGCCGCTGATCATTTGTTCTTCCTTGCCGATTCGGTGTTCCTAAGCCTCATTAAAATCCTCTCTTGTTGCCACTTAAACCATCCCACTACCAGCAGTAGCAATATCATATAAAACCCCAGCAAACCCTGCAACGACCAACCTAACTGATGCTCAAACACAAAAGGTGATCCCTGCTTACGCAGAAATTGCACCAACACCAGCCAAGCATCCAATATCCACTGCAAACTCCCGAAAAGCATCCACTCCACCCAACCTCCAACCGAAATATGAAAGAGCATCAAGCCCAAACTCAGTACCATTGCCATTAAACCGACAGGCAGTACAATCAATCCCAGCAAGGGAGCAATTAGTAAATTACCCGCAAAAGCTAATAAACTAATCCTGCCAAATACATAGCTGGTCAAAGGCCACAAACCCAAAATGATAAAAGCACTTACCCACAAATTCATGCCGATAAACCTTCTACCGCTTTTAAGCAGTTTGAGCCACCATCTCCTCGGAATGTTCTCCCTCCTGTCCCTAGGAAAACACCCTAAACCCAAAGTTAGAAAAAAATATGCCAAAAAAGAAAGCTGAAACGATAACTCATAAACCACACTGGCATCCCACCACAGCAAAAGTAAGGCAGCTACTCCCAATAAATGCAACTTAGCAATACGCAAACCCGCTAAACCACTCCCCAATAACATACTACCCATCACCCCCGCCCGCACCGCCGGAGGAGGCCAACCAATCATGGCAATCTGAGCCCAAACCAAACCCATCGCTAACCACCTTTGCCACATCCTTCCCGCTTCAGCATTGCTCCAAGCAGGACAAAAACGACGCACCCAGCCTAAAACAAACCAAAATACTCCAAAAAATAAACCCACATGCAAACCACTAATAGCCAGTAAATGTGCCACTCCCGCATCCCGAAAACCACGTAATACCTCACGACCCTCCGGCGTTTCTACCCCTCGTAGACCCAATAACACCGGCCGATATACCGCATGAGCCCCAGCATCCAAATAATAACCCGCCCGTAAACTCAACTGCCTCTGCAAACTACCTCCCCAACCAACCGCCGCAGGCAACGGACGCCATACCGCCTCCTTAGCACTAATCACTAATCGCCCCCAACCAGAAGATATATCCAAACCCCTAACCCCCAATCCTAAGGGCAATCCCTTCCTCACCCGCCACTGCTGCCGAACATCTACCGGTAACCGAATTCGCAACTCCACCGCCCGCTGTTCGGCTTCCCCTCCCAAACTCAAACGAACCTTGCCTAGCAATACCCACGCCTCCTTCTCATTATGTATCGCCAAACTAGAACTATCACCTGCCCTCTCACTTGCTTCGTTACTTGCTTTGTCATTTGCCCTGATTTTGTCTATCCCCCGTACCACTCCCGATATCCACAGCCAATCCTTACTTCCAACAGCCTGCCGAATAAGAACCTCTGCTCCCCCATGCCACCACCACAATTGCCAAAGCAAGGGCCCTACTAATATGCTGACCCATAAACCCTGCCTGCCAAAACCACTAGCCCATAAACCCAGTGCTAAGGATAATCCTCCTACCGCTACCAAACGTAAATCTACTTCTTCCCGCACCCATAGTAACCAACAAAATATCCCTGCCAACCCCATTAAAGGCAACCACCGAACGAAATGCACCCACCGAACAAAATGCACCCACCGCATCCGAACATTTAGCGTGAATAGCACCTTTTTTAGTTCCATCTCTACCTATCTACTTGCTTGAAAAAAACTTCTCACCATAAAATGATATGCTAATGTAAATAAAATAATTCGCTGGACAAAAAACAGATAAAATCCAAATGAGAACATTACTGCTAACCCTATCACTTGTATTCACTACTACTGCCATCGCCCAAGATGCAGAGATCAAACTGCTGGAAAAAATTGCCCAGCAAGGAAATGCTGCCATGCAATTTATCTTGGGACTACAGTATGAAATGGAAGCCCAAGATTATGAAAAAGCCGTTGAGTGGTATCAAAAATCTGCCGAGCAAGGCGATTCCGATGCTCAATCCAGACTGGGTAAGCTATATGCCACTGGCAGGGGAGTCCCCAGGGACTACCAAAAAGCCCTAGCTTGGCTAGAAAAAGCCGCTCGTCAAAATGATGCCGAAGCCCAGTTCAATTTGGGAGTAATGTATCAATTTGGCTTGGGGGTGCAAGAGAACTATCTTAAGGTTGAGAAATGGTGGAAAGCAGCTGCCAAACGAGGCTCTGCCAAAGCTCAATTTAATTTGGGGGTGTTGTACAGTCAGGGCGATCATTTGAAGCAGAATTATCGCCTAGCTGCCAAATTATTTAAAAAGGCAGCCCGCCAAGATGTCTCCGAAGCAGCCTTTAATTTGGGGGTGATGTACCGCAACGGTCAAGGGGTTTCCAGAAATCTTGTTCTGGCTCTAAGTTTTTTTTATATTATCCACCCAAAAGGAAGTGAATTTGCACCAGAAAACCTAGCCGAAGAAATAGGAGCAGAATCAAAGCTACGATTAAAGGAGAAACTACCAGAAATACTCCTAGCAACAGTGCTGACTGAAGTAAAACTTTTAGAAAGTGAGCTTAATCAAAAAGCAATCGCCAAAGCCAAAAAATATGCTTATAAGTTCCGTAAAAAGTATCTATTAAAAAGCACCTGATAAAGAAAACTTGAGCATACTGGCTTAAATTAGAGACCGCCCGCCCATCTGCTCCAGCTTAGTTAAATCATCCCGATCCAGCTTTTCTTAACCTTCACTGGAACGCAAAAAATGTACCTCTGGTGTCATCCTGTAAAATCATCAAAAACCAGGACGCAAAAAACCAGGACGCAGAAAACCAGGACGCAAAAAACCAGGACGCAAAAAACCAGGACGCAGAAATTCCTGCTCCAGTTCCTGCTTCCAGGAGCATTGCTAGTAACTGCAGCGGGGGTGAGAGCTCAAGATACAAAGCTTAGCTACCAAGCTAGTCAGGGTCGTGCTCAAGCTCAAGCTGATCTGGGATTCATCTACGCCACTGGTTCGGGAGTGAACCAAGATTATGTTCTAGCTCGGGAATGGTTGAAAAAAGCAGCTCAACAGGGGCATGCCGAAGCTCAATACAACCTAGGCATGTTGCATGCACAAGGTCTGGGAGTGCCACAAAGCTACTCTGAAGCCTACTATTGGTACCAAAAGGCAGCCCAGCAAGGCCACCCCGAAGCACAGACAAGTCTAGGATTGCTGTATCAAAAAGGGCTGGGTATTACTCCTAGCTACGTACCCATGGCTAGCATTGTTGTAGCTAGTGATTACCTCCAAGCCCGCCGCTGGTACCAAAAAGCCGCCCGTCAAGGACATCCTCCAGCTCAATTTAATCTGGGATTATTGTATGCACTCGCTCTAGGAGTGCCTCAGGACTACACCACTGCAGCCCGTCTTTTCACCCTGGCAGCCAAGCAAGGACTGCCTGATGCCCAATACAACCTCGGTCTCTTGTACGCCAAAGGTTTAGGAGTAACTGAAAATTCCCGCCGAGCAGAGACCTGGTTTAGAGCTGCTGCTAATCAAAATTTTGCTAGAGCACAGTACAACCTAGGATTATTGTTAAGCCCAGGATTAGGAACCTCCCCAAATAGAGTGAAAGCTGCTACCTGGATCATCCAAGCAGCCCAACAAGGATATCCCCCTGCCCAGCACCGCCTTGGCATTCTATACCTCAGAGGACTCGGAGTACCCCAAAATCGTCCGCTAGCAATCCAATGGATTGAAAAATCCGCCCAGGGAGGCTTCCCCGAAGCCCAATATGATTTCGGAGTGCTTTATCAAAAGGGCCTAGGCGTACCTGAAAATTTATCCCAGCTCCGTAAATGGCACCAAAAAGCAGCTCAACAAGGGTACGACAAAGCCCAATACAGCTTGGGACGACTACTCCAAAAAGGCCAAGGAGGATTGAAAAACGTCCCCCGATCTGCCAAATGGTACCAAAAGGCCGCCCAACAAAAACATCCCAAAGCCCAATACCAGCTGGGTCTACTGTATGAGCTCGGCCATGGCGTACCCAAAGATGAAAAAAAGGCTACCCAGTTATTCAACGCCGCAGCCCGACAAGGAGATCGCAACGCCCAATACAAACTCGGCTTGCTTAGCTACATAGATAAAAACCAACCTGATAATGAATCTCAGGCCTTAAGCTTCTTTTATCTGGCTGAAGAACAAGGCAACCCTCAGGCAAAAAAAGGAGTCACCATACTGGAAAATAAACTGGACTATCAAAAAATCCTCCAAGCTCAACGATTGTCTGCCAAATTCCAAACTCATTACCTAAAATAACCACCAGCAAAATACTCCCTCTAGCACCTCCTCCCAAATAAAATACATTAAGTAAAATACATCATGAAATTATTGCTGTTCTTCATCCCCCTAGCCTGCTTCGCCCTAGGAGCATTCGCCCAAGATATTGAACTCGTTAAAAAAGCCGCCGCCGGAGATGCCAAATCTCAGTACTTTCTGGGAACCGTCTATCATCAAGGTCAGGAAGTACCTTGGAATCACACCAAAGCCGCCGAATGGTACCTAAAAGCAGCCCAGCAAGGACACGCAAAAGCCCAGTACAACTTGGCATTACTTTATGAAACAGGTATTGGAGTACCCCAAAATTATTCCCAGGCCGCTAAGTGGTACCAAGCATCAGCCAAAAGAAAATATGCCCCCGCCCAATACAACCTAGGACGATTCTATTTGCAAGGGCTCGGAGTAAGAAAAAATGCTAAATTAGCCCTCAGGTGGCTGAAAAAAGCTGCCAAACAGGGACATATTAAGGCTCAAGCTACCTTGGGTAATTTATATTCCGAAGGGCAAGACGTTAAGCAAAGTGATAAAAAAGCTGCCAAATTCATGGAGAAAGCTGCCAAACAAGGCGATGCCGATACTCTGTTTAAGCTAGGAACAATCCATGAGTTCTCCCCTGATGAAGATAACCGAGCTCGCGAATTGTACCAAAAAGCTGCCGAACAAGGACACGCCGATGCCCAATTCTACTTAGGAAGATTATATGCTCAAGGATCCCGAGTGCCTAAAAATATCCGAGTGGCCCGCATCTGGTACAAAAGAGCTGCTAATCAAGGTCACGCAGAAGCCCAACTTAACCTAGCCCTGCTGTATCTGGTAGGAAAAGACGTACTGAAAAACGATTCCCAAGCCGCCAAATTGTTTGAAAAAGCAGCCCGTCAAGGTTTGTCTACCGCCCAATACAACCTGGGATTGCTCTACAGCCAAGGTCGGGGGCTTAGAAAAAGTAATGTCCGCGCCCTGAGTTTCTTTTACTTAGCTCAACTCCAAGGACATAACAATGCCAAAAATGCCGTCCTAGAACTGGAGGCTAAACTAGAAAACCGATATATTATTAAAGCACAAAAAAAAGCCAACTCTTTTCAAAAAAAATACCTGAAAAGGAGATAAACACCATAAATCCTCTCCCCTTAGCCCAATTCCCCCTTCATGACCCGCCACCACCATAATAACTACACCAACGACCTCTACTCCAACCAAGCTAAACTAATGGGATATGCCGCTCGCTCGGCTTTCAAACTAATAGAAGCTAACCAGAAGCATCGCTTGCTAAAATTAGGCATGCACGTGCTAGACCTAGGTTGTGCCCCAGGATCCTGGTGCCAATACGCCGCCCAACAAGTCGGCTCCCAAGGACAAATTATCGGCATTGACCTCAATCCAATAACCACTAAAATGCCTCCCCAAGTCACCTGCTACCAAGCCGACATCACCACCGATATAACACCCCTGCTACATCCTCACGCCCCCTTTGATGTTATCCTCAGCGACCTCGCCCCCAATACCAGCGGAATACCAAAAGCTGATGCCGACCGCTCCCACAAACTAGTGGAAACCGTACTGGAACTGACCGCCCTCTGGCTAAAACCACAAGGAACACTATTCGCCAAAGTATTTCAAGGCTCACATATGCCCGCACTCTATGCTAAAATTCGGCAATGCTTCCAAAAAACTCGCACCCTCAAACCCAAATCATCACGCCCCCAAAGTGTGGAAATCTTCCTGCTGGGACTAAAATGGCAGGGGAAACTATAACCTCCCTGCTCCTTGAACCACTGGGCGGCATCGCTGGCGATATGACCATCGCAGCTATTTTGCAGCTGGGAGTTGATCCCCATCGGCTAAAAACAGCCCTGGCAAGCCTGAAAATTAAAGGACTGGATTTCGAAACCAAGCTTGAATCCAGGCATGGCATCCAAGGATTACACTTCCGTCCATTACTAAAACAAAAATCAGGGCCGTCTAAGCCCAAACCCGATGCCACTAATCATCAGGGAAGAGCCGCGGCAGAACTATTGGAGGTGCTTGACCAATCTCAGCTGGAAAAGACTATCAAACAGCAGTCTCGGGCGGTTTTACAAAAATTAGCTGCCGCAGAAGGACGGGTGCATGGTATTTCTCCTGAAAAGGTGATCTTCCACGAGCTGGGAGGTTGGGATACGCTGGTAGATATTGTTTCGGTTTGTGTTGGCTTGGCAGCTCTTAAGGTAAGTCAGGTATACTGTGCTACCGTTCCTCTTGGATCGGGTTGGGTGAATACTGCCCACGGTCGCATGCCCATCCCTGCCCCAGCTACCTTAGAACTAATGCAAGGATTTCTTGTGAGCAAGGGCGGTCCTGAAATGGAACGCACTACCCCCACTGGAGCCGCCATCTTAGCAGCTCTAGCCCGACCAATTCCTCAGCCCTTTGTATTTACTCCCATCAAAATCGGCTGGGGAGTGGGAAGTACTCATCACCCCGATTTTCCCAATGTGCTACGAGCAATCCTTTGTCAGTCCCAGCAACCCGCCCCCTCAATCCCTCAACCCGCCCTCTCAACCCCTCAACCCGCCCCAGACTGGCAGGAGGAAACCATCACTTGTGCCCAAACCAACCTAGACAATGCCAACCCCGAATGGCTAGGATGGCTCATGGAAAAACTTTTTCAGGCGGGTGCTTTGGATGTCACCTACAGCCCCCTGCAAATGAAAAAAAACCGCCCCGGAACCTTGCTCCAAATTTGGTATCCCCCTCAAAAGCAACAGGAAATACTGGCTATCGTATTCACTGAATCCTCCACCCTAGGTATACGATACCAACATTGCCAGCGAGCCTTCCTCAACCGAACTTCCCTCACCCTGAATACCAAACTAGGAAAAATTAAAGGCAAACTCATCCACTGGCAAGGACAAAACCGCTTTACACCAGAATTTGAAGCTTGCCGACAACTGGCTCTAACCCACCAACTGCCCCTGCCCGAAATCTACGCTCAGGCACAACAAGCCTTTCTGAAACAACAAAAATAAGTCCCCGCTAAGCCTAAATACATGACCCATCAAAAAAAATCTGACCGCAAACTGCTCCTAGCTAAGACCTCCGTCTTCCTGCTAGTACTACTGCTAGGATGGAAAACACAGCTCCAGGGACAGCAATTAGAAAAATCACCCAAAAAAACCTTGCCCGTCCAAACCTTGTCCGTCCAAACCTTGTCCGTCCAAACCTTGTCCGTCCAAACCTTGTCCGTCCAAGACTTGTATCAGCAGGGCTACCGATTGCAGCAACAGCATCAAACAAAAGCTGCCATCAAGCTATACCTGCAAGCCCTGAAAAAAAATCCCCTACACCCACTCACTCACTATGAAATAGGATGGAGCTACTGGGTACTGGAAAATTGGAAATCCGCTGCCCAACATTGGAAAATAGCCCTGAAACTGAAAGCCCCTCACCCAGGACTGCCCGATTATATTAAACGTGCCCTAGAAAATGATAATTCTGAAAAACTCAAGCGTCCCAGCATCAATACCAAAGTCAGTAAAAATGGAGTCTCCCTCCAACTCACTGCCCGACTCCAGCATCACACTCCCCAGCCCGAAAACCCCCTAGACCACTTTGATCCCCACCTGTTCTCACCTAAATCGGTGCAAATTCACCCCTCCAAAAAGAAAATCTACGTCCAAGCCCTAGAGGCTCAAGCTACCTTAGTCTACAACTCACACACCTTGGCTAAACTTAAGGTCATCAAACACCATTTTGGCAAAAAAGATGCCTCCCTATTTGATAACTCCGAAAATACTCAACTTTGGCAACGACTCCAAAAAGATGCTCCCCCTAATCTCAACCACTTCTCTGCTAAACCAGTAGAGGGAGTCTTTTCTCACCAGGGGCGTTATCTGTGGGTCTCACTCTATCGCCGTGACTATGATATCCAAGCTGCCCTGCCCTCGGCAGTTAGTATCATTGATACTCGCACCGATAGCATAGTTAGAGTAATGGCTACCGCAGCCATCCCCAAGGCACTAGCAGTATCTCCCGATGGACTCCAACTCGCCATCGTACATTGGGGAGAAAATACCGTCGGGCTGGTGGACATCAGCCATAGCAACCCCCAACAATTCAAATACACAGCCATGATCGCAGTGGAAAAACCCTTCCGAGTTAGCACCCAAGGTAAAAAACTCAACCGAGATCGCCACTGCGGACTCTGCCTCAGAGGAACAGTCTACAGCCCCGACGGTCGGTACTTGCTGGTATCGCAGATGAAAACAGGGGGAATCGCCATCTTGGACTTAAAAACCAAGCGATTAGTAAGTCAGGTCATCGGCATGCCCCATGCCCCAAGGCACTTGGTGCTTTCTCCCGATGGTCAGTGGTTATTCATAGCTGCCAGCCGTAGCGGCACCATCAGCAAGTATAGATTGTCATCCTTGCTGGAAAACACCGCTCAAAAGCAGCAAAAACTAAAACCATGGGCTAATCTATACCTAGGATTGGGTATACGCACTCTTTGCATCACTACTGATGGCCGTTGGCTCTTGGCTGCGGTGAACCAAGAAAAACGCCTAGCGGTCATCAGTGCTACTCGTCTGGAACACCTGCTAAACATTGATGCCGACCCCTATCCTGTAGGGCTAGCAATCTCCCCAGATAATTCCCAAATATGGGCTACCGCCCAAGGACGAAATCTAAAAGGAGGAAACTCGGTGATGCGTTATCAGCTTACCATCCCCGACAGTCCTTAATCACTCCCGCCTTAATCACTTCTGCCCTAATCACTCCTCCCTAATCACTTCTGCCCTAATCACTCCTCCCTAATCACTTCTGCCCTAATCACTCCTCCCTAATCACTTCTGCCCTAATCACTCCCGCCCTAATCACTCCCGCCCTAAGTCAATTGATCCCTGATTGTTTCCTTTCAGGCGACCGATGATTTGTTTTTGGGGATTGCTATCCTTTTCTGGAAAATAAATACACAGCTACGATCAACAAAAAACTAAATACTGATGTTGTTGTTGGAACAGTTAAAAATACAACTTGATTATTAAGAAGTCCATCCTCACTAGCATAGATTTGAAAAGTTGCGATTACAATAATGAAGATAACTCACACTATAACAAGTGTAATAGCAAAATTAACAAGTTTCTTGCGGTCTGCTATAGTTTGCAGAGCTTCTTTTCCACGAAGGCCATAAATCTTTTCTTCTAAGGCTGCTTTCTCAACGGAAGGTTCTCGTTCTTCAGAAATGGGACGGGATTTTTTACCCATCTTTTGATCTCTTTTTGAGCAATCCCAAATAATGTTCTTTTATGAGTTTTCTTTCAATCGGTATATACGAAACCCCTTTCTTATATACTTTGTGCCATGGAGTACCCTCATCGTGTGTAATCATTGACAACTCAATCCCTGAGAAATCTTTATACTCATCATAAACGGTTTTTATAAAATCAGATGTTTCCTCTTCAATTTTAGTATTTTTTTCTATGACACCACAAGGGATCGGACTGCGTCCATAAAACTTTATCTCATGATAGATGCGAGGGATGACAGGACCGTAGTCCCAGGCTTCTATCTTTTCGTCAAACAAGGATTTATTTTCCAAAGCCAGACTCCATCCCTCCGAAATATAACACAGTTTTACAAGCTCTAATGGAGTAACATCCTTGCCTTGTCTATCTGCAATTCGTAAAATCGTTTCCCCAACCGTCAAAACTGAATCCATAATGTACTCCTATTCATTATGTCAACTGCCTAACAAAAACACTGCTAAGCACTACTGCCCTCACGCTACCATCACTCAGCCTAAAAGTAAATTCATCTACAATATCTGTAAATGATTTGTTTTGATTAAGTATTTTCCCCATGGATTACTTGATTTAGGAGGGCATTCATAGTAAATTATTAGTGAAGGACTGTTAGCTAGGTCGGAAAATACATGAAAAAGCTATCCTCCTTATTTATTTTAGTGGCTTGGGGAACAATTGCGGTAGCCCAAAATCAATCACTGATTGACAGTGCCAAAGAGGGTAATCCTCGGGCACAATTCCAGCTGGCACAGGTCTATGAAACTAGATATCCCCAGAACATCCAAGAAGCTGCCCGGTGGTACCGAAAAGCTGCCAATCGGGGTTTGGTAGATGCTCAGTACCAGCTGGGTATCTATTATAGTGGTAACCATTATTGGGATTTGCCCCAAGCAGCAGAGTGGCTACAAAAAGCCTCTCGTCAGAATCACCCCGAAGCACAATACTTATTGGGGCATCTGTATGAGGTCAGCGGCGGGGTAGCTCAAGACTATAGCAGGGCCAGTAAATGGTACCGAAAAGCAGCTCGGCATGGCATTCCTCAAGCACAGGCTAACTTAGGGTGGTTATACAAAACCGGGCAGGGAGTTAATAAAAATTCCCGAATAGCGAGTAAATTGTGGAAACAAGCTGCAACTAAAGGACATGTGGAATCGCAGTACAATCTGGGTTGGTTGTACCAAACTGGTCAAGGAGTGAGGCAAAATTCAGACAAAGCCCGACAATGGTGGCAACAAGCCGCCGCCAAAGATCATCCTAAGGCACAAATCCTACTGGGACTGATATATCACCAAGGACGTGATGTCCCTAGGGATGAGAACAAGATCATCAAATACTTGGTTAAAGTTTTAGAGCAAAAACCTTCCCGCAAAGCAGGAAAAAAAGCACATGACTGGGGAATAGAAGTCAAAAACCGGGCAGAATTTCAGCTAGATAAACAGATGGTATCACACTACCAAGCGTCTGCTCAGGCAGGCGATCCCCAAATGCAATACTATATGGGATGGCTTTATTTCGCTGGGCTGGGGGTACCTCAGGATGATCAAAAAGTAATTAAATGGTTCCAAAAATCAGCTCGCCAAGAATTTGTTGATGCCAACTACGCTCTGGGGCTGCTATATGCCCATGGGCGTGGTGCACCTAGGGATTATGTAAAAGCTAGAAGATTGTTTAAAAAAGCTGCCCAAAAAAACCATCCCGAATCGCAGTTTATTTCAGGTCAGTTTTACTATTTTGGGGTGCTATCACCAGTAAAATACTCACCAGCCCAGAAATGGTGGAAAAAAGCAGCCGAACAAGGACATGCCGAAGCCCAATATCAGCTGGGACTATTGCATTATCAGGGTCTGGCAAGATCCAAAGACTTTGTCCAGGCAAGAAAATGGTGGAAAAAAGCAGCCGAACAAGGACACGCCGATGCCCAATACCAGCTGGGATTATTATACTATCACGGACAGGGAGTTCCTCAGAACATGATCACGGCTACTGCTTGGTGGCAGCAATCTGCCAAGCTAAATGGTACCAATGCCCAAAAAATCCTAGGCAAGCTATACACTAAAGGTCAAGGAGTACCCAAAAATTACATCCAAGCTTTGAGCTTCTATTACCTAGCCCAAGAAGCAGGCGATGAAATAGCTCGTGATGGAATAACCGTATTAGAAATTCAATTGAGCAGTGATGAAATCTCTACAGCTCAGCAATTAGCACAACACTTTACTGAGAAATATCTTACCAAATAGCATTGGACTACAGAACATTGACAGAGCAACTAAACCTAGTCCTAAATCTTATTTAATTACTAGTTATTTTTGGGAAATACCGCTTATAAAAAACATCACTATTATGCCTGTTAATTAATAATAAATAAAATTATCCTTGCCTCAAACATATAATAATAACTATGAAACTATTGACATTTTATATTAGTTTTCTTCTGGTTGGTTGTACCGGAAACATAGATGGAAAACTCTTTGTCAGAGCTGGAACCGGCCATGCTAAATCCCAGTACAAATTGGGATTACTCTATGAAGAAGGAAAAAGTGTACCCCAAGATTATGCCCAAGCCAAGAAATGGCTTAAAAAATCGGCTAGAAAAAACTATCCCCAAGCCCAAAACAGCCTAGGAATGATATATCAAAAAGGACTCGGAGTAGAAAAAAACAGTAAGCTCGCTAAAAAATGGTACCTAAAAGCGGCTGAACAAGGCTTTATGGAGGCTCAATACAATTTGGGATCGCTTTATGAAAAAGGACACGGTGCCCCAAAAAGCTACTTCAAAGCCCGAGAATGGTACGGAAAAGCCGCCCAACAGGGACATGTCCGAGCTCAGTTCAATTTGGGATTGATCTATCACCGAGGATTAGGCGTAACCAGAAGCGACTCCAAAGCCCTGAACTTCTTCTATCTAGCCCAAGCAGGAGGCTCTGAAACTGCCAAAAAAATGGTGCTAATCTTAGAAAAACGTTTGGACAATATACAAATTTTCCGAGCTCAAAAACTAGCCTCCGTTTTTTACACTCAGTTTCTAGAAAAATAATAAACCCCCCTCGGATTGACTTGCACCAGTAACCTTGGCTTATCCCTCTAATATACTGACTAACCCAAAAGAAATGATGAAAACCAAATCTAAAAAGCTTTCTTACTCCCTAAAGAACTCAATAACTTCAATGTTGTGCTTGCCTGTTTTTGTACTGGTTGGCTGCACTATTTTACCTGAAGGCTCCTTGCTGGTAAATGCCAAATCTGGCAATCCCCAAGCACAATATGAACTGGGATTAATATACCAGCTAGGTCAGTCAGTACCTCAAAACCATGCCATCGCCAAAAAATGGTACCAAAAAGCAGCCCTCGCAGGACAACCCAAGGCGCAAACCCAGCTGGGAATCCTATATAAACAAGGACTAGGAACCCCACTAGATACTCTCAAAGCCAGAAAATGGCTGGAAAGAGCCGTCATCCAAAATGATCCCTTAGCCCAATATCATTTAGGTTTGCTTTATAAATCAGGAAACAGCACTCCTAGAAATTACACTAAAGCCCGAAAACTATACCTAGTGGCAGCCCAGCAAGGACTCGCTGCCGCACACTATGAACTGGGAATGATGTATAGCACCGGCAAAGGAGTCACCAAATCTAATGTCAGAGCCTTGAGCTTCTTTTATCTCGCTAAAGCAAACGAAGATCCTAAGGGAGACATTGGGATAGAAATTATTGAACTTCAATTGACAAACCAGCAAATTAATCAAGCCCAACAGATAGCCACAAACTTTCATAGAAAATACCTAGCCGCAAAACCATTCCCGATCACCAATAATCCGTCTAACAGAAAATTGTACACCACCAAGACCAACTTAGTACCAAAAAATTAATGTGGATTCGCAAGTATTTTCAGTTCTATTTTCTACGCCTATTTTCTACGCCTATTTTCTACGCCTATTTTCCACGCCTATTCTTTAGTAGTCTGCTGATCTCTAGGACGGTTTCCACATAATCGGCAGAGTGATTGTACGCCCATACTGCTTTCCATTTCTGCTCAGAGTTGGCATTGGATTTCCAGCCGTGTTTATTCAAATACCGGGCAACGCTGGAAATGGCGTCTTGGATCTGATCTAAATCAATAACGCCATCTTGATTGCCATCCACTGCCCACTGTAGCTGGCTAGTAGGTATGAACTGGGGAATACCCAGTGCTCCTGCATAAGAACTGCGAATCCTTCTCACCGCCCCTGGGGTATCCCGATTGAGCTTCAGAAGAGCTACTAGCTGCTCATATCCGAAACGGGATTTCTTTTTTAATCGTGACCGCAACCATGGTCGTTTAAGCTCGGGATGCTGGCGACGAAAGTCTTGCCAATAGGACGCAGTATCTATTCGGGGATTAATTACCGCTAGGGAAGCAAATACGCTAAGGGCATAGTAAGGTCGGGGAGTGCGTCCAAAAGCAGTTTCCACCAGCAATATGGCAGTGGTTGTTTCTGCGGGGACTTGATAAAGTGTGGCAGCTGCCTCCAATTGCCGACGTTGCTTCCGCAAAAATTTGCGTGCCAGACGCAAAGAATAAGCCTCGGTGAACTGGCTATAATAAGAATCGGGCTGAGGGTGAAGTATGTTAAAACGAACTGCCCTTCTGGTATCACACAACCGAGCCCCTACAAATACTTTTTGCAACCAACTCTTAGTGAAACCTTCATCCTCCAGACGCTTTTGTAACTTTATCACCCGTGCCACCGGAATTAAATCTGGACATCCCAAAGCCACGGCATACCCAGCTGAACTCAACAGTAGCCCAGTTAAGAAAAGTACTCTGAGCAATATCCTCGTTTTTGAGCATGTACTAGCAGGATAAATGGTGTTTAAGAACATATATCAATTAACTATAATTTGTCTGCTATTACTAGAAAAACTGCCGGCAGTCTTATCATAATCTTTGTGAAAATACTCAATGAAGCTGTGGGCACTCTCAGATTTACACCTCTCCTTTAATGATGCTATCGGTAGCGAAGCCGCCAAACCAATGCACATCTTTGGAGAACATTGGCGGAAACACTGGTTAAAAATTGCCGCAAACTGGGAAAAAATCATCCAACCCCAAGACGTTGTCCTGCTACCCGGAGACATATCTTGGGCTAACAACATGAACCATGCTTATCACGATCTTTTTTGGGTCTCCCAATTAACTGGAGCCTTAAAAATAATCGTCCCCGGCAATCATGACCGCTGGTGGCCACCAGAAAATCAATTTAAGCATCAGCCACACTCCTTAAAATTGCTACGCGGTACGGCTATACTCCATCAAGGGCTGGCTTTCTGCGGTACTTGTGGCTGGCTCGCCCCCCAAGACCCCTATTCCCAAACTGATGATAAACAAATCTTCCAACAAGAACTAGACCTGCTGAAACAATCACTGCAAGCCGCGGTAAAACTTCAACCCCCTGATGGCATCCATGTGTTGCTTCATTTTCCTCCTTGGGATTCACAAGGAAAACCCACTCCCCTAGATAACCTCATCCGCCAATACCCAGTCCGTTCCATCACCTACGGGCACTTCCATTTTCTCCCAGAATGGGAACGCGCCCCCAAGGGATGGCATCAGGAAATTTTCTACACGCTGGCCTCGGCAGATTTCTTAGACTTTACCCCTGCCCAGCTTCCATTTTCGGTCTCCGTTCATCAATAGGAAACAGAAAAAGATTCTAGCTGAGCGGCTTAATTAAAGATATTTTCTTATATTTCATTAAATACCAAAGGATAATCCCTCCCCCAGCAATCGTGGTGGTTAACCACTGAACCAACCAGAAGATCACACTGGCAGCAATTGCTTGTTCATTAGAAGTGCCCAACCAGACCAGAGCCACGCTAAAGGCGATCTGAGTAACCCCGATAAATCCCGGCAAACTAGGGGCACTAGAGAGAAACGCCATGGCACTAAGAGCCAGAATGGCTTGCTGAAAAGGGACTGGTCTTCCTACTGCGATCAAGGAAAAATAAACCATAAGTCCCCCTGCCAGCCATTTAAGCAGGGAAAGAAACACTATCCAGCTCAATTTTATAGGCGAACGCAGAGCTTCCATGCCTATAACTAGTTGCTCCAGCAATTTATCTCCTTGGTGGGATATCTTATCAGGGAGCCAGCGGCTAGCTTTATTCCAAATCGCAAAGGATAATTGCGGTCGCCAAACAAATAAAAACATGATGATAACCGTTCCTAAGGCTAATAACACCAAAATCTGAGAACCCAAATTTAGGACTTTGGGCAAGGGAGGTAAAAACGGCAACACTGCTAAGGAAAGCCACACCACCGCCAGTACATCCAACAAGCGATCAGCGATTACCGTCGCGGTCACCCCCGTTAAAGATAATTTATGAGAGCGACTCAATACTACCACCCGCAACACTTCGCCCAAACGAAAGGGTAGTAAATTATTGCCCGCAAATCCAGCCATCAAGGCAGGAGCACTATCCCTCCAACGCAGCTTAAGCTGAGGAGCCAGTAGCACATTCCAACGAACTCCAGTCAACCAAACAAACACCCCCATACTCAAAAATAAGGGCAGTATCCAAAACAGATCCATTTGTTTCAAGATCACCCATAGCCCATTCCAATCTAAACCACGCAGTGCTAAATATAAAAATAACCCACTAAATAAAACTGCCAGTACTAATCCAAACCAACCCTTCATCTAAGTATATCTTTCCTTGAACAAACTTGACCTTGACTGATTTTTACCCAAATTTCGCTACTAATAACAATAATTCCAACTGAATAATAACTCTGTCTTAGGCGGCAATCAAAATAAACTCTCCTCCTATGCTCTTACAAAAACTCCTCCAAAGCGAGAATATATTTTTCGCCAGCTATTAAATCATTTGATTGCTCTTTGGATATATCAGCATAGCTAGATTCTCAGGATAAAAACAGAAAAAACTTGACACACTAGCTGAAAAAATATACAATTCCCTACTCTCGTTTATACCGATTGCCATTAGTAGCCTAGTAATAGATATGGGATATTAAATGAAACCTCAATTAGACTGGTAGTACTACTTTCATTTGCTAGTAGCTGAATAATTGGTTGTACACAGGTTTTTGATGCCGAAGCTTTGCTTGATATTATTGGGGAATTCTTTAAGCTGCAGATTATAAAAAGGACAAAGCCTTGAACAAAAAAATACTGGCTATATTTTGGTTAATTTCCATGCTGATGCCTACCTCAGCTTTAGCACGAGATGTGTTTACCGACCGATCATCATTGTTAAGCATCATAGAGTTTGGGGTGGTGTTCTTGGCAGCGTATCAGCTGGCATTTTATTTTTTCGTAAAAAATCAACTCCAAGTTCTATTAGAATTACATTTTATCGGTTGGGGATTGTACTTGTTTGGCATTTTATCACCTCTGTCAAAGAGTGTTAGTGATCTTGCCCTTAACTTTGACAATGAGTACTGGAATTTTGTAATAGGAGCTTTTGGAGTTGCGTTATTAATGTATGTAGCCAAACAGAACCCTACTCCTATCAACCGTTATGTTAAGCCTTTTCAACTGGGGATGATCGGCTTTTTTGGCTTTAGTGTAGTCATAGGTTTAGGACGAGCTGATATTGCTCTTACCTTGATTGCCAGCCCTATTCCTCATATTATTTTAGCTTGGCTGATAGCTGCTTCTTGGCTGAGCAATTCTTATATCCACTATAAATATCAGAAACATGAAAAACACCCCCATAAAATTAATTGGCTACCAGAACTATTCCTAGGATGCGGTTGGGGACTTACCCTACTAGCCATCTTGTTGGGGAGCTGGGGAACAAATCGCTGGTTGCCCGTTGGTACGGAATTTTATCTGGTGAACATTATCTTTATGGTCTGCAGTCCTATCTTAATTATTCAGCTAGGAGGTTTCTTAAGGAATGTTCAACAGCAACGGTCCGAAGCCATGGATGATGTGCTTTTGGAAAAAGACAAGGTACTTTTAGAAAAAGACAAGGTCCGTCGTATAACAGACACCGCCGATAAATTCATTCCCAAACAGTTTTTGGAACTGCTAAGCAAGAAGGAAGTCACCGAAATACACAATGGAGAAGCCGTCGAGCGGAATCTGACTGTACTGTTTTCTGATATTTGTACTTTTACTCGCTTGTCGGCTAACATGAGCCCTGAGGAAAATTTTGAATTTCTGAACAATTATTTCAATGGGATGGGAAATATCGTCTATCGTCATAGTGGCTTCATAGATAAATTCATTGGCGATGCTATTATGGCTATTTTTGGCCGCCAGCCAGAAGATGCTATTGAATGTGCCATTTTACTCCAAAGATGGTTACGCTTGTACAACCTTCTTCGTAAAGATAAAAACTCAAATCCCATTATTACCGGAATAGGCATTAACTCCGGACCCACCATGATTGGAGTACTAGGCACCAACAATCGCTTAGATAGCACTGTCATCGGCGATACCGTTAATTCAGCTTTTCATGTGGAAGCCCTCACCCGTTTTTACGATGCTAAGATACTGATTACCGAAAACACCTACCAAGGACTTAAAAACCCTGCTCAATTCCCTGTTAGGAATCTGGGTAGCACCCACATAAAGGGACACAATGATACCCTAAATATCTACGAAGTGCTGGCAGGCGACCCCCCTGATATTCGTAATAAAAAAATCTCTCTCACTCCCTATTATGAAACTGCCATTGTTCGTATCAAGGAAAACAAATACGAAGACGCCCTCGCCCTTCTTAAAAAATGCCTAGTATGTTACCCACAAGATAAACCCTCCTGCTTGCAAATTGACCGTTGTATTAAAGGCATTCAAGAACAAAAAACTGCTTCGCATTATAAAATTTCCACCTCTCTACCAATCGAAACCACCGCAGAATACCCCCATACAAAAATCACGGGGGTGACCTCCGATGTGAATAAACCAGAATCTCTCTCCGATGAAGAACAAATGAGGACCATCCTCCCTAACTGATAACTAACTACTGGTGAGAATCCTTACCCAAATCATCGCACAAATCCTTGCCAAAACTCCACCGAATAAACTGATACTCCCCACCCCTCCTCTCGCACTACTGCAGACACTCTTATCGCAGGCACTCTTATCGCAGGCACTTCTCAAAAAAAGCAATCGTAGGCACTAACCCCTCCCGCAAACCAACCTTAGGCTTCCAACCTAACTGACGCTCTGCTAATCCAATGTCGGGACATCTCTGCCTGGGCTCATCTTCGCGAGCTGGCAGATATTTTATGTCCGAGCGTGAATTGGTCAACTCTCTTATTGTATCTGCCAACTCCAACATATTTATCTCGGTCGGATTACCCAAATTCACAGGCCCCACTAATCCCTCCTTGTTCATCATCAAATGCATCCCTTCTACCAAATCGGAAACATAACAAAATGAACGCGTCTGAAGTCCAGACCCATAAAGGGTCAAAGGCTTATTTCGCAACGCCTGACAAATAAAATTGCTCACCACCCGTCCATCGTCTGGTTGCATAAAGGGCCCGTAAGTATTGAAAATACGTACCAAACACACATCCACCCCATATTGCCGATAATAATCCATCAGCAACGATTCAGAAGCTCGCTTGCCTTCGTCATAGCAAGAGCGTACCCCCAATGGATTAACATTCCCCCAATAATCCTCAGTCTGAGGATGCTGCTGAGGATCCCCATACACCTCTGAAGTAGAAGCAAATAACAACCGAGTTCCTTTTCCTCTGTCTCTCAGAGCCTCTAGTACCCGCAACATCCCCAAAACGCATGTACGCCAAGTACCTACCGCATCCCGTTGATAATGCACCGGAGACGCAGGACACGCCAAATGATACACCGCTACCATCTCACTCAAATCCACCCCATCACACACATTTCCCTCCCGAACCCGAAAATCCTTTCCCAATAAAGAACTCACATTCCCCTTACTGCCAGTATAAAAATTATCCATACAGCACACCCGATGACCCGCCTCCAACTCCATCCGACATACATGGCTGCCTATAAAACCCGCACCCCCAGTTATCAACACATTCTTCATCCACTGCTTTCCGTAAAAAATCTACCCAAATACCGATATGCCTAGTACCTCTGCTGGCAATTCATGATCAACCCCTTTAATTCCCCTATTATCCTGTCTGCGATATGGTAGCAAGTTTTATAATAAATTCTAAATATGTAAGCAGAGTAAAAATAGTACTCATTTACACCAGTAGCCTGCCAAAGTGGTTTGAAATATGAGAGGATAACAAGAGCAATTATTTGGCTTGTTGTTGATGGAGAAATCAAGTGGGAGAGTGTAAAGGATTAGCTCAGCGTTTACGTCCGAAGCTATTTAAGGAGTTACTAGGTCAAGAGTTAACCGCAGAGGCTTTAAGTACAGCCGTGAGTAGTGGTCGTTTGGCACAGGCATTTTTGTTTAGTGGCCCTAGGGGTGTAGGCAAGACCAGTGCAGCTCGCATTTTGGCTCGGGCGTTGTTGTGTGAGCATCGTGGTGAGGGAGGAGAGCCGTGCAATAATTGTGATATTTGTGAGTCCATTCTCAGGAATGCCTGTGTGGACGTGCAAGAAATGGATGCTGCTTCTAATCGGGGGATAGACAGTATTCGGGAGTTGCGTAAGAACGCCAAGTATGTTCCTTCTCGGGCATCTCGTAAGGTGTACATTATGGATGAGGTGCATATGCTGACGATGGAGTCCTTCAATGCCTTATTGAAGATATTGGAAGAACCTCCCCCGCATGTGACCTTTATTTTTGCTACCACAGAATCCCAGAAAATACCTAGTACGGTGCTTTCCCGATGTCAGCGTTTTCAATTTGCTAGATTATCAGGAGAACAGATAGCCAAGCATTTAGGGGAGGTTGCCCGACAAGAGGGAGCTGAGTTATCAGAACGCAGCTTATCAGCCTTATCTCAGCATGCCCATGGTAGCATGCGGGATGCCCTAATGGGCTTAGATCAAATATGGGCATTCGCAGGTAAAAAAGCCCAAGCTGGCAAGATCCTGGAAATGCTGGGCTTGCTGGAAGCAAATGCAGTCTGGCAAGTGCTAGAAGCTGTGCTAGAACAACAACCAGCTAAGGCTCTGGTAGCCCTAGATGAAGTCTATCAGCAAGGAGGATCCCTAGGCACACTCCTAGGACAATTGATAGAAGAAGTCAGCGGACTGAGCATGCTACTAGCTTTGCAGTCAAATTCGCCCGAGCTTAAAAATAATTCAGAGATCCTCTCAGCCGCCCGTATCTCGGTAGAAGCCCGAGATTTTCTAGCCCGAGCAGAGCTCTCAACCGATGTTCTACAGCAGCTGTTTTATGTCTTGCTGGAGGCAGAACAGCACATGCGCCAAAGCAGATTTGAAAAAATGTGCCTAGAAATGGCGATACTAAAGGGTTGCCAGCTAAAATCACTAGCAGGAATAGGGTTTCTACTAGAAGAAGCCCGCCACGCCGTCCAAAGCGATAAAATAGAACGGGATAAAATAGAGCATGGTAAAATAGAGCGGGATGCCACAGAACAGGGTACCGCAGGGCAGAATAATACTCATGATAAGCTACCCTCTGTCTCTAATACTGAAAACTCCCCCAAACCCACAAACCAGCCCCCAGCTCAGACCGTAGAACAGGCAGAACCCCAGCAAGCCAGCTCGGCAGAAACAAGCAATCCCGTCCTCACCGATCCCGTCCTCACCGATCCCGTCCTCACCGATCCCGTCCTCACCGATCCCGTCCTCACCGATCCCGTCCTCACCGATCCCGTCCTCACCGATCCCGTCCTCACCGATCCCGTCCTCACCACCCCACCAGTCCAACCCTCCCCTTACACCCCCCACAATACCGCACCAACTAAGGCAAATAATCCCAGCTATACCCCCGCAGAACTTGAAACCCTCCAACACCCCGCGGTTCAGCAAATTAAAAACTCGTTTCCATCCCATGAAATCCTAAAAGTGAAATTAAAAAAACCTCCCAACCTCCCTACCCCCCTCACCCCCCACATCTCCTCCCCTCCTGATCCCGCCTGATGAGCGTCCCACTCTCCCTAGAAAAACTGGTGACCGCCCTAGCAAGACTCCCCGGCGTTGGACAAAAAACCGCCCAACGACTAGCCTTCTCACTACTACGCGATCAATCAGGGCTGTCCGACCAACTCGCTACCGCAATTAGCAACGCCCGCCGCGAAATCCATTTCTGTGAACGCTGCTTCAGCTACGCCGAAAACCCTCTCTGCCCCATCTGCCAAGACCCTCGCCGCGACCACTCCAGCATCTGCGTGGTGGAACAACCCGTGGATATCTACGTGATTGAACGCAGCAGAGTCTTTGATGGGGTCTATCATGTGCTGATGGGTAGCATCTCACCCCTAGATGGCATCGGCCCCCAACAACTTAAAATAGCAGAGCTCCTACAACGAATAACCCAAGCCAACCAAACCCCTCAACCAATCCAAGAAATCATCATGGCTACCAATCCCTCCATGAACGGAGAAGCCACTGCCCTGCACCTCGCCAATCTCTTGAAGGAACATGACCTACGCCTAACTCGGCTCGCACGGGGCATCCCCGTAGGAGGTAGCTTGGAATATGCCGATGACATAACCTTAGACCAAGCCTTCCAAGGACGACAAAACCTCAGCCCTAGCACCGCCAAACCCTCTACCGCAACACCCAGAAATTAGATAAATGCGAAGGATAGAAATATTCACCAAGTCATCCTACCCAGATCCCCTCGGGGAGAAATTAAAGCAACGCATCAATAAAGAAAGCAAATTCACTCTAAAAAACCTAAGAACTGCTAATATCTACAAGATGGCTGATGATTTTCTGCCCTCCCAGTCACCTGAAAATCTACGCCAACTAGGTCAGGAATTATTTGCCGATCCAGTGCTTTCCCAGTGCTGTGTCAATGGCGAGCTGCTAAGAGAACCAGACTTTGACTGGTATGTAGAGGTAGGTTTCAAGCGTGGGGTAACCGACAGCCTCGGACGCACCGCTCAAGAAAATCTCTGCTGGCGTTGCAACATCCCCACCCCCCCCATTCAATCGGTGTTCAGTACCCAGGGTTATTTCCTATTCCTAAGCAATGAATTAGACAAAGATGAAATCCTCTACCTAGCTGAAAACTGGATGGCTAATCCGCTGGTGCATGATGTAGACCCTTTGTCTAAGCAGGAGATAGAGTTCATCAATGATTATTTGGCAAAAACAGAATACAAGAACATAACTCATGATAAAATATTCGTTGATCTGCCATCACAATTTTTCTCCTTACCCCAAGTAGAATTAAGTGCTCCGTCCATTAAATTACACCTACTTGATGTCACCAACCCACAACCGCTGTCTGAGGATATATTGCTATTCTTGTCTAGGGATAGAACGCTAGCCTTGTCTGAAGAGGAACTCAAAGCCTTGGTGAACCATTTCATTAGCCCAAAAATCCAAGAGCAGCGAAAAAAAATAGGCTCGGAGGAATTCTTTACTAATGTGAAGCTGGAAGAATGCATTACCGATGTGGAGCTAGAAGTACTGGCACAAACTTGGAGTGAACACTGCCTGCATAAGATATTCAAGGCTCGCATTCACTATCAAGAGGGATCTGAAAAACCCAGCTGTATTAATTCCCTATTTGATACTTATATTAAAGGAGCGACCCAAGCGATCCGCAAAAAACTAGGCCAGCGAGACCACTGCTTATCGGTATTTGTGGATAATGCGGGAGTTATGCTTTTGGATGATAATTGGGGCTTGGCAGTTAAGGTGGAAACTCATAATACGCCTTCGGCACTGGATCCCTATGGGGGAGCTTTAACGGGCATTTTAGGGGTTAATCGGGATGCCTTTGGAACTGGCAGAGGGGGTAAGTTAATATTCAATACCGATGTATTTTGCCTAGCTCCGCCTGATGATGATCCACCGATCGGTAGTGATTTATTAGCCCCTAGTCGTATCATGGAGGGGGTCATTCGGGGGGTGGAGCATGGAGGAAATGTATCTGGCGTACCTACGGTAAATGGCTCCCTGTGTTTTGATGCCCGCTTTATGGCTAAGCCGCTAGTTTTCTGTGGCAGCGGAGCCTTGATTCCTCGCCAGTTGGGGGGTCGTCCAGGGCATGAGAAATGGGTCGCAGTCGGAGATTTAGTTGTCATGTGCGGGGGACGCATTGGTCGGGATGGCATCCATGGGGCAACTATTTCCTCGCAGGAACTCAAGCGGGACATTCCCTTAGGGGTGGTGCAAATTGGGGATCCCATCACCCAAAAGAAGCTGTTTGATTTCCTCCTCCTAGCCCGCGATCGGGGCTTATTTAATGCCATCACCGATAATGGTGCGGGGGGATTATCTTCTTCGGTAGGAGAAATGGCGATCATGAGCGGAGGGGCAAAATTGCACTTAGAGCGTGCTCCCTTAAAATACAAGGGCTTGCAGCCTTGGGAGATTTTGCTTTCTGAATCCCAAGAACGCATGACTCTGGCAGTTCCTCCGGCCCAAGAAAAAGAGCTTTTGCAGCTGGCAGCAGAAATGCAGGTAGAGTGTACCGTACTAGGTGAATTTACTGACTCGGGGCAATTTGTCATTTATCATAAGGGAAAAATAGCAGGCTACTTGGATATGGATTTCCTCCATCACGGCACACCCCAGATGGAACTGAAAGCCGAATGGAAGGCCCCAGTTTATCATCCTGAGTTTTCATCAAAGCCTGCCCCCGCTGGTGACCTAACCGCTTGGCTACTACGAGTGCTAGGACGCTTAAATGTGTGTAGTAAGGAGAGCATTGTGCGTCAATACGATCATGAAGTACAAGGATGCTCGGTGATAAAGCCTCTTTGCGGTGAAGGTCAAGATGGTCCCAGTGATGCTGCCGTACTGAGGACAAGCCCCGATAGCCCTGCTGGCATTGCGATAGCCCATGGCATTTGCCCTCGCTACGCCGATTGGGACACCTACAACATGGCTGCCTGTGCTATGGATGAGGCAGTACGCTCCTTGGTGGCAGTGGGTGCTGATCCCAGTCACGCGGCGGCTTTGGATAATTTCTGTTGGTGCGACCCTTTACCGTCTGCCAGCAATCCTGATGCCAGCTATAAAACGGCTCAATTAGTACGGGCCGCCCGAGCTCTTTATGACACCGCTTGTGCCTACCAAATTCCCTTTATCTCGGGCAAGGACAGCATGAAAAACGACTTTGTGATGGGTAATTTCCGCCTATCCATTCCTCCCACCGTGCTGGTCACTGCCGTTGCCGTTGTCCCCGAGGTACAAAGAGCGATTTCCATGGACGTCAAAAAACCCGGCGATTTGGTTTATATCATCGGACGCAGCAGGGGAGAAATGGGTGGCTCTGAGTTCCTAGCCGAATTCTTGCCAGCAAAACATACCGAAAAGAACCTATCCTCCGCTGATTCCCATCCTCCCAAACTTTACGGACATCCCCCGAAAACTTATCCTGAGGAACATCTGAAAATATATCAAAAGATGTATAACGCCATCCAAAAGGGTTGGATTTGCTCTGCTCATGATTGCTCCGATGGCGGTGCTGCCGTTGCTTTGGCAGAGAGTGCCTTCGCGGGAGGCTATGGCATGCGGCTCCAGCTAAAAGCTTGGATAAAGAAGGAAAAACTCCCTCTGGCACAACTGCTTTTTTCGGAAAGCCCCGGGCGTTTGATTGTAACCATTAGACCACAGCACCAAAAATCCTTTGAAGAAAAATTCGCAGAGACCTCCTATTGCTTGCTAGGCAAGGTTACCGAAGACCAAAATTTCACTGCCTTAAACGAAAAATCCACCAGCCTGAATACTACTTTAGAAACCCTTAAAAAAACTTGGCAAGAACCCCTTAAGCACTCCCCCCCTTAAGCACTCCCGCCCCTTAAGCACTCCCCACCCGCAACCACTCATACTCTAAGTACCCCCCACCATGAGCATTGACACCGCCATCATCACCGGATTGGGCATCAACTGTGAAACAGAAACCCAGCAAGCCTGCTATCAGGCGGGGTTCGGGGTGTCCCTGATTCCCCTGACCAGCCTTTATCGCCACGGCACCAGCCAACTGGAAAAAACCCGACTGATAATCTTCCCCGGCGGCTTCCTAGATGGTGATGACCTCGGCTGTGCCCAAGCTTGCGTCAATCGTTTCCGATATTGCCCCCTTCCCGATGGAAAAAATTTCCTAGAATACCTGCTGAATTTTATCCAAGGGGGGGGCTTAATCTTAGGCATCTGCAATGGCTTTCAGCTACTGGTCAAACTCGGACTACTGCCAGAGCCAAGCTCCCAAACACTATCAACACCTAGCACCCCTCTACCCAAATTTACGCTCACCCACAATGCCCACGGACGTTTTGAAAATCGCTGGGTGGAGCTTCTTGTTAATCAGAAATCTCCCTGTATCTTCACCAAAGATCTCACTAGAATCAGCCTCCCCATTCGCCATGGCCAAGGACAACTGCTGTCCGACCGCCCAGACCAGTTAAAAAATAACCCGACATTCTGCCCTCTCTACTATTGCGACCCCCAAGGGAAACCCACCGAAGAATATCCTCATAATCCTAATCACTCGCCACACGGCATGGCGGCACTCTGCGACCCCAGTGGACGCATCCTCGGACTAATGCCACATCCCGAAGCTGCTTGCCAAATCACTCAACACCCCTCCTGGACACGCTCCCCATCTAAACCAGCAGGACTATCCATCTTCCAAAACGCTTATCGTTTTCTAGAACAAAATAAACAGCCTTAAATAAATTAAGGTGACCGTCTTACTTGCACCAGATAGGAGGTACCGATTATCGGCATTATTTTTCTGCCCAGCTAAAACTATACCCCGACAACTTCCCGATTAAATAGCGTTTGGCTACTCTGTGGTATTTTTAGCACAATTTAATTAATTAGCCTAAATGTAAATTCATTCCCTTAAAGGCAGTAATAATTACTTGCCGATGCAAAATCTAGCAAAGATTTTGTCTAGGATATCATCGGTGGTGGTGCTACCGACTATGTCGCTGAGGTCTTGGAGTGCTTGGTTGATGTCTTCGGCGAGCCAGGCTTGGTGTTGGGGTTGGGTGATGGTTTGCAAGGCTTGATTGATATTTTTAAGGGCTTTTTGGGCTGATTGGAGTTGTCGGGCATTGGTGATCAGGGCGTGTTCGTAGTGGGGTTTGGTTTCGCTGAGGGCTAGTTGTTGGAGTTTTTGTTGGAGTTGTGTAAGTCCGTCGCGGTGGAGAGCAGAGATGTTAATGCAGTTCCAGTTTTCAAGCTGTGTTTGCCAGAGGGGATTTGGAGTGAGGTCTTTTTTATTGATGACGATCAGGGTTTGGGCGGGGTTGAGATCTTTGAGCAGTTTTTGGCTGTGGGAGGGGATTTTGGTAGATCCATCCAGTACTAGTAGGGTGATGTCCGCCAGTTGGATGGCTTGGTGGGTACGTTTTATGCCTGCTTGTTCAATTTGGTTTTTGGCATTGCGGAGTCCGGCGGTATCGGTGAGGGTGAATGCCAGTCCTGCGATTATGATTGTTCCTTCAATGGTATCTCTGGTGGTGCCTGGTTGCTGAGTAACAATGGCACGTTCTTCAGCGAGGAACAGGTTGAGCAAGCTGGACTTACCCACATTGGTAGCTCCGACAATGGCTACGGTTAAGCCTTGGAGCATCATTCGCCCTTTGGGAGCATCTTTGACCATGGTTAGTAAATTTGTTTGGGCTTGCTGCAAACGTTGCTGGATTTCTTTCTTGCTGGAGAAATTGACATCGGACTCATCAGAGAAATCAATGCTGGCAGCCAGATAAGCAGCCGCTTCTTGCAATAGTTCCTTCAGGGCTTGGATGCTCTGCTGCAGTCGTCCGCGTAGCTGGTTGATAGAGACGTCCAAGGCTTGAGGAGAGCGAGCCGTGATCAGCTCCCCTACCGCTTCTGCTTGGGTGAGATCCAATATACCATTGACAAAGGCACGTCTAGTGAACTCCCCTGGCTGTGCCAATCTGGCACCAGCCTCCAAGAGGGCTTCCAGCACCAATTGCAGCAGTAATGGCCCTCCATGACAATGCAATTCCACCACTTCCTCACCCGTATAAGAGCGGGGAGCAGGCATCACAACAGCTAGGGCTTGGTCTAGCATCTTTCCCCGATGCCGTAAATATCCCAATCCCAAGTGACGCTCCTTGAAGCTACTCAAGGGTTTATCATTCTTAGCAATAAACAACTGCTGAGCAATAGCTACCGCTTCATTCCCACTCAGGCGTACGATCCCCACTGCACCCATTCCAGTAGCAGTAGCAATGGCTACAATAGTATCCTGGCTGGTGAGTTGCATACCATCCTACCTTATGAGCAACTTATAGGGTGCTCGGCTTTGACCAGTTCAGGTCAGACTTGCTCTATTATTTCCTTTAATGGATTTTTTCACTACCTTTCTTCTTTATGCATTCTTCTTTATGTGTCCTTCTTCGTGTGTTCTTCTTTATGTTGTCTCACTAGTACTTTCTTATCTGCACATTCTTCTTTATGTTGTCTCATAGATGATCAATTCAACCAAGTACCTGCCAGAATATCCTAAACCACTCAATAGACATCGCCATGAACCTCCAAGCAACTAAAAAAGACCCGCCCCAGATCCAAGGATTAACCGTCCTCAACAATATACAACCACATCTGTTGGTAATTTTCGGTGCCTCTGGTGATTTAACCAAACGCAAGTTGATTCCAGCTCTTTATAGTTTGCACTGCAAGAAGCTATTGCCCGAGAAGTTTGCTGTGTTAGGGGCCTCTCGCTCACCTTTATCTAGGGAAGAATTTATTCAGTCCGTGCGTACAGAGTGTCAAACGTCCCTTGATTCACCTTCTTTTACTGGCGAGGAGTGGAATTCATTTGCCCGCCGGTTGGAATATCAATGCCTGCAATACGAGGAATTCGCTAGCTATCAAGAATTGGCTACCACCATCAAGCAATTGGACCAGCGTTACGATTTGCAGTGCAATCGGTTATTTTATCTAGCTACCCCGCCTTCTGTATTTCCCAAAGTGGTGGCACAGCTGGAGCAATCATCTTTGATCAGTCGGGTTGCCGAGCCTTGGTTTCGCTTAATTGTGGAAAAGCCATTTGGGAGAGACTTAGCTTCGGCACACCAGCTAAACAACATTTTGCTAAGTACTCTGTCTGAGTCGCAGATTTATCGTATTGATCATTATTTGGGAAAAGAAACAGTCCAGAATTTGCTTAGTTTTAGGTTTGCCAATGGGATATTTGAACCGCTTTGGAATCATCGTTATGTAGATTGCGTGCAGATTACCTCAGCTGAAACAGTAGGGATGGAAGGACGCGGTCGTTATTTTGAGGAAGCTGGCATTTTGCGTGACATGGTACAGAACCATTTATTTCAGGTACTATGTTTATTTGGCATGGAGCCTCCTGCCTCACTGGAGGCGGATGCGATTCGGGATGAGAAGGTGAAGTTATTGCGTTGTTTGCGTCCTATTCCAGAGGAGAAAATGGATGACCATGTCGTGCGGGCTCAGTATTCCAAAGGGAATATCGGGGGAGGGTCTGTCTGCGGCTATTTGGAAGAAGCCGATGTCCGTCCTGATTCTACCACCGAGACATACATAGCCATGTGCTTGTATGCCGATAATTGGCGTTGGAGTAAGGTTCCCTTTTTGCTAAGAGCTGCCAAACGCATGCCGTTCAAATTCACCGAGATTAACATTCATTTTCGTCAGGTTCCTCACTGGCTATTTAGTCAGACTAGCTTACCCCCCAACCAGCTTAACATCCATATCCAGCCTAATGAGGGAATTTCCCTTCAATTCGGCTGTAAGAAACCCGGCTCGCAGCTGCACATTTCACCTGTTAAAATGGAGTTTAATTATGGCTCCTCCTTTGGCGGAAATACTCCCGAAGCCTATGAAAGACTCATCCAAGACGCCATGCTTGGCGATAGTACCCTCTTCATCCGCAACGATGAAAATGAAGCCGCTTGGTCTTTCATAAGCCGTATCCATCAGGCTTGGCAGCAGCAGCAATGCCGCCGACTACCCACCTATGCCGCGGGAGATTGGGGACCTAAGGAAGCCGAGCAACTAGCCGCCCGCCATAAAATTAACTGGGAAAAGTACTCCCGCGGTTGATGGCAGTCTGGCTTAAAGATCTAAGTCTCAGATATTTTCCTAACCGAGTTACTGCCTAACTGATTTGCTACCTACCCGAGTTACTGCCTACCCGAATTACTACCTACCCGAGTTACTGCCTACCCGAATTACTGCCTAACTGATTTGCTACCTACCCGAGTTACTGCCTACCCGAATTACTGCCTAACTGATTTGCTACCTACCCGAGTTACCACCTACCCGAGTTACCTACCCGAATTACTACCTACCCGAATTACTGCCCCACCAAGATACCGCCCTGCTGGGCTTAGCAATTATTTATAGGCATGCCCCCCATGGATATTTCGCCTGCTCCCACACTGCATGTTAATTCCCAAGCTTCCACCCTGATAGCCCAATGTGCGGCTCTGCTGGACCAGATTGCCCAAGAGGCTATTCAGCAACGCGGTCGTTGTACCATTTCTCTTTGCGGTGGGAGTAGTCCTCAGCCTCTTTTTTCTTATTGGGCGCGTTCTAGTGGTATTTCTTGGTCGCAGGTATGGCTGTTTTGGGGAGATGAACGCTGTGTACCTCCTAATGAACCCGAATCCAATTATCGCCTAGTAGCAGAACACTTGCTAGCCAATCTTTCTGGCACCAAAAGACCACAGATTTTCCGCATTCATGGCGAAAGACCCACTCCCTCAGTCGCAGCTACTTACTACCACAAACTGCTCCTAAAACTGCTCGGTCGCCAAGGACAACTAGACCTTGCCCTACTAGGCATTGGAACTGATGGACATACCGCTTCAATTTTTCCTCAGCAAGCATCAATCATCAACGAACAAAAACTTTGGTGTAAAGCCACTCCTCATCCCACTAGCTTCATCCCTCGCATTACCCTCACCTACCCTCCCCTGACCCAAGCTAGAAATCGCATCTTCTTTGTTCCCGACCAAAAAAAATCACCCATCCTAAAACAAATGCTCTCCCAGAAACTCCAACCCCTTAAATGGCCCGCTCAGACCCTCTTATTGCTTCCCAATACCCACCTATTTGCATATCCACTCGGAAGCTGAATAAATATCGCCCGACCGACTGTCCTTACAAACCTCCTGTAGCTCCTCTGTTTTCCTCCAGAAATTAAGGACAAAACTTGTTCCAGATGGAATAAATTTGCTGGGTTAGTGTTTTTGGATCAAATGGTTTGCTGATCACCGCTTGGACACCCAGTTTTTGCAGTTTTTCTACTTCATCATGCTGAGTTTTGGCAGTGATGAAAACGATTGGCAAATCTTTGCAAGCTGGTTTTTTGCGTAGCTCTTTAAGGGTGGTTGGGCCATCCATACCGGGCATCATTACATCTAGCAATATCATTTGAGGCTTGAGTTCTTCCACCGCTTGCAGGGCTTCTTTTCCGCTGGCATAGGCTTTTATTTGGAAGCCCCCCAATTTTTCCAATACTTGGCAGACTACAAAGCGAATGTCTGGATCATCTTCTACCAGCATTAATCTTTCTAGGAGTAACACTTCCTTTTTCATGGTCATTTTGCCTCTATTTTGAGCTGTCTTTTTACGGAAATTAGTTTTCAATATGGAGCATATTCACCGTAGGAACGTAATTGGATAAAGATTCCGTGGAGATGACTTGGTGCTTATTTTTCTTGGTGCGATCAGGTGGATCACCTGAAACCAAGGGTAAGTGGAAGTAAAATTCTGCCCCTCCCCCTTGGCGAGACTTAAAATGTATCCCGCCGCCGCTATGCTCAATAATTTGCTTGGAGATACTTAATCCTAGCCCGCTACCCCCCTTATGCTGAACATTTTCCATTTGAAAGAAAGGAATAAATACTTGGTTGGAATTTTTCGCTGGAATGCCAGGCCCGCGATCACAAACTCGTACGGAGACGTATTCTGTTTCTGTCTTAAGATAGATATCAACGGTTTTTCCGCGGGGTGAAAATTTGGTGGCATTGGATATTAAATTAGTCAGCACCTGCAAGATACGGTCAGCATCGGCATATATTAAGCAGGGCTGCTTATGGGAGCGGCGAATTTGCAACTTAACTTGGAATTTTTCTCCATAGGCACGCATTTCTTCTGTGGCTCTATCCAGCAGGGCTACGAGGTCTACATTACTTTTGTGAAATTGCATGTGACCACTTTGTAGCCGTGAAGTATCCAATATATCGTCGGTGAGGCGAATTAAACGCTCGCAATTTTGGTGGGCGATCCGCAGTAGTTCTTGAGATCCATCATCGAAATTACTACTGGCTGATTCCACCAGCAAGCCTAAGGATCCCGCGATGGAGGTCAAGGGAGTACGTAGCTCGTGGCTAACCATGGAAACAAAATGACGTACCATTTGCTCCATACGCTTGCGTTCACTGATGTCTCTGAGAGCCATTACTACTACTGGACGTCCCTCATATTCTTGGAAGCGAGTGAGTACCTCTACTGGGATCAGATCGCCATTTTTACGTTTTAAGCAGCCTTGATAGTGTTTATCTTTTAGTTCGGTCAGATCTCCCATTAATTTTGTGCCTGTTTCCCCATAGCCTTCGGGAAATAAGAAAGAACTCAATTTCACGCCCATCATTTCTTCCACCGGATAATTCATGAGCTGCCCAAAGGCTTCATTGGCCGCGATTAAGCGTCGGTCGGACAACACCACCAAGCCTTCAAATGTGGCTTCAAACAGGTCTCGGTAGCGGGTTTCACTTTCCTGAAGACACTTTTCTGCTTGATGTCGCTTAGTAATATCCTCAGCGTAGGTCAGCAAGCCTTGTAACTGCCCACTAGGCTTAAACAGCGGCAATTTGACCAGCTTAAATATTTTTTTGTTATTAGGTTCGCCAAATTCTATTTCATGTTCCAGCTTTTTCCCGCTTTTGAGCCTTCGCCGTTCATTAGCACTAATGTCGGCGAAATGAATTCCAAACCGCTTTTGGATTTCCCTCAAATTTAGATGTTTAATGTCTTGTCCCGAAGCCCCTAGTGCTTTCAGAAATTGCATGTTGAGAACTTGAAGTTCGTGTTGAGCATTCTCCAGGTAGATCCAAAATGGTAAATTATCAACCACGGTCTGCAACAATTGCTGCTGAGCCTGTATTTTTTGCTCAGTCTTTTTGCGATGTATTTTATAATTTTTATCCCACGTAAATTTAATAAATCTTATACCAAACATCAGCTTGCGGCACTTTATCGGCTTTCTCAGCTTCACAATTTTAGCTAACCAAAACTAGTCAACTTTGGAGCAAGTCACCCCTCAGCACACACTTTAACAAGCAATTGTGAGATAAATGTGAAGATATTGTGAGAGAAATGTGAAGATATTGTGAGAGAAATGCGAAGATATTGTGAGAGAAATGCGAAGTCACCTAAGCTAAAAAGCGGGGATCTACCAAAATTTAAGGTGCTTTCCTCTGATGTTGCTCATATCCAGCTAAGCATCCGACCTTTATTGACTGATCGGGACGAGAGGATTTGAACCTCCGACCTCACCCACCCCAAGGGTGCGCGCTACCAGGCTGCGCCACGCCCCGCTCAGTACTTCTACTATTTCTTTTTCTTTATTGCACTCTATCTATTTTGTTTGCATCTATTTTATTTGCCTTTATTTTGTTTGCTCCCTTTTATCTGTTTGACATTTTCTGCTTCCTGTGTTCTCTGGTTAATAAAGTCAGGGCTACTTTGCAGATTAGTATTTTAGAGTGTCATCAGCAAGCACTCCCGCACAGTAGCCGAACCTAGGGGGCAGTTTTCATCATTTTATCTGGCAGTTTTCCTTTAGTTCCATGGCAACCAATTACTTGTCAAGACTTTGTTCACGTCATATATTCAATTTAGACCTGGTGATACTGGCTTAAATATCCCTATTAAGAGTCCCTATGAAGAATCTGCGTACCCTTTCTGGTATTAAGCCTAGCGGGACCGTGCACCTGGGTAATTACCTGGGCATGATTAAACCCGCTTTAGCTATGTATGAGGATTATCAGACTTATTATTTCATTGCCGATTACCATGCCCTTACTACTGTTCGTGATGCTAAGGCACTTAAAAATGACTCCCTGCAGATAGCCGCCATATTTGCAGCTTCGGGCATGGATTTTGAGCGGGATGTATTTTTTCGTCAATCTGATGTTCCCGAGGTCACCGAGCTAGCGTGGTTGCTTAGTTGCATCACTCCCCAAGGATTGCTGGAAAGGGCTCATGCTTACAAGGATGCCATTGCCAAAGGAGGTAGGGATTTTCTAGTCAGCGGAGTATTTTTTTATCCTGTTCTGATGGCAGCAGATATTTTAATTTATGATGCCCATAAAGTTCCAGTGGGCAAAGATCAACAGCAGCACCTAGAGATGGCCAGAGACATTGCCCGGGGTTTTAATCATAACTTTGGAGAAACTTTTATCATTCCCCAAGCACACATTATCTCTGAGGTAGCCACCATTTTGGGCATTGATGGTCAGAAAATGAGCAAGTCCCATAATAATGAACTGCCTTTATTCTCTTCTGAGGAAGAATTAAAAAAGCGGGTGTTCCAAATTAAGACCGACTCAGCTGCTTTGGAAGATAAGAAAGATCCGGATACCTGTCTAGTGTTCCAAATTTTCAAACACTTCGCTTCCCCCGAAGAACAAACCCACTGGAAAGCTCGCTATCGTGAAGGAAACATGGGCTATGGCGAGATCAAACAAGCTACCTTTGAAGCCATTAACAACTCCCTAAGCCAAAAGCGTAAAAAGTACTTCGCCTTATTGGAAGATCCTCAGCAATTAGAAACCATCTTAGCTAAAGGAGCTACCAAAGCACGTGCCACCGCCCAGCAAGTCATTGCTCGGGCCCGAAAAGCAATGGGACTCCCTCCCAAACCTGCTTCCTCTTAGCCTATGAGTCGCTATCCACCCCTGGACCTGAGCGATGTCAAACGCTTCCCTTTTGAGGAGCTACCCACCAAAGTAGATACCAGCATGTTGGGTAAATGCACCCTAGGTGAAAGCAGCTTTGCTGCTTTTTTCCACGGATTGCCAAACATACTCGCTGCCAGCCAACTGAAAACCGCCGTCCATCTAACTGCCGAAGCCATCTCTAAGAAACGCTTGGTACTGGTAATGATGGGTGCCCATCTGGTGAAAACGGGACTTTCACCCCTGTTCTCAGAATTGCTCCGTCATAAGGCAATCGGTTGCCTCAGCATGAACGGAGCAGGTGTTATCCACGATTTTGAACTAGCAATGTTCGGACGTACCTCAGAAAATGTGTCTGACAATCTAGACCAAGGACGCTTCGGATACGTGCAAGAAACCAGTGCCTGGATACACGAAGCGATTAAGCTCGGAGCTCAAAAAGGCTGGGGTTATGGAGAATCAGTCGCTCGCAAAATAGAAAGCCTAAAACCTTCCCACCCCGAACTAAGCCTGGTCCTGAACGCTTGGCAAAACGGCATCCCCCTGACAGTTCATCCTGCCATCGGCACCGAAACCCCCCACCAACACCCCGAAACAGATGGAGCTGCCATTGGTCAAACCAGTTATCTGGACTTTCGTATTCTCTGCCAGCAACTCACTAAGCTGGAAGGAGGAGTATCTCTGCTATTTGGCTCTGCGGTTATTATGCCTGAGATCTTCTTAAAAGCTCTCACGGTAGTGCGAAACCTCGGACATCGGTCTCACCGCTTTCTAGCCGTAAATTTTGATATGCTCAAGCATTATCGCTCACAAGAAAACGTGGTCCTAAGACCTACCCAAGCTGGCGGACAAGGCTACACCATCCTAGGTCACCACGAAATAATGATACCCTTGTTCTGGCAAGCGGTATTTCTGCTCCTCAAAGAAAAGGCTTAAAAACTCACGGCTGAATTAAAAAATTTGCCCTTTCATTTTATTCCTTAATTTCATGTTATTGCATTGTTATCATTATAATAGTATATAGGGGGTGAAGAGTTATTTTCGCTTATCTTGTACCTGAAATTATCTGATGTGATTTTTATGCAATTATTTCTTATGCAAAGGGATTAACCGTGAACAAATCTCAGCTTACGGCACAGTTGTCACGCAAGCACAATCGGAAGATCATCAGTCAGTCAGTCAATTTGTTTTTTGAGAACATCAAGTCGGCTCTAAAGAACGGAGAGAGAGTAGAGATACGGGGATTTGGGGTGTTCTATTTGAAGTCCTATGGTTCTTACCTAGGACGCAACCCTAAGACTGGTGAATCTGTGATGGTGGCCCCTAAGAGATTGCCTATCTTTAAGCCGGGAAAAGACATGCGTTCCCGAGCAGATGGCTCTAACGGTCTTCAAAAGAATTCTTAATGCCGTCCCTGCTACGTTCCGATTGCTGGGGGTTGCCGATTGCTGGGGATTGTCAATTATTGGGACTTGCTAATTGCTGGGGATTGCAATCCCTACCTAAAAGATAGACTGATAAAATAAATCATTCATTCAAGTTCACAGTTGGTATTTTTTGCTATGTTTTCTCCTCACACGGTTCAGACCGCCCGAGATTGGTACAATAGGGGAGTTACTTGGGTTTATAAGCAAAGTACTCACAGCGGGATAACCTATCTGGACAAAGCCCTAGCAGTGTTTGAGGAAAATGGCGACCTGCGTATGAGTGCACTTACTCGCCATCACAAATTATTTGCCTTTTGCTTAGACCAAATGCCTGAAGAGGTGGAAAACCTGTTTCCTCAGGTGATGCAAGAATACGTCCTCCTAGACGAAAAGTACGGGCAAGCCTTGTTGTTATGTCATTTGGCAGACAGTCTAAGGAATGAATTCCAGTGGCCGAGAGCGATAGGTCATTATCACAGTGCGGTTGATTTAGCTACTCAGAATAAGTTTCGGATGCTGCAAGCTTATGTAACCTTGCGTCAAGCTAGTCTATTCAGGGAAAGAGATAATCTCTCTAGCGCCATTGACCTCTTGCAACAAACAAGACAATTGATCATTGATAACCCTCACAGTGCCATTTATTCCAACTCCCTGCTCATGTTAGCCCAATGCTTGATCAAGCTGGGAGAATCTTCTGAGGCTGTTCCTCTGCTGGAAGAATTACAAAATTCGCTTTCTAAGCAGGATCGCCTCCAAGAAGCTCTGGAGCCACTAGGGATGCTCTCCCGTTTATATGAGCAATCCAGCATGCAACAGGACAAACTTCGGGTGTCTGAGAAACTCCATTTATGCGGTCAGCGAGTACTCAACACTACCCAAAAACACCTTGCCGATTCGCTGGGACCCTTCATTGATAGAAGTTTCTATCCGCCAGCTAATTAAACATGGCTCGTTCCAAGCTGAAATTTAATCGGGTCGGGATCATATCTCGTACTCCCAGTACCTCCCAGAAAACTAACTTCCGTCAAGAAAAGCTGCTGGCATCCTTGCGATATGTAAAACAACGTTTGGAACAGGAAAACATCTCCACCTTCTTATTGGAGAATTCCTCAGTAATCCCAGACTTGGATTTAATGATCGTGCTGGGCGGGGACGGTAGCGTCTTAAATGCTTTGGCTCAACGACCATATTGTCCGCTGCTGGCAATTAATTATGGAGAAGTAGGGTTTTTAACCGCCGCAGAAAGTGCCGATCTAGAATCTTCCCTAGAAAAGCTTTTACGAGGAGATTATGTGATCAGTGAGCGTTTGCTATTGCAGTGCGAATATGGATCGAGCCAGGCCTTGGTGGTTAACGAGGTTGCCTTGCGTAGTTCTGGTAAAATGCTGGGTTTGGAAGTGTTTGTGAATCAAGCTCGTATCCGTAACATTCGCGGGGATGGAGTAATTGTAGGTACTCCCACTGGTAGCACTGCTTATTTGCTCTCCTGCGGTAGCCCAATTGTAATGCCCAATGCCCAATGCATGGTGCTGTGTGGAATCAATGAGTACAATTTTAGCTCGCGACCGCTGATACTGCCTGCCTCAGCTGTCGTTAATATAAAGATAAACCGCTTGCTGGAAAACCAAGACGCTTGCTTGTCCGTTAATGGCCGACACCAAACTAACCTGCGAGAAGGAGATACTATCACCCTGAAAGCCGCTCTTAGACCAGCTACCCTTATCTTTTTTGATCCTGATTTCTTCTTTAATAATTTATCCACCCGTTTATCTTGGCATTAAATTGTTTCCGAATCGTTTCTGATTTGACAATTGCCATTAATTTGACTACCCTTTGTCCACCTGAGTTCAAACTTGATCCTTAGAGTTTGACCAAGGATGGTCGGCTATTTCCATTGCTTTGGGAATATTTTTGCGGGATGTTTTTGCGGGATGCTGTAAGCGACTCATCGGTGGGATTCGGATACACACTGCGGGATTCGGATATGCTGTGAGATTCGGATATGCTGTGAGATTCGGATACAAAAAGAGCCTCCCCCCGCGTACCCGCATAGGTTTTTCACACCGCCTGGATGCCGCAAGTTCAACCTCAAATAGGATATTAAGATGGCTAGTACCAAGAAGGAAACAGAACAAAAACAACAATCTATTAGCATAGCTATGTCCCAGATAGAACGCCTTTATGGCAAGGGAGCTATCATGCACATGGGAACTGACAAGGTGGTAGATGTAGACGTGATCTCCAGCGGCAACATTGGTTTGGACATTGCCTTAGGGGTAGGAGGATTTCCCAGGGGACGCATTATTGAGATTTATGGTCCTGAGGCTTCTGGCAAAACCACCTTAGCCTTGCATGCGGTAGCCGAGGTACAAAAGAACGGTGGAATAGCTGCCTACATAGATGCCGAACACGCACTAGATATGCGTTATGCTCGTTTGATTGGAGTGCAAAGCAAGGAGTTGTTATTGTCTCAGCCTGATTATGGAGAGCAAGCTTTAGAGATAGTGGAAATATTGGTGAGGAGCGGTGCCGTTGATATAGTAGTGGTGGACTCGGTAGCTGCCTTAGTACCTAAGAATGAATTAGAGGGAAATATGGGTGACGCCCATATGGCTCAGCAAGCCCGTTTGATGTCTCAGGCTTTGCGTAAGTTAACCGCGGTGATCTCCAAATCTAAGACCATGGTGGTTTTCATCAACCAGTTGAGAATGAAGGTGGGAGTAGTATTTGGTAATCCAGAAACTACTACTGGAGGAAATGCCTTGAAATTTTATTCCACCATGCGTTTGGATGTGCGTAAGATCAGTGCCATCAAGGAGGGCGATTTAATAGTCGGGGCCCGTATTAGAATTAAGGTGGTAAAGAATAAGGTAGCCCCACCGTTCCGCCAAGTAGAATGCGACATCATGCACACTGAGGGCATCTCTTATAGCGGTTCCTTGCTGGATATGTCTCTGGAGGCAGAAGTTATCCAAAAATCGGGTACTTGGTTTTCATTTGACGGCCAGAGGATCGGTCAAGGACGAGAGAATGCCAAGCAATTTTTGGTGGCTCAGCCTGCCATCCGTGAGAAGCTGGAAAAATTAGTGCGTGAGAAATACAAACTCAACAAAAATGCCCCCCTTAATGACCCTCCAGCTGAACAGGCAGTTGAGGTCAAGGCTTCAGAGCCAGATGTCAAAGACGACCGCAAGGTGGTGGGAGGCTGAAAGTGGGCAAGCAAAAAAGACGTGAGACAGGTTAAAAACGGGCAAAGACAGGCAGATACGGGCAAAGACAGGCAGATACGGGCAAAGACAGGCAAAGACTGGCAGATACGGGCAAAGACTGGCAGATACGGGCAAAGACAGGCAGATACGGGTAATTAGGGCGTAGGAGGCGAACGGTGAAAACGGTCTCTGCCTCTAATATCGTTGCCCATTTGCAGCACAGTGCAGTGGTAGACGTACGCACTGATGCCGAATTTCAGCGAGGTCATATTCCTTTAGCGGTCAATCGCCCCTTGCTTTCCAACTCAGAAAGAGCTTCTGTGGGCTGGCTCTACAAACATGCGGGTAGACCAGCGGCTCTTAACCGAGGCTGGGCGATGGTAATGCCTAAGTTGGAAGCGTTTTTACAGTCATTTGAGGCTTGGCGTCCGCAATCGGTGTTGGTCTACTGTGCCAGAGGAGGAATGCGTTCTGAGTCGGTCTGTAAGGTACTCCAGCAAAGGGGGTTCTTTGCTATCCAGCTCCAGGGAGGATACAAGGCATTTCGGCAATGGATCCTACAACGAATCCCCCAACTAATCCCCAACCAAGTGCTCGTCCTGCAAGGACTTACTGGAGTAGGCAAAACTCGCCTCCTACAAAGGCTTAACAACCATCTTGACTTAGAAGCTTGTGCTCAGCATCGGGGTTCCCTGTTCGGTGCAGTAGGTCTGCAACCCCACACCCAACAGCAATTTGAGGCCCGCTTATGGCTCGCCCTAGAAAAACTAGACCTCACCCAACTGATGTGGATAGAAGCCGAAAGCTCAAAAATCGGCTCAGTCCTGCTACCGAACACCTTGCACCTAACCATCCGCAACAACCCCAAAATATTGATTACTGCCCCTCTGAAATCCCGCCTTGAACGCATCATTGCCGATTACGGCTTGTTAACCAACCAAGGAAAACAACAATTAGAAAAAGCCATCCAAAGCCTAAAATCCTTACTCGGTAAAAAATGTACCCAACAATTATCCCAATGGTTGCACCAAAACCAACTGGAAAATATCGTCCGCTTGCTACTGAAAAATTACTACGACCCCCGCTATCGTCGCTCCATGGGACCACCCAACTGGGCTACCATAATTGATAATCAAAACCTACCCCAAGCAACTCAACAACTAGCAGATTTCGGCAAGCTAAAAACCAAGCCCGATGTATCGTCTATTAGCAGGCAGGAAGCACATCTGCCTTTATAAAAAATGGGACTAAGCAAAATATTGTGGCATATTACGCCATGGTTCATACTTACGCCATGGTTCATCGGGAAACATTCTATGACAATCTTATTAAAGTTTATAAAATTTTACCTGCATGGATGTGATAAATGCTAGAAGCAAAATTAAAAAGCACCGTACCAACCAGTTCTCCCTTTGGTAATTTGATAGCTGGATTAGCTGGTTCTAACCAAGGAATATCTATACTAGATACGGCAAGGTTTCAGTATCAAAAATCACCTTTAAGATATCCTGGTGGTAAAAGTAGGGCTGTAAAGGGTATTCTGTCCGTTTTTCCTGAAAATATAGAAAGAATGTGTTCTCCCTTTTTAGGAGGCGGCTCAATAGAGCTAGCTTGTTCTTCTTTAGGTATAAAGGTTTATGGTTATGATATATTCTCGCCACTTATTGATTTTTGGCAGGAGGTACTAAGTAATCCCGAAGAAATAGCAGAAAGAGCTCGGGAGTACTTACCATTATCTAGGTCCGAGTTTTACAATTTACAAAAAGCCTATACTAGTTTTAAGGATAAAAAAGAAAGAGCCACTGTATTTTTTGTATTAAATCGTAGCTCTTTTTCAGGCACTACTTTATCAGGAGGCATGTCTCCTGGTCATAAGAGGTTTAATAATTCTGCCATTGAAAGGCTAGAAAAATTTAGGGATGATAATCTTAATGTGAGCTGTGAATCTTTCCGAGAAAGCTTATCCAGGCATGAAAATGATTTTTTATATCTTGATCCTCCTTATGCAAATGGGCAAGCTATTTACGGCGATAGAGGGGATACACATAAAGACTTTGACCATAATGGACTTGCCAATATCTTAAACAAAAGAGACCGATGGATACTATCCTACAATGATTGTAGTACGATCAGGGATTTGTATAAAGATTTCAAATTTATCCAATTAGATTGGACCTATGGAATGAATAATAGCAAAAAATCTAATGAGGTATTAATCCTCAGCAAGGACTTAGCTATATGAGTCAGGTAAAATCAGGCAAGGCTTTTGAATATGGAATGATATGGCAACTGGAAAATATTATTAAATGTAACATAGAAGAAAATAAATCGTTAAATGTTGCCAGATCTTGTTATTTAGATTGCACAGAAGAAGAACAAAATAATATACTAAAAGCCTCGGACGAAATTCTAATGTTTTTACTTGCACACGATAGTAGGCTAAGTGGTGGAAGATATAAGGCTTTATTGCAATCTGATATGAAAGGTAAATATGGGGATGTTCGGGATGTCATAATATATGATACCCAGAGAGGACATGAAATAGGATTATCTTTGAAAAATAGGCATACAGCGGTGAAACACTCAAGGTTATCTGAAAATATAGACTTTGGTAAAAAATGGTTGAATATTCCAAATACACAGGAATATAAAAATAAAATTTCTCCTATCTTTAGAGATCTAAGGATAAGAAAAGATAAAAAGGAATTCTGGAGAAATATAAACGACAAGGAAGAACTGTTTTATCTACCTATACTTTATGAATTTGTGGATGAAGTAAAAAGGCTTTACCAAATAAATAATAAGGCGGTATCTGAGGATTTGTTGAGATACTTACTTGGAAAATATGATTTCTACAAGATAGTAAAAGAAAATGGATGTGTGTCTATACAGTCATTTAGCATTTTTGGATCATTAAAATGGGGTAAGAAAATCCCCCTACCAGAAAAGATAATAGAAATTGCCTTAAAGGAAAAATCTCGCACTACTGTTGTTATAGTATTTGACAAAGGTTGGCAAATATCTTTTAGAATACATAATGCAAAAAGTAGGGTAGAACCTTCATTAAAATTTGATATACAGATAGTAGGATCTCCTTCTATTTCCAGACATGAAATAGAATATAAAATGGCTAAAACCGTGTAATTCCCTATTCATTGCCTATTCATTGCCTTACAGAAGGAGGCGAAACTCCCAAAATAGGTAGAGATTCTATGGCAATACGTTGGAAGACGGGAGCGGCCACGGTACCGCCATATCTGCCCTTTAGGGGTTGTTCAATAATAACCACGATGGTGAGTTGTGGCTGGTTAGCTGGTAGGAATCCTGCGAAGCTGGCGAGATGTAAGGTCTTGGAGTAGCCTTGGGCTTGGATGTCATAGATTTCGGTGGTTCCTGTTTTGCCTGCTACTCGGATATATGGTATCGCCGCCCGGTTGCCGGTGCCATTGGGTTCTGTTACTGCCTCCATCCAGCTGCGTACTTGGGAGGTAGTAGCTGGGGAGAACACTTGTCGGACATTTTGTGGTCGTGAGAGGTTGAGAGGTTTTCCTTTTGGATTGAGTAGGTCTTCTATGATGTAGGGTTGAATGTAGACTCCGTCATTGGCAAAGATATTGATGGCAGCTGCCAGTTGCAGTGGCGAGACCAGCAAGCCGTGTCCAAATGAGAGAGCGGCGTGATCAACGGCGGTCCATTGTTGATGATTAGGCAGACGTCCAGTAGCTTCGCTGGCTAGTCGTTTGCCATTGCGGTCGGTGAATATGCCGAGGTTGCTACCGAATCCCAAGCGTTTCATATAGCTGTGAAAAATTGCAGGCGAGATTCGTAGTCCGATTTTAGCAGCACAGATATTGGAAGAAAATTGAATTACTTGTCGTGGACTCAGATATTCATGGGGGCGAGAATCGTGGATAACACTGTCGTGATGTTGCCAGCTGCCTTGTTCGCAAAAAATTTCTTCCCGAGGATTGAGCTGTTGTTCTTCCATAGCAGCCGCTACGGTGAAGGTTTTCATGATAGAACCGGGCTCATAACCACTGGTAATGGCATGATTGGTAAAGCGTTGACTAGAGTAGGTTTGATAGGCATTAGGATTAAATTGCGGATATTGAGCCAGAGCCATGATGGCTCCCGTAGGACTATGCAGGACTACCGCTATTCCCAGTTGAGCTTGGCTTTCAACGACCGCTTGGGCAAGAGCCCGTTCGGTAACAAATTGAATTGCCGAATCAAGGCTTAAACGCAGATTGCCTCCCGCTTGGGGAAAGGTAGAATTTTCATCGGACCGCTGACGTCCTAGGGCATCCAGCTTGAGCACCCGAAAATGTTCCTCCCCCCGCAGATGAGAATTATAAGCGTATTCTAATCCTGCTAGTCCTTGACTATCCACACCCGCAAAACCCAGCATGGTAGAGGCTAACTCCCGAGCAGGATAAACACGCTTGTACTCTGGCACAAAACCCACTCCCTCAACCGATAACTGACGAACCTCGGCTGCCATTGTGGGACTAAGCTGCCGCATCAACCACACAAATGGAGCCGATGATTGCAATCTCTCCCGCAACAAAGGCAATGGCTGCTTGATGACCGAAGCTAGCTCGGGCAACAATGGCTCATCATTTTTCACTAAGCTAGGATGAGCATAAACTGACTCGGTCTTTAAAGAAAAAGCCAGCAGCTCCCCATGGCGATCTAAGATGCTCCCTCGCCGTCCCTGCACCTTAAGCACTCGTTCCCCTTGCCTGCGGGCTAACCCAGAAAATCTTTCATGACGAACTACCTGCAACTGCCAAGCTCGCAGTGCTACCACCACTCCCCCCAATGCAAACAAAAACATCACCAACCGTACCCGAGCCTTAAACGCACGCATCGCTCTCTCCCCAGTACCCGAAAAACTACCTATCATGGAAATCCCCTGTCTTCTCCTTCTCAATCCTATCCTTCTCAATCTTGTCCCCAATAAATTCATATTGAGATACCAGCGGTAGTTTTAAGCCCATTTTCTTAGCCAGATCCGCTACTCGTTGTGGACGAGATAGATAACCAACTTCGGCATCCAAGGGGTGTAATTCCTCCTCCAGCTGGGCTTGAATAGTTCTCAGCTGCTCCAGCCGAAAAGCCAATTGCGTCCACTGCTGACGCTGCCATAAATACAACAAAGCTCCCGCCGTCAAGCAAAAGGCAAACAACAACAACACAAAGGCATATCCCAGCCAAGGTACCGAGCGATCTACAGAAATCCTTTTAGATCCAAACACCGCCATCCTAGCTGAATAATTAACGACATTACTGATTAGCTAACTTAGTCTACCTCAAAAACACGCAATCTTGCACTGCGAGAACGCGGATTTTTACCGACCTCCTCAGTAGTAGCAAAAACAGCCCGCTTAGTCAGTATCTTACCCCGTGACTGCCGATCGCAAACGCAGACCGGCAAATAAGATGGGCAAGTACAAGGATGTGCCCATTGCTGCATCGCCTGCTTTACCTGACGATCCTCCAGCGAATGAAAGGATATCACCGCCAACCGACCCCGAACCGCCAACAACCCTAGGGCTTGTTTTAGCAAGCATTTCAACTCATCCATTTCTTGGTTGACGTAAATCCTTAAAGCTTGAAATACCCGTGTCCCCACATGACGACTAGGATGATGAGTCCGTTTAGGAACAACTTGCTCTATCAAACGTACCAATTGCCCAGTAGTGAGCAGAGGAGATTTTTGTCGCTGTTGCCAGACGGCACTAGCTAAGCGTTTAGAAAATCGTTCTTCCCCAAATTCAGAAAATACCCGCCGCAATTCATTCTCAGACGCAGTAGCTAAAAAATCAGCCGCCCGCAGGCTCTGCTCTTGGTCCATACGCATATCCAAGGGACCCTCACGCTGAAAAGAAAATCCCCTCTCCCCAGCTGCCAACTGAGCCGAAGATACCCCTAAATCCGCCACTAAATAAGCTACCGAACCAGCTACCAAATATCGGGACAACTTAGAAAATCGCAACTTTTTTAATTGAATTCGCTCCCTGAAATCACCCAAAACCTTTGCCGATGCCTCCAGAGCCTGAGCATCACAATCACAGCCCCATAATTTAGCGTGAGGGAATTTTTGTAGCAGTGCCTTAGCATGACCCCCTCCCCCCAAGGTGGCATCTACCATAAATCTTGGGTTATCAGGGGCGTAGGCACAAACCTGCTCTAGCAATACTGGCTGATGCTGATAATCCCCACCATCCTTATAATCACTCTTGCTCTTCATAGCTGATATACACATGGTAAGAGAGTATTTTTCCATTGTTTTTTTGTGAACTAAACAATTTTTTTATTCTGCTAATTATAAGCATGCCATGTCTTCTGCCAGAGTAACACCTAGGGTAGCAGTAGCATCCTTAGGATGCCGTTTGAATCATGCCGAAGCTGATCTAATGCGTCAGCAGTTACATCAGGCTGGCTTAAAAGTGGTTGATTGGGACACCAAAGCTGATATCAGAGTACTGAATTCGTGCTGTATTACGGCTCAGGCAGAGGCTAAAACTCGTAAAAAGCTACGCCAAGCTCGTCATCAGCCAGCTGGGGGGGCCTCGCAGACCCAGCCAGACAAAAGGGCTATGGTGGTGGTCACTGGTTGTCATGCTCAGCTTAAGGGGGTTTCTTTGTGGCAGGATGGTTTGGCAGATTTAGTGGTAGGGAATGGGGATAAATCTCTCTTAGCCCAAAAATTAACCGAGTGGCTGGCAGCTGGAAAACCAAATTCTCAGCCCCAAAAAGCACCACCCATCAAGAGGCAGGCTTTCTCGGTGGGAGGTTTTGATCCCAGTACCCTTAATATCAGCGATGAACTCACTCGGGCACATCTTAAGATTCAGGATGGTTGCCATTTTGGTTGTTCTTTCTGCATTATCCCCCAAACCCGCGGCGGAGGCAGACCACGCCAATGGCCCGACATCCTCCAAGAAGCCGAGTTAAGAGCTACTAGCGGTACTCAAGAATTGGTGCTGAGTGGGGTTAATTTGGGTTCTTATCAGTGCGGCCCCAAGGGCTTGGTACAGCTGGTAGATGCCCTAGATAAATTGTCTGGCATTACGCGAATCCGTATCAGCTCCATTGAGCCGACTACCGTTAACTGGGGCTTGCTGGAACGCATGGCTGACCCTCAGCATAAACTAACTCCCTTTTTGCACTTGCCCTTGCAATCGGGCAGTGGACGTATTCTAAAGCTAATGCGTAGACGCTACACTCCCCTAGCTTATTATCGTTTTGCCGACCGAGCTTGCCAATATGTTCCCGACTTGTGCTTAGGCACCGATGTGATGGTCGGCTTTCCCTCTGAAAGCTCCTTAGACTTTCAAGAGACGATTTCCTTTATACATTCCCTGCCCTTTGCCTATTTGCATATTTTCCCATTTTCGCCTCGTCCTCGCACCTTAGCAGCTCGTATGTCGCCAGTACCAGCTGCTGAAAAGCGTCATCGGGTTTCCCTGATGCATCAGCTAGGACTAGCCTGTCAGCAGAAATTTTTGCAGCAACACCAAGGACGAACCATGAAAGTACTCTTTGAACGCCCCTCCAAACCACAACAAATCCAAGGCTATACTGCCAATTATGTACGAGTAGCTATCTCGCACCCAGAACCTCAGCAACTGCATAACTGCACCAGACCAGTTAAGCTACTTACTCTCACCCGACATCACCTCATCGGACAACTCATAAAACAGCAAAATTCAACGGAGGGCTCCCCCTCCCTCCCGCCAGCACATTCCGAACTTATCCACCCCCACCCTTTAAGACCAACCCCGCCCTTTAAGGTACCCACCCCTCGCCTAAGGTACAAGGCACTAAAAAACCCTGCCCTTCATCCTACCGTCCCCTAGCTAGCTTTCAGGGTTGCCTTCTTAAGTTGAGCAAATCCTTTTTCCAGATCGGCAATTAAATCATCTGGATCTTCCAGACCTACATGATAGCGTACCAGTAGAGAGCCTTTTTTGCTTTTGACAGCTACGTAATCTTCTCGACAGTAGGCAGGATAAGACAAGCTTTCAAAGCCTCCCCAGCTCATTCCAATCTTAAATAGTTCATAGCCTTGCAGCATTTTGTCCACTGCCTTGGAGTCCTCGGTATCCAGCCAGACCCCAAACAAGCTACTTGCTCCCAGAAAATCACGTTTCCAAATCTCATATCCTGGATCATCTGGCAGGGCAGGATAAAGCACTTGTTGAACTTCTGAACGCTGTTGCATCCATTTGGCTACCTTCAGGGCAGATTTTTCTTGATGACGCAAACGTAATTCCAGGGTACGAATTCCTCGCAGGGTTAAGTAGCAGTCATCGGCTCCAGGGACATCGCCAAACTCCGTGGTACATTTTTTCAGCTGACGAAACAGCTCGGCTGAATTCACTGTCACGCTTCCCATGACCAAATCTGAATGCCCAGCTATATATTTCGTCAATGCCATAATGGAAACATCTACTCCATGCTCAAAGGGCGGAAAAAACAAGGGCGTAGCCCAGGTGTTGTCCAACATGGCTATGGCTCCATGTTCATGAGCTACTTTGGAAATCGCTGGTACGTCTTGAATCTCAAAGGTCAGTGAAGAAGGCGACTCCATGAACACAATCCGCGTATTAGGACGCATAAATTTGGCAATCCCGCTCCCAATCAAGGGGTCATAAGTACTCACCTCCACTCCAAATCGCTTCAAGACCGAAAAGCAAAAATTATGACTAGGACCATATATCCCCTCAGTCAGTAGCACATGATCACCTGCTTTTAACCAGGTCATTAGTGCCAAGGTAACCGCTGCCAAACCAGTAGAAAAAAGCACCGTCCCATAGCCACCCTCTAAGGCTGCAATAGCATCACTAAGAGGCACCGTGGAGCCACCTCCATAAGCACCATAATAAATCTGATTCTGCTCATATTGAAGCTCCTGCATGCGTAAAAGCGTCGGTACATCAGGCACGATAATGGTGGAAGCCCTATATACCGGGGCATTAACCGCCCCCAGCTGCTTCTCAGGATGACTACCTAGGTGACACAATAATGTTGAAAGATTACGCCCCTGTTTCTTAGACATCTATACTACTCCTTTATTGACAATAACGTTAATCACTAACTCTTCACCGATAATGCACCCCCTCCCACCTACCACGCCCTTCCCCCCTTATTAAACTCCGTCTCCCTCAGCCCTAACACCCCTTAGCCCCAACACCCCCTAGATCTCTTAGCATCCTTTTAGACTCCGTTTTTAGTCTAATGTTGTTTATATCACATCCACTGAGAATATGTAATAGCTATCCATGTTAATCCTGCAATGTTAATCCTGCAATGTTAACCCGCAATGCTGATCGTGGATGCTAATACATACCAAAAACTAGTTGGCTAGATAAAATCATTGCTGAGTTGATTATTTCGGGTTTTCAGAGTATCTGAGTACCTAGGCCTTTTTTCCTTCAATTCCCTTGCCCCTTAGCCCCTCAGCCCTTCAACCACGACATCATATGAGCATCCAAATAGGAGATATTGCCCCAAATTTTACTCAAGCTTCCAATCAGGGATCCCTCAATTTTCATCAAGCAATTGAGGGTCAGTGGGCGATTTTATTATCTCACCCCAGGGCTTTTACGCCCGTTTGCACCACCGAATTAGGTAGGCTCGCCCAGCTAAAGCCCGAATTTGACCGCCGCGGCGTCAAGATTTTTGCCCTCAGCACCGATACCGTCGCGGATCATAAAAAATGGGAGCTGGACATCCTAGAAACCCAAGGTACCGAACCCAATTATCCCTTCATTGCCGATACAGACCGAAAAGTCTCCCTTCTTTACGGCATGATACACCCCAACGCCAGCGACACCTACACGGTGCGTTCAGTGTATATCATTGACGAACAGAAAAAAGTGCGTCTCATCCTGACTTATCCTGCCAGCACTGGGCGTAATTTTGACGAAATCCTGCGGGTAATTGATTCCATACAGCTATCCGATAATCACCAAGTGTCCACTCCCGTAGATTGGAAAGACGGCGAGGATGTCATCATAGCACCTAGCCTACAGGATAGACGTATTATGAAAAAACTATTTCCCAAGGGTTGGTCTACCCAAAAACCCTATCTAAGAACGACCCCATCACCCAAGTAGTGTTGGAGTGAAAAATCTTGGAACACTAAGAACAGCTAAAGACATCAACCCCATGGATTGGTCTTACCAAGAACACCGCCAAGCAGCCCCCCAGAGCATCTGTTGTGCTGTGTTGACCATCAGCGATACTCGTCGCAAACCCGCCGATGACCAAAGTGGTCAATTGCTAAAAACCCTGCTAAAACAGAACGCTCATCACACCCAAAGCTACGCCATTGTAGCCGATGATGCCCAAGACATCCGCCACCAGCTGAAAGACATGCTCAGAGAACCCAAGGTACAAGCAGTGCTTATCAATGGTGGTACTGGAATTGCCGAACGTGATGTTACCATTCAAGTTGTTTCCAGTCTGATCACCAAATCGTTGCCTGGCTTTGGTGAAATTTTTCGTATGCTGAGCTATCAACAAGTGGGAGCAGCTGCCATGCTAAGCCGAGCCATAGCAGGAGCAGTTGATGAGAAACTGCTTTTTGCCCTGCCCGGCTCATCAGCCGCGGTGCGTCTGGCTATGGAAAAACTAATCCTACCCGAACTCGCTCACGCAGTGTACGAACTAGGCAAATAATCCCCCCCAACCCTGATAAATCCATGAGCACCAAAACCCCCTCCCGCTCCCGAATAAACACCTCTCGGGAAACTCAGACAACTCGGACAACTCCGCCTACTCCGCCTATAAAAAATCCTTCCAAAAAAAGCGGGGAAGGATTGATGCTAAAAGACGAAGCCGATACCATAATTGACAACCTCAAACGCCAGCTGGACGCCCTACAGCATCAGCTAACCACCCGATCACAAACAGACAGCACGACTACCAGCACTCAACAACAACAATGGCGTCAGGAATTAACCCCTCAGGTAGCTGGCAGACTAGGTGAAAATGCTGCCGTTTTGGCTTCCCGACTAGCTTCAGTCGCTAAAAATCTGAACCCCGCCCTCCGTGAAGAAATAGTCAGCTGCCAAACTCAAGCCGTCCAATTGCAGCAATCCCTCAGTGGTATAGCCTCCCGACACCAAGTACTCACTGATAACCTCAGCAGCAAAGAAAGCCTAGTTTCCGTCTCTGCCATCACCGAAAAATTGTCCGTAGTCGTTAAAGCTAGTTGTTCTCGTAGCATCCCCGTGCGTACCGCTAATCTCCCCGATGTCCTCCGCATTTCACCCGCCTGCCTGCTTACCATCACCTCAGCCCTGTCCGTCTTTGCATCCCAAATCTTTACCGAACTCACTGAAATCCTCCTTCAACCAGCCGCCTCCAATAAACCACCCGCCCTGGAAATTATCCTCCAAGGACTAAAAACTACCCCCCAAAAAAATACCTCCGATGTCGTCTCTGCTGCCCTTGACCAATCACCACCATCCACCAACCTGCTGGATATACTCTATGTGGACAAAATCCTCGCCATGCGCGGCGGTAGCATGGGCTTTGCTTCCCCTGCCAATAAAATCTGGGCGAAATTGCCGCTGGCTTAATATAGGCATCATACACCCTGTTAATTTACTGCCAGCCTATCATAAGTAGGAGTCATTAAATTATTTATAAGGTTATGTTTCCTTTGTTTTGGTGAATTTTCAATCCTGTTCTTTGATAACTCTAAGTATTCTAATTCTGTATCATAACCTATACACTTTCGGTTATTTTGCACCGATACCAAAGCAGTCTGCCCACTACCTAAAAATGGATCCAGTATGGTATCTCCTTCTTGTGAGTATAACAATAATACCCGACGTACCAGTTCTTCTGGATATGGGCAAGGATGATTAATTGTTCGCGGCGGTACAGGAGCGATATGCCATATATTATTGGCAATATCTTTGGTGAATAATTCATCAACTGCTATGGCTTCTTTTTTGCCTCTACGCATGGCTCCTTCTTTTCTAAATAGTAAAATGTACTCGGTCATTATGTTGGGATAGTAATACCCCATCCGTGGATTTTGTATGTAGCTGCCCGCTCTACGCACCCCGCCTGTCACCTTATTCCAGATGATATCTTGATGAAATTTCCAACCCGTCTTTACCATACGTTCTGTGATTGCCATAGGCGTTGCATAGTGTTTGCCTTTATAAAGTATGGTACCGACTACAATGGCACAAAATCCGCCTTCCATTGTCGTCCGTAGTACTTCTTGGAATGCTTTTTCAATCTTATCAAGATATTCCTCATAGCTATTTCCAAAGGAAGAGTATTTTCTTTCTCTATGCCATGCTTTGGTATCCTTGGCATGAATGTCATAATCAATGGAATTCCAGTATGGCGGTGAGGTAATAGTTAGGGCTATTGACTGATCATGGCATTGATTCATTTCCAAACAAGACTGATTAAAAAAGGAATAGTTATCTCCTTTTACGCTGTTATTGTTTGCACTGTGGTTTGCACTGTTGTTTATACTGTTGTTTATACTGTTGTTGCTCATATTTTGCCTGCTTACAGGTTAATGGCTTGCAGATAGCTTTTAAGCAAGCTGATTGGGTGGTGAGTTTGATGGCGGTTGGGTATTTTTGCAGTAGATTATAACCGAGCTCAGACTAGCCATCTTTCAGGTGTATTTCTGGTGGGTTGGAGGCGGGAAACATTTTGGTCATCAGCCATTGTCCCCAGTTATTGGCAGATTGGGGGAGTATTTTTTTGTTTTGGAATTGAGTTTGGTGTAAGCGGCTGAGGAGTCCTCCTTGGTTGATCAATTCCTGATATTTACCGGATTCCATCACGGTTCCATTGTTGATAACGTAGATTTGGTCGACTTGTTGGATGGTGGAGAGGCGGTGAGCGATGACGATGGTGGTGCGATTTTTGATGAGGTTACTGATGGCGAGTTGTATTTCTTGTTCGGATTCTGTATCTAGGGCGGAGGTAGCTTCATCTAGGATAAGGATGGGGGCATCTTTAACTAGGGCTCGGGCGATGCATAGGCGTTGTCTTTGTCCTCCTGAGAGTTGCATGCCGCTTTCTCCGATGCTGGTTTCATAGCCTTGTGGGAGTGCGGTGATGAAGTCGTGAGCGTAGGCGGCTTTAGCAGCTGTGATGATTGATTTTTGGGTGCAGTTAATTTTGCCGTAGGCGATGTTGTTGCCGACGGTGTCATTAAAGAGGAAGATTTCCTGATTGACCATGGCGATTTGGTTACGCAAGGAATCGTATGAGCATTTTCGGACATCAATATCATCAATAGTGATGGCTCCTTCTTGGGGTTCAAAGAAGCGTGGGATCATATTGGCTATGGTAGTTTTGCCAGCTCCGCTGGGTCCTACCAGAGCGATTACCTTACCGCGTGGGATTTTAATATTGATATTGTATAGTTGAATTTTTTTACTGTTATTGTGTTGGAATTTTTTAATTTTAAGTTGGATTCCTTTTTTAATGGGGGGCAAAGTTTTAGCGTTGGGATGGTCTTGTTCGCATTCTGCATTAGAAAGGGTAGCAAATACATTCTGGCAGGCAGCTAATCCCTCTTGGATGTTAATGTTAAAGCCGCTAAGTCGCTTAAGAGGACTATTCATCATAAATATGGCTAGTACAAACGAAACAAAATCACCTGGGGTAATCGCCTGCTGGATGATTAAGTGTCCCCCCACTATGATAACCACCGAGCATACTAAGCATCCGATCACCTCTATTATAGGAGTAGAATAAGCATTAACCTTAACCGTACACATTTCTTTTTTGGTTATCTCATTGTTAATGACTCTAAAACGTTTGCGTTCATAATCTTGCATGCCGAAAGCTCTCACTACCCGAACTCCCCCCATTGTTTCTGATAATAAGGAGCTCATTTTGCCTAGTTTATCCAGTTTTTGTCCGGTCGCTAATTTATTAGCTTGACCAAATACATAGATAAACACCATGGCTATCGGAATCGCCAAGATGAAAACTAACAATAGCTGCCAACTACGATATCCCAAGATTCCCAGTAGGATAACAATCATCGGTAAGTCCCTGAACGGTCCTACTAAGCTGACACGTAGGGCCTGCTGCAGAGTTATTATATCGGAAGTAAAGTGAGATATTAAAGTTCCCACCCGAGTTTTCACAAAAAAACCAAAGTTCATCTCCAGCAAGTGATCATAGAGTTGCTGACGCAGTCTGTAGACGGTCTTCTGACCAATCAAGCCCAGTAGATAGTTATGAATAAAAAAGAAAAACCCCTTGGCAGAAAAAACAATAACAACTGCCAACCCCATAAAAATAAAACGATCTAAATCCGGAATATCCCCCTTACTCAAATGATCAACCACATCCTTGGCATACCAAGCAGGCAAAGCATTAAAAAAATTGTAACAAACCATCCCCAGCAAAGCCCCAATGAATAACTTCCTATGCTGAAATACCAATCCCAGCAAACTCCTCAAGCTAACGTAGTCATTCTTATTCGTCCCCACTTGCACCAATGCAAACCCAATTTTGGAAAAGATGTTTTTCAAAAAAATTACTCCTAAGTAAATATAATCCCCCTTCCAAACCCCCCAGTCACCAGCACTCCAAAATACGCCGACCGAAAATACTCACCCCGCTATTCTCTCAAAGAAGTACCAAAAAATCAAATGCAACCCCCTCTGTAATCAATTAATAGGAGCTGGACCTGCCCACCATCCATCACCATCAGTAATAATAAAATAATCCTTGAAATAATAAAAAAATAAGGAATTCGTGCTAAAATGCTAAAGTCAACTGACTACTCGCATCGTACCTCACCCCTTTCTCTTACCCAAATACCCCAACTTGCCAATCCCACCCACCCAATCGCGACACCTACTCTTCGCCAGACACGGAGAAAGTGAACATAACCTGAATAAAAAGGTGTTCATGGGGCGTTCCCCTAATTCAGCCCTGACACCCACCGGAACCCAACAAGTAAAATCCCTAGCCCAACACCTCGCCGATGAAAAAATCGCAAATATCCGCCCTGATGCCATAATAAGCTCTTCCCTACTGCGATGTAAGCAAACCGCAACCCTTATCGCTACCAAACTTGAAATCCCCCTCCACCTAGAAGATGCCTTCTGGGAACTCAGCAAGGGGCAGTGGGAAGGTACTATGCCCCGAATACCACTACCCGAACCATGGCTCTCTCAACTAAACCAAGATCCATTCCATTTCCGCTACCCCAAAGGAGAATCCCATCACGACCTCCAAAAGCGTATCGCCCCCGCTTTCCAAAACTGGATTAAAAAATTCCCCACCGAAAACCTCCTCTTCGTCCTCCACGGCGATGTCCTTCTTAATCTCCTCCAACAATTAATAGAATTCCCACCCCGACGCATCAATGACTTTAACCTCCAACTCTGCTCCCTGACCCACTTCGTCCAAACACCAACCAATTGGATACTCAATTTCTTCAACCATTCTTCCTTCCTACCACCGCAATCCCGCTAGATATCCCCCCCAACAGCTAAGACTTATCCTAACCATCGGATCATAATCACAGCTATCAAGGTCTTAGCGGGGATGAAGTATTTCCGTGGCGATTTTTTATTAAGAGCTGGGCTTCCAGCGTAATCCTAGGGAGTAGAAATTCAGTTTTTTGCTTTGGAACATTAATTGGAATTCGGTGGGGGTTGGGCTAGCGGGAAAGCCATCGCGGGAGACATTATTGCTAAAGAAGTCCAGTTGCCAGTTTTGCCAATCTTGGGTGCGTTGCAGAGCGTGAAGGAAGCAGCTGGAGCTATCGGTTCTAAGTGCCAGCAGGGCATTGGGTTTACAAACCCATTCTAGGGATTTTTGTAGTTGTTGATTATCCAGCAGTCGTCGCGGGCGATGTTTGGCTTTAGGCCAGGGGTCGGGGAATTGTATAAGTACTAGGTCTACACTGCGAGGAGGAAGAAATTCTGCCAAGCGTAAGCCATCTGCATATAGCACCTGAACATTTTGCAGTTGGACACGGTGAAATTTGGTTTGGCTACGCAATAATCGCTTGAGACGCACTTCAAAACCAACCAAGAGATCGTTTTGGTGAGCAGATGCTTCTGCTAACAAAAAACCTCCCGAGCCACTACCCAAGTCCACCACCAGACGCCCACACTCCTCCTGATGTGCTACCTTCTTCGCTAGCTTTTCGCTCGCTAGCTTTTCGCTCGCTAGCTTTTCGCTCGCTAGCTTTTCGCTCGCTAGCCACTGACGAAACAGGGCTGGCGAGAAACGCAAATTTGCTACCTCAGCTAGCTTAAGGTTATTTTTACCATTTTTCATGCCAGTGCTGGGAGATTTTGCAGGGGGGCGGAGGGCGGAGGGGGTTAGCTGGATATTCGCCCTTAACCCAGCTTCTTTTTAGAACGCTTACTAGGCTTAGATTTAGTCAAAGCTTTAGCAATGGAGTCTACCATCGGTCGCTTAAACAAGGCGGGTTTCTTGCGATAGCCTTCATTTTCCCAAGTGACCGAGGGACTAACATGCCCTCCTACCGCTTCACTCATAACATAGACAGCCAAGAACGCCTGCGGGTCGCATTCAAACAGTAGTTCTTTAATTTGTCCCAGCTGATGTAGATGAATAATGCAGTAAATCACCTTTAACTTTTTGTTTGAGAAAGCTCCTACTGCATCAAAGAAGGTAACTCCACGATGCATGTGCCTCATAATGGCTTGGGCTACCTCTTCGGGCTGATCAGTGATGATCTGTACTGCTCGCTTTTGTGAAAAACTAGTCAGCAATTTTTCAAACACGATCCCAAATACCCACATGTACAAGGCAGAGTACAGCAATATATCTAAATTGGCATAAAACAGGGCCCCCAATAGATTGAGCCCATTAACCACATTAAAAGTGGTGCTGGTAGGCATCGCAAATTTTTTCTTCATGTACATGGCCAGTATTCTTTGCCCCCCGCCTGAGCCTCCTGCTCGCACTACCACCCCGATTCCCACTCCTAAAATCACCCCTGCCATAATGCATTTGAGTACGTCATTTTCTGGCAATTCCAACGATATCCCCTTGGTAGCTTCTAGTAAGAAGCTCAGCATCAACATACCAATGAACGAAATAACTGTGTGACGCAGGTGATGCTCACGCCAACCCAATATAAAAACGGGAATGTTTATCACAAGATAAATCACCCCCAAGGGTACCCGATGATCAAAAACGTAATAAAGCAGAATGCTAGTCCCTGCTAATCCCGAAGGAACTAACCCAAACACCAGCACCACTGCATTTACTCCGATGCTCATCAAGCTAAGCCCTATGAGGGTTATAAGCAACAGAATGTAAAAACGCTTAGTGCATAAATAAACCCGTACTTCACTTAGCTCAAGGCGTATGCGTCCAACGAATTCGCTATTCACAATGTCTTCTCACGATGCCTTTTCACGATGCCCTCTCACAATGCCTTTTCACGATGCCTTCTCACAATGCCTTTTCACGATGCCCTCTCACAATGCCCTTTCACAATGCCTTCTTACAATGCCTTTTCACGATGCCTTCTCACAATGCCTTTTCACGATGCCTTCTCACAATGCCCTTTCACAATGCCTTTTCACGATGCCTTTTCACGATGCCTTTTCACGATGCCCTTTCACAATGCCTTTTCACGATGCCCTTTCACAATGCCTATTCACAATGCCCTCTCACAATGCCTTTTCACGATGCTTTTTCTTAATGTCCCGCTATGGAAATTAATTTAGAACGAGGTGTGATCCTATTCACAACATTACTAACTTTCTTGCTAAAAAATGGCATAATAAAAGTCATTGGTGAATACAATCTTTTGGTGGTTATAACTTGCAATGAGATTATCCAAGCGTCTTAGTTACTACAACATTTTGCAGGTATCTTCTACTGCCTCGCAAGAGGTAATCAGGGGAGCCCATCGGGCTTTGCTCAAGGATGGTGCCAAGCACCCCGATCTGGGCGGCGATGACCTGGATGCCAGCTTGATCAATGAAGCCTACCAAGTACTCAGTGATCCTAAAGCTCGCCAAGAGTACGACTATCTATTATTTTCCCGCTCGCAACAGGATGCCCCTAGGAAATCAATTGTCTTGCTGATCTGCACGAATTGCCGTACTCCCAATAGGCTATCCGATGATAACCCTCTCCAACAGGCACGCTGTGAGAAGTGCGGTCGCAATTTGCTATCCCCCGAGGGCCATAAACCACATGAAAGTGTTTCCAAGAAGGCTTATCGCTTGGGTATTTTTCTATTTGAAAAAGGACTATTCATTCGTGCTCAACACGAATTTGAAACCACCCTTAAGTATGAACCAAATAAACCGCAACTCCACTACTGGATCGGAAGATGCCAATATCAGCGAAGACTTTTCACCCAATCCAGACGCAGCTTTCAAATTGCTATCTCGCACGATGAAAATCAATTCCACTACCACTTCTGGGACGGACAAAGCCTATATGCCCTGAAATCGCACCACGAAGCCGCCCAATCTTTTATAAATGCTCTCCAACTCAGACCCCGACACTGGCCAACCATGATGCGTTTGGCTTCATCTCAGGTTCGCAGCGGAGATGCCAACCTAGCCCTGGAAACCCTAGAGAAAGTCATTGACACTGAACCTACTAGGAGCGAATTTTACACCTTAAAGGGAATGGTTTATTTGTCCTTAGAGCATAAAAAATTGGCCCTCAAAGCGTTTCGGCAAGCTCAAAATCTCAGCCCTGATGACCGTCTTACTGATAAATACATCCAGATTCTTTCCCGTTAGTTTTCTCATAAAAAGAAGCGTTGCAGATCGTCCATAATTAACCTATGCTGAGCGGGTGGGTAATAGAGGGCAGCTGGGGGAGTGGTTGCGAGGGGCAGTCGGGGGGGGGGGTAGTTTTGGGGGAGTAGTTTTGGGGGGAGGCGTTATTTTGGGGAGTTATTTAGGGAAGGCATTCTTTTATGGAGATTGAATGGCAAGAACTAAAAGGAATAGCTTAAACAGGCAAATTACAACGAATAGATTGGAGGACCGAAATTGAATGGCAAAATCATTAGATAGCAAGGGTACAGAGCAGTTATTAGCCTTAGCAAAGCTCAGCGAACATGATGGGCATGTATTTCACTTAATGGAGCAGTTGTCGCGTTTGAATATGGAGTTGGATTCCAAACGCCGTCCCTTAGATGAAGCTACTCGTTTGTTGGAAGAAGTGGAACTTCCATACCAAGAAATGGAAAAGGAAATAAATAGTTGTCAGCAGACAGCTAAGGTAGCACAAGAGACCTCAGCTCGTTTTGAATCTCATTTGAATCGCCTAAAAGAAGAAGAAGAACGCAATCAAGCTAAAAAGCAGATCACCGAAGCCAAGCGGGCTTACGATTTACTGCAAGAGCAAATTCGTCAGCGACACCAAAAACAATTGGAAATCCGCGGCGAACTGGAAGTACTGCGGCAACAATATCAAGAAGCTAACCAAAATTTTGAACGCCACACCCAAGGACTAGAAACCACCCGCTTAGAACTTAAAAAATCTATCGGCAGTGCCGAAAAAGTCCTAAAAACCGAGATCGTAAAACTAGACCACGACCTACGTTCCTGCTATGAAAAACTGGTGAAAACAGGTAAACGCCCCGCTACCGCGGCGGTTATCAAAAATTGCTGTGGCGGTTGCCACATGGAACTACCTCCCCGAGAATATAATCTTCTCTTGGCCAGCAATGGAAAACTAAATCAGTGTAGCCATTGCTATCGTATTACCTTTATTCCAGCCGCATATCTAAACGAAGAACCTCCCGCAGAAGAAACTCCCACCAAAAAAACTCCCACCAAAAAAACTACTGGAAAATCTACCCCGAAAACTACCGAAAAAACAAAGATTTAGACTATCCTTTGAAAAAATCATCAACAAACTCTCTGTCCTTGCATTTCTCCAACAATATCCAATTGTTTTTTGCTTTTGGTATTTTATTCACCGATAGACTTCCCTGTCCTAGTTGCACAATATAGAGGGTGGGAATGAAATAAAAATTGATCCTTCTTTCCCCATTGTCACGTTCCGACTGCACCCCGACAACTACGTCCGAAGTTTCAGTAGTTTGAGTATATTCCTTTACCCCAGATTTATACTCCCGATCTACACCGCCCCTCACCCCGCCCACAAACGACACCGAACTGCCACTGACGGTTTTTACCTGAACTCTGATGATACAAGAATCTAATTCCACCACGATGTCATAAGTTGAATGAGGTAAATCAACCCGAGAAGCATTATAACCTCTTTCCAGTAGAGCAGCTAGCATTCTGCTTTCATTGGCGAATCCTTTTGCTGATGCTAGTTTGCCCTTATTTGTCTCTACCATTTTTTAAGTACCAGTACATGATCTTCTTCTATGCGTTCCCTACGGGGAATTTTAATAAAGTGATTGATGATGCCCGACTCAAAACGGCACTCCACTTGATAACCAAGCTGAGGAGCAACATCTTTAAGATATCGCCAAGTTTCAAAAGGATGTCCCCTGATAATGTTACTGCCGATCACCATTACGTACCTTCCTCCTTTTTTTAAGACCCGATACACTTCCTGCATATTCAGCACCATGTCTTGAATAAATTTATAGGCAATATATCCTCGGCGAGGATCTGTTTGATAAATTGATTTAATAACCGCATCGGCTGTTTTTATTCCAGTCTGGTGTAGGTGAACATAATCTTGGGCACTTACAATTTCTGTACCCACATGATTTACTTTTAAGTCCCTCAAAGACCCATTAGCAAAACCCAGCCAATACATTTCAAGCTGGTGCGTTCTGGGATAATCAACTGCGTTCATGTAGGGCGGCGAAGTTAAGGCTAGTTCAAATGTTTCGTTTCCATAGATGTGCAGATCCGTGGCACTAGCATTGTTTGGTATTTCAACTGCGGCTAGTTTTGCGTTGCTAAATTCAAGCATGCCTTGAGTACTACTTTTCAAACGCTTTTGGAAAAGGCTGATGGCATATCCAGCTTTAATCACTTTATTAAGCTTTTTGCGTACCACCGTGCGCGTACAGTTGTTATCGGCCTGAGAAGTTTGGCGGATAATGGAAGAAAAACAAATAAACAAAAAATTTCGCAGGGATGACGAACATTTCAATTTCACAATACCAGCCTTAATAAAGGCTAGTTCCCTTAAAACATGTGGCTTGAACCATCCATCCCGGTAAGGAAAATATGGCACCCCATTAATCAAACAGGATGAAGAAAAAGTATCCAAATAGGACCTTATCCGTTCATTTGCCCTAAGGAGTTCATCCATATTTAGGGGGGTAGTTTTAACTAGGGACAGAAAGCGGGAAAACGGGTCTATATCCACTCCCACACTCCGACGCCCCAACAGCATGGCTTCAAGGTTGGCGGTACCGCTCCCCATAAAGGGATCCAGCACTAAATCACCAGCCTTACTGTATCGCCTGATAATCCAACGCGGCAATTCAGGAAAAAATTTGGCGGGATATTTGTGAATCCCATGGGTATAAGCCCTTTGGTCATTGCTGATGAATAAAAATCGCTGCCCATCTCCAATGTTAAGGTCAATCGGGATATCCCCCTTAATACAGATTGGCACTGCCTTGCTGGTTTGAATGTGGTGAGATCTTGCTAACATTTACAATGTACTTTTATCATCCAATGGTAAGAATGTACCTAATTTTGGGTAAGTTTGCCATATGAATGCGTTGTTATAGGATAGCTAATAATAATCTTGTGTGTAGCTAGAAAGATCAGCCAGAGGAGGTAATATTGTGTCAAGGTTTAGGTTGCGGAGTTAGTGTGGAGGTGAAGTATTAGTATTTTGCGTGTGATTTATTGTGAGTATTGGTCGTAGGGAGTTATTGCGTTTATTGGGGGCGGGGGTTTCTGGAGCGGCTCTGTGGGGTGTGAATGCGAGGTTGGTAGAGGCGGTGATTGGTGGTGTTCGGCAGCCGAAGTTGGTGTGGTTGAGGGGTTTGGGTACGGATATATCGTTATTGAGTCAGTTGGGGATGCAGCATCCTAATTTTTTGGATTTGGTACGTTTGGAATGGGTTTTGGATGGAGGTGATGTTTTTTCGGGGGTTTCGGGGTCTTGGAGTTTTGATCGTCTTGGTGAGAGATTAATTTTGGTATTGGAGGGGGTTCCGAGTGAGTTGGATTTCAGGAGTGAGTTATGGAGCAATTTACTGTCGCGAGGTCAAGCGGCGATATTGTTAGGGACGGATGTTTGCTATGGTGGGGTTGGGGAGTCTTTAGGTAGTTTGCGTCTTTTGGAGAAGCAATTGGGGGATGCGGGGGTAGCGGTAGTGAAGTTACCTGGGGTACCTCCTCCGCCGCAGCATTTAACGGGTATTTTGGCATATATGCAGGAGGTTGGTTTTCCTCGTTTGGATGGTCATCAGCGTCCTTTGCTGTATTATGGTCGGACGGTGTGTGAGGATTGCGAACGCCAGGGGGATTTACAGCGGGGGCGATTTGCGAGTTATGGGGGAGATGAAGGTTGTTTATTGCGTTTGGGTTGTAAGGGTTTGGTTACTCATAATAGTTGTGCTCGTCAGCGTTGGAATGGTGGGGAGCAGTGGTGTGTGGGGGTTGGAGGAGCTTGTACGGGTTGTTCTGAGCCGAGTTTTCCTAATCATGGAGGTTTGGGTTTAAGCGGTGCGATTACTGCGGGTTTGGGAGGATCTCGGTGGTGGCGTAGTTTGGGTTGGAGTGGTTGGGGGTTGACGGGTTTGGCAGGTTTGGCTTGGGGGTTAGAGGGATTGCGGGGCTGGTTATTTTCCACCAAGGAAAAGGGATTGGATTAAGGTTGGGCTGATGGGATTTTCGGTAAAAAGTTGGTCTGAGAGAGTACGAGTAGAGGGGGGGCTGAGCCTTCTTGAAGATGAGCGAGGGCTAATACGCTTAGGGGGGGGACGCTGGCGGAAGATAGAGCACCTATTACGCGGTCGTCCCCCATTGGAGGCCGTGCAGCTAACTCAGCAAATCAGCGGTGATAGCGGAGTATCCCATGCTTTGGCAGCCCTGCGTGCCTGCGAACAGGCAATGGAGATCAAGCCCTTAGAGCAAGGCTTGCTACTACGCGAGCTACTTTATGGATTGTCTCAGTTACATGGTCATGTGCGTCATTTTTACTTTCAGGTGTTGCCAGATTACTTGCCTGCCCGAGCCCTAAAAAGCTACCGCGGCAAAAACATCGCCCTGCTTAAGGCAGCTAAACTATATACTTCGGCTGCGGGGCAAGATAAAAAATTCACCTCTGGTTTTAGCTACCTAGAACATCAAAAATTATTAGAGCATCAGTACGATTCTCTCAACGGACTTGCCAATCTGCAACGCATGCTAGCCGTGCTAGGAGGCAAATTCCCCATGGTGATGTCCCTAGCCCCAGGCGGTCTTACTACTAAAATTGATGACCATAGCTTGTTAAGAATCAAGCGGCTGTTCAACAACCTCCCCCCGCTGGTGGAAACTCAACTGACCCCAGATATTGCCCTCTTGCTAAATAAACATCCCCTCTTAAAAATCCAAGGACAAAGCCCAATCGCATTTCTTAGCCTCGGATCCGAAAACGCCACCGTAGAACTCAATGCCGATCCATTTGCAGCCGGGATCCTCACTAATTCCAAGCTCCAACCCCTACCACTAAACTTTATAGAAGATATCTCCCACAGCTTCTATCGCCTCTCCCGACCAAAACATATCCTGAAACCCGATCCCCAAAAAACTACCGCCTATAGCTGGATCAAAGCACCCCGAAATCAAAATCAACCCCTCCAAGTAGGACCCCTTGCCAGACTAGCCGTCTCTAATCTCACCAGCCACAACCTCCCGAGAGGTACTCTGCTTAACGAATTTCAAACCCTCTTTCAAAAACCACCTCACCAAATCAATAATGTCGCCGCTAGGCTGCTCGCTTGCTCCATTGAATCCCGTATACTCCTTCAGCATATCCAAAATCTGATACTCCAAATTAAACCCAACCAAAAAACCTCCGTCTCCTATCTCCCCTCGCTTAAACATCAACAAGCCTGGGGACATGCCGAAGCCCCCGCAGGTAGCATCAGCCACCACCTAGTACTTAAAAATGGACGCATCCATCACTACAACATCATCGCCCCAAGCACTTGGAACGGCTCCCCCCTTGACGATAAAAAACTCGCTGGACCCCTAGAATCAGCCCTCAATCACCGCAATACCAGACCTGACCTCACTCCCCTCACCGCCAACCGCATTATCAATAGCTTCGGCTTCAGCTCCAGCGATGCCATCCACTAACACCACTGCTACCCAAACCCGCTGATGAACCTCATCAACCGACAACTGCTCCTCCAAATAGCTCCCCTGCGTTGGATACTAGGACGCAAAAATACCCTCGCCCGACCATATCCCCTATACCTAGCCCTAACTGCCACCATATTCTCAGCCGAAATCATCCGTCTGGCTCGCCATACCCTAAACTACCATACGTACCAACTCACCCTCGCCTTCCACATCCTCAGCGGTTCTCTGTTGACCATCTTCTTCATCAAGCGTATGATCCAAACGGCATATTCCATGTCTCACCAACTCCAAAAACCAAAACCCCTCCCCCTGACCTTTAACTTAGTACTCACTCTCCTGATCCTCACTGGACTCCTGCGTACCTTCCAACTACGAACCAACCTCAGCTTACCCAGCTGGGTCGCTCCGCTCCACGGAGCTCTAGCACCTTATATCTGGCTTCTGGTGCTTCTATTATTCAAGCAATTTTGGAGCAAATCTAAGAAATCCCATCTAAAGTGAATTACCGTTTCCTTTAGAAGATAAGCTTGTTAGAGAGAGGTTTTTACTACATAGGGTAAGAGAAGGTTGTAAGCAAAGGGCATCCCTACTATTCAGTACAAAGCACTTACAACTTCACGTGAATGAGTTTGCTTTTAGGCTTAATGATGGCAATGTGAAAAGACACACAATGGAGCTGGATCAACAGCTTACTTGACGATGTTCCAGGTAGACAGTTAACCTATGAACAACTTGTGCGAGGGTAGTTCTTGCATTAAATATTAAATTAACATAAGAAACAGGAATTTAATTAATGGCTAATGAACGCAAGACTGAAAATATAGTTAGAAAACATTTCTATCAATTTTCAGATTCCATATCAATAGAAGAACAAAGTTCTGATAACCCTAAAATTGATAAATTGCTTAGAAATGCGTCTAAAAAGGGGTTGGGTAAAGGTTATCCTGAATTTATTATTACTCATAATACTAATTCTGATTTACTAATTGTTATTGAATGTAAGGCAAATATTTTAAAGCATGAAAGTAATGATAAAGATAAATATTCTGAGTTTGCAGTTGATGGAGTTTTACTTTACGCTTCTTATTTGTCAAAAAGCTATGATGTGTTAGCTGTTGCAGTAAGTGGAGAAGAAGAATCATCATTAAGGATTTCTCATTTCCTACATCTAAAAAATGATAAAAAATCCACTAAAATTTTTGGAGGCAAACTGCTATCTGTTGATAATTATTTAAATGGATATTTGGAAAAACCAGAAAAAATAAATCAAGATTATAATACGCTTTTATACTTTACAAAAAAATTAAACAAAAAGTTACATGGTTATAAAATTCCTGAAGACAAAAGAAGCTTATTAATTAGTTCAATTTTAATCGCACTAGAAGCCAATAGTTTTAAAGAATCTTATTCTTCAGATAAGAGACCTAAAGATTTAGCTGGTAGACTTGTTCAAACTGCTACTAATGAATTAGAAAATGCTAATATCACAGGGAGGAAACTTCAATACATAAATACTGCATTTGGTTTTATAAAAGAAGATACTTCTTTATCTGAAACAGAAAATGTCTTAAAAGAAATTATTTATGACATTGATGAAAATATAAATAATTTTACCAAAAATAACAAATATACTGATGTTTTAGGACAATTCTATATTGAATTTTTAAGATACTCAAACAGTGATAAGGGTCTCGGGATCGTTTTAACCCCTCCACATATTACAGAATTTTTTGCAGATTTAGCACAAGTCGATAAAGATTCAATTGCTTATGATAACTGTACAGGAACAGGCGGATTTTTAATTAGTGCTATGAAAAAAATGATTGAAGATGCAAAAGATGATGAAGAAAAAATCAAAGAAATAAAATTAAAACAACTTATTGGAACAGAATATCAACCACATATTTTTGCTTTGGCAGTTTCAAATATGTGTATCCACCAAGACGGAAAAACAAATATTACAAAGGGTAGTTGTTTTGATAAAAAAGTTATTGATGCAATAAAAAGTGAAAAGCCCACAGTCGGATTTTTAAATCCTCCTTATAAATCAAATAAAAAAGACGATACAGACGAATTAAAATTTATTTTAAATAATTTAGATTGTTTAGTTCATGATGGAACCTGTGTTGCTATTGTGCCAATGCAAAGTGCCTTAGCGACCAGCGGTAAAGTTTTAGGATTTAAAAAGATGCTTCTTGAAAAACACACATTAGAAGCGGTTTTATCGATGCCTAATGAATTGTTTCATAATTCAAAGGTAAACGTTGTTTCTTGTGTTATGGTTTTTAGGGCCCATAAACCACATTTAGAAAACAAAAAAACATTTTTTGGTTATTTTAAAGATGATGGATTTGTTAAAACAAAAAATAGAGGTAGAGTAGATGCTGACAATAAATGGAAAGTAATAAGAGACAGATGGTTATCTGCTTACAGCAATAAAGAAAACATTACAGGTTTTAGCGTTATGCAAAAAGTAACATCACATGATGAATGGTGTGCTGAGGCTTATATGGAAACTGATTATTCAAATTTAACAGAAAAAGATTTCATTAATACAGTTAAAGAATATATTGCTTTTAGGGTAAAGTATGGATAAAAACATACCTATTAGAGAAATTTTTAGTATTCAATATGGTAATCAATTAGATTTAAACAAGCAAGTTGAGTGTAAATCTGGAATTAATTTTGTCAATCGTTCTAATAAAAATTTAGGCATATCTACCAAGATTAAAAAGATTGAGGGTATTGAGCCTTTTGAAAAAGGCTTGATTACTGTTGCACTAGGTGGGAGCATATTGTCTGCTTTTGTGCAACCATGTCAGTTTTATACAGGACAAAATGTAAAAATTTTAAAACCAAGAGAACCAATAGATGAAAGTATTAAAATATTTTACTGTATGTGTATATCTCAAAATGCCTATAGATATAGTGCTTTCGGCAGAGAAGCAAATAAAACATTTGATAATTTATTAGTCCCACATTCTGATGAATGTAAAAAAATAATTGCTAATTATTCAACACCTAAACAACCATCAGAAAAACCATGTTTAGAAAATAAAGGTCTTAGTCTATGGGATAGAGAATGGAGATATTTTAATTTATGTGAATTATTTAATATAAGTGGGTCAAGGAGTTTTACAAAAAAAGAAATTCAAGAATATGGAATAGGGAATTACCCTTATGTAGTCACTTCGTCAGAAAATAATGGGACAGAAGGCTTTTATAATAAATGTACTGAAAAAGGGAATGTTCTTACTATAGATAGTGCTACTGTAGGTAGTTGTTTTTACCAACCTATAGATTTCTCAGCTTCAGATCATGTAGAAAAATTGATACCTAAATTTAGTATGAATGTATTTATTGCACTATTTTTGCGAACGACTATAAATCTAGAAAGAATCAGATATGGATATGGGAGGAAATTTGCACAAATGAGGATAAAAAATACAAGGATCAAACTTCCAGTCAAAGAAAGAAAAAAAGAAGCTTACGACCCCGATTGGCAATTTATGGAAGATTATATAAAAGCATTACCTTACAGTAGCAATCTGCAAATTGATGAGTTTTGAGGCGTTAGTTCAAGAAAATATTTTTGGAATAAGCGACTGATATCTATGATATTTGTCTTTGTTTTGTATATTTATTTTGGTGTCAAGTATATAGTTCCCTTTTTTTATTGTTGCCAGATTCGTTTCCAGAAGGCGGAGATGGCTGGGCGGTGTTGTGTGGCTTGTTTGGGGTATTGCTGGTGGATATTATGGGCGATTTGTTGAATATGCAGGCTAGCGGCTGAATGAGGGAATAGTTTAAGTAGGGGTTGTCTATTACGTACTGCGGTAGGGATGGCGGTATCTTGGGGGATATGCCCTAGCAGGGGGAGAGGTATGTTGAGGAATTGGAAGCAGGCTTGTTGCATTTTTTGGTGTACGTGTTTAGTTTCTTGAGGAGAGCGGGATTGGTTGATGATGAGTGAGAATTGGGTTTTGTGATGTTGGAGTCGGAGGAGTTTAATAAGGGCATAGGCATCTGTAAAAGAAGTTGGTTCTGGTGTAGTCACCACGATGATTTGGTCGGCGGCGGCGTTGAATTGGAGTACCTGAGGAGAGATACCGGCGGCGGTATCTAGTATCCAGTCATCGGTGTTCCAGGGTATTTGGGCGAGGTTTTGGAGCAAGCGAGTTTGTCCTTCAGTTTCTAGTTGTACGAGTTGATTAATTCCTGAGGCTGAGGGCAGGATTTTAATACCACTGGGTCCATTGAGGGCAATATCTGCGAGGGACAATTTACCATTGAAGGTATCTTCTAGGGTATATTTTGGTTGTATTCCGAGCAGGATGGGTATATTGGCGAGTCCGATATCAAGATCTATCAGGGTGATTTGTCTTTTAAGTTTAGCTAGTGCGATTGCTAGATTAAGGGCGAGGTTGCTTTTACCGACTCCTCCTTTGCCGCTGGCGATGGAAATAACTCTTCCTTTTATGGCTGGGCTGGGTGCTAGCGATGCGTGAATACGCCTAAGACTGGTGGCTTGGTCTGCAGACATCAGGGATTGGTGCATTTGATCAGAGGTGACGACAAGTTTTATGGATGATATTTATGCTTAGCATCCTCTAGTCCGCGTGGGGGTATTTTAGCGGTGTTTTTTGGCAGTGTCCTCTTGGCAGCGTTCTTTTGATGGTGTTCTCTCGGCAGTGTTCCCTCGGCAGTGTCCTCTTGGCAGTGTTTTTTTGATGGTGTTCTCTCAGCAGTGTTCTTTTGGCAGTGTTCTTTTGGCAGTGTTCTTTTGGCAGTGTCCTCTTGACAGCGTTATCTCGGCAGCGTTCTCTCAGCAGTGTCCTCTCGGCAGCGTTCTCTTGACAGCGTTCGCAGTGTCCTCTTGGCAGCGTTTTCTCGGATAGGGCGTGGTCGGAAACTCAGAGTAGTAGCTTTATCAATTTCAAGCTTCGCTGGAGATTTGAAGTAGTAAGTCAATCAATCTTTCTGGGGTAGCTATTTCCATATCTTCGGGTACTCGCTGACCGGTGGTCAGGTAGTTAATGGGCAGTTTGAAACGAATAAAGTGATTAAACAGTGAGCCGCAATGCATACATTCATCCAATTTGGTGAACAAGACCGATTTTAGAGGCAGGCAACCAAATTTGCGGGTAGTATCAATGAGTTCGGCATCTTTGGTGGTAGCACTGAGTACCAGACAGATGTCCAGCTGGGGATTATTTTGGAACATTCCCTTTAGTTCTTTCATCTGGGGGAGATCACTTTGCGAGCGACCTGCGGTATCAACCAGTACCACATCGTAGCTTTGGAACTCTTCCAGAGCTCGGTGTAAATCAGTGCGATCTCTCACCACCGATAATGGCAGATTCATTATCTTGGCATAGGCTTTTAACTGCTCTAAGGCTCCTATCCTGAAGGTGTCCACCGTTATCAAAGCCGTCTTACGCTTATAGCGTAGCACTTGCTCGCTCGCTAGCTTAGCCACCGTGGTCGTTTTTCCCACCCCCGTACAACCCACCAACACCAACACCTTCTCACCCGATAAACCACCAGTGGTCTTCACTAAACTAGTTAACATCCGTGCCAAAAAAATCTTTACATAAGTGAAATCTTCTCGCTTTTCAGGCGGTAATCGTTTGGCAGCCTGCTCTACCAAACGCTTAGCAAATTTCTCCTCCAAACCATGAACCACCAAATGCTGCTGCAAACCCATTAAGGTCTCTGGTAAATCCAAACCCACCTTCAAACCCCCTCCCTGCAACGCTTGCACTGCCTGCCGCATATCTGTTAACTCATGGTGCAACTGACGCATTGCATGACCTCCCAGTCCCTCCTCCTCCTTCACCACTTTTAGCAACTGCTTCAACTGATGAACTTCACTACATAAACCTCGCAAAACCGAATCCCGCTCCGCCATGCCTGACCGAACAACTTGATCACTAACTTCTACCACCCTCGCTGACCCCCCTCCATCTCCCCTTCCTCCAAACGAAGTACCCCCACTTGACCCCTCCTGACCTGCCCCCTCCTGACCTGCCCCCTCCTGACCTGCCCCCTCCTGACCTGCCCCCTCCTGACCTGACCCCTCGCCAGACGCTCCCCCACCTGCTCTCCCATTTGCTCCCTCGCCAGATGCTCCCCCACCTGCTCTCCCATTTGCCCCCTCAACCACTCCCTCCTTTTCCTTCGCCGCACTCCCCTCTGCCAATCCTACTGCCTCCCTCTCCATATCAAAACGACCAACCCCCCTCGACTCACCAACACCCCCTTCTTCAGGCCTCACCGCAGCTACCTCCCATAACTGACGCCTCAAAAACGGAATCCCCACTCTCCGCAACTGACGAGTAGATAAAATCAGGGCATCCCCACCCAAATCCTGACGGGTTTTTTGCAGGGCTTCCCGCATGTCAGCCCCTCGATAGTGCTTCACACCCATATCTCATACCTTCCTTAGCATTGACACATCCACACACCTAGTAATGACTACCAATGCCTCCTTGACATTGTCTGGATACCAGATCGTCATCGTATAACATAAGTGCCTGCTATCACAAATTAATCCTTCCTTAATTCCATCGGGAAAAGATCGGTGGCTGGTCGTTGGATATCTTGCCGATTTGTTGTTCTTCCAGCCAAGGGGGAGCTAAATGGAGGGTGCTATGCTGGTGGTGGAAGGTCTTCGCCCGATGGAAGTGTCCGATGACGAAATGGGAGATATGAGCAGGTATCCACTCGGTGAAGGTTTGGATTTCTGACTGGGGAAAATTAGACTCGGAGGAAAAATTAGGGGAAACAATATATTTTTTCATTCTGTCGGTGATTGCCTTGGCCATCCATGCTGGAGTGCGATTAAAAATTGCTTGGACTAAGCGGGAATTGCTCAGGTAACGGGTGATGAGATGAGGATGATCATGGTGCCTGATGAGGTCTCCATGGGTAAATCCGTAGGTAGTATTCTGCCAGCGGATGATCATCATGCCAGTGGTGAGGGCTTCAAAGGGAAGCCAGAGAGTAGGCTGATTAGGCATGAGGTGGTCTCTATTACCACTTACACACCAGATTCGGACTCCCTGCCTTTTAAGTTGCCAAAGAGCCTTGATTACTTGGTGATTTTCTGGAGTCCAAAAGCGTGGATTGGCGATCCAAAGATGGAATAGATCTCCCAGTAGTAAAAGGGCATCGGGTTGTTTAAGTTGAGAGAGCATGCGGATGAAGGGCTGGATTGGTGCTTTGGGGCAGCCTAAGTGAGAGTCGGTGACTAAATATAAATTGCCCCGACCTTCTAGGAACAAGGCTTTATTGAGCATTTCTTGCCAGTTAGGTTGCCAAGGTAACCAGTTTGATAAAGGTCTGATGTTTATCAAGGGTGTTTTATCAGGAATGAATGGGAGATTAGGGTTGATATTGGTTATCACAAATTAATGATAGACAGAAAGATTATAAATGGCATTGCTTACGACACTGCTTATGCGACAAATGGCATTGCTTACGACACTGCTTATGCGACAAATGACATTGCTTACGACACTGCTTATGCGACAAATGGCACTGCTTACGACACTGCCTATGCGACAAATGACATTGCTTACGACACTGCCTATGCGACAAATGACATTGCTTACGACACTGCCTATGCGACAAATGGCATTGCTTACGACACTGCCTATGCGATGACATTGCTTATGGCACTGCTTATGCATAAAAGATTGACAGAGTTTCTCATAACGTCCTTAGTTTTGGATTGATTAGATGCTCTTCTTTTATCAGCGGGAGGTTGTTTGTCTTCCGTCGCATGCAGCGAACATGTGGCACGAAGCCATAAGGAGATAACATGATTGAAGCAACGGTTCGAAAGATATGTCATCAGTTAGAACAGCAGGTCGGTCAAAACATGACTTTTGCCCAGGTATTTAGCTCTTTGGAGAAGCAAGTTGTATCTCCGAGGGAAATGGTGGTGTTGGAGGTCGTGCGGGAAGCCTGTAAGGAACTCGCAGAGGAACGAGCACAGAATGAATTGTCCCTCCAGCGGCAGACTACCCCTCTCACTGCGGTGGGCATGTAATTCTGCGGGCATGTTCCGGGTACTTAACGATGGGCTGCTCAAGAATAACTTCGCTGGAGGACTTGCTTTTGTTGATGATGTTCCTTGGCTAGCTGAATGAGGATATGGAGGATTTTTGAGTACGAGATTCCTCCTGCTTGGAGCAATTTGGGATACATGCTGATGGGAGTAAAGCCGGGGATGGTATTAACTTCATTGATCAACCATTGATTGCTGGGGGTAAGAAAGAAATCAACCCGAGCCATGGCCCGAATGTCCAGGGTTTGACAAACTTGCAGGGCCAATTCTTGGGCTTGTTTTTGTAGTGTAGCTGGTAGTTGAACAGGGATTTCCAATATAGCTGCTTTGGGGTTTATGTATTTGGCATGGTAGGAATAAAAATCTTGTTGAGGTTTAATTTCTCCTAGCACCGAAGCCATGGGTTTTTGTATGGAACTGCCTGGGCTACCGAGTACGGAGCATTCTAGTTCTCGTGCGGGGATGGTTTTTTCAATGAGAATTTTGTGGTCGTATTTAAGGGCGTCTTGGAGGGCTTGTTGATAGTCTTGGTTGTTTTGGGTTCTTTGTACTGCCACTGATGAGCCTAATCGGGCTGGTTTGATGAACACATCTGCCCCTAGTTGCCGTGAAACGACATCCCAGCTGGGTGGTGGCTGGGGATGCTCAAAGACCATCCAAGGAGCACAGGGCAAGTTTGCTTGAGTAAGGAGCTTTTTGGTAAGATCCTTATCTATGCAGATAGCTGATGAGGCAACTTCTGTCCCTACAAAGGGGACATTAGCCATATTGAGCCAGCCTTGCAATGTGCCGTCCTCGCCATCTGTGCCGTGGATAAGGGGGAAGAAGGTGGTAATATCGGCTAGGGGGGCGAGACTTTGAGGATCTACCCAGCGGATGCAATTTGTCTGGTTCACTGGAATACAGGGCTTGGCTCGGGGCGAAATGTGAATGGTTTTGGTTTCTTGTACTTCGCTGAGGAGAGCCAAGGAATTTCCCAGTTGCCATTGTCCTTGTTGATTGATAGCTAGTAGCAATGGTTCATAAAGTTGAGGATCCAGAGCCTGACTGACTACCAGGGCCGACATGAGGGAAACCCTATGTTCACCACTACGTCCTCCACAGATGATGCCTATTTTTTCGGTCATGCTTAGCTACTTAAAGGTGGAAAACGCACGGGGGGCTAAAAAGCAGGTGACCAAAAGTCAGGGGCTAAAAAGCGGGTGACCAAAAAGCAGGTGACCAAAAAGCAGGGGACTAAAAAGCAGGGGGCTAAAAAGCAGGTCTTACTTGGATAAAGAATCTGGCAGTGGGTCTGAAGGTCTAAAGTAGTAGACATTGCTAGCGGGGCAATTGGAATAGATTTTTTTGGTATCTAGGTCGCAGAGTATTTTGGAGTGAAAGGCTTGGTTAGGGGATGAGAAGGCTTTTGGTGGTTCTCTGTTAACGACTGCTTGCATGAATTCCTTCCAGATGATGGCTGGATCTTGGCCGCCGGATTTGTATATTAAGGGGTAGTTGTTATCATTACCCATCCAGATGCCGGCGGCTATTTGGGAAGTGAAGCCGATGAACCATACATCTCGGGCGTTGTCGCTGGTGCCAGTTTTGCCGGCGGCGGGGGTGCCTTTGAGACGAGCTCTCCAGCCGGTGCCGTGGGTAAGAACTCCTTGGAGGATGTGCCTAATTTGAAAGGCAGTCCAAGTGGAGATTACTCTTTTGGGTGCTTTGGGGGTGTATTTATAGAGTTCATCGCCCTGATTGTTGACAATTCGCTGGATATAGCGAGTGGGCTGGTAGCGTCCTTGATTAGCAAATACGGCAAAAGCTGGGATGATATTTTCCAGAGTAGTTTCACTGCAGCCCAGTGCTACACATAGTCCTTTGCCGTGCCGTAGTTCCATGCCAAAGCGGCGGGACATTCTTTCCAGCGGTCTATTGCCGATCTGGCTGAGTAATTGTACTGCGATCACATTGCTGGAAATCTGCAATGCCCGTGAGAGTGTCATGTTCAGGTTAAGTTTTTTTTCCTTTTTCTTTTCTTTTTCTGAAAATCGTAGCAACCCATAACGATGTTGATTATTACGCGGGGTGTATGCCCGAAGATTTTCTTTTTGGTCTTTAGGATCAGGATAATCTTCAGAAGGCTCATAAGGATTGATGGAAACGGGCTGTTTGATTCTGGCTTTAACATTTTTATTCCAGTAATACGCGAATGGACGGTCTTCAAACAGCGAGTGAGGATAGAGTCCTTCTGTGAATGCGGTAGCATATAAGAAGGGTTTGAATACCGAACCTGTTTGGCGTCTGGCTTGGGTAGTTCGGTTGAACTGAGATTTGGCATAATCGCGCCCGCCGATCATGGCTCTAACAAATCCACTTTGAACATCCATGGCTAAGAGTCCTAGTTGAATTTGATTGGGATTCTTGACCGCCCAGTTTTCCACTGCTCGTTCAGCTGCATATTGCATTCTCAGATCCAGCCCAGTGTAGATTTTCCAGCCCCGACCCGAAATACGCTGCTCTTTCAGCAAGCGGCGAGCTTCTTTTTTAATCTCATCCACAAAGTAAGAAGCTTGGGAACTCTTGGTGTACGGACGATAAACTTGGGGAGTATTATTAAATGCCTCCTCATAAGAAGCCTCATCTATCCAATTCAAATCAAACATCGCCTGTAAGGTGTTTTGATAACGCTTCTTTAGATCTGTTAGCTGCTCAAAATCCAGCGTTGAGGCAGTATCATGTTGCAAAGAACGCAAATACCCCTCTGGCTTTTTTACCAAAGCTGCCAAAAATACCGCTTGCTGCAAATCCAGCTCCTCTGCCGTCCTGTGAAAATATACCCGAGACGCTTGCTCTATACCATACAACCCATTCCCAAAATACACCCGATTAAGATAAAAACCCAATAACTCAGTCTTGGAATAAGTCCGCTCCACCGCCAAAGCCATCCATATCTCCTTCAACTTGCGTGATAACTTCCTCTCAGATGAAAGCAAGGTCAACTTCACCAACTGCTGAGTAATCGTACTAGCACCCTGACCATAACTAACCGTCCTTAAATTAGAAAATAAAGCCCCAAAAACCCGCCTCGGATCTATACCATAATGATAAAAAAATCGCTGGTCCTCAATCGCTACCACCGCTTTTTGAACCCAAGGACTTACCCGCGACAAGGGCACCCACTGCCGATCCTCCAAACCCTCCACCACCGCAACCGAATTACCATGCACATCCAACACCACCGTGTTCCCCGCAGATTCATTCACCGCTAACTGAAATTGCCGCACCACCCTCGGCGAAAATAAAAAAAACGCCACCACAAATCCCAATACCCCCATCAACAACAGCCACAACAACTTCTTAAACTGCACTTTCCTTAACTTCCAACCCATCCGCTCTCCCTATCTCCAACCCTAATGCCTTCATAACTACCAATACCCTCATAACTACCAACGCCCTCATAACTACCAACGCCCTCATAACTACCAACGCCCTCATAACTACCAACGCCCTCATAACTACCAACGCCCTCATCAATTAATGCCTTCACCAGTCTCACCTTTAATGGTAAAACAGTATTAGCTATATTACCATTTCTAATGTGTCTTTACCCTAGCCAAATTCACCCCCTCACCCCTCACCCCCTCACCCCTCACCCCCTCACCCCTCACCCCCCGCCCCCCCCCATAAAATCATCGCCTCACAAACCTCTTGCCTTAAACAAAAGCTATAATGCTATGCTGTACCAACTCGCAAATGAAACTTCCACCAACTCGCAAATGAAACCTAGCTCCCCCACTTTTGAAAACAGCTAGGCAAACATCACTGAGAACACCGCTGAGAATGCTGCTGAGAACACCGCTGAGAACACGAGAACATCACCGAGAACATCACCCAACCCTCCACCCGAATAGCATGAAACACTCATCCCTTTCAAACCGATCGCCACACCAGCTCCGTTCTGAAAACCAGCTGCTGATATTTGAACGACCAAAGCTGAGGAATCCGATCCTCATCATGATCTCAGAAGGCTGGAACGATGGCGGATTTGCGGCTTCAGCTGCCGCGATCTGGTTGCAGGAACTCTGGGATGCCCAGCGACTGGCTAGCATAGAAGCCGAGGAATTCTATGTACTAACCGATACCCGCCCTAACATAATAGAATCCAAGGCCAGGGCTCCTAAGATAATTTGGCCTCACAACGAATTCTGGTACATTTGTCTTCCTCAGCTTGAGCATGACATCGTGCTATTTTTGGGGGTAGAACCCAATTTACGCTGGAAAGATTATGCTCAACTGATTGTAAAAACTGCCCGCTCTTTGGGAATAGAAATGGTTTTCACCTTGGGGAGCTATTTTGCGGATGTACTTCACAATACCCCAGTCAAGATAAGTGGCTACAGCAATGACATCAACCTGTCTGCCGACTACGGAATAAAACGTGCCGAATACGAAGGCCCTACTGGGATATTGAGTGTTTGTGCCGAAAGGTTTAGAAAAGAGCATCATACTACGGTCAATCTTTGGGCTGCGGTACCACATTACATATCCATGCCGAATCCCAAGGGGTCATATTCTTTGTTGCAGGCTTTGTCTCGGATTCTCAACTTGGAGCTTGATCTGAGTGAGTGGAAACAACAAATTGATGAATTTGATAGCGAAATAGAAAAAATTATTGCCAAAAATCCCAATGTGAATGATTTCGTCCGTGAAATGCGTAAACGAGCCCTGTTGAGTTAAGCGGGATAGCCATGCTACGCTTTCTGTTGTTTGTTGCTCTAGTAGCAATTGTGATCGGTCAAATACAGCACTGGCTAAGGAAAAAATCCTCCCGCACCGAACGAACCTTGGTTTCTTGCTCACGCTGCCAGCTTTTTATTCCTCCTCATCGGGCGGTATCCAAGAAAAAAGGTGGCAAAACAATTTATTTCTGTAGCCAAGATTGTGCCAAATAGCTGGGTATTCGGATTCCTACCCATTCACTTACCAATTCATCCTCTCAGTTCATTCTCGCAATTCATCCTCTCAGTTCATCCTCTCAGTTCATCCTATCAATTCATTCTCGCAATTCACTAAGCAGACAAATTCATTAAAGCGGAATTCGGAGTACCATGGGTAGACGCATTTGGGGATATTTGGACTGGAGGTTATTGGGGTTGACCTTATTTATCAGTTTTGCGGGGATTATCGCTATTCATTCGGCATCTCGGGGGTATCCTGGGGGTGATGATTTTTGGATACGTCAGACGTATTGGATGTTGAATGGATTGTTGGTAGCGGGATTGATGTTATTTTTTTCACCTCGCTTGATAGGTCGTTTTTCTTATTTAATACATTTGGTGGGAGTGATGATTTTAGCTGGTTTATTGCTGAAAACGGGCAGTGTTAATCGTTGGTACAATTTTGGGGGGATTTCCATTCAGCCTTCTGAGTTTGTAAAGCTGACGATGGTATTGGCATTAGCGTATCATTTTCGGGATGGGGATCGCCGTGGTTTGGGGTGGTTGATCATACCCTTGCTGATATTTTTTCCTCCCTTTTTGTTGGTGTTGCAGCAACCAGATTTAGGAACCGCCTTGGTGTTGCTGATGATATTCTTGTTAATTTTGGTAGCCGCAGGATTAACGGGTAATTGGATGCTTACCTTAGCTGGGGTTGGGATAGTGGGTTTGATAGTTTTGGTGATGTCTTTTTACTGGGGTGATTATCGGGTTAGGGAAGGGGCGGGGAAGAATTGGAAGGATGCTGGTGCTAATCAGGAATTAGTTCAGCGATTAGAGCAATTGGAAGGGCAGCGTTTTTATTTTGGAGCTTCACTGCGCGATAAGTTGGGATCTTCTGATTTGGATAATGAGGAGCCCGAGTTATGGGAAATATTGAAGCAGGATTCTTATCGTACTTATATTTCTTATGCCCTGTTGCCTTATCAGCAGCGAAGACTGGCTGCTTTTGCCCACCCTGAGTCGGATCCGCTTGGGGCTGGCTATCACGTGAGGCAATCTAAGGTAGCCGTAGGTAGCGGCGGTTTTTTCGGCAAGGGACTAGGAAATAGCACCCAGGGTTCCCTGAATTTTCTCCCTGCCCGCCATACCGACTTCATCTTCGCCATTTTTGCCGAAGAATGGGGGTTCATGGGAGCAATGATATTCTTGATCGCCTATATGATGGTGTTAACACGAGGCTTTAACATTGCTCTTCAAGTGCCAGACCGCTTTGGGGCTTTCACCGTGCTGGGAATAATGGGGATGATCACCTTGCAGATGTTCATAAACACTGGAATGTCCATGGGCTTGGTACCTGTGGTAGGTATCCCCCTTCCCTTGGTGAGCTATGGAGGCTCTTCCATGCTTACCTCCTTAGCAGGATTAGGGCTGGTACTTAACATCGGAAAACACCGATTCGCTTGGAATTAAAACTGAGGTTAAAGGGCTCAGTTTGACAAAATATCATGTAAATGCTGGCATGATAATGTGTATAATAATTTGAGTGATAGACATTGTCGCAAGGTATGTTGATGAATGTTATTTTATATTGAATGACCGTAATTATTAGATAAATACTTAATATAGATTAGATAGTCTGTTTAACAAAAGATCAGCTAAGATTATTACTCATAAAAAGTTGATATAATGAAACTGAAGACCAACACTATTATTTGTGGAGATTGTTTGATTGTATTGCAAAAATTTCCCAGTAACAGTATAGATTGTGTAATAACTTCCCCTCCTTATTACCAACAAAGAGGATATAACGGAATAGGTATAGGCAGAGAAAATGGATTAAATAATTACATTGAATCTCTACACGAAACATTTGATGAAGTGATAAGAGTTACAAAGAAAACAGGAAATATATTCTACAATATAGGAGATAAAATAAACAAGACTAAAGGTGCATTACTTATACCCTATAGGTTTGCTTTGCAAATGTTAGATCAATATAGGGAATTACAACTAATTAATAATATTACTTGGACAAAAAAAAACCCCACCCCACGACAGTATAATAGACGATTAGTAAGTGCAACAGAACCGTTTTTTCATTTTGTAAAAAGTGGTGAATACTATTATGCAATAGATGAATATCTTGCCAGTAAATCCACAAAGAATCATAAACATACTCCTAAATTGGGATTGAGGTATCTTGAATTAATCAAGAAATCTAACCTAAGTGAGCAAGAAAAAGAAAAAGCCAATATAGCTGTTAAAGAAGTTATTGATGAAGTTAAAGCAGGAGAAATACATGGTTTTAGAGTAAAGATAAAGGGTATTCATGCTCCAGCATTTGGCGGTCAGGAAGGGGGAAGACAAACTCAAATAAAAAAGCAAGGATTTACTATTATTAAGTTAAAAGGAAACCAATTAAAGAAAGATTATGTTGAAACGGCTGTAGAAAGTCCCCGTCACAAAATTAAACACCCAGCAGTATACCCTCTAAAACTTATAGAAGAGCTAATAAAACTTGGTTGCCCTCCCAATGGTATTGTACTTGATCATTATTGTGGAAGTGGCACAACATTGGTAGCAGCTAAAAATCAAAATAGAAATTACATAGGGATTGAAATAAGCCCTGAATACTGCCAGTTATCACAACAGAGAATAGAGCAATGACACCAAATGATATACTAAAATCACTGCTTTTAAGGAAAGTCACAGTAGAAATTAACCAAGAATTAATTGACTATCTAGATATGATAATAAAGGAAAGAGAAAACAGAATAGCAGTTATGACGATGACTATATGTCTTTTGCTGAAGAAGCATACTGATCCCTCGCAGAACATTACCCTACATCAGGCAAAAATGACAGGTGGGTTTAGTGCAAGGGGTTTTGATGAGAGATTTGTTACTCCTTTTTTGAAAGACAACAAATTCCCATACATGAAAAGCGGTAGTGGCGCTCTAACACGATCATTGGAGCATTCTATACCTTTCAATTTAGGTTATACTGGAGGAATAACACCAAAAGAATTAAAAAAGGCATTCCTAGAAATAGTGGATAGTGTACAAAATCGTGGAGCAATCTCTGAAGAGCTACTAATATATATCCTGAATAAATTAGTTATCTACAGAGACAGAGATACTAGTATTAAGTTGATAATACCTTCTAATCTATCAATTAAAGATATGGTAGCAAAATTACATCAACATTTTAATGCATGCAAACACGGAGCAAGACTACCACAATTAGCAATTTATGCAGTTTATACAATACTTACCAAAGAAATGGATAGATACAAACAACATACTTTATGTAAATTACAATCACATCAATCAGCAGACAGAAAGACACATTTTTTGGGCGACATACAAGTCAATGATGAAAACGGAATACCTTTTGAAGTAGTAGAGATAAAACATAAAATACAACTAACTGCCAATTTAGTAGAAGAGTGTTATGATAAATTCAAAACCTCAAAGATAAACACATTTTATCTGCTAAGCACTAATGAAGAGTTGAAAGAACCAGAAGAGATAAGCAATAAAATTATGTACATATATAAAACACACGGTTGCCAAATGATTGTGAATGGCGTATTCATTACATTAAAATACTATCTTAGATTACTTAGTGACCCCTATCTATTTCTTAACAAATATCTTGAATTAGTGGAACAAGATAGTAAGTATGAGGTAAAAGTTAATTGGCAAAATATGTGGGATTCTGTTAACGAATAAGAAAGCAGAGCGACTTGTGAAAATATCAACTTGAAACTAACTAGGCTTAGAGACAGCAGTGATAGAACTACTGCTACATGTGGAATTTATGTCCGAGCCAGCAAGCGGGCCGCTTCCACCAGCAGACGAACCCCCTGGGCGGAACCGCCCGAGGGATAAAGGGGGTTTTTGCCATCGCTCCAAGCAAAGCAGTCAAAATGAGCCCAGTAGGTACTACCGATGAAGTGCTGTAAAAAGAGGGCCGCACTGATTGCTCCTCCAAAGCCTTGGGAAGAATCACTAGCAATATCCGCACATGAGCTATCCAACATTTGGCGATATGGCGAGTAAAGAGGCAATTGCCAGCAATGCTCACCACTGAGAACAGCCGCTTTTTTAAGTGCCTCGGCTAAGGGCTCGTGATTGCAAAACAACCCCATGACTTCTTTGCCCAGTGCTACCCTGCAAGCACCCGTTAGGGTAGCAAAATCTACCAAATAGTCTGGCTGACTTTCCAATGCCAAGCTGAAGGCATCAGCCAACACTAGCCTACCTTCGGCATCGGTATCTTCCACTTCCACACTGGTACCAGACTTGGTCTCTAAAATGTCCCCAGGGCGATAAGACAAAGGCCCAATGGCATTCTCTGCCAAACCCACCACCACGCTCACTCGCAAAGGAAGATCAAGACCCGCCAAAACCCAAAAGGCTCCCAACACAATTGATGCCCCTCCTACATCTTTCTTCATCAACCGCATACCCTGACGAGGTTTAATATCCAACCCACCGCTGTCAAAGCAAATCCCCTTCCCTACCAAACATAACTCAGGTGCTTCTGCAGGCCCTATCTCCATATGAATCAACCAAGGAGGATGCTCTGCTCCACGCCCTACCGCATAAATAGCCCCATAACCCGCTCTTTTCAAGGCCTCACCTGTTATACTCCTTATCCGTGCCTTACATGCCTTACCCAAGGCCATCACCTGAGCCGCAACTGCCTCAGGATGTGCATGTGAAGCTGGATGATTAATCAAATCACGAGAAAAAAATACTCCCTCTGCCAAGCGTACCCCCTGACGACAACCCGACTCACTAGCCTCCCTGACAGAAGAATATTCCCCCGCTACCGCATCAGCTGGAAGAAACAACCGAAGTTGTTTCAATTTCTTTTTTCGCTCTGTTAAATACTCCTCAAACCGATAGCCCGCTAGCAATACCGCTTCTGTAACCAAGCGTACCAATACCTCCACCGATAATCCCGAACCCCGAGGCAACACCACCGATAACGAACTCAAATCCTCTTCTTGCTGCAGTGCTTTTACTCCAGCTGCCAAGTGGTTAACCAAGGAGGCCAGTCCCTCTTCTTGGGCTCCCCGAGCTTGGTTATTCAAAACCGAACCATCGCTATTATTCACGAATCTCTTCCGCTCCCCTAATCCGCAACATGACAATCTTAACCCTCCCCCAGACAACAATAGCCGCCTACCAGCCTGACCCTGAAAATCCCGCTTTCTTATGCTCTCTGCCATCCAAGCTTGAACTTGTGAGCTCCATAATCCCAGCGGAAGTTCGGTCTCTCCCTCCCACATGAGAAGTAAAAACTCACCCTCTAAAACCTCAGCGGTAGCTTGATCTTCGGCTGTTAAAATATGTACTTGCGGCAGTCTATTGTTTAGTGAATCAAGGATTTTCATTGCTTATCAGTATTATGAGGCTTAGTGAGGGTTGATAAGGGTTAATCGCCAGAATTAGTCGCCAAGGATTAGTCATGCTTTAACGAGGTTGATTGTCAGCTGGGTGGTTCTTCCACTATTGCCTCTGCGGAGCTGATGGAACGAGTAAAGAGGGGAGAAATTAGATAAATAAAGCCATAAGCCATCAAGATGAAGCCGAAATAGGGGGTCCACATCCCTATTACAATTCCAAGTCCTGATATCCAACTTAGGGAGGTTTTTCGTCCTAGTAGTCGTCCGATATGAAGGTATCGTACTCGGCAGGCACTCATCATCACTGCCCCGACCAAAAGCGACCCTATACAGACCAGCACCCAGTTTTGGGTTCCAAAGCTCCAGCGACCAGAGACCATATACTCTAAGACCACTAAGGGAGCTACCACCATACCTGCTCCGCCTGGGGTTGGCATACCTCTGAAGAATCCCGGTTCAGCCGATGGACCTATGGCAAACATTATCAATCGCCAGACTCCTGCCAAGGCGTATAACGCGGCTAACATGGGTATCCAGATTCCTAGTGCTTGCCCTTCAGGAATGGCAGACAGGGTGATATAAAATATCAAGGCGGGAGCAATACAAAAGCTGATGGTATCGGAGAGAATATCCAGCCACACGCCTAATTGTCGGGGGCCGGAATCATTTGTCAAACCCAAACGGCGAGCAACAAAGCCATCTAGTCTATCAAACATCCCCGCCCCCAGTAATAATAGCATGGCCTCCCGTAGCAACCCAAAATTAGCAAATACCACCGCCAAGATTCCCAAGACCGCGTTCAATAAGGTAAAGCTATTGGGCACCACCGACAAAATCCGTAGCCGCAGATCCTCATCATCTCCAGTGATACGCTCCAGAGCGTTGGCGGTGTACTTGCGTAAATGGAGGGTAACTGAGGCTACACACAGGATTAAGAAGCTAATTTCCAAGAAAAACCAAAATCGTACTGGGATTTTTCCCACCCAAGTCCACCAGCTCAAGCTTGTTTCCCACACCGGCGACCAAAATGCATTAGCATAAATCAAGACCGCAATTGGATAAAATGCCAACATCCGCCAACGACCAACAGCCCTAAGCTCGCCTTCTTCCTGAGCCTGCTGAGACATCTTAAGCAAAAATAAAACCAGCTGATCCCTAACCAAAACCAGCACGCTCAAACCCAACACAAAAACCATATGCAAACGCTCTATGGCACTAGCCTGACCCAGACGCTCCAATAACGCATATCGCCAGACCATCCCAGCTCCTAGTAATGGAAAAACAATGGAGATCACCAGCCTGTCCATCATGCGATTCACCACTGGCACTAACTTAGAATCTGGAATGTACTTGTTAGACAATATCCAGTGGAGCCAATCAAAAACCATGGCTCCCATGAGTGTTCCTAGTCCTAGTACATATCCCCACCACAGTCCCGATATCATAACCCACAAGGTTCCCCCAAAGGTCGCCAACACCAACAAAGGACGACCAAAGCACAGCAATAGGGTGAAATTCACCCACAACGCATTCAATACTGCCATACTCCTGCTTTCCTCATAATACAAACTCACTCCCAAATGCGATGCTACCAAAAAACTCACCCTTTTTCATGCTCTTGTCAAAAAGCCGAAGCTCATTAACTACACCCCCCTCCCACCCTGAGTAAAAAGCCAAATCCTTTGACTTACTTTGCTACTAAAAAATTATGGAAGAAAAAAATCAGCTACCTCCCCCGAAAGGGAAGTAGCCGAATACATAAGTATCTGAAACGCATGGCGATGGACAAATACTTACATCGCCTAGTTGAATTTTTCTGGCAACTAGTCAGATGACTACCAGTCAGATGATTACGCCAAGGAGGAAAAGGCGTGGAGAGGCTCATAGTGATTGTGGCGTTCTTCACCTACCATGTGCCTGGCACGATACTTCTGGGCTGGCAACTGACTAATAATCCCACCATGGTTCTCAAAAAAATCCAGTGCCTGAGCAACGGTTTGACGATCTATTTTTTTGGCTCTTTTTTTCATTATTCACCTTTACAAAAAATTAATCCTCATAAACTTATTGCCACTCTCTCACCTATCTTTTAATCACTTCTTAAAACGGCTCTCTAACGCAATCATATAGTGCAATCATCTAACGCAAACTTGCATCCCATTAAGGAAAGCCTGTTCTACAAACCAATACCTCTCTTCATTTTACGTGCCAAGTTAAAATTAACTTGACTAAGTTATTGATATATCAAAGTAAAATGACTATTTTTTAGACCGCCATGACCCCCCCCAAGCAGGATAGCACTGAGGAAAAATAACCCCACTTTTGCACCTTAACTGTGGCAATTTTACCTCATATTAAAGAGTAGCATCCCTCGGGCGAGCGATTTCTTGCATCAGGTTTTTGATTTGCAGATCACTCAGGTCATTCAATCCCGATAACATGGCAATCAGTTCCACCCCGCTATCGGCTACTGGAATAACATTTTCGGGCTGGATTCCCCCGATGGCTACCACTGGGCAGGATGCTAACTTGAGAAATTTTCTCAGACCAGCTATGCCACACAGAGCATAAGGTACACGCTTGCTAAGCGAATGAAATATTGGTCCAAAGCCTACCAAAGCGGGCTTGAACCTCTGAGCTTGTTTCCATTCTGATGCATTGTGTACCGAGATTCCCAACCGCAACTTCACCGAACACAGCTCTTGAGATTGATATCGTTGCAGATCTGCCTGCCCCAAGTGTACTCCCCAAGCTTCAACGGCCATACCTTGGGCAATGCTATCGTTTATCACCAACCGCACTCCCTTTTTAGCAGCCTCCCAGCCGTGTATCCGTTGAATATCGGCTCCTCTCAAGCCCGATTTTATGCGTAGCTGGACGTAGGGTACTCCCAAATTAACCAATCGTTCTCCCTTGGATACCGAACTTGCTATACCGTATAATAACGCCATCTTTGCTTAGGGTTTCTGAGTCATTAAAAAACTCCTTAAATCATAAACATTAAGATGATCAAGGCTACTAACTTGGGTCACTGCATCACGGATGATCTCTAAATGGTAGCTACCGATAAATCTAAGCTTCTAGCAGTCCCGCGTACAAGTATCCTCAGAAAGATTTGCACAAAAGATTTGCACAAAAGATTTGCACAGCTGAATTAATTCTTGTATAATTTGGAGCTAAGGTTTTTTACAGGTTCTTAATCAATTTGCCCACTTCTTGCTTATTCTTGCTTATTCTTGCTTAGGTATTAAACGAGAATATTTGACGATTATTTGGGTATGCAGACTTGTTGATGTGTTCTAAAGCTAGCTGGTATTGCGGGGGGGTTAATTTTCAGGGTGGGGGGAGCATATGATAGGTAGGCGTATGGCGAGGGAGGAATTGCGGCATATGGCAGGGGAGGCATTGCGGCATATGACAGGGGAGGCATTGCGGCATATGACAGGGAAGCTTATGGCAAGGAAGCTTGTAGCAAGGGGAAGAGTGAGAAAGCGAATTGGGGGAATGGTCGGGGGAGAAGATTTTTTTAGCGATGGCGATGGTGCCGTTTTTTCTTGTAGGAGATAATTTAGCTATGGTTGGAAAAGTACCTGTTGATAGGCATGAGCCCAAGTTTTCACGTGAGCGAGTGGGTAGTTTGAATGAGGGGGAGAGGGAGGAAGCCATTTCAGAGTTGATGGGAGCTGAGACGGAATCCCATGGGGATGTCGTGCGTCAGATGGTAGCAGAGGGGAAGCAGCGGGGTTCTATCACTTTGGAAGAAATAAATGAGTGTCTGACTTATGAAAAAGATACTGATAAGAAGGCCTCTGCAGAGCTATTGGAAGATTTATTGGTATTTTTTCAAGATATGAAGATAGAGGTGCTAGATAATGGTAAAGCCTTGGACTTAGCACAGCATCGCGGAGAACAATCATCCAAAAATAGCTACAATATGGAGCCCTCGGTTGATATTCGTACTGATGACCCCGTACGCATGTATTTGCGTGAGATGGGACACATCAAGTTATTATCTCGTGCCGAGGAGGTGGAGATATCCAAACGGATAGAAGATGGGCAACGCAAGATGATAGAGGTTTTGGCTCGTTCTCCCTTAGTGGCAGAGCATTTATTGGAATTGCGTGAAAAACTTTATGATAAGCGGATCAAATCTCAAGAGCTTATTTCTGGGATGGATGAAGATGATAATGTGATTGAAGAAGATGGGATCTTCGCCGAAAAACTGCTGATAGTCCTAGATTCCATATATAAAAAACGCCGAGAGATCGCCAAGCTTCTGGCTAAAGATTTAACCAAGAATACCGAATCCAAGATCATCAAGACTCGTCAGACTTTGTCTTTTATCATAGAAGGCATTAATTTCAACTCTCGGCAGGTGGGTACCATGTGCGAAGTGATGCTCCAACATCGCAATAAAATATACCGAGCCTCTAGCCAACTTGAATCTCTCCAGCAAAATCTGGGCAAACTAACAGATAAACAAAAAAACCTCCTTAATAAATGGCAGAGTGATTCTCTTAAATACGCCAAACTAGAAACAGAAATTGAAAAACTCTGTGGCAAAAGCCCACGAATCATCAGACGACTGATGGAAAAAATGTTCATCACCGATACCAGAATCAAACGCCTTATAACTCAAGCCGAAGCCACTAGAGAAGAATTCCAAACGGAAATCGGACTCCTAGTAGCATCTGAACGCAAGGTTAAAAAAGCCAAAACTCAACTCACTCAAGCCAACCTCAGATTGGTTATCAGCATTGCCAAAAAATACGCCAACCGAGGACTACAATTCCTAGACCTAATCCAAGAAGGTAATATCGGGCTCATGAAAGCCGTAGATAAATTTGAATACCGACGCGGCTATAAATTCTCTACCTATGCTACTTGGTGGATCCGACAAGCAATCACTCGGGCCATCGCCGACCAAGGACGAACCATTCGGGTGCCAGTCCACATGATCGAAACCATGAATAAATTATTACGCACTTCACGACAACTAGTACAAGAACTCGGCAGAGAACCCTACCCTGAGGAAATCGCTAAAGAAGTGAACCTGCCCTTGGAAAAAGTACGCAAAGTATTCCAAATCGCCAAAGAACCAACCTCGCTGGAAACACCCATCGGCGAAGAAGAAGACTCCCACTTAGGCGACTTCATCCCCGATCCCAACGCTCAAATGCCCGAAGACCTCGCCCTTACCCAAAACCTCCGTGAAAATACACGCGAAGCACTGGATAAACTAACCGAACGAGAAGGTAAAGTCCTCGCAATGCGTTTCGGAATCGGAAAACAACGCGATCACACCCTAGAAGAAATCGGACAAGATTTTGACGTCACCAGAGAGCGTATCCGACAAATTGAAGCCAAAGCACTACGCAAACTGCGTCATCCCGTACGCTCTAAGCACTTGCGTACCTTCTTTTAGCTCGCTCAATCGGATCACTCATAGCTCGCTCAATCGGATCACTCAATTAGCTCGCTCAATTAGCTCGCTCAATCGGATCACTCATAGCTCGCTCAATCGGATCACTCAATTAGCTCGCTCAATTAGCTCGCTCAATCGGATCACTCATAGCTCGCTCAATCGGATCACTCAATTAGCTCGCTCAATTAGCTCGCTCAATTAGCTCGCTCAATTAGCTCGCTCAATTAGCTCGCTCAATCGGATCACTCAATTAGATAACTTCCTCCACATAACTCCTTAGAGATAGCTCCATAGCTTCCTTTTTTATAAATTCTGGTTGATGATGCCTAAGCTATCTTTCCTATTTAGCCATGCAAGTGACCGTACATCTCTTCGGCTTGTTAAGGGAATCCTTGGGTGAGGTTATTATCCTCAGCTTAGCTGCTCCCTACACAGCCGAGCAATTACTTACGGCTTTTATAACCGAGCATCCCAAGTTTCGGGCATTGCGGGAATCTTTGCTGGTGGCTGCCGATGAGCAATATGTCAAACCGCGACAATCTCTAAAAAACGCAAAAAAATTGGCTTTATTTCCTCCTTTGGGCGGGGGTTCGGATGTTCCTGAGGCAGAGCAAGATTTTAGCCCGTCTTTTTATCTTAGCGAAGAACCTCTGGAGCTTGGGCGATTATTGGCTGAATTACAATCTCTGCCAGCTAGTCGGTGTTCCCAAGACAAGCCTTATTCGGTGGGAGGATTAAGTATATTTTTGGGAGTGGTGCGTGAGTTCAATCAGGGGAAGAAGGTGCGTTATTTGGAGTATCAGGCGGAGCGGGCGATGGTTTTGATTCAATTGCGAGAATTGGCGACTCAGTTACGTCAACGCTGGGGGGTGGAAAGATTGATGATTGCACATCGTTTGGGGAGGGTAAAAGTAGGTGAAACGAGCTTGGCAGTGCTAGTGGGTACCGAGCATCGTCAAGAAGCTATGTCTGCCTGCCAATACGCGGTGGAATGGATAAAAACTCGGCTTCCGATCTGGAAAAAGGAGATAAGCACCTCGGGACAACAATGGATTGCTAATTCTAGCACTTAGGCATTGCTTATCCTTAGCTTATCCTTGCTTATCCTTGCTTATCCTTAGTTAGCATTGGATTTTTATCTATCTATTGGGGTATCATGCTCTGAGGGTTGTGATTTGGTAGGGGGGCGGGGGGTGGTTTAAGGCAGTAGAAGGACTATTTTAGTGAGTATCCTAGGAATCTCCAAAGCATCTAGTTTATTGGTAATTATTTCAGCGATGATGATTATCTCACCAGCAGAGGCAGAGGCAGTACCAAAGGCAGTGCCGAAGGCAGAAGTGCTTCACTGGTGGACTTCAGGGGAAGCAGGAAAGTCCATTCAGTTACTCAAGGATAGTTTTATCAAGCATGGTGGTAAGTGGATAGATTCTGATATTAGGGGTCCCGATGCTATTTCTGGGTTGCAGCCGTTGAAGGCGAGGGTATTATCGGGGAGTGCTCCCACGGCAGTGCAGTTGAAGGGGCCTTTTATTCAGGGATGGCATAAGAGTGGAGCTTTGGCATTCATAGATGAGGTAGCTACTAAGGGAGGATGGAATAGATTATTATTACCTCAGGTGCGTCAACAGGTGCTTTGTGATGGTCGTTATTGTGCGGTGCCTGTTAACATTCATCGCGTTGACTGGATCTGGGGTAGTGCCAGGGTATTGAAAGCTGCTGGGGTTCGTAGGATGCCTCGTAGCTGGAAGGAGTTCAATAGTGCTGCCCGCAAGGTCCAAGCGATTAAGAAAATAGCTCTAGCTCATAGCGGACAAGCTTGGCAAAACGCCACCTTGTTTGAAACCGTTGTCTTAGGAGTAGGGGGCAATCAATTCTACCAGCGTGCCTTAATAGACCTAGAACCAGCCGCATTAAACAGCGACACTATGGTTAAGGTCTTTGACCAAATGCGTATCCTAAGCGGCTTTGTAGATAAAGACTTCTCAGGACGTGATTGGAATTTAGCTACTTCACTCATCATTAACGATAAAGCAGCTTTTCAAATCACTGGGGACTGGGCAAAAGTGAAATTCCTCACCGCTGGCAAAAAACCAGGTAAGGATTTCTATTGCTCGCCCACCCCCAGCAAAGGATACCTCTACAGTATAGACAACTTTGCTATGTTCAAGGTCAAAGGACCAGAAAAAAAACAAGGACAACTCCTACTAGCTAAACTCATCATGGATAAAAAATTCCAAAAAGAATTTAACCTGAAAAAAGGCTCCATCCCCGCACGCTTAGATGTCTCCCTCATACAATTTGACCAATGTGCCAAAAAATCTAGCAAAGATATCCTATCAAAATCCAAAAAAGGGGCGGTACTACCCAGCCTACTCCATAGGACAATCAACCTCGGACCCGCTAAGGGAAAAATCCTAAACACCGTCGCCCAACACTTTAACTCCAATCTATCCTCAAAAAAAGCAACTCAAAAATTGGCTGAATCCCTCGCTCTCCCAATCCCTCACCAACAATAAATCACTGACGCTTAACCCCTCTGGGATTAACATTACTCAATCTGGAGATACCCATGAAATCATCACTGCAGAAATCACTGCAGAAATCACTGCAAAAGTCACTGCAAAAATCATCACTGCAAAAATTATCGCTCCTCTCAGCTTGCATCTTCGCTCTTTTCTTAGCCAGCTGTGGCGGGAACGGTGGAGGTGGTGGCGGGAACGGTGGAGGTGGTGGCGGGAACGGTGGTGGCGGGAACGGCGGAGGAGGCGGAGGTGTCAAACCTCTCGATACCGATTCTGATGGCATCCCTGACGATGTAGACCCCGATGACGACAATGACGGTAAAAACGACCCTGATGATCTCTGTGCCAAAGGCGACCTAAACTGGCTCAGCTCCCCCTCCACCGATTACGATGACGACGGCTGCCAAGATTCAAGCGAAGACCCCGATGACGACAATGACAACAAAATCGACCCTTATGATCAATGTGCCAAAGGCGAGAAAGGCTGGCTCAGCTCCGTCAACACCGATGAGGATGGAGACGGCTGCCAAGATTCAGGCGAAGATGTTGATGATGATAACGACGGTCTAATAGAAATTGCCAATGCTGACCAACTAAACAACATCCGCCATGAGCTGGACGGCTCCCGCTATGATGATGAAATGGCTGACACCGATACTGGTGATAGAGGCTCCTACATAGGCTGTTTTGGTGACATCACCACCATAGGCTGCAGTGGCTATGAACTGGTTAATGACATTGTATTAAACGACCCAGACCCTGCTGACACTGGTAACTTTCAACCCATTACAGGAGATTTTACCGCTATCTTAGATGGTAATAACTTTGCCATCCATAACTTAATCATTATCACCGACGCTAGCACCAAACACACAGCCTTCTTTACATCCTTAGCCGCTGGTAGCCAAGTCAAAAACTTGTCCTTTACCAAAAGTGCAACCGACACAGGCTCAGTTACCAATAACTTCACTGGCACTAAGAGCAATGTAGGGATTCTAGCAGGCTCTAATAGTGGAACAATATCCAATGTTTCTGTGGATCTATTATCGGTTTCTTCTACTGCTGCTAATTCTAGGGTCGGTGGCTTGGTAGGTCTTAATGCTAGTGGGGGGATTATCCAAAATAGCTCTGCCACTGGCAATGTTGCTGTCAGTGTTACTGCCATTGCTGGTACTAATAGAAATTTGGGTGGCTTGGTAGGTCTTAATGCTCAGGCGATTATCCAAAATAGCTCTGCCACTGGTGATGTTGACGGCGGGACTAGAGCTGACTTTATAGGTGGCTTGGTAGGTCGGAATTATGGGACGGTCCGAAATAGCTATGCCACTGGTGATGTTGACGGCGGGACTGGTGGTGACATTGTGGGCGGCTTGGTAGGTCGGAATCGTGGGGTGGTCCAAAATAGCTATGCCACTGGTAATGTTGAAGACAGGGCTGGTACTAACCATATGGGCGGCTTGGTAGGTCAGAATTATGAGATGATCCAAAATAGCTATTCCTTAGGCAATGTTACGGGGCATGTAACAAGCAGTAATTTTGGTGGCTGGTACACAAGTAGTATTGGCCACTTGGTTGGGTACAGAACTACCGGAACACCCTTGTTTAGGTCCAAAACTAGCGAAACAATTACCAGCAGCTATTATAATAATGAGAGTACTGCTACTAATGGTATTCTATTAGATGTTGGAATAGGCTTAAGCAAATCCCAGCTGCAAGCTATCAACCATACTCTCCCCACTCTGGAGAGTGATTGCTCTATGGCTGGGGGAACTTGGGCTCCCCCTGGCGATGCCAACGGTACATGCACTGGCGGATATTTAGCTGGTTGGAATCCCCTTAACTGGCAGTTCACCGCTGGTTTCTACCCCACTCTCAAATCCTATAAAGAAGGCACTGATACTAGCGGCAACCTAATCCAAATTGAAGACGATCTGCTCTGTGGGCAACTCAGCCAATTTCAACAAGCAGACGCTTTCGTTCAGTGTCCGTAGGCAGCGTAGACAGCTATAAAAAGGGGAGTGATTTCTTCCTTTTTGATGCATGAGTAGATGCATGAGTACTTGACAAACTGATCGCCACTCCCTATACTCAACTCATCGTAACATTTTTAGTGGTTGAATAAACTGCAGCTATGCTGAATCTAGGTCAGCAGATAATAATTTCATAAACTAAAGTGTTAGATGATGAAGGGGGATCGGTGGAAAGTGACCGCCTGAGGTTCCGTCATACCGCAAGGTGGATCATGTGTGTCCTTTGTTTGCCTTTTGGCATATGCTTGCCTTTATGTTTTGACACCCGCAAATGACGAGGAAGATGAGGAGGTGGACTGCACCGTAATCTCTTTTCCCTCTCCGCGAGATGAGCGTAGCTTAGTTTTAGGCTTTGCGATTAAGGGATTAAAACGCGGATCAAGCAGTCGGCAGAAACAAAGGGCGGGAGTCTAGCAGCTCTGAAGGTCGTGAAACGCCGTTTCTGTTTTTTGATAAGTATTTTTCTGGTAAGTATTTATCTTAGTATATTTTTCACGCTTAGAGATCAAGTCGGGACTGAGTTTTTCAGCTCAAAGAGCCAGTTCGCATTTCCAGAGCGAAAGCAAATGCTCGCGTAAGTCTTGGTCGGTAGTGGCGATTTTTGGTAGCCGCTAGCGAAGCGGAGGTTGTCGTTGCACCGTAGAGCTTCGCGGGAAGGGAGTGCCATCATCTTTGTGAGCAGAGAATAATGGAGCAAGCAATGACATTCATTCTTCACCGAGCCCCTTTCATTTTAAGTTATCATTCCAAGTTATCATCTTAAGTTATCATCTTAAGTTATTATTAAGTTCACTGGAGAAGTTAATGCTAGCCTTTTTTGCCATTCATTTTTGTAATTTATTCTTTGCAATTTTTCAAGTAAATGAGGATTGCCCCACTACCTCCCATATTAGGAGGAGCTGAGGAGAATCTTTTGATCAGAGTTTTAGCAGTGGTGGTTTGTAGCCATTGAGAGACGGTTTGAAAGAGTATTGGTCCTTGGCAGCCAGAATGCAGTCCCTTTCCAGTGATAACTAGGATTTTTTGATATTTTTTATGGGAGCTATCATAGAGGAATGATTGGAGTTTGCTAAGAGCTTCTATTTGAGTGCATCCGTGGAGGTCAAGGGTAGGGTGGGTTTGGTGGGATGGGGAGTGGGGAGAGTAGGGGGTGTAGGGAGTTTTTGGGATAGATTGAAAGATTTTCTTTTTTTTATTTAGGTTATCAGGTTGGATTTGTTCATCGGTATTGGGTGGGGGGGTTTGAGTTTTAATGGCTAATTTTAGTAGTAGTTGGTCGTCATCTTGTTCTATGAATGAGATAGGTTTGGCGAGTTTTAGGATATCATTGGCAGGGTTTTCATCAGGTTTGGTTGGTTGGGTGGTATTGGGAAGAGTTAGAGTAGTTATGGGGGTATTTTTGTTGGTAGAGGAAGGGAAGAGATGGTGGCGGGATTTTTTCATTTTACTTCCTCCCAATCGGCGGCGATATCCACGGACGGAGCGGATTGAGTGAGTGCTCCTACTGACACGGCATTTACTCCACTGGCGGCGATATCGGGGAGGTTATGGAGTCGGATATTACCAGAGGCTTCGGTGAAGATTTTTTTATTGATGATTTGGAGGGCTATTTTGAGATTATTGATGGTCATATTATCTAGTAGGAGGGCATCGGCACCTGATTTCAGGGCTATTTTGAGGTTTTGCAGGGTATCCACTTCTACTTGGATAAGCAATCCGTGTGGGATACGCTGTTTTAGTTTAGGGATTGCTTTTGCGAGGGGGATGCCTTGGTTTTCCAGTATTGCGAGGTGGTTATCTTTGACGAGGATGCCATCTGCGAGGGAGAAGCGGTTGTTATGTCCGCCGCCGGTGGAGACTGCATATTTTGCGAGGGTTCTGAGTCCTGGGATGGTTTTGCGGGTATCGCAGACTCGGAGGTGGGGATTTATTTGGTGGGCGATTTGGACGTATTTTTGGGTAAGGGTAGCGATTCCGCTCAAGTGTTGCAGGAAGTTAAGAGCTACTCGTTCGGCTGCGAGCAGTGCTAGTGCTGGTCCTGTGATTATGGCGAGGGTATCATTGGTTGCGAATGTTTGTCCATCGGAGTGATGTGTTTGCCATTGGATATTGGGATCGCACTGGAGGAAGGTTTCTCTGGCTAGTTCCAGCCCGCAGGCGATCCCAGCTTCGCGAGAGCGTAGTGCTAAGCGAGCTGGTTGGTTTTGCTCTAAGAGGGCTTGACTAGTCATGTCTCCCCAGCCCAGGTCTTCTTTCAGAGCGACATTCACCGAGCTTATCACCTGTTGAGCCTGCAATTTATTCATGTTCCGTTTATAAAAAGCAGCTTTATTATCGTGCCTAACAGAGCTAATCACGGGGTATTGCGAGCATTCTCTTTAGGGCTTGGCGAGCTCCGTGCAGGACATCGGGAGGTACATTCACTTCAAACACGTGTTCGGTGAGGGCTCTTTTTACATCTTTGAGGCCGACCATTTTCATGTAGGGGCAGTGCAGTCGGCACCCGAGGCAGCCATCGGCGAGGATGAATTCTTTATCGGGATAGGCTTTTTTCAGTTGATGTAGCATGCCATTTTCGGTAGCGATCAAGAAGGTTTTCGCATGAGGATACCAACCTACTCGTTCAATCATAGCGGTGGTAGAGCAGACTTCATCAGCCATTTCAATAACATCTTGGCGGCATTCAGGGTGAGCGATTACTATTGCCTGTGGTCTTTCATCTTTTACCTTAGTAACGCTTGACCCCCTAAGTACATCGTGAGTAGGACAGCAGCCATCATAGATGGCCATATCCACATCTGGCAGTTGAGCACTCACCCAATTGCCCAGGTTGCGATCTGGAGTAAACAGCACCTTTTTGCTTTTCAGGCTACGCACTACGGATACCGCATTGGCAGAAGTGCAACAAATATCGCTGAGAGCCTTCACTTCTGCACTGGAATTGATGTAGGTCACCACCACATGTTGCGGGTACCTATCTTTCCAGTCTTGCAGGCTTTCCGGCGAAATGCTATCCGCCAACGAACAACCCGCTGCAACATGAGGTAAGAGTACGGTCTTTTCCTCATTGAGTACCTTGGCTGATTCTGCCATAAAGTGTACCCCGCAAAACACTACATAATGAGCATTCGTTTGCTGTGCCTGCAGAGCCAGCCCTAGCGAATCGCCGACAAAATCAGCTATATCTTGCACCGCGGTAGCCTGATAATTATGAGCCAAGATCAACGCTTGTTGCTCTTTAGCCAAAGTCCGAATTTCGGTCTGCAATAAAGCCGTCTCTTCCACAGACAGCCTGCCGTTCACATATTGAGCCGCAGTAGGAAAGGAAACATTTGCAGTGACTTCTGTCATTTGCGATATTCCCGTCTGGCGACAAAAGCCTGCCCATCGGCAGGAATGCTACCCGTCCCCGAAGGAAATACCCGCCAAAACTCCTTTTTTACCAAACTGGTCAGTACCGCACTCTTGGAGAAACAATGATAAGTCGCCAAAGCATCCAACATCTGCTGTTCTAGATCACTAGCAGAAAAAGAACGTACCTTCTTTCTGAGGGATAAAGATTTTAAGTTTTCCTTAGTCTTCATAAATGGGTTCCTCAAATATTCCCTAAGATAGATTACAGCCTTAAGCTTAATTTATCTAAAACTTACCTAAAGAACATTCTAACCTTATATAAAGCTTATGTAAACATGAATTATCAATAGCCAAAATACCGAGTACATCGGCACAGGAGGAACTTTATTGCCGACCTTGATTTTAACTAATGATTTTATCTCAGCGATGAAAAATGTTACCATGTTCGGTGAGGGCTGATATTATTAGTACTGTTCTGCGATGACCTTTCTTCCTACTTCTCTTAATGTTTCTGCATCTCAGTTACGCAAGGCGGCGAATGCCTTGCGTTTTTTGGCTATGGATGCGGTACAAAAGGCTAATTCGGGTCATCCTGGGATGCCGATGGGCATGGCAGATATTGCCACCGTCTTATGGGGTGGATTTTTGCGACACAATCCTACTAATCCAGCTTGGTTTGATCGGGATCGTTTTGTCCTATCCAATGGGCATGGTTGTATGCTGCTTTATGGGCTTTTGCATTTGAGTGGTTATGATCTACCATTGGAGGCCCTACAGCAATTTCGTCAATGGGGCAGTCAAACGCCCGGTCACCCTGAATACGGGCATACTCCGGGGGTGGAAGTGACTACCGGTCCCCTAGGGCAAGGGATTGCCAATGCAGTGGGTTTTGCGTTGGCAGAGCGATGGCTAGCACAACGTTTTAATCGTGATGCTCATGAGATAATAAACCACCGTACCTATGTGTTTTTGGGGGATGGCTGCCTGATGGAAGGTCTTAGTCATGAGGCTTGCAGTCTGGCAGGTCACCTAAAACTAGGACGTCTAATCGCCCTTTATGATGATAATCACATCAGCATTGATGGTCCCACTGAGCTATCCTTTAGCGAGAACGTTCCTCAGCGATTTAGCAGCTATGGCTGGAAAACCCAACAATTAGATGGTCATGACCCAGTTGCCATAAAAGCTGCTCTGGAGAATGCTCAGCGAGATCAATCTGCTCCTCATTTGCTGTGCTGCAAAACCACCATCGGCTGGGGAGCACCGAGCAAAGCTGGGCAAGCTTCCACCCATGGTTCACCGCTGGGTGATGAAGAAATTGCGGCTACCCGCCAAAAGCTGAATTGGCATCACCCCCCATTTGAACTGCCCCCTGAGGTAAAGGAATTCTGGCAGGTTTCCCTGAAAAAAGGTCAACAACTAGAAGCTGACTGGAACCAACAATTGAGTGCTTATCAACAACAATTTCCCTCAGAAGCAACCGAACTCAAACGTATTATTAAAGGGAAACCCTCTCAACAATGGCAACAACCCCTAGAAAACCTACTGCTGCAATGGAAAACTCAACCCCCAGCAGAAAATGCCACCCGAGCTCATTCAGGAGCAGTACTAAACACCATCGTCCCTTGCCATACCGACCTACTAGGAGGTTCTGCCGACCTCACTCCCTCCAATAACACCCGCACCAACCACCACACCGACATCTCCCCACTACAATGGCAGGGAAATTATATCCGCTATGGCGTAAGAGAACACGCCATGGGTGCCATAATGAACGGATTGGCTCGCCATGGAGGTTGTCTGCCCTATGGGGCTACCTTCCTTACCTTCTCCGACTACATGCGTCCCGCCATTAGAATGGCAGCTATAATGAAAATCCAAGTAATCTATGTCTTCACTCATGACAGCATCGGACTAGGAGAAGACGGACCCACCCACCAACCTATAGAACATCTAGCCAGCTTGAGAGCTATCCCCAACCTTAGAGTACTCAGACCCGCAGATGCCCGCGAAACCGCCCAATGTTGGCAATTAGCCCTCCAATACCAAGGACCCTCACTACTGGCTCTCAGCAGACAAAAAATCCCTCACCTGCCCGGCTCCCAACAATATCTCTGTCATCAGGGTGCTTATATCATCTCCTCTAGCAAACAAACACCCAAAGCAATACTGATGGCTAGTGGAACAGAGGTGCAAATCGCCATCCAAGCCCAAACCCTCCTGGAACAACAAAACATCCCTACCAGAGTGATCAGCATGCCCTGCTGGGAACTCCTTACCACTCAGCATCATTCTTTGCTATCACTTCCCGAGCCAGTCGTTAAACTAGCCATAGAAGCCGCCAGCCCATTTGGTTGGCATCAGTGGCTCGGAGAACAGGGCATCGCCCTGGGGATGCAATCCTTTGGAGCTTCCGCCCCAGCCGATAAACTATATACCCAGTTTAATCTCACCCCCCAGGCAATCGTAAAAGAAGTCCAAACTCGCTGCAAACTAAACACTTAATGGCTAAATCTATCATGACTGTTATCATCGCCCCCTCCATTCTATCTGCCGATTTTGGTCGCCTCAATGAAGAGCTGGCTGCCCTGCAATCCTTTGGAGCTTCCGCCCCAGCCGATAAACTATATACCCAGTTTAATCTCACCCCCCAGGCAATCGTAAAAGAAGTCCAAACTCGCTGCAAACTAAACACTTAATGGCTAAATCTATCATGACTGTTATCATCGCCCCCTCCATTCTATCTGCCGATTTTGGTCGCCTCAATGAAGAGCTGGCTGCCCTGCAATCCTTTGGAGCTTCCGCCCCAGCCGATAAACTATATACCCAGTTTAATCTCACCCCCCAGGCAATCGTAAAAGAAGTCCAAACTCGCTGCAAACTAAACACTTAATGGCTAAATCTATCATGACTGTTATCATCGCCCCCTCCATTCTATCTGCCGATTTTGGTCGCCTCAATGAAGAGCTGGCTGCCCTGCAATCCTTTGGAGCTTCCGCCCCAGCCGATAAACTATATACCCAGTTTAATCTCACCCCCCAGGCAATCGTAAAAGAAGTCCAAACTCGCTGCAAACTAAACACTTAATGGCTAAATCTATCATGACTGTTATCATCGCCCCCTCCATTCTATCTGCCGATTTTGGTCGCCTCAATGAAGAGCTGGCTGCCCTGCAATCGGCTGGGGCAGATTGGCTACACTTGGATGTCATGGACGGGCATTTCGTCCCCAACCTAACCTTCGGACCTCCGCTGGTGCAAAAACTAAAAAAACCACCCCAGTCCTTCTTTGACGTCCACTTGATGGTCGCTGAACCCCAACTCTGGGTTGAAGCTTTCGCCCAAGCAGGAGCAGACCGCCTTACCATTCATGCCGAGGCTTCCGTTCATCTAGAAAAACACCTGTCTTTGATCAATGAATATGGCATCTCCGCAGGCATTGCCCTCAACCCAGCCACTCCCATAGAAGTACTTAAGCACATCCTGCCAACAGTAGATCTGATTCTTTTAATGACCGTTAACCCAGGCTTTGCAGGACAAAAATATCTGCCCTCAGTAACTCCAAAAATCAAGTCCTGTGCTGATTGGCTAACCCAAATAAACCAAAAAAAATATCTTCAGGTGGATGGAGGAATCACCCCTGAAACCATCATCGCAGCCGCCCAAGCGGGTGCCAATTCCTTTGTAGCAGGAAGTGCCATCTTGGGAAACCAGAATTATCAGGAACAAATATCGGCTCTGAGAACACAAGCTCAAAAGGCAACCCTGCCTTCTTCTTAAGAATTATCCTATGAGTTACATCCGAAATTTTTCTCCCAGATAGATGTCTCTCACGTTGTCATTTTTCATCAATTCGCTGGGATTACCCTCAGCTAGCAGGCAACCATTATTGATGATGTAGGCTCTATCAATGATGCTCAGGGTCTCCCGTACATTATGGTCGGTAATCAGAACGCCGATCCCTTTGGCACGAATGTTTTCAATAATTTCTTGGGTACCCATAACCGCAATCGGGTCTACCCCAGCAAATGGTTCATCCAGCAAGACATACTTGGGTTCAAGCACCAGCAACCGAGCTACCTCCACCCGCCGACTTTCTCCGCCTGATAGCTGATAACCCAACGATTCCCTAATGGCTTCCAGATTCATGCTCTGGATGACTTCCTCCATCCGTTCTTCTTGCACCGACTTGGAAAGATCAGTATATTCCAGCACGGCACGCATGTTTTCTTCCACGGTCATGTTCCGAAATACAGAACACTCTTGAGGCAGATATCCCAATCCCATACGAGCCCGCTTATGAATGGGTAATTGGGTGATGTCCTTTCCATCAAGTTGAACATTTCCTTCATCACAACTGATCAGCCCAGCGATCATGAAGAAAGTGGTAGTTTTTCCAGCTCCATTGGGTCCCAGCAGTCCCACTATTTGGCCCTGTTTAACCATCACCGAGATGCCGTTCACCACCTTGTTCCGCCGATAGCTTTTCACCAGCCCTTCGGCACGCAGTCCAGCATCCGTTTTAGCGGGATGACCTTTGGGAGTGGCTGATTTTTTTTTGGTGATACTCACTAGAATTCTTTTAGAACATAAGGGGACTTTGTTTATAAGATACCAGTACCTTATGCGATTTAAGTCCACAAAGAATGTTAGTTTATGAAGGTTTTCTGGCAGCTTGGGCTAAATAATCCATATATTGCAAGGCTTCATGGGGGGTGAGCAATTCTCTGGCAGCCTCGCTGAAGCTTTGCAGATTGGGATAGAGTATTCCTATCAGTGGCGATAGTTTAACTATCACTCTCAGGGGGAGTTTAGCAGGTACTAAGTTTCGTAGTATTTCGCTGGAAAGAAGATACTGCGATGAAGCAGCTCCCAGATGGATGCGAGCTGGGGTATCTGGCTGGTGGACACTGATTATGCCTTGTTTGCTAGTGTTGACCTCCAAGTGTTCTCCTTGCATAAGGATGTTACCCCCTGAGTACGTACGCACATTGCCCTGCAAGATGAAAACATTAAACTGTGGATCTGTAGTCCAAAGTTGGTCGGCATGCAAGGTTTTCCCTGGATGGTTGAGGACTACTCCGCCCTCAGCCAGAAGGCTTGCCAGATTGCCATTCTGTAGCTTAATTGTCAGCCATTGGGATTGTAGGTCAATCAGGGGGGTTTGGCGAGTTAGCTGAGCTTGTTCAAATCGCAGCCGTAATCCCTTTTCTTTGTCTGTCTCTGGAGGACGAAATTCCAAACTGTCTGCTTTAATGCTTATTTGAGATTCTCTCAGCCAGCCTTGAACTTCACCCTGAAACAACACCCCTATCTCTCCCCAGCCCAAGCTACTGGACTTGAGAGCCTTGATGCACACCTTACTCCGAGGCGGACAATCCCACCTCCCTGCTACCAAAGCCCCACCCCACAGTAGCACCATCACCAACGCTACCCCACCGCCAATCTTCTTAACCTTATTCAAACCAGGGAACCTGCTATTTCTTACTTCCCCTACCCCCCTCACAGATTAACCGAGCTATGCCACTCGTTTGCCATTATTTATCCGTATGCACTTTCCGAGTTTTTCTTCTGTCGGGGAATCTTTTTCTCCCCGAGATGACTGTTGTGATAACTGCCATGATGCCTGTTGCGATTCCTGTTGCAGTTCCTGTTGCAGTTCCTGTTGCAGTACCTGCGATGCCCATTGCGATTCCTGTGGTGCCTGTTGCAATTCCTGCGGTGCCTGTTGCAATTCCTGCGGTGCCTGTTGCAATTCCTGCGGTACCTGTTGCGATGCTCGTTGCAATACCTGTTGCGATGCTCGTTGCAATACCTGTTGCCAAGCAGCCATGATAAAGCCCGAGAACAACGGATGGGGAGAAAAGGGCTTGGACTTAAACTCAGGATGGAACTGACATCCCACAAACCAAGGATGATCGGGTAGCTCTATGGTTTCCACCAGATCCGCCCCTGGGCAGATCCCTGAGACTAATAAGCCTGCTTTCTGCAAGCTGGGTAGAAAGGTCTTATTAACCTCATAGCGATGACGATGACGCTCAGAAATCTTAGTCGTGCCATAGACCTTCGCTATTTTGGAATCGGCTTCCAGCTTAGCAGCATAGGCTCCCAAACGCATGGTGCCTCCCTTGCGAGAAGAATCATGAGGCAATAGGTGGATTATCCCATATTCGGTTTCAGCATCGTATTCAGTGGAGCTTGCCCGAGGAATTCCAGCTACATTGCGGGCAAACTCTACTAAGGCTAATTGCATCCCCAGACAAATCCCAAAAAATGGCTTTTTGTGCTCACGAACATACTTAATCGCCTCTAATTTGCCTTCTATGCCACGTACCCCAAAACCACCCGGGATCAGAACCGCATCTAAATCAGCCAGATATTTCTCTGCCCCCTGATCCTCAACGTCATTGGCATCCACATAAACTAGATCTACTCCTAAACTATGTTTCAAACCCCCATGTAACAAAGCTTCGTTGATGCTCTCATAAGCCTCATGAGAGTGCATGTACTTACCTACTATTCCTACTCTTACCCTGCCCCTGAGATTGGTATAATTCTCTTCCACCGCTTTCCAAGCACTCAAGTCTGGTTCCTTAGTTTTCATGGCTAATAGCTCAACAATTCGTTTATCCAGTCCCTCATCACACAGCCTCAGTGGCGCCTGATAAACTAATGGAAAATCACCTATCGGAATCACACACTCCTCTCTCACATTGGTGAATAAGGCAATCTTCTGGCGTAGCTCCTTATTCATATCTTGACCACAACGACACAAAAGCACATCTGGCTGAATACCTATCTCGCGTAATTTGTTGACACTGTGCTGAGCAGGCTTCGTCTTTAACTCTCCACTCCTACCCAACTGAGGCACCAACACCGTATGAACGTACACCGTATCTTCCCGCTGATACTTAAAACGAAATTGCCGTATCGCCTCCAAAAATGGCAAAGACTCAATATCTCCCACCGTACCACCGACCTCTACCAAAGCTACATCTACCCCTTTAGAAGCCTCCAGCAACCTCTCGCAAATGGCATCGGTAATGTGAGGAATAACCTGCACCGTCTCTCCCAAAAAATCACCACAACGCTCACGTTCCATCACATGATTGTAAATCTGACCAGTGGTAAAACTATTCCGCCCTGATAATCTCGCATTGGTAAATCGCTCGTAATGACCAAAATCTAAGTCCGTTTCCGCACCATCATCAGTTACAAATACCTCCCCATGCTGGGCGGGACTCATGGTGCCAGGATCAACATTTATATAAGGGTCCATCTTAGTGATACTTATGCTTAAACCACGATTCTCCAATAAAACTCCCATGGAAGAAGTCGCAATCCCCTTGCCTAACCCAGATACAACCCCTCCAGTAATAAAAATAAATTTCATATCGCACCTGCTCCTATTCATACCAGCTCTCCAACTAGATCCATTCCCAAAAAGACAAACTCCTCGTAGTCTGTTTTCATTAACATCGCCATCATCCTTTTATCACCGCCGCTTGTCAATTCTTATAAAACGAAGCTACTGCAAAGAATCTTTCCATCAAACCCTCTCCATAATTTTTATTAGGGGATACATGGTAATATTTGACAATCTAAGTAAAATGTTCTCCAATGGCAGTTCATTATTACGCTTGGTTATTTAGTGTACTTGGTTATTTAGTGTACTCGGTTGTTTTTGTGATTAGTGTTTTCCATTTTTATGGGTAGTTGAAATGTCAATGGTTGAAAGTCAGACTGATAAGGATTCTTATGCGGTGGTAGAGACTGGTGGTCGCCAATATGTGGTACGTCCTCAGGCGGTGATTGAAGTTAATCGCTTAGATCTGCAGGTGGGAGAACCTTTTGAGACCGAGAAAGTGTTGCTCACCCACGGAGTAGGCGGGGGCCCTAAGGTGGGAGATCCTTATGTTTCGGGAGCCAAAGTAAGGGGGGTGATATTGGAGCATGTGAGGGGGAATAAGATCTTGGTGTTCAAAAAGAAGCGTCGTAAGGGATATGCTCGTACTCGGGGTCATCGGCAGGAGTTGACAAGGGTTAAGATTGAGTCTCTTGAGGGAGCTTGATAGGCGTTTTTATTAAAATATACATTTTTATTGAATGTAGGCATTTTTATTAAGGTAGGAGTCCATAATGGCACATAAGAAGGCGGGCGGTAGTTCTCGGAATGGCAGGGATTCTGCGGGCAAGCATTTAGGGGTCAAACGTTTTGAGGGGCAGCATGTTTTAGCAGGGAATATTTTGGTTCGGCAACGCGGGAGTACCTATCATGCTGCTAAGCATGTGGGCGTAGGCAGGGACTACACCTTGTTTGCACTTAAAAGTGGGGTGGTGTTTTTTGAGCACAAGCGGGGTAATCGCCGTTATATTGGGATCAACCCCTCCCCTCTCCCCCCTCTCCCTTCTGCAGAGGCGTAGAAGAGAGGGTGTGAGGGGAGGTAGGGTAGAGGTGTGAAAGGGGTAGGGTAGGAGGTGATGTAAGGGTGGAGGTGTGAATAGGGGCAGGGACACGGGGTAGATGTCAGAAGGGCGAAGAGGTTGTGTCGGTGATTAAGGGCAGAGTATGAAAGGGTGGGTAGGAGGTGTGAAAGGGTGGGTAGGAGGTGATGCTAAGGGCAGGGGAGTGTTTAAGTTTTTGTGCCATGCGAGCTTGAGGTGGTGAAAGAATCAGTAGGGAGGCGGTAGAGGCAAGGTATAGGGTCTAAGAAACGATGTTGCGAATATCCTCTGGACAATGGAAAGGGCGTTCCTTGCGTGCCACTGCCGATGGGGTTCGTCCCACCAGTGCCCGAGTCCGAGCTGCCATATTTGATTCTCTTAGCACCCGTACCTGCCTTACTGGAGCAAGAGTGCTGGATTTGTTCGCTGGGAGCGGAGCCTTGGGTTTAGAAGCCTACAGCCAAGGAGCTGCTTGGGTGGTCTTTGTAGAACCACACCGCCGCGTGATTGAAACCCTGAAGAAAAATATCGCTCAACTGAAACTGACCTCTTATCAAGTGATACATGCCAAAGCAGAAGATTGGCTTAAAAACCCGCCCCCGACCCAGCCATTTGATATCGCCCTTTTGGATGCTCCCTATCATTTCCCAGTTTTGCAAACCACCCTTGAATTGCTCGCCCAGCCCGGCTGGCTTAAAACAAAAGCCCTCATCGCTGCCGAAACTCACCACCATCACCAACTCAATTGCCCCCCCAGCTGGACACTCCAAAAAAACATCCGCCACGGAGATACCCTGCTACGGTTCTATCAAGTACAAGCACCCCCAAATTAATAGAGCACTGACTAATAGAGCACTGACTAATAGAGCACTGACTAATAAAATCCTGAGATCCCCCATGAAACCCTATTCACCCTACTTTTGGCTGCTAGCCTTAGTGATTTACTCCTTTGGCAATATCCACCTAAGTGCGGCTCAAACTACCCACAAACCCTCACCGCTAGGCGTTATGTGGCTCACCAAAACCACCACCGCCTACACAGAAGGACCTACGGTTGGGCGTTCCTATCGCTTGTTGCGTAATCAATCGTATCCAGTCATCAATCTTACCATTGATGAACTAGGGCAAGCTTGGCGAAAATTAAAACTACCTCAGTACTCCCAAACCAAGAGCGGAATAGGCTGGTCGCCACTGGAAGCCCATCAATTATCAGAAGGATATGAAACAGTGATCATCTACACCCAGCTACCTGAGGATGTCCGTAGCCCCCTTAATTCTTTGCACCTGCTGGCGGATGATGTATTTTTGCTCAATGCCGAGCAGACCGTTCGTGGTTTTCCCCTCATTGTCTGGAATAAGGCTCGTTATCGCACCAAGGTGGTAGCCGAAGCTTGGGTTTTGGCTGAACATGGGATTTTTCGCGTAGGCATTACCGAAAAACACATGTTAGAAGCCTATGAAGACATGGTGAGTCGTCAAATTTCCTTGCTCAAAAGAACTAGGTTGCTGAATGGAGTCGTACTACCCGGTGACAGTCAACAAGAAGTTCGTTGGGCCCTGGGCGAACCCTTACTAGTCAGATCAAAACGACAAGGCTATCTTAGAAAACAGGTCATTTGGGAATATCAGGGATTTGCGGTTTCATTTCAATCAGATGGTTTGATTGAAGTAACCATTCCCTAATGCTTCCCCTTAGAATTGACTAGCTATTCTTGCCAGTCTCGCCCTACATGGCTTCTCCTCACGATACTCAACCCGTGGCTCTGGCGTCCCATCATTGGCGACTTTTGGCCCTATTGATAGATTATCTTTTCTGGTTGGGGATCATCAAGCTTGCTCAGCAATGGTTATTGCCCCCTGCTTGGGATGTCAGCAATGGTTATTGCCCCCTGCTTGGGATGTCGCTCTTATAAAAAACCCCCCGACTACTAATTTCAGCTGGTTACTGCTTTTGTGGCTCTTACTATCCTTGCGAGACTTTCCTAGGGGTTGTGGATTAGGCAAATGCCTAACAGGATTGGCAGTGGTTAGTGCCATCCATCCTCAACAACCCCCCTCGCTGAAACAATTAATACTCAGAAACCTCACTCTACCACTACTTCCCTTAGAAGCTTGGCTCGTCTTCAGGCATCGCTATGGCTTCCGTTGGGGAGATCGCCTAGCTAGCAGCGTGGTGGTCACTCCCGCTAAAACCCTCAAACCTCTCACCCGATTATGGGGCCTGCTGAGCCTCTTGTTTGCCTTCTCTTTAATGGCTTTATCAGTCAACGGGCGTACCCTCCAACGTAGCCAAGCCTTCCAAACCGCCATCGCTTTTGCTTCTAGTCATCCCACTACCAAAAAATGGAAAAAACCCATCGCATTCTCCAAACGAGGACAACTTAACCTGAAAACCCATCCTAACCCCTCCGCCTGCCTCGTACTTTTAAGCAAAACACCCCCAAAAAAGGCTAAACTGGAAATCACCCTCCAGTGGCAAACAAAAACTAAACTGAAAAATATCAAACCTAAACAAACCCAACTACCACAGCAACCTCAACACTGGCAACCTAAAGAACTTCACCTCCTCAGCAAAAATAAAAAACCCTGCCCCAATACTCAATCATAGATTCCACCGTCATTTATTTTGCCACCGTCATTTATCTTGCCACCCCCCCCCCCCAGCCCCTCAGCCTCCCAGCCCCTCAGTCTCCCAGCCCCCTTCCCTCGCTAAACATGAATATCTTCCCCAACCAAACCCCGCCTGTTGACCCCATCAAGTCTGAGACCCTAGTACTCGCTCCACAAGAACTTGCTCCACAAGAGCTCGCTCCAAAAAACACTCCGCCAGAGACTGCGGCTCCCGTGATGTTCATCATAGACACCATGGCGATTCTCTATCGTTCCCACTTTGCCATGCTAAAGAATCCCCTCATCAATTCCAGCGGAATGAACACCAGTGGCATTTTTGGTCTTACCAAGATGCTGTTACGTATTATTCAGCACCAAAATCCCTCCTTTCTAGCCATCACCTCCGATGCCCCTCCGCCTACTTTTCGTCATCTTCGTTACCCCGATTACAAAGCCACCCGAGAAAAAATCCCTACCGAACTGGCAGAACAACTACCCTATATCCCCCGCTTAGTAGAAGCCTTGGGATTGCCCTTTTTCATCCTAAAAGGCTGGGAAGCCGATGACCTGATTGGCACTCTGGCTAAGCGGGCTCAGAGCCAGAGCATCACCAGTGTTATTGTCAGCGGGGACAAAGACCTACTACAGCTGCTTAGTTCCCACACCCTATTATTCAATCCCAAGGACTCTCAAACCGAAGGCGAAGAAGCTGCTTTCCAGCGTTTTGGTTGTCCTCCTTGCCAAGTGACCCAAGTGTTGGGCTTGATGGGAGACACATCTGATAATATCCCTGGAGTACCTGGCATCGGAGTCAAAACGGCTGCCAAGCTGATAAATCAATTTCAGAGCTTAGAAAACCTCTACCAAAACCTGAATGAACTGCCGACTAGCAAATTGAAAGAGCGTCTGATTGCCCATCAAGAGCAAGCTTTTTTGTCTAGAGAACTAGCCACCATTAAAACCGATGCCCCCCTGGAAATTGATTGGGAAGCCCTGCGTTTTAAGCCTCAGCGACTTAAGGAAAATCCTCAGTGGCTGGAATTATTGCAGGAACTAAACTTTAATTCCCTTCACAATCTATGGTCTCAGGCTGAAGGACTCGGTAAGAACCAAATCCCAGCTACTGAATCCACTGACAAGGAAAAAATCCACCCCTACATTTTCAAATCTCTGGCAGCTTTTCAAGCCCAAGCTGAGCGTTGGAAGCAAGCTCCTCTATTAGCATTCAGCACCAAAACCACTTCTCCTGATTGGCAAACCAGCTCACTATCGGGGATCTCCTTTTGCGTTGATGACCAACACAGCTATTATTTGCCTTTTGACCAAGCTCGCATTAAGGCTCAGCAGCAACCAATCTGGATGGTGCTAAAAAACCTGCTGGAAGATGAAAAACTCCCCAAGGCAGCCCACGACCTTAAACACGAAATGCAGACACTCTTAGGCATTGAACTAAAAGGGGCCTGCTCGGATACCATGATCGCCTCCCATCTAAATTCCCCCACCGAACGAGATCACGACCTAGGACACCTCGCCCTGAGAGAACTAAACCGAGTCCCATCCTCTAATAACCCCGAATTACCACTAGATGTACCCATTACTCAAGCAGCCTCAATGGCAGCTGAGAATGTCCAAGACATCTTTCAATTGGTTAAATGTTTTGCTCCTCGCTTGAAAAAAAGCGGTCAATTACCTCTGTTTGAAAAGCTGGAAGTTCCCTTGACCAAGGTGCTGATGAAAATGGAACGAGTAGGAATCCGCTTTGATAGTGAAGGATGCCAAAAATTACACGCTGAGATAACTCAAAAATTGGAGCAACTAAAGCAACGTATCTATGAACTGGCAAATCAAAAAGAATTTAATCTGAATTCGGTGTCCTCCTTGCAACAGGTACTTTATGAAAACCTACGCCTGCACGAAAAACTAGGCGTACGCCCGCGACGCATTAAACTGGGTATGGGACTCTCCACCGATGAGGAAACTTTGGAAAGCATGCGTTCTCATCCGCTGCCTGAGGCACTCTTAAAATGGAGGGAATTTAATAAATTGAGATCTACCTATCTGGAACAACTAAGCTCATTTGTTAATCCTAAAACCAATCACATCCACACCCACTTCCGCCAAACAGTGGCTGCTACCGGTAGGCTGGCCTCGGATAAACCTAATCTGCAAAACATCCCCATCCGCAGCGAAGAAGGACGTAAACTGCGAACCCTATTTCTACCCTCTTCTCCTCAGCATGTCCTGTTCTCTGCCGACTACAGCCAAATAGAACTCCGAGTACTCGCACACTACTCCCAAGACCCAACCTTCATCAAAGCCTTTCAACAAGAAGAAGATATACACATGCTCACCGCTATGACCCTCTTTGATATTCCCAAAGAACAAATCACCAGAACTAAACGCTCCATTGCCAAAGAAGTTAACTTCGGACTCATCTACCGCATGGGACCCGATAAACTCGCACAAGTCACCCAAACTAATCGCGAACAAGCTAAACAATTCATCCAACGCTTCTTTCAACGATACCAAACCATCCGACAACTTCAAGATGACCTCATCGCCAAAGCCCGAAAAGAAGGCTATGCCCAAACCCAGCTCGGTAGAAAAAGACCCCTCCCCGAACTCCAACAATCTCAAACCCTCGCTTCCCGAAATGCTGAAGGAGCTGCCATCAATACTCCCATCCAAGGCACCGCCGCAGAAATTATCAAATGTGCCATGCTTAAGGTCAGCCAACGCCTCCAAAAAGAAAACCTCCAAACCAATATGCTGCTTAGCATCCACGATGAACTCCTGTTTGATGCCCCCAAACAAGAACTAAATCACCTTAAAATACTGGTCAAAGAAGAAATGGAAAATGCCATGCAACTAAAAATACCCCTGAAAATAGAATCTGGACATGGCCCTAACTGGCTAGCCGCCCATCCCTAGCCGCCCATCCCTAGCCGCCCATCCCTAGCCGCCCATCCCTAGCCGCCATTGTTAAGCAGTTGGGTTTTTACTTGGGTTGCAAACCGAAGCAGGGTTTGATCTAGAGCTCGGTCGGTGAGTACGGGATCTTCCAGCCTCTCATCGGGAATGGTTATGGTGTATTGGGTTTTGATTATTTTTGGTCCCCAGAATGGTTTCCTATCGGTGGTTTTGTGAAGGGTGATTTGTCCTTGGAGGTCGTAGTTAAGCTGTCGGAAGGTTTTTGCTGAGGAGCTTTCTGCTGAGGAGCTTTCTGCTAAGAAGCTTTTTGCTAAGGAGTGTGAACGGGAGACGCTATTGAGGGTGATATAAAGTATCACCTGACTGTTGGAAGATTTTACCAGTTGGAGGGTATGGTGCTGTGCAAATTGATTTCTTAGGTGTTGGCGCAAACGGGTATCCAGTTCGGGGATGCTTGTTTGGTTTTGTACGGGGGCGATCCAGAGTCGGTTTGTGCCTTCGGGCAGGGACAAAGAGACGGAACGGTAAGCACACCCAGTTGCAAGCAGGGCGAAGCAGAAACAAAGAGATAGACAGACCTTCACATGTACTGGGCTGTTTTCATTCAAAGAGATGGGCTGGGACAGAGCCTCAATTTGCAACCGTTCAAGCCTCACACGGATCCAACACGTACTGGGCTGTTTTCATTCAAAGAGATGGGCTGGGACAGAGCCTCAATTTGCAACCGTTCAAGCCTCACACGGATCCAACACGTACTGGGCTGTTTTCATTCAAAGAGATGAGCTGGGACAGAGCCTCAATTTGCAACCGTTCAAGCCTCACACGGATCCAACACGTACTGGGCTGTTTTCATTCAAAGAGATGAGCTGGGACGGAGCCTCAACATGACTGGTTTTATTCGTCGTCATTCAAGCCAGACATAGCTGGGACCACTGCTTCAGCTTCATTTAGTATCTTGGATTTGTATGATTCGGATGCTGCGGTAGGTGCATCGCCTACGATTTTTTCTCTGGGGACATATTTTTGTGTTTCCAGTTTTAGTTGGGAGGTATCCAGGGATTCGTTGATCATTTCACTTGAGCGAATAAGTGAGGTAGCGAATAGGTCTCTGGAGCGGGCACTAGCTTCATCGAGCAGATCTATGCGATTAATTTTATCGTAGTAAAGGTCTGCCAGTTGAGTGGTATGAATGTTGGCTGGGTCATCAATCAGTACGGTTCGTACTTTTAGTCCATCAATGATTTTTCGTCTAGTGTTCACTTTTTTACGAGCTCTATCAAGGATGCCTTCTAGTTCACGGAACACCAGTTCTTCACTAACGGGTAGGCAATGATCGTGGGTTTCATCATAGGCGACCAGGTTTTGGTGAATGATATGCTCTAAGTTGTAGTAGATGCGTTCCAGGGCATTTTTTCCGCCGTGGATGGGGAGGAACAGGTTTTGGCGATTGACCCCGTATCCGAAGGTGTACATTCGTACTCCGAGATGCATGGTTAACACTTTGGAGATACTTTCTTTCATGTAGCTATCCCTTTCAAAGGGAGTTGTTTCGTGTTCCATGCGGTAGTTTTTCATTACTCGGTGAGACAGGTCGGTGCGATGAGGGAGTAGGGCAAGGAATTTTTCAATTTCGCGACGTACCAGACTGGTTTCATTGCCATCAAAAACCAAGTGTGTAAGGCCATGGTGGGTGGTTCTGGGATTGACAGACACGTAGTAGCCCCATAGTTGATCAAAAACGATGCCTGCCATTTCATTATAGGCGACATCGTCAGTGCCTTCAAAAGGAACGCTGATAACGGTAATTTGCTTATTGGCTAGGGGGCCTTCCACTACCAAGCGGAGGGTGGTTTCCACTTGGAAGAAATTCCGGATGTTATTGGCAATACTGCTGATGATGGGCTCATGCTCTTCATAGCGCGGAGTGTAATCTTCTGGACGAATATAAACACTGCCCGAAGGGCGTGGCTCAACCATAAACTGAGAGGAAGGCGTAGATTCAATAGCCATGGTAGGTAATTCTCCTATGTATTTTCTAAGGTATTAAAAATGAAACTCAAAACTGTTGGTAAATTAACTCACTAAAACAAGTACCCGTACTTCCTCAGTACCTCTTCTGGACATCCCCTGTCAATACTTCTGTACCAAATAACACTTAATAAAACAACCTTCAATAAAAAAATACCACCATACTTAATAAACATTACCTTTCACCTTATAATAATAGTGGCTGGGTGTCAATGTTTTCTTATGTTTTTGCCTGTTATTTACATCTACCAAATCTTCCTTTTTACCCTATGAATAGCAATGAGTTAAATCTCGGTGTTTTCCTACAACCAGAACATTTAGCGAATGTTTTCAGTAAATCTTTTTGGCAAACTGGACGATATCCTGCTACTATATGTAGGACGGACTATATTCAAGGCGAATACAGACATCAATTTCGTAGCGTAGATATAGGCTAGGGTTTGTTCAAGATGTATTTGGCACTATAATTTTTGTGGCATGTCAAATAAATAAATCGCGGAATTTTATCGGTAACTTCTATAATTTACCTGAATTTTAAGGATCTAATCGCTTGTCAACACTCAGCCAACAAAATTTAACTCCCAGCAAAAAAAACCTGCTCAGCACCTTGCTTGATCATCAGGTACTAAAATTGGGCAATTTCACCCTTAAAAATGGTCGCCATTCGCCTTATTTTCTTGATTTTGGGATGCTAAACAACGGAACCCTAATAAAACTAGGAGAATGCTTCGCAGAGACCATCAAAAAGCAAGTCCGTGCCGATGATCTTAAAAAGGAATTGATTATCTTCGGACCTGCCTATAAGGGAATTGCCCTGGCTATCTCCACTGCCAACGCCTTAGAAAAAAAATTGAAGAAACAAGTAAGCTGGTTGTTCAATCGTAAGGAAATCAAAAAGCACGGCGAAGGCGGTCGCTGGGTAGGAAAAATACCTGATGAAAGTACCACCATCATCATGGTTGATGATGTCATCACAGATGGCAAATCCAAACTGGATGCCTTGGAAATGATCCGAGAAGATTTTAACACCTCAGTCCAAGCAATAGTGGTAGGATTTAATCGCTCAGAAACCGAAGAGAAAAGTCTAGCCATAGACATCCCGCTCTACTCGCTACTCAGTCTGAGTGACCTGCCAGATAAAATTAAAGCCGATCTATACTCCGACCATACCCAGCTTTCTAATGAAAAAACCGACCGCCACAACCTTGATAAAATGCCCTGCCCCTCCAGCTCTGACGCTCAAACGAGCCCAAACACTCTGGCAGCAAAGCCGCGTTGATGCCAAACAAGCCCAGCGACTTTCTGGCTCGGATCCAGTTAAAAGTAGCTTCCTCAGCCTGCAAACAGGCATAAACACTCTCGCTACAGTAGCTGTCCTGCTAAGGCAACACACCCCACCCATGCATAGCCTCACCCAACTGATAGCCTCAGCCGCCGATCAGCCATCCTTTCAACACCTCCTGCCACAACTACTGCCCGCCTGTGCTGAACTAGAAAAAGCTAGCCAACTCAACCCCTTCCAAAAACCACCCCCTAACTCCAAAAAACAAGCAAAACAATTCCTCCAACTAGCAAAACAAATTCGCTCCACCACCCAAGACTGGCTCCAAAAACAAGGCTTCTCCCATTTTTCATAAAGATAAGCTCACCAGAAATTATCAGTCTGGCATCTCATATTCTTTCATGCCCCTAGCTCCTCGTTCTTTGTTCTCCGTTCTCCGTTCTTTGTTCTCCGTTCTTTGTTCTCCGTGCTAAAATACTTGATAGGGGTCCATATCCACCGTGATACGGGAATTATGAGATAATTTTTGCGGAATAAACCGTAGCCATCGCTGGAGAATCTTAGGCTGAGGATGCTTGATGAGCATTAAAAAACGAAAGGAGCGTTTCAGCTTGGGGATATGAGCTGGTGCTGGTCCTAAGAGGATGGGAAAGGGCTGAACCCGAGGAATATTTTCCTTGAGAACCACGGATATCCGTTGTGCTAGTTGCTGAGCTAGCTGGGCTTGAGGATTTTCCACCCAAATAAGAGCTTGATGCGTGAAAGGAGGACTTTTGGCTATTTCCCTAAGTTGAAGTTCATGGGAGGCAAATTGCAAGAATTGATGCTTAAGAGCTCCCTGTAGACTGTAATGCTGAGGGTTATAGGTTTGAATAAGAGCTTTACCGGGTACTGAGCCTCTACCTGCCCGACCAGCCATTTGGGTAAGTAATTGAAAGGTTCTTTCTGGAGCCCGAAAATCAGGGAGATTAAGGGAAAGATCGGCAAGTAGCATGCCCACTAAGGTGACTTGAGGAAAATGATGCCCCTTAGCCAAAATTTGAGTACCAATGGCGATATCAAATTTATGCTGAGACATGGTTTGAAGTAATCGCTCCAATTCACCACGACGGCGTAGTACATCGGAATCGATACGCAAGATACGGGCTTGGGGAAAAAGCATGGTCGCTTCTTCCTCAATGCGTTGGATGCCAATGCCAGTAAGCTGGATGTTCTCAGAGCCACAATGCTGACAATTAGAAGGCACCGCCCGCTTAAAACCACAACGATGACACAATAATATCGCCTCATTTTGATGCCAAGTTAAAGCTATCGTGCAATGATCACATAAGACCGAAGTCAGGCAGTCTTGGCAGAGACTCAAAGAAGCAAACCCGCGGCGATTGAGAAACAAAAGTACCTGCTGTTTCTTGGCTAAGGTGTGACGAATTTCTTCGGTCAGCTGGCGAGTAAAGCACCAGCTCCCAGGCTGGCGAGGAGCATGACGCAAATCCAATAGCTGTATGAAGGGCATTTGTTGTTGCTGAGCTCGTTCGGGCAAGATAAGCAATCGCCATTTTTTTTGCTGTACCGCATGCCAGCTCTCCATGCTAGGAGTAGCACTTCCCAATAACACCACTGCCCCATTATGACGAGCCCTTATCAGTACCGCATCCCGAGCATGATAACGAGGAGCTTCTTCCTGCTTGTAAGAACTATCATGCTCCTCATCCACCACCACCAACCCCAAATTGGCTAATGGCGCAAACACCGCACTACGAGCCCCTATCGCTACCAAAGCTTCACCTCTCCTCACCCTCAGCCAGCCCTCCAAACGCTCATTAGACCCCAAAGCACTATGAAGCAAAACTACCCGACCCCCAAAACGAGCCTGAAATCGCTTGACTAACTCCGTACTTAAGGCAATCTCTGGTGCCAGCACCAAACAACTGCGTCGCTGCTCCAATGCCTCACGAACCGCATGCAAATAAACCTCCGTTTTGCCGCTTCCAGTCACTCCTTGTAAAAAAAAACACTGTGACTCCCCCTCCTTAAGTGCCTGCTGTACCTCACTAAAAGCTGCCTGCTGGGCTGGATTCAGAGTTAAAAACTCCTCTCTTCCGACATCTTCATTATTCTCCCCAAATTGCCCCCCCTCCCCTGATTGCCCCCCCTCCCCTGATTGCCCCCCCTCCCCTGATTGCCCCCCCTCCCCTGATTGCCCCCCAAATTGCTTTGAGGCTTGCTGTTCAACCTGTTTGCTTTCCAGCAGCTTTTCTGCTTCCAACTGACGCAACACCAAAGCGGGATTTTTCACCACTGCCCGCACTCGTGCCAAGGGGATTTCTCCCTCTTCCCGCAGCAAACGCAAGATGCGTTCTCGTTTGGTTTCCCGACGCGGATTGCGAGTACTAGCCGATTTCTGCTTATCCACCAAGTGTACCCAAGTTTCCAACTTAGGAGCACCTGCCCCTCCTGATACCCGATGGCATTTCTCCAAAATTTCCCCACGCACTAATCGTTGTAGCCAGCGATCGGCTTCTGCTCCTCCTTTTTGCTGCTGAAACCAACTAGCAGTAAATCTTTTTCCCGACCGCTGACGAACCCGTAACCGCTCTGCCAGCTCTTCATTCAATCCCGACATCAATTCTGTTCCCTGCCGAGCAGCCGAGCGGGAAAACCAATACTCCATTTCAAAACGCACCCCCAAACCCCCAGGAATGGCTGCCGTCAAGGCTTCTCCCCAGCTACAATGATAATACTTCGCCAGCCAGCCACAAAAATCCACCACCTCCTGAGGCAACAAAGCCTCCTTATCCACCACCCGATGCAAATCACGCAAGCGTTCCCCAGAGATATCGCTAGCTTCTTTCAGCCGTACTACCACTCCCACCTTTAACCGAGGCCCAAAAGGCACTACCACCCGAGAACCTACCTCCACCGACTCGGTTAAGCGATAATCAAAGGTTTTTGGCAAGGGCAGATCAAATGCCACTTCCACCACTTGCTTATCGGTGGACTGTTTATCTGTGGACTGTTTATCCGCGGGCTGTTTATCTGTGGACTGTTTATCGGTGGGTTGCATCATTACCCACTGTATCTTAACTAGTACTAGATCTGGTGTTTAGGGATTGTTTAGCTTATTTTGCTTTTGCAGGAGGAGGTCGGGGGGAGGGTTTTTCCTCGGCTGGAGAACGCAACAATTTGTGTATCAGACCTTCCATTTTCTTAGCTTTTTTACTACCCTTATGTATCTCCCCTACCAAATTCAATTTCACCTGACCCTGTTTATCTATTAGATAGAAGCTAGGCCAATAATTATTATTCAAGGATTTCCAATAAGCATAATCATTATCTAGATAAACTGGCTGAGTTATCTTGAAGTGCTTGACTGCACTTTCCACATGTCCATACCTTTTTTCATAGGGAAACTCAGGAGTATGAACACTAATCACCCGCAAACCCTGCTTCTTATATCTATCTCTCACCTCGTGGACCCACGGGAAACTGCGAATACAATTAATTCACACCGAAGTCCAAATCTCAACCAGAACTACCTGACCCCAAAAATTATCCCGTGATAAAGGCGGGCTATTAATCCAACTGGCCGCTTTCTGATGCTTAAACTCGGGCATCTTCAGCTCCTTCTGCTCCTTTCGCTTACCCAGAGCATACCCAGTCACCAAAAAAATACCCAACAACAATGCTACCCCTGAACCCCATTGAAATACTTTCATTAATTACCTCATAATAACTAGTCCCGACCCAAAACTCACCTGCCTACCTTCTCACCTGCCTCTGCTACTTACCTGCCTCTGCTACTTACCTGCCTCTGCTACTTACCTGCCTACCTTCTCACCTACCTACCTTCTCACCTGCTTGCCACCCTCCTACCCTAACACACCCGCTCCCTAACACCCGCTCCCCCCCTTTGCTCCTCTAACACTCCCCCCCGCCCCCCGCCCCGCCAGACCCTCCTACACTCCTTATAATCATGCATAAAATAAAACCCGAACACAAGATTCAAAGACCCAATCCCCACTCCAATCCCCACTCCACCCCCGCCTCTTCAACTGGCAGAAATGACCCATGCTGGTGCGGTAGTGGCAAAAAATACAAAAAATGCCACCTAGTACCAAACCAAAACCCAGCTCCTTCCTTATCCTCTAATCTCCTAACACCCGCAAACCATCAGATCATCCTTAAAACACCCGCCCAAATCGCTAACATTCGCAAATCCTGTCAACTGGTACATAACACCCTGAATATGCTCGAAAATCGCCTTGAAGCAGGAATCACTACCAACCAAATCAACCACTGGGTACATCAATATACCCTTGATCATAACGCCCGTCCCGCCCCCCTTTATTATCGCGGTTATCCTAAATCGGTCTGTACTTCGGTCAATGAAGTAGTCTGCCACGGCATCCCCAACGATGTACCCCTCCAGCCCGGTGATATAATCAATGTGGATGTAACTTCCATCCTTAATGACTACTATGGCGACTCCAGCCGCATGTTCTTCATTGAACCCATCAGTAATCAAGCCCGCAATTTATGTGAAACTACCCTCCAATGCCTCAACCGAGCCATCGCAAAAGTCCAACCCAATGCCAAACTGGGCGATATCGGACACGCCATCCAATCCCATGCCGAAGCCCAAGGATATTCCGTAGTGAAAGATTTTGTCGGACACGGGGTAGGTATTTCCTTCCACGAAGAACCCATGGTACCTCACTTCGGTCGCCCCAATACTGGAATGACCCTTAAAGCGGGCATGATCTTCACCATTGAACCCATGATCAACCTCGGCGACTGGGCAGTAGAAATCCTCTCCGACCAATGGACCGCGGTCACCAAAGATCGTTCCCTCTCAGCCCAATATGAACACACCATCTTAGTAACCCCAAAAGGACACGAAGTGCTAACCTGAGCCTTCGCAACAGATAGCAAAAAAGCCAAAAATTTATTACTCATAATAACTCCTCATAAATTGCTCTTGAAATTGGGGCAATTGTTTTTCAGTGATTGCGGCTTGAATGTCGGTCATGAATTGTTGAAAAAAATAAAGGTTGTGGATGGTAAGCAAGCGAAGTACCGCAATTTCCTTGCCCCGAAATAAATGATGTAGATAGGCTCGGGAATAATTCCGACAGGTGAAACATGAACAACTTTCCTCCAATGGTTCGGGATCAGCTCGGAAGCGTTGTTGCTTGATATGAAACTTTCCCCCCTTAGTGAAAAGAGTACCATTGCGAGCATTTCTGGTAGGCATAACGCAATCAAACATATCAACTCCGTGTGAGACCAGCCTCAGCAATTGCTCTGGGGCACCGACCCCCATAACATAGCGAGGTTTATGTTCTTCCAGTTTGGGAGTGGTAAATTGGGAAATCTCATAAAGCTGCTCAGGAGTTTCCCCAACACTCAGTCCTCCTAAGGCATAGCCTGCCAGATCAAGCTCTCCTAGGGCATCAACACTGGCTTGACGCAGATCTGGGTGCAAGCCTCCCTGTACGATCCCAAACAAAGCGGGAGAAGCCGTGGAAGACGACTTTGAAGAAGGTAACTTTGAGGAAATATCAGAGCTCTGCTCTAAAAAATACCCTTGGCTACGCTTAGCCCAGCGAGTAGTACGCTGCATGGCGGCTTCTGTTTCCTGATAAGTGGATGGCAGGGGGGTGAGATCATCTAGGCACATGAGTATATCGCTACCCAGTTGTAGTTGTATCTGGATGGAATCTTCTGGGGTAAGCAGGCGTTTGGAGCCATCCCAAGGGCTTTTCAGTTGCAGTCCTTCTTCTTGTACTTTGCAAAGCGGCTGGAGAGAAAAACGCTGGAAGCCGCCACTATCGGTAAGTAGGGTACCAGACCAATTCATAAAGTTATGCAGACCTCCCTGTTCGGCGATCAGGCTCGCCCCTGGGCGCAGATCCAGATGGTAGGCATTGCCCAAAATCATGCTTATATTAAGAGCTTCCAGATCGGCAGAGTTCAGGGTTTTTACCGCTGCATGAGTACCAACTGGCATGAAAACAGGCGTTTTAACTGTTCCGTGGGCTGTATGTAGCAAACCACTGCGGGCTTGACCGTCTTGAGCTAGTAACTGAAAGCGAAAGGGTGCGGGCGAAGATAGGGGAGAAGCATTCATTATGGAGCGGTCCTTGCGGACTGGGCAGATTGATAGAGGTCTAGGTATTGTTGCAAGAAGTACTTTTGAGACAAGTACACTTCTTTTGCTCCTTGCTGAGAAAGTTTTGCCCGCTGCTGAGGGTGCTTGAGCAATTCCAAGATGGCAGTGGTCAGTTGCTGGGGTTGGTGGTCTGAGGTTATCCAAGCATTCTTTTTATGTTGTAGTACCTCGGGGATTGAACCAGTAGGAAAAGCAACTATGGGAGTTTGCATGGCTAGGAATTCCATTGCAATGCGACAGTTCATCTCAGAGCTTAAAGAGGGGATAATGCCTATATCAGCCGCGGCCATCCAAGTGAAGATATTGTCTTGCCACCCCAGCCAGTGGAGGTAGGAATCAACCCCCAGCCGACGAGCAGCTTGGTACAATTTATGACGCAGTTCGGGTGAACCTTGATCCTTGTTGAGCATCAAAACAGCCAGCTGAGGATAAGCCTTACAGATTGGGGGCAAGGCTTGTAGCAAGGAAAAATGCCCTTTTTCTGGGGCTATCCGTCCGACCATAATTAGTAGCTGGGTTGCTCTGGAGAGAGATTTTTGCCGTAGCCAGCGGTGGCGATGTTCTTGTACGGCTGCGGCTGAGGGCATATTTTCCAGTCGGGGAGACGGATAATAGATAATTGGTATTTTGGGCTGAAAGGGATAAAGAGCTCTTTGCATATCTTTTTGTACCGCTTGCGAACTGGCAACGATAAGCTGGCAGCGTTTTAATAAGAGACGATTAAAAACATGCGATTTCATGTTCTGGTCCTTACCTCTGGTGCGAGCTAGGATGGTAGGTAGTCCTCTTACTGCCCAGCAAGAAGGTAGCAATTCGGGGGAGTTAAACAGGTGAAGTACATCAATTTGCTTCTGGCGTAGAAAATGTCGTAGCCGTTGGGCTGCCCAAGGAGAATTAGGCCAATTAGGCAAAGGAAGCTGGGAGAGCTTCTTCTTGTTTAATTCATCGGCATGGGCTCCCTTGGGAGGCGTAATAAAGTACACTCGGTGACCAGCCCCTTGGAGAGCCTCTGCCAAACTAACCGCATAGGAAGCTTCAGCATTCCACCACTTGGTGGTAGAAGAAAATACCAATTTCAATTTCTTACTCAATGGCTTTGATTCTACTATCGCTTCAAGGTAGCCTTCAATGCTGCAAATGCTAGACACTGCTTACTGGATTATGTTAGACGCAGTACTAGCTCTGAAGCAAGATTTGGCTTAAATCAATAGTTCGTTCATTAGGAATTTATCCCCTATAAAAATTTATGAAATACACCACTATTCCCCAAACCGATCCCCAAGTATTCGAAATCCTCCAAGCAGAAACTACCCGTCAGCGCGAAGGACTAGACCTTATCCCCTCTGAAAACTATGTCAGCCCAGCAGTTCTGGAGGTGATCGCCAATGTCTTCACCAATAAATACTCTGAAGGCTACCCTGGACATCGCTATTATGGAGGGCAAACCTATTCCAACGAAATTGAAAGTCTCACCATTGAGCGGGCTAAAAACCTATTCTCGGCTGATCACGCCTCGGTTCAGCCCCTCTCTGGAGCCAATGCTAACTTGGCTGCCTACATAGCTTGGCTACAACCCGGCGATACAATCCTCGCTATGGATCTCTCCCACGGTGGACATCTGACCCATGGCTCTCCAGTTACTTTTTCCGCGGCTATCTATCGCTTCATCCACTACAAAATGAAAGATGTATCCACTGGCGAAATAGATTATGACGCTCTCAGAGACCAAGCCCTAAAAGAAAAACCCAAACTCATTCTCGCCGGGCTTTCCGCCTACCCCAGAACCCTGAACTATAAAAGAATTGCCGAAATTGCCCAAGAAGTAGGGGCCCTGGCTATGGCTGATATGGCTCATCTTTCTGGGCTCATCGCAGCTAAGGTACTTCCCAATCCCCTAAACTACGGCTTTAACTTGATGACTACCACTACCCACAAATCCCTACGCGGACCTAGAGGAGCCATCATCCTAACCAAGGGAATAGTATCCAATCCCCTTAAAAAACCAGAAAAAACCTTGGAAAATATCCCTACCCTGATTGATCGGGCTATTTTCCCAGGACTACAGGGAGGACCACACATGCATAAAATCGCGGCTATCTGCGTCGCCCTTAAAGAAGCTGCCAGCCCAGATTTTCAAAAATACGCCCAGCAAATACTCAAAAATGCCCAAGCCCTGTCTGCTGCCCTCCAAAAACTCGGTGCTAAACTCATCACCAATGGCACCGATAATCACCTCATGCTCATCAATACCATGGAAAGCTTCGGCAAAAATGGCGACCAAATACAAACCGAACTGGATGAAGTCAATATTACCCTCAACAAAAACTCCATCCCCGATGATCCCCTACCTCCTTTCAAATCCTCCGGAGCTCGCCTTGGAACTCCAGCCGCCACCACCAGAGGCATGAAAGAACCCGAAATGGCTAAAATCGCCAACTGGATCATACACATTGCCAAAAATGGCCTTCGCGAAGCTCCTCAGGTCAAAAAAGAAGTACGGGAACTCTGCCTTAAATTTCCTCCTCCTCAATAGCTCGGCAACGGTATGAAAGTCACCCCACATGCAACCCACCCTGCGACCTACCCTGCGACCTACCCTGCAATCCAACCGACCTACCCTGCGACCTACCCTGCAATCCAACCTGCGACCCAACACCGTGTTTTGTCGCGATAATTTAGACGTCCTAGGCGGCATTAACAGCAACTGCATTGACCTGATCTATCTTGATCCCCCTTTTAACAAAGGTAAGCAGTTTCACGCTCCTGCGGGCAGTGAAGCGGAGGGAGCTGATTTTAATGACATATGGAGGGAAGAATCCGTCAAGGATGAATGGCATGGGGAAATCAAATTCAAAAAACCTAAACTCTATAAGTACTTAGATGCCGTAGGAGAGATAGGCAACCGTTCTACTAAGTATTATCTCATTTACATGGCGGTGCGTTTGTTTGAAATATACCGCATCTTAAAAGAGACTGGGAATCTGTATCTGCACTGCGATACCACCATGTCGCATTATTTGAAGATACTGCTGGACTGCATTTTTGGAATAAATAATTTCAAAAATGAAATTATCTGGAGACGAGATGCCGCTGGCAAAGGAGGCAAGCGAGTATCTCATCAATGGCCTCGTTCTAGCGATGTACTATTGCTCTTTTACAAAGGAGATTCCTCTTTTTTTCATCAACAATACACCCCATTGGGAGAAGCACAGCAAAAAGTCTATCGCTATCAAGACGAGGATGGTCGTTTTTATAAGGCAGTCCAGTTAGGCAATTATTCCAAAACGTCCATTCAACAAATGACCAAAGAAGGCCTGATACATACTTCTGGCACTGGAAAAATGTATAAAAAATACTACCTGGATAATGCCAAAAGTACCATTGATTGCATCTGGGATAATATCTACGGCTTTGGGGTAAGAACTGCCTCCAAAGAGCGTACGGGATATCCAACCCAAAAACCCTTGGCTCTTTTGGAACGCATTATTCAGGCGTCCTGTCCCGTAGGTGGTCTGGTGCTGGATCCTTTCTGCGGATGTGCTACCACTTGCATTGCAGCCTCACGTTTGGGGCGTAAATGGATCGGGATTGACATCGCCCCCAAAACCTTTGATTTGGTAAAAACCCGCCTGCAAAACGAAGTCCCTCCAGAACTATTAACAAGCAAAACCAGCTACCGAACGGACATCCCCGTACGCACGGATATGGATCATAAAAGAAATGCTACCAGAGGATAAGGTTTTTCTTTATGGTAGACAGGATAATAGCTGCGATGAGTGTAAATTAAGATTAGATAGAGGTCATCTTGAAGTTGACCATATTTTAACCCTAATGTGACATGGTGCTATATGTTAATATCATATGTAAAGACATGTGAAAAAGTTGCTAATGTTGTACTAAATACAGGTACATCAAAAGCAAAAATAGTATTTGATTTTATTATAGATAAAAAGAGAGGAGGAAAGCAGGGTGGTATTGTTTATTTATTTGTTGTTAATAAGGTAATATATAAAATAGGATACACAAGATCTAAGGATGGTATCAAGGGGGCATTAACTGCATATCAAGGGGGGATAGGGGGTAGTCCAAGTTTAAGAACATATGGTATACATATTCTACTTCATAAAGAGTTAAAGGAAAATAGTATCGTGGAAGTATATGCTATTTTTAGTAACACTATGCACGGAAAAGTAAAAGGATTATTCAAAACGTATGACAATATACAAATATCACCTTCACATGAAATGGAAGATATATGTAAAAAGGATTATATCGCGGTTGAAAAAAAATACCCTAAGTGGAATTTTAAGGAAAATGGAGAAGATTTTCCTAATTACATACAAGTTATGCATGCCAAGCAGCTGGTTCATCAGAAATCAAAGAGAAATCGCAAGTAGTTCATGCGATTTCTTTATATGAGAATCGGCATTATATACATCCCTATTGTTTAATACTTTTGATATTCTTGTTTCACCTTGTCCCATTGTATATTGCCAAGATGGATAAAATATGTCACATTTCTTATAGTACTCTTCGCTTTTTTTGCAATTGTTATACGATAATATAAAGCCGCTTTTGTGATCCATTAATAGGTCTCTCAATAGTTCATGGTTAAATTTAGTATGATGAATAGGTCTATTGCGTTCAGGATAAATACCATTAAACATCTTACTTGTTTCATCATCTGTTTTAAGAAAATAAGGTGGGTCGCAATAAAAGAAATCCTTGGGGTATCTTTTAAATAATTCCTCAAATGATTCGCATGTAATTTTTATACTTGATTCAAAATCTCGTACTCGTTCAATCATTTTTCCGTATTTTCTATCATCTAGATAAACACTTGATGCCCATCCAATAAAAGAAGGTCCATAAGATAAATTATGATTATAGAAAAAGTACACTGCTTGTTCTAATTTAGATAATTTTAATTCTCCTTTTCTCCATTTTTTGACTATTGCTTTTATTCTTAGATATTCCTCTTTTGTTGGTTTCAGTTTTTTTAATTCTTTATAAAGCACATGTGGTTCATTAATTTGGTATTGCCAATAATTAACTAATACAGGATTAATTTCACATGCAATAATTTCAATCCCTAATTTTTGCTCCATTGCAATTTCAATACTGCCACCCCCAAAAAAAGGAGATATTACTCGCTTGACAGCTGGTAGATGCTCAATTACATGCCCCACTGCCAAACTTTTACCACCCCCATATCTTATGGGGGATAGTGCCAGTCGTTTATATTTACGTTTTTCTGAGTGCAGGCTTCCTAGCAGGTCCTGTATACTCATTTTTGGTATTTCCTTAAACATTAAACTAACAATTCCTTATGATTTTTGCAAGAGTCAACATTTTTAACGAGAATTATAAACTAACCTAGCAAGAATGTTTGCATTATCATGTATATCATCAATTTGGTGGTGATTATCAGTAGCTCTAGAGCAAGGCTTTTAGGGCTTTTCCCGTATGGCTAGCTGGGTTTTGGCAGATTTCTTGGGGAGTTCCCATCGCCACGATTTCACCACCGAGTTCTCCCTCTTCGGGACCTAAATCTAGAATGAAATCCGCGGTTTTCAGAACCTCCAGATTGTGTTCTATCACCACCACCGAGTGTCCTTGGTCCACGATGCGGTGCAGAGCCGCCAGCAATTTGCAAACATCCTCTGAGTGTAAGCCAGTAGTGGGCTCATCAAATAGATAAAGAGTGGGTAGGGAGCGGAGCTTATTTAGCTCGGCGGCTAGTTTGAGTCGCTGAGCCTCCCCGCCAGAAAGAGTGTTGGCAGCTTGTCCTAGCTGGATGTACCCCAGTCCCACCTCAGCCAGAGTTTCCAACCCGCGTTTGATTTGGGGCTGATTGGCAAATAGCGAGCGAGCGGGCTGGACTTCCAGCTGCAATATATCGGCAATGCTGTATCCTTTGAAGGTTATTTGCAGGGTTTGTTGATTATAACGCTTTCCCTTGCATTGTGGGCATTTAGTCCAAACATCAGCCAGAAAATGCATCTCAATATGCAGGAAGCCGCGTCCCTCGCAAGTGGTACAGCGTCCTGAGGGCATATTGAAGCTAAACCGCCCTGCCGAGTAACCCCTCGCCCGAGCTTGGGGCATGGCGGCCATCAAGGTGCGTAGGTGGGACATTAACCCCATATAAGTGGCTGGATTAGACCTCGGGGTTCTGCCGATGGGAGTTTGGTCAACCACCAGCAAGCGTTCAATGGATTGAAAACCACTCAGGCTACCCAGAACCGCAGGAAGACTAGCTTGGCTGGTTCCTAAATGATTCTCCAACAAGGGTCTTAGAACCTGATGAATGAGGGTACTTTTGCCACTCCCAGAAACACCGCTCACTGCCACTAAGGACTGCAAGGGTATTTTGGCTTGAACGTTCTTTAGATTATGCAAGGAGACATTTTTAAGCTGCAGGAAATTCCGAACGGGTCGGATTTTGGCGGGTAGTGGAATCATTCGGCGACCACTGAGATATTGACCCGTAAGAGAACTCGCCTTAGCCGCAACCTGACGGGGAGTGCCTTGGGCAACTACTTGCCCTCCATAGCGACCGGCCGCGGGACCGATATCTATCAGGTGGTCGGCAAATTTAATCACTTGAGGATCATGTTCCACCACGCAGATGGTATTGCCACGCCGCTTGAGCTGATCCAAAGTATTCAGCAGCTGTTGGGTGTCTCTGGGATGAAGACCGATGGTGGGTTCATCCAGTACATAAAGTACTCCCACCAACTGAGCCCCCAATTGAGATGCCAAGCGAATACGCTGAGCCTCACCACCAGAAAGGGTGGAAGACCGACGATGAAGATGAAGATGCCCCAAACCTACATTTTCCAAAAAAATAAGCCGCGAATAGATCTCTTGGCGAGGCTGCTTAGCGATCAAGGCTTCGTTCTCAGATAGCTGCCATTGTTCAAGTTGCTGCTTGGCTTGGCTGACCGTTTGCTGGCAAAACTCAGCAATGGATGTTTTCTGCCAGCGTACATTGCGGGCTAGTGGCATTAATCGGGATCCTTGGCAGGCTGGACAAGCAACTAAGTTCAGCAATTCTGCTACATCCCGCTTATGAGACTCATCACTTTGGGCTAGCTTTTGACTAAGCAGGGTGTTAATCCCTGGTAGCTGCCCATCTCCTTCCATCAGCCAAAGGCGTTCCTGAGGGAGCAAATTTTTGGCAGCCTTGGAAATATAAATCCGATGGCGGCGGGCAATGCGTCTAGCTCCCCTTTGAATGTTGCTGTGAGGATTGTTGAACCAAGCCGTTATCGCACTGGGGCGTAATGCCCCCTTAAAGAGAGGTTTCTTAGGGTTGATAACCCAACGCTCCCAATCCAGCTGAGTAGTATTTCCCAGCCCCTCACAAGTGGGACAAGCCCCATGGGGCGAATTAAAACTGAATTGTCGTGGAGATAACTCGGGCCAAGTTATGCCATCTTTTAGACAAGTTGGATGCTCGCTAAATAAGAGTACCTCAGGGCTGGATTTTTGGATTGCATCAGGGGAGAAATCATCCCCCTTGACCAAGCTCACTAAGCCACCGTTTTGTTTATAGGCGGTGGTAATTGATTCATCCAAGCGTTGCCGTTGGGAAGCATCACACTTCAGGCGGTCAATAACGATGTGTAGCTGGGATAGCTGATTCGTTCTTTGGGGCTGATATTGCTCCAGTTCCCACATTTGAGGCTTAGGAGCTGATTGCCAAAGGCGAGTAAAGCCCTCTGCCTGATAAGTATCCAAGCGTTTTTTGAGGGCTGCTTTACCGATAATCTCAGGTTGGGCTGGGATAGCCATGGGAGTACATACCAGTAGGTGTTTCTTTGAAACACCGCTCCCAGAAACACCGCTCCCAGAAACACCGCTCCCAGAAACACCGCTTTCAGCAGATTGCAACAGTAGCAGCTGAGTGAGCTGTGCAGCTGGAAAAGCCTTGAGCGGAGCTTGACAGTGGGGGCAGTGAGGTTGTCCTAGGCGAGCATAGATGATACGCAGATAGTCATAAATTTCGGTAGCCGTAGCCACAGTAGAACGCGGAGTACGAGTACTATGCTTTTGATCAATTGCAATGGCAGGGCTCAATCCCTCAATGGAGCGGACTCTGGGTTTATCCATTCTGCCGAGGAAACGACGGGCATAAGTAGAAAGTGATTCCACATAACGAGCTTGACCTTCTGCAAATAGGGTATCCAACGCCAAGCTGCTTTTGCCACAGCCAGAAACTCCCGTGAGGACGGTCAGCTTATTTTTAGGGAGTCGTACATCAATGTTTTGGAGGTTGTTGTTTTCCGCGCCCCAGACTAGTATATCGCGGGAAGGCTGGAAGGCTTTCTTAGCTAACAGATTACCATCCGCTGGATGTTTGTCTGGTTTCCAGTTTCCTAAGGGAGATTTTAGTACTTCCTTGAGGGCCAGACCAGTCAACGAGTTTTTATGTTCGGCAATGACCTCAGGAGGACCTTCTGCCACCAATTTACCGCCTTGGTCTCCGCCATGGGGACCTAAATCAAGGATCCAATCGGCACTATTTAGTACGTCTAGATTGTGCTCAATCACCACCACGCTGTGTCCTGCCTCTACCAGACCATGCAGGCATGAGAGCAGGTTAAAGACATCCTTGCCATGCAAACCAGTAGTAGGCTCATCCAGTAGATATAGGGTGTGTAAGCCCGGCTTCTTGCGGAGCTCTGAGGCTAATTTAAGCCGTTGGGCTTCGCCTCCAGATAAGGTGGTACTGGGTTGTCCTAGTACCAGATATCCTAATCCTACTTCTACCAAAGAATTCAGGATCCGCTTGGCTTCGGGTACCGATGAAAAAAATTGCTGGGCTTCATCAACAGTCATGCCCAAGACAGATTGAATATGGTGCTGCTTATAGCGTACCTGTAGGGTTTCTTCATTAAAGCGACGCCCCTGACAAGCCTCACAAACCACTTCTACATTGCTTAAAAACTGCATTTCAATCACCCGTACTCCCCCTCCTTTACAGATCTCGCAGCGACCGCCCTTTACATTAAAACTAAAGCGTCCCGCCTTATACCCTCGCATGCGTGCCAAGCGGGTACGAGTGAACAAATCCCTAATAACATCCATCAATTTGGTGTAGGTAGCCGCATTGCTACGGGGAGTGCGTCCGATCGGGGTTTGGCTGATTTCAATCACCTTATTAAGCTCTTGCAATCCCTTTATCTGCGACACCAATGATAAGGGTTGGCGATTCAAATAGGCTCGCACCGCTGGCTTTAATACCTCGTGTACCAAAGTGCTTTTACCACTCCCAGAAACCCCACTTATCACACACATAACCCCCAAGGGTATGTTGATATCCAGCTGTCTCAAATTATGACAATGAGCTTTTTTGATCATCAAGTATTTAGCTGGCACTCGTCTCTCAGCAGGCTTAGGCAGTACCAGATCACCCCGCAAATAGCTTGCCGATACCGAAACCCGACTACGCATCACCTGCGACAGCGAACCCTGTGCTAGCACCCGACCACCCTCATTTCCAGCCCCCGGACCCATATCCACCAGATGATCGGCAGCTACCATAGTCGCGGTGTCATGCTCTACCACGCAGACGGTATTGCCTAAATTTTTCAGTTTCCCTAAGCTATCCAATAAGCGTTGCTGGTCGGCCGCATGTAAGCCGATGGAGGGTTCATCCAACACATATAGCACTCCCTGCAAGCGTGACCCCACCTGAGATGCTAACCTGATCCGCTGAGATTCTCCCCCTGAAAGCGTGTTGGTACGGCGTTCCACTGTCAAGTACCCCACCCCTACCTGACATAAAAATTCCAAGCGAGAGCTAACCTCCCGTAGAATGTCTTTGCCGATCTGGGTCTGCTCTTCACTTAAGGACAGATTATCAAAAAACAGGCGGGACTCAGATAAAGTCATCTGAGTTAAAGATGCCATGTTTAATCCCTGAAAAAGAACCGCCAAGGCAACCTTGTTTAACCGACTACCATCACAAGCTTGACAAACCTCCGACGACTGATGGCGATTGCCCCCCTGTTTTAAGCTGGATTTTCCCCCAACGAGATGCCGATACCCCCGACGGGACCCCCGATAAGACCCCCGACGGGACTCCCGATAGGACTCCCGATAACCTAAACCTCCACAAGTCCGACAAGCCCCCGCATCATTAAAGCTAAACAAGCGTGGTTCCAATTCCAGAATTGCCGTCTGACACCGAGGACAAGCCATCTCACTGCTGAATAACTTCATCTCCGCTTCTTTTAGTTCTTTTTTTCCCTTAGCTCCTTCTAATAGTACCCCTACCAAGCCTCCGCTTAGCTGCAGGCATTTTTCTACTCCCTCCACCCAACGAGATCGCTTCCCCTTTGACAAAGGTAGCCGATCCCACACCAATTCCAAACTGTGCTTCTCATAACGCTCTAATTTATGCTCTTCATCCAGACGCCCTACCTTGCCATCCACCCGTACCCGTAAATAGCCTTCTTCTCGCCATTGCTGTAGCTCTTTTCGGTACTCCCCCTTGCGTTCCCGCACCATAGGTGCCAGTAACAACGCCTCAGCATCTTTAGCTGCTGCTCCATAGCGTACCAGCAACCTATTGACTATCTCTTCGGCCCCCAGCGAAGATACCTCTATCCCGCAACTAGGACAATGCGGCTTCCCTAGCCTAGCCATTAACAAACGATAGTGATCATACAGCTCGGTGACCGTACCCACCGTTGAACGCGGATTGCGATTAACCGTCTTCTGATCAATGGCTATCGCCGCACTCAAGCCTTCCACATGCTCCACCCGAGGCTTATCTAAACCGCCCAAGAACTGACGCGCATAGGGAGATAAACTCTCTAAAAAACGCCTTTGTCCTTCCTTGAACAGCGTATCAAATGCCAAGGAAGACTTACCCGAACCCGATACTCCGCTAAAAACTACCAAGGCATCGCGAGGCAATTTTAGGTCAATGTTTTTAAGGTTGTGTTCACAAGCACCCCGCACGATTATCTGATTCTTTGAGCCCGACCGCACCGAACCAATTTTATTGCTCTTCATAAAAGCCCATTAAAAGCTCGGCAACTTCGCTTGCCAGCTGAGTACCAAATCCTTCAATAGTCTCACCGCCTGATGGTCTTCACCCGTAGGCAAAGAGCTTAGAGCCTGCTCAAATAGCAACTGACATTTTTCGGCAACCGCCCTGATCGCCCCACACCGATGAGCTTCTGCCACCGCCCATTCAATATCCAGATCCGACTTCTCCGCTCGCGGCAAGCAGAGCAATCTTTTCAAACGCTCAGCCGATTGAGAATCCAGCCTTTCCGACATTTCCAACCCGATTAAAGTGCGTTTGCCCTCTGCAAAATCTCCCCCGTGTTCCTTGCCATAGTCAGACCGAGTAGCACTCTCCAAAGATAGGTTCAATATATCATCACAAAGCTGAAAGCCCAAGGCAAAGGACTCGCCATAATCACCCAGTGCCTGACCCAAAGAACCTCCCCCAGCCACTAAAACCCCCATCTCACAAGGACCACGACCCGAATACCAACCCGTCTTCTTGAGCATCATATCCTGTAATTCCTTCCGATCAGGAAAATAATGCTCATCCCGCCAACCGATGTCCATCGCTTGTCCTTCCAAAGTATTTCTCACCAATTTACAAAATAACTCCAATAATCTACTGCTAAGACCCTCTCCCAAACGAGAAACATTCTTCAACAGAGATTCAAAAGCCAACTCCAACAATAAATCCCCAGCATTCAGTGCCAAAGGAATCCCATACCGACGATGCAAGGTCGGATGACCCCTCCTAATTAGGGAACTGTCTTCTATATCATCATGCACTAAGGCAAAATTCTGAAATAACTCCAACGCCATCGCACTAGGCACAGCATCCTCAGCCCGACCACCACCGTAAGCATTACTCAACCACAACAACGATGGACGTAATCGCTTGCCTCCACGACACGGATATTCCCGTGCCAGCTTATATAAATATCGCTCTGGATCACCTAAGGGCAAATAAGCCGACCATTCCTGATCAACCCAGCGGTTCACGCTCTGCAAATAGGCAGAAAGGTCAGAAAAATCTAGCTTCAGCTCCTCAGCCATCCCTAGTCACGCTCCTCGCAGACTACTGACTGCAGTACAATCCTCATTTATGGCAATTCCTGATGCTGAATCAACAGCTGAAATACCGCTTCCCGATTGTGACGCGGCTGATTAAGCATTATCACAAATGGACGATCCCTAAATCGCCCTGGTAAAAATCCTGCTAAATTGTGAACTCCTTTCAAAGTCCCCGTCTTCGCAGCCGCCTGCCAAGGTCCCTGACCATACTGAGGCAATAACTTCCGCCAAGGATAAAATAACTCCACCACCTCCAGCATCGCTTGCAACTGAACCCGATTACCTCGCGATAACCCCGACCCCTCAACCCATTGTAACTTATCCGCACCAATGCCCTTAGATGATAAACAAGCCCGCATATACTCCATCCCCTTCTCCAGAGAAACTGGGCGACCACTGCGTTTATCAGCCACCGCCAGCACTAACTGGTTCGCAATGAAATTATTGGAGTACTTCAGCATATCGCTGACTATATCCTCCAAACTCTTGATTGCATAATGAACGTGCACCAAACTAGCCCCCTTAGGAACTCGCCCTACTCGCCACCCTTGTAAAAAATTAGCCCCCTGACCTCCCCAAATCTCCTCTGCCAACTCCGCTGAATACCTGAGAGACCAATCATCCCGCGCCGTTATGTTAATACGATGCTTACCAACTCTCAAACCCCGCGATAACTCCTTGCCCAGTACCGTAAGCGGAGTCTGCTCCTCTGCACTCACTACCACTCCCTCTGCATCAACCTCCACAAAAACCGTGTTGAAATTGGATGCCAACGCACTCAAACCCGCATCATGTGGATTTAAGCTCCCACCACGACCATCCACCCAAACTGACCGAAATGCCGAGCCATCCACCACTAAACCCTCCAAAGGCTGCCGAAATATCCCCTTCTGACGTAGTCTGACCCCTAACTTATTCCAAGACTCCGATACCAATACCGGATCACCTCCTCCCTCCAAATACAACCACCCATCCTTCAAATAAACCTTCGTCTTAAAACGATAACGCTTTCCCAATTCCTCTATCGCACAATACCCCGTCGCCAACTTCAATATGGATGCCGGCACATAAACCCCATCTCCATAAATAAAACGCTTCTTATCCCAACCCACTGCCACTCCCCCAACATCCACCAAAACACTCAACTGACCCCGCAACCAAGAATCCGAACTCTCCCCCTCTGCTTGAACCGATGACCCAAACCCTACACTCCCACACAACACCCCTAGTAAAAAAACCCCTAACCAAAAACTTCTTAACATCCTTGCTCTTCTCTTCAATGCTCAGCAAATATCCTTATGCAACTTTGAGAACCTTCTTCTTCCTCTCACACCCCGCACCCCCGCATCTCACACCCCGCACCCCCGCATCTCACACCCCGCACCCCCGCATCTCACACCCCGCACCCCGCACCCCCGCATCTCACACCCCGCACCCCCGCATCTCACACCCCGCACCCCCGCTCAAATCTGGCAGCGGGGACAATAAAACGTACTCCGCTGTTGCTGACGAACCCTCAATATCGGAGTCCGACAAACCTGACAATCGCAACCCATCTTACCGTACACCTGCAGAAAATTCTGAAATTCACCACTCTGGCTATCAATCCTTTGAAAATCCGAAATGGTAGTGCCATTCTTGGATATTGCCTCTTTTAGTACTTGTTGTATCTCTCGGTGCAGCTTTTTTATCTCCTTTTTATTGAGGCTATTGACTACCCGCAAGGGAGAAATCCCCGCCCGAAAACAAATCTCACATACATAAATGTTTCCCAATCCCACCAGCTGATGCTGATCCAACAAAAATGACTTCAGAGAACGCTTGATCTTCCCTAATCTCTCACCCAGCCAAACTACCGTGAACGCTCCCGATAATGGCTCCAAACCCAAATTCTCTAAAATCGCAAAATCCTCGCTCGCTCTGCCCAAACGCAACTTCCCAAAACAACGTAAATCCTGAAAAATCAGCCTCGCCCCGCTCTCCATCCAAAACCTTACCCGATGATGCTTGCACTCCCCTAAATCCTGACCCGCACCACACCAAACAAACTTACCCGTCATGCACAAATGTGCCAGCATCCACTTTGCCTCGCTTAAAGCAAATAACAAATACTTCCCCCGTCTGCATACAGACCTAAACTCCGCACCCGACAAAACCCTAGCAAAATCACCTGCCGATACCCCACTTAAAATATCCTCCCGAAATACCTCCACCCGCCTAACTCGCTGCCCAATGAGAACTCCCTTTAACTCCCGAACTACTGTTTCTACTTCTGGTAATTCTGGCATGCTTAGGGTGAACCAGATTTTTTATAGGGGGGTATTCATGGTTTAATTTGTTAATTCTTCTTCATCATAAAAACGGTACAATTTCAGAATCTCATTCACCATTGCTTCTGTTCTATTTTTTATGCTTTCTTCATTCCATTTGGGTATTTCTGATAAAGAAGTTTCACCACTACCTATCTCAAAGCGTAATTTATTAAGGTGCAAATCATTCTTAAAGCCGATATTTATTTCTTCTCCATTTTCTCTTTTTTCTTTTAAGTTTTGTTTCTCTTCAAAAGGTAAATTGCTTAATTTAGGATTGTAACGAGTCATTGTGAGATTTCCTAAACAATGAACCCACTTCTCTTGTATGTCCTCAGCTTTACCTTCATCTCCATCAGCAATCATATTCTCCCATTCATCAGGTATGTTTTCGCCCTGTGGAAGTATATGTTCTACGCTCCAGCCATTTTCCCATAAATCTTGTTTGTTATCATCGGTCTTATCAATTTCATCCAACTTAATTAATAAATATTTAGTCATAGAAGCATTTTCATCATATAAATTGTCAGAAAGTCCTTCCTTAAAATCTTTTAAGGATGCAATTTTCTTTCTTTCTCTATAAATATCTATTAGATCTTCAATAGTTATCTTCTCTTTCTTCTCACATTTGTTTATAACATCAATTTGCAATTGATCAAGATCCCTTCTGTCTGGAATATTGGTAATATGTTGTCTTACAAAATATTTCTGCAGAAATTTCACAAATCTTATTAGATCATCTTTAGCAATGTATTCATCACCTTTGGACATCAAGTACATTAATATGGTATGCGATGGAGTTGCACCAATATCATTAAGATCTTTGAGTTCCGAACCTAATTTATCTTTTTCATCTGGGTTGTTGATTTTCTCATAGATCTCAGCCTTGTCTAATAGATACTCTAGAAATTCTAATAACTGAGGATCCTTTTTTTTCTTAATTATCTTAAAGTACTTAGAGATTAAGTTGGCTTTTGTAGCTTTTCCATCTAAAGAAGAGCCAACAAGTTCTTCGTGCTTAAATGCATTATAAAACTGCCTTAAAAACCTATTTTCTTTTCCTTTTCCTTTCTCAGTACAATTTTGAATGTCTTTCCATTTATCAAAAGATGCTTGTATTGATTTTTTGCTTCCCTTTACATCTATTTTCTCCAAAAACTTATTCTTAATAATGTCTATCGCGGCCAATGGTAGACCCCGATGATTGAGGGTTTCAAATAAACGAAAAACCCCAGTATGATCGGATTCTTCCATGCGTACCAAAGACAGATTATTAACCTCCTTGTAAAGAGAGATTAATTCTTCAAGCTTCTCTTTAGGCGAGTTACCCTTTTCATTTAGTAAGCTTCTTAAAAAATAATCATAAGCTTTAAACATTAAACGCCGTTTATCTAGTTCTATCTTGTCTGATTCTTTCAGCAAACGACATTCAGCCAATATACATTTGTAGGTTTCTAGATTATTCTTTTGAGTAGAAGGTTCTATCTTAAGCTTCAATTTACTACTGCCATAATAGTTTCCAATCAACTTTCCTTTGATTTGAGATTTTATGTTATTAGCTTCTTTAATTATATCTTTATTATGATTACTTCTTGTTTCATGTTTACCCGAATATTTATCAAATTCTTTATACATAGTAGCAAGCATTAAGGAGATAGTAATCATCCGCTGCTGACCATCTACCAGATCCCATTCATTTGGTTTTTTTGTCTTGACACAAATAATAGAACCAATAAAATGCCCCTCTCTAGAAGTACTCTTTCTATTATCCTTAGCTTCCATTATGTCACTTAATAATTTAGCACAGTGTTTTACAGTCCAGCTGTAAGGACGTTGATACCTTGGTATGCGGTAGACATTATTGCCTTCAGCTGAAATTATTTCCCTAAATTTTCGCTCGGATGCTTCCATAATTGTACTCCTTTTTGAGTTATAAAATATTTAACACAAAACCCCCTTAGGACTTTACACCTTTGGGGGGGGTTATTGAAGAATTTACACTGCGCCCATACCTTCACCCTTTTTGGTGACTTACATCATACTGCCCATTCCACCCTTTTTGGGGGGGCTTTTTTACATCATATCCATGCCGCCCATGCCACCCATACCGCCCATGCCGCCGCCCGGGGGCATGGCAGGAGAGGTATCTTTCTTTTCAGGCAGTTCCTTGACGGAGGCTTCGGTAGTCAGGAGCAAGCCAGCGATGGAGGCAGCGTTTTCCAGTGCTACTCTGGTGACTTTGGCGGGATCAATGATGCCCGCGGCGACCATATCGACATATTCTTCCTTGTTAGCATCAAAGCCTTTGTTGGGGTCATCATCTTTGCTGAGTTTGTCAACGACCAGGGCAGGTTCTATGCCCGCATTGACCAGGATGTTACGAATAGGAGCGAGGATGGCTCGGATGACGATTTCGGCTCCTACTTTTTCATCTTTGGTAAGTTTGGCGGTTTTGATGGAAGCACTTACAGATTTAATAGAGCGTAGGAATGCTACTCCTCCGCCTGGGACGATGCCTTCTTCAATGGCGGCTCGGGTGGAGTTGAGGGCATCTTCTACGCGAGCTTTTTTCTCTTTCATTTCGGCTTCAGTGGAAGCACCTACATTGATGACTGCGACTCCGCCAGCGAGTTTTGCGAGGCGTTCCTGCATTTTTTCGCGATCGTATTCGGAGGTGGTATCTTCCATTTGAGTTCGGATTTGAGAGATACGTGCCTTGATGTCATCACTTTTGCCACCGCCATCAATGATGGTGGTGTTGTCTTTATCCACTACGATGCGTTTAGCGTGTCCGAGTTGGTCTACGGTGACGTCCTCCATTTTCATGCCCATTTCTTCAGATACGACAAAGCCGCCAGTTAGTACTGCGATGTCTCGCAGCATTTCTTTGCGTCGGTCTCCGAAGCCTGGGGCTTTAACGGCTACTCCTTTGAGGGCGCCGCGGATTTTGTTAACTACTAAGGTAGCTAGGGCTTCGCTATCAACATCTTCGGCGATGAGCAGGAATTGCTTACCCGATTTAGATATTTGCTCCAGCACGGGGAGGATTTCTCGCATGTTGCTGAGTTTTTTTTCTGTGATGACGATTAAGGCATCTTCGAGTACTGCTTCCATGCGATCGGGGTCGGTCACGAAATAGGGTGATAAATGCCCGCGGTCAAATTGCATACCTTCTACCACGTCCATGCTAGTTTCAGCGGATTTGGCTTCTTCAACTGAGATGACTCCATCTTTGCCTACTTTTTCCATAGCTTCAGCAATGATGTTTCCAATAGCCTCATCGTTGTTGGCAGAGATAGCCCCTACTTGGGACACTTCTTTTGAACCTTTAACTGGCTTGGATAAAGTTTTTAGTTGTGCCACCACGAATTTTACGGCGGCATCAATACCACGTTTAAGTTCCATTGGATTGGCTCCAGCTGCGATATTTTTATTTCCTTCTTTAACGATCGCGCATGCCAGAACGGTGGCGGTAGTGGTGCCATCGCCAGCTACATCGGAGGTTTTAGAAGCCACCTCACGTACCATTTGGGCACCCATGTTTTCTAGCTTATCTTCCAGTTCTATTTCTTTGGCTACCGTGACGCCGTCTTTAGTAACCAAAGGAGAACCAAAGGATCTCTCAATCACCACATTGCGACCCTTGGGGCCTAGAGTAATTTTCACCACTCTTTCTAGTTTCTGAATTCCCGCTAATAGACGTACCCGACTATCAGTTCCAAAAATTATCTCCTTTGCTGCCATTTCTTTCCTAAACAAATAAAGGTTTCAAATAAAAACATCTGGTGTGCCACTTAGAGCACTCCCAGAATATCATCCTCACGCATGATGATGTACTCATTCCCATCAAGGGTAACATCATTGCCCGCGTATTTTGAAAACAGGATCTTATCTCCTACTTTCACATCCATAGGGGCAATAGTGCCGTCATCACGGTACTTGCCCTTACCCACACCAACCACTTTGCCCTCCTGAGGCTTTTCTTTGGCGGTGTCCGGAATAAAAAGCCCCCCAGCAGATTTTTCCGTCGCTTTAACACGCTCAACCAAAACACGATCTTGCAATGGTCTCAGCTTCATATTTTTTTCCTTTTATAATGTTGCAAGGCAGAAATAATCTTAGGTACAAAACATTCTCTGTCAGTAAAATTAAGCCCTAGATTCTCTACCATTAGGCAACTATGTTACAAAATCCAGCTATAAATTCTTATAGCATAAATCTCTTAAAGTCCTTTTCCCTATAAAGCCTTAGAGAGTCTAATACCTCCAGACCAAAACCGCCCTACCAGGGAAACACCCTAACGCAGAGAATCACTGAAGCGAAAAGCACCTGTGGCACAGGATATCCTGCACCCACTAGCACTCTATGGTTGCGAGTGGTAAAAGTCAACTACTTTTTGTAAAAATATACATAATCACGTTGTTTAGCCAATTCATGACAACTGCGACAAGTATCAATATCACTATCTACATCCCTAGCTTGAACCTTTCCCAATGGCTTATTCAACACGATAAACTCCCAGCCGCCCGGTCTAAATTCTCCTCCTTTGGCATGCTTTTGCATCATAAAGGTAGGCCCCTGAACCTTATTGCCCCGACGCTTGATGGTAGCAAAAGTCTCCAAAAGAACCACACTAGCCAAAGGATAATCCTTCGTTCCAAGATATCCCACCTCATAAAGATCTCTGTTACTCTGATAAACCACTGCTGCTGCCTCAGGAGTTACAAAAACACGACCCACCAGCTTTCCATGGGCAAAAGTATCGAAAAAACCAGTCACCTGACTCCAACCACGATACCGTCGCCACTCTATCTCTGGCAATAGCTTAACCTCAACGGGGTCCCTATCTTCACCTGCAAGAAAAGCTGGGACGACTACCTTCGGCTCTGCTCCCTGATTGTCGCTACTTTCAGATTTACTCCCTGAATCCAGCTGAGATTTACTCCCTGAATCCAGCTGAGGATTACTGGCAGCACAGCTAGCCAGTAGCACGCAAAAAACTACCCCCAACCCCCAACCCCCAAAAAAATACGGCTGGCTATTTTCAGCTGTACTGCCCATTGCATTATTTGTTGCATTGTTCATTGCATTATTTGTTGCATTGTTCATTGCATTATTTGTTGCATTGTTCATTGCATTATTTGTTGCATTGCCCGTTTATAACGCCAACTGGCATAGCTACTGACTCTTAAAGTACCCGAATAGGTTCCAGTACCAAATGCCCTTTATAAAGATTACAACTTCTAAAAAAATATGCCAAATATATTAAATAATACCCCGTTCACCTACTATAATTGCAGGGTCTGACGATATTTTTTTCCCAAATAGCCCTCGCCAATGAGTTCCACTGGTCCCTGCTGGCGTAATTGATATTCTGGCGATACCTCAACCCGCAAGTAGCCTCCGGGCATTTGAACCTTTAGAGGAGTGTCGGCATAACCCTGTTTTACCGCGGCCGCGGCCGCGGCACAAGCACTACTGCCCGATGCCAGTGTGTATCCTGCTCCGCGTTCCCAGATTTCCAAACGGAGCTGATGAGCATCCAGGACCTGAGTAAATTGCACGTTGGTACGCTGAGGAAAGCAAGCATGATTTTCCAATTGAGGTCCCAAACGAAGTGCTAATTGAGGACTAACACGCGGACAAAAGACCACACAATGTGGATTTCCCAAGCCGACTGCCACCACTTCCGCCCTTTCTTCTTTTAGCTGGAGGCAATGTACTCCTCCATCGTAAGACATGGCCTTATCGGAACGGATCGGGATAAGCCGCGGTTCAAATACTGCTTGCCCCATGCTGACAACCACCTCCGTGCCTGCTGAGTTCAGCAGTTCCACCTCTAGCAGCTCGGTTGCGGTCTTAATGGCAAAGCGACGCTTCTTTATCAAGCTCCGTCGCCACAGATGACATGCGAATATTCGCAGACCATTACCACTTTTTTCCGCTTTACTGCCATCAGGATTATAAATTCTCACCTCAGGAACTTGTCCTTCTTGCTCTCTCTGCCCTCCTTCCTGTCCTTCTCGCTCTCCTTGCCCTTCCTGCTCTCCTTGCCCTTCCTGCTCTCCTTGCCCTTCCTGCTCTCCTTGCCCTTCCTGCTCTCCTTGTCCTTCTCGCTCTCCTTGTCCTTCTCGCTCTCCTTGCCCTTCCCCCCAGTGAGGACCAAATAAAATTCCGTCCGCACCTACTCCCTTACTGCGATGGCACAAAGCAATTACCTGACTAGCACTGAGGGACTTAAAGCGAGCGGGTTCCAGCACCAAATAATCATTGCCTAGTCCGTGATATTTATAAAAATCCATTTACCTTCATCCTATTTCTGCCGACGGCACCACTCCGCTTGCTTGGCACGCCTAAGCCTTGACGAATCAGCTGGACGTACATAATGGGCTTTTAACCAATATTTACCCCCTTTTGCGTGTAGCCAGCCATCTACTCGCACTTTTTCTCCGACCCGTACTTTCTCCACATGGGGTCCTCGCCGCAGTGCCAGCAGAGAAAATCTAACCTCTAGTGGATCTCTATTTGCCCCTAGTATCATCTTCCAGTACAACCAACCTCCCTGCCAACGACGAAAACTCTCCTGCACCACTCCTTCCAATTCTACAAACTTACCTATCGCCAGCTGTCGCTCCCTATCCCATTCTTTCAAGCTGATAAGACCTCGGTAGGCTGGATTTTCTTTGGAATGCACAGTTCTCCCATTCCGCTCATTCCGCTCATTCCGCCCATTCCGCTCATTCTGCCCATTCTTGTCATCTCGCAATCTTTCCAAATAATACTGCCGAGAAACCTTTTTCTTCCAGATTCCCACTCCGTCTTCAAAAGCTTGAGATTCTGCCTCCAAAAAATCATCATAACGGCTGGGAACTTGGTAACGAGTGTTCAACACCGACCAGCCCTGGCGTACTAAATCCAAATTGAGGTTATTTTTTCCCAAGCAGATTTGTCCTAGCAGGCGACCATATTTTCCTCTTCTTATGCCCTGTGGTAACCAGATCTCCACCTTAGTTGGAGGCGGATAACGCCGCTGCCAATCCTGAAAACTCTGCCTGAGAAAATCTTCCGCCCGTTCTGCATCAGCACGATTCCAATCCTTCTTACTATTCAACTCGGGAGTATCCACATATACCAAACGCAATTTCTCTTCTGGTATCGTTATGCTTCCGTCGCCATCAAAATCAGCCTTCCAAGTGTCCCCGTCTACCACTTCAGATAAGCTAAACTTCTTCTCCAACCACAAACCCTGAGTATGAACACACCCAGCTTGAAAAAAAATCCCCCCCAACCCCCCCAGCCCCCCCAGCCCCAACCACAGCCCCAGCACCGAAAATTTCGCTCCCATTGTTCTCACCCCTCCCGCTACTTGATAATCCTTGCGTCTTCGGGGCTGCTCGGGCATCTTAATAGGAAGCCGACTTTGCTTTAAAAATCTTATTATCATCAGCACCTTCATCAGCATCTTTTTTAACGCCTACTTTATTAACACTTAGGGTACTTTATCACCAACCACATGGCATTATGAGCGTATTTGAGCCTGCCCTATTCGGCAAATTAAAGATCCGAAATCGGATCGTATATTCACCCTACATTGAGAATCAAGCTACCAAGAATGGTTATCTTACCCCCGCGATAGAGGGATTTTATCTTGATCTAGCTCAACAAGGAGTAGGGCTAGTGCTGATAGAATCTGCTTTTGTAGCTGCCCAAGGACGTACTCATCATAATCAGCTGGGGATTGCCAATGAAGCTCAAATTGAGCAGCTAGCCCACCTGACCAAAGCCATCAAGGCTGAAGGGGCTTGTGTTGGACTGAGGCTCATGCACGCTGGTTCTCGCACTTCGGCTATTATTTGTGGCGAACAGCCCTTGAGTCCCTCCCCCATGAAATGGGGGAAAAACTATGACCAAAGCCGAGCATTTGATTCTGGAGACATTGAAGAAATAAAGTTATCATTTGTTCATGCCGCTGAAAGAGCTGAAGAAGCTGGAATTGAGCTGATAGAAATAAATGGAGGACAACAATTTCTGCTAGATCAATGCTTTTCTAAGCGTCTTAATAAACGCAAAGATGATTATGGAGGTGCTATTCCAGCTCGCATGCGGTTGAGCTTGGAAATCATTGCTGCCATCCGTGAGCGTATTTCACCTGCCATCCCCCTTTCTTTTTTCTTCTCCAGCCAAGAAAGAATAGAAGCTGGCATGAACGAAAAAGAACTCGCCCAATTTATCAAATTACTTACCGAATCCCCACTGGATATGATCCACCCTGCCAACTTGCACATGACCAGCAAGCCCTTTCAAACCGAAGAAACCTTGGTTAACTGGACTGGAAATCTCTCTAAGAAACCTCTCATCGTGGAAGGCAATATAAGATCGCCACAAATGATTGATGACCTGCTCGCCATTCCCAAAGTATCCCTGCTATGTCTGGATAAAACGCTTTATACCCGACCTAATTGGTATCAATTCCTGCAAGATAGGATCTAAGCCCTCCCCTCCCCCGCTGGTTACTCAGAACGCTATAAGAGAGATCCTTGCTGGAGGTCTGGTGTTTTTTCCTCAGGCAAGCTCCAACTAAGAGCTACTGATTTGATCTCTCCCCTGCTCTCATAGGACAATTTTTGGTGCTGGAGGGCATATTGGTGGACACGGCGAGTAATTTCCACATCTTTGATGCAATAATCCATCAATTCTTTCAGTTTTCCTTCCTTGTACCATTGCAGTGCTTGCAGTCCCGAAGAACTTTTACTCTCTTGCAAGGTAGCCCGAGCTAACGCATCCAGCCCGACGCGATGCCCCAATAATTTTTGCAACTCCACCATTATATCAAAATTATTGAGCGAACATAGCTCCCCATAAAGCTGCTCACGAGCACCCTTTTCAACCTCACTGCCTGCCAGCACCATTAAATCAAAGCGGATGTGATTAAATCCCACCACCAACTCACCCTGCCTAAGATGCCCTATTAACTTCATTACCTCATCCTCTGCATATTGCTCATATCGCTGAGTTTGGCTATCATAGACCACCCCGCAGGACATTCCCATATCCACGATGTTCTCCCAACCGCCCACTTCATCGGCTGATAACTTCGTTTCTAAATCAAAATATAGTACTCGCAACATCCTTTTCGCTCCCTACAACTGATACTAGCAATTCTGCTACTATCAAGCAACTCGTTATAGCATATCAGCAAAGATATCGCCATCTATCCCTCATCTTAGGCATAAGATTTGCTTTAAGGCGGGTAGGCGAAGAAGGCAAAGAAGGCAAATAATCACCCAATCCCCCCACCCCCCACCCCCCACGGAGTTCTCAGCTATGTTCACCTCCCCATCACCAAAGAACCCTCCCCGTAGCCCGTATTTATCCTTATCCGCCAGACTAATTGCCAGTACCCTCATCATCGCTGGGCTGTCTGGTTGTGGCTGGACTCGCTCTGCTTATGAAGCCCGTCAGCTAAAGCAACTCGGTCCCGAGCGTAAAGATTGGGGCTCACCCACTACCAATAGCTCGCTGAATACCCCAAAAAAACCAGAACTTAGCCCCTCCAGTAAAAATCCCGACCTAACAAAAAACCTCGCTCCCACACAAACTCAAGACATTCCAAACCTCCTCATTGAACTCAATCCCCCTGCCAAACCTCGCCAACTGCAGTCTATCGCCGTTGCCAAACCCAGCTATCAAGCGGCTTATCAAAAATTCTCTCAGCAGGAATATCAACAAGCCATCACCGATTTTCAGGTCTTTCTCCTCCGCTACCCCAATGACGTCCACAGCGATAACGCCCAGTTCTGGATCGGTGAAAGTCATTTCCGCCTCGGAGATCCAGACTCTGCCTCCAAAGCCTATCGCCAAGTACTAACCAACTACGAGCATCGCCCTAGCAGAGACGGGTATAAAACCCCTGAGGCCATGTACCGACTGGGTGAGATTGCCTTCCAGCAACAAAAAACCCAGCAAGCTACCCAATACCTCAAATACCTCCAGCAGAATTTTCCCCAGAGCCCGTCTGCTAAAAAGGCAACCCGTCTCCTACAACAGAATTCCTAGCGATCAGAGATAGTAGGAAAATAGGAAAATTAAACATCTGTATCAGGTGGAGGATAAACCTCTAATAAAAAATGCTTCTTTTTCCCTACCCGAAGCATGATCTTCCCGTTCTGTAGGTCTTCGGTGGATAAAATTCGGGCTGGATCCTTGATTATCTTTCCGTTCACCCGTACTCCTCCCTGTTCCACTAGGCGTCTGGCTTGACTATGGGAAGCAGCTAACCCCTTATCTTTCAAGATACTCAGCAGACCCAATCCATTTTGCAGCTTTTGTTTAAGAATGATGTCGTGGGGAACTCCGACCTTAATAGGCTTTTCAAGCAGTTTCTCTGACTGGTCCTCGGGGTTTTCCGAGTTGGAATCCTCTGGAAAGTGAAAAAGGGTGCGGGCTCCTTTTTCGGCTTTGAGGGCTTCTGTTTCACCGTGAGCAATTATGGTAGCTTCCAGTGCCAAGGTTGATTTTGCTTGGCGAATATCCTTACCTTGCAATTTCTCCAGCTGGGCGATTTCTTCTAAGGGCAGAGTGGTAAGATTTTTAAGAGCCTTAATTACATCCTCATCGGGAAGGCTGATCCAATATTGATGGTATTCATAAGGAGAGGTTTTCTGGGGATTAAGCCAAATGGCTCCCTTTTCGGTTTTACCCATTTTGCGTCCCTGCGAGGTAATTAACAAGGGCAAGGTCCAACCAAAGGCTGATTTTTTGTGCTTTCTGCGTATTAAATCCACCCCGCTGAGGATATTAGTCCACTGGTCGCTGCCCCCGATCTGTATTTGGCACTTGTAATTATCATAGAGATATAGGAAATCATAAGCCTGTAGCAGAGGATAACTGAATTCCAGAAATGAAATTCCATTACCTTCTATGCGATCCTTGATGGATTCAAATCCCAACATGCGATTGACAGAGAAATATTGTCCTATATCGCGCAAGAAATCAATAAGGCTAAGCTTGGAAAGCCAAGCGGCATTATTGAGAATAATGGGGGACTTTAGACCATATTCCCTCGGCAATAATTGCTTCAGCTGTTGACGCAAACCTTTCTCATTTTGTGCCAGTGTTTCTGCATCCAGCATTTTACGCTGGGAGCTTTTACCGCTGGGATCTCCCACCACCGCAGTGCCTCCTCCAAGCACAACAATCGCCTGATCCCCCGCCAGCTGTAGCTGACGCAGAGCCATCAATGGACCCAAATGTCCCACATGAAGTGAATCCGCAGTGGGATCAAAGCCGATATAAGCCACTGGTGTTGTTTGTCGGGATAAAGCTGTTTCATCTGTGCATTGCTGAAACATTCCCCTGGATTTCAGTATTTCCCATATGTTCATCAATGATATTCCTTTATTTCCCTTATTTATGGTAGTAGAAGTGTTCTGGAAATCACCTAAACATGATTTTTCTAGCTATAAAGATAAGAAATTACTTGCCATCTGTTTCTTTTTTTGACACAATCCCAGCGAGTTTGCTATCATAGCTGATGAAATTTAGTTAGCGGAATAATTATTTGGAATTTTATTTGGATTTAATTTGGGATTTAGTTAGTGAGACTTAGTTAGCGGAATTTTTAGCGAAGCTTAGTCAATTTATCAATAAAGAAGAGAAAGTCATTATGCCTATTAAAGTGCCCGTTCATACCATTCCTGCTCATCCCATTGAGTTCAAGCGTACTCAGTATTCAGATGCCCTGGAGAGCATGTTTCAAGAAGCCATTCGGGTGCATCAGAATTTTTGTACTTATAATCGTTGGCGTACTACTGATTATATCGGCTGTTTTTCTGAGCTCTCCGATGGATTCTTAAAATATCTTTCTCCCACCTCTTAAAGGGTGCGAGGGGGCGAGGGATATAATTGCAAAGGGTGCGAGGGGATGTAATTGCGAGGGGGCGAGGGATATAATTGCAAAGGGTGCGAGGGGATGTAATTGCGAGGGGGCGAGGGATATAATTGCAAAGGGTGCGAGGGGATGTAATTGCGAGGGGGCGAGGGATATAATTGCAAAGGGTGCGAGGGATATAATTGCAAAGGGTGCGAGGGGATGTAATTGCGAGGGGGCGAGGGATATAATTGCAAAGGGTGCGAGGGGATGTAATTGCGAGGGGGCGAGGGATATAATTGCAAAGGGTGCGAGGGGATGTAATTGCGAGGGGGCGAGGGATATAATTGCAAAGGGTGCGAGGGGATGTAATTGCGAGGGTGCGAGGGATATAATTGCAAAGGGTGCGAGGGGATGTAATTGCGAGGGTGCGAGGGATATAATTGCAAAGGGTGCGAGGGGATGTAATTGCGAGGGTGCGAGGGATATAATTGCAAAGGGTGCGAGGGGATGTAATTGCGAGGGTGCGAGGGATATAATTGCAAAGGGTGCGAGGGATATAATTGCAAAGGGTGCGAGGGATATAATTGCAAAGGGTGCGAGGGATATAATTGCAAAGGGTGCGAGGGATATAATTGCAAAGGGTGCGAGGGATGTAATTGCGAGGGTGCGAGGGATATAATTGCAAAGGGTGCGAGGGATGTAATTGCGAGGGTGCGAGGGATATAATTGCAAAGGGTGCGAGGGATGTAATTGCGAGGGGGCGAGGGATATAATTGCAAAGGGTGCGTGGGGGATATAATTGCAAAGGATGGGCGGTGGCAGGCTGGTTACGTCCTATTCCTCTACCAAGATTTTTGGGGGTGGTTGATGGATTTGGGGGTGTTGGGGGTGTTGGGGGTGGCTGATGGGTTTCTGGGGTTATCAGATCATTGCCGAGTTAACATTGCCGAGTTAGTTTTCTGCTATCTTTTTGCTCCAGTAATTTCAAGCCGCAGTGGAGTAGCAGGGATACAAATATGATGGTTGCGATGAGTACTTCATTATCGGACAGATTGTTTTGAAACAGTCCAAACACTGCTTGGGATACTAAAGCTGCCAAGCAACCTCGGAAGACGTTTTTTTCAAAGTCTTCTGGTTTGGAGCGGGTTTGCCACAGGACGTACCCTCCCCATCCAAAGATAGCCATCCACCAGCCTAGTAAGGCTATCAAGCCCACCAGCCCGCTACCGAACCATATTTGCAAATAGATGTTGTGAGCATGGGGGTTGAGTGTTCCATAAGCGTAGGAGGATAAATTAGTTTGGGCGTCAAATTGTTCTCGGTAGCGGTGGAAGTGTTTGGGATTTAGCCCTCTCCCTAGCCATGGTTGTTGTTTAATTCCATGCCAAGCGATCTGCCAAAGTCTAGCTCTGGGGTTGGTATCCTTATGCGAGTCCAGTATTCGATAAACTGGGCTTGGTAAATGATCCAGATTAGCCATCAGTTGTTGCTGGAGGGGAAGCGGCAACATTTTCAGCAAGCCTCCTCGCTGATACCCCGCCATCAAGAGCAAAAAAGCTACCAAGCTAACCGCCAAAAACATCATCCGCCAGAAGAGAGAAAAACGCCGCAATAATGGAAATATCAAGAACCAGCTGCTCAGCCAAGCGATCCGACTCAAGGAAAACAGGATCCCCAAGCCCGCGGCTACGGTACCCAAAAGCCACCACCATCTTTTTTCGCCGAAGTACAAACAAGAAAACAGCCCCAAAGGCATCAGCAAAAAACCCGCATAGGTAAGATGATGAGAAAACGTTCCATGGGCATGAAAAAACTTACTTCCCTCAAATTGACCCACAATGACGATCCTTTGCTCGCTAGAACGAGTAAAATCCCATCCCCAGTAGTACTGGCACACTCCATATAAGGCGATTAGGGCAATCGCGACTGCATAAACACGTAGCATTCGCTCTAATTTAACCTGTCTTAGAAAAGGTACTAAGGCTAAAATTAAAAGCCAGTACCACTGATCACTCATCCAATCTAAGTTCTCTGGTATGCTCGGAGAAAAAAATTGGGTGCTGGTTAAAATCAAGGGATAAGCCCACAACGCACCCCATAACCACCAGGGCCACTCCATCCATTGAGGGCGAAGGACTGATTGATTTACGGTCTTAGAATTTTTTAACATCCAAGCTTGTTTTGCCCATGTTCCCAGAGCTCCAGTCAGCACTATCATAAAGAACAAATTGGAAATTGATTGACTACAAACACTAGCCAGCAAAAGCCCATAACAGCTGATGGCTTGCCAGTTCTTCCTAATCTGGGAAAAAGCAGTCCCGACCCTGCTATAAGCGAAAAAATGGGGGCTTGTTTTCATGATTTAGGGTCCTGATCTCATTAGGGTACTGGTCTCAATTTATTAAATTTCCCAGCATTCTTCCATTTCTACGCCATCAGCGGCATCTTCCAAAAATTTCATTCTCAGCAGGGTAGCTGGCAAAAATGATAAGGGACACGATTTCTCATTCAGTAGTTTAGCCGCCAGCTCCAGCACCGCTGGCAAATGTCCCACCAATAGTATTGACTGCCAAGCAGATTGCTGAAGCAGCTCCCATAACTGAGTGGCAGAAGCATGATAAATTTGCTCCTGAGCGTGCAAATCTACCCGCATTCCTGTGGTAGCCATCAGCAATTGAGCCGTTTCCAGGGCTCGGGGAGCACTGGAACACAAAATTCCATCTACCTCAAGGCCTGCCTCCAACCAGCGTTGACCTTGCTGAACCGCTTGCTCTCGCCCCCGCTCGGTTAAACATCTTTGCCAGTCCGAAAGCCCAGCCTCAGCCTCAGCATGACGCATTAAAAACAAGTCTTTCATTCTTTTCTCTTTATCCCTCATAAGCCTTCTTGGACTGCACTAAGCAGGTCATCAAAGACCTTCCCACCGCGACGACGAAATTCTATCGCAAATTTATCATCCCAGTCCTGTTCGGTCTTTCGCCCTTGACCACTACGAACCAAAATCGGTCGCACTCCCAAAGCTGCTCCAGTTTGCAAGTCCGATAATTTATCTCCGACCATTACCGCTCCCTTCAGGCTGAGGTTCTGGGCTTTGCAAGCTTTGATCAGCATCCCAGCCCCTGGCTTTCTATCGGGATGATGACGATCCCATGGAGCTTTGCCATCTATATGCCAAGGACTGTAATAAAGGGCGTCTAAGCTGGCTCCTTCCTGAGCTAAGAGATCTTGCAGGCGTTTATGAGTTTTTTGCACAAATTTTTCGTCAAACAACCCCCGAGCTACTCCAGACTGATTGGTGACCATCACCAAGTGCCAGCCTTTTTGGCGAGCGAGCTTCAAAGCGGCTACGGTACCCGATAGCAAGCCTAGCTGCTCCAGCTGGAGCAAATAGCCATTTTCCTTGATCAAAACCCCATCCCGATCTAAAAACAGCACCCGTTTATCCTCAGGACTCGGAGGACTTGGGGGACTCGGAGGACTTGGGGGACTCGGAGGACTCGGAGCTGACATTCTCAGGGGCTGAAAGGGTCTTTCCTTAGTGATTTTCCAGTGCGACAAGGCATCCTGATTAAATTTTTCTAGGGACTGAGGGGATAATTTTTTCCAACGCCGATGTACCCAATAATATTGTCCCGCGAAGTCTAAGATGTCGGTTTCTAGGGCTTGAAAATAACGCTGGGAGTATTCCCAAACTGTCTGTTTGCGGTTCTCCCGTTCTGGATTTTTAAGATCTGCGATCGGCAATGGAAAGCGTCTAAAGCTCACCTTACAATGTAAGGGCTTCTTGTTTATGCAAGAGGTGTATAAGGTAGTGGCATTGGTAGCATTATGGATCATCCCGGCCCCAGGTGCTGCACTGCTGAGATTATCAAAAAAATTCACAAATAGTCTCTGCTTGGAAAAATGTTGGTCCGCTAAAAACAAAACCACCTTGCCTTTAGATAGCTCCCGCAATACCGACCTAATCCCTTCTTGTTTGGTAATTATTTGGCTATTTTTTTTATAGGCAAAGCCGTTCAGCAGTCGTCCTACGCGGGGATTTGCCTGAGCATGCAGATAACTCACTATGGAAATTCCCAATCTCGCCATCATAAAGTGGATGAATTCCCAATTACCAATATGACCACTCAATAAGATAACTCCCTGCTTTCTTTGATAGGCCTCCAGTAATAAATCAAGATTTTCTACCTCAAAATGTTCTTTCCACCGCTCAGCGGGAATGCGATGCATCACCATAGCCTCCGTTAAAAACCTTCCATAATTGCGGTAGCATTGTCGGGATATTCTGCGTTTTTCCTTAATCCCCAGGGCCGTTCCAAATACCTTTTCCAGATTTTCCATGGAACCTCGCCGACTAATTCCAAACCCATAAAATAGCATCCCCAGCCCATACCCGAGCAAATAGGCAAATCTGGCTGGAAATAACTTCACAAATCTATAAATCAACCAAGCTATCATCCATTCCAATAGCCGGCGAAATCTTCTTATTCTGGAGATTCCTTTAGAGATGTCTTTAGAGATGTTCTTCTTCATTGATCTTAAACGGGATCTTTAGCAATCTTTTTAATAGAGCCACCGATCTTCTTTTTATAGCTAAAACTACTCATAAGCCTTCTTGGACTGCACTAAGCAGGTCATCAAAGACCTTCCCACCGCGACGACGAAATTCTATCGCAAATTTATCATCCCAGTCCCGTTCGGTCTTTCGCCCTTGACCACTACGAACCAAAATCGGTCGCACTCCCAAAGCTGCTCCAGTTTGCAAGTCCGATAATTTATCTCCGACCATTACCGCTCCCTTCAGGCTGAGGTTCTGGGCTTTGCAAGCTTTGATCAGCATCCCAGCCCCTGGCTTTCTATCGGGATGATGACGATCCCATGGAGCTTTGCCATCTATATGCCAAGGACTGTAATAAAGGGCGTCTAAGCTGGCTCCTTTCTGAGCTAAGAGATCTTGCAGGCGTTTATGAGTTTTTTGCACAAATTTTTCGTCAAACAACCCCCGAGCTACTCCAGACTGATTGGTGACCATCACCAAGTGCCAGCCTTTTTGGCGAGCGAGCTTCAAAGCGGCCACGGTACCCGATAGCAAACCTAGCTGCTCCAGCTGGAGCAAATAGCCATTTTCCTTGATCAAAACCCCATCCCGATCTAAAAACAGCACCCGTTTATCCTCAGGAGTCGGAGGACTTGGGGGACTCGGAGGACTCGGAGCTGACATTCTCAGGGGCTGAAAGGGTCTTTCCTTAGTGATTTTCCAGTGCGATAAGGCATCCTGATTAAATTTTCCTAGGGACTGAGGGGATAATTTTTTCCAACGCCGATGTACCCAATGATATTGTCCCGCGAAGTCTAAGATGTCGGTTTCTAGGGCTTGAAAATAACGCTGGGAGTATTCCCAAACTGCCTGTTTGCGAAGCTCCCGTCCCTGATTTTTAAGGTCTGCGATCGGCAAGGGAAAGCGTCTAAAGCTCACCTTATAATGCAAGGGTTTCTTGTTTATGCAAGAGGTGTATAGGGTGGTTGCATTGGTGGCACCATGGATCATCCCGGCCCCAGGTGCCGCACTGATGAGATTATCAAAAAAATTCACAAATAATTCCTGCTTGGAAAAATGCTGATCCGCTAAAAATAGTAACAATTTGCCTTTAGATAGCTCACGTAACATTTGCCTAAGCCCTTTTTGTTTGAGTCTTTTTTGTTTGGTAATCGTTTGGCTCATTTTTCTAAGGGGTAAATTGTTGAGCAGTTTTTCTAAGAGAGGATTTTCTTGAGCATTCAAATAACCCACTATGGGAATCCCTAAGCCCGCCATCATAAAGTGGATGAATTCCCAACTACCAATATGACCACTCAATAAGATAACTCCCTGCTTTCTTTGATAGGCCTCCAGTAATAAATCAAGATTTTCTACCTCAAAATGTTCTTCCCATCGCTCAACAGAAATGCGATGTATTGCCCCTGCTTCTGCCAAAAACCTTCCATTATGTCGGAAACTTTGTCGGGATATTCTGCGTTTCTCCTTAATCCCTAGGGCAGTTCCAAATGCCTTTTCCAGATTTCTCAAAGATGACCTCTTACCCAGACCAAGTCCATACAAAAGCATCCCCAGTGCATACCCGATCAGATAAGCAAATCTGGCTGGACATGCTTTTACCAACCGAAAAAACGACCAGAATATCAGCCATTCCCCGAGCCAGCCAAGCCTTTTAATTATAGAGATTTTTTTAGATGTTTTTTTCATGAATACTAAACTAGACCTGCCGCAATCATTCTTAATCGGTCTTATTGTAGCTATTTACCTGTGACCACCCACCTATGACCACTTATTGTGGCTTATATCTTTCCCCCGCAGCTAGATCCCGCCGTAACTCCCCCTGATGGTTTCCCGCAGTGCATCTCATCCTACCTGCTGATCTCACCTATGGCAAAATAATAATGCTATGCTAAGCCAGCTCGTTGATATTTTATCAGCATCACTCCTGCAAAAAACAAGATGATAAGGACAAGGTGATAAGGAGAAGATGATAAGGCAGGCAAATAAAGAAGAAAAACTGCTAAAAACACTGACCGAGCATGGATTATTAGCACCCAGTCGCTGTGTGTTGGCTGCCGTCAGTGGGGGTTCAGATTCTACTGCCTTGCTGGGTTTGCTGGATGGCTTAGCCAAAAAGCTAGAGTGGCAGCTAGAGGTGGTTCATTTTGACCACGGATTACGAGCCGAGTCAGCCGTGGACGCCCAGTGGGTGTGCGATCTGTCTGCCCGATTGAAGCGGGTTTGTCATCTAAGAAGGACTAAGCAGCTTGTCAAGTTATCTAGCGGGATACCTGCAGCTGCACGACGCTGGCGGGAAGAGGAAATGGAGAAGCTAGTGTTTCAACAGCAGGCTGCTTGGATTGCCAGTGCTCATCATCAAGATGATCAATTGGAGACCCTATTTATGCAGTGGCTGAGGGGAGTTCACCCTGCTCATTGGAGAGGAATTGCTCCTCAAAGAGGGAGCTGGATTCGTCCGCTATTGGAATGGAGTCGCAGTGAATTGAGGCAATATCTGCATCAGCGTGGCTGGGATTGGCGGGAAGATTCTTCCAACCTTAATCTCGCTTATCGTCGTAACCGATTACGCTCCCTCATGCCATCCTTAAAGGAGATAAGCGGTCACGGCTTGGAGGCTCGCCTGCTGGCAGCCCGAGAACAAGCCCTCAACTGGCAAGCTTGGCTATCCACCCTCCCTCCGCTCAATGCCAGCTCCCCAGAAGAAAAAGAAAATCACTGGCTAGAAATAGCCTCCCTGCAACAGTGGCCGCTACCCACCCAAACAGAAGGATTACGACAATTCATCCAAAAACGAAAACCAGGGCGTCTGGAAGCTTGTCATCTGCAGGCAGCTCTTCAGCTCCTGCAAAAAGGAAATCCCCACTGGCAACTGAACCTCCCCCATTGCCGTCAACTGAGCAGAATCGGTCCTAAACTATGGCTGAAAACCAGTGCTCCCTTACTCCGCTAAAATACCTCGCGATATATTCCTTAAAAAATTCCCCTTTTTCTTTGCGATACCCTATAATAACAATAAGATATTGATTATCACTGTTTTTTGCCTTGTCCATTATGCCATCCTTTCCAAAAAAACTCTTCCCTAAAAAATCTTCACCAAAAAGATCTTCACCAAAAAGATCATTGCCCAGCGGGCTGATAGTTTGGATAGCCATCGCTTTTAGTCTGGTGGTGCTTTTTAAGCTCATCAACAATCAGTCTAAGAACGCGGCTCACATTCCCTTCAGTCAGTTCCTAGATGAAATACAAGCCCAAAAAATAACCGAGGTAAAACTACGCGGAAAACAAGTCCTCGGCTTGTACCAAGACAAAAGCCCCTTTCAAACCATGATTCCCCTTCACTATGAAGACCTAGTTCCTGCTCTATTAAATAACGGTGTCAAGGTCAAAGCGGAGTCCTTACCCAAAAATAATTTGTGGCTAATTGCCCTCGGTAATTGGATACCCATTCTGCTGGTGGTCGGAGTGTTTTTCTTCTTAATGCGTCAAATTCAAAGCGGAGGTAATAGAGCCTTAAATTTTGGTAAAATTCGTACCAAAAAAGAACCCGAAAAACCAAAAATCACCTTCAAAGATGTAGCTGGCATTGATGAAGCCCGAGCTGAATTATCAGAGGTGGTGGAATATTTGCGAGAACCATCAAAATTTAAGAAGCTAGGTGGTGAAATCCCCAGAGGAGTTCTACTTATCGGATTGCCGGGTACTGGTAAAACCATGCTTGCTAAGGCAGTAGCTGGTGAATCGAAAGTGCCTTTTTTTAACATCAGCGGTTCTGATTTTTTGGAAATGTTCGTTGGAGTAGGTGCTAGTCGGGTACGAGATTTATTTCAGAAAGGTCGTCAAAATGCTCCTTGTATTATTTTCGTGGATGAAATTGATGCCGTTGGTCGTCAGCGCGGATCGGGGTTAGGAGGGGGACACGATGAACGCGAACAGACCTTAAATCAAATGCTGGTGGAAATGGACGGCTTTCCGCCTAATTCTGGAGTTATCATAATCGCGGCTACTAATCGGGCTGATGTACTAGATCCTGCTTTGTTGCGACCAGGACGTTTTGACCGCCACGTACATATTCCTCTCCCTGATATTAACGGACGGGAAGCCATCTTAAAGGTGCATACCACTAAGGTTCGCCTGCATGCGGACGTCAAGTTACGTAACATTGCGGCGGGAACGCCGGGTTTTTCAGGAGCTGATTTAGCTAATCTGGTCAATGAATCTGCCTTGTGGGCTGCCCGCCAAAAAAAGAAGCGGGTATTTCAGGAAGATTTAGAATTCGCTAAAGACAAAGTATTGATGGGACCCGAGCGAAAGAGCATGCTGATCTCCGATGAAGAACGCAAAACAACTGCTTATCATGAGGCTGGACATGCATTGGTGGCTACCCTATTGCCTGAGGTTTATCCAGTTCACAAGGTTACCATCATTCCCCATGGTCAGGCACTGGGAGTCACTCAGACCCTGCCTACAGAGGATCGTCATTATCACAGTCGGACTGAATTATTGCAAACAATGGCTATGATGTTGGGTGGTCGGGCCGCTGAGGAACTTACTTTTAAGCACTTTACCACTGGAGCTTATGACGACATCAAAAAAGTGACCGAATTAGCCAATCGCATGGTGACTCAGTGGGGAATGAGCGATGCTTTTGGTCCGGTGAATTTAAAGCAGAGCAATGATGATTCTTCCCTCGGGCATGATTTATTATCGCACTCTATTATCAGTGAAAAAACTACCCGTTTGGTGGATGAAGAGATTAGTAAATTGGTGAGTGCTTGTTATCAGAAGGCTATTCAGCTTTTAAGAAAGCATCGCAGTATCCTGCTTAAGATTGCCAATTTATTGCTTGAAGAAGAAACCATTGATAGCCAGAAGATACAGCAGTTAGTGAAAAAAGTTTCTCCTGTTTAGTATTGTGTTTCTCATTTTTTACTAGAATTATTTTAATTAACCTTCAGATTTAATTTTCATGAGCTTACAAAATATTTCCTCTGTTTTTTCATATTTACACCCCATTGATTTAGTGGACATAGGTCTATTGGCACTGGTGATTTATTGGTTATTGACCCTCATTCAGGGTACCCGTGCTTTTCCTATTTTGATTGGTTGTGCCTTATTACTGGGAGCTTATACCATGGCGGGTATTTTTGAGCTAAATGCCATCAATTGGTTGCTGGAGAATGTGTTTGGTTTTGCGGTTGTGATAATGACCGTGTTGTTTCAAGAAGACATTCGCAATGCCCTAGCCCGAGTAGGATTAACCACCTTACGCAGAGATGTTAGAGAGGGAACTCAAACCACCGAAGACATTATTAAGGAAGTTCTCCAAGCTGCCCAGACTCTCTGCGGTTTGAAGATTGGAGCTTCTTTGGTATTTGAACGCGAAACAGGACTGCGTGATTACATTGAGAATGGTCGTCCTCTTAATGCTGATTGCCGAGCTGAATTACTGCAGGCTATTTTTCATCCTTCTTCGCCCTTGCATGATGGAGCTGTGATCATCAATCAGCAGGGAAAGCTAGCCGCCGCTCGTTGTATTTTGCCCTTGGCTGCCTTTCGGGTCAACAAAAACTGGGGCACTCGACATCGTTCAGCCCTAGGGCTCAGTGGAATAACCGACTCCGTAGTGGTGGTTATCTCAGAAGAACAAAGGAGCATCTCGCTAGCCTGCGACAATAAACTTTACCCCAATCTGGATTCTAACCAACTGCAAAAAAAATTACTGGACTTGCTAGTCAAACAACCAAGCAAAAAACCTTTTATTTCGTCTATATCCAATGCCATTCCCCGTCCTGTCGTCCAAAAAACTCCTTAAGCTATGGCAAAAAACCAAGCGAGGAATCCCCTTGCTACGGCATGCACTGCTACCTAAATCCACCCATAACTTTACCCTTAAAATCGTTGCCTTGTTTATCGCAACCGTTCTGTGGGGCTTTGTCGCTTCTCAACGCCGCGGCAACAGTAGCGACATCGTCTTTACCCTACCAGTTATACTTAAAAACATACCCGTTCATTTGCAGGTGCTTAACTCCAATGTAGAAAGTGCCAGCGTCCTTATTAATCTAGCCCCAGGCTCTTCAAGCTCCATTAACCCAGCCCTCTTTCAATTAATCGTCAACCTGAAAGACTCACAACGCGGACCCACCGATAAACACCTCAGCCCTAGCAATCTAGTCTATAACAATCAGCCCCTCTCCAAAGATATGCGAGTATCCCGCATAAATCCCAATCGCATCCGAATACAACTGGCTGAAAGCATTGAACACCTAGTAAAAATCTCCCCTCGCCTGAGCGGAACCCCCGCCAAGGGATTTAGCATCATTTCTACCCACTTGGAACCACCAGAAATAGTCCTTAGCGGACCGCGTTCCATCCTAGAAAAAATCACTCGGGTATTCACCATCCCCATCAATATCAGTAACTTATCCGATAACAAGGAAACCAATTTTGAACTCCAATTACCTCAATATGTTCGCTTGTCGCAAAACGCTCCTCAAAAATTCCAAGCCCGCATCATCATCAGCGAAAGCCCCATCCGCCGCCTAAAATTAGACATCCCTGTGGTCTTTGAAAACGCCCGCCCTAATTTCCAATATCAACACAGCGTCAACAAAGTAAATGCCTATCTGCTCGGAACCGAAAATAACTTCGAAAAATGGAACCAAAAAAACATCCACGCAGTACTGGATCTATCACCCTATAAACCCGGTGATTACCGAGGACTTAAACCCCTGGTGCAATTGCCAGCTAATATCCGCGTACTAGAACAATGGCCTATCGTGGACTTGTTCGTAATCAATCGCACAACCAATAATTCTGATGATAAATAACAAAATCCATCACCCAGGGAGGGCAAACTAAATCGTAATTGATAAATTCGCCCTACATCATCCCCAAAAAATTATTATCTATCCTCCATAAAACACCATGAATAAAGACATTTTTATAAATCACACCGTCTACGAAACCCGAGTAGCCATAATGGAAAACGGATTGTTATCCGAAGTCCTACAAGAACGCCCCCAAGAAAGAGGCATCGTAGGAAATATCTATAAAGGCAAGGTACTAAAAGTTCTGCCCGGGTTAGAAGCTGCCTTTGTGGATATCGGGTTGGAAAAATCAGCTTTCTTGTACGTAGATGATGTGGCTACTGGGGTTACTTCTGAAGATCTATCAGAAGCGTCTCTTAATGGTAATCGCGGTCGTGCTCGTAAGCAGACCGTTTCCATAGACAAGCTGCTTAAAGAGGGTCAGGATGTTTTAGCCCAAGTCAGTAAAGGTCCAATCAGTACCAAAGGAGCCCGCATTACCTGCCATCCTTCAATTCCTGGGCGTAATTTAGTCCACATGCCCACCATGGCTGGAATAGGAATTTCTCGCCAAATTGGCGACGACAAGGAAAGGTTGAGACTAAAGAAAATGTTAAATAACTTAAATCCGACCAATTCCAGCTTTATCGTGCGTACCGTCGCTGCTGGACGCAGTGAAGAAGAATTTCAGGCAGATATTCAATATTTAAAGTCTCAATGGGATGAAATTCAACGCCGTTTTCAAGAAGTGTCTTCTTCGGCATTAATTTTTCAAGAAATGGGGCTTACCTTTCGTTTGTTGCGCGACCATCTTTCCGATGATGTCAAGCGGATACTGATTGATGACCATGATGAATTTGAAAGGGCTAAAACGTTCTTAGAAGAATTTATGCCTCATCGCAAAGGAGTACTGGAACTTTACAAAAATGAAAAACCTCTTTATGATCACTACAACCTAGAAGAAGAACTGACCCGCCTCACCGCTACCAAGGTTTGGCTCCCCTCAGGAGGTTATTTGGTGATTGATCATGCCGAAGCCCTAACCTGTGTGGATATCAATACGGGTCGTTTTGTAGGTAAGGGCAGCCATGAGGAAACCATTTTACAAACCAACCTAGAAGCCGTAAAAGAAGTCGTCCGTCAGCTGAAACTGCGTAATATCGGAGGCATTATCATCATTGATTTTATTGACATGGAGAGTATTGCTAATCGTCAGTTGGTCTACAAAGATCTTAAAGAAGAGCTTAGCTTTGATCGGGCTTCTTCTAAAATTTTGCAAATTAGCGAGATCGGACTGGTAGAAATGACCCGCAAAAGAGATCAAGAAGCTTTTGATAAGCAATTATCAGAGGCTTGTCCTTATTGTGCTGGCAGTAGCAGAATTAAATCTCTTAGCACCGTTTCACACGAAGTAATGCGTGAAATTGAACGCATGAAAAACAAGAGCAAAAGCAAGCAATCATTGATTATTAGGTTGCATCCCGATGTAGCCGATTATGTGACTTCCTTTGGCAAGAAGTACTTAGCTGAACTAGAACGGCAAGTAGATTGTTCGCTGAACTGGAAACCAGAACCTCGGCTACACCATGAACAATTTGAAATCCTGGAGTGCTAATCAACCTACTGAGTGGTACCAACGGGCGGCCCTCAGGGAAGACCTAGGCCTACGCTTGGATGTTTGGTTAAGTCAGCAGCCAGAGCTACATTCTCGTAGTGAAGCCCATCGCTGGATTGCTGAGGGAGTAGTCCGCATAAATGGCTCCAAAGGAAAACCCAACATTCGCCTTAAACCTGATGACATCATTCGCTGGCGACCTCTCCCTAAGCCGCCTATGCCCGTAAAGGCAGTGAACTCCCCCCTGCAACTGATGTATGAAGATGAAGATTTATTGGTCATAAACAAACCTCCCCGACTAACCATGCATCCTTCGCCAGGACATTGGGAAGATTCGGTAGTCCACCGACTACTAGGAATGAACATTAAACTCAGCGAAATGCTACCTGCAACCTCTCCTGCAACCTCTCCTGCAACCTCTCCTGCAACCTCTCCCGCAATATCTCCTGCAAATGCAATGCAAACAGCCGCTAATACTTCTACTCCTGCTTCTCCCGTTCTTACCCGTCCTGGAATAGTCCATCGCTTGGATAAAGACACCAGCGGGTTGGTGATAGTAGCTAAAAATTTATCCGCCCATTACGACTTGGCAGGACAATTTAAAAAGCATCAATGCGAACGCCAGTACACCGCGGTGGTAGCGGGTACTCCTGTTGGCGGTCGGGGGAGCATTCAGGCTGCTATCGGTCGTCATCCTCGGCAACGACTAAAGCAATGCGTGCGTGCCGATGGCAAAGAGGCGATTACTCATTGGCAGGTCATCCAAAAAATAGGCTCTTTTAGTCTCTGCCATTTACGCTTGGAAACTGGACGCACTCATCAAGTACGGGTTCATTTGGCACATTTGGGTCATTCAGTAGCTGGTGATCCCCTTTATGGTCGTTTGGTTAAAAATTGTCCTATCTCAGTGCTAAAAGCCTTACAAACCCTAGGCAGGCAAGCATTACATGCCGATAGCCTTGGGTTCAAGCATCCCAAAAAAGGCAATTGGTTGCGTTTTCACAGCCCTCTGCCCGATGATATTTTACTCCTGCTGGAAGTACTCCAAAAAGAGTGGGTATCTTCTTCTTGTTTGCCAGTAGCAGAAAAAAATTGAAAGACTCAAAAAAACCTTTTTTACCAGCTAAGTCAGCAGACCCATCCTCCCCGCATCGGTTGCGGGTGGTGCTGGTGGAGCCTGAAATTCCTCCTAATACTGGTTCTATCGCTCGCCTGTGTGCTGCCAGTAATTGCGAACTGATATTACTGGGAAAATTGGGCTTTCAACTCACAGATGCTCACCTCAAGCGAGCTGGTTTGGACTACTGGCGTTTTGTAAGCTGGCGACATCACCCAGGCGACCCCCTAGGGTTCCTTAAAAAGTTGCCCCCGCGGAGCGTCCATTTATTCTCTAGCAAATCTAAGGTTCCCTATACCCATTGCCCAGTAACCACGGGCGATTATCTGGTTTTTGGCTCAGAAGTTAGTGGGCTTAGTCCTTCTATTGTGCAGCAATTTAATTGTTATGCTGTTCCTCATCAGCAAGAGGGGGTGCGTTCCCTAAATTTAGCCACTGTAGTAGGCATTGTGGTTCAAGAATCCCTCCGTCGCTTTGCGGTATTAGATCCTGATCCTTTTAATTCTTGAGAATTTTACTCTGATTTACTTTTACTAGGCTTAGCTTATGCATATCTGTTGGAGTGGATCTAGGTTAGTTATACACAGAGTGAAAACGATGACATTTCATGCATTTGATCTATTATTTGGCTTGTTACTCTTATTTTCAAGTTTACTAGGCTTTTCCAAGGGTTTGTATAGCGAGCTTCCCTCTTTGGTGTTATTGGCAGCTGGATTATTATTATCGCACCAAATGCACTCTGAGATTGCTCTATGGCTGGGAGGGCATTTTCCCTTATTTTTGGCTTATCCTAGGGTATTGCAAGGATTAGGATGGTTACTACCCTTGGTGATTGCCGCAATGCTATCCCGAGTACTGGCTTTGCTAGGATGCTTTGCCCCAGTTCAATGCTGGTGGAAAAGATGGCTTGCGGCCATCAGTGGTTTACTAAAGGGAAGCTTGCTTGGCTTAGCCCTTTACCCTTTATTATCTTCTTTACCATTTGTGCATAGCTGGATGCTGAGCTCTTGGAGTGCTCCTCAGTTAGACAGCCTTGCTACTTGGATACTACAACGGTTATAGTTTTACCTGCTTTACACATCTATATTTAGACCAAGCTGCTCTCCGATTTACCCTACCTTTCTGGCCCGACCCTTGAAGAAAAAAAATCTCTGCTCGTGGTGGATGATCGCGGTGCTGCTTGTATTTGCTCCTAAGGGAGTGAGAGCCGAAGCCCTCTCGGAGGTGATTTCGGCAGCAGAAGTGCGAGTGTTTAATGGAAATGAACTCGCGGCCCGTCGGCAGGCATTGTCCAATGCCCAAAGGCGAGCTATTGAGATCCGACTAGCAACTTTTCTTGGTACGGTAGATTTGAGCCGTCATCGTTCATTTTTGCAGGAAAAAATCAAGCAACAACAAGCATCCCTAGCTCCCAGACAAAAAATACTCCGCGAAGAAAGACGCAATAACAACTGGCATGTTCTCACCCGTACTCAGGTTTCCGATGCCGAGCTCAGTAAGCTACTGAAAACTCTACGCATATCCAAGCCTCAGCTACTGGGACGTTCCCTTACCATCATTTGCTTAGGCAAAAAAACAAAGGAAACTCGCCTAGCTGTTCGCAACTTAAAGCAGTTACTCACTGGAGCTGGTGCCTGGGTGCAAGAAAATCGCCTGCTTGCTCGGGAAGAAGAAGAAGAGTCTCTGACCGAAGCCCAAATACGCTTGCTGAACCTAGCTCATACTCCCTTAGTGTTGCTTTGTGAGCCATCCATTAAGACCTCCGATACTTCAGGGATATCCCGCAGCCAAGCAATAGTAAAACTCCGCCTTATTGAAGCTCACAATGAAAGCTCGCAGTCTGAAAGACAGAACAAAAGATGGCTAGCTGATGGTACCATTTCCACCTCCCTATTGCACCGAGCTAAAACCGATCCCTCTCCAGCTGAGCTTGCCCAGTTGATGACCTTGGCTACTCAGCTAGGAATACAAAACATATTGCTCCAACTCCGTTTGGGCAAGAGCAAGCAACGACTCTATGACCTATTGCTAAGCTTTAAGGGCTTTGATGAATCCGCCCAAAAAACCATCTTAGGCTGGTTCGCAAAACACCAAACCTTAAATAGGCTCACCCTATTGGAAACCAATGAGGAATCATTTCAGCTGCAGCTATTCTCATCAGACAGCCCCAGCCAAGTACGTCGCTCGGTAGATATCGGATTACGCCGACAAGGACTATTGCCCCGCATCCATCCCTTGCTGGGAAATCAGATCTCCTTCAGTAATGCCCGCAACCACGAACAATAACGAACAATAAAATCACCCGCTTAAATATCCAAGCTCCGCACTTGAAGGGCATGTTTCTCAATGAACTCGCGCCGTGCTTCTACTACATCGCCCATTAATTGACTGAAAATATTATCCGCTTCCAGAGCGTCCCGCACGGTGACCTTTAATAGATTGCGTACTTCGGGGTCCATGGTAGTCTCCCACAGCTGTTCGGGGTTCATTTCTCCCAACCCCTTATAGCGTTGAATTTCTACTCCACGACGACCACATTCCAGCAAAATCGGTCTTAGTTCACGCCAGTAAGGCACTTCTCTTTTGCTTTCCCCGTCCAGCAATTGAAAAGAACCCTTCAAATATTCATTCTCCTTCACCCGAGTAACCAACCGATTATAAGCCCTAACATTGAATGATCTACATGCATCCAAATTGAGCTTTAAATTACACTCATTGATGCTCAATAGAACCGCTCGGCGAGCAGGAAATACCGATAACGAAAACTTGGAAAATCGAGCTCGCTCATCCGCCAAGGTAGATAACAGAGCAATATCAGACTCGATTTCTTCTGGTATCTCTATCTGGTGCCGCAGCAAGATGTCTAACAAGGGACGAAGAGAAGGTTGTACTGATGCTAACTGCCCAAAGCTTTGCTCTAGATCTTCTAGCTGTCCCGCCAATTTTTGCAGATCTTCGCCTTGCCAGCTACGCTCAGCTGATTTGATGATCAGCCTGCTACAAGCCCACTTTAATAATCTTTCATTGAAAGCTCTTTCATCCTTAAGGTAAAAGGCTTCCTTGCCCCGCTTAACCCGAAACAAGGGTGGCTGAGCAATGTATAAAAATCCTTGTTCTATCAACTCATTCATTTGGCGATAAAAGAAGGTAAGCAACAAGGTACGAATGTGACTACCATCTACATCGGCGTCGGTCATGAGAATGATACGATGATAACGACTTTTAAGGGCATCAAATTCTTCCTTGCCGATACCCGTCCCTAAGGCAGTTATCAAGGACCTGATCTCCTCATTGCCGAGCATTTTATCAATGCGGGCTTTTTCCACATTAAGGATTTTTCCTCTCAAGGGAAGAATGGCTTGATTGCGGCGTTCACGCCCTTGTTTAGCGGTGCCGCCGGCAGAATCTCCTTCTACTACGAACAGTTCACTCAAAGCGGGGTCGCGTTCTTGACAATCTGCCAGCTTGCCCGGCAAGGAAGAAAATTCCAAGGCCGACTTACGGCGAGTTAATTCACGAGCCTTACGAGCCGCCAATCGGGCCCGTTGAGAGTCCAAGTATTTATCTATTAATTTGCGGGCTTCTTGGGGATGTCGTTCTAGATAGTCGCTTAATTCTTGATTTATCAACCTTTCCACCAAGCCCTTAACTTCCACATTGGTGAGCTTGATTTTTTTCTGCGATTCAAATTGGGGTTCAGGATGCTTTACATGAATGACTGCGGTTAGTCCTTCGCGTACATCTTCTCCGGAGAAATTTTCCTTCATATCACGCAGATTGATGCTAGCCGCATAGGCATTGAAGCACTTGGTCAAAGCCGAACGAAAGCCCGATAAATGAGTACCTCCCTCAATAGTATGAATGTTGTTAACAAATGCTTGTACCGACTCATTGTAGCCATCATGATATTGCAGGGCTACTTCTATCTCCACCTGCTCTTTCACCACACTGATATAAATAGGGGGATTATAAAGTACCGTCTTTCCCTTATTATGAAATTCCACTAACGAGATAATTCCTCCCTCAAAACAAAATTCTTGCTGGCTATCCTGTGCTTCATCAATCAGGAAAATCTTCAAACCACGATTAAGAAAAGCTAGCTCCCGCAAGCGTCTAGATAGCAATTCAGTTTGAAATTGCACTTCATTAAAAATATCTATATCTGGCAGGAAAGTAGTGGTAGTACCCGTTTTATTGGTATTTTCCACCGCTTTCAACCGATCCAAGGGCTTACCACGACTATATTCCTGTTGCCATAACTTTCCTTCCCGATGTACCTGCAGAGATAATTTTTCAGAAAGTGCGTTCACTACCGAAGCTCCCACTCCGTTTAATCCACTAGACATCTTATAAATCTGCTTGCCAAATTTTCCCCCTGCATGTAGCTGGGTCATAACCACCTCGGCAGCTGAAACTCCTTCTTCCTTGTGAATATCCACTGGAATTCCTCGCCCATTGTCCGATACCGTCACACTGGAATCAGCATGTAGGACCACCTGTATTTCAGAGCAATGCCCCATCATGGCTTCGTCAATGCTATTATCTACAATTTCAAACACCAAATGATGAAGGGCTTCGCTATCTACCCCTCCGATATACATGCCCGGACGTTTGCGGACTGCTTCTAGTCCTTTCAAAGCGGTAATGTTTTCTGCGGTATAATTTTCTTGCATAGTGGGCAACCTAATGATGAAGAGAGGCTCTGGTGGCTCCATTTTCTATTTCCATCCAATGTGCATTGGTTAAGCCCTTTAGGCTATCGGCATCAGTGGTGGTAATAAAGATCTGATTAGGAACCTGATTTAAATATTCGCATAATCGCTGCTTGGTAGTGCCATCCAATTCGGAGAAAAAATCGTCTAGGATCAAAACCGCGTCATCTTGGAGGAGTTTATTGAGAGCTAATTTCAGGGTTAGCAGGGCTAGACGATATTCGCCCTGAGATAACATACTTTCTGGTTCGCTTTCAATAGTACCATTCATCCTACAATGCCGCCACATTTGGATGTTATCACGGTGCGGGCCCACCAGCACATGGCCTATCCTATGCTCTTGTTCGGTCATCTGTGCCATACGCTCTCGCCAGCTAGGTTCATCGCCGTCCATATTGGGCAAATAGCGAAGCTCCAAGTTCGCAGCCGAGCTGGTAATTTTCTCAGGGGTGGATTCTGACAAAGCTAAAACAGGAGCAATAGCTGCATATAGCTGATTTAAGATCGGATTTAGTTGCTCAACCAACAAATGACGCTTGATCACTAGTTTTCTTCCATGCTTGATCAGCAGGGTATCCCAAACCTCCAAACCCTGCGATTGATGTTCCTTTAGCAACTGATTTTTTTGACGGCGAGCTTGAGAAAAATCTGCCAAATGACGTCCATAGCCCGCATCGGTGAAGGACAAGCATCCATCCAGCAGAGCCCGCCGCTCACCAGGGTGATAACGATGCTGATACAACTGCTCAGGATTAAACAACACCGCAAAACTACGCCTTACATGAGCCGACATCTTTCTCACCACATTTTCATTCCACCAAGCCTTACGCCCAGCAGCTGAAATCTCTAATCGCACTGCATCGGTACCCAATTTGTTTTCCAAAACCCCTTCCACAGAAGCCCTTAAGGCTCCCTTACGCACTAGCTGCTTCCAATAATGAGAACGAAAACTGCGTAACTGTAGCAACACATGTACTGCTTCCATCAGATTGGTCTTTCCCTGACCGTTGTTTCCTACAAATACGTTCAGTCCCGGAGCCAGCTGGAGGTGTTGCTGACGATAATTGCGAAAATCCCGCAAACTTAGTTCCCGCACTACCATTCCAGCCGTAATGGCATCACCACCGAAATAAAATTTTCCAGATTTTCACTCTTTATTAAGCAGGGGCTCAAAGGCCCCTTAAATTCCATTTTCACTTGCTCTCCCGGCAACACCTTAAAAAGATCTTTTAGATAACGAGTATTAAAACCGATCTCAAATGGTTCGCCTTCAAATTCGGCTTCCATTTCATCTTGGGCGTAAAAAGTTTCTGATTCTTCACTTTCTACCTTCAAGAGTCCCTTACTAAAATTCAGTTTGGCGGTTGAAAGCTTATCACCGCTAACGGCTTCGGTATAATTCAAAGCATTATCAAGGCTCTGAATGTTTATAACTGCTTTTTTGTCGTTGTCTTTAGGGATTACCTTTTCAATATCTGGGAAATTTCCCTCCACTAAGAGAGATGTTATGACAGTTGATTTATAAATCACCTTAAAATAACGTTCACCAAAGGATATTTGAACTTCTTCGTCTTCATCTTTGAGGATTTTTCTTATTTCTGCAATTGTTTGCCGCGGAATAATAACCTCTGGCTGATCCTCACCCACAATATTTTCAACTGGAACGGTAATAATAGAAAGACGATGTCCATCGGTAGCTACCCATTTAGATTTATCATCGCCTATCAAACGAAAACAAACTCCTCGTAAATTTTTCCTTGGTTCATCTTCCCTCACCGCAAATAAGGTTAAATCTATGCAACGCCGCAGCTCACTGGAACTAATGCTAAAACTAGCCGATGTTTCTATCTTATCAAAGGTCGGATACAAACTCGTATCCATTGAAGACGCTCTTACCCGAGCCTTCTTGCTAGAAAATATCACGTTCTTTTTATTATCTAATTCAATGCCAATTTCATCACCTGTAAAATAACCGCAGGCCCTAAAAACCTTATTAGCATTTACACATATCTCCCCAGCACTTTTTACCAAAGCACCAGTAGTAGTGATTATTGACATTTCATCATTAACTGCCGTTATTACTAGTTCTTTCATATCTTTTGAAGAACTATTTTTATCGGTAGCTTGATTTTCACTAGAATTGTTTTTTTGTGTACTTCCAGTTTTCAATAAAAAATTAGAAAACACACTCCTACTATGACTGTTAACCATGTCGGTAACTGGAACAACGACACCAAGAGAATCTAATAATGTTTTTTTTGAGATAGTTAATTTCATCTTTTATTTCTTATATTAGAGAGAAAGCAAATGAGTAATAAATCATCTAATGCTATGATATGAAAGGAATAATGTCTTATAAATCATTATTCCTAAGTGTTTCCTAAGTGTTTCCTTTTTGTTGTCATTATTTATAAATTTTTTCTTGTTTTATAATGAGACAAGACAATGGAAATGGTTAATCCACCCTATTTTATACCAGAAGAGAGACTTGTTTTTGTTGTTTTTTGGTGGAAAAAGGCTTTGCCTGCATGTTTTGCAAGCTGTTATTTAATTCACGGAGAATTTTTTTAAGTTTGGGTTTTTGGATTATATCCTCTTGAAGTCGTTGGTGGTTTTTCAACATCGAGGAAGCTGTTCTTCCTCCTAGTAGGCGACCGATTTCTTGATAGGAAAGATTTTGTTGTTTAAGAAGATAAATACTCATGCTACGAGCTAAGGCAACCTGTTTAGTTTTTTGTCTACTACTGATGATTTGGGGAGTAAGCGAAAAGAAATTACTTATCTGTTTGAGTATTTGGGCGGGAGATTTGAGAGACGGCTCAGGATTATTTAACCATGGATCTAGTAGCTGTTGCGATTGAGCTAAGGAAAGCGGTTTAGGTTGATGATAAGCCGCCAACAAGGTAATGGCACCTTGGAGACTGCGGGGAGAATTCAACATTTTTGACAGCCAGCAGAGAGTAGATGTATCCAGAGTTAGTAGGTGCTGATGAGCCCAATGTTTAAGCAGAGTTAGGGCATCTTTGGGTTCGGGAGGCTGTAGCTGACAAAATACTCCGGTGGTTAATCGGGATCTGAGCGAAGGAATTAAATGGGTCAGCTGAGAGGGGTGTTGATAGCAACTGAAGACAATTTGGGCTTGTTGGTGACCGAGGTTATCTAATAAGTGTTGCAAGGTTTCTTGGGAACGAGGGCTAACCAATAGGTCTTCTAATCCGTCTAGGAGCAGGACTTCGGTCATTTGGAGTTGTGATTGCAGGGCCAATCCTTGGCGTTCATAGATGGAACGTAGTACTGTTTGTTTCCAATCTTCTCCGCTGATTAAGATGGTATGAAGACCTTTTTTTCTTAATCCATAGGCGATTGCACGCAGCAAGCGGGTTTTTCCTCCTCCAGAAGAGCCCATAAGTAATAAGGGATTAGTTTTTTCACCCGGTTTTTCAATGATTTGCTGGCTCAATTGAACTGCTTTGGCGATGCCTGGGTAGATGATAACCTCTGAGAGAGCATCTTTAGGTTCAGTGGAATAAGAAGGGACGGTTGTTTTACGGGTCTTACCATTGATGAGTTGCGGTGAGTTAATTTCTTCAGTGGGGATAGCGGAGGTTGGTTTTTTTAGTTCTAGGCGAAGATGAAAGCGGTGGGTTTTTTTAGAACAAGGGGTCTTAAAATGAGTTTGCAAGGCCAAGGCGAGGAGAGATAGGTACTTAGAAGTGATACGTTGCTGAAAAAAGTGATTGGGAACTCCCGAGAAAACCACTTCGGTAGCAGAGAGGGTTTCTAGTTTAAGAGGTTTAATCCAAGCGGAATCATCTTCGTCTAGTTGTTCCAGCAAGGATTGTTTGCAGTGCAGCCAGCAGATTTGATCCATCAAGTTTTCCTGTTAAGTTATTAGCACTTTATGGGAGTGGGTATTTGCTATCCGATGACCTTTGGTACCTTGAAAAGGCCATCTTCTAAGTAGGGGAGTTCGGGTGGAGATTTTTGCGGGTGAGGTTGGTCGTTGCGCAGGTGAGCGGGTTTGGGGGTGGTTTTAGGTAGAGTGGTGTTCAGGGAAGCAGTTTTGATTTGTTCAACAGAATGAAGTATTTCTTGGAATTGCACTAGGAAGAGAGATTTTTCTTCCTCAGTTAATTCAAGGGCAGCTAAGCCAGCAATTCGCTCTATTAGTTCCCGATTGATTTCAGGCTGAGACATGATTGATGTTTATTTAGGTTTTAGGATGATTTAGAAGGGGATGTCATCATCCACATAGGGATCTTGGTTATCAGGGGAGGGGGTATTATCTGAGGTTTGTTTGGGAGGGGGTGCGGATCTAGGAGGAGGAGCAGAGTCTTGAGGAGCAGATTCTGAACGAGGAGTAAGAAATTGAATGTTATTAACAATTATTTCAGTACGAAAACGGCGGATGTTTTCATTATCGGTCCAGTCACGGGTTTCTATTTTTCCTTCTAGGTATATTTTGCTGCCCTTATGGAGATAGTTCTGTGCCAATTCCGCCAGATGACGCCAAGCGACACAACGATGCCATTCGGTGCGTTCCTGTTTTTGACCTTGACGGTCTTTCCACTGTTCACTGGTCGCTAAGGTGAAATTAGCTACGGCATCGCCACCTTTGGTATGACGAATTTCGGGGTCTTTGCCTAAATTCCCGATCAACATTACTTTGTTCAGTGTCATAGTACCTCTTTCATAAATGGGAAATTTCTATTTATCAGCTATCTTTCTCGCCTGCCAAACACCACGCCCGCCTCTCACTTCTCCCTTCACTCCCCATCTGCCCCCTATCCTTCACTTCTCTCCCGCTCCCCATCTCTCACTTCTCCAACCACCAGCTTGCCTACCTATCCTACCACTTCTCCTACACCACCTCTCCAACCATCCGCTCCCTACCTCTCTCCATCCCTCTTGCCAGCCTCTCCTACCACTTCTCCAACCATCCGCTCCCTACCTCTCTCCATCCCTCTTGCCAGCCTCTCCCACCCTATCTCCAACCATCCGCTCCCTACCTCTCTCCATCCCTCTTGCCAGCCTCTCCTACCACTTCTCCAACCATCCGCTCCCTACCTCTCTCCATCCCTCTTGCCAGCCTCTCCCACCCCATCTCCAACCATCCGCTCCCTATTCCTCTCCATCCCTCTTGCCAGCCTCTCCCACCCTATCTCCAACCATCCGCTCCCTACCTCTCTCCATCCCTCTTGCCAGCCTCTCCTACCACTTCTCCAACCACCTGCTCCCTATCCCTCTCTCCTCACCCCTCCTACCGACCCAGCTGCTGTAGGGCTTGCTTCAAACGAGCATCAAATCCCTTGAGATGAGAAGGTAAGGAACAAACCACACTGCGTACATTCTCATGGGAAAAACCAAGGTTTGTCAAGGCAGAAATGAGGGAATTTTGGTGCCGATCAGGGAAGTCATTAGGAGAAGATAAACGCCCGCTGAGTTCCAGACACAAGAGTTGGGCGGTTTTTTTACCTACTCCGGGAGTGCGTGCTAAGAGGGAGATATCGTTGTGATGGACTGCGGTTCGGATTCCTGAGGCTCCGAGGACGGAGAGTAATTGCAATCCTAATTTGGGGCCTACGCCCCTAACCTTGAGGAGACACTCAAAGAGTAATTTATCTTCCAAAGAAACAAAGCCCACTAAGGAGAGTTGTTCTTCACGCACAATGGTGGTGATAAATAAGACGATTTCTTTACCTGTGAGAGCCCTTTCCCAGACATCGGGAGGGGTTAGGACCTGATAACCGATTCCATTTGATTCCACGATCATCATTTCAGACCATTGTTTTACTACTTGACCTTTTAGATATCCGATCATGGTGGTTTGTGGGGTTATGATTTGGGGTCTGAGATATGGGGAAAGTTTATTTAGTGAGGATTTGTTGAGTTTTCTGGTTAAGAAAGGTGTTGGTGAACATGGTTGCATGGGTGATAGCGATAGCTAAGGCGTCGGCGGCGTCGGTGGGAGGCAATTCGGGGAGGTTCAAGAGGAGTTGTACTAGTCGTTGTATTTGTTGTTTATCGGCTCGTCCACTGCCACCGGTGCATTGTTTAATTTGTGAGGGGGCGTATTCGCTGACGGGTAGTCCATATTTCATCAGGGTGTAGAGGGCGACTCCGCGTGCTTGTCCTAGTATTAGGGCGGCTTGGGGGTAGCGAGCGGCGAAGATATTTTCTATGGCTCCTTGTAGGGGTTGGTATTGTGTTAGGAGGTTTTCTAGTTTTTCTACCAGGAATACTAGTTTTAGTCCGAGGAATTTTTCGCGTGGTAGTTTGAGTACTCCGCTGGCTACGTGAACAAGGTTTCCATTAGTTTGGGAATCTAGGATTCCCCAGCCTGTGAATTGACTACCGGGGTCAATGCCAATGATTCTGGTTTGAAGGTTTGTATTAGTTTCACTGGGCATATTTTTCGCAGTCTTCATCGGAGAGTTCCAGACTGGAGAAGACCTGTTGTACGTCTTCGTGTTCTTCCAAAGAATCCAGCAGTTTTAGGATTTGTTTAATGCTATTTTCTTGTTTCACTGTTACAGGAGAGATTGGTAGCCATTCTAGGGCTGGTTCTATAACTTGGAAGCCATTTTTTTCCAAGTGGGAGCGTACTTTTTCCAGGGTATCAACCGCACAGAGTACCTGATATTGCCCTGATTGATCTTCTAGATCTTCGGCCCCGGCTTCAATGGCAGTATTGGTGAGGCGTTCTTCGTCGGTGGTTTCCACTTGGAGGGTGCCGCGGCGGACGAATAGATGTCGGACGGAGTTGGCTCCTCCTAGGTGGCCGCCAAATTTGCCAAATAAGTGGCGAATGGCAGCAGCGGTGCGATTGCGATTATCGGTAAGGGTAGCGACCATAACAGCTACTTTTTCAGGGGCATAGCCTTCATAGATGGCTTCTTCATATTCATTGCTGGTGTTGCTACCGAGTCCTTTTTTTATGGCACGTTGGACGGTATCATTGGGCATGTTATGAGAACGTGCTTGGAGCATAGCCAGTCTCAGGCGGGGATTGGCTTTAACATCTTCACCGCCGGCTCTAACGGCGGTGGTGAGTTCTCGTATCAGTTTGGTGAAGGTCTTGCCTCGTTTGGCATCTTGAGCTGCCTTACGGTGCTTGATGGTGCTCCATTTACTGTGTCCGGACAAGGTGTGTGGTTCTCTCTTATGGTTTGCTCTTATTGAGGATTAGGTTAGTTGGTCTAATCCCATTTGCCAGAAAGCTTGCTCCATGATGGTGGAGGTTTCAAATTGTTCTGCCAGCTGAGCGAATCTAGGATCCTGGGGACTAGTGACTCCTTTTTGTTCAGCGATGACTTGCATTCCTTGGGCGTGATGAGTACATAGCGATTGAAAATCATCGCTGGCGTACATTTCAATCCAGGATTGGTAGGGGTTAGAATTTTTGCTTTTTTCCAGCTGTTTGCCTATTTCGCCGTAGCCCATTACGCATGGAGACATGGCGGCGTATAGGTTCAGTAGATCGCCGCGTTGTCCGCAATCAAGGGCAAAACGAGTGTAGGCAACATTGGAGGGATGTTCAGCTACTTGCTGTGCTTCTTTTTCTGAAATGCCCCAATCCTTGCAGTATTGAACATGTAACTTGATCTCGGTGTTGATGATTACGTCCAGGGTGTGGGAAGCTCCACGCAGTTGATCCAAGGTATCAGCCTTGAAAGCAGCCAAAGCCCAAGCCCGCCCAAAATTGAGCAGAAAGAGATAATCTTGTTTGAGATAAAATTGGAAGGCTTGTTTGGGCAAAGTGCCTTGTTCCAGTTGTTGAACGAAGGGGTGTCGGATGTAGCCTTGCCAAGCATTTTGGGTAGTATTTTTTAAGTGTTCAAATAGGTTCATATTCTTAGGTATAAGATAAGATTAAGCATCTAAATATCAGATAACAAAGCTTGTTGGATGAAGCTATTTAAACTTCCGTTGAGTACTTTTTCGGCATTGCCGGTTTCATAAAGAGTACGGTGATCTTTCACCATTTGATAGGGGTGCAGCACATAGCTTCTGATCTGACTGCCCCAGGCAATTCTTTGTTTGCTAGCGTCTTGTTTTTTTCTTTCTTGTTCCAGACGCTGTTGTTGGGCTTCATAAAGGCGAATGTTTAAGACCTTGAGGGCTCGGAGCCGATTTTTGTGTTGTGAACGATCGTTTTGACACTGAACTACAATTCCGCTGGGTAAATGGGTGATACGCACCGCAGAATCGGTAGTGTTGACATGCTGACCCCCAGCTCCTTGGGCTCGGAAAGTATCTATTTTCAAGTCTGCCTCGTTCATCTTGATCTCTATCTTACGCTCTACATCAGGATATGCAAACACAGACGCAAACGAAGTGTGGCGACGCTTACTAGCATCAAATGGAGAAATACGCACTAGACGATGTACTCCAGTTTCTCCTCTCAGATAACCATAAGCATATTCTCCATTGACCTGTAAAGTAGCCGATTTAACCCCTGCCTCCTCTCCTGCTTGAACATCCAGGAGCTCGCAAGTAAAGAGATTATTCTCCACCCAGCGTTGATACATACGCAACAACATATTAGCCCAATCAGCAGCCTCAGCACCACCAGCCCCCGCATGCAAAACCAACAATGCATTGTTGACATCATACCGACCATTGAGCAAAATCCTTATTTCTAAAGCCTCAATTTGGGTTTCCAAGCTCTTCTTAAGCAAGGGCAATTCTCCTAAGAGCTCACCGCTTTCTTGACTAAGGGCAATTCCGCTTTCTAAATCGCCCAACCCCTGCTGTAATTTATGCCAATCACCACTCCTTGATTTACCAGCCCGTAATTCCTTCAGTATGTCTTTACGCTGATCGGCAGTCTGTTGCCAAAAATCATTGGCACTCGCTTGTTGCTCTAGTTCTTGCAGTCTGCAGGCGAGCTTTAAAGGGTCAAAGATGCCTTTCCAGCAACTGAGCTCGCTGCTTCAATCCTTGCCAGTATCCTTGGTACTCAACCAAATGTTCCAAATCAGCAACTGCTTTTTTCATTGGTACTTGCTCCTATCTAGCCAGTGTCTACCACGTTTTCTCGGGTAATAAAAATTATTGCCAAACAGAAACTTGACCTTTTTAGCTTAATCCATTATATTAAATATACCGCACACTAAATTTTTATTTAATAGGGCTTTCTTAACCATAAATTAAGTAGACCATGTGCCAATTATCTAATAATTTTAACCTCCATGAATTCACCCTTTCTCAAACTGCCTCCCGATTAGAAATAGCAGTCAATGTCCCCCCCGAAAGTGCCATTTTCCAAGCCTTACAAAAATTATGCACTCAAGTCCTGCAACCCCTCAGGGATTCCCTAGGACGAGTTATTCATATAACCTCGGGGTATCGTCCCCCAGCCCTGAATCGCCATATTGGTGGATCCAAACGGTCTCAACACATGCGAGGAGAAGCCGCTGATATTGTGGTCGGTGGCATGAACCCCTTGGAAGTATGTCAGGCGATCGTGCGTTTGAACCTTCCCTTTGATCAGCTAATTCACGAATTTGGACGCTGGACTCATGTCTCGGTGGCCCCAGAACATCGCTCCGAACGCGGTCAAACTCTTACTGCTTGGAAAAATCCTTCCTTGAAGAAAACTGAGTACTTACAGGGCTTGAGCTCTATCTCGGAGATAGAAAATGCTCACATAGCTGGTAGAGCCAGCTAATTATTTTTCATTTTTCAGGAAAACACCATGCTCGGTAAATTAACTAAATCACTTGGTCCGATAACCAAATTGGTGGATGAAATTCATCTTTCTGGAGAGGAGAAATTAAAGTTTCGCCAAGCCATGTTTGAAGCTGGTTCTGAACTAGCTCAAGAAACATTAGCTTATGAAAAGGCTTCCTTGGAGGCTCATTCTAAAATGTTGCTGGCTGAAAGTACCGGGCAAAGCTGGTTGCAACGCAATTGGCGTCCGATAACCATGCTGGTTTTTTTGGTATTAGTCATTTGCGATGCCTTTGATATTTTGCCCTTTCGGCTGGCAGATCAAGCTTGGACGCTCTTACAGGTAGGATTAGGAGGCTATGTAGTTGGTCGCAGTGCTGAAAAAATGATTCCCAGCCTAGCCCGATTAATACCCCCAAGGAAATAATCAAATGGATGGTTTAACTTTTTGGAGGGCTCTAGCTACTTTTTCCGCCTTGGTTTCGCTGTGGGGAGGATTGTTATTTTGGGCGGTTCGCTCCATGCTGGACAGCCGATTTAGAAGCCTTGACAGCAGGGAAAGCCGCTTAGAACAAAATATGCTACGGGTGGAGAAATCGCTTTTGCACCTAAGAGCCGAGCTACCACTGGAGTACGTGCTTAAAGAAGATGCCATCCGCCAAGAAGTGATCTTTCAAAGGAGATTGGATACCTTATCCTCCAAGCTAGACCAGCTCCGAAGCGTTTAACGCCAATCAAGTCGTTCCCGAGTTTTAGATTTGGCATTGGGGGAGTTAGATTTATCGGGATGCTGGGGAGTATCTGGTGACTGGGGGAGTGGTTTTTCTGGGGGGGTTGGTGAGGTTGGGGGGTTTGAGGGGTTTGAGGGGGTTTTTAATCTTTCCATCAGAGTACGTTTTAGGGAGGGTAATTTTTTTTCTAGCGATTTAACTTGTTCTAGGGCTAGACGGGTTTGGGGTGCTTGGTAGGGGGAGTGTTGTAGATTTTGGAGGGCTTCCCAGCTGGCACGCAGTACTGCTATGCCTTCGTGAAGATTTTGATCGGGGACTGGAGCTTCTAAATGCAAGGGGGAGCGATATTGATGGAGGGCTTTTAGCACTTGTCGGTAGCTAGCCCGAGGGGTATCGCCGCAGGCAGATTCCCAGATTTGCTGACGTGCTTCGGGGTTGCGTACATAAGCGAGTTTGAGGGCATTGCTCCAACCGTAACGCCGCAGTTCGGCTTCTCCAGTCAGACGATTTTGGGGATTTAGCAGCTGATAGCTTTCGGCTACGATGCATAATTCGCTTATTCGGCGGAAATCCCAATCTACATGTTTAGCTAGCCAATCACGCTGATCCTTGGGATTGGGGAGGTTGGCCTTAACCGTTAGCACGATCCGCAACATGGAAGGAGCTAGGACGATAACAGCCTGATCTATTTTTTCTCTTCCTTGGTTAACATAGGAGACTTCATCCATCAGTTCCGAGGATTCCTCCCAGTTGAACAATATTTCCTTTGGAGACAGTTGCAGGTTTTTATTCCAGATTTGCAGTGAGGAAGCTGAGTCTGGACGACCTCCAGCCAGCGAGTTTTGTTCTGGTGGTCTAAGAGCAGATTGGGCGGGTAGTATGCGTCGGGCCATGTGAGAATTCCTAGTAGTAGTTTTAGACGGTATTGTATTTAAGCAGCGTTGTTTTTAGACAGGGTTGTTTTTAGCAGGGCAGGTTGTGAAAAATTAAGGAGGATTAAGAAGAGGAGGATTAAGAAGCTTTCGGCTGCCATTTTTCCAGCATGCGTAGGTGGATTTCCTTAACCAGCTGAGTATAGCAAGTGCGAGCTCGGTTATCTTGGGCTTCCAGGGGAGTGAGGTGGTTCTGAGCCGCGCTAGCGATGGCAGTAGCCAGGGGGATGGTGGCAGAGAACAATAGCTGAGGAAAGTTTTTTTGTAAGGTTTCCTTGTTGAGACGATTTTGGGTAACTCCCTCCCGATGCAAGGTAATGGCGATCCCCAATAACCGACAGGAAACTTTGCGCGAGCGTTGAAAGAACTCCAGATAGTTAAGCAGATTGCCGATTCCCGTTAGGGATAAATAATCGGTATGGGTGGGAATAATGATGAAATCAGCTAGCATGAGTACATTATCATTGATTAGCGATAAAGTAGGTGGCAAATCCCAGATGACCAAGCTATGGGGATCCAGTTCGGGGAGAATGCGGTCTCTGAGGCAAGTTTCTGGAGACTCCAGCTGGTGCATTTGTTTTTCTGCTTCATAGAGATGTAGGCGTCCTGATTCTATCACATAGAAAGGGGCAGAAGGGCGATATTGTACTAAGTCCAGGGTGTCTGAGGCACCATAGAGGAATCCTCCGAGGGTGTTGGGAGTTTGTAGGTTCAGGGAAATGGCGACATTGCCTTGGTTATCGGCATCTATAAGAACCACCTCCCGCTGAGGATTGGCTAGGGCATATTGATGCGAGAGGGCAATAGCCAGAGTAGTTTTTCCGGAGCCTCCCTTGGCGGAAAGTACTGCGATATGGATCATCTTAATTTCAGCAAGATTTTTAATTTGGAACTAATAAGGCTAATAAAATTTAGTTGAGCTACATGTTTATCGGTGAGTAATGCCTACTTTTGAGTGCTATTGCGAGTGTTATTGCGGGTGTGATCGGCGTGGTGCTAGCTAAAGCGGAAGACGGGGTTCGAACCCGCGACCCTCAGCTTGGGAAGCTGATGCTCTACCAACTGAGCTACTCCCGCGAGACTTCCACATTGTAGCATTTCTCTTTCTTAAAGAACCGCAGAAATTTTGTTAGCTGACCGTCACCGACTTGGCAAGATTACGAGGTTTATCTATAGAACGCCCCAGTTTAAGGGCAGTGAAATATGCCAGCAATTGTCCCATAATCATTTGCAACAAGGGGGAAAGCAGGGGGTTAACCGAGGGCAACGACATCCCATGGTGCAATAATTTGGCAGCTGAGGAATCTTCTTGATGATAAAAGCCCAAGCATTGTCCTTTCCTCGCCCGCACCTCTTCTAAGGCAGAAAGAGAGGAGTCATAGTGATCTTCCTTCGGGGATGGCAACAGAAAAACATTGAGCATGTTTTTATCCACCATGGCTAGGGCTCCGTGCTTGAGAAAACCAGCTGGCATGCCCTCTATGTGAAGATAAGTTATCTCCTTTAATTTGAGGGCAGTTTCCAAAGCAGCTGGATAGTGCAGGGATCGCCCCAACAAAAGCCAATTAGGATAATCCACACTTTTATTGGCTAGCTCACGGAGTACCCCAGAGCGTTCATTGAGGGTGCGTCCCACCAATTCAGGAAAAACTTCCATGTCTTTGAGAAGTTGCTGATAGTCTTTTTTACGGAGCTCATCAGTCTGTAGACCCACTTCAGCTGCCAGCCTTAGCAGAATGAATGTTTGGGCTAAAGCAGCCTTAGTGGATACCACGCAAATCTCCGGTCCCGAACCCTGTAAGACGGTCATATCTGCATCCAGACTGAGAGAAGAACCAATCATATTGACGATGGCTGCGGTAAAAGCTCCCTTCTTTTTGGCAGTCAAGATGGCTTGTCGGGTATCATGGGTTTCTCCCGATTGGGAAATTCCTAGCACTAGATCCCCAGATTTGGGGATGATCAGGTGATTGAATTCATCAGAGTTAACGGCTGGGGTAAACAATCCGCTTAAACGAGCAAATAAGTACTGACCAAGCATGGCTACATAATGAGTGGTGCCTACTCCCACCAGAAAAATGCGTTTAGCTTTTAGCAATTGTTTAGTGAGCTGCTGGATCTCATCGGGTGCGGCTACCAGAGCATTTTGTAGAGTCTCTGGTTGCTCAAAAATTTCCTTTAGCATGTAGTGAGCATGATCACCCTTGCGAGTAGTTTCCACCTCCCATTGAATTTGAAAGGGAGTTCTTTGGACAGGAGAACGATCTTTCAAACGATGGAGCTGTATTTGCTGAGGGGTAAGTATGGCATATTCGCCATCTTCCATCACCAAGGCGGTACGGGTGATAGGAAGCAGGGCATGAATGTCCGAGGCCACACAATTGCTGTTTTTGCCTAGTCCCAGTACCAAGGGAGCTCCCTTACGAACACAGAACAAGGTTTGTGGCTGCTGGAGGTTGATAAAGCAAAAGGAGAAATTTCCCTGCAAGGCTTGGCAAGTTTTCAGTAAAGCCTCCGATGTCTTGTTCGGCTGATGATTAACCGCCAGTAAATTAACTATCACCTCAGTATCGGTTTCAGAACTGAATGTAACTCCTTGCTGTTCCAGCTGAGAACGGAGCTCATTGTAATTGTGAATAATGCCATTATGCACCAAAGCAAAATTACCATCATGAGAAAGATGAGGATGAGCATTAGCCTGAGATACTCCACCATGAGTAGCCCAGCGGGTGTGAGCAATTCCCAGATAGCCCCGCATTAGGTCCAGTCTTTCGCTCTCAATTACGCTGGTTACGTCACCAGCTTGCTTGCGAACTTCTATTTTACCTTCGTGCAGGGTAGCTATCCCGCAGGAGTCATAACCGCGATATTCCAAATGACGTAGTGATTCCAGCAACACCGCGTTCATTTCAGTTTCAGCAGTGATTCCTACAATGCCGCACATGTTGCTATCTATTTACTACTTCGTACTAAGGATGAAAGGGTTAATAGGTCTTTGATCTGGCTACCACTAGCCACCACGGTACCCGGAGCCAGCACATGACGTGCTCCTAGCCAGACATCATCTCCGATGAAAGCTCCCAGCTTTTGCTGACCGCTATCAAGGGAATCGGTCTCAGTGGTGACAGTAATAGTACCTCCCGCAGAAGTGTTGTTCACGGTAGTCACCCCAGTGCCGATGTGAGTGCGTTCCCCGATCACGCTTTCGGCAATGAAGGATAATCGCCCTACCTCAACCTGAGGTAGCAGAACGCAATTTTTCAATTCGCTACCATAGCCCACCGAACACTTTTCATGGATGGAAGTGTACTCTCGGATCAGGGTATTATTGCCGATAAAGCAGCCTGCTCCAATCCAGCAAGGACCGCATAAAACGCTACCTGGGCGAATATGAGCTCCGTCTTCAATATGTACTGCTCCTTCAATACGCACTTCTCCTTCCAGACGAACATTTTTACTGATTACCGCGTGGTTCCAATCGCTCATTAGCATGCGGTTGGCTTCTAAAATATGCCAAGGACGACGCAGTTCAACCCATTCTCCCTCCCACCTGACACCATGCAGACGACCCTGAGAAACTAGCTCCTTCAGGCTTGAAGCCATGTCTCCTTGGTTTTTTTTAAGTATGGTAAAGAAATCTATTTCCAGCAGATAAAAGCCTGCCAGCACATGATTGGCTCTTTCTCGGTCTTGAGGTTTTTCCTCAAAACGCTGAATAAGCATATCGCTACCCATGTAGACGGTACCGAATTCACCAGACATGGGAGGCAATGCCAAGGCGGCTACCGAGCCTCCTGATTCTGCATGTTGGTCTAGCATGGTAGGAAAGGGATTTCCGCTCGCCAACACGTCGCCATAGACAAGCAAAAAAGGCTCACCACCCAAGGATTTACCTCGCAAAGATTCCTCTGCCAGCTGCAAGGCAGTGCCAATGCCACTAGAAGTTTTTTGCTCCAGATATCTGAGCTGCATGCTGTGGCTGTTCCCATTTTTGAACTGATCATAAATGACCTGTTTTTGATGTCCCACCACCAAGTACACTTCAGTAACTCCTACCTCACGCAATTGGGACAGGGTTTTTTCCAGCAACGGACTCCCAACCACCGGCAACATGCATTTCGGGCGGGCGGCCCCAAAAGGAAATAAATGACCCCCAGCTTTGGCAGTTAAAATGACAGCTTTCATAGTTCACGCCCAGGTGACAACATTAAGTGGATAAGTAAATAAGCCAAGCATTCCAGTCAATCGCAGCCGCTATCCACAGATGGAGCCATGGATGGAGCCACAGATGGAGCCATGGATGGAACCATGGATAAAAAATAGTCTCATCATCACAGCTGCTGGTACATTTTGTCTACCACTTGCTGCAAGTTCAGCTCAGTGGTATCCAGCCTAACTGCTTCCTTATCAGCCTGCAAGGGAGATAAATCCCGCTGCTCGTCTTCAGCATCCCGACGCCTTAATTCCGTGCGTACGGAATCCAAATGCACCGAGCCAGCTCCGAGCTCAGTCCGACTACTATTCAGCTGACGATCCCGCTTCTCAGCTCGCTCAGCTCGCTTGGCTGAATGAGCATATAAAAAAAACTTGTGAGCCGACCGAGGAAAAACCTCCGTTCCCATATCCCGACCCTCTGCCACCAATCCTTTCTTACCAGCCGACATTAACTGAGCAGTTATGGCATGTAAGGCATCATTTACCTTCTTACGCATCCAAGCCTGTTGACTAAGCACAGCACTAGCCTTACTCAGCTCTTCTGAATATAAATTTGCCCTCACCACCTCGCCATCCAAACACACCTCATTGATAGCCGTAAAACTCAGCTTCACTTGCTTCAATAAAGGAGGAACTTCCTTCCACTCCCAGCCCCGCTGAAAAGCCGCCCAACTCAAAGCCCGATAACCCAAACCCGATGACAAAAATCCATACCCCAACAACTCCGATAATCTCCTCGCAACACTGGTTTTTCCCACGGCAGCCGCTCCGTCCACCGTTATCACTTCAAATGAGGATGTTTCACGTGAAACAATTTTGTGCTTGGTAATCATTGGTGCTTTCCGTACTGGATTATACAATCCCACTTATACCTCCATTCTCGGAAAAATCCCAGTGCTTGTAAGAGTTTCAGGTAGCAAAATCTACCCCGTTCTGATAAGGTGAACTCGCAGGATTTGCTATTCAGGCTGATTTACTCTAAAAGATGGTGGGCTGATGTAATCATCTCTCCTGATAGACATCGGTAGGTACTTGTTGGCGGGTACTTGTTGATAGGCAGCTAGTAGGCAGTGAATTATTAAAGAAGGACAATGGCAAAATTCGTAGTACTGGGAGCGGGCACTTGGGGAACCACCTTAGGCATGCTACTAAGCAAGCAAGGGCATCAGGGCTGGTTATGGGATAATAATCCCGACTGGCTAAGCTTGCTAAAGCGTGAACGCAGCCACCCGCGTTTGAAACAGCCCTTTCCTGAGCTATTGGAGATCGCCGAAAATCTCCCCGAACTACTGCCACAAGCCGAATTCCTGCTGGGAGTTATTCCTTGCGGAGGAGTGCGGGAAGCTTGTCAGGTAATCGCCCCCGATTATCAGGGGCAATTGTTTATCAGCTGTTCCAAGGGAATAGAAAAGAATACCTTTAAATTGCCCCATCAGGTGATTCAGGAAACCTTGGGAAAAAAAGCGGTCGGACGAGTAGTAGCTTTAACTGGTCCCAGTCATGCGGAGGAAGTCTGTCGCGATAAACCCACCGCCATCTTGTTGGCAGCCGAGTCCCTAGGAATAGTCAAAAAGGCTAGTGAATTCTTAGCTGGTCCCCGATTTTTCCCGCACCTTTCCTCCGATATAATTGGTGCCGAACTGGGTGGAGCTCTAAAAAACGTGGTCGCGATCGCTTGCGGGATCAGCCGAGGAATAGGCGGGGGCGATAATACCCAGTCCGCTTTGATAACCATAGGTCTGGCAGAAATACTCCGATTGGGAGAAATACTGGGTGCTAAAAAGGAAACCCTCTATGGTCTGGGTGGCCTGGGTGATCTACTAGTTACTTGCATGAGCATTCATAGTCGCAATAATAATTTTGGTAAATTACTAGGGGCAGGACATAGCACTGAGGAAGCCATGGAAAAAATCGGCATGGTGGTGGAAGGAGTTTATACCGTCAAAACTGCAGCCCAGCTAGCTAAGAAATATCAAATCAAGACTCCCCTCATCCAAGGAGTGGAAGCCCTGCTTAATGGTCAGATGGACGCTGATCAGATGATTTGTCAATTGCTCCAAGCTTAAAGTTTTTGGAGAAAAAATGCTGTTATTTGGTCATCATGTGGTTGAGGCTGCTTTACGTTCCCAGCGACGAAAATTGCAGCAGCTTTGGTCGGTGTCTTCTGTTCCACTTTGGAAGGAACTAGCTGAGGCTGCTAAGGTGCCTCATCAGTTGGCAGGCAAATTGGAGTTAGATACTCGTTGCCAAGGTGGTCGGCATCAGGGAGTGGCTTTGGATTGCGGAGCTCTGCCTTGGCAATCGGTGGAAGAACTTTTGTCCGCGACGGGCGATGAGAAAAGTAGCGTGCTAGTAGTGCTAGACCAAGTACTGGACCCTCGCAACTTGGGAAGCATTGCTCGGGCAGCGGGTGCTTTGGGGGCTAGGGGGATGGTGTTACCTCGCCAACGGAGTGCTCCTTTAAGTGTGGTTGCCAGTCGGGCTTCGGCAGGAGCGTTAGAGTGGCTGCCTCTGACTCAGGTGGTTAATCTGGCACGCTTCCTCAAACAAGCCCATCAGCAAGATTGGTGGCGAGTGGCGGCTGTCATTGAGGGAGGTCAAGCTCCTGAGGCAATAAAACCAGCGGCTACCGAAGCTGTGTCTACCAAAAAATCTCGCTGGATACTGGTCTTGGGTGGGGAAGGTAAGGGCATTCGTCCTTTGGTACAATCCCAGTGCGATTATCTATGTACCATCCCTCAGTCTTCATTGATCCTTGCCCCCTCCTCGATCCCTGCCTCTCAGCTCCCCTCCTCACCGATCCCTGCCTCTCAGCTCCCCTCCTCGCCGATCCCTGCCTCCCAGCCCTCACCGATCCCTGCCTCCCAACCTAGTTCTATTTGTCTGAGTGTTTCTCAAGCTGCCACTATTTTGCTACATCATTTTTGTTGATTTGTTTTTTAATTGGAGATTGGATAGTCGCTGGCAGGCTAAGAAACAATTTTTAGGGGGAGGCGAGGGTAGTCGGGCAATCCGTTTTGGTATGGGGGAGGTTGTTCGCCTTGGATGAGGGGAAGGCAGTAGGAACGGAAGGCCTCGGTGATGTGCATGCCATTGGAGCTGATAAAGGCGGGGGGGAGGCATTTTTCTTGGTTGGCGATTAGTTGGGCTTCGGTGTGCGATATTTCCCAGCGATAAGGATTGTCTTGGATGCGTTTGATGATGCTTACCACCCCGCTCAGACCTTTTTCTGCCAGTTGGACTGCATGTTTTCCACAGGCGATGGCTTGTTGAATGTCCACTCCTGCTGCAGCATGTCGGGCGGAGCGTTGGCAATAATCGGGGATGGCCCGATGGGTTTTTAGCTTCAGATTTTGCTGGGTCAGTTGTTGGATGTAGCTTCCAGCTCCTCCTAATTGGACATGCCCGAAAGAATCTTGGCGGCCAGATTCTGCCAGAAAGCGAGCTTGGGTATTTTTAATCCCCTCTGCGACTGTGATGGAGCAAAATCCATGTAGGGAGACATTGGTTTCCACGGCTGCCAAAAATTTATCTTCTTGAAAGGGGATTTCTGGTAAGAGAATGAGATGGGGACCATCTTTTTCGGTTAAGCGGGCTAGGGAAGTGGCCGCGGCGATCCAACCTGCGTGGCGTCCCATGGTTTCCATGATGAAGACCTTGGTGGAGTCGGCACACATGGATTCGGTATCGCGACTAGCTTCCAGCATGGATATAGCATTGTATTTGGCTACCGAGCCGAAGCCTGGGGAGTTATCGGTAATGGGGAGGTCATTATCAATGGTTTTGGGAATGCCGATCACTTGCAGGGGGTAGGATTGCTGTTGGGCGAATCTGTTGATTTGATGAACGGTATCCATGGAGTCATTTCCGCCATTATAAAAGAGATATCCAATTTGGTGAACGGAGAAAGTTTCCAGCAGTTTTTGAAAGATGGCGGCTTCTTGTTGAATATCCTTCAGCTTACGGCGACAAGAACCAAAGGCTCCTGCTGGCAGCTGAGCTAGGGTATCAACCTGAGACTCACTCCAATCGCTGAGGGCGATGAGTTCATTATTGATTATTCCATTTAAGCCTTGCCGAGCAGCGAAGGTCTTTTTGATCTCCCGACTAGCACGAGCTGCTTTTAGCCATCCGTGAGCACTGGCGTTGATGACCGCAGTGACCCCACCAGATTGAGCATAAACCGCATTTTCTCCTGTCATAATAATTTGTTTTGGCCCCGTTATTGAATTTTTTCAGATCCGCCTGAATTATCACCTATCTATTCCGAGCTCAATTCTTTGAGGCATTGAGAAAAATTAATGAGAAACCCCGTGCATGCAGAGTTAAACCAAAAATGAAATAAATTTTTTCCGTGCGCACGGAGTTTTTCGTCTTACCAAGAATTTACAAGTAGTACAGCCATAAAAAGTCAATATTCTCAATACTTAGTTGCAGTTTCACGGCTTAGTTAATGTGCTTAGGGTTTTTGGGCATTCTTAGACGGGACAACATGCGATTCCATCTTTCCTCTTCTGACAAGTCCTTCTCTGACAAGTCCTTCTCTTCTTGGGGATCCAGATAGAGGGTTTTAATTCTTTCCTGTTCTTCAGCATCCATTTTGGAGTGCTCCAGCACCTTATCAGCTACATAAATGGGGGAGTTCATTCTTAGAGCCAAGGCGATCGCATCGCTTGGTCGGGAGTCCAGTTTCAGGTCGTTGCCCTGGGAGCGAAGGTGAATACGAGCTACATAAGTACTATCTACCATATCGGTCACTTCTATTCGGGCTATCTTAGCTTTCATATTTTGTAGCATGTTGCAGAACAGGTCATGGGTCAGCGGACGAGGCGGCTCCAAATCATATAATTTGGTAGCAATTGAATGAGCCTCAAATATGCCGATATGAATGGGCATCAGCCAGCCGTACTGGCGGTCTTCCAAGATAATGACGGGACTCGGCATGCTGGGATCCAGCACCAGACAATTAACATGCATGCGGGTGAATTTAGCAATCATGCGGCGGTCTCGGCAGGGGATTTAGAATAAGCTTGGGCTACCAAAGAGTGCTGGCGAACATGGCTAATAGAAACCGTCAGTAGCTCGCCGATGGCAATGTTTTCTCCTGCGAGCATGACGGGAACATGTCCTCGGGTGCGACCGCCCATAAGGGGCACGTTTTTGCTACTGCGAGGATGACGATACTCCACCAGCACCTGCTGTTTGGTACCCACCAATTTTTTTAGCTGCGGCTGACTAATCTCTTGCTGAAGATTTAGCAATCGCAACAAACGCTCTTGTTTGATGTCCTCAGGGATCTGCAAGGAGAATTTGGCAGCTGGCGTCCCTGGGCGAGAAGAATACTTGAAAGCATAAATATGTTGAAAACGAACTTGATTGACTACCTCTAGAGTTCGTTCAAAGTCGGACTCGGTTTCAGCGGGAAAGCCGACTATGATATCGGTGGAGAGTGTTAGTGAGGGAACTTGGCTGTACATTAGAGCCACCTTTTCATAAAAGTTTTCTCTGGTGTAGCCGCGACGCATGGCTTTAAGTATGCGATCAGAGCCAGATTGCAAGGGTAGATGGAGATGCTCACAAAGGGCAGAGAGATTTTTATGGGCTTGAGCGAGTTCCAGTTTCACGTCTTTGGGATGAGGAGAAATGTAGCGAATTCTAGCTAAGCCTTTTATTTTATTTAGCATTGCCAATAATTCCACGAACGAAATTCCTTCAGCCCGATATGAATTAACATTTTGTCCCAGCAGGTTGATCTCTTTTACTCCTAGTTTCACCAAGCTTTTGGCTTCGCTCACAATTTGGCTGGCACGGCGACTAATCTCCCGACCACGGGTATAGGGAACCACACAAAAAGTACACATGTTATTGCAGCCCTTAGTTATCGCTATTTGGCTGGTAACCGAGGAGGTTTCCTCAGAAAAGGGCAGGTTTATAGTCCATTCGGTGGGAACAAAATCCTCTACCCTTCCCTTGGGAAGGGGTTTCCAATCATTCTCCAAAACCCTCTCCCCCTGCTCTGCTTGCTCTAAAAGCCGAGGTAACTGAAATATGGCATCGGTCCCGAACACCAAATCTACTTGAGGAGCCCGCTCAAATATCTGGGCTCCTCTTTGCTGAGCCACACAGCCGCAAACTCCAATCTTTAACTCAGGACGCTTCTGCTTTAGCTTATTCATGCGTCCCAAAAAGCTATAAAGCTTATGCTCGGGTTTCTCCCGAATGGCACAAGTATTCACCAGCACCAGATCAGCTTTAGACGGCTGATCAGTTCTTAGATATCCCCTCACGGCTAGCTGCTGCCACAACTTTTCTGAGTCGTACTGGTTCATCTGACATCCATGGGTCTGGAGGTAGACGTGCTTATTTTTAGGTGAGGAAGAAATCATGACTTTTTTATTTGGGTTTTTTATCCTAAAGGTCCGAAATTTGATCACGAACCTATGGATACATTCTAACACCTTTGAAGGGATGGTTGGGCATGAAAAGGTCGTGAACGAGAATTGTCAGCGGGAGATTGTCAGCGGGAGATTTGTCGGTGAGAAAGAGCGGTGGAAAGTTATCAGCGATCAGGGGGGAGGTACCTAGTACAGCTGGGGCAAACCGACTTTAGACATCTGCTGCTCAGTGATTTTTTACAGAAAGCATAATGGCTAGTGCTAAATAGGGGCATGTAGGGGAGGTTTGCTTGTAGTTCGGCTTCCCATGAGCTAGGACTGGCAAGGGATTCGTTCAGGTACTCAGTCCAGAGGTCTTGGAGAGTGCCATCGTTTAGGTCTACGATGTCTAGGAAGAAATCTGCCTGCGGGATGCTATTGGCAAATCTATGTACGGGGGTAGCCGATACCACCACCCGCAACCTGAGATTACGCTGCCAGCTTTGCGATATTTGGCGGGCGACATGTTCCATCCAGGGATTGGCGATGACGGCAATTTGTAGCGTAGGTGGGTTATCTTTTTGGAACCATTGAATGCGGGCTTGCTGGGCATTATCTACCAAGGGGGTGAGGTGAGTACTTGGGTCTAGGAGGGGGCGGAGGAAATGGGTAGTAGGCGATAATCTTCTATTTGAGAAGGAGGTAGCAATTTTATTTCTGGGGATAGTCAATCTCAGGGATTGCCGAATGGATAAGGGTTGCTCTTTTTTTCCCTTGGAGGAGCGTAGTATCCATTGTTGTCCGCCAGTCATTTGCCCCCATGATTCACGCTTGGTGTTTTTTTTCAAAAAGAAGGCTAGGTCTTCTCCTTCTACCAGAACGGCTTCTAAGCTGCCGTTTTGGTAATCTTGCCAGAGAGTGCTTAACTGGCGATAACCGCGTAGTTCTATTTCCCCTTGGGATTGAGGAAAAAATAACCGATACCACCATTTTTTCTCCCGATGAGAAGCATGTTCCATCCGTACTGCACGAGGCCACCAACGACAACCATCACTTATGGTTTCAGTTTTTGCGATTGTTTCGGGGCTGGTTGCCAGACTCAGTTTAGGCTGGGTATCGGGAAAGGGGAGCAAATGTACTCCCTGCAGACGGCTAGTGGTTATCAGGGCCGGTAGCGGTTGTGAAGATAATTGCACCAAGGGGGGAGCAAGCAAATTTGATATTCCCCAAGTCAGAGAAGCTAAGGGCAGTTTGTTGCTCAGCGACTGTTGCCAGTTCATAAAGCTAAGTCCATCTCTGCTTAATCCTTCTTTGCTTAATCCTTCTCTAAAGAGATTTGTTTTAAGTCCAAATCCTAGGCGATCTTTGCCTTGAAGTTCATAAAACCAAGGAAGCTCATTCCAGCTCCCTAGTCCATATACCAAACGCAACACGCGTAAATCTCGCTGTGCATGAGGCTGCACATGGCATAATCTTGGGAGGGGATGAAAGATCCCCACCCGATAAGATTGGGCGTTGGCTACCAGCGGACAAATTGCCGTCATAGCTAATAACATGCACCCAGTAGCCATCCAGAAATAATGCCTAAAAATAATGTTCATGTATCTTGCTCTAGTTAACTTGATGATTAATTATTGTTGGTTTTATAAAACAAGCATCGGGTAGTTCTGTCAAATAAAAGCGGAGCGGTCAAAAAAATCGGGTGAGGTTAAAATCGGCTGGGTGGTGTTTTGGGACTGAAATAATGGATCCCCAAGGCAATCAATATCAGCCCAGTGGGCAATTGGTGAAAGAGCAATAGTAATGGATGGCTCTGGGGATAATAAAGCGTAAGCACCAATCCGCTTAAAATAAGCGTGATCCCGTTCCCAGCCTGAAGCAAGCCTGATATAGCAACGAAGGAAAAGTTTTTCAGCAAAAGGCGATGTTGATAAATATGTCGCCAAGCATAAAGGGGAAAAACAACCATAAAGAGTAATCCGCCCCAGATATGCAATAGGAAGATAAGGCGTGGCACGGGATTATCCGATTCCCTGGCGATCAAGAGGAGTAGTCCGCTTAAGGTTAGAATTAACAAGAGTGCTAAAACCATAACTCGCAGAGAATTTAGGCGGGCTGGTTTTTGTGTGGGTACTGACATTCTTTCAGGATGATGCACTCTTTGCAGAGTGGTTTTCTGGCTTTGCAAACATAGCGTCCGTGCAGGATGAAATAATGATGAGCATGAGGGAGATGTTTTTTGGGAACAATAGCCAGCAGCTTTTTTTCTACCTCTAATGGGGTACGACCTGGGGCTAATCCAGTGCGATTACTAACCCGAAACACATGAGTATCCACCGCAATGGTAGGATGACCAAAAGCTACCGCCCGTACCACATTGGCGGTCTTTCTACCTACTCCGGGTAGGGCTTCCAAGTCCTGATGACTTTCAGGCACTGAACCCCGATGCTTTTCCAGCAGTAGCAGACAGGTTTTTATGATGTGCCGAGCCTTAGTAGGAGCTAAGCCGATCTGCTTGATGTGGTGGAGAAATTTTTTCTCACCCATCTCTAGCAGGGATTGAGGGGTGATGGGAAACAAGGTAGCAGTAACCCGATTAACAGAACGATCAGTAGCTTGGGCACTGAGAATGACTGCTACCAGCAGCTCAAATTTAGAGCCATAATTCAATTCGGTGGTGGGGGGTTGGGAGTGATCGGCGGCTAGTTTATTTATCAAAGCCGAAGCACGCTGGGAGTTCATTATCTGCATCCTCTAAAAAATTATTCAGCTACTTCAAAAAATACGCGATGGAGTACTTGCAGAGCTCGTTCAGCATCCTGCTGGCGTACCACACAAGATATATTTACTTCGGTAGCCCCTTGGGAAATTACCTCAATGTTAATGTTTTCTTTTCCTAAGGCTACAAACATACGACCCGCCGTACCGGGTAAATCTTGCATGCCCTCTCCTACGATTGCCAAAATCGCCCGATTACTTTTTATTTCTAAGGCACCTAGTTTTTCTAGCTCATCAGAGGCATGTTTCAGGGATTTCACATGCTCCACCGTAAATGAAATACTCACCTCCGAGGTGGATACCAAATCCACCACCACCTGATGACGCTCCAAACACGCAAAAACGCGTGCCATAAATCCATAGGCGTTAAACATGCGATTGGAATGAATAGTAGCCACGCTAATGTGCGATTTTACCGTCACCGCAGTAACCACATAAGGAGAAGGAGAAGAAAGCTTGAGAATGGTTGTTCCCTTAGCATCAGGTTGATAAGTATTCATTATGCGGATGGGAATACCGCTCTCCATCACGTATTCCATGGTAAGAGGATGGAGTACTTGGGAGCCGAAATAAGTCAATTCGGCAGCTTCGGTAGGAGAAATTTGTTGCAAGGGACGAGCCGTTTTTATGCGATGAGGATCTGCGGTATAAATACCTGCCATTTCCTTCCAGATCTGCAATTCAGCCACCTGTTGTTTGCCTAGCCCTGCCGATATTAAAACCGAGGTGAGATCTGAATATCCTCGCCCTACCGTTTGCAATAAACCTCCGGGAACTAATCCGAAAAAACCAGTGGCTACCGTCAGACCAGTTGAAGCCGATCCAGTGGTACACAGCCTCGCCAACTCCTCCTGAACTGATTGAAAAAACCCATCTCTCAGCTCCTTTTCGTCTTTTAGAGCCCGACTGAGGTCAACCAGCTTGGGTTGCAAACCCTGTTGTTGCGAGCCTTGTTGTTGCGATTGAGTAGTCAACTGAGTAGTCAATTGAGTAGTTAAGAGCAAGGCACTAAGTCGTTCTCCACTGCAGATAAGCAAATCCTGTCCCCGAGGAGTAAGCTCGCCCAAAATCTGGGTGGACTTCAGCAATTGATAAGCATGCTCTATTTCTGCTTCTAGTACCAGTAATGCCTCTTGCTGTTGAGCTGCGGATGCCGAACATTGCTCCAATAAGCCCCGATGAAAATCGGCTATCTGCTTGAGTACTTCGGCAAATGGCTTTCCTTCCAGTGCCAATTGCAAGGCTTTTAATAACTGATTGGTTGTTCCCTCATCCTTGGTTGTGCCACTCAATGCCGAAACCACTACCACCACCCGAGTTCCCGATCGGCTAGCAGCCGCAATTATCCTAGCCGCATTCCGCAAGCGATCAGGATTGCCTAAACTGGTACCCCCGAACTTCATCACCAGATATTTCTTGCGGGCGGGGGATTGGTTTTTTAGAGAAGTGATATTCATGAAACTCTTCTTGGCGGGACAGACAACGAAGACTTGATAGCCGTGGACCTAACAGCCGTGGACTTAGCCTTGGTGATGCGTGATAGCCAAGCCGCATAGATCTGAGTGGCTGTCCTTTCATCCAAGGAGGGTAGGTTGGGGAACGCTTGTCGCAAGTGATAAGCCGTCAAAGCTACTGATACCGATAAATTATAGCTGGCTACGAATCCGTACATGGGGATTGAGAAGTATCCATCAGCAGCTTTCAGGGCGGCTGGGGAAACTCCTCGGTGCTCGTTGCCGAACACCAAAGCTAGGGGACGGGATAGATCTAGCTCAGGCAGGGGGATCGGCAGATTAGCAGGTAGGGCAGCAGAATGACGGTTTGAAATCTTTGTGGTGGGTGAGTGAGAATTCTCTGCCATGCTTTGACTAGGCAGAGCTTGACTAGGCAGAGCTTGACTAGGCAGAGCTTGACTAGGCAGGGCTTGACTAGCCAGTACCTGATATCCGTCTTTTTTTAGAAATGCAATTGCGGAATTAATATCACTCCACCAGTACAAATTGAGCCACCGATTAGAACCCTGGGTAATTCCCTGAGATAATTGCTTGGAATTTTTGGGTAAAGGACACGGGCGATTAGGGGCTTCATCTGGGATGGCAGAAGCATCTCCAGCATTAGCATCCCCAGTATTAGCTCTAGTTTCATCAATCCAGAGCCTAGTACCAGCTTCCACCAGATGTGCTTCTTGGAAGGAACAGCCATCCAAGCTTCTAAGAGCAGCACTGCAATTGTGAGGGTCTACCATATTTTCAAACACAAACACTGCCTGCCGACTGCGACGGGATAATACTGCCCGCAGTTTTTTTGACCTCTGAGGTAGAAGGAGTCCTTCCAGCTCAGCGATCAATTTTGGGGCTTCTGCTGGGGAGGGAAGCTGGGGCTGTTGGGATAGCAAACCAGGGGGAGATAGCCATTTCTCAGCTGAATTTTTATTTAACATTAAAAATTTCTTTCGGTTTTTTTTGATTGGAATCGCAAGTTCATATGTCCGTGTGAAAGCTAAGCAACATTCTCTTGGAGTAGTACATCCCGAGCGAGATCCTCATTCTTTAATGCTTTCAGTGTTTCTAGAGCCTCCATCAGTTCGGGGGCAGTTTCCTTTTTCAGCAGGGCGATACGGTTCTCTTTGGCTAGCGGGAAACCCTTGATATACCCTACCAAATGTTTGCGGAATTCTAGTACTGCCCTCCTTTCATTAGGTTTTATCTCGGCTAGTAACTTAAAATGAAATTTCATCACCCTTATCCTTTCTGCCATACTCGGAACTTGCTCACAGGAGGAAAAAACCCAAGGATTCCCTATGGCAGCCCTACCAATCATAAAGCCATCCAAGTTTCCTAACTTATTAAGACCCTCTATTCGGTGTTTAAGATCTCCATTGCCTAAGACCCGCACCTTAACCTTGCTTTTCAAATTATAAATGGACTCCCAATCAGCTTTACCACCAAAGCTAGCATCATAGGTGCGTCCATGGATGGTTAACAGGGAAGCCCCCGCATCCACCAAGCCCCTCGCAAAATCTACCAACCCCGCCGATGAACGCCAGCCCAACCTCGTCTTTACCGATACGGCTAATGAAGAAGCATTAGCTACCGCTTCTACTATCTGGCAAGCAAGCCGAGGATCACGCATCAGACTGCTACCATGCTGAGAATTGATGATACGGCGAGAAGGACAACCCATGTTAATGTCTATCCCAGATACTCCTTCTCCAGCTAGTACTCTGGTTGCTTCTGCAAATGACTCTGGCTGCCCACCAAACAATTGTACGAAATAAGGCTGCTCCTGAGGAGCAAATTGCAATCTTTGCCTCACTCGGTCACTACGCAAAAAACCTTCCGCACTGGTGAACTCGCTGAAGAGGATCACATCAGGATACAAACCGCGTACCAATTGACGATAAGCAGTATCGGTGATGCCATCCATGGGTGCCAGACAAACCAGGGGAGAAGATCGGCTTGGGTGAAGTTCGGTAGTAGGACTAGCAGACATTGGCAAGGACACTAAGCAACAGGGCAAGGACACTAAGCAACAGGGCAAAACAGAGGGCAGGGCAGAGGAGGGCAAGGCAACAAGGCAAAACAGAGGGCAAGGCAACAGGGCAGGCGACCTTTGGTGCTTAGAAGAATAGCACAGCAGATATGGGGCTAGGAGCTAAAAAATTGAGAGAAGAATTCTTTATGTACCCACCTCAGGGCTTGAGTGGCAAAAGCTAGCTGATGTTCTAGGCGGGTTTGAAAAGGAGGTAGGGTAATCAAATGGGTGGCAGAGTGTCGCTGAGAAGCCAGAGCTAGCCAAGTTTGTCCATTTTTAGGGCTTTGTCTTTTGCCATCGGGTGGTCCGGCCATTCCGCTTTCCACAATGACTAGCCCGGGATGCTCGGTTTGGGATTTTCTCAGTATTTGTTGTGCTATGGTGCGGACATGCTTTTCGCTGACCGAGGATTCAGGAGCCGAGCTAAGTTTCAATTGGGCTGCTCTGCTGTAAGGGATACGGGCTTGGTGGAAGTAGCAAGAGGCATTAGAACATGCCAGTAAAGAATGCGATATTAAGCCTCCGCTACTGGTTTCACTGATGCTAAGGGCTGGAGTGGGATTGCTAGCCAGCAATTTTTCGTGGAGCAGTTGGGCAGTGCGGAGCAGTTTTTGCCAAGCTGAATTATGGTCTTGCTGAAGGAGGCTGAGTGAATTGGGGTCTGGAGCATAAGCCTCAAAAAATTCCTGCACCAAACCGCTACTGACCATGGCGGTAAGAGGATCTCGGGCTTCGGCACAACGACGAATTGCTCGGCTGCTGGAGGGTAAAAATGGGAGTAGCCCGCGGGGAACATTTTTTAGAGGGTAATCAATCACTTTTAATTGGCAATGGAGATCTGCTACTCTTTGTTGAGTTCTTGGTGGTGGTTGTGGCGATGACTCACGTTCTAGCAAGTGCCAGAGGACATCTTTAGTGAGTATGAGGGTATCGGCATCGGAAAAAATGGAGGGATCACCCAAGCGAGCTAGCAGATCCGTGCCTGCCAAAACATTGATGGGATTTTTAATTCCCAACGACTTTAACCAAATGATATGCTCTGCCAGCCGCACGGGACGATCAAATTGTAGCTCCCGTTCACAGATCTCGGCTGCTCTTTTGATTGCCAATCCCCCTTCATTTTTGGCTGCTTCGGCTAGGGTACTTTTGTTTTCATCATCGGATTCACGCAGCAATTGCTTAGCCCAACGCAGGCGATGAGAAGCGGCTATGGTGGTCGGGGACTTACTGGGGTCTGGGTGGAGACCATTGGAGATCAGGAGTACCACTTTTTGCAGGGAACTCCGTTGCAGCAGCCATTCTGCTGCTACCAAATGGTGAAATCCTAGCGGGTTGGCTGTCAGCGGGTAAAAAATAGTCCCCTGATCCCATTTGGTATCCATGGCAAATTAAATGGGCAAATTAAATGGGCAAATTAAATGAGTGGTAGCGAATAGGAAGATAATCGTAGCCGGTATTTTTTTATTTTTGCAATTAGTTAGCATGATAAAAAATTAAGCACGCGGATAGGTGGTAGTTATATTAGTTATTATATCAATTAGTATGTTAGTTAGTGAAACAAGCGTGGAACAAGCATTATAATAAGTTAATAGGAGTGTAAAATGGATGAAATGTTTAAGGTAGTTAAAAAGGATCAGCCCGCAGACGAACTAGCAACATCTCAATCGCCTCTGGAAAAAGCAGAGACGAAGGTAATTTCCGTGATCAAAGATGACATAAATAATAATTCCATCATGTTGTACATGAAAGGAGAGCCAGACTGTCCTCAGTGTGGTTTTTCGGCAACGATGGTGGAGATATTGGAGCAGCTGGAATTTGATTATGCCACTCGTGATGTTTTAGAGGATCAGGCTTTGCGAGCAGCCATCAAGCAATTTTCCGACTGGCCTACCGTGCCGCAGCTCTATGTAAAAGGAGAGTTTATCGGAGGGTGTGATATTATTTCTGACCTACATGCTAAGGGAGAGTTGCGACCCTTGTTAGAAAAGGCACTAGCCAAATAGAGGTTCTCTTTATGAGCCCTGAGGAAGCCCGCAGGTGTACTCTAGTACATATTTCCGATCTGCATATTCATCAGTTTTCTTGGCGACCGTGGCATTATGCCAACAAACGCCTTTTAGGAGAAGCCAATTGGTGGCTGAGGCGTGGTCGGCAGTTTCCCCGATCACGACAGCGAACCCTGGTTACTCAATTGCAGGCTTTGGATTGGGATTATCTCTTGTGTAGCGGAGATGTGACCCAGCTATCACTAAAACCAGAATTTGAGCTAGCTAGCCTCCTTTTAGCACCCTTGCTAGAGAAGGGTCAGGTATTTGTGCTCCCTGGTAATCATGATCGCTATGTTAAGTCGGACAATCATTTTGAAAAGTACTTTGGCAAATATGCTCCAAAGTCCCATAATTTGCTATGGCGTAGGCTGAGTAGTCATTGGTGGCTACTGGCTTGGGATAGTGCGAAGCCCGCTCCTTGGTTCAAGGCTAGCGGCTTGGTACCATCGGAAACTTTAGCGGAAAGTTCTCGCCAGTTGGCAACTCTTCCTAAGCAGGGACGGGTAATCTTGGCAAATCATTATCCTTTGTTTTTTCATCCTCCTCATTACTATAAAAAAAGACGAGATCTAGAAAATCATCAAGAAGTATGCGACTGGGTACTTAAGCATAGCCCCCCCATCGCCCTCTACCTGCATGGGCATATTCATAGCAATTGGCAATATCAACCTCCTGAAGCCAAGGGAAAACTTATGGTAGTGAACTCGGCTTCTTCTACTCAGAAGCCCAAAACTGGGCAAAAATCAGCTTTCCATCGCCTTATATTGGATGGAGCACAATACCAAGTAGAAGACTTGCTACTGACCTAGCCGTAGCAAAATCTAAAGATACCTGAGTACATAAGATTAGCGTCTACTGACTTCTTGGTTGAGAAAAAAATTATTTCTTATTCTTTTAATCTCGCCATCAGGTATGCCATAGGACGCTTGCCTTTTATTCTATTGCATTGTGGACATAGCAGCTGTAGGTTTTCTCTCTCATTTCCCCCACCATCCGCTTTTGGAACAATGTGATCAATATCTAAATCATCCCTCTTAAAGACATCTCTTTTACAGCCATTACACTTCCCGTCCTGTTTACCATAAAGATAATATTTATCCTCTTTGGTAGGATCCTTCTTAAAATCCCTGTCAGTGCGGGTTGGTATATCGGTTCTATAAATGGGTTTGGGGCGAAATAAGTCAGATGACACTTCCTTTTGTAAACGCCTTTGTACAAGATCAAAGGCGACTGGTGAAACGTCTATACCTATCCACTGACGCTCCAAGCGTGAGGCAGCTATACAGGTGGTAGCACAGCCACAGAATGGATCAAGTACAAGTCCTTTCTCAAGACAGGATGCTTTAATAATACGCTCCAGCAGTGCCAGCGGTTTCTGGGTCGGATAACCTGTACGCTCCCTCGCTTGCGCGTTTAAGGATTGTATGTCTGTCCACACATCCATCGGCAGTTTCTTCTCGTTTGTAGCTCTGGTGGCATTCTTGATACCTGTTTTAATGCGTCTTAAAACTTCCTCTGTGCGTGACACCAAAATATTGTGCGGGGTAAAAATATATTTATCTGTTTTTGTATAGAATAAAAGAACATCGTGTTTTCTAGCAAACCACCGCTTACCTGCACCACCTGTTTGATAATGCCATATCACCTCATTCACAAAAGAAGAATACCCAAAAATCGTATCCAACAATAATCTCAAATAGTGACTAGCAGTGGTATCGCAATGTAAATACAGACTGCCTGTGTCCTTCAAGACACGATGCATTTCAAACAAACGCACTGCCATATAAATCAAATAGTATTTTGCAGAACGACTTCCTACCTCGCCCACAGCATCCAAGTACTTATACAGCTTGGGTTGCTTGGCTCTGATCTCATCATGCCACTCATCCTTGACGGATTCTTCATGCCATATATCATTAAAATCAGCACCCTCAGCCTCACTACCTACGGGTGCATGGAATTGTCTCCCCTTATTGAAAGGTGGATCAAGATAAATCAGATCTATGCTGTTGCTGTTAATGCCACGCAATACGGGCAAGTTGTCATGACAAAAAATGGTATGTGGTTTTAAGGTTTTTTGCATGGGAGAATCTCTGTTCTCGTCTAAAACTGCAAAGCAACAAAAAATTCCCCATTTCTTTAAGATTACCTGTTAACAGGTTCTCTCCATTTTTGGTGTTTTCCAAGATACTTTTCAGTACCTACTAGCTACATCCTAAACATTTACTCATGATGTTGTCAAAAAACACTTGATTTTTTGTTCCTGTGATAAGGAAAAATAAAAGAGCTTTTCAGTAGCTGATAAGTGTTGAGGTCAGAGGTAGTTACCAGCCAAAGAGTCTTAAGGAAAGTGAGGTCTTGTTTTCTACAACGTAGCGAATTTCGTCATCTTCTTTCTGGCTGACTACCTCTTCAATCAATGAAATGCGTAACCGATAACAAATAGGAGAAAATTCCAAGAACAGGCCAGAGTATTGTAATGCTCTCTCGGCAGGGCGAACGGTGGGTTCCAAATCCCAGCGTGCCTGCCAACCGCTGGTGAGAAAGCGAGCTAGGGTAAATTGAAAGTTAAAGTTCACGTTCTCGGATTTGATATTCCAAGAGAAATCTTCTTTTTGGTAATCACGGCGATTAAAATGCCAACCCAGCGAAGAATTGGAACCCGAGGACAGCTGAGAAAGGCGAACCTCGGCTTGACTGGTTTCTCGGCGTTGATGGTCGTAGCGAGTTTTGCTGTTTAGGTTGAACCCAGCAAATTGCAATCCTAGCTGGGTGATTAAGGGCAACAAGGGCGCTTGAGAATTGCCCTCGGGGGCTATTATGGAATCGCTGATAGTGCTAGGGGGCTGTACTTCTGATGAGGTATTTATCCCTTCTAGCGAGTTCTCTTTATTTTCTCGTAGGGTATCATAGCGTTGCAGCAGATTTAGATAACCAGAATTGTTCCCCCAGCTCCAATTGTTTTTTAAGAGCAAGGTATAGCTTTTTTTGGCTATTAGAGGATAGGATATCGGATGATCCTCATGCGAAGTTTCCAAGTGTACCTCTTCTCGCCATTGAAATCCCAGGGCTGGGGTTAATCTGTGTATCAGACCCGACCTTTTGGGGCTGGCAAAGAAACGAGCCTCCAAGGGCAGACGAAACTCCACTTCTAGAGCATCTTGATGGAAGTCTCTAGAGGGTAGGGCTTGCTGATACTCTGGTTGATACTCTGGTTGATATTGCTCCAAGTCGGCATAGCTCACCTGATGGCGATGAACCAAAAACCGAGAATTTATAGGTCCTAATCCCTGAGCCCATTCCAATTGCGGTTGCAAGGCGATAACTCTTCCGCTGAGAGCTTTGGGGGCGTTAAAGCGAAGGTACTCTCCTTGCCAGCTAAACTGAAATCTTGCTCGGGGAAAAAACGACCATTGCCGAGCTCCTTGGAGTCTCAATCTGGGGGCTAGCTGAGCTTTTTCATTACTATCGGCTGGGCTACGGGGATGTTTGGATTCGTCCTGCAGTTGGCTATGATGATAACCAGCGATAGACCAGTCAAATTTATCTAATTGCTGACTAAAGCCAGCCTGCCAAGCTTTCCAAGGGCGATAATTAAGTTGATTCCCATATTGGTGGCGTACCAATCCATCTGAGGAGTGAGCGTAATTTAGGGTCAGGCGATTTTTTTGCTGCCAGCCTTGGTTGTGTTCAAAGTCGGTCCAGTTGCGAGTTCCCTGATATTCGTGCCTAGTGAGGTGTCCTCGTTGATCCATCTGCCAAGCATAGCGATATTCCAAACCGATTCCATTAGGTTTATTCTCGAAAAACTCAGGGGCGATGGTGATATCTTGAGAAGGTCCCAGGGTTTGAAAATAGGGGATTTTGGTGTACCAGCCTAAATGTAGTGATTCTTCTAAGGAGCTTTTATTTTTTATTTCAGGTAATAAGAATCCGCTTAATCTTTGGTTGCCAGTAGGAAAGGAAAACCAAGGAAACCACAGCACAGGCAGGGAAAGAACATGCAAACTACTATTAACGGTACTTACCAAGCCATTCCCCGATATGTTCACTCGCTCGGCTTTTACTTTCCAAGCAAATAAAGGATTAGGACAACTGGTAAGATCGCAATTGTATAGCTTAAATTCCCCATCGGAATTCAACTCGGCATGCTTAGCCCGTATTTGTAAGCCATCTTTGGGATCATAAATGGCGAGATCCTTAAATTCGCCCTGCAGGGGATTAAATCTCAGAACCATCTGCTGAGCAGAACCCTCCAAATCGCCGTAGTTAAAGAGTATCAAACCTTTGGCTTTGGCGGTGTTGCGTTCTTCATTCACCTCCAATAAAGGTGAAAATATCGTCCAATTGCCTTCCTGCAGGCGGGCATCTTCAAAAATGTAGCTCTTTTTAGCTGGTTCATATCTAAAGGAGGGGGATTCAATGTCCAATGCTTGAGCTGAATTAGAGCAACCCAGCATTATTATCCACAGTAGCCAGAGCTTTTTTTTGGGTGTTTTTTTAGCGATTTGGAGAATGCTTTGGTCCTCCTATCAAATTTCTGATGCCGAAGTTCTAATGTCAAATTTCTGATGCCGAAGTCCTGATGTCAAAGTCCTGATGCCGAAGTCCTGATGTCAAAGTCCTGATGCCGAAGTTCTAATGTCAAATTTCTGATGCCGAAGTCCTGATGTCAAAGTCCTGATGCCAAGCATTTAACTCGCCATTCAGGCTAAATGACGAACAACAAAAGGATCAACTTCCTTAGGATAGCACACTGCTAGTAAATGTAGCCCCCTAGCTGGAGCAGTACTCCCACCCAAATCTCGGCGACCACTAGCTAATGCTTCACTCAATTGCTCAGGAGGCTGCTTGCCTAATCCAATTTCTACCAAGCTGCCACAGATGATCCTAGCCATGTGTTGCAAAAAACCACTGGCTCTCATTTCAATCCAGTAGATTCCTTCTTCGGCTAGATCAACCTTGTCAATAATGTCTACGGCGGACATGGTTTTATGAGTAGAAGGCGAAGTACATTTGATAGATCTAAAAGCAGCAAAATCATGCCGACCCAACAACGAGGTGGCTGCTTTCCGCATGGCTTCCCAGTCCAAAGGAGGTTGAATCCACCAACAGGATTTTTTTAATGTCGGCGGCCAAGGACGATTGTGAATGCAATAACGATAATGCTTCCCATTAGCACTATAACGAGCATGAAAAGCTGGATCAGCTATCATCAGCTGCTTGACAACTAACTGAGATTTCCCCAAGCCGTTAAGTCCCTTGAGTAAGCGTTCCGCAGATAAAGAAGTACGCAAATCCACATGGGCTACCTGATTATGAGCATGAGTTCCCGAGTCAGTGCGTCCAGAGCCATGTACTCGGACTCTTTCCCGAGTTAAGAGCCACAGGGATTCTTCCAAGCGACGCTGCACGCTTTCTCCCCGAGGCTGCCATTGCCAGCCTACAAAGGGCTGACCATCATAGGATAAACGCATAGCCCAGCGTTTTAATCCAGACGACAACATATCCAGCTCCTAAGCTTATCTAATTCTGGGCGGGGTCGGGTTAATGGACGCAAGTTGATAGACATTAGAAGATGGGGCTATATCAACCTAAGTGTGTCCGAGGAGAGAAAAACATCAGGATTGTTTTGAATATTTGTTTAGGCACTTGTTTAGGCACTTATTTAGGCAATGGAATTAATTTCTCGGGAATTAATTTCTCGTTCAACTGTTTCACGCAAGTTATCGGGCTGATTACCGACCACCATATTAATTTGTTTACCATCCTTGAAAAGCAAGATGGTGGGAACACTACGTACTCCATAGCGGGTGGCTAGTTCTAGCTGATTGTCTATATCAACTTTAGCTACCTTTAGTTTTCCATCATATTTATTGGCAATTTCTTCCAAGACGGGTGCGAGGGCTTTACAAGGGGCACACCATTCCGCCCAGAAATCTACCAGAGTAAAATCTTTGTTAATGGTTTCGTCAAAATTGCTACTATTCAGGGTGAGGATGGGATTACTCATAGAGGTCTTTATCTTAATGGGGCTAGGGAAATTAACAAGCAAGATTATTTTATAACGGGAGATCTCAATGTTAGGATGGTAGCATTTCTGGGATAAAAGCTGGTAAGGAAATATTATTTATTTACGGGAAAAAAGAAGCTAATGGCTTTAATCAATACAGGTGATTGGGGATCGGTGGGGCTGGCTGGTTTTGGTAAGGAAGCTAGGGGGTCATTGGATTTTTTGGTTAAAGCGGGGGTGAGGTCATTGCACGTTGTGGATGATGGGGAGTTGAAATTAGCGACCAAGACGGATTTACGGGGTCGGGAGCAGGTGCATTTACACGGGGCTGGGGAGTGGGAAGAGTTACGAGGATGTAGTTTGGTATTGCGTAGTCCGGGATTAAGACCTGATCATCAAGGATTGGAGTGGTTGCGGAAGCAAGGGGTTAGGGTAATTACTGCGGGGGAGTTATTTGTGGAGTTATTTGATGGAATTGTGGTGGGAGTTACAGGAACGGTGGGCAAGGGGACGACGGTCAGCATGTTGGTATCTGCCATGCGGGCGGCGGGGGTGGATGCGGTAGGGGCGATGGATTATTCGCCCTTGGTGCTATTACTTTGTCCTCCTGAGTTGGTGGTATTGGAGCAATCCAGTTTTCAGTTGATGGATTGGCAAGGTCGGGTGGATTTGGCGGTGTTATTGAGGATGGATGAGGATCATTTGGACTGGCATGAGGATTTTAAGGAGTATGTGAATGCGAAGGGGAATTTATTATGCGATGGCTCGCGGGAGGGTTGGCCTCTGGTGTATCTGGCTGAGGGTCATAGTGATCAATTGGCAAAAAGCCATGTGGGTCTGCGATTAGCAATCAGTTTAAGCCAGACGATAAAAGAGGGAGTAGGTTTCCGAGGGGGAGCTTGGTGGCGGGTTGGTAGTCAGCCTCGCCCCTTGCCGTGGCTGAAGCAATTACGACTTGAAGGTGATTTCCATCAGGAAAACGCAGCCGCGGCTTGGCTAGCAGCTGAGTGGCTGCTAGCAGAAAAATTGCCAGCTAAGAAAAAAGAGTACCGCCTCCCCCTGATTGAAGAAAGTCTAAAAAGATTTGCAGGTTTGCCGCATCGCTTGCAATGGGTAGGCGATATAAAGCTTGATAAACACGCCACCAGCTTAAAGGTGCGTTGTTATGACGATTCCTATGCTACAAGACCACGAGCTTCTCAGGTAGCAGTCACCCATTTTGATCAGCCCTTAGCTTTGATCGCTGGTGGTACCGATAAAGGAGCTTCTTTTAGCAGCTGGGCAAAAACCATCTGCCAGCAAACACAGCTAAAAAGGGTGGTGCTGATAGGAAATACCGCAGAACTCCTAGGAAAAATCTTAAAACAAGTCACTCACTCAGAAAATTGCCCCCCAGTGCCAGTGGTACAAGCCCATAGCCTAGGACAAGCCTTTCAATTGGCACTCCAAGCCTTAACATCCACAGGGGGCGTTTTGTTGCTTAGTCCAGCTTGTGCTAGCCTAGACATGTTCACCGATTACCAACATCGCGGGGAATGCTTCCAAGCCTTGGTACGGGCTCAACAATTAAAATCCACCGACCCAGAGCAGAGCTAGAAATGCTTAAACACCCGATTTCTATCTCCGAGAGATACGAGCATATCTTCCTTATTTAAGGAGAATAGAGCAGGAACACTCACTCTTTATTAGCTGAATGTTTTTGGGTGGAAAGCTGCGGGTTAGGAGCTTTTGGAGCTGATTGCGATGAACTGGGTTTAGATTTTTTAGTACTGTTTTTTTTAGTTCGGGGAGCATTAGTTCGTGCTTGCCTTTTTTTCCAGAGGGTTTTTTCTTGGAGGATAAATTTGGAGATGATTTCTTGGAGGATTTTTATGAAAGGGATGGTGTATTCAGCGAACAGGAGGGCGATTTTTTTAAGTTTATCAGCCAGTTTGGAGTAGTTGGGTAGATATTTTTTACATCTAGATCTCAGAGTAGTTTTTTTGGGTGGGGGTTCTTCAATTGGTTCTTCAATTGGTTTTTCAATTGGGGGTTTGGGGGCTGATTTTTTCTTCGGCCAAACCAAAGCCAGACAGATTAATTGCCAGAGTAGTAGCAAAGCTGCAATCTCTGCTGCTAGCCAGCTGAGGGCTTCTGTGGCTATTGGACCGTATAGGTAGGAGATTAATCGGGATCCTAATAGTTGATGCCATTGAGCAATGGATAAGGATTGCTCGGTTTTAAGAGCATTTGGCTGGCTCTGTGGCAGACTGGCCAGTAGTCCCATCAAGAAGCGAGTTCGGGGAGGGACTGGGGCGTCGTCGGGGGCGTTGTCGGGGGCGTTGTCGGGTTCGGCTAAGCCAGTGGAATTAGACAGATTATTCGGTCCGACAAATATATCTTTAGTTAGATAGGGTGGATCGGCAAGGGCTTGGGCCTCGGATAACAGAGGCCAGTTGGGATGATGCATGGTCATCCAGGTTAGGACTCCTTCTATCAGCCAGTGGCCGGGATTTTTAGTAGCTGGGCTGCTTTGCCTTTGTTTTTGCAATGCTTGGAGATATTCGGCTTCGGGCATATTTGCCAGAGATTTAAGTAGGGACTGGCTACTCAACGGCTGAGAGGCAGGAATGGAAAGTTTTAGGGGTTGCAACAAGATTTCCCCCACCTGTTCCGCCACTGGAACATCGGGAGCAGCTGGGACACGATAAAATTGATGTGCCAATAGCTGCTCAGCATTGAATGCTACCAGATAGCAAAGAGTCCAGATCCAAAATGAAACAACAAACTGCCCTAGCAATAACGAGCTGAGCCACCCGCGTCCTATCCAACGCCTCAGGATGGTATGCAGTCCTATTCCGGCTAGGGTACTCATCAAGAACAACAAAACCCAGACTGGCCAAGGAAATAGTGCCAGTGCTTGCTCCCAGGGGCTGGAAAGTAAGAATTTTGCTAAGATCAGCTGCATTTCGGGACCTGTAGAAGGGCTACAACTGCTTTTTCACCTCAGCAATGAGCATGGTAGCTAATAGGGAGCAGCTACGGGGTCGTTTTCTAGGAAACAGAGGGTCTAGTGGAGCTACTGGTGGAATTATGGGCAGATTTGCGGCGAGTAGGTAAATGAGCGGGAGATTTTTTATCAAGACCGTTGCGCCACACCCCAGATGGATAAAAGGTAACCACGTGCCTAGCAGATACGGCATGGAGCTTTCCTGTTTTTGGATTACGCCCAGTTCGTTCTCCTTTATGAAGCACTCTCCACTTGCCAAAACCGCTTATTAAGACTGATTCCTTGTCTGCGAAACATTGCTTGATGGATTCTAAAATGTCCTCTACTTGTTGACTAGCTTCTTCATGCGATATTTTCAAACGCAGTTCAATCAAACGAATAATATCAGCCTTAACCATGGTGTTTTTTAGGATGAGGATGAAAAGAGCAGGGTCTCAAAGACGGGTTAGGGTGATAACATGATATGAGGGCAAAGCAAGCAGGCACAATCAATTTAACGGGTTTTCAGGTGAAGTTTCCTCATAAATATGGAAATGGAGCATACCATTTATAAAGAACATTAGGATAGGAGGTCAAGCATTTTTCAGGTTTAAGAAGTGTCTTTTAGGGAGTTATTTTAATGAATTGGGGGGTTGGGAGGGTGGAGGTACTAAAAGAACGGTAAATTTGGGCATTACAAACCTTTTTTATGGCATAATAAAAGCATAGTAGGAGGACGCTAATAGCGTTTTCTTAAAGGAGCAAAGAATGATAAGTCGATCGGGATACCAAATTTTAGTAAAGGGGTTGTCGTGGGTGTTGCTTTGTGTTGGGTTAAGTTTGGGCGGGTTAACTTGGGCGGAGGACGCCAAAAATGATGAGCAACCTACCCAGGCGGATCCCGTTAGAACTGAGCCTCGGGAGAATAAGGGGTCTTTAGGGAAGGAAGCTGCGAGTGATCCAGCTGATGGATCTGATGATTCTCTCAGGGAGAGTTTTTCTTTTTGGGCTTCCCCCGATGGTTTTCCTCCTTTGTCGGAAAAGGAGTCTAAGAAGCTTTTTCCTGTTTATCCGATTGTGGCGAAGCAGCAGCAATTTTGGATATCTGTGTTTAGCAAGTACAACTCTAAGCAAGGCTTGTTACACGATGGCTTAGTAGGCTTGCCGACTTATGGAGCGGTTAATTTAAGGGGGCTTAGTAAACGGAGTCAAGAAAGGCTGATAAGAACCAAAAAGAAGCAAGTGTCCAATAATTTGTTGGCACTGGCAAATGCGATAGAAAAAGGTCAACCACTCAGTAAGAAACAACGCCTTTTGCGAAACTTGTTTCCTAAAAAAACCACTGCTAAGCAATTGAAGATTTCAGCAGGGAGTGTTCGGTTTCAGCGTGGCTTGTCCGATAAATTTCGTAAGGGCTTGGAACGCTCCAGCAGTGTACTGGTGCATGCTCGCAGTAGTATGAGAAAACATGGTGTACCCGCAGATTTAGCATTCCTGCCTCATGTGGAATCGTCTTTTCAGGTTCATAGTTATTCCAACAAGAACGCAGCCGGAATGTGGCAATTCACCAGAGGCACTGCTCGCCTTTATATGACCGTCAATTATACGGTGGATGAACGTCTGGATCCAATAATCGCCTCTGATGCCGCAGCCCGCTTCCTGAAAGAAAATTATAAAAAATTGAAAACCTGGCCCCTGGCGATAACCGCTTATAACCACGGCCCCTACAGCTTGAAAAAAATCGTTGCTCGGCAAGGTACCCGCAACCTAGGCAAACTGATAGAAAACTACCATGGCGGATTGTTTAAAATTGCCAGTAAAAACTTCTATGCAGAATTTCTGGCTGCTCGCACCATCGCCCTGAACCCAGAAGCATACTTCCCAGGAGTAAAACGACAGCCAGTACTAGACTTCCAAGAACAACAACTCCCCTTCTATCTGGATGCTAAACTAGCCTCCAAATTGCTGAATACCTCTAAATCAAAACTAAGGGCATTAAATCCCGCTTTGCGTCACCCAGTTTGGTCAGGTTCAAAACTTATCCCTACTAACTATAAACTCCGCTTCCCGTCTCATATTGATGCCCAAAAATTCCTAGCTTCAGTACCTCAAAAACAACGCTTCGCAAAACAACAACGCACCTGGGTAGTACGGGTCAGATCAGGGGATACCCTCTCCAGCATCGGACGTAAATACAAAATCAGCTGGCACAGCATCGCCAAGGCTAATAACATCGTTTCTTATAATCGTTTGCGCCCAGGGCAAAAACTGCTGATCCCACATCGGGGCCAAACTGCACCTCCACAAATAAAGAAAATTCAGCAAAATATTCAGCTAGCCAATGCCAAAAAACAAGGCAAAAAACAAGGCGAAAAACCAGCCACCAAAACCAAAACAGCTACTACCTCAAACTTTATCTATCCCTCTAAACACGCCAATGTCCTCCAAGTACTGGCATACTCCCCCTCCTCGGCAGAAGTTAAGGTGAAAGCCGTCTATGGAGAAGTCATCGGACACTACGCCGATTGGTCTGGAACCGGACTCACTCGCATCCTGAGAGCCAATCGCCTTAGCCGCCGTGCCAAACTGAAAGCTAATCGCCAATATCGCATCCCCCTCAATGTCTCCAAGCAGGAATTTGAAAGACGACGAATAACCTATCACGCACAACTAGAAAGCGACTTCTTCCAACGCTTCAATGTCATTGATAAAAAAACCCTCATCGTTAAACCAGGACAAACCGCCTGGAACATCGCCAAACCTCACAATATACCCATGTGGCTCTTCTTCCGAGAAAACCCCAGACTGCAAAACAAAATCCTCCAACCAGGCATGAAATTGGTACTCCCCATCGTTACACCCATTAAAAGCCAAGCACGGGTCTTGTAACTAATAATAAATTTCGTTTCCAAAGGGATCCACCCAACCTGATGAAAGCAACGGTCTGAAAAGATTTCTCTGAAAGCAATGCAAGAAACCCTGCAAAATCGCACCATATTTTGTAGAGATAATCTAGAGGTGCTGTATCAATAGCGATCAGCTAGGGGGTTTGCAGGCGATGTGTAGGGCAGTGGTGCCGAACAGGTATTCTTTCAGCTGGATGGAAGAGAATCCTACCTGTTGCAACAGCTGGCATAGTTGTGCTTGGGAAAGATAATCGCGGGTGGAATGAGGAAGGTAGTCAAACATTTCTTCTGCAGGCATAAGCAATTTGCCGATCCTGGGAACGATATGAAACATATAGGCATGAGCTAAGGGTTTCATCCAGCGGTAGCGTACTTGTCCGATATCCAAACAGGCGAAACGGCCTTTGGGCTTAAGAATGCGGAACAGCTCAGTGAGACAGCCCTGGGGATCGGAAACATTACGCAATCCATAGCCGATGGTCACCACATCAAAGGTTTGGTTGGCGAATGGAAGGATGAGGGCATCGGCAGCGAGGGTGTAGGTATGTTGGTATCGCCTTAAACGATGTTGAGTGATCCGCAACATGGGAAGGGAGAAATCAGCTGCGATAACCACTCCTTGTCCCTGGATCTGTTTGCAGGCACGCAAGCTAAGGTCGCCAGTGCCACAACAGACATCCAAGATACGCATGGATGGACGTATTTTTGCCAACCGAATAAGAGTATTTTTCCAACGGCGATGCTGGGCTTGGGTGATTAAATCATTGAACAGGTCATAGTGGCTGGCAATGTTTCCAAATCGCTTTTGCACGAAGCGAGCTTTGTTTTTGGGCATCTTAAACATAAAGTGGTCTGCAGTATTCAAGCATTCAACCTTAGTGGGTGAAGAGGCGAACCCCAATCAGGGACATGCTAATACCATGTTCATTACAGGCAGAAATGACCTCTTCATCCTTAAGAGCTCCCCCACACTGAGCAATGTGAGCTACCGCAAAGCGAGCTGCTTGATCAACATTATCTCTAAAAGGCAAAAAGGCATCAGAAGCCATACAAAGATGCTCCCAAGTGCTCATCCAATCGGTGTACTCCTGAGGAGGAAATTTTTTGGGAGGAACAGTGAAAAGGCTCTCCCAGACAGGTCTTTGAATCGGAGTAAGGCGATCATCCAGCCAATCCACAATGGCATTGATTTTTTGCTGGCGGGGAACTTGGGGCTGAAAAGAAAGAGCAACCGCCAAGGGATGCTGGCGTATTCTCCACAGCTGGGCTTTCCTCCCTGCTAGAATGATGGCATCCACCCGACTTTGCTGACCTGCTCCTACTCCGACTACCTGCCCCTTCCAACTGAAGCATATTGAGTTTGATTGGGTGTACTTGGTGGTAATCAACCCCAGACAGAGGTCCCTTATAGCTTGAGGAGAATGCTCTTGACGGGTGACCGTTTTTAATTCCTCAGCCCTTAGAAGAAACTCATTACGCTGCTGACGGAGGATAACTCCAAATATCTCTCGACTCTCATCGGATGGCGGTTGCCAATCTGGGTTAGCTCGCAGGATTATAAAGCGTCCTTTTTTCTTGGCACGTAAAATTTTCAGGGCTTGGGGATGATAATCAGGGGCGATGATACCATCAGAGAATTCATTTTTTAAGAGCTGGGCTAGGGTTTCATCCACGGTATCGCTGACCGCAGCTAAATCGCCGAAGGAGCTCAAGGGATCGGCACTACGAGCACGCAAATAGGCATTGGCTATCGGGGAAAGCCCCGCCGCGTTTATCTGGCAATAAGCCCCTATTCCAGCCGATAATTCTCCGCTCAGGGCTGCTCCTGCAGGGCTGAGATGCTTAAAGCTAGCCGCAACGGGAGGACCTAATGCTGACTGAGCTTCACGGACTAACTGCCAACCCAGCAGGGCATCCATCACATTGATGTACCCAGGCTCCCCAGCCAGCACCTCAAAGGGAGCACCTGCCCTGGAAAAGCACAATTCAGCATCCTGATGAGGATTACAGCCATACTTTAATTTCTTTACCAGTCCCTGGTCTCGGATGGCAGAGTTGACGGATGATTTTAATTTCAAGGGTGTTATGCTATATTCCAGAGCGAGTAGTTTTGGTTTCCTTCGTCTTGCAGTCTTATCTTGCGGTTTATGGTGCAATCTTATCTTGCGGTAGGTAAAATCTCATTTTTAACACTAACAGCTTGAAGGTGAGAATGTTGTTTAGCGTGATAAAATATTTGGATAAAAGAACATGATTAAGATGGTTTCTCATAAGTCAGTCCAGCCTTTCAGCTCTGTTTGGCTTATCAATTCTGTTTGGCTTATCAATTTAGCCAAGGGCGGGATGTTTTTATGCTTAGGGTTGCTGATGGTGCCTCAGCTACGAGCATCCCAAACGGCTACAGGAGATTCAGACTGCGTGGTGGAATCCAATGCTGCTTGCGTGAATTGGAGCACTGGACAGGTTTATATTTGATGAAAAAGGAAGAATTAAAAAACAAATTAAATCTTAGGATACCAAAATCGTTGGTTACCGATCTGCACCAAGTCATCAAGCCATGGCTAGCGGAATAGGATTACCAGCCAGCTGGGCGGATACCGATGCCAAAAAGAAACTTAGTGCTACCCGAGCTGCCAAGCTCAGTGCTGCCCAAGCCCTATTAGAGGTACTCCAAGGCATTAACCTGAATTCTACTGATGAATTGAATACTCGCTTGGAAAAATCGGGTTCAGTCAATAGCCGTTTGAGGGGACGTTTAAGAGATCTTGAACCAGTCAGGGGACCAGAGTATCTAAAAGATGGTAGCGTGCGAGTTCGTTTGGCTACTAAGGTGCATGGAATTTTGCCTCGCAAATGGTTGACTACAGAAGCTACTCAAGCTAGCAGTTCTAGAGTTCTACCTACCTATAGTGGTTTAATAGTCAACGCTCAGGGATTAAGGGCCGCTCCAGCCCTTTCTCCGCGGTTGCTAGGAGCAGACGGGCAGCTGGTTTATACGGCGGGATATGTGGATCGCCGATATATTATTTCTCAGGGAGCGGTGGGTTATCTAAAATCCCTTGAAGCTGCTAAGAAACACCCTCGGGTAGGTAATCGTCCCTTGATCATCAAGCCTCAGGCGGTCAGCGGAGCTCGCCGTACTGATTTCGTGCTATCAGCAGGAGATGCCGAGTTGTTACGTCGCCTGCATCGCCGTCAGGATTTTTTAAGTCAGAGTAGGGTAATCATCGTGCTGGGTGAGGGTAAAAAATAGCTGCAGTAGCTACAAAGTATCAAGGATTTAGTTTTGTCTGAGTTTCATCCAAATTTTATTTCAGTTTCAGATTAGTTTGAGGATCATTTTTTTGGGAGTTATTTCCATGTTCTCGTTATTTTCAATTTCAGTTTTATTCTTATTTTCATTGCCATTAGGTTTAGCTCGGCGGGTTTTTCGGGTTGATTGTCTAGGGGGCATGGTTGTGATGTTATCAGCGGTGGTGTTGGTAGTTGGGTGTTCCTCCAATTCTAGGCAGGCAAGCGGACGTTTGGACACTCCCGAGCATCATGTACTGCGGGGAAATGACGCCATAGCGGTCGGCAATTTTGAGCGTGCCGAGCGAGAATTTGAGCTATCCTTAGGACTTAAGGAAGATTATGCTCCTGCCTTAGCGGGTTTGGCAGTGGTGAAAGCTCAAGTTGGCACGAAACCATTGCTGAGCAAACGCCAGCGAGAGCGTTATTTTGAGCAATCTAAGGACTACTTGAAGAAGGCTTTTGATAAGGCTAGGGGGCCGGAGAATCTGGAGGTTTATCTAGCTGCTATTCAGGTATCACGGATCAATAAGGAGAAAAGATGGATTAAGAATGCGGAATCTCAATATTTCAAGGCACTCAAGTTAAGCGGTGATAAGAATGAAGCTCGTCCGCATTTGTATATGGCTAGGGTTTGGCGGGATGCCTTTCAATTACCCAAAGCCGAAGAGCTTTATCGCCGAGTGTTGGGGCAAGATAGTCCTTTGAACGAGGTAGCAGATGCAGAACTAGCGGTGGTGCAAAAGATTCGCCGAGCTGCCCCTGGGAGTCGCTATGGGAAGCTGATCGCCTTTGATGATAGAATTACTCGGGCTGATATTGCGGCTTTGTTTATTTCTGAGTTGCGACTGGAACGCATCTATAGAAGAGGAGCTAAAGCGGCTGAGTTCAAGCCTTCCACTTCTTCTGCTGGAATTTATTCGGTGCCTAAGGATGTGCTTGAGCATCCCTTGCGTGGCGACATTGAAGAGGTCATCAGGTTGGGTGTTAGGGGGCTGGAGGTTTCTCCGCGGGGGCGTTTCTTGCCCGATGAGGTAATTAACAGAGCGGAATTTGCTTTGATGGTGGAGGATATTCTCGTCAAGGTTACTGGTGAGTACGATCTTAGTACTAGATTTGTGGGGCAGAAATCTCCTTTTGCGGATGTTAAATCTGATTTACCTTATTTTAATGCGGTGCAGACGGTGACTTCGCGTTCTTTGATGGAGCCTAAGGACAAGATCAATGGGATATTTGCTCCCTTGGATAGGGTAATCCCAGTGGATGCCTTGATTGTGCTCAGACTATTGAAAAATGAGCTGCGTTCTTATGTTCGCTAGCGATACTCAGAAACAGCTGATAGTGATCATCTCAGTGGTGGGGCTTATTGTGACGGCCAGTTCGTCGTTGGGAGCTCAGGAGAAGTATATGCACCTTCAGGGTCAAGCGAGGGTGTCCATCATAGGGGATGACCTAGTTAGTGCCAAGCAAGTGGCTCTCAAGCAGGCTAAGCAGCTAGCTCTTTGGCGAGCTATTAGGCGATTGGTGGCACCGTTTTGGTTAAAACGATTCAAGCAGGATATTCAGGCCAAGATTATTACTAATCCAGCCCAGTACATAGTTTCTTTTCAAGCTACTTTGCTGGAGCCAACCCTCAACCGTACTCGTTATTTGGCAGATGTGGAAATACAAGCTGATCGTCTGCAGTTGGAAAGTGCTCTGAGGGATATTTCCCTGCCGTTGCTGTCGCAGCCCTTAAGGGTACTTCAGCCTCTATATGCCAAAAATGATAAGGCTCTTCAACACCCAGAAATTCTTGCTGACCTGATCCGGCAATTTTCTCGTAAGTTAAGCTTATTGCGATTTCAATTAGCTAAGCCCCGCCAGTTGTCGCAGAGTGAGATGAAACATGTCTTTCGGGCTTCATCAGACAAGGAACGGCACAAGATTTTGGATAATCAATTACAAAAGCCTCTCTTGCTGTTTATGTTTTCTGGTTCGGGTTTGCGGCGTCCAGCCCGTCTGGACCTGCTACTATTAACAGAACGCTCTGCCAGCATAGTGGCTCAGGAACAGGTCAAGCTTACTGAGACCCTAAAAATTGGGGAAAAACTTTCTGCTAGTCAAAGGAGTTTATTTCTGGACCAGCTTACCATTCCTCTGGCGACTGCCTTAGTGCTTAAAAATGTGAAACTGAATACTTCCCCAGCTACCTTAGCCAAACAACAGCCCCTGCAACTAGCGGTGATCGGATTGAAAAACCTAGCTGATGAAGAAGCCTTTCGGCAACTTTTTTTCTCGGCTGGAGGACTATTTGAGGGCTTTGCCCTGGCTAAGATCACGGCCCGTACCATCTTTTTTAGAGGAAATTATCGTGGTGAACCCGAAAATCTGCCCGCCCGCTTGAATAATCGCACCTTTGGCAGCTTTATTGTTAAAACAGCCCGACTGGATGATGATATGCTTAGCCTAAATCTTACTCGCAAGCAAACCCGGCGACATCTTTCCTTGACCGTCCTGGATAGCCAAACTTTCGCGGAAGTGGAAAATAATGGCTGGTTTGATTCTGCTAATCGCCTGCTACTAAGAACCACCATTAGTGGTGCCATCAATGCTCGTGCCGATGCTGATTTCTTTATTGGATCTGCCAAGGAATCGTTAACCATCATATGGCAGCGAGAGGGACGAACTCGCATTCAGCCGATAATTAGAATCTATGACCGAAAAAGAAATTTACTGCTGCAAAAATATCTCTCTGCTAAGAATGTTAAATTCCAAACCCGATTACCAAAGGGATCAGGGAAATTTTATCTAGAGATTGCCGACCGCTTTGGAAATATTGCAGAAGAAGTGGGAGGGTATCTCAATCTCAATTATCGCTTACAGGTTTTTTAGAACAGTAGCATTCGGTTACCCGGTGATTTTTTCTGATATGAAAACTATTTCTCCTAATTATGAAGTTAATCGTCTGGTTAAGGGAGAGGCTTGGCGATTATTTCGCATACTCTCTGAATTTGTAGAGGGGTTTGACTTAATGCCACAAGAAGCGGGGGTTACTGTTTATGGTGGTGCTCGCGTTTTGGGTGATCATCCTTATTATCAGCTGGGTTTTGAGGTAGGCAAGCGTCTGGCGGAATCGGGATATAGCGTGATAACTGGCGGCGGGCCGGGGCTCATGGAAGCTGCTAATCGTGGTGCTATGGAAGCGGGTGGTTCTTCGATTGGTTTGAACATTCATTTACCTGATGAACAAAAACCTAATCCCTACTTAACCCACAGTCTTAATTTCCGCTATTTCTTTGTGCGTAAGGTGATGTTGATAAATTATGCTTGTGCCTTTGTACTGTTGCCCGGCGGCTTTGGCACCATGGATGAATTTTTTGAAACCATCACCCTGATTCAAACTCACAAGATACGTCCCTTTCCCATAATATTGCTGGGAAGCGAATATTGGGGTGGGTTGGTGGAGTGGATGAAAAAAAACATGCTAGCCAATGATTTGCTTACCTCAGAAGACCTAGGGCTGTTTCAGATCAGTGACGATGTGGAAGAAGTCTTGGAGATCATCCAGAAGCACCACCAGCCGTTGTGAATCAATGAGTTTGGTTTAGTCAGAGTTGCGAGTTTTTTTTAAAGGAAGCCAGATTCTTAGAGAATGTGCTAACTGAGAATCCTTATGATTGAATTTCGCAAGATAGTAATACGTTTTGGTGAGCACATTGTGCTCAACAAGCTTGATATGCACATTCCCGAAAGCCAAGTGACCGTAGTGATGGGAGGTTCAGGGCAGGGTAAATCTACCATTCTCAAGGTAATAATGGGTTTTATCCATCCAGCAGAAGGGCAGATTTTCATTGATGGAGAGGAAGTGACGTTTCTCAAGACCCATCAGAGATTAGAAGTGCTTAAGAAATTAGGGATGTCCTTTCAGTATTCGGCTTTGTTTGATTCAATGAGTGTGTATGAGAATTGTGCCTTCCCCCTGCGAGAGCACACCAAATTGAAGGAGCCAGAGATCGCTACTAAGGTGGAGGAAACTTTATCCCGCTTAGGACTGCCGGATATCGGCAATAAATTACCGGGAGAGCTTTCTGGGGGGATGAAAAAAAGGGTGGGAGTGGCTCGTGCCATTATGCTGCAGCCGAAGATCATGCTCTTTGATGAACCTGAGTCTGGCTTAGACCCGATCACCACTACTTCCATAGGGAATTTAATCATGGAAATGTGCAATGAGTTTGGGATCACCTGCATGGTTATTTCTCACCATGTACCTAATAGCATGATGATTGCCAACAAGGTTTGTATGTTGTACCAGGGGCAGATTGTGGCAGAAGGTAGTCCTGAACAAATGAAGAAAAATCCCAACCTCATCTGGCAGCAGTTCCTGCACGGACGCACCGAGGGACCCCATCAGTAGCCATATTGTTATAACGGTGTCTTTTAGACGAATAAAAAATTTGACGGGGTTGCCAAAATTGAGAACGGAGAGAGAGGGATTCGAACCCTCGGTGCGCTTTTGACACACACACGCTTTCCAGGCGTGCACCTTCAGCCACTCGGTCACCTCTCCGTGATGGATTATGGCAAGGGAAATGAGATTTCTCTTTTCAAAAATTTTATCCGATGGATATCTCGTAAGAGTATTCTATCATTGCCCAGGATTGTTTTGCCATAAAACTTGCTGTGGCGGTCTATGTTCATCACCAGAACATCGCCCTTGCTTAGAATTACCTTGATCTGAATGAGATCGCCGTACTCATCATTTTCAGCGACAACACGCTCTAGAGAACGCAAAGAGGCAAATGGTAAGCTTATCGGGATATTATTGTACTGAACCTCTAAGAAAACATTTCTTTCCCAAGTTAATTGTTCAATTTTTATCAGCTTACCATTATTATTCTCCAGCAAGACATGGAAGTTTTGTTTGGGGGTGTGAATTCTATCTTCAGCAGATTTATAACCGCTTTTACCTACCACGGATTTGGAACCGCTCGGTCCGCCTAAAAAAACCAGACTGAGAAGCAAGCAAATCCCCCCTAGCTGTTGCCAACGACCGCAATTTTTCAATAAAAGAAACACGATATCCTGCTAGTAGAAGTTAAATTCACCTATATATTTTGGTATTCAACTTGCTTTTTCCTCGGCTGTCAAATATTTTTGTCTCTGGCATTGGCAAAACCGATGAATAAGCCAAAACCGATGAATAAGCCAAAACCGATGAATAAGCCAAAACCGATGAATAAGCCAAAACCGATGAATAAGCACTGAGCATTGTGTTACTCTCAGTAGGCAAATTGCTTTGCTGTTATGGGCGATTGTGCAGTATCTATTGTTGTAACTGCGTGCGGGGTACAAGTAAGATTTCCATTGCCCGCCTCTAGGTCGTACTTGGCTTGGATGCTACTGCCATCGGCACTCAATTTTGCCAGTTTGGCGTCGCCATAGCCACCCAAGGCAGCAAAATGTCCCTGTTGAGTGCTAAAGAGCGGACCGGTTAATTTTAATTGATGAGGGTCGTTTGCAAGCGTGCCAGTGCTTAGGTCAAGCACTCTGATAAAATCATCGTCATAGGTGAACACCCAAGCCCGATCACCTTGGGGTGCCAGAGATATACCAGTAGGGTCACAACCAAGGCGGTCTAGGCGGTCTTCTTTGGCAGGGCAGTCGCTAGTAGTGGCTAGGGCTATTTCTTGGATAATATCATTGCTGGAATCAGCATCGGCTAATAGGGCAGTGTTTATTTGCTGCAGACTACCGGGCTGACCGCCATAATTCACAAAGCCTCCGCTGCGGACTATCCATAAACTCTGCTCATGCAGCAGCATAGGCCAGGGGGGTGATATTCCCAGCTGCACCAAAGCTTTTAATTGCGGACGATGTTGGCTATCTGGCTGCAGTACCAACAACCATCCTGAACGGTACTCGCCATTCCAATTATTTACCAGAGCATAAACGCAGGAACCATCAAAGGAAGGGCAATCGGCATCCCAAATGAATCCTAATAAGCTGGTGAGCTTTTCATCATTGCGTTTTTCGGCTGAGACTAAATCTGTCAAAGAATGAAAGGATTCTTGCTCCAATCGCTCCAAATTGACTACCGAAATGCCCACCGTGGCAAAATTATCATGACTATCACCTCGCAGAGCCACCCAGCCCCATTCAGAAAAGGCAGTCGGAGTTTTAGGCAGGATCAGCAATTGATTGGGATTGCTATTGGCAGGAAAGCCAATCTGTCCCTCGGGTAGCAAGGTTTGGGGAGAAAAACGCTGCAATAAATTTTTCCCCTCCCCTTTACCGCCAACCCGAGATAGATAGTAACCCGAGTTATCATCAAACCAAGGCCCGACAGGATCCATCAAGATATGACGATTTTCTTCAGGAAGGTGAATGTTATTTTCTAGGTCAAAGACGGTCAAGCTGTGTCCTAGATTGGTGATGCAAAACAAGTGTTCCCCAGGGGAAATGTTAGCTGGGGGAAAAGATTTTTCCCTGACTGCTTCACCAGGTCGGGGTGCTTCTGAGCAGCTGATCAGGACTAGCAACAGACCTGCCCGCCAGAGACCCGCCTGCCAGAGACCCGCCTGCCAGTAACTCGCCCGCCGACCACTCTTAACATTGGTGATCCAGCTTAATATACGCCTTAAGTTTAGCTGCTTAACCCAAATCTTAGGCATAGTGACTTCTTGGTCGTTGTTTATTCCTAAAAAACTGCTCGCCCATTCTGCGGCTGTGACCTTTAATTGGCAAGTACGTTTTTTTTTGTCTACATTGCTGACATTTTTAATCATTCATAAGTACTTTTTTATTTTATAGCCAGCCTGAGAATTTTAGCAGATATGTTATCAATGGAGGGAATGGCAGGTTATCATAGCTGGCAAGTTTTTGGATTTTCTACGGTTTTTTTGTGTTTTCAATGAATGTTTCGCCGACCATTTCTATTACCATAACTGGTCATAATGAGGCTGATTTACTAGCTCGGGCTTTTGAGTCGGTAGCTTGGGCAGATGAGATAATCTATGTGGATTGTGAGAGCAATGATGATTCGGTTGCGATTGCTCGCCGGTATACTAAGCGGGTTTATCGTCGTAGTAACAACTTAAATTTGAATGTGAACAAGGCTTATGCCTTAGAAAGAGCCAGCGGGGATTGGATTTTTTACCTGGACCCAGATGAGCAGATAAGTCCCGCTTTGGCTAAGGAGATTCGGCAGGTGATTTCTAGTCGGACTGCTAAGAATGGCTTTTCTTTGCCTCGCCGCAACTATTATTTTGGTTATTGGTTAAGACATGGAGGGCAATATCCCGATACCCAGTTGCGTTTATTGCGTCGCGGGAAGGGGTATTTTCCTTGTCATCATGTGCATGAGAAGCTCAAGGTGCAGGGGGAGGTAGGGGGTTTAAGGGAGGCATTGGATCATTACACTGTAGCTACTCCATTGGTATCTCTGAGCAAGGTAGATTTTTTCTCTACCTTTGATGCATGTTTGATGGTGCAAGAGAACAAGCGTCCGGGCATTTGGATGGCATTTAGTTATTGTTTTTCTAAGCCTTTGGGTCGTTTTAGTAGGCGTTGGTTGTTTGGGGCCGGATTTTTGGATGGCTGGCCGGGTTTTTTGCAGGCATTGGCGGGGGCTTTGGATTTTCCAATGCGATTCATCAAATTTTGGTGGTTTTTTCATCACCCAGAAGAGATGCCCTTGGGTTTCAAGGAGGGTGGAGTTAGGCAGGGTTAGGCGGAGTTAGGCGGAGTTAGGCAGGGTTAGGCAGGGTTAGGCGGAGTTAGGCAGGGTTAGGCGGAGTTTTACTGGTGTGACAGGATGAGGGGTTAAGTTTTAGTTGTCGGGGGTGGACGATGGGTAGGAATTTGGGAGTTTAGGTGGTTTCAGGGCAGATTTCTTCTTTTGTTTTGCTATTTTTTTGGCAGGTTGGAAAGATGTGGTCTTCAAAGAGCGTTTTCACCAGCTGTTTTTCTTGATCATCCAGGTAGAAGAAATCTACTCCGCGGTCGGTTATTTCCCAGAATTTTTTGGAACTGACCGCCATAATTTCATTAAGGATGGCTTCCATGCGTTCTTTAGGTTCTATGCTAAGGTCATCGATGATTTGTTGTAGTAGATTGTATTCTTTATGAGCCAGCATGAAGCTGGCTAGGCTTATTTGAGCTTTACGTACACTGCGTAGATCAAATTCGTTGGCACGGGTACTGGGGTTATCATCTACTTCTAGGAATGTTTTTAGCAATTTATCCAGGGAGGAGGATTTTAAGTGATAAGCTCTTTTAAGAATAGAAGCTAGATCAAAGCAGACGGTAATAAGGATCAGGGGGATATTATAGTTTTGGGCGGTTTGGCCGTAGAATTTGAAGTAAAAAGCGATTTTTTCTGCTAGTTCTGCATCAGATTCCAGTATTTCTTCGGCTAGCAGACGGTATTGATAAAGAATGTTGTAAATCGCCTTAGGGTTACGAGCATTCAATGAATGACGCAAAAAGGTATTAAAGAATTGCACTGCATCGTTGAGGACTTGTCGGTCTTCCAGCAGAATGGCGTAGTGTCCCATTATGCGGGTATTGTTGGCGATGGCACTGACGACATCGGGCATTTGCTGGACTGCACTCTTAAAGACCAAGTCCATGTCCATAAAGCCTCGCAGTTCCAGCCAGTTGTTTCCTTGTGATATTTCATCAAAGAAGTCAGAAGAGATAGCTGGGAAGTGTTTTTTTTCAGGCTTGAACCATTTTTTGGGCATGCGTTTTTTGATGAGCATATGGTCAATCATAACATCGCGTAAGGATCGCAAGCTGAGCAAAGCCACATTACGGTCGGTTTGAGATACAGCACTGAGAGCGATGTCGGTGATTTGTTCGGTAGCATTAGCAGCGTTTTCTTGGTGTTGTTTTAGTCCTCCCCAGCGGGAGGCTTTTTTCATGGAGCGTAGGGCATTGCGTCTCAGTGTTATAAGGATGTTGGCAGGGGTAAGAAAGCGAAAAACATAGGAGAAATAAGGCAATAAGAGGATCATCACCAAGATGCTTAAAGCTACTAATGATAAGGCTCCCCAAAATGGAAAAACCCCAGAATTAACGGAATAAATAACCAGCACGCTATACATGCTAGTGACCACCATCAGGGTGAAATACCCAATGTTAATCCGATCTGCTACAAAGAGCTCCACCAATTTTGGCGTATAACGCTGAGAGGCTAACTGAACCACAATCGCGACCACGGTGATCACCAAACCTAACAAAGCCACTACCACCTCTGCCATTCCCCCGATCGCATCGGTGACACGATCCGACTCAGCTAGTACAAATAGCTCCGCAAAGGACCTTATTCCAGTGAACGATACGACATCGGCAAAGCGAACACCTACATGCAACACTGCCACCAATAAAGACACCAATAAAATAGGGAAGATCCAAGAACCAAACATGGTACCCTTGTGTGGTCCCCATTCATCAACATCTTCGCTCTGCCGCAACTGCTCCAGTTGATGCAGTCTATCTTCTAGGGGCATTGAATCTTTTTTAGATTTTTCCAAGGTGTTTTTCTCTCCTCTGGCAAAAATAAATTAAAAGAGGTCTCAGCTCTTTTTTGTCCGTTCCAGCTAATCTTGGGGATTACTGGCATAGGTACGTTTTCTGGAACTTAAACAACCCGACCATGCTAACACATTAATACTGAATGGGTTATCTTGAGCTAGGTTTTACCTCGGCAGGTTAATTTTAAGTCTCGTTTTAGCAGGTAATTTTTTATACAAGTAAAATGCTGTGCCTATCTTTGGTTCAAATCTTTTTTATTTTACCTCCAATAAGAAGAATGCTCCTATTTCTTCAGCATCTGGGGCAAGTTTTTCTCCATGGAGATCCTATAATATATTCCCGCTCAATTTGTATACCGCTTGGCTACGCTTTCGCCTGAGGCACGAGAAATGTCCTGATCACGTGGGACTTATCTTGGATGGAAACCGTCGTTTTGCTGCCAGTCAGAAATTAGAAAAAGCTTGGATGGGACATGCCATCGGGGCTCGCAAGGTGGAAAAAGTAATAGAATGGCTACGTTTGACAGGGGTACGGGTGGTGTCTATTTGGGTTTTTTCCTTGGAAAACTTTCACCGAACACCCGAAGAAGTGGCAGTACTGATGCAACTCTTTGAAAGTGAGATCGCCAATTTAGCTAAAAGCCCCAAGCTTGAGCAACATGGAATTTGCGTGCGGGCATTTGGCGTGTTGGAAGCTCTGCCTCCACAACTGTGCCAAGCCCTTAAAAAAATTGAAGCGGACACCCAACACCATAAAAATTTCTTTCTCAATATAGGAATCGCCTATAGCGGTCAGCAGGAAATTGTCCATGCAGTTCAAACTTGGCTGAATACCCAAGCCCAAAAACCTAACCCCCCCTCTCTCAAAGCCGCCGCGGCCGCTCTGTCTCCCGAAACACTTTCCCAACACCTCTATAACGCCAAACTGCCCAATCCAGACCTCATCATTCGCACCAGCGGCGAGCAACGTACCTCAGGCTTTCTCCTCTGGCAAAGTGCCTATGCAGAATACTACTTTTGTCCCGCTAACTGGCCAGAATTCCAAGAACATCAACTACTAAAAGCCCTCTTGGCATACGCCAAAAGGCAAAGAAGATTCGGATGCTAAAAAATCCAGCCCACCGCAAATCTATTGAAAAACCTATCGCATCACAAACCCACTGCACCGAACCCCACTGCACCGAAACCCACACAAACCTACACAAACCCACCGAAACCCACACAAACCCACCGAAACCCACACAAACCCACCGAAACCCACCGCACCGAAAACCCAGCTCTGCGGTCGGGAAAAGATCAGAAAGGGAGATGGCTCTTTAGGAAGAAATATCGGGGGAGGCAGCTTTATTTTTTTCTGTTTTGTCAGTATCAGGTGATGCTGCGATTGAATCTGTGGCAGTTGAATCTGTAGCGGGGGCATCCGTGGCTGGGGGAGCTGCTACTTTTTGGTTTAATTCTTGTGCAGGAAGGGGCGAGGATTTTTCTGGTTGTTTTTTGGGATCATCAGGGGCGGGCAGTTTTTCTTCTGGCTCTACCTTTAAGTTGAGTTCCACCCGTACCTGACTATGTAGTTTGATGATGAAGATGTGATTGCCAAGGTGGCGAATAGGTTTGGGCAGGGAAATATGGCGTCGGTCAATGGAATGCCCTAGTAATTCCAGTTGAGTACTGATTTCCCGATTGGTGATGGAGCCGAAGAGCTTGCCAGTTTTTCCAGCCTTAGCATTTATTTTGAGTTCTAGTTGTGCTACGGTTTCGGTTTGGGTTTGAGCACTTTCAATTGCGGTTTGGCGAAGTTTTTCCAAGTACAGACGGCGATGCTTGTATTCAGCGGCGTTTTTGCGATTAGCAGCGATAGCTAATCCTTTGGGGATGAGGTAATTACGTGCATAACCGCCCTTGACTACTAGCTCATCGCCTAAGGAGCCTAAGTTGGGAACATCTTTGGTGAGGATGATTTGATAATTCATAGCTGGCGGAAGGGTTTATTCAACGATGGTTATAGGAGGGCGTGAGGCAGGGGAGTATATGCTTTAACAGGAGAGCAGCAGGGATTTGGGTTCACTAATTTTGAGGGTTAGCAGCTTGTTCTTTTGGTTCGGATGTGCGGGTGGTATTGCTTCTTTCTCCAGTATATTTTTTTACATAGGGTGCTGAACTCGGGGTTTCTCGCGATTGGTATCTGGGGGTGCTGGTTGGGGTTATTTGAGGTACATAACCATCAGAGAATGAGAGCAAGGCAAGATGTCTGGCTCTTTTGATAGCAAGTTTCAGTTTTCTTTGGGTACAAGCATCGGTTCCAGTTATTCGGCGGGGCATAATGCGTCCATTATCGGTCACGTAATCCTTCAAGATTTCGGCATCTTTGAAAGGGATGCTCTCCATTCTATTAAGGGGAGAGGCCTTACGTTTCATAAAGAATAAACGACTACCGGGGCGTCTTTTTTTATTGCTAGGGATTCTTTTTCTATGGAACATGTTTATTTTATAGGTTTCTTTTACAGGGGGGAGGTGTTTTCCATCAATTAGGGAGTTAGTTCTTGTTCTTTTTGGGCTTTTTCTTGGCTTTGTTTCATTTCTTCAAAGGCTGCCAATTCTGCCTTATAGTCTTCCACCCTGATGGAAAGCCAGCGAAAAACCTTTTCTTCAATGCAGAATTGTTTTTCTAGTGCATGCAGGGCCAAGGGATGAAGACTGAGATATAAGATATAATAGTGTCCGTAGGTCTGCTTTTTGATGGGATAGGCTAATTTTCTTTTTCCCCAACGGGTTTGATGTGTTAATTTTCCCCCTTGTTCTTCAAATAATTTCTTAAATTTTTGCAAGAGATTGTCTTGGGCATCATCATTTAGATCGGGGTGCAAAATTAAGGTGCACTCGTATCCCCCGCTGGATGATGTCGGGGAGGCTTTTTTGCGGCTGGTACTATTGTCGGGAGGTTTTTTGGGAGAGGTTTTTGTCGTAGCAGGGGCAGTGCTAGCAGGGGCAGGCGTAGCAGGGGCAGTGCCAGCAGGGGTAGGCGTAGCGGGTGCAGGCGTAGCAGTAGTATTTTCAGAGGGTCTAGGGTTCATGGTTGCCGATTGGGAAACATCAGGAGAGGAATTTACCATACAGGGTTTCTACTATGGCTTAATGAGGAGTTCCTTGCCAAGCATTTTTAGCATATTTGCCTAAAAAGACCAAAGATTTTGTTAGGTAGCTGCTTGTTGTTCGGGAATGGTGAAGGTTGTAGCTATAAGGGGGTTATCGGGGTTCCACTCTGCTCTCGATTGAGCGGCGAACATTATTACCTGTTCCAGTTGATCAGCCTCAGTATCCGATGGCTTTGACAACACATATTTGGTGATTTCGGTCTTGCGTTCAGGGCATCCAATTCCTAGTCGTAAGCGAGCAAAATTAGTGGTCCCCAAGCTTCTTTCAATTGATGCTAACCCCTTGTGTCCTCCGCTAGAACCAGACAATCGCAACCGTAGCTGCCCTATCGGCAAGGCTAAGTCATCCGTGATGATCAACAGATCGGCAGGATCCAATTTGTAAAAGTGAAGCAACTCGGCAACCGATTCTCCACTTAGGTTCATAAAGGTTTGCGGTTTAGCCAAGATGACTGGCGGAGTGGGAACTTTAGTCAACAATGCCTTTTGTTGTCGCTTCCAAGCGGGAGCAGAAATTTTTTCTGCCAAGGTATCAAGCACCTGAAAACCCAAATTGTGACGGGTGAGAGTATATTTATCCCCCGGATTTCCTAGACCGACAATTAACATGATCAACCTTCATGATGGCATTACGATGGTTTCTATGGTGGCATTCATGAATAGCAAGGCTACCAGACGATGTTATTAGAATAACAAGGCTGTTAACCCAGCAGGACGCGATAACAGATTATGATAACATAGCAACAGTTATTTGTCACCCTCAGGCTTTGCTTCTGAATCTTCGGACTCAGGACTTTCTTCTTCGGTGGCAGCTTCTTCTTCTAGATCGGTCATTTTGCGCGGGGATTGTAGTACCATCACGGTATCTTCCTTATCATTGACCGCCTCCACTCCCTCTGGTAATTGCATATCGGATACATGGATGCTGTCCCCAATGTTGAGAGGGCTGATGTCTATTTCAATCTGTTGGGGAATGTTGCCCGGTAGGCATTCCAAAAGCACCTCATGCATCACGGTTTGTAGTAAGCCACCATGCACTTCACCAGCAGCCTTGCCCACCGATCGAACCTCCACCAACACTTTCACCTTGATAGACAAATCAACCTGATAAAAATCAACATGCACCAAATTATTACCCAAGGGTGAAGTGTGCACCTGACGCACCAATACTTGATATTTTTCCTGCTCAGTTCCTTCAACCTTCAGGGATATCAACCTCTCACTGCCGTGAATGGCCTGAAACACCTGCTCTGCTTGGCGAGTATCCAATTCTAAACTGATGGGAGGCTCGTTCTTACCATACAAAATCGCTGGCAAACGACCCGCTCGCCTCAATCTGCGACAGGCAGATGAACCATGCAGGGTGCGAACCGTGGCTGCTAAAGTTTTCGCGATCTCCATGTTCTCGGTTTGCTGCTCTCGGTTTGCTGCTCTCGGTTTGCTGTGCTTGGCTTGCTGTGCTTGGCTTGCTGCTCTTGGTTTGCTATATTCTTGACTGCTTTATGGCTCGGTTTCTACTAGGTACGTTGAACTCTAACAGAAAAAATACCCCATGGGAGATATTTTCCATCTCCATTGAGTACTTTGGTACTATGCGAGCTAGATACTGCTAGAACACTAACGTAATTGGTGCTTATAGTTAACGATTTATAATGCTCTTCCCAAGTAGTGCTAATTCTAAAGGCATATGATATACTTATTTAAGGCGATATTGAGATGAATAATGAAGCAAGCAAAGATATTGATAGTAGATGATGAACAGGACAATCTAGAACTCATCAAGGATATTTTTGTTTCGGAATACGATGTTCGCGTTGCTAGCAATGGAGAGAAGGCGATAGAGATAGCCTTAGAATGGCATCCAGATCTGATCTTGTTGGATGTAGTAATGCCTAATTTGGATGGTTTTCAGGTGTGTTTGAAGTTGAGGCAGAAATCGGCGATGAGGGGTGTTCCGATTATTTTTTTAACGAACAAGAATGATCCTGCTTCAGAGAGTTTTGGCTTGGAGTTGGGAGCAGAGGATTTTATTACCAAGCCTTTTGATAAGGAGGTATTGAAGAGTCGGGTTAAAAAGCGGATAGGAATTTTATTCCCGAAGACCTATATTGAGAATACGGAGATTGGAGATTGTGTTGTCCTGTGGGACAGGCAGGAGGTTCAATTGCCCGACAAGGAACAGCTCCCGCTAACTTCTAAGGAAGCTGCCTTGCTGAGGATGCTGGTGGATAACAATGCTAGGGTGCTGACGCGGGAAAAGATTTTGGAAGAGCTCTGGGACGATACTTATATCACCGACCGCACCATAGATACCCATGTGAAAGATTTACGCAAGAAAATTCCTCCCTTAGCCAAATTGCTAAAAACCATTTACGGAGCTGGATATCGGCTTGATTTATGAGTCTGTTTTTTTGCAGTGAGAAAGTAGTGCTTAACAACGGCATTCTTCATAGAATAAGAAAAGATATAAGCAGTACTATTGTAGATGAGATATGTAGGTTCTTAAGTTTTTTTCCTTAAAGGCTTCTACTTTGCATACAATTAATCTGTATTTACAATCAAAACCTTCAAATACTTTATTTGAAATATCTGCTAAGGAAAGCTTACTTTCAAAAAACAAAGTAGTAGTTAAAATATCATAGATTTCGGTCTTTAGCGTACTTTCCAAGTTTTCTCTTATTTTTTTGTGGTCTTCTGTTTCCCTTTCTCCTAAATCAAAGGAAATTAGGTAGTTTTCCATAATTATACACCGTAAAAAGGTTGTTTAAGATACCAATAATTTCCGAAAAAAACTGCTTATAATCAGTTTTTTTAGATAAGTGCGTTCTATCAAAAAAGACTACCTGTGGTCAATGGTGTGTGTTCAGGGCGAGATGCTCTCAGCCATTAGTTCCAATAAGGAAAAGGGGGTGAGAGATTGGAAGTCCAGCAGCCAAGGTCCGTGAATGGGGGGTGGTTTAATCCAATTTGGCAGGGATGAGGGGGGGGGTGGATGAAGGGCATCAAGTAAGAGAGAAGCGGGCGGTTGATGTGGCTGGGTGGATAGCTGTTTGAATCCTGCTGCCATTAGACAATGGGCGGCTATTTTGGCTCTTTGGGGGTCGGAGCTGAGGATTGCACAGGGGAGTTTTTGCCAGGGTTTTAATTTTTCAATGCTTTGTTGCCATTTATTTTTGGGGGCTGCAAAGGGCATCCAGAGTTGTAGGACTATGCTGGGATTGGAAGGTGCAGGGGTGGAAGGTGCAGGGGTGGAAGGTGCAGGGGTGGAAGGTGCAGGGGTGGAAGGTGCAGGGGTGGAAGGTGCAGGGATAGAATGGCTGATGGTGCCGTGCTGTAGATTAAATAGCTGGTGAGCCAGCAGGAATTGAAGGGTTCGGCTATTTTTTGGAGGGGAAGGGTCTAGGGGAAAGGTGAGGGGCAGGGTGAGGGATTGAGGCTGAAAATAGGGACCCTGGGCTTCAATTTCCCAGCTGAGACCCAGCGAATTTTTAAAATGTGTTTTGAGAAGAAACTTTAATTTTGTAGCACCATTGGCAAATAAACTGGAGATCAGTTGTTCCAGAGCAATGGTTATCAGCTGGGGATCTCCCCAGCAGGATAGGGTTTCTGGCAATTGGCTGGAGATGGGATAATCATTTTTTTTAAGAGCGTGTTTCAAGGGCTCAGCGGGGTTGAAAAATCCCCATTCTGGGGTAAGAGATTGCTCAGCTGCCAAACAGCTATACATCAGGGTATCACTGATAAGTAGTCCCTTGGCGGTCTGATGGCGAATACGTGCGGCTTGCTCCTTAATTTTCAGGGGAGCATCCTCTAGCAGCTGGGAAATTAAATCTATGGTGGATAGCGAGGAACGTAAATCATGACTGCAAACCTCCCGAATGGCTTTTAGCAGCTGGTCGGGCTGGTAGATGAACCTTAAATAAGGAGAAGGAAGAGGGGGAGGGGCATTCCATAGTTCCATAATAGGATGCTCCAAGGTGAAGATAGCAGGATGGTCTGATATAAAGAAGGTGAATATGTGATTGTATCAAAATTAATGGAGATTGGCATTGCTATCTGCAGGATGGCTATGTACCCTCGCAAGAAAGATGCAAAACTAATTTAATAGATGCAGTATCCTCGCAGTGCCTCGCAGTATCCTCTCCTCGCAGTATCCTCTCCTCGCAGTATCCTCTCCTCGCAGTATCCTCCTCCCGCAGTGCCTTTCCCCCTTTGTATGCACCATCCGAGATCATGGCTTCCAGCCGTTTGGAGTAAAATACTGAGAGGCTTTTGGTATGCTCTGGTGATGGTGTTTGCCTATCAGCCTTTTGTGGCTCATGCCTTAGGACCGAATACCTCTGCCCTAAGTAGTTTGCTGTTCCCTGGTTTGGGCCAATTGATCAATGAGGACTATGCCTCTGGTGGCTGGCAAATGGGGGCATACTGGGCACTTAATAGCCGCATTCTCAGCTTGAAAAAACGTCCAGATTACCTTGAAGATACTCTGATTAAATCCAGCAATGAAAAACGCATCAATCATACCACCTTGGAGGCCGAAACCTTAAGTGTACTGCAATTTAACGGGCTAGCTTTTTATTCTGGATATGATGCCTATCGTTCGGCCCGAGCTTTGCCAGAATATCGCCTAAAGTACAGCCGAACACCCATTCCCAAAGATACCCTGCTAGATTTATCTTTAGCTCCTTTTAGATGGAGAAATTTCACTGATTTGACGGTATTAGTGCCACTAGCCTTAGCAGCTAATGCGGCCCTGGGAGATCCTATTGAAAACACCGAAGACCCTAGCAAGAATGACTTTGTCTATCGGCGAGAAGGGGGCTTGAGCCGTGATACTCTGAGGGCACATCATTTTGTTTCATTTCAGGTGGTGGGCATGGGAGAAGAAGCCTTTTTTCGGGGTTATCTAAACACTGAATTTGTGGAAAGATTTGGTCCTGTATGGGGAGTAGCTATGTCTTCTTTAACTTTTGGGTCATTACATTCTGGTTCAGGTGGTTCAGCCAATCAAGTATTAGCCTCCTTGTTTGGGGTTTATACTGGATGGATGCATCTAAGAAATGATTATAGCTTGCAACAAGTAGTAGCCTTGCATTCGTGGTGGGATGTGCTGATCAGCTACCGAGCCAGCAAGGACCGTAAATCTTTACAGATTCCCATTTTTACCGTTGCTAATAAGTTTTAACGGGCATGGTTCGTACATTGCGATGGGATAACAGGAGGACAGGAGGGCAAGGACAGGAGGGCAAGATGATAGCAGGCAGGCAGCCAGCGATTACAAGCTTCCCAGGGCAGCTTGAAAGTTCAACAGAGCTTGGGCGGGATTTGGGGCTTCCCAAATGGCAGAGATAACTGCTACCCCAGCAGCACCCGCGTGCAGACAGCTGAGGGCGTTTTCGGGAGTAATTCCTCCTAGGGCTATCACTGGTAGGGGAGATTTTTTGCAGAGCTCTGCCAGTTGTTTTAGTCCTAGACCCGACTGATTTGGTTTGGATGGAGTAGGAAAGATGGGTGCTAGCAAGGTGAAGGTTGCTCCCCAGTGGGCAGCTTGGGTGAGGCCGCGGGCAGAATGTGCAGCACAAGACCAACCTGAGAGCTGCTTCAACTGGGCAATCAATTTCACAGAGGGAGGCAAAAATCTTTCTGGCAAATGGAGGGCTAGCTCTAGTTGCAGAGCTATGGCTATGCTACCGTTCACCCACCAGCTTAAGGAATAAGGAGCAATCAAATTTTTCCATTGAGCTACACAGTCCAACAATTCCACTTGGCTTAAGTCGGGTTCTCTAAGCTGTATTGCCTTCAGACCCCGAGCTACTAATTGAGGCAAACAAGCGGAAACCAAGGAACGGCTTTTAATACCGCCTGTCAGTAAGAGAAAGCGAAAACCTAGGCTCTGCTGGGATGGAGTGATAACCAATGTGGAATTTACCTAGGCTTGATAAGGTCTGGGGTTGATAAGGTCTGGGGTTGAATGAGCTGAGGGTTATCCAAATGTTTCTAATTGCTGAGTAATGAAATCCAATAAAGCTGAGGGAAACAGTCCGAGATAGATTATTCCGCTGAGGCAGATGGTAATTACCAGATAAAGAGGCCAATGGAAGGGTAGGCTAGGGGTTTCTGGCGAGGAGGATTCAGAGTACATAACCACCACGATACGGAGGTAGTAATAGAGAGAGAGTACGCTATTGAGTACTCCGATGATGGTGAGCCAGATCCATCCTTGTTGAAGGACTGATTTAAATATTTGGAATTTACCGATAAATCCTGCGGTGAGGGGGATTCCAGCTAAGGAGAGCATCATGATGAAGAGTGACAGGGCGAGGAAGGGTTTTTGATATCCGAAGCCTTGGTAGTCGGAGAAGGAGAGTTTTTCTGATTGGGTTGTAGAAGCGAGAATGATTACTGCGAACACGCCAGTATTCATGAGGGTATAGACGATGCTGTAGAAGAGGATAGCACTCAGAGCAGGGGCGGAAGAGACAGCTAGGGCAGCGGTGAGGTATCCAGCGTGAGCGATGGAGGAGTAGGCGAGCATTCGTTTGAGGTTTTGCTGTTTGAGAGCCATCAAGTTTCCGCTGGTCATGGTGAGGGCAGCTATTCCCCAGAGGATGAGGCTCCAGCTGGGCTGTAGGAGGGGTAGGGCTTCTAGGAGCAGGCGAGTGAGAGTTGCAAATCCAGCGGCCTTTGTGCCTGCGGACAGAAAGGCAGTGATGCTAGTAGGGGCTCCTTCATAGACGTCGGGGGTCCACATATGGAAGGGTACTAGTGAGATTTTGAAGGCGAAGCCGATCAGGAGCAAGATCATACCCAAGTTCAGGAGGGAGCTAGGGGGGGTGATTGCAATATCCTCCAGTTGTAGACTACCGCTGGCACCGTAGAGCATGGTAGCTCCGTAGAGCCAAATGGCACTGGCGAAGGCTCCCAGCAGGAAGTATTTCATGGCGGACTCGTTAGAACGAGGCTGGGAGGTGTCTAATCCACAAAGTATGTAACTGCAAATGGAGAGGATTTCCAGACCGATAAACATCAGCAACAAATCCCTGCTAGAGACCATGAGCATCATTCCGCTAATGGCAAACATCACTAGGGCATAGTATTCGCCAAGGGGCAGCTTCTGGTTGGCTAAATTCTTTACCGATAGCAGCACCGTAAATGCTCCTACTGACAAAAATACCAATTCAAACACGGTGGAGAATCCATCTCCCACAATGCTGCCTTGAAAACCACTTATGGGCTGAAATAACTGCTGACAAAGGGCATAACTAGCTAATAGCAATCCAAACAAAGAAACTCCTGCCATGGTTCTCATTTTGATACGCGGAAAAAGCAAATCTAGTCCGATCAGTACCAATCCCGTTGCTGCTACCAGTATTTCTGGTAGCACGGACAAAATGTCTATCAGGGTAACGTTCATGGTTTTTCAGTGGGTTTTTCAGTGGGGGGAAGTTTTTCAGTGGGTCTTTCGGTGGCGAGAGGTTTTTCAGTGGGTCTTTCGGTGGCGGGAGGTTTTTCAGTGGGTTTTTCGGTGGCGAGAGGTTTTTCAGTGGGTCTTTCAGGGTTTTTTGGATGAATAGGCAAGGTTTTAGCAAATGGTAGGGTTAGAGTTCTTGCGGGGGTCGGAGTTCTTGCGGGGATTGGATTAATTTGCGATTGGCGTTCAGAGAGTGAATTCACCAATCTTTGGGAAGTGGGTTCTAGTCGGTTGAGTAGGGGTTGGGGGTATATTCCGACCCAAATCATTAAGAGCAGCAGAGGTGTAAGTACGGTGATTTCCAGCCAAGTGAGGTCAAGCAGGGATTTATTTTTGGGATTGGAGAGGCGACCAAAAAACACTCTTTGGATCATCCAGAGCAAATAAATGGCGGTTAGGATCATTGCAAAAGCGGAAACGATGGCTGTTGCGGGCAGGCGTTGGAAAGCTCCGAGCAGTACTAGGTATTCACCGACAAAGCCATTTAGCCCTGGCAGTCCTGCTGAGGCTAGGGCAGTTATGATAAAAGCTGCCGAGAACCAAGGCATTACTTGGATTAGCCCTCCAAATTCGGCGATGGCTTTGGTACGTCGCCTTTGGTAGATGATGCCTACCAGCATAAACAGAGCTGCGGTGATGACTCCATGGCTGAGTATTTGTAGTACTCCGCCTTGCAGACCTTCTTCATTGAGGGTGAAAATGCCCAGGGTGACAAATCCCATGTGAGATACAGAAGAATAAGCTACTAGTTTTTTCATGTCGGGCTGTACCATACATACTAAGGCTCCGTAGATGATGCTAGCTACACTTATCCACAGGAGCCAGGGCAAAAAGGCCTCGGTGGCAGCTGGGAAGAGCGGAATGGCAAAGCGGATGAAGCCATAAGCACCCATTTTTAGGAGTACTCCAGCTAGAATCATAGAACCTGCCGTAGGTGCTTCTACATGGGCATCGGGTAGCCACGTGTGGAAGGGAAACATGGGGGCCTTAACCGCAAATGATAGCCCAAATGCAGCCAACAACCAGTATTGTAGTTGGATTGGAAAATTGAGTTGGTACCAATCCAGCAGGGAGAAGCTGAGTTGTGCTTGGGTTTTGTAGTGGAAGAAATAAACGAAAATGATGGCTACCAGCATGAGTACCGAGGCAGTCATGGTATAGGCTACGAACTTAAAAGCTGCATAAACTCTATTTTCACTTCCCCAGACTAAAATGAGGAAGTACATTGGAAAGAGCATCGCTTCCCAAAAGACATAAAATAGCAGCACGTCCAAAGCCAAGAAAACCCCATTCATGCCTATCTCCAGCAGCAGCAGAGATATCATGAATTCACGTACGTGCTTGTCTACGGTAGTCCAAGAACCAATGATAGCCAGCAGGGTAAGTAGGCTAGTCAACAGCACCAGCAATAGAGATAAACCATCCAGCCCCAAGTGATAAGAAGCTCCCCAAGCGGGAATCCAAGCTAGTTTTTCAACAAATTGAAAATCAGCTCCTTGGGGTTGATAGAGCCAGTACAAGGGCAGAGCCAGCAAAAAGGTACTCGCAGCAGAGAGCATGGCGATCCATTTCGCCCAGCTGGCAGTCCGACTAGGAATCAGCAGCAATATCACTCCCAGCAAGGGGGAAAACAGGACTGCACTTAACAATGGTATTTCAGCTAGAGAGGTCATGTTGTATTTCCATCAGGGTAGTGCGAACAGAGGTAGTGCGGGGTAGTGCGGGGTAAAGTGCGAATTCTCAAAAAGTTAGGCTTAAAAGAGCCACCATCCTTCCACCAAACTGACTAGTACCAGCATTCCCAGTAACATTGCCAAGAGATAGGTTTGTGCTAAGCCAGTTTGGGTTTGTAGTAGTAGGCTACCTAAGCCTCTTGCTCCTCGTCCGACGGCATTAACTAAGCCATCCACGATTCGTACATCCATGGTTTTCCACAGCAATTGTCTAGAGAACCAATTCAGGGGTTTTATAATAAGCACGTCATATATTTCATCAAGGTAGTATTTTTTTTGTAAGGGTAGTGCTAGGGGCTGCATTTTCTTACCCAGTGCCGAAGCTCCCTTCAGCCAGCGGCTGAACAATAGAAAGCCGAAGATCATGGCTAATAGAGCTGCTCCAGAGGTAATTCCGCTTAGTAGCCATTCCAAGGATGCCTCCTCAGTTGCGGATCCCACTGAGGGGAAGAAGCCCTCAAAGTAGCCTTCTAGCCAATTAGGAAGATGGAGGGGATGCCCTAAGAAATGGGGTATGCTAATCCAGCCTCCGCAGATGGATAACAATGCCAGACTCAACAAGGGGATGGTCATACTGGGGTGAGATTCTTTAATCTTGCTGGTAACGGAGAATCGTGGTTTGCCAAAGAAGGTCATGGCTACCGAGCGAAACATATAGAAAGCGGTCAGCACTGCGGTTAGGGCGGCTACCGCCCACAAGAGATGGCTACCCAAGGGCGAAGTGTAGGCTAGCCAGAGGATTTCATCTTTGCTGAAAAAGCCTGCAAATAGCAGGGGAAAGCCCGAGATTGCTAAGGCTCCTATCAAGTAGGTAATACCAGTGATGGGCATATATCGGAGTAATCCGCCCATTTGTCGCATATCTTGCTGGTGATGCATGCGGTGAATTACTGATCCAGCTGCCAAGAACAACAAAGCTTTGAAGAAGGCATGGGTAAGCACATGAAAAATACTAGCCGTGAAAGCTCCTACTCCGATGGCTAGGAACATGTATCCCAATTGACTAATGGTGGAATACGCCAGCACTTTTTTAATATCGTTTTGTACCAAGGCGATGGTAGCCGCTAATAGAGCAGTAGCTGTTCCCAATATCGCGATCACCCCCATAGCAAAGGGTGCTAGTACTAGCAATCCGCTTAAGCGTGCCAGCAGGTAGAGTCCAGCGGTAACCATGGTAGCCGCGTGGATTAGGGCTGAAACAGGAGTGGGACCTTCCATTGCATCTGGGAGCCACACATAGAGAGGAATTTGAGCACTCTTTCCAGCTGCTGCCAGCAAAAACAGCAGGACTATTGAATTGGCAATCCAGCTATTTTCTTCCAGCCGCAAGGGAGCTTGTTCTCTCAAGAAATTGAATTCCAAACTACCAAAAATCCAAAACACCAATAGGGTAGCTACCACAAAACCCACATCCCCCACCCGATTAAACACAAATGCCTTTTTGGCAGCTTCTGCGGCAGCTTCTCTCTGATGTTCGTATCCGATCAGCAGATAAGAGCATAGTCCGACCCCCTCCCAACCTACGAACATCAATAGCAAATTGTTGGATAACACCAGCAATAGCATGAAAAATATAAATAAATTCAAATAGGCAAAAAATCGCTGAGAACCAGCTTCAGCTCCTATGTAACCCACCGAATACACATGAATTAAAAAACCCACCCCAGTTATGATCAGCACGTACAAGGCACTTAGCCGATCCATCTCCAACTCTGCCCCTACCCGAAAACTACCAGCCCTAATCCAAGTGAATAATTCCTGCTGCAATATGCCCCCTTCCTCAGCCGATAACTGTAAAAACGTCAGCACTCCTAACCCAAATGATCCCAAAATAACCCCAGGGGAAATCCAAAACACCAACTGCTTGTTTTCAGCCATATTCAGCAAGACACAACCGAAAAAACCCGCCAAAGGTAGTCCTGCTATCAGCCATAAATAGGATCCCATCAATTACCTAACCTTTTAATAAATTGATGTGCTCAATTTCTAGTTTTCCGCTATTCCGAAAAATAGACAAGATAATGGATAATCCTATCACCGCCTCTGCAGCCGCAATCGCTAGCACAAAAAACACCACCAAAACTCCCGTTAGTGAATCCAAGAAAGTACTAAAAGCCACCAAGGCTAAATTTACTCCATTCAGCATTAACTCAATGCAAAGCAAAATCACGATCGCATTACGACGCAAAATCACTCCAAAAGCTCCCAAACAGAACAAAGCTGCACTCAAGACCAAGGCTCCATCCAACATGCTCATCCGCTATCCTCCTGACTTTCTCCCTCAGGAGGAGGAACTTGGCGTCGCTTGGCAATCACTACAGCCCCAATCACCGCTACCAGCAAAATAATGGAAATAGCTTCAAAGGGTAGTAAGTAATCCACCAAGAGGGTGTCTCCAATCGCCCGTACCGAACCCTCTTCTACTAGCTTTTCAATCGGATATTCTCCCAGGATCCCCAGATTCTCCTCGGCTTTGAGTAACAAAATTGATAACTGGATAAACAAACCCCCGCAAGCTAAACCAGCTACGATGGTTCTTAAGGGCCAGCGTAATCCAAAGGCGGAATCTTCTTTTAGGTTCAGTAACATGATCACAAATAAAAACAAGACCACGATCGCCCCAGCATAAATTAGTATTTGCACCGCAGCAATGAATTCCTGACCCAGCAGAATGAAGATTCCCGCTACCGCCAACAGACATGCCACCAGCGATAAAGCACAGTAAACTGGATTACGCCCTAGTACTACCCCAAAAGCTCCTAGCAAGCTAAAGAAAGCTAGTAGATAAAATATTGTCATAAGTTCACGGTGGGCTTAAGCTCTACTGGATGTTTTTCAAAGAAGAGAGGTCAAAAGGTTTTCCTTGGGGTCCGATGTGATCCCAGCTAAGTCCGTTCCAGGGTCCTTTCAGACGACTTAGGGCTGCTAGTACTTCTTTGCCATCAGCCAGAGGGGGGCTATTTTTCAGTTGTTGTAGCAAGGAGCTAAGTACGAAGATAGCGTCGGAGCAATTTTCAGGAGGTTTGATGGCAGGCTGGATTCTTTGGATGCGTCCTAGTTTATTGATATAGGTTCCATATTTTTCGGCGTGGGTGTAGATTGGGAAGACCACATCGGCAGTTTTGCTCCAGACGTTTTCAGTGTGTCCGAGGTGGATACGCAGTTTAGCTTGGGCGAGGGTATCGTGGAGTACTTGGTGTTGGAGGAAAGGTGAGCCCAGTATCCAGATCACGGAGGCTTTTTTAGCTGCATCCAGGATTTTATTACCATTGGGATCGGGCACTAGTCCCAGCAGGGAGGCCCCGGTGGTATTGGGAGATTTATCGGTAGTGAGCAGGGTGTAGATGAAGGGGTCTGGATGATTTTTAGGAGGAGCAATGGCGGTTTTGCCTGGGCAGAAGGGGAAGAACACTACCGACTGGTTAAAGCCTTGTTGCATGAGAGTGCGTAGCATAAAGAGTTCTTCATTGGTAGCTGCGGAATCGCTGATAGCTAGTATTTCAGTGGGTGGAGGTTGCAATTCCTTAATGCGTTCCAGCAAGGCGGTGATAAGAGCAGACAGTTCGGCTGGCTGTTGCTTTCCTGCTACCATAGCCAGGGGTGTTGTGAGGCGGTTGCGACTATTAGGTAGCTGATGATGACTTAAACGCCCTTCGTCACACATCCACCAGCGGTTCACCTCGTGATTTTCTCGTGGTTTGATGCGGTAGATGTGGTTATCGTGGTGGTCAAGGTTTATGTTGCAACCAGTGGAGCAACCGTTGCAGACGGAGGGGGTGTTCTTTAGTTTCCAGGCTCGTTTTTTGAAACGCCAGTCTTTTTCCATGATGCACCCTACGGGGCAGATATCGGCTAGATTGCCTTGGAATTTATGGGTGATTTTTTGGTCTGAGAAGGTATCAAAAGTGAGTTCGTGACTGCGGAAGAACATGCTGAAGTCGTGGCTGCCGGTTATTTCTTTGCTAAAGCGTTCGCAAAGTGAGCAGTGAATACAGCGATTACGTTCCAGTTCTAGGAAGGTTCCTATTTCACGCCGACCGTAGGTACGTTTTTCGTATTCCATTTCTGAGTTACCACTGCCGTAGCGAAAGGCGAAGTCTTGCAGATCGCATTCACCAGCTTGATCGCAGATGGAGCAATCCAGCGGGTGATTCATCAAGATGTATTCGTTGACCAGTTTTTGTCCTGCGATTGCCTTGGGCGATTCGGTGAGTACTCTCATGCCAGGGGCCGCGGGCATGGCACAGGAAGCCTGCAATTTAGGGCTAGGGTGTCCATCACCTAAGTCGGTAATTTCTACTAGGCACTGACGGCATTGGGCGGTTATGCTCAAGCCAGGGTGGTAGCAGTAATGAGGGATTTCAATTTTGTTACGCAGTACCGCAGGGAGGATGTTTTCCCCTTCGGCAAAGGTTATTTCCTTATCGTTGATGAACAAAGTGGGCATGGTTTTACGATTTTACCTGATTTTTATGTTTTTGGAATGCAAATGATTAAGCCAGCTTATTAAGTCAAGCGATGAGTGGAGCTATGAGTGAAGATAGCAGGAAGAATTAAGCATTAGATCAACCGATGAGAAAAGTAGTGGCGGAATTCGGCTGGGAATTTTTGTATAAAGGCTTGCATGGGAGCACCGGCGGCTTCTCCGAAGGCACAGATGGTTGTACCGATCATATTACCAGCGATGCGATTCATGCGTTGTAGGAGGTCTTCATTACCGGCTTTGTCTAGGAATTGTCGCATCATTTGTCGTATCCAGAGGGTTCCTTCTCGGCAGGGGGTGCATTGGCCGCAGGATTCGTGGTTAAAGAATCGGATGGTGCGTTCAGCTAGTTGTACCACGTCGGTTTTTTCATCAAAGACCATTAGAGCTCCAGAGCCTCTCATGGTTTGGGCTTTAGCGAGGCTATCGAAGTCGTAGGGGATGTTTATTTCATCGGCTTTTAGTACACTGGCAGAAGCTCCTCCTGGGATAACGGCCTTTAGCAGGCGATTTTGGTGCAAGCCGCCGCCAAAATGCTGGATGATATGTGGGAGTTGGTGTCCCATTTCCAGTTCATAGACGCCGGGTTTGTTCACATGTCCGCTGAGGCACACCAGTTGAGTGCCGCTATTTTTGGGAGTGCCGTATTGAGCGAATTTACTAGCTCCTTCTGCGAGGATTAGGGGGATATTAGCCAGGGTTTCCACATTATTGACGGTGGTAGGGCAGCCATCAAAGCCAGACTGAGCGGGAAATGGAGGCCTAAAGCGGGGTTGACCGCGTTTTCCTTCCAGTGAGTCCAGCAGGGCGGTTTCTTCTCCACAGATATATGCCCCAGCCCCAGGGTGGATGGTCAGTTCTAATGGCTGGAGGCTCAAGGATAATAGTCCCGCTTGGCGTGCTTCATCAACTGCCTTTTGCATTATTTGAATGGCAGCTACCGATTCGCCCCGAATATAAATATATCCGTGCTGGCAACCGATGGCATAACAACCCAGCATCATTCCTTCTAGGAATAAGTGGGGGTCTTGGAGCATCAACAAATGGTCTTTGAAGGTGCCGGGTTCACTTTCATCGGCATTGGCTACTAGGTAGTTGGGCTTATCTTTAGCCAGTGGAGGCATAAAACTCCACTTAGCACCAGTAGGAAACCCCGCTCCGCCCCGCCCTCGCAAGCCAGATTCCTTGACAATTTCTATCAGCCGAGCTGGAGAGCAATCATTTAACACCTGTCGCCAAGCCCTATAGCCTCCTGCTTTAAGATATGCTCGCAAGCTACCGTCATAGTCTCTCCTGCGAATGTTGCGTAACAACCATAGGGTTTCTTTTGAGGTCTCTATCATACTAACTATTGAACCTTGTATTTGCCAAAGGCAATATCTGAATGGCATCCTCATTACCGCTATAGACCGCATCAATCCATTCGTCCACTACTTCTAGTTTTAGCGGGCCATATAATTGCAAGTTAACCATCATCAAAGGGGCTTTATCGCAGGCTGCCAAGCATTGGGCTTCCTCCAAGCTGAATAGATTATCAGCAGTGATCCCTCCAGCGTGAATTTTTAGGTACTCCTCCAGATGTTTCATTAGATCCAAGCCTCCACATAGCCCACAAGGCAGGCAGCTACATACCATCAGGTGATATTGACCAACTGGATGACGCTTAAACATGTTGTAAAAGGTCACCACCCCCCGTACATGATTCAAACTAGTTTCACACAATTCAGCCACACAGACATCCCAGCCCGGCGGCAACCAGCCGCCATTATCTCTTTGAGCTAGGTGCAGAATAGGCAACAAAGCGTGAACTTTTTTAGGATAACGGGCAAAAAGTTCGTTCACTTCTGCCATCGTTTGCTTGCTAAATTTAGCCATCTTTTTAGATCAACAAGCCATCAGAAACATGCTCCCTACTAGAACATATACCGATCATGGGATGTTCCGTCAAAGGTTAATTCTGAAGGATTCACGCCAAAGCACCCGATAAATGCGGAGACGCTTTTTTCCAGATAGGAGTTTTTTGGTAGTTTTTGCTAAGGCGATCCTCTGCCCTCCAGTCAACAAACTAATTAGCCCCTTGGTACTTTGCAAAGGAATGACCATCCCAGGACGCAATTGCATTAAATCTTTCACCAAAAGGTGAGCTTGCCCGATCTCACAAACAGTCGGCAAACGGACTTCCAACAAAGGATTGGAAGAGGTCTCCCCACTTATTATGCCACCGATTCCTCCGCCACCGATTCCTCCGCCACCGATTCCTCCGCCACCGATTCCTCCGCCACCGATTCCTCCGCCACCGATTCCTCTACCATTTTCGCCTATTCCTCTGCCCTTATCTCCGCCTATTTTGTCATCAATTGGCTTGTCTCTTTCCACTTTTCTGGGAAGCATCAATTCAAAGGGTGAGGGGGTAGGTTGAGGTTTTTTGGCAGTTTTTGCAGCAAGTTTTGGGGCAAGTTTTGGGGCAAGTTTTGCGATGGGTTTCGCAATGGGCTTTAATTTGTATGGTACCGCAGATGACACTGGGGGTGGTTTGGCAGGTTTTTCTAACGAAAGTGGATCTTTGTGTTGGGGATGCACCAGGGGCCAGCTGGCAGGCTGATATGTTTTTTCCTTTTTAGTTACAGAAACAGGAGTAGTTTTGGTAGCGGGTGGGGTTGGGGTTTTGGAGGGTATTGTTGGTATGGCTTTGGCAGGTATTTTTGGTGGTATTTTTCTGTCGGGAGGAGTTTTTTCTAATGGTGTTGTTTTGGTTGGAGGAGGCAGTTTTTGTGGTGTGGTCAGGATGAGCGGTTCAGCGAGATTGGGGTCGGGCGGTGTTTTTGGTTTTTGAGTGTCTTTGTCTTGGAAGGTTTCCAATATATCAGCTGCTTTAGCGATGGCTTGTTCTAGGCTCAGAATATCTTCTTCACTGAGGAAGGGGTCGGCTTCTAGGAGATGTTCTTGGTAGTCGGTAGGTGTTTGATCTTTTTTGGGAAGGATATTTTGAGGAGGAGGTTCATCCCAGAATCCATTTGTTTTTGTTGCTGATTCAGGGAGGGTGAAAGCCTTGGTTGTTGCTGGGTCAGGTTTTTTTTCTGCCTCGGGGGGCAATTTTGTTTCAAGTGGAATTTGGAATGGTTCAATCTCAGGAGGCAATTCTGGATCGGGGAGCGATTTTTCCTCGGGAGGCAATTTTTCCTCAGAGGGCAATTTTGTTTCAAGCGGAATTTGGAATGGTTCAATCTCAGGAGGCAATTCTGCTTGGGTCAGTGTCAGGGGGGTGTCGGGTTGTTTTTCTTGAACGGGGATTTTTTGGGGTTCTTTGAGCTCTTTGAGCTCTTGGAGGGGTGGGGGGAGTTGGAGGGTTTTTTTGTCAATTGGTGGTGTTATTGTTGGTGAGGTTAGCACTGGTTTGATCACCTCTGGGGGTTCAATTTTAGGTGGATCTGTTTTTGGAAGTTTTATTTCTGGGGTTGGTTGTGCAGGGAGTACAGTTGCCTCTGGGATTGCCTCTGGGATTGCCTTTGGGATTGCCTTTGGGATTGCCTTTGGGGTTATTTTTGATAAATGTTCTTTTAGAGGGAAAGGTTTTCCGATTTTAGCGGGGGGTTCTGTTTGGTCTTGTTTGTAGATGGTACTGAGGATCTTAGTGGATTCTACTAGGGTTTTTTCGGCTTGAGCTTTTATTTGAGGATCGGAATCTTTTTGTATCAGGGGTGTAGCTGGCAGTGGCTCGGCTGGGGGGGGTCCAAAGCCATTGGAAGTATTTGCTGTTATTTCAGTTTCAGCGACAATTTCTTCTGGTTTTTGTTTTTCTAGAGTGGGGAATTTTTCTTCCTCAGTGGCTGCGGGCAGTTTTTTTAGGGTGAGGGGTTTTTGGATTGTCGCTGGGGTTTTTTCTTTGGCAGGGATTTTTTCTTCTTTGGACAGAGTGGCTGCGGGCAGTTTTTTTAGGGTGAGGGGTTTTTGGATTGTCGCTGGGGTTTTTTCTTTGGCAGGGATTTTTTCTTCTTTGGACAGAGTGGCTACGGGCAGTTTTTTTAGGGTGAGGGGTTTTTGGATTGTCGCTGGGGTTTTTTCTTTGGCAGGGATTTTTTCTTCTTTGGACAGAGTGGCTACGGGCAGTTTTTTTAGGGTGAGGGGTTTTTGGATTGTCGCTGGGGTTTTTTCTTTGGCAGGGATTTTTTCTTCTTTGGACAGAGTGGCTACGGGCAGTTTTTTTAGGGTGAGGGGTTTTTGGATTGTCGCTGGGGTTTTTTCTTTGGCAGGGATTTTTTCTTCTTTGGCAGGAGTTTTTTCTTCTTTGGACAGAGTGGCTGCGGGCAGTTTTCCTAGGGTGAGGGGTTTTTGGATTGTCGCGGTTTTTTTTGTTTGATCTTGTTGGCTGAGAACACTAAGTATTTCAGTGGATTTTTCTAGTATTTGTTCGGCTTCGGTGATGGCTTGGGATTTGTTTTTGGGGTCGGAATCTTTCTCTGTAGGGTGTGTGGTGGATAATGGCTCAGCTGGCGGTGGTTGAGAGGTTTGCGGGGTTGGTCGGAGGGTCTCAAAGGCATCATTTATTTTGGTGGGTTCAGGAGGAGGTTTATTCCAGAAGCCATTGGTGGTATCCTCAGGTTTTTCTATTTTTGCTGGTTCTGAGTCTTTACTGGCTTTTACTTCGGGGAGCGGGATTGATGGCGGGATTGATGGCGGGATTTCTTTAGACAGGCTAGTCACAGGTGGGATGCGATCGGGGGTAGTGTCTGGCTTGGGAGTAGTGTATGGCTTGGGAGTAGTGTATGGCTTGGGAGTAGGATCGGCAGGGTGGTGATCAGTAGGGGTAGTTTTTTCGGGTATGGTTAGGAAGGTATCTGGGAAGTCCTCGGACCATTTATCGGCGGCGGGCAAGCGAGTCTGTAGCTCTTCCATGTCCTTCATTAGCTCTGCTACAGAGGGGAGCGAGGCTGATTTTCTTTTAAGTTTCATGAGGTTTGGTGGGGTAGGATTAATTTCGGCAGGGAGCTACCGATAAGAACTCTGGTGCCTTATACTCCAGACATTCAAAAAGTATGCAGTTTCTTAATGAGAGGGGGTAGAATGCGGTTCTATTTGTCGGCTGAGATTGCTGAATTTGGTATATTGCGGCCTGAAGCTAAGCTGGATCCCGTGTTCTGAGGTGGTGATGGGGCCATTTCTATGCTTGGCGATGTGTAATTCTGCCACTCCTTTGAAGTCGGTGTTGGGATTGTAGACCTCATCACGGTAGATGAACATCACCAGATCTGCATCTTGCTCGATGGCACCCGATTCTCGTAGATCGGATAATCGGGGGCGTTTATTGACTCGGGTTTCCAGCATGCGATTTAGTTGGGCACAGGCGATAACGGGTATTTCTAGGTCTTTGGCTAGTGCCTTGAGGCTACGGGAAACGTAGGCGATTTCTTGTTCGCGGTTATCATGTTTGAGATGGCTTTGCATGAGTTGGAGGTAGTCCACCACTACTAAGGCGAGGCTATGTTCGGTTTTGATACGGCGGGCGATTGCCCGAGCATTTAGAGGGCTCATTTCGGGGGTATCGTCAATAAAGATGGGTAGATTAGCTAGTTGGCTGGTGACTTTAATAATTCTGTCCCATTCGGGTTGGTTCATTTTGCCGGCTTCCATTTTTTTGCTTTCAATGCAGGCATTTGAGCATAGCAATCGGCGTCCTAGTTGTTCTTTGGACATTTCTAGGCTAAACATCAGCACTCTTTTTTGGGTATGCTGAGCGACATGTTGGGCGATGGAAAGGGCTAGCGAGGTCTTTCCCATGGAGGGTCGGGATGCCAACACGATCAGCTCTGAGGGTTGTAGTCCATTGGTTAATTTGTCTAGTTCTACAAAGCCCGAAGGTAATCCCAGCAGCTGTCCCTTGAGGGATTGAGCTTTCTCTAACTGGGTGAAATTGATTTCTAGGATGCTTTTTAGATCATAAAAACTGCGGCGTACGGATCTATTGGCTAGCTCTAAGAAAATATCCTCGGCTTCATGGATTAGCTTGCCGACATCTTCGGTATTTTGGCGTCCTTGGTTGGCGATGTTAACCGCGGATTCAATCAGCTGTCGTAGCTGATATTTTTCTCGGACAATGTTTGCATACACCAACACATTGGCAGTTACTGGTACCGATTCATTAAGTTCCGCCAGATAGAGCGGGCCTCCTATTTCGTCTAGGGTTCCGCGGCTACGCAGGTGGCTAACCAGAGTGATGTCGTCAATGGGTTCTTGACGCTCGGTCATGGCTTCCATGGCTTGGAATATTACTCGGTGGGTGGGCGAAAAGAAGCTTTCTGCCTGTAGTACATCGGTAACCTGAAAGAAGCACTCATTGTTTTGGAGTACAGCCCCTAGTACTCCTTGCTCGGCTTCTTTGTCGTGTGGGGGCAGTTGTGCGGTATCAGCCATGTTTTTTTGCAAGCTAGGAAAAATGTATAGCAACCAACCTTAAATCAGGATGGATATGGTATCCCAATCAGCTGAGTTCTCCAAGAGTTAATCAAGCTTTGGGGGGTGGGGGGGTAGCGAGTTGTATTGAATTTGACAACCTAGTCGTTCTACAAATTCACGGAAGTCCACTGGTGGTGATGATTGTTGATAGAGCAGCTTAAGGGCGGTGGTGATGATTGGGGGGGGGTAGTTCACGATGTTGAAGGCAGAAGCCTCGGGTCCGAGGGATTTTTTAAGGATTTTTTGATAAGGCAGGGTAATTTTGGGATGTAGTTGGTGGAGTTGCCATAGTTTTCGGGCAATTTGGTCGTAGGCGGGATCACTTATGAGGGGTTGTTGCAGGCGGTTATAGAGGAAGTTATGGAGCAGGTATTGGTAGGCTAGTCGCCTTAGTTGTGGCTGGATGGCAGTTGTGGGGGGGGTGGGGGTGGGGGTGGAGTTTGGAGGATTGGGCGGGGTAGGCATAGCGGTTGTTCTGGGGAAATTTTTAGCAGGGATTAGGCAGGAGGGATTGTTTTAGTTGCAGTGTTTTAGTTGCAGTGTTTTAGTTGCAGTGTTTTAGTTGAAGTATCTAGTTGCAGTGTTTTAGTTGAAGTATCTAGTTGCAGTGCCTTATTTATTTGCCTCAGTAATTTGTACGATTACCTTGACTAGGGCAGGCATGTTTTGTTGGGAGGGTTGGGCGGTTACTTTTAGTCCGTGGAGGTTGGCGATTTCAGAGGTAATGCTTCCTAGGCAGGCGGTGCGGGGTTGATGGGTTTGGAGGGCGTGTCTGGCAGCTGAGGAGAGGGCATCAATGAAGTTGCTCACGGCTTGAGGACTGGTAAAGGTGAGCCAGTTAATTTGGCCTTTCATGATGGCGGGTTCGGCTTTGGCGAGTCCGGATTTGGGTGGGATGGTTTGGTAGACGGGGATGATTTTCACTTTATGGCCGGATTTTTTCAATCCATTTTCTAGTACGGAGCGGGCTTTTAGGGAGCGAGGGATCCAGATGGTTGTTTTTTTGGGTAGTACCTTAAGTAATTGGAGGAGCAGGTTTTCTTGTTTGGATACATCGGGGACGAGGCTGGGTTTGAGTTGGCAGGCGTGCATTTGGGCGGCGGTGCTGGCACCGATGGCAGCTAGGGAGGAGAGTTTGAGTTTTTTTAAGGGTTGTGCTTGTTCATTTAGGTGCTGGACTAGTCTTTTAACGGCGGTGGTGCTGGTAAAGACGATCCAGTGAGATGGTTTTAGTTGTTGGTAGAATTTGTGGCAGTCATCCCATGAAGGTGGAGGCTCAAAAAGCAGCATGGGACATTCTAGTACTTCTGCCCCTTGTGCTTGGAGTAATGAACTGAGATCTTCAGCTGTTTCAGCTGGTCTGGTATTGAGGATGTTCTGCCCTTGTAGCGGTTTTTTAGTAGTGTTCATGGCAGGTTTTGGTGCTTGGGCGGGCGAGCATGGGTTAATGAGTTCTCGGGGTTGAGATTTTCTTTTAGGTCAAATAGTTCTGCTAGTACTCGGGCTTGGGTGGTGATGATAGGCAGGGGCGGGTTATTGCACTCGGGTATCGGTGGAGCAGAGAGTAGGGCTTGTTCGGCGGCGATACTTTTAAGTCTTACAGAAGGGATATGGAGCAAGCGATTGATAAGGCGATGCATGGTTTGGTTTAGGTATGGTTCTAGTTGTTGTGCGAGGAGGGGGTTTTTATATTTGAGAGCGGTGAGGGTTTGTTGACATTCGGTATTTCCCCAGCGGGTGATTTTTTGTCGTAGGGAGCGTATCAGTGGTACTGCTAGTAGTTCCTGTTGTTTTTGGAGCCACCGATTGAGTTCTGTTTCTACTAGGGATAGGGCTTGTTGGATTTGTTGTCCTCGGTCTTGGCGATTTTCCTCGGCTAGATGTTGCAGGTCGTTGAGGTCGTAGCGGTAGGCATTGGCAAGGGAGTTGATGGTGGGATCAATATCGGGTGGCATGGCGATGTCAATGAAGAAGATTGGTGAGCCTTTGCGTTTTTTCAGGGCTTGGGCGGCCATTGTTCGGGTAATTAGAGGTTGGGTAGCGCCGCTGGAGCCTAGGACGATATCGGCGGTGGAAAGGAGGGTATCTAGTTCAGCAAAGCAAGCGGGCTGAGCTTGTACTTGTTCGGCAAGGGCTTGGGCGTGAGCAATGGTACGGCTAGCGACCTTTAAGTTACATAAGCCGTCTTTTTTTAGTTCTTGAGCTGCCAGCTGGGACATTTCACCTGCCCCCAGTAAGAGCATACATTTATCTGACAATCCAGAAAAAATCTTGCGTGCCAATTGCACCGCGATATGACTGATGGATAAAGGATTGATAGCTACCTCGGTTTCGGTATGCACTCGTTTGGCAGTCCGAAAAGCATGTTGCAACAAGGGTTGTAGCAAGGCTCCTAAGGACTCGGCTTCCAAAGCTTGCCGATAAGCCTGCTTCACCTGACCCAAAATCTGAGGCTCTCCCACCAGCATGGAATCCAAACTAGTAACCACCAATAGCAAATGACGAACCGCGGAACTACCACTCAGCTGCAAACACTTTTCTTCCCAATCCTTATCAGAATCAAAATCCCGCGGCAGTCTAAAATGCTCCCCCAGCCAAGCAATTAGCCGAACTCTCGTCTGCTCAGCATCCCGACCACTCACTAGATAACACTCCACCCGATTACAAGTAGTTAACCAAAATACTTCCTCTCCAATATCCAGCATCTCCCTAAGTAAACTCACTCGCTCAGATTCAGGAACATAAAGAGCCTCTCTTAACTCAGGACTACTAACGCGAAAATTGAAACTCAGCAAATGTAGATACATTCGGTACCCTTTTCTTCAAGCCCTAAAAAATTGCTACCGATACTCAATGCTAGTAACAAAAAACCCAAATAGCTAAAATTGCCAGCGACATTTCTTAGCTAATCGCCTCATCATAACCTCAGCGAAAAAAAAATCAAAGATGCATTGAAAACATGAGTACCACCCAGAAAGTACCATCCAAGACAATATCCCAGAGCATTGCTCCCGCAGAGTTTTAAGCTTATAATCGCAGCTGTGCCTTATCGGCATTATTTACTTATCTTAAACATTGTGCCAAATAACAAGCTGATATAAACAAGTACAAATAATGACCAGATATGCCCGCTATCACCAAAAAATCTCCCATGGAATCTCCTAGGAAATCTCCCATGGAATCTCCTAGGAAATCTCCCATGGAATCTCCTAGGAAATCTCCCATGGAATCTCCTAGGAAATCTCCCATGGAATCTCCTAGGAAATCTCCCATGGAATCTCCTAGGAAATCTCCCATGGAATCTCCTAGGAAATCTCCCATGGAATCTCCTAAGAAATCTATAACCTCAGGCTGGGTAATTACTCCCAATCGGCTTACCTGGATGCGAGTAGCTTTAGTGCCTCCCTTGTTGGTGGTTTTGTATCAAGACCAACCTTTTTATAACTGGGTTGCCTTGGCGTTGTTCTTGTTGGCGGTATCCACCGATATTGCCGATGGCATTGTAGCTCGTAGCCGACAGCAAGTATCTCAGCAGGGAAAATTGATGGACCCTCTAGCTGATAAGATCTTGGCAATGAGCTTGATGGTTAGTTTGGTGGGTTTGCAACGGGTAGGAGCTTTGCCAGTTATTCTGATATTAGGGCGGGATTTTGGAATTTCCATGTTGCGTCAGCGGTCTGCTTTAAGGGGCTGGGCGATGGCAGCCAGCAAGTTTGGAAAGCTTAAGACCGTCATTCAAGGAATTGCCATTGGAGTATTATTGGTAAGCCACAATCCTTGGGAAATATCCACCGAGTTATTAGGAGTGGTTTTACTCTGGTTAAGTGTGGGGGTATCTTTGACTAGCGGATGGGGATATTGGACTTCTTTTCAGCGTTTTAAGAAATCTCTTGATGCCAAGACAGCTGAGGCTGCCAAGACAGCTGAGGCTACCAAGACAGCTAAAGCTACCAAGACAGCTGAAGCTGCCAAGACAGCTGAGGCTACCAAGACAGCTAAAGCTACCAAGACAGCTGAAGCTGCCAAGACATCCGAAGCTGCCAAACGGGTAGGTAGGATTTCGCCCTTGGCTTAGCAAAGAGCAGGGGGTGGGTAGGACATCAGGGTACGGATTCCAGTTGTAATCTTTGTTGATAGGCTTGGGCAGATTTTTGGTGTTTGCCGAGGTGGTAGTACAAGCTACCGATGATGTCTAGTACTTGGGCGATTTTAGTTTGTGGTTCTTTTAGTTGTCGCAAGAGGTTTTCCAGTAGGAGGTAGGCATCCAGTTGTTGTTCGGGTGTGGTTTGCGATAGTTGGGGGCAGATTTGTTGGAGGAGGGCTAAGTTTTTTTGATTGGGGGGGGGATTTTTGGAGAATGTTTTCCAAGCTTCCAGCGGTTGATTTTTTTGCAGATATATTTGTACGAGCAGGTTTGAGAGCCAATTAGGTATGGCAGTTTTGGCTGGCCAGTGTAGGAGTGCCAGTTTTCCCAAGTTGAAGGCTAGTTCTGGCTGTGGCGGGGATGTTTGCAAGTAGCAGCGTGCCAGCAGGGCTTGCAGGCGAGTAAGGGACGGGAGTGAGGAGGGGGTATTTAGGTGTTCTAGCCAAGTCAGTTGGGAGGTAAGGAGTTTTATCAGGGTACGGGAGGGATTTTTTTCCAGTTGGATTAGGTGTTCGCAGGCTAGGGTCAGGGAGGGGGGGTCTTGGGTTTGTCGGGCAATGGCGAGCCACTGCTGGGCTGCTTCTTGTTGGGAGGGGGTGGGGTGGGTGGGGGTATTTTGGTTGGGTTCAGGGGGATTGTCAGGGGGATTGTCAGGGGGGTTGTCAGGGGGTTTGTGGAGGTGTAGTTGGCTTTGATTAAATACCCGATGAACTTCCAGCAGCTGTTTTTTTAGGTTTGGGGGGTCGGCTGGGGAGGTATGCTGAAGAGCTTGGGGGATATGCAGATCTTGGGGGGGGGGGTTATGCTGAAGGGCTTGTTGAGCTAGTTTTCGGGCGAGAGCCCAGTTTTGGTATTTGGCAGCTTGGGAGGCGGTTTTGGCTAGGAGTTCAAATTCCAGATTTTTTAGGTTGAGGTCTTTAAGTTGCGGGTCTGGCGAGGTAGTTTTTTTCAGTTCGGTGGTTATGGCAGCAGGGCAGGTTTGGATGGCTCGTAGCAAGCAGCCGAGCAGTGCAGGTTCACAGCTATTGCTTAGGCTGTAAGAAAGCGGGCAGATTTTTTGATATAGCTGATACAACTGCAATAGGGAGGAGTATTGTTTAAATTCATCCAGCAACAGGGCTAGTTCTGCTAGATTGGCTTGCTGACTTTCCCATAAGAGTTGAAGGTCTTTTTTAGGCAACTCAGAGGAATTTAAGACGGTCATTCCTTTTAGGAGCAAGGAACAGGCTTTTTCCCAGCTGGCAGGTCCCATTTTTTGGAGCAGGTTTTTTGTCAGGGGCTGGCGTAACCCACTGGGTAGCTGCCAGAAGCCAGCGGATAGTCGTTGTAACCAGCCCTCAGATTCTAGCTTTTCCAAAGCCAGCTGCCATTTTGACGCACAGCAATGCCCTAGTAATTCGCTAGGCAAGGCAGCTGGACACAGGCTAAACAGAGTTAACAATTCTATCTCCACGGCACTCCACTTGGATACATGGGTACTCACCAGCCAATCCAACAACGCTTTTGAGGCTTCTGCCAAATGAAAAGATGAGTGAGAAGCGGAAGCCGAGGTTACCGCAACAGAGGTTACCGCAACAGAGGTTACCGCAACGGAAGTTACCGTGGCAGAGGTTACCGCAGTCGCCTTATATTTATCCCAGCAAGAACTCACTATCTCTGGCGAAGGCCAAGGCGAAAGTCGCGATAATAAACGACCCAATAATAAATGCTGTCCGCACAAAGCGAGCAACTGCTGAGCATCAGGACGAGCTCTAACCTCTCGCATCCAGCTGGGACCGAATACTTGCTCCAATTCTTCTTCCTCCAAGGGAGCTAACTCCAGAACCTCAGCTGCCTTGAGGGAATCCGAGCTTTGATTGCCTACCAGCAAGGTACAACTTTTACCCTCCAGCTCTGCCAAGCGAACTGCCAAACCAAGCCAGCTTGGCTTATGCTCCACATGCTCCAGCACCAATAAGTGGGAGGTATTCCTCCAAGCTGAGGCAATCAGGCTCTGGTACTTATCAGCTGGTACTTCGGGTAGAGCCAACATCTTTCCTAGCAATTGCCACGGAGCAGTACTATCAGCTGGGTTGTTGTCATTTGGGTTGTTGTCATTGCGGCTCGGGATAACTGCGGGAGACCAAAATTCTAGTTCTTCCAAGCTAGGGGAAAGGAAATCTCCATCAAGGTGGATCACCTTGTCGTAACGGGACTTAACATGCTTTAGGGCTGCATGTACTAGGGTACTTTTTCCTCCGCTGGGGGAGGATCTTAATTGCAAAAAAGCTGGAGCTTCTGCCCTGAGGTGACTCAGTAATGTTAGCAAGCTCTGATGCCGATCGGCGCAGCGATTCGTCGGTGAGGGATTCGTTGGCGAGGGATTCATCGGTGAGGGATTTGTTGGCGAGGGATTCATCGGTGAGGGATTTGTTGGCGAGGAAGGTGCTAAATTAACTAAGGTATCCAGGGGGGGTGATTGCCAGAATTTTTGTTTTCGCGGGATAGATTGCTCGGACAGAGTTGGCTGAGACAGGGTTGGCTGAGACAGGGTTGGCTGAGACAGAGTTGGCTGAGACCAAGATTGCTGAAAGCGTAAATAAGCCCATTGTCCCTGATGTCCTCCCCAGAGAGCAACATGCTGGATGGCAGCCAGATGGCTAGCTTCGGGGGAATTTCCTTGGGCAAGCTGCAAAGATAATCGCTGGAAATAGCGTTGTTGCACTGGGGCAGATAGCTGTCCTCTGAGTCGGATCAGGGCGGGAATACCGCTATTGAGTAGGGTACAATCCACGGTGTGACTATGAGAGGGATTGAGCCAGCTGGATGAATCCTGCAATAAGAGCAATTTTAAGCCCGCCTTAGCCGCAGAACTCCACCGACCGTACATGGAACGGTTGTCTAGGATTTCCAATTTTGCCGAGGGACTTTCCAAGTACCAGCCGTATTCATCGGCATAGCAGCTGAGCCAGAGCAGATCAGGAGGCTCAGCCAGCAAGCGACTTAATTTAGCGGCTGATAGTGGTTCTAGTACTCGGTGATCAAAGCGTCCTTGTGGGTTGGGGGGGCTGGGGGGGCTGGGGGGGGGCAAGTTAAGAATATCTGGTGGGAGTGTCCTTTGCATGCGTTGCAAGCGATTAACCATGGCTGCCTGAGTAGATTGGTGAGGAGGTTGGGCGGTAGCAGTGACCAAGCGGAGGGGGTGGGGTAGGGTGGGGGTCGGGAGGCCTAGGTCTAGCGAGGCTGGGATAGCGGGAGCGGAGAGGGGTATTTGGGGGACATCAGGGCGGGCAGTATTTTCTGGGTACTGATTCCTTGGGCACTGCTCTTGGGAGTACCTTTTGGGATGCTCTTGGGAGTACCTTTTGGGATGCTCTTGGGAGTACCTTTTGGGATGCTCTTGGGGATACCTTTGCGGGTACCTTCGGGGATACCTTTGCGGGTACCTTCGGGGATGCTCTTGGGAGTACTTGTGTTCTCCCAAGCGAATTATTCCGCGAGATAATGCCAGCCACATACGCCCGTCATGGAGAAGTTCCCAAGGATAATCGGCCCATTGGGGTTCGGTTTGGAGTAACAGGGGGCCGGGATTTTTTTTATCTAGCCAGAGGGAGGCACTGATCCAAGCGAATAGGGCTTCACCCAGTTCTCTAAAGGCTCTGGCTTCTGGTGCTTGAGTGGGCGACCACGTGCCAGCCAGCGAGTGTTCATGCCAGCGAGTTAGCTGTTCTTGCAGCGAACTAGGCGGCTGAGAAAGAGGATAATGGTCTTTTTGTAGGGGCAATTCCACTTGCTGAGAAAGCAATCGCACCCAGTCATAAGAGGAGTAAATTAAGCTAGGGCCTTCCATGGTGTTCTTGCGGTGGATGATACTGCGTGTGCTATATTGGCTGTACCATGACCGTTAATCAAACTACACCCTTAAAATTTGAATTATGTTCTACCGATGGTCAAGCTCGGCGGGGGAAATTGATTTCTGCTTGGGGGGAGGTAGAGACTCCAGTGTTTATGCCAGTTGCCAGTCAGGGAGCCATCAAGACTTTGCCGATCTGGCAGGGGCAGAAATTAGGAGTGGGGGCTTTGTTGAGTAATAGTTATCATTTGCATTTGCAGCCTGGGGAGGATTTAGTACATGCGGCTGGAGGGATCCATCGTTGGATGGGCTGGCAGGGGCTGGTGATAACTGATAGTGGTGGTTATCAGGTATTTTCATTACCCAAGCGAAAAATTACTGAGGAGGGGGTATCCTTTATCACGCAGCGGGGCGAGCTGAGGCTGACCCCAGAAAAAGCGATGGAGATCCAGCAAAAGCTGGGGGCTGATATTGTCATGGTGCTGGATGAATGCTTAGCTTATCCTGCTTCTTATAAAATGGCGCGACAAGCCATGGAACGCACTGTACGCTGGGCTGAGCGTTGTCAGACGGCTCATCATCGGGCGGATCATCGTCAGGCGGATCATCATCAGGGACAGGCTTTGTTTGCGATTGTGCAGGGGGGGACTCATGCGGATCTTCGCCAGGGCTGTGTAGAGCAACTAGCAGCTCTGAATCTAGCGGGAATGGCAATCGGAGGCTTGAGTGTAGGAGAGGGCATAGAGGTCATGACCACGGTACTGGGCTTTACGGTAGAACATATGCCTGCTGATCGTCCTCGTTATTTAATGGGCGTGGGGTTGCCTGAGGACATCTTGACCGCGGTGGAAATGGGGATAGACATGTGTGATTGCGTGATCCCTACTAAATATGCTCGTTCTGGGGTATTATTCACTCGGGTGGGACGCCTGCGAATTACGGGTGGTAGCTATCGCAAGGACGGCTTCCCGATTGACTCAGACTGCGATTGTTTAACTTGTCGGCATCATTCGCGGGCATATTTGCATCACTTATTTCGCAATCGGGACCCTTTATCGCAAACGCTGGCTACCATTCATAATCTGCATTTTTATCTCGGGCTGATGTCGCAGGCACGACAAGCGATTACCGAAAAACGCTTCTCGGCTTTCAAACGAGAAACGCTGGCTCTTTATCAGAGAGAGGGAAAGAAAAATCAACGGGTCAGCTAAACCCGATCGCTAAACCCGATCGCCAAACCCGACCGCTAAACTCGATCGCCAAACCCGACCGCTAAACTCGATCTTGGCAACTGGAATTAGCTCTCCGCCCCTCGCCCCCCCCTCCTCAGTTGCTTTGCTATTCTTTGGGAGAACTTACAGGCGACTTGACGAGATTTTCGGTCACCTTAGCTTTAAGGCTGGAACAAATATTCTCAAACACTTGGGGCTGTTGAACGGCAATGTTTGCCAGCACCTTGCGATTTAGTCCCATATCGGACTGCCGAGCCGCACAGATAAACTGGCTATAACTCAACCCCAACTGACGACAAGCAGCATTGATACGCACAATCCATAAACGCCGAAAATCGCGTTTCTTTATCCGTCGGTCACGATAGGCGTAGCTATGGGCTCTATCAACGGCATTGCGTACGGTACGCCACAAACGCCTCCGTCCGCCACAATAACCTTTGGCGGCTTTGAAATAATTACTTTTTCGCTTGCGGGCAGCCACGGCCCTCTTGATCTTCGCCATTGGCAACTAATAACTGAAATAAAACAAAAAATTAAGCTAAAACAATCAACCTAACAAAAAATACCTAGCGATAAGGAAGCAGGCATTTCAGCAATGGTCTATCGGCCGCGGAAACGTATCCACTATGACGCAGGCGACGCTTAGCGGTCGTGTTTTTACGCCGCATAAAATGCCGCATACCCGCCTTCTTGCGTTTGAGCTTACCCTTAGCGGTAAAAGAAAAACGCTTGGCAGCGGAACGATTGGTCTTCATTTTGTACGCCATATCTACCCGTATGCTGTCTGTGTGCCGTCTATCTGCCAGTGACGATGAAAATCTAACTGACCCCAACTCCCCGACCATACTCAAATAAAATCGCTTATGCAAGCCTTAAAAATACTCTAAAAACATTGCAACCCAAAAAACTTGATCATTAACTCAAAAAACTCAATATGCTCATAAGACGCTTCTTATAAAATAACAAACCTCAGCACCGAACTTCCCATAATCATCCAAGTTAATGGCCAGTTACTCTGTAAGCAACCCCGCTTAATTACAAAATACGCCTTCGTTCAGGGTGCGGGGACGCCCTAGGCTACCCCCCCCCCTAGGAAGATTGCCTAAAGAAATGTGCCTCTAGCTACCTCCGAGGACTATTACAGCGGCGGGTGCTTTTTCAAGCCGAGGCATGCCTTAGGATTAGCCTTTCAGGCAGTTAATCTACAGGGAAAGTGTGCTAAGATGATTACACCTTAAACAGACACTCCGAAAAAAACTTGACACAATGTGAATTGTAGTATATAAGTATGACCTAGACCCCATCATTTGTAGATCACCATTACCTGCAGATCACGGTTTTTATCCAATCAGATTAAAAGGGCACCCATGAGAAAATTATTTCTACAACACTGGCGACTATTAGCCGGTTTAATTATTACCATAATCCTAGCCAGCTGTGGTGGTGGTGGTGGTGGCAGTGGTGGTAGCGGATCTATTGATACCGATGGCGATGGCATCGCCGATTTTGAGGCAGATGGCACCACCAAGAAAGACCTATGCTCCCCTAGTGAAGATGAGAAATTCGTCAGTACCCCCATAACTGACTACGATCGCGACGGTTGCGAGGATGCTGGCGAAGACGAAGATGATGATAATGATGGGATCAACGATTTTAATGATAGTGGTATCAAACTAGACAAATGCTCTACCAGTCCCACCGGCTTCACCAGCTCCACCGCCACCGACGCTGATGGTGATGGTTGCCAAGATTCTGGCACAGGTGGTGCGGTTGGCGAAGATATGGATGGCGGTGCTGGCACCGACACAGACAATGATGGCCAACCAGACGACGATGATGATGATGATGACAATGATACCATTCTAGATGGCAATGACTTGGATGATAACGGCAACGGTCTGATAGAGATTTCCACTGCCGAGGAGCTGGGCAATATCCGCTACGATCTGGACGGCAGTCATTATGATGAAGAAGAAGATGACCTAGGAGATAAGGTAGGATCTGATGCAGGTTGTCCCACTACCGTAGGTTGCATCGGCTATGAACTAGTTGATAACATTGACTTAGGAGCCCCCGTTGCCACTGCTACCAGTAACTGGGAGCCCATTGATGGAGAATTTACCGCCACCTTAGAAGGCAATAATTACACCATCAGTAACTTAACCATTAACAGTGGCACCCAATACACAAGCTTCTTTACGGTCTTGGGGAACCGCGGCACAGTCCGAAACTTGTCCTTTGTAGCAGGTTCAGTTACTAGTAGCTACACTCTTGCTCCCACCAACAATTTCAGCCATGTGGGGGTTCTGGTAGGCAGTAGTTCAGGAAAAATATCCAAGGTTTCTGCGAATCTACTGATTTTTGTCAGCCCGAGTAATAATGACTATGTGGGTGGTTTGGTGGGCTTTAATGATGGGATCATCCAAGATAGCTATGTCACTGGCACCGTTAATGGCGGTGATGGTAGTAATGGCTCTGTGGGCGGCTTAGTAGGCTCAAATTCTCTTAGTGGTACCATCCAAGATAGCTATGCCACTGGCACCGTTAATGGCGGTGATGGTAATGAAGTCTCTGTGGGCGGTTTGGTGGGCTTTAACAATGGGATCATCCAAAATAGCTCTGCCGCTGGCACCGTTAATGGCGGTGATGGTAATGAAGTCTCTGTGGGCGGCTTAGTAGGCTTAAATTCTCTTGGTGGTATCATCCAAGATAGCTATGCCACTGGCTCTGTTAATGGCGGTGCTGGTAATGAAATCTCTGTGGGCGGCTTGGCGGGTACATCTAGTGGCACCATCGGAAATAGCTTTGCCACTGGCAATGCCACTGGCAATGTCGGAAATGCTAGCTTCGTGGGCGGCTTGGTGGGATATATCCTTGAAAAAAACACCATCGGAAATAGCTTTGCCACTGGTAATGCTACTGGCGGTGCTGGTAATAATGACTGGGTGGGTGGCTTGGTGGGAAATGTTGATGCTGGAACCATCCAGAACAGTTATTCCATAGGTGTTGCTGATGGCGGTGCCGGAGATTTTGACTTTGTGGGCGGCTTGGTGGGATATATTGCGTCTGGAACCATCCAGAACAATTATTCCCTAAGTGTTGTTAATGGTGGTGATGGAGACGATAGGGTGGGCAGCTTAATTGGCAATACAAGAGATGATACAATCACAATTACTGGTAACTATTACAATAGTGATAGTGAATTGAATGGCGAAAAAATAAAATCATTTACAGGCCCTGAGGCCACCGGTAAAACTAGCACTCAACTAAAAGAATTGAATGCCAATACCACCGCTAGTGATTTTGGCACGGACGGTTGGAGCACCAACAACTGGAATTTTGGCTCAAACAAACAATATCCCAGTCTGAGATCATACCAGGATAATCCCCCCGGCGTCCAAACTGAAGGCGATTTGCTCTGTAGGCAAGATATCAACTTCGTTCAGTGTAGTGACACCGATGGCGACAATGATGGAGTGAAGGATGGTGATGCAGATGGAAACCCTCTGGACCTATGTCCCCGTAGCCCTTCTGGCTTCACCAGCTCCTCCACCACCGACGCTGATGGCGATGGTTGCCAAGATGGAGCAGGAAACGAAGACAAAGATGGTGGCACTGGTGAAGACACGGATAATGATGGCAAATATGGCAATGACCCCAATGATAGCACCATTAGGCTTGATAAGTGCGAAGACGGCGACAAAGGCTGGACTAGCACCACCACCACCGATATTGATGGCGATGGTTGCCAAGACTCTGGCGAAGATAACGATGATGACAACGATAACATAATCGACACTGATGACCAATGCCCTCTTGTCGCTGCTACTACTGATGCTAATAACGATGGTTGTACAGACATCGCAGACATCGCCGATAAAGATAACGATGGCATAGACGACGCCACTGATGTAGATGACGACGGCGACGGTCTGATAGAGATTTCCACTGCTGAGGAGCTAAACAACATCCGCTACGATCTGGACGGCAGTCATTATGATGAAGAAGAAGATGACCTAGGAGATAAGGTAGGATCTGATGCAGGTTGTCCCACTACCGTAGGTTGCATCGGCTATGAACTAGTTGATAACATTGACTTAGGAGCCCCCGTTGCCACTGCTACCAGTAACTGGGAGCCCATTGATGGAGAATTTGCCGCCACCTTAGAAGGCAATAACAACACCATCAGTAACCTGATCCTCTCCACCACTACTCAACACACCGGCTTCTTTACAAGATTGGGCTCTACTAGCACAGTTAGAAACTTGTCCTTTGTAACAAGTTCAGTTACTAGTAGCTATGCTTCTACCACCAAATATGGCAGCGTGGGGGTTCTGGCAGGCATGAGTCATGGAACAATATCCGGTGTTTCGGTTACTGGGATCTCGGTTACTGGTGTCCCTGGTAATGGGTATTTTGGCGGCTTGGTAGGTTGGAGTGATTCGGGCAAAATCCAAAATAGCTATGCCACTGGCTATGCTTACGGTACTATTGGTGATAACTCTGTGGGCGGCTTGGTGGGTAGAAATGATGCCCTCATACAAAATAGCTACGCCGCTGTGAAGGTCATTGGTGCTGGTGGCACTGACCGGGTGGGCGGCTTGGTGGGTGATTCTAGTAGTGATGCCTACATTCAGAATAGCTATGCCACTGGCGATGCTTCTGGCGATGCGGGTAGAGACTTGGTGGGTGGCTTGGTGGGTTATATCGCGTCTGGAACAACCATCCAGAATAGCTATGCCACTGGCTCTGCCAATGGTGGTGATGATGATGGAGATAATGTGGGCGGCTTGGTGGGTTATATTATGTCTGGAGCCATCCAGAACAGTTATTCCATAGGTGTTGCTGATGGCGGCGCCGGAGATGCTAACTCTGTGGGTGGCTTGGTAGGTTATCTTGATGTGGGGACAGTCCAAAATAGCTATGCCACTGGTTCTGCTAATGGCAGTGCGGGTAATGGTGACTCTGTGGGCGGTTTGGTGGGGTATGTTGCAGGTGGGACCTCCCAGGACGTGGCAACTCTCCAGAACAGTTATTCCCTAAGTGTTGTTAACGGTGGTGATGGAGACGATAGGGTGGGCCGCTTGGTTGGTGCTAAAGGAGCTGGTACAATTGGAATTACCAGCAACTATTATGATAGTGCTACTAGCAAACTGGTTTTCAGTACCGCAGACACCATATTAGCCCTTGTAGACACCGAGGCTAAGGGCAAAACCAACGCTGAGATAAGAGCCTTGACTGCTACCACCACCGAAGATGACTTTACAGGTGATAATAATGGCTGGAGTGAGAACAACTGGCAGTTCACAGCTGGTTTATACCCCAGTTTGAAGTCTTACAAAACAACCACTAACAATAACGTAGTCTCCCAAGTTGCGGGTGTTTTGCTCTGTGGACAATCTGGCAACTTCTTTCAGTGTAGTGACACCGATGGCGACAATGATGGAGTGAAGGATGGTGATGCAGATGGAAACGCTCTGGACCTATGTCCTCGTAGCCCTTCCAGCTTCACCAGCTCCTCCACCACCGACGCTGATGGCGATGGTTGCCAAGATGGAGTAGGAAACGAAGACAAAGATGGTGGCACTGGTGAAGACACGGATAATGATGGCAAATATGGTAATGACCCCAATGATAGCACCATTAGGCTTGATAAGTGCGAAGACGGCGACAAAGGCTGGACTAGCACCACCACCACCGATATTGATGGCGATGGTTGCCAAGACTCTGGCGAAGATAACGATGATGACGACGATAACATAATTGACACTGATGACCTATGCCCTCTTGTCGCTGCTACTACTGATGCTGATAACGATGGTTGCCAAGATAGTGGCACTGGTGGCGGTGGCGGCGGCGGTGGTGGCACGGGCGGCGGTGGCACTGGCGGCGGCGGTACCGATGTGGATGCTGACGGCGACGGTCTGATAGAGATTTCCACTGCTGAGGAGCTGAACAATATCCGCTACGATCTGGACGGCAGTCATTATGATGATGAAGAAGATGATGGCACCGGTAATATAGGCTCCAATGCAGGCTGTCCCAGTACAGGTTGCATAGGCTATGAACTAGTTGGTAACATTGACTTAGGAGCCCTCGTTGACCCTGCTACCAGTAACTGGGACCCCATTGAGGGAGAATTTACCGCCACCTTAGAAGGCGGTTACAAAACCATCAGTAACCTAGTCATTAAAAGTGATGCTGAATACACGGGCTTCTTTACAAGCTTGGGTATCGACGGCATAGTCCAAAACTTGTCCTTTGCAACAGGTTCAGTTACTGGTAGCTACACCGGATATGGCGATGTGGGGCTTCTGGCAGGCACTAGTGATGGAACAATATCAGGTGTTTCGGTTACTGGGATCTCGGTTTCTAGCAGCACGGGTACTAGTGGCTCTGTGGGCGGTTTGGTAGGGAATAGCTATGATGGTACTATAGAAAATAGCTATGTCACTGGAAATATCACTGGTAGTGATGGTGAAGACTATGTGGGCGGCTTAGTGGGATATCTTGATGTCGATGGTACCATCAAAGATAGCTATGCCACTGGTGTTACCGATGGCGGTAATGGTAGAAACTATGTGGGCGGCTTGGCAGGTTATGGTGCTGGCATCATAGAAAATAGCTATGCCACTGGAAATGTCATTGGTGGTGATGGTGATGGAAACTTTGTGGGCGGCTTGGTAGGTGATAATAGAGCCACCATCCGAAATAGCTATGCCACTGGTGCTACCGATGGCGGTAATGGTAGAGACAATGTGGGCGGCTTGGCAGGTTATAGTGCTGGCATCATAGAAAATAGCTACGCCACTGGAAATATCACTGGTAGTGATGGTGGAGACAATGTGGGCGGCTTGGTGGGTTATATTACGTCTGGAACCATCCAGAACAGTTATTCCCTAAGTGTTGTTAATGGTGGTGATGGAAACGATAATGTGGGCCGCTTGGTTGGTTTTAAGGGAACTGGTACAATTGGAATTACCAGCAACTATTATGATAGTGCTACTAGCAAACTGATTTTCAGTACCGCAGACACCATATTAGCCCTTGTAGACACCGAGGCTAAGGGCAAAACCAACGCTGAGATAAGAGCCTTGACTGCTACCACCACCGAAGATGACTTTACAGGTGATAATAATGGCTGGAGTGAGAACAACTGGCAGTTCACAGCTGGTTTATACCCCAGTTTGAAGTCTTACAAAACAACCACTAACAATAACGTAGTCTCCCAAGTTGCGGGTGTTTTGCTCTGTGGACAATCTGGCAACTTCTTTCAGTGTAGTGACACCGATGGCGACAATGATGGAGTGAATGATGGTGATGCAGATGGAAACGCTCTGGATCTATGTCCCCGTAGCCCTTCCGGCTTCACCAGCTCCTCCACCACCGACGCTGATGGCGATGGTTGCCAAGATGGAGCAGGAAACGAAGACAAAGATGGTGGCACTGGTGAAGACACGGATAATGATGGCAAATATGGCAATGACCCCAATGATAGCACCATTAAGCTTGATAAGTGCGAAGACGGCGACAAAGGCTGGACTAGCACCGCCACCACCGATATTGATGGCGATGGTTGCCAAGACTCTGGCGAAGATAACGATGATGACGACGATAACATAATTGACACTGATGACCTATGCCCTCTTGTCGCTGCTACTACTGATGCTAATAACGATGGTTGTACAGACATCGCCGATAAAGATAACGATGGCATAGACGACGCCACTGATGTAGATGACGACGGCGACGGTCTGATAGAGATTTCCACTGCTGAGGAGCTAAACAACATCCGCCATAATTTAAGAGGCATGTACTATGATGATGAAGAAGATGATGGCACCGGTAATATAGGCTCCAATGCAGGCTGTCCCAGTGCAGGTTGCATAGGCTATGAACTAGTCAATAACATTGACCTAGGAGCCCTCGTTGACCCTGCTACCAGTAACTGGACCCCCATTGAGGACTATTTTTCCGCTACCTTTGAAGGCAATAACAACACCATCAGTAACCTGATCATTTCCACCACTAATACCCGAAACACCGGCTTCTTTGAATCCTTGAGGGATACTGCCACAGTTAAAAAATTGTTCTTTGTAGGAGGTTCAGTTACTGGTAGCTATGATGACGGCGCGGTGGGAGTTCTGATAGGCAATAATAGAGGAAAAATATCCGAGGTTTTTGCTACTGGAATATCGGTTTCTGCTGGTGATGGTAGAGACAATGTGGGCGGCTTGGTAGGTTATAGTACTGGCACCATCCAAAATAGCTCCGCCACTGTAAACACCAGTGGCGGAGCGGGTGATGGTGACAATGTGGGTGGCTTGGTAGGTTATAATGGCGGCACCATCCAAGATAGCTCTGCAGCTGGAAATACCTATGGCAATGCTGGTAGAGACAATGTGGGCGGCTTGGTAGGTTATAATAACGGCACCATCCAAGATAGCTCTGCCATTACTGGCTCTGCTACTGGAGGAACTGAGGGAATCTTGGTTTCTGCTAGTAGTAGTAACTATGACAGTGTAGGTGGCTTGGTTGGTGATAACGATGGCGGTACCATCCAAAATAGCTCCGCCACCGTTTCTGTCGTTGGCGGTGCTGATAACTTTGATAAGGTGGGTGGCTTGGTGGGTAATAGTCGTAGCAGCGGCATCATCCGAAATAGCTATGCCACTGGCTCTGCTGATGGCAATGCTGGTTATAGCGACTATGTGGGTGGCTTGGTAGGTTATCTTGATGGGGGGACAGTCCAAAATAGCTATGCCATTGGTTCTGTTAATGGCGGTACTGGCAGGGACTATGTAGGTGGCTTGTTAGGATATATTGTGTTTGGAACCCTAAAAAACAGTTATTCCCTAAATACTGTTGATGGGGGAGAGGGAGAAGATGATATTGGCCGCTTGTTTGGTTATAAAGGAGATGGTTTGTCTGGTACGATTGCGATTACCGGCAACTATTACGATAGTGCTACTAGCAAACTGGTTTTCAGTACCGCAGACACCATATTAGCCCTTGTAGACACCGAGGCTAAGGGCAAAACCAACGCTGAGATAAGAGCCTTGACTGCTACCACCACCGAAGATGACTTTGCAGGTGATAACAATGGCTGGAGTACTAACAACTGGAAATTCACTGACGGCAAATACCCCAGCCTGAAGTCCTACAAGGTGGATGTCAACGATGCCCAAATCGCAGGCACTCTACTCTGTGGGCAATCACCCGTGGCTGACTTCGTTCAGTGTATACCCTAGGCAGACGCCCCCGCAAAAAAACTTGACACTAGTAGGTAAATTGGAGTATAAGAACAGTACCACCCTGAGGCTACGTTTTTTATGACGATCTTGGGAGGAAAGCCCATGAAAAAATTATCGCTGTTCTCAGCCAGTTGTATTCTCGCTATGTTCTTAGCTAGCTGTGGCATTGGCAGTATTGGTGATGCTGTCGGTGGCAGATATGCAGATACTGATACCGATGCCGATGGCGTTCCTGATAGACTAGATTCATGCCTCAACAGTATTGATGGAGCCTTCATCAGCAATAGTGAAGATGACTACGATGACGACGGCTGCCAAGACTCTGACGAAGACCTTGATGATGATAATGACAAAATCCCCGATGTGACAGACGCTTGTAAGAAAGGCGACACTGGCTGGACTAGCACCAACACCACCGACCATGATGGCGATGGGTGCCAAGATGACTCTGAAGACCCCGATGATGACAATGATGGCTTAGCCGATGCCGACGACTTCTGTGCCAAGGGTGAAAAAAACTGGAACAGAAACAGCATCACCGACAAAGATGGCGATGGTTGCCAAGACTCAGGCGAAGATCTTGATGATGATGACGATGGGGTATCGGACAAGCTTGACCAATGCCCTGACAACCCTTACGACTTTATCAGTAACAGTGCTAGCGACTACGACGGTGACGGCTGTGAAGACTCCGAAGACCCTGATGACGACAATGATGAAATTAATGATTTTGATGGAGCAAATGTACTAGATAAATGCCCTAGGAGCATCGATAAAAACTTTGTCAGCAGTCCTGCCAATGACCGCGACAGTGATGGTTGCCAAGACTCAGGCGAAGATCTTGATGATGACGATGATGGCATATTAGACACCGTTGATATGGATGATGACAATGATGGAGTTGACGATGTGGACGCAAACCAAGAAACTCTAGACCAATGTCCCAGCAGCCGCCCCAGCTTCACCAGCTCCCTTAACACCGACTTTGATGGCGATGGATGTGAAGACTCAGGCGAAGATCTTGATGATGATAACGATGGGGTACCGGACAAGCTTGACCAATGCCCTGGAACATCTTTAAATTTCGCCAACGCTAGCGACTATGATAAAGATGGTTGCCGAGACCAAGATGAAGATGATGATGACGATGACGATGGTAATCTTGATACTGACTATGACGGTGATGGAATAGGTGATAATGCAGATTCGGATGATGACAACGATACGATTAATGATAAACTGGACGCATGCCAAAAAAGTGTTGATACAAGCTTCATTAGTGACAGCACCAATGACCTAGATAGAGATGGCTGCAAAGATAGTAGCGAAGATAGGGACCAAGGTAGAGGCACTGATTTAGACAATGATGGCATTGACGATGACGTTGATACAGATGATGACAATGACAATATTTTAGATGACGATGATGTGGATGATGATGGTGATGGTTTGATAGAGATAACCACTGCTGCCGAGCTGGACAATATCCGCTATGATTTGTATGGCACTCGCTATGATGATGAAGCAGATGACACAGGAGACAATGCAGGCTCTAATGCAGGCTCTAATGCGGGCTGTCCCATCACAACAGGTTGCATCGGATATGAATTAACAACTGACATTACCTTCCCTGATCCCAGCAACTGGAATCCCGTTTTTGGAAGCTTTAAAGCTATCTTAGATGGCAATGATCACACCATCTATAACCTAACCATGGATAATTACGAGTTCCACATGGGCTTATTTAAAATCTTGGGTGCTAACGGCGTAGTCCGAAACTTGTCTTTTGTAAGAGGTTCAATTACTAGTAGATACATTTTAGACGATTATTCATATATTGGGGTTCTGGTAGGCGTGAATTCTGGAACAATATCCGATGTTTCTGTGGAAGGGATATCAATGTCTGTCACCAATACTGGAAAAGGTTCCGTGGGCGGCTTGGTAGGTTACAATAATGGCGGTACCGTCCAAAATAGCTCTGCCGCTGGAAATGTAGATGGTGGTAGCGGTGGTGGAGATATTGTGGGCGGCTTGGTAGGTTACAATGATCGCGGTATCATCCAAGATAGCCATGCCACTGGAAATATCACTGGTCATGATGGTAATGCTGATAGGGTAGGCGGCTTGGTAGGTCACAATTATAAAGGCACCATAAAAAATAGTTATGCCACTGGAAATATCACTGGTGATGGTGGTAATGATGATAGGGTAGGCGGCTTGGTAGGTGAGAATAGGAATGGTCTCATCGAAAATAGTTATGCTACTGGATATACTTCTGGCGGTGATGGCGCACAAGATAGGGTGGGCGGCTTGGTAGGTCACAACCTCGGTATCATCCAAAATAGTTATGCCACTGGAAATGCTTCTGGCAATAATGGTTATAAAGATACTGTGGGCGGCTTGACAGGTTACAATCAAGATATCATCCAAAATAGCCATGCCACCGGCAATTCTTCTGGCGGTAATGGTGATAGAGACTATGTGGGTGGCTTATCGGGTTATAATGATGGCGGCGTCATCCGAAATAGCTATGCCACTGGCGATTCTTTCGGCGGTAATGGTGGAGACCTTGTAGGTGGTTTAACTAGTGGTAATAAGAATTCCTCCATCGAAGATAGCTATGCTACTGGCAATGTTTATGGCGATGCTGGAAATGACTTGTCGGGTGGCTTGGTGGGATATTTTTCTGATGGAACCATCAAGAGAAGTTATTCCTTAGGTATTGTTGATGGTGGTGATGGCAACGATAATGTGGGCCGCTTGGTTGGTTTTAAGGGAACTGGTACAATTAAAATTACCGGCAACTATTATGATAGTGCTATTAGCAAACTGGTTTTCAGTACCGCAGACACCATATTAGCCCTTGTAAACACCGAGGCTAAGGGCAAAACCAACGCTGAGATGAGAGCCTTGACTGCTACCACCACCGAAGATGACTTTACAGGTGATAATAATGGCTGGAGTGAGAAGAACTGGCAGTTCACGGCTGGTTTATACCCCAGTTTGAGGTCTTACAAAACAACCACTAGCAATGGTGTTTTGCTCTGTGGACAGCCTAGCAACTTCGTTCAGTGTAGTGACACCGATGGCGACAATGATGGAGTGAATGATGGTGATGCAGATGGAAACCCTCTGGATCTATGTCCCCGTAGCCCTTCTGGCTTCACCAGCTCCTCCACCACCGACGCTGATGGCGATGGTTGCCAAGATGGAGCAGGAAACGAAGACAAAGATGGTGGCACTGGTGAAGACACGGATAATGATGGCAAATATGGCAATGACCCCAATGATAGCACCATTAAGCTTGATAAGTGCGAAGACGGCGACAAAGGCTGGACTAGCACCGCCACCACCGATATTGATGGCGATGGTTGCCAAGACTCTGGCGAAGATAACGATGATGACGACGATAACATAATCGACACTGATGACCTATGCCCTCTTGTCGCTGCTACTACTGATGTTAATAACGATGGTTGTACAGACATCGCCGATAAAGATAACGATGGCATAGACGACGCCACTGATGTAGATGACGACGGCGACGGTCTGATAGAGATTTCCACTGCTGAGGAGCTAAACAACATCCGCCATAATTTAAGAGGCAGGTACTATAGTGATGGCACCGGTAATATAGACTCTAATACAGGCTGTCCCAGTACAGGTTGCATAGGCTATGAACTAGTCGATAACATTGACCTAGGAGCCCTGGTTGACCCTGCTACCAGTAACTGGACCCCCGTTGAGGGCTATTTTTCCGCTACCTTTGAAGGCAATAACAACACCATCAGTAACCTGATCATTTCCACCACTAATACCCGAAACACCGGCTTCTTTGAATCCTTGAGGGATACTGCCACAGTTAAAAAATTGTTCTTTGTAGGAGGTTCAGTTACTGGTAGCTATGATGACGGCGCGGTGGGAGTTCTGGTAGGCAATAATAGAGGAAAAATATCCGAGGTTTTTGCTACTGGAATATCGGTTTCTGCTGGTGATGGTGAAGACAATGTGGGCGGCTTGGTAGGTTATAGTAGTGGCACCATCAAAAATAGCTCTGCAACTGGAAATACCGATGGCAATGCTGGTATTGACAATGTGGGTGGCTTGGTAGGTTATCTTGATGGGGGGACAGTCCAAGATAGCTCTGCCACTGTGAATACCAGTGGCGGTACTGGTAGAGACAATGTGGGTGGCTTGATAGGTTACAATGGCGGCACCGTCAAAAATAGCTCTGCAACTGGAAATACCGATGCCAATGGCAATGCTGGTATTGACAATGTGGGTGGCTTGGTAGGTTATAATAACAGCACCGTCCAAGATAGCTCTGCCACTGTAAATACCAGTGGTGGTGATGATAATGACTCTGTGGGCGGATTGGTAGGTTATAATAGCGTCACTGGCACCGTCCAAGATAGCTCTGCCATTGGCTCTGCCACTGGTTCTGTTAATGGTGGTGCTGGTAATAGTGACTCTGTGGGCGGCTTGGTAGGTTTTAATGGCAGCATCATCCGAAATAGCTCCGCCACTGTTTCTGCCGTTGGCGGTGATGGTGACCATGATAAGGTAGGTGGCTTGGTGGGTTATAATCGTAGTAGCGGCATCATCCGAAATAGCTATGCTACTGGCTCTGCTGATGGCAATGCTGGTAATAGTGACTCTGTGGGTGGCTTGGTAGGTTATCTTGATGGGGGGACAGTCCAAAATAGCTACGCCACTGGTTCTGTTAATGGTGGTGCTGGTAATAGTGACTCTGTGGGCGGCTTGTTAGGATATATTGTGTTTGGAACCCTAAAAAACAGTTATTCCCTAAGTACTGTTGATGGGGGAGATGGGGAAGATAATATTGGCCGCTTGTTTGGTTATAAAGGAGGTGGTTCGTCTGGTACGATTGCGATTACCGGCAACTATTACGATAGTGCTACTAGCAAACTGGTTTTCAGTACCGCAGACACCATATTAGCCCTTGTAAACACCGAGGCTAAGGGCAAAACCAACGCTGAGATGAGAGCCTTGACTGCTACCATCACCGAAGATGACTTTGCAGGTGATAATAATGGCTGGAGTACTAACAACTGGAAATTCACTGCTGACAAATACCCCAGCCTGAAGTCCTACAAGGTGGATGCCAACGATGCCCAAATCGCAGGCACTCTACTCTGCGGGCAATTACCCGTGGCTGACTTCGTTCAGTGTCCCCCCCCCACTACGCCTTAGGCTAGACCCCCCCCTCCCCGACTGCTTGAAAAATAGAGCAAACCATTCTTCTGGGAGTGAGTACTACTCACTCCCTTTTTCTTTTTGGGGACTGCGTTTTGCTCTTTTAAGCACTTGATAAACTTATCGCCAATGAAGTTCTGGCTGACTGTGTTCAGTGTGTAACCATTAAACTTGACAGTAGCTAATTTGTGGTGCATAATAGGCGGTCTGGATTGTCTAGTGCTCTAAGGTACATCACCCTAAGGCACATCAATTTGTGGCGGTTTATGTTAGATCATATCAGTCAAAATTAACGAATAGTAGGAAACTCAATGAAAAAATTATCATTACTCTCAAGCATTTTTGTTATCACTCTGTTCTTAGCCAGCTGTGGCGGTAGTGAAGATAAGAAAGATGGCGGTAGCGAAGATAAGAAAGGTGTTGTAGACCCTGTTACCGTTACTGATGCCGATGGCGATGGCATAGTCGACGATGATGACGATTGCGACAGTAGCCGCGAAGGATTCAAAAGTAATGACAACACTGACTACGATGGCGACGGCTGCGAAGATGACAGCACCGAAGACACCGATGACGACAATGATGAGGTAGACGACGGTGATGACGAGTGCCAAACAAGCATAAACTCCAACTTTGTCAGCGTTAGCACCAGCCCTGGCACTATCAACGACTACGATGGCGACGGCTGCGAAGATGACAGCACCGAAGACACCGATGACGACAATGATAAGGTAGACGACGGTGATGACGAGTGCCAAACAAGCATAAACTCCAACTTTGTCAGCGTTAGCACCAGCCCTGGCACTATCAACGACTACGATGGCGACGGCTGCGAAGATGACAGCACCGAAGACACCGATGACGACAATGATGAAGTAGACGACGGTGATGACGAGTGCCAAACAAGCATAAACTCCAACTTTGTCAGCGTTAGCACCAGCCCTGGCACTATCAACGACTACGATGGCGACGGCTGCGAAGATGACAGCACCGAAGACACCGATGACGACAATGATGAGGTAGACGACGATGATGACGAGTGCCAAATAAGCATAAACTCCAACTTTGTCAGCGTTAGCACCAGCCCTGGCACTATCAACGACTACGATGGCGACGGCTGCGAAGATGACAGCACCGAAGACACCGATGACGACAATGATGAGGTAGACGACGATGATGACAGGTGCCAAACAAGCATAAACTCCAACTTTGTCAGCGTTAGCACCAGCCCTGGCACTATCAACGACTACGATGGCGACGGCTGCGAAGATGCTGGCGAAGACAAAGATGACGACGACGACGGTCTGATAGAAATTGCCACTGCCAAGCAGCTGAACAAAATCCGCTATCGGCTGGATGGCACTCTCTACGACGAAGAAGAACTTGATGGCAGCGGTTATGAAGGTTCTAATACTGGCTGTCCCACCGCAGGTTGCAATGGCTATGAACTAATCAATGACATTTATTTAGCAGACCCGGTTGGTACTGCTACTGGCAACTTTGAACCCGTTGGATTCTTAAGCAGTCCTTTCACGGCTATCTTTGAAGGCAATGGCAACACCATCAGCAACCTAATTATTAGCAATGGCACTAGATACGTCGGTTTCTTTGGAATCTTGGGTGCTGATAGCGAAGTCCGAAACTTGTCCTTTGCAAAAAGTGCAACGGGTGCAGGTTCAGTTACCAGTGTCAACATTGCCTCTTCTAATACTGACTCTGGTAGAGTGGGAACCCTGGCAGGGAAGAATGAAGGAACGATATCCAATGTTTCCACTGATATCTCTGTTTCCGTTGATCTCGATACCCTCGTTACTGGTTCCAAGCAGGTAGGTGGCTTGGTAGGTGAGAGTAATGGTATCATACAAAACAGTCGAGCCACTGGAAATGTCAGCGGCGGTAATGGTAATGACGATGTAGGTGGCTTGGTAGGTTATGCTGCTTTTGGTGCTAGTATCCGAAACAGTTATACTACCAACTCTGTCAGCGGCAGTAGTGGTGGTGACAACGTAGGTGGCTTAGTGGGAAATGCTTCTTACGTTATTAATAACAGTTACACGATCGGTTCTGTCAACGGTGATGGTGGTGATGACAAAGTAGGTGGCTTAGTGGGAATTGGATTGGTATCAATAACGAACAGCTACTCCATAGCCACTGTTGATGGGGGTGACGGAACCGATATTGTCGGTCGCTTAGCTACCCCTTCTTTGTCTACTTTCAGTGTTAATAACAGCTATTATGATGGGGATAGCAACCTGACGGGAGAGACCGTCCAAACCTTTGGGATCGGCAAAACCAAAGCCCAACTAAAAGTCATCACCCCGGATATCCCCACTACTGATAGTGCTTGCAATGCGGTTGGTGGAACTTTTTCTTCTAATATATGTGATGACGGCAATCTAGATAGCTGGAGTACCTATGACTTTAATTTCACTGACGGCAAATACCCCAGCCTGAAGTCTTATGAGACTACCACTGATACCAGCACCAACCCCCCTACAGTCACCCAAGTTACGGGCAGTCTACTCTGTGGGCAATTACCCGAAGCTGACTTCGTTCAGTGTGGCTCTGCCCCCCCCACGCCTCCTGTTACTTCTACCGATGCCGATACTGATGGCATAGCCGACGACATTGATGTGGATGATGACAACAACGGTCTGATAGAACTCACCGCTACTACCCTAACCAACATCCGCTACCAACTGGACGGCACTACCTATAAAATAAATGCCAGCGATACAGGCTCTACCATGGGTTGTTCTACTGTTGATCCCATAGGTTGCAATGGCTATGAAATAACCAATGACATTGATCTTGTTGGCAACTTTGAACCCGTTGCAGGGAATTTCACCGCTATATTTGACGGCAATAATAATACCATCAATGACCTAACCATTGACAATAGCACTCAGTACACTGGCTTCTTCACTACGGTGGCTTCTGCTGGTGAAGTAAGAAGTATAAACTTTGTTGGTGGCTCAATCACCAGTAGCTTTGGCAATTATGGCTATGTGGGAGTTCTGGCAGGCAAGAATGAGGGAACAGTATCCGATATTTCTGCCAATCTTTCGGTTTCTTCTGTTGGTGCGGGCCCAAATAACAATACAGGTGGCTTGATAGGCGAAAATAGTGGTATCCTGCAGGACAGCCAATCTTCTGGCAATATCAGCGGCGGTACCGGTGACAGTGATAAGGTGGGTGGCTTGGTAGGTTCCAATAATGGTGGCACCATCCAAAACAGCCGAGCCACTGGCAATGCCAGCGGCGGTACTGGTAACGGTGATAGTGTGGGTGGCTTGGTAGGTGCAAATAAATCCAGTAGTAGCATTCGAAACAGTTATGCGATCGGTTCTGCCAAGGGTAATGCTGGTAATGGTGATAGTGTGGGTGGCTTGGTAGGTACCAACACTGGTGGTAGCATCCAGAACAGTTATGCGATCGGTTCTGCCAACGGTGGTGATGGTGATGACTATGTGGGTGGCTTAGTGGGACTTATTATTCAAGGAACCATCCAAAACAATTATGCCTTAGGCGATGTGGATGGGGGCAATGGAGCAACCAGTGATAGTGTGGGTCGCTTAATTGGTGGGGAGCAGCTTAGTACGATTTCAGGTAACTATTTTGATGAGAATAGTGGATTAATTGGTAAGGAAGAAGAAACCTTTGTAGCTTCCAAAGCTCTGGGCAAAACCAGCGACCAGCTGAAAGCCATCAACAATGTTGCCCCCACTACTGATACTACTTGCACTAGTGCTGGGGGAACTTGGGATGGCACTGCATGCACCAATGGGCATCTGGACTTTAATACCAACAACTGGGATTTCACTGCTGACAAATACCCCAGCCTGAAGTCCTACAAAGAAGATGCTAGCGATACCCAAATCGCAGGCACTCTACTCTGTAACCAACCCACCGACTTCGTTCAGTGTACGCCTTAGGCTAGCCCTCCCCCGACTGCTTGAAAAATAGAGCAGACCATTTTTCTGGGAGTGAGTACTACTCACTCCCTTTTTCTTTTTGGGGACTGCGTTTTGCTCTCTTATAAAGAGATATTGACACTAATTAAATTTGGTTATAGAATGATCCGCATCAGCTCGTGGTAATTCTATCAACTAAATTAAGGGGGGAATACTCATGAAAAAATTAACATCACTCTCAAGTATTTTAATGCTCACTCTGTTCTTAGCCAGCTGTGGCAGTAGCAAAGAGAAGAAAGATGTAGATACCGATGGCGATGGAATCAACGATTTCAAGACAGATGGCATCACCGAGAAAGACAAATGCCGAACAAGCCGAAACCCCGATTTTGTTAGCAGTCCCACCAACGACTACGATGGCGACGGTTGCGAAGACAGCACGGAAGACACCGATGACGACAATGATGGGATCAACGATGTTGATGCAAGCAACAACACGCTAGATAAATGCCAACTAAGCGAAGACACCACCTTTAGAAGCACTGCCACCAACGACCGCGATCGCGACGGTTGCGAAGATGCTGGCGAAGACAAAGATGACGACAATGATGGGATCAACGATGTTGATGCAGGCAACAACTTGCTAGATGAATGCCCCGAAGGCATAATTGGCATCGGAAATGACCTAGATAACGATGGCTGTAAAAACTCCAAAGACACCGATGATGACGGCGATAGAGTGCTTGACACTGTTGATGCCTGTCCCAGAGGCATAATTGGCACCAACGATCCCGATGCTGACAGCGACGGCTGTAAAGATTCAGTGGATGTTGATGATAACGGTAACGGTCTAATAGAAATTGCCACTGTTGAGGAGCTAAAGAACATCCGCTACCAACTGGACGGCACTAGCTATAAAACAAGTAACACCGATGCAGGCTCTAATGCGGGTTGTTCTACTGCTGATCCCCTAGGTTGCAATGGCTATGAACTAATCGGGGACATTGATTTAGCAGACCTGATTAGTCCTGCTGTCAGCAACTTTGAGCCCATTGGACCATTAGGCAGTCCTTTTACGGCTATCTTTGAAGGTAATAACTATACCATCGGCAACCTAATCATTAGCAATGACGCCAGATGCGTCGGTTTCTTTGGAGTCTTGGGTGCTGATAGCGAAGTCCGAAACTTGTCCTTTGCAAAAAGTGCAAAAAGTGCAACTGGCACAGGTTCAGTTATCAGTAGCAACGTCACCACTGGTAGTGTTAACTTTGGCAGAGTGGGAACCCTGGTAGGCGAAAATAAAGGAACAATATCCAATGTTTCCACTGCTATCCCTGTTTCCGTTGATGTTTCCGTTACTGGTACCAAGCTGGTAGGCGGCTTGGTAGGTGAGAATAGTGCTGGTACCATACAAAACAGCCGAGCTACTGGAAATGTCACAGGCGGTAGTGGTGATGACAGAGTAGGTGGCTTGGTAGGTCAAGGTAAGGTCAAAAACAGTTATGCTACCAACTTTGTCAACGGCGGTAGTGGTAATGACAGAGTAGGTGGCTTAGTGGGATTATCTTTTGGCATTAATAACAGTTATGCGACTGGTTCTGTCAACGGTGGTGAGGGTGATGACGAAGTAGGTGGCTTGGCGGGAGCTGGAGCAGCTATAACGAACAGCTACTCCATAGCCACTGTTGATGGGGGTGAGGGAGCCGATAAAATCAGTCACTTAGCTACCAGTATTGTGCAGGGTGCGAATACTGTTACTAGCAGCTATTATGATGATGATAATAGCAAACTGACGGGAGAAATCGTCCAAACCTTTGGGACTGGCAAAACCAGCCCCGAATTAAAAAAATTGACTGATACCAATACGAGCTGGAGTACTAACGACTGGAAATTCACTGCTGACAAATACCCCAGCCTGAAGTCCTACAAAGAAGATGCTAGCAATACCCAAATCGCAGGCACTCTACTCTGCGGGCAATTACCCGTGGCTGACTTCGTTCAGTGTCCCCCCCCCACTACGCCTTAGGCTAGACCCCCCCCCCCTCCCCGACTGCTTGAAAAATAGAGCAAACCATTCTTCTGGGAGTGAGTTATACTCACTCCCTTTCTTTTTTTGGGGACTGCATTTTGCTCTTTTAAGCACTTGATAAACTTATCGCCAATGAAGTTCTGGCTGACTGTGTTCAGTGTGTAACCATTAAACTTGACAGTAGCTAATTTGTGGTGCATAATAGGCGGTCTGGATTGTCTAGTGCTCTAAGGTACATCACCCTAAGGCACATCAATTTGTGGCGGTTTATGTTAGATCATATCAGTCAAAATTAACGAATAGTAGGAAACTCAATGAAAAAATTATCATTACTCTCAAGCATTTTTGTTATCACTCTGTTCTTAGCCAGCTGTGGCGGTAGTGAAGATAAGAAAGATGGCGGTAGCGAAGATAAGAAAGGTGTTGTAGACCCTGTTACCGTTACTGATGCCGATGGCGATGGCGTAGTCGACGATGATGACGATTGCGACAGTAGCCGCGAAGGATTCAAAAGTAATGACAACACTGACTACGATGGCGACGGCTGCGAAGATGACAGCACCGAAGACACCGATGACGACAATGATGAAGTAGACGACGGTGATGACGAGTGCCAAACAAGCATAAACTCCAACTTTGTCAGCGTTAGCACCAGCCCTGGCACTATCAACGACTACGATGGCGACGGCTGCGAAGATGACAGCACCGAAGACACCGATGACGACAATGATGAGGTAGACGACGATGATGACGAGTGCCAAACAAGCATAAACTCCAACTTTGTCAGCAGTGCCACCAATGACCGCGATAATGACGGTTGCGAAGATGCTGGCGAAGACAAAGATGACGACGACGACGGTCTAATAGAACTCACCGCTACTACCCTAACCAACATCCGCTACCAACTGGACGGCACTACCTATAAAATAAATGCCAGCGATACAGGCTCTACCATGGGTTGTTCTACTGTTGATCCCATAGGTTGCAATGGCTATGAAATAACCAATGACATTGATCTTGTTGGCAACTTTGAACCCGTTGCAGGGAATTTCACCGCTATATTTGACGGCAATAATAATACCATCAATGACCTAACCATTGACAATAGCACTCAGTACACTGGCTTCTTCACTACGGTGGCTTCTGCTGGTGAAGTAAGAAGTATAAACTTTGTTGGTGGCTCAATCACCAGTAGCTTTGGCAATTATGGCTATGTGGGAGTTCTGGCAGGCAAGAATGAGGGAACAGTATCCGATATTTCTGCCAATCTTTCGGTTTCTTCTGTTGGTGCGGGCCCAAATAACAATACAGGTGGCTTGATAGGCGAAAATAGTGGTATCCTGCAGGACAGCCAATCTTCTGGCAATATCAGCGGCGGTACCGGTGACAGTGATAATGTGGGTGGCTTGGTAGGTTCCAATAATGGTGGCACCATCCAAAACAGCCGAGCCACTGGCAATGCCAGCGGCGGTACTGGTAACGGTGATAGTGTGGGTGGCTTGGTAGGTGCAAATAAATCCAGTAGTAGCATTCGAAACAGTTATGCGATCGGTTCTGCCAAGGGTAATGCTGGTAATGGTGATAGTGTGGGTGGCTTGGTAGGTACCAACACTGGTGGTAGCATCCAGAACAGTTATGCGATCGGTTCTGCCAACGGTGGTGATGGTGATGACTATGTGGGTGGCTTAGTGGGACTTATTATTCAAGGAACCATCCTGAACAGTTATGCCTTAGGCGATGTGGATGGGGGCAATGGAGCAACCAGTGATAGTGTGGGTCGCTTAATTGGTGGGGAGCAGCTTAGTACGATTTCAGGTAACTATTTTGATGAGAATAGTGGATTAATTGGTAAGGAAGAAAAAACCTTTGTAGCTTCCAAAGCTCTGGGCAAAACCAGCGACCAGCTGAAAGCCATCAACAATGTTGCCCCCACTACTGATACTACTTGCACTAGTGCTGGGGGAACTTGGGATGGCACTGCATGCACCGATGGGCATCTGAACCTTAGTACCAACAACTGGGATTTCACTGCTGACAAATACCCCAGCCTGAAATCCTACAAGGTGAATGCCAGCGATGTCCAAGTTGAGGGTGTTTTACTCTGTAACCAATCCACCGACTTCGTTCAATGTCCTATGCCTGAGGCCGATGCCGATGGCGATGGCGTAACCGACGACATTGACGTGGATGATGACAACGACGGTCTAATAGAACTCACCACTACTACCCTAACCAACATCCGCTACCAACTGGACGGCACTACCTATAAAATAAATGCCAGCGATACAGGCTCTACCATGGGTTGTTCTACTGTTGATCCCATAGGTTGCAATGGCTATGAAATAACCAATGACATTGATCTTGTTGGCAACTTTGAACCCGTTGCAGGGGATTTCACCGCTATATTTGACGGCAATAATAATACCATCACTAACCTAACCATTAGCAATAGCTCCTCGCCCACGGGCTTTTTTGCGGTTCTGGGTACTAATAGCACAGTCAAAAACTTATCCTTTACCAGTGGTTCAATTGCTGGCAGCGGTGGTGATGACTACGTGGGTGTCCTGGCAGGCACTAATGATGGAACAATATTCAATGTTTCCGCTGATATCTCGGTTTCTGCTGGCGATGGTAGCGACACAGTGGGCGGCTTGGTAGGTAAGAATAGTAGTATTGGCACCATCGTAAACAGCTCTGCCACTGGCACTGCTGATGGCGATGCTGGTCATGATCGGATAGGTGGCTTGGTAGGGGTTAATGAAGGAACAATCCAAAATAGCTCTGCCACTGGCACTGCTAATGGCGGTGGCGATAGTGATTATGGGATAGGTAGCTTGGTAGGGAATAATGAGGGAACAATCCAAAATAGCTATGCCACTGGCACTGCTAATGGCGGTGATGGTGCTGATGGTGGAATAGGTGGCTTGGTAGGGGATAATAGTAGTACTGGCACCATCAGAAATAGCTATGCCACCGGCATTGCTAATGGCAATGATAGTGATGATGCTGGGACAGGTGGCTTGGTAGGGGTTAATGAAGGAACAATCCAAAATAGCTATGCCACTGGCAATGCTAATGGCGGTGCGGGTACTGACTATGTAGGCGGTTTGGTAGGGGGGAATGTTAGTAATGGCACCATCAGAAATAGCTATTCCTTAGGTGCTGTTGATGGGGGGGGGAATGCTAGTTCCGGTGGTGTTGGTAGATTGGTTGGCTATAAAGATATAGGAGTAATTATTACCGGCAACTATTATAATGATACTAGTAGCGTATCTAATGGAGCCGAACTAACCCTTGGTAACACCGAGGCCAAAGGCAAAACCCTTGCTCAACTAAAAGACTTGGATGCCGATGATACCGAAACTGACTTTGGTGCGAGCAATCGCTGGAATGAATTCAACTGGAATTTCACTGACACCAAATACCCCAGCCTGAAGTCCTACAAGGTGGATGCCAACGATGCCCAAATCGCAGGCGATCTACTCTGTGGGCAATTACCCGTAGCTGACTTCGTTCAGTGTACCAGTCCCTAGGCTAGACCCCCCCCCCTCAATCCCCCAGACTGCCTTATAGGAACTTGACAACGCCCCCTCTGCCTGCCATGATAAAAACTGACGATTTCTCAAAGCTGGGGAATGCCCTAGCCTTTTACACCAATATCGGAGGATTTCTGATGAAAAAATTATCACTACTATCAGCCAGTTGTATTCTGGCTTTATTTTTAGCTAGCTGCGGGGGGGGTAGTAGCGGTGGTGGTGGTGGTGGTGGATCTGTTGCCGACGCCGACGGCGACGGTCTAATAGAAATTGCCACTGCTGAGGAACTGAACAACATTCGCCATAATTTGGCAGGCACTAGTTATAATGATGGCACGAATGCTCCATCTAGTACGGGCTGTCCTAGATCTGGTTGTAATGGCTACGAACTAGCTGACGACATTGATCTTTCCTCCATTACCAACTTTGTTCCCATTGGACAATTAGGCAGTCCTTTCACGGCTATCTTTGAAGGTAATGATTACACCATCAGTAACCTAAACATTGCCACCGACAATACCACCTACTACACGGGATTCTTTGCGATCTCTAGAGGCAAAGTGCAAAACTTGTCCTTTGCAACAGGTTCAGTTGCCAGTAGCAATAATGGTGGTAGTAGGAGTAATCTCAACTGTGTAGGGGTTCTGGCAGGCAGAAATAATGGAATAATATCGGGTGTTTCTTCGGGGCCATCGGTTTCTGCTGGCACAGGTGACTATGACTGTGTAGGTGGCTTGGTAGGTAGCAATAATGGCACTATTCAAAATAGCTCTGTCACTAGCTCTGTCACTAGCTCTGTCACTGGCTCTGCTGATGGCGGTGGTGGTAACTATGACTATGTGGGTGGCTTGGTAGGTTATAATGGAGGTAGCATCCAAAATAGCCGTGCCACTGCCACTGCCAATGGCGGTGGTGGTAACTATGACAATGTGGGTGGCTTGGTAGGTTATAATGGAGGTAGCATTGGTAATAGCTCTGCCACTGGCTCTGCTGATGGCGATGATGGTGACACTGACTCTGTGGGTGGCTTGGTAGGTTATAATACTGGCACCATCCGAGATAGTCATGCCACTGGCTCTGCTGATGGCGATGATGGTGAATATGACTCTGTGGGTGGCTTGGTGGGTAGTAACTACGGCACCATCGGTAATAGCTCTGCCACTGGCATTGCCAGTGGCGGTGCTGGTAATGACAATGTGGGTGGCTTGGTAGGTGGTAATACTAGCACGATCCAGAACAGCTATGCCACTGGCATTGCCAGTGGCGGTGCTGGTAATGACTTTGTGGGTGGCTTGGTGGGTTATGATTTTAATGGCACCATCGGTAATAGTTATGCCACTGGCAATGCCAATAGCGATGCTGGTAATGACTATGTGGGTGGCTTGGTGGGTTATGATTTTAATGGCACCATCGGTAATAGCTATGCCACTGGCAAAGCCAATGGCGGTGATGGTGATGACGCTGTGGGTGGCTTAGTGGGGAGTATTAATAATGATGAAAATGCTTTAACCATCGGTAATAGTTATGCCTTAGGCAATGTGGTTGGGGGCGAGGGAACCGATGAAGTGGGTCGCTTGATTGGAAAAAAAGGGACTGGGACTGGGACAATTACAATTACCAGCAACTATTATGATAGTGATAGTGTCTTAGATGGCGAAAATCCCCTATCCCTTCCAGATACCGAAGCTCTGGGCAAAACCAGCGACCAGCTGAAAGCCAACAACAATGTTGCCCCCGATAGTGGTACTGCTTGCACTAGTGCTGGGGGAACTTGGGATAGCGGTGCATGCACCGATGGGCATCTGAACCTTAGTGCCAACAACTGGGATTTCACTGACGGCAAATACCCCAGCTTAAAGTCCTACAAGGTGGATGCCAACGATACCCAAATCGCAGGCGATCTACTCTGTGGGCAATTACCCGTGGCTGACTTCGTTCAGTGTCCCCCCCCCACTACGCCTTAGGCTAGCCCCCCCCCCCCGACTGCACCCTAGGCTACACCCTCGGCAAACTGCTTGAAAAAAGCAACCGAGCATTTTTCTGGGAGTGAGTAGTACTCACTCCCTTTTTCTTTTTGGTAGGGGGGACAACCAATCTCTTTTAAGCACTTGACAAACTGATCGCGATACCCTACACTCACATTATCAAAACATTTTTAGTGATCCAAACTGCAGTTATGCCAAACCTAGGCTGGTAAGGATAGGTTCGCTAAGGGTTTTAGATAACGAATGAAAGGGGATTGGTGGGTAGTGACCGCCTGAGGTTCCGTCATACCGAAGGGTGGATCATGTGTGTCCTTTGTGCCTTTTGGCATATGTTTTGGCACACGCAAATGACGAGGAAGATGAGGAGGTAGATTGCACCGAAATCTCTTCTCCCCTCCGCAAATGAGTAGAACTTAGGCAAGTCCTAGATTCCTGCCATTAAGGGATTAAAACGCGGATTAAGCAATCGCAGAAACACTGGCGGGAGTTTAATAGCTCCGAAGGTCGTGAAACGCCGTTTCTGTTTTGGTAAGTACTTTTAGTACTTTTTCCAAGGTATAATTTCACGCCTAGTACCGAGCTGGGACTGAGCAATTTTAATTAATTGCCAGTTTGCATTGCTAGTTTGCATTGCTAGTTTGCATTGCCAGAGCGAAAGCGAACGCAAGTCTCGGTTCACTTAGTGGCATCCTTTCGGTAGCCACTAGCGAAGCTGAGGTCGTCATTGCAAACCGTAAGACTTCGCGGGAGGACCGTGCCATCATCTCAGGGTGAGGATTTTTGAGAATAATGGAGCAAGCGATGACATTCCTCACCAAGCCTCTTTCATTCTACCCCCCCAAAAAAACCCACCCACCCCCAAAAAAACCCCTACCCCCCTCACCTTGATTTCTCCATCACCCTGCATCCCCCTCCCCCCCGACTGCTTGAAGAAGGCAGCCCTAGCATTTGGGAGTGAGTCTCACTCCCTTTCTTTTTGGTGGGGGGACAACACCAATCTCTTTTAAGCACTTGATAAATTGATCGCGATGTTTTTAGTAGATTCCCAGATTTTCCTTTTTAATACGAGTGATTTCATCACGGATATCGGCAGCTTGTTCAAATTTCAGGTTTTTGGCGGCTAGTTTCATGGATTTTTCCAGTTGTTTGACTTCTTTGAGCCAGTTTAGGTTAGATTGATGGTTTTTGGAGATAAGGGTATCAGGGGGAGATTTTTTTGATTTGGCAGGGGTTTTTTCAGCCGAGCTCAGTTGAGTTTCCAGTATTCTTTGGACGGCTCGGGGAGTGATGTGATGTTTTTTGTTGTAGTTTTGCTGGATGTTTCGGCGGCGATTAGTTTCATTGATAACAGATTGCATGGAGGGGGTGATTTTTTCGGCATAGAAGATGATGCGTCCTTTTTCGTGTCTGGCGGCTCGTCCGCAGGTTTGCATAAGGGAGCGTTCAGAGCGTAGGAAGCCTTCCTTATCGGCATCAAGGATGGCGACTAGGGAGACTTCAGGGAGGTCTAGTCCTTCTCTTAGGAGATTGATGCCTACGAGTACATCAAAGGCTCCGCTACGGAGGTTGCGTATTATTTCGGCTCTTTCCAGGGCGTTGACTTCTGAGTGCATCCAGCATATTTTGATTCCGAGTTTTTCATAATAGGTTGCGATGTCTTCAGCCATTCTTTTGGTGAGGGTGATGATGAGTACTCGTTCATTTTTTTGGGAGCATAGTCGTAGTTCGTGTAGGAGGTGGTCTATTTGTTGGTTAGCTGGTAGCACTTTGATGGGGGGATCGAGCAATCCAGTGGGTCGGATGAGCAGTTCTAGGGGTTTGCTTATTTTGCGTTCATAGGGTCCAGGGGTAGCAGAGAGGTAGATGGCTTGGACGATTCTTTGTTGATATTCTTCAAAGGTTAGGGGTCGGTTATCCAGGGCACTGGGTAGTCGGAAGCCGTGTGCGACGAGGGTTTTTTTTCTAGCTTGGTCGCCTTTGGACATTCCAGCTAGTTGTGGGAAGCTGACGTGGCTTTCATCAACGAATAGCAGGGAGCGAGTGGGAAAGTAGTCTATCAATGTTTCTGGGGGGCTACCGGGTTTTCTATTATGTAGCCAGCGGCTGTAGTTTTCTATTCCCTTGCAAAAGCCGGTTTCTTCCATCATTTCTAGATCAAAGTTGGTGCGTTGTTCCAGTCTTTGTGCTTCTAGCAGTTTGTTTTCTTTATGGAGATTGATTAATTGTTCAGCGAGTTCTTCCCTGATAGAGTTCAAGGCATGCTTCATTTCACTGGGAGGCGATACATAATGAGAAGCAGGGTAGATAGCAATCTTGCTAAGTAGTTCTACCTTATTGCCTCTTACGGTATCTATACGGCTGATGGCTTCTATTTCGTCGCCAAAGAACTCTATCCTTATTGCGTGTTCGCTTTCGGCAGGGAACACTTCTACCACATCTCCCCGTACCCGAAATACTCCCCGATGAAAATCGTAATCATTACGTGTGTATTGAACATCCACCAGCCGTAGTAGCAAGGTATCTCGGGAGAGTTTCTCGCCTACTTGTACGTACACCAGCATTTTCCGATAAATCTCGGGCGAACCCAATCCATAAATGCATGACACACTAGCTACGATTACCACATCTTCTCGCTCCAACAGGGATTTGGTAGCCGAAAGACGCATGCGATCAAGTTCATCATTGATGGAAGCATCTTTTTCAATGTATAAGTCTTGGGCGGGGAGATAGGCTTCGGGTTGGTAGTAGTCGTAATAGCTGACGAAGTACTCCACTGCATTATCGGGGAAGAATCTCTTAAACTCTTGGTAGAGTTGGGCTGCTAGGATTTTGTTAGGAGCGATTACTAATCCTGGACGCTGGAGATTTGCTATGACATTAGCCATAAGAAAGGTTTTACCAGAGCCAGTAACTCCAGCTAGGGTTTGATGCTGAACTCCAGAGGAGAATCCAGTACATAGTTTATCAACCACCTCAGCTTGGGGCGGAGTAAGAGAGAACTGCGATTGCAGACGGAATTTATTCATAGCTGAGCTTGTTCAATTAGCCTTGTTTAGTGAGTCTTATTTAGTGAGTCTTATTTAGTGAGTTTGGGGTGTATTTGACATAATATGGAGTAGCAGTGCATGCTGTGAACGGATGGGGGGAGGTTTGGGAGAGGTAGAGGGGTTGTCCTTATGATTGGGATATTCTAGTAGTAGGATAGTGTATTTACGAGGGAGGATAGAAGTTATGAGTAAGAAGTTGTTTATTGCCCATGCTCAGAGTTTGGAAGAAGATTACCTAGGATTAAAGAGGTTGCTATCCCGCTATTACAGCATAGATGATTTTGCGGTTTGGGATAATAAACGCCTGCCTCGATCTCGCTGGGATGACGTACAATCGCGCATCAAGGAGTGTGGAGTTTTTGTGTTGGTGGCGGGAGCGTATGGGGTGAATTCGGGTGTGATCAAGGATGAAATTAAGATAGCCAAGGAGGCGGGGTTACCAGTGTTAGTGGTGGAGCGTCATAGCAAGGATCGCTCTGTTACCTTGCATTACATGGCCGATGAAGTGGTGGCATGGAATACCAACGAGATCAGTAATGCGGTGCGTAGGTTGTCTCAGAAGCAGTAGAGTTTTACTAAGTTTTACTAGACTGTGGATGGATTTTTGGGTTGGAGAGGTTTAGAGTGGCGTTCTAGAGGGTGGCGTTTCGCAGAGTGACGCTCCTCAGAGTGACGTTCCTCAGAGTGACATTGCGGGCAGAGACCGCGGAAGTAGATATCTACTGAGAGTGTTTTGTAGTTAGGCGGGTTATATTCGGTCAGTTGCGAGGGTTTAAGGTGGATGTCCTGTATATTCATGCAGGTATTGCAGATAAAGTGCTGATGGGGTTTGGTGTCAGCATCATAATGGATGGCTTGATCTCCGAACAATTTTCGTACCAAGCCGTGCTGATGGAAGAAATCAAGGATTTTATAGACTGTTGCGAGGGAGATGGCTTGATGTTGTTTTCGTACCCGCAGGTAGATATTTTCAGGGATGGGATGATCGCGGCTAAGTAATAGTTCTCGGTAGACGGCTTGGCGTTGAGCGGTTATTTTGATGTGGTTTTCTTGGCAGTGTTGCAGAAAGGGGATCAGCTCGGGGTACTTGGTATGAGTTAGATCTGTTTGGGGCAGCTTTGTTTGGGGCAGCTTTGTTTGGGCCAGCTTTGTTTGGGCCAGCTTTGTTTGAGCCAGCTTTGTTTGAGCTGGGAGGAGTTTGGGTTCAGTATTTGAGGGAGGGGTAGGTACCATTTAATTGAGTTGGAGGGAAATATATCTAGAAGCAAGGAGCGATAAAGACGAGAGTAATTTTGGGCTTGTGTTTATGGTACTTGTTTTTTGGATTTAATCCAGATTCTACAATAGAAACACTGTGAACAATGTTTTTCAGGGTTTTAAGCTGGTGTTTTTATTGTAGAATATGGCTAATCGGTTGTTATAAGGTTGTAGCACGATGAGATCACTTCTTCCATTGTGGTTGAGATCAGCGGTGAATGGTTTTCGCATGTAGGAGCTGGTTCCGATCAGGTTGCGGGTATAGGAGTTGCCTTCTTTTTTCAAGATACCCAGGGCTCGTTTTAAGTTTTCAATTACTACTATATCATTTTTATCTCCCCGATTGTCAAAGTTTCCCAGGGCTAGAAAGGTAGTATCGCGGGTAGTGCTGATGGGGATGTTTTCGGTTACTCCATCGTTGTTCAGAGTGAGTACATTGATTTGTCCGACATTGCGATGTCCTACCAGTAGCAAGTTAGAGTTTGCGGGAGAGAGCAGGGTTTGGGTGCGGGAGCCATCAATGGTGTAAGTGCTACTGGTATAGGTATTGTTACCATTGTGGCGGGATTTTTTAACTAGCAAGATGGTATTGCTAATGGAGGAGGCAGCTACCACATGTTTTTGGTTTGGATCACTGCCTACTACCGCCAGCAGGGAATAGATTGAGGCAGTTTGAAAATTGCCTCTGTTATGGAAGGTATCGGCATTGGGATCATATTCCATTAAGTACAGATTTCCATCAGTGGCTAGCACTGCCAGGGTGTTGTCATCAACTGTAGCCAGTCGGATGGGTTTGATCACGGTGCCGAAGACATCATTGGTGGTGAGCTTTAATTTGGCATCGGGATCATCTAGATCAAGCTTTCCTAGTGTGCCTGTTCCATTTGGTCGGTTGTAGCTGAGGACCAGATCTTCATCATCGGTAGCAAATTGAAAAGCCCTAAGGTCTAAGATGATGGAATCGGTAGCCACAAAACGAGTACTGGAACAGCCGATGTCAGGGTCTAGCTGGCAGATAAATAAGCCCGGGTTTTTCTCATCAAGTAGGGGTACCATTGCCATGTCATTGACGATAAGTACTCTCGCGGCAGCACCGTTGAGGTTATGACTACTTCCAATGCGAGTGAGATGATCGGGGTCTAGTTTGAGTATGTGTAGCTGGGCTTGCGGTTGATGGTCTTGGTTAATTCTGGTTAGTACTGCTGCGATGTTATAGTTATGCCAGCTAGCGATATCCCATGGTTGTTTGGCATTGTTCAATTGGTCATGGTTTATGTACTGGGGGTCATCAAAGTAGGTATCGGTGGAGGTTAGGGCTTGGAAGGGTTGGTTTTGGGATTGTTTAAGGCAGCTGGAGGATAGGATTAGCAGCAGCAGAGTTGGCAGCAGCGGAGTTGGCAGCAGAGCCGAGCGAGGCTTGGTTAGCGATGAGATTGATAGCGATGAGATTGATAGCCATGATATTTTAGGGTAGCGGGGGAGTTTGATCATTTTCGGCAGGCTATTTTAAGGAGTTGGAGGCGGGTTTTTGGTTTATGGTTTGTAGTCGGGCTGGTCTTAGCTGGGAGGCTGGTCTTAGCTGGGAGGCTGGTCTTAGCTGGGAGGCTGGTTTTAGCTGGGAGGTAGCTCACGGCGATCTGGGCAGTTTATGTGTAGAAAGTAGCACATTTCCTGCAGGCGAGAATAAACTCTAGGTCCAACTCGTTCAGCCAAGGTTTCCCGTATTTCTATGGGTTCGGCTTCTGCTATCGTGCCTGGGGGTTTTATTCTTTCAGAGATGGTTTGTCCGTGGGTGATGGCATAGTTAGTAGTGAAGACGCACATGCTACTGGCATTGTAGCGTTGAGAGATAACCGTATCCAGGATGTCTTGCTCCCATTTGGTATTACGTCCTTTGCCTAGTTCATCTATCACCAGTATTTTGGCGTCCACTAGGGGTTGGATTAGTTCTCCATCTGAGGTGCCGTGGCTGTAGCCTGCTTTTAGATCGCTGAGCAAATGGAAGAAATCTCTAAAGATAACTGGCAGCCCGCGTTGTACAATGAATTCATGGATGAAAGCTGCTACCAGCCAAGTTTTTCCTACTCCCGAAAGCCCCGTTAACAAGATGCCCTTATGGCGATCATGATATTCTTTCACCAGCAATTTTAGGGTACTAAAAGCCTCTTGATTGCCTTCATCTTTAAATTTGGAGTTCAAACAAGCCTCGGCATATTTAGCTGGTACCCGAGCATGATTGTAGTGTACTACCGCTTTATGCACTAAGGCACACTGACACGGAGTAGCAAATTCCCGTCCCAGCTCATCGGTCTTGAAGTTCCAGTGCTGGGAATTACATTTGGGGCAGGAGCGGGAACAATCACAGATACTGGCTCTAGCCCAGTTACCATCTGGTTCTACTACCAAGCCATGCCCGTTACATCTTGAGCAATTTGGTTCTGAGTTGGGATTTTTTTTAGTCATTTAATAAATCTTAGGTACATATAAAAAAACTTCTAAATAAAAGTCTATTATGTTACAGTCAGCCATTGACTACGGGTACTATATTGGATAGGATACCCTGAAATGTATTTATTAGCATACCTCTCATGAAGGAATCTTGGTTGTCTTTTTTTCGCACACGAAGCAAAGAAATATCTCCCGATGATCGTCGGGAACGCGATAGATCTAGGGGAAGAAATGAAGGCAATAGACGGCCTAAACGCCCTGGTGGTTCTTATTCGGGCCGCCCGCACTCCCCCCGAAGCGGAAACAGGGATCCCAACCAGGGCTCAGATGAACAAGAATTCCAACAGGAAATCCTCAAACGGATAGGCTTGTTTATTAAGTCGCCAGAGGACAGCCAAGAACTGGAACCCATGAACTCTTTTCGTCGTCGGCTTGTTCATCAGTTAGCGAATTTGGCAAATTTGGACTCAGAGACCATGGGCGAAGGAAGAGAACGATGGGTAAAATGGAACAGAACCACAAACTCCTACATCCCAAAATCCATCCCAGCCCCAACTGATGATAGTCCCCAGTACAACCGAAATCAAGATTCTAACTATGATGATAGACCAAGATATAAATCAAATTCAGGTAGACCTCCTAGGGATTCCTCAGGTAGACCCCCTAGGGATTCTTCAGGTAGACCTCCTAGGGATTCTTCAGGGTACTCCTCAGGGCGTTCATCGGGTTTTTCCCGAGACCCAGGATTAGAAAATAAGGTTCTTTCAATATCCTGTGGCCAAGACGGCATTGAGTTGGCTCTCAAAAAGGATGGCAGCATCAATGTTTATCAACCCGAAGATGAGCCATACATCATTCATCGGAGACTGGTTACTGAGCCCCAAGTTAAGATCAAGGAAGGACGCATCCTCCAGCCTTCCGATGCTGACTGGTAAGGAGAGAGCAGATGGAGCAGAAGGAGAGAGCAGAGAGGGAGAGAGCAAGGAGAGTAGAGAGGGAGGTAGCAAGGAGAGCAGAGAGGGAGCGGAGGGAGGTAGCAAGGAGAGCAGAGAGGGAGCGGAAGGAGGTAGCAAGGAGAGCAGAGAGGGAGCGGAAGGAGGTAGCAAGGATAGCAGAGAGGGAGCAGAAGAAGGAGCAGAAGAAGGAGCAGAGGGAGGTAGCAAGGATAGCAGAGAGGGAGCGGAAGAAGGAGCAGAGGGAGGTAGCAAGGAGAGCGAGGAGGTAGCAAGGAGAGGAGAGGGAGCAGATGGAGTGAGTAGGGGAGGGAGCAGAGGGAGGGAGTAAAGAGGAGGGAGTGAGCGGAAGAAGGAGCAGAGAGAGGGAGTAAAGAGGAGGGAGTGAGCGGAAGAAGGAGCAGATGGAGTGAGTAGGGGAGGGAGCAGAGGGAGGGAGTAAAGAGGAGGGAGTGAGCGGAAGAAGGAGCAGAGGGAGTGAGTAGGGGAGGGAGTAAAGAGGAGGGAGTGAGCGGAAGAAGGAGCAGAGGGAGTGAGTAGGGGAGGGAGTAAAGAGGAGGGAGTGAGCGGAAGAAGGAGCAAGGAGGGATTAGGGGTGGTATTCAAAAGGGAGGATATTTTCACAGTTCATGGCGCGGGTGAGAAGGGTTTCTTCTTGGAAGCGAGGAGCTACTAATTGGAGGGCTAGGGGGAGTCCGTTTTTTTGTTCTCGGGATATTGGTAGGCTGAGAGAGGGCAAGCCGAGAAAAGAGAAGGGCAGGGCTGCTATGGAGGTGCCGACGGAGTTGAGGTTTTTGGGTGCGGGTGCGGGTGTAGCGGGAAGAATGGCGATTTCCACTCTATCCATGAGGCTGTCAAACAAGGCTTGTATGGATTGTCGGTCGCGGGTAGCGGCGAGGTAATCGGCGGCGGTGATTTTAAGTCCTTCTTCAATGAGGGAGTTGATGTTAGGGGGGTATGGAAATACGCTATGGTGTTTATTGTATTTGTGGATGGTGGCTACTTCAGCAGCTAGGATGGTGTGATGGAGTCGGGGTAGTTCTTTTATTGCGGGCGGGAGTTTTCGCTGAACAAACAGACTGCCTTTTTTTCTGAGCAGGTTGCAGAAGTTATCCAGCATGGTGCGGACATCTTGATTGCAGTTGGGGACTAGTTCATCAAGCCTCCAGATGCGTTGTGGTAGTTGAGGGACGAGGCGGGGTAGTTTATCATCCAGCAGGGCTTTAGGAGTATTTTGGGGACGGATGGTTTCCCAGAAGAGCCAAGCATCTTCCACGCTACGGGAGAGAGTGCCTAGTTGATCTAGTTGCCAGCTTAGAGGAATGATGCCTTTTGAAGGTAGGGAAGCATGCCCAGGCTTAAAACCTACCACTCCATTATAGGCAGCGGTGCTGATGATGGAACCAGAGGTTTCAGTTCCCAAGGCGATTTGACAATGGCGATCGGCTACTGCTACCGCGGAACCGCTACAGGAGTCGCCGGGGGTATATTCCAGATGCCAAGGGTTTAAGGTAGGGGAAGGGTCAGTGAAGGCAAATGGGGAAGTAGCTGTTTTACCTAAGATAATTGCTCCGTTTTTACGCATTCGGGAAACTATTTCTGCATCGGTGGAAACCACTCGGGATGGATAGGCATTGCTTCCTGCCCGAGTAGCCATTCCGGCTACATCAATGACGTCTTGTACTCCCACGGTAATTCCGTGCAGGGGACTACGCTGGGGGTTGGCTTTTTTTTCTTCATCTAGCTGGCGGGCGGTTTTCAAGGCTTGCTCTTGATGAACTTCCGTCCAAGCTTTGAGTTGTTTATCTTGTACCAGCAGACGCTCTAAGCAGGAACGCACCAGTTTTTCACAGGATACCTTCTGGGAACGCATACCGTGAGCGGTTTCGGTTAAATTCAATTCACGAAATTCGGGCATAAAACTTATCTCTAATGCCAGTGCTTGCCATGAGCCAAAAGGGTACTCATGCCTTGTTCTAGCAAATCTTTACTCTGCCTGTCATGTTTATCTGCCTTCATGCTTTATTTGCCTTCATGCTTTATTTGCCTTCATGCTTTATCTGCGTTCTTATTTTTCAGCAGGAGGTGAGGGGTGGGGGGTGGTGGTGGTGGTGGTTAGAGGTTTTGCAGTTCTTCAGCGATTAGTTCAGCAGCTCGTTGATAGGCACTGGGTTTGCCGAATTTGGAGGTAATGATTTTCAGTTGTTTTTGCATGAGTTTTCTTTGTGGTAGGGGGTGAAGTTTTTTCAATTGCTGATAGATATTTTCTGCGGTGCATTGTTTTTGTATCAGTTCGGGGATGACCATGCGTCCTGCGGTGATGTTGACGAGTGCGGCATAGGGGATTAAGAGGAGTTTTTTAAGTATCCAGAAAGTTATGGGGTTGAGGCGGTAGAAGAGTACCATAGGGACATTTGCTAAGGCGGTTTGGAAAGCAGCGGTTCCAGAGCAGACAGCTGCCAGTTGTGCCCGATGAATGACTGCGAGGAAGCATTTTTCAACTACCAGCAGGTGTTTAGCGATTCCTCTTTTGGCGATGGCTGCGTGGATGAGTTTTTTGATTTTGGGTTGGTTGAGATTATCTGACAAAGGAATGACGAAGCGAGCCTTAATGCCATTTTTAATGAGTAGCTGGGTGGCATCCAACAGGGGATGTAGGTGTCGGAGTAGTTCTTCAGCTCGGCTTCCGGGGATGATGGCGATGATTTCTCCTTGCCAGCCCGATAGTCGTTGTTGGAGGAGTTTTTTTTCTTGGCTACTGGGAACTTGCCCTACCAAAGGATGCCCAAAGAAATAGGCTCTCACCCCTGCTTTTAGATATATGTCCTTCTCAAATGGAAGTATTAAAATGATCAGCCGAACTGATTTTTGTACCTGCCGTAGACGTCCAGCTCGGGTTGCCCAAAGCTGCGGCCCAACATAGTAAAAAACTGGAATTCCTAGCCGCTTAGCTCGCTTAGCCAATCGCAGATTAAAGCCAGAATAATCTATCAGCAACAAGGCATCAGGCTGACGCTCTTTGAGAACCATCCTCAGCCGTCTCATGATTAACATCAGACGCGGTAAATGCCTCACCAGCTCCATTAGTCCATACGCCCTCATCGATTCAAGATCCCGCCAGAGGACCATCCCCTGTGCCTGCATTTTCTCTCCCCCTATCCCCTCCATCTGCAAATTCGGAAGTCTGGAACGTAAACCACGCAATAACTCGCCCCCATGATTATCGCCAGAGGTTTCCCCAGCCACAACCCATAATTTCAATGGACGGGAGGAACTCTTTCTCATGCTCTGCTATCCTTGTCAATCCTTGCCCTCTAATAATTCTCTCCTAGTCACTCCCTAACCATCACTCCCTAACCATCACTCCCCTAGTCACTCCCTAACCATCACTCCCTAACCATCACTCCCTAACCATCACTCCCCTAGTCACTCCCTAACCATCACTCCCCTAGTCACTCCCTAACCATCACTCCCCTAGTCACTCCCTAACCATCACTCCCCTAGTCACTTCCTAACCATCACTCCCCTAGTCACTTCCTAACCATCACTCCCCTAGTCATTTGTCCCCTAATAAATTGTGCTGTCCGCGTACTTCTGCCTCCACCCTACGCTGCCACTGAATACGCTCCAACTCCTTAGCCTTAGCCAAATGAGCCTCAGCAGCTGGATGGCGTTTGAGCTGTTGACATGCTTCTGCTAAAAATTTCTGCCAACGAGGTTCATCGCTTTCCAAGTCTGCTCCTTCTTTAGCCCCTTGGAGTAATTGCTCCCAGTCCTTACTGGCTCGCCATTCCGAGCAATTCTTTTTCAGCTGTTTTAATTTATCTAGTACATTATCCATTGCTTATCTCGTTTTAGTGGTTTTTTTCTAATTCTTGACCGCGTTCCCGCAGCCAATCTCCCAATATTTGTTGTCCAACTGCCGATAACCGATACTCATCCCCAGCTACCAAGGGTTGCAGGCGAGGCACTAAATAGGTGTAATAATGAGATCGCCAATCAGCTACCAAATCCAACTTCGCCCGATATAAAACATCACCCATTCCCAATTGACGACGCAATTTGAATACCTTAGTTAAATGCCCTGGGGCAATGAAGAGCATTTCCATTTCCACCACATCTTTGGGCATGGGGATTAGGGCTATTCCTTGAGTTTCTTCATCGGCTAGGGGTTGCGAGACCTTAGTGGATATGTTTCTCAAGGGGACTCCTGATGTCAGGGGAGTTTTTTGGGAAGAGTCCAAGCTGTTTTCTTCCGTACCATCCAAGTGAATAAAGGAATGATGGTACCTATACACCACCACCAAGGCATGCTGGGGCAACTTACCGTGGTCATCACTTATGACCGCCCGCACCTGAGAAGATCCTAATCCCCAGCTCCAGCTGGCTTCTTGCGGCAAACAAGATGCTAGCACTATCAGCAACAATGACGCCAACTGCCCGCTTAGCCATTTGCACTGCCTACCCATTTTGCCTATCCATTTGCTCCCGCTCGCACCGCCTACCCATTTGCCTACCCATTTGCTCGGCTGTGCTTCATATAGATGGACTAGCTTTGGTTTCATCTAGTTCATGTTTTGGTTTATGGATTATCTGCTTGGCTATTTATGGGGGAAGTGGATTTTAGAAGCAGTGGAAGGGGCAGATTTTATTTTTGGGTTTGGATCGGCTTCCAGTTGTTGAGGATCTAGTTTATCCACCACGATTTTTCCTTGTTTTAATTCTACTAAGGCGATGAGCGGGGCTTTACTGAAGGGGGTTTCTACCAAGGGTATACGCCCCTCATTGTGGATGTCTTTGGCTCGGTTGGCGGTAGCGAGTACTTTTTCAAACAGAGTGTGTTCTCCACCGCTATAGCGGTAATCTTCCAGTATTCCTACGTGGCCTAGATCATCCGAGGGTTCGGGTTCTATAGCTTGTTCGGTATTGCTACGCTGGTTGGTGGGAGAATCTGATTTTGGTTCCATGATTAATGCCTTATTCTATTGCCTTACTTTATTGCCCTATTCTATTGGCTTAGATCAATGCCTTGTTTTAATGTGCCGATTAGTAGAAAAATTGTTTAACCTACCATTAGAGACCATAAATGCGACTGTAGTCAAATTGAAAACCATCATTAGGGAAGTTTTAGGGGATAGATCTTATTAGATCCGAGGCTAGATCTTCTAGTTCTGTGCGGCTGTGTTGACGGAGTAGGATTTCAAATTGATGGCGAGCTTCGCGTTTTTTTCCTTGTCGGAGGTTAAGATGTCCTGAGTGCCAAGCTGCTAATAGCGGATAATCATTGGTTTTCAGTTTTTCGTAGTATTTAGCGACATCATCTTCTCGGTCTTGCCGTTCGGCTATTTTTGCTAATCCTATCCAGCTGATAGCCTTTTGTAGGGGAAGTACCTTAGGATGCGAGGCTGCCTGTTGAAACGCCTTTTGAGCTTGGTCTAGGTCGTCCTGATCCCAAGCCAGCTGTGCTAAACGAAGCCATGCTATGGGAGACTGGACATAATTGCCATAACCCTCCAGAAAATTTTCTAGTGCTTGACGCTGAGGGTCTGTTTCAGACTTTCCAGCGGTCTTTTCCTTCTTTTCCTCATATTTGGTAATATCCAGCTCCAGATTTGCCTTAATTTCATCGTAGGCCTGGGCAGCCTCTAAGCGTTTTTGCCCTAGTAACCATAGTCCTACGGTGGTGGAGGATCCAATCAGTATCAAGACTCCCAAGCCACCATACACCCAAGCCCGATGAACATTGAGATATCTTAGCACATCCAGCATACGCTCTTGGATCTTATCCTGCTTTAGCTCCTTGCGTTCAATCCTTTCAACCTTAGCAGGCCTAGCAGGTTTACTAGCAGACCTGATCCGTGCCAATCCTGCCAGCTTGGTCAATCCTGTCAGCTTGGCTAATCCTGCCAGCTTGGTAAATCCTGCCAGCTTGGTCAATCCTGTCAGCTTGGTAAATCCTGTCAGCTTGGTCAATCCGAGTCGGGTTGATACCTGCCGTGCTAATCCAGCGAGCCGTGCCGACCAAGCAATTTTCCTTGGCTTGGCTACTCGCTTGGTCTTACCAGTTGATTTTTTGGTATCTGCCATTTCTGCTACTGAGTATATTAATGTTTTCTGACTATTCAGTTTTTTGGCTGCTTAGTGTCTCGGCTCTTAGTGTCTTTGCTGCTTAGTGTCTCGGCTGCTTAGTGTCTTTGCTACTTAGTGTCTTTGCTACTTAGTGTCTCGGCTGCTTAGTGTCTCGGCTGCTTAGTGTCTCGGCTGCCTTTGTTCTTGCTTTGGCCGCCCAGCAATAAATCATCTCATGTTTCCAGTCAGTTTGGGGATTATTATTATAGACTATAAATTCATATCTTTGGTTTTGATAAGGCTCTTTGCTTTCTTGTTGGCCCATCATACATCTTTTAGCTTATGTCCCTCAACAAACATCCCGCTGCTAAGACCTTCATTTTTCCTCATCCCTTCTACTTTGAAACTACCTGGATGGGTAATCCTGAGCAAATATCTCAGCTGGAAGTAGCTTATGAAATTTGGGGAGATCCGTCCCATCCGACCATTTTAATTTGCCATCCCCTAAGCGTCAACACCCACTGCACCGACACCCACTGCACCGACACCCACTGCACCGACACCCACTGCACCGACACCCACTTTGCTAACACCCACTGCACCGACAAACCCGATGGCACAGGTCCTTCTAATTCAGGTAGAAACAGAGCTTGGTGGTCGGCTATGGTGGGTCCTAACAAGCCTATTGATACCAATCGTTTTCAGGTAATTTGTACCAACATGATAGGAGGTTGCGGTGGTAGCAGTGGCCCTGCTTCTATGAATCCCAAGACCAAAATGCCCTACCGACTACATTTCCCAGTGGTCACCATCGGAGATATCGTACGTTCACAACATCTATTGTTGCAATCATTGGGGATTGAACGCTTGCATGCGGTTGTTGGCGGTAGCATGGGAGGTTTTCAAGCCTTGGAGTGGGCGATCTCTTATCCTTTGATGGTGGATAACATCATCGTAATCGCCTCGGGACCATATTCCACTCAGTTTCAGATCATGACTAATCGGGTACAGATTGAATCTATCCAGCGCGACGGACTATATCAGCAAGGACATTATCGGGCTGGTAATGAACCTAATTCAGGCTTAATTGTAGCTCGAAAGATTGGTCATACCACCTTTATTGCTCCTCAAGCAATGGAGCAAAAATTTGTTAAATACTACCAGAGTATGCAAAAACCGGTTGAAGATACCGATTTTCACTCGTTAAGACTCCACGAAGCGGAAAGTTATCTTCGTCATGTTTCCACTGCTTTCAGCCAATATTTTGACGCCAATAGTATGATTTATATGTTGCAAACTTGGAGTCATTTTGATTTGAAAGCCAAGTATGGTCCTCTGGCGGGAGCACTTTCTTCCTCTAAAGCCCGCATTTTGAGCATTTGTGCTAACAGAGATAATCTGTTTCCGCCTTTCTTGTCGCGTGTTATTCAACGGGAAGCCTTAAAAGCTGGCCTCAAGAGCCAGTTGATAGTACTCAGAGAACCCTATGGACACGATTTCTTCTTGCTACCAGAGATTATCACTTCTAAGCTGGCACCAATTATTGAGCCCTTCTTAGCTTGATGCTTTATGAACTCTCGTCCACAGCTAGATGAAAAATTTATGCAGGAGGCCATTCGCCAAGCCCAAAAAGCGGTGATAAGCTGTGGTAGCAACCCTCCTGTCGGCTGTGTGATCGTCTACCAGCAGGACATCATCGCCAAGGGGTATACTCACGAAGGCACCCACGCAGAAATTCAGGCTCTCAATCAGCTCGGAGGGGGGGGGGCATCCCTTACCCAAGCCGAAATTTTTATCACCCTGGAACCATGTTGCTTCCATGGACGCACCCCTCCTTGCACCGAGGCCCTTATCAAAGTTCGGCCCCAGAGGGTGATCATTGCTCACCGAGATCCTCATCCCCTAGTCAGAGGGCGCGGCATCGCCACTCTTAGACAAGCTCAAATCAAGGTCACCGAAGGAATATTGACCCCCCAAGTAGCCCTGATAATCAAGCCCTGGTTGGCTCGTTTTCCAGCCCTAGTGCCTCAGAAAACCGTCAGGGCTGATTTAGATCGATAGCCTTAGTAGTCTTTGGTTAATTATACTATCAGCAATGGTAGTTATCTTGCATCCTTAGCGTGTTATGATGAGTACTACTAAGTCATCTTCCTAGGCTACTCTTTTATTCTGATTCGCGTTCATAGTATTTATGGTTAAATCCAAACAAAATGTGTTGCGTTGTTCCTTCTGTGGTAAATCGCAAAACGATGTCCGAAAAATCATTGCCGGCCCGACGGTCTATATCTGCAATGAGTGCGTTGAACTCTGCAACGACATCATGGAAGAAGAATGTAGCCGAGAAAAAAATACATCCCCAAAACGCGTTATCCTCAAACCACACGAAATTAAGGAAAAACTGGATAACTATGTGATCGGGCAAGAACACTCCAAAAAGGTTCTATCAGTCGCGGTCTACAATCACTATAAGCGAATCCGCCTCGCCGGCAACAGCGATGTAGAACTGCAAAAAAGCAACATCCTCCTCATCGGCTCTACCGGCACTGGCAAAACCCTACTCGCCCAAACCATGGCTCGTCTTTTGAATGTCCCCTTTGCCATGACCGATGCCACCACCCTCACCGAAGCTGGCTACGTGGGCGAAGATGTAGAAAACATCATCCTTAAACTGCTCCAAAATGCCAACTACGATATAACACGCGCTCAAGAAGGTATAATCTACATAGACGAAATTGATAAAATCGCCCGCAAAAGTGAAAACGTCTCCATCACCAGAGATGTCTCCGGCGAAGGAGTTCAGCAAGCACTCCTCAAAGTAATGGAAGGAACCATCGCCAACATCCCTCCCCAAGGAGGGCGTAAACACCCTCAACAAGAATTCCTCCAAGTGGATACTTCCAACATACTCTTCATCTGCAGTGGCGCTTTCGTCGGACTGGAAAAAATCATCTCTCAACGAGTTGATAAAAAAACCATCGGCTTTGGCTCTCCCACCAATAAAGGTAAAAAAGACCAAATACTAAAACAAGTGGAAGCAGAAGACCTATTCAAATATGGCCTCATCCCCGAATTCGTAGGACGAATCCCCGTCATCAGCACCCTAGATGAACTCTCACACCAAGACCTAGTACACATCCTCACCAAACCCAAAAACGCCATCAGTAAGCAATATCGCAAACTATTTGAACTGGAAGGCATTGAACTAGATATCACTGAGGAAACCCTTCAACTGGTCGCCAGTGAAGCCATCCGACGCCACACCGGAGCACGGGGACTTAGGGTTATCTTGGAAAAATCAATGCTGGAAATAATGTATCGCATCCCCTTGCTGGATAAACTTAAAAAAGTCGTCATCGTACCCGATGTCATCCGACGTAAGTCAGAACCTCTGCTGGTCTTTGAGGATAAACCTAAACAATCTCCCAAAATGAAACTCAGAGTCAGCAGCTAAAAATACCTCAAATCCTACCAAACGCCCTGCCAAACGCCCTGCCAAACGCCCTGCCAAACGCCCTGCCAACAAAACCCAATTATAAACACCCCACCCACCATGATAGATATAAACAAATGCATCCAAAACGCCATGAAGGCTCAACAACCCGACCTGCTCGTAGGTTGGCGTTCCCTTAAATCCAAAGCCAGCCACAAACTCACCGCCGCTGGCCGACAGCAAAAAACCCTCTCCGATGCTGAATGGCTCGCACTCATCCAGCGCGAACTAAAAGAACGTCAAGAAGCCAATGAATACCTCTCACCTACCCATCCCGACCACGCCATCAATCAGGCTATTATAACTGAACTCCAAACTCGGCTACCCAAACCCCTCAGCGAAGCAGAACTCACAAAACTAGTCGCAGAAACCATCAAATCCTGCCAAGCTAAATCGCCACAGGATTTCGGGGCAATTATGGGCAAACTAAAGGCTCAGCCAAGGGTGGATATGGATAAGGCGGCTGGCTTGGTTAAAAAGACCCTCGCTGGGTGATAAGGGGGGGGATTTTTATTGACTTTTATTAAGTAGTGTGCTATGCAAGTAGTGCGGGGTGTGTTGGGTTTGGTTACTTTAGAAAAGTGAGGAAGAGATGAGTAAGACGAGCAGTTACAGTAGTGGAACAAAAATTAGAATTAAGGCGACTCACAGAAAATTAGATGAATTAGTAGAGTCCCTAGATGATTTTACAATCCAAATACCCATCTTTCAGCGTAATTTTGTATGGAATCTAAAACAATCAGCAAAATTATTGGACAGCATTATTAAGGGTTATCCGATCGGTTCTCTTATTTTATGGGAGACAAAAGAAGATTTAAGACGAGCGGAAACTGATGGGTTCCCTACAGGAAACATCAAGGATGGACATAATTATAATTATGTTTTGGATGGTCAGCAAAGAGTTGCCAGCATCTATTTTGTTATAAAGGGTATTAAGCGTAAAGGTAAAGGAGATAATTATTCAACAATAGGGATTTTAGATAAAGGAAATGAGGAAAAAGACATAGTTATTGTATTAAACAAGGAGCAGATAAAAAGTGGTAATTTCACCAGCATACAAGACTTATTTTCAACCAATTATAAAGGTAACCTTACGGAGTATCGTGATAGACTTAGGGGTTATACTATACCTGCTGCGGATTTGATTGGTACAGAGATGGATGAAACAGTTCAAATGTTTATCAGAATAAATACCAGTGGAACAAAACTGGGTATATTTGATGTAATGTGTGCAAAGACTTATGAAAAAGGTAAATTTGATCTACGTAAAAAATGGAATGAACTAGAAAAAGAACTTAAAAACCGAGGACAAGTAATCTATGATTTATTTCCCGTTAATATCCTTAGAGCCGTATCTCTTACATTTCATAGAGAGTCAACCGATAAGGCTATGTTAGATGCTAATAAAAAAGATTTTATTGATAATTGGGACAAAATAAAACAGGCTGTTTTTGACACAGTACAGCTTTTTAGGGGTTATGGTGTACTTTCAATTGATGATGTTCCTTATGGTCCGTTGCATGTTTTATTCATTTGTATGCATCTCCGAATGAAAATAGAGGAAAGTGAAGGTGTTTCAAAAAATAAAAACCTCAACTTTTCAGAAATAAAAAACTAGAAGAATTTTTCTGGGGAGCTTCCTTTTCTGAAAGATACAATCAGGCAGTAAATTCTAAGACAAAATCGGATAGAGAAGTAATTGATAATATTGTTAAGAACCCCGAGTACGATCTTAAAAAAGCCTTTCAAAGTGATTTTTTTGGTGATCTACTGAAGCCCGCAAAAATTGAAAGCTTTTCAAAAAATGGTGCTTTTGGAAAAGCTGTCTTGTGTATTCTTGCTGAACTAGTCCCACGTTCTCCTCGGGATGGTAGAAAGGTTGAAACAGATAGAGGTAATGTAACAGATAAAAAGAGTCAGAATCTTCATCATTTCTTTCCTAAAAAATATCTTAAAGGAACAAGATTACCCCCGAAACTTGACGATAGTATTGGAAACATCATATTTTTAGATAAACAATCAAATACTAAAATAGGAGCAAAAGGACCTAGGAAATATTTAGGTGATTATGTAAAGCATCTTGGAGAAGATAAATTACAGGAAAGACTAGACACACATTTAATAGATTTAATATATCTAGAAAAAGAAAAAAAAGATGGGTTACTGAATTATGAAGAAACTCAAGAAGGAATTAAAAAAGCCTATGAAAAATTCCTAAATAATCGTTGTAAGCGTATTTCAGATGAAATAAAAAAACTAATTCCTTCCTTGCTAGACGAAGAAAACACCCAACCTACCACCTAATTAGCCAAGAACCTCTCGCAGTTTTCAGGCGGTTGATTTTCATTTTTCATGTACTGGAAGACGATATGGATTATCTAACTGCCAGATTGAAAAAAAAAGGGATCTTAAACTAAAAATTTGTTTAATTATGTTTTAGGTAGAATGCTCTATGTCTGAAGAAAAAGATATTAAATTAATTATCACTATAAATAATACTGAGCCTATTAGCTTAAAAGATTTATCTGTCGGTTTAAATTCTTTTGCTACTCTGTATAAAGATTTCAATCAGGATAACAAGGAATATCAACTGTTAGTACATGAGGTAAGGAAAGGCAGTATGGTAATGGAGTTAATTGCTTCATGCTTTCCTTTGATACCGTTAGCGAACGATTTAATCATACAATTTGGCCATAACATGGAAGAACTTAAAATTTATTTTAAAAAAAATAAAACAGTAAGAAATCAACCTCCAAGCATTAATAAACTAATAACTGGTAATTTTAATAAATTTATTAATATAATTAAATATAAGGGAGATTCTGTTAAAATTGAAGCAAAAAATAATGATACGAACGAGAGTGTTGTTGTAAATATTGATTATAAAGAAGCTAGAGATATGATACGCAATATATCTAATATGAAAGGTCCTGATAGTGATAAAAAGTATAAAAAACAGAAATTTCAATGGGAGCAGACAAATTTTAGTGAATCAAAAACAACAGGTAGTAAAGGGTCAATTGAGAAAATATGTGAAAAGCCATTACCAGTAATTTTTGATAATAATGAGCATAAAATACAAATGACCACGAGCAATGATGAGGTAGATTGGCATAAAAAATTCTACATTGTAGATGTTATATTACAAATCAGATCGGGGGAGCCTACACAATACAAAATAATTAATAATTATCCAAAAGATAGCTTTCCTATTAAATTAATTTAATACATTATAGTCTCAGGAGTTAGCGTGCCAAGAATTTTTTACAGTTTTCAGGCGGTTGATTTTCATTTTTCATGTACTGGAAGACGATTTCTCTTAGGGTAAAGGGCAGTTGATATTGGATGGGCGGATTTTGGAGCAGAGCTCGGGTAGCTATGGTGTTATGCCCTTGTCGGATGAAGTCAGTGCTCCAGACGAGGTATTTTTTACGCCAGCGGAGAGGGATTTGCGGGGTTTGCGGGGTTTGTGAGTTTTGGATGAGGAGGGATTTAATGTCGCTGGTTTTGGATTTAGGTTTTTGTTGAAAGGTGAAGCCTCCTGGGTAGAGTGGAGTGAGTCCTCGGGGGCTGTAGTTATTTTTCCATCGTACCATTCCAGTGAGTAGGATGGCGATTTGCTTACCTTGGGCGTGGAATTGTACTATTTGGTTGGGGTAGTAGAGCCAGCGATAGATGTGTTTTCTAAGGACAGGGGTGTGTTGCTTTGGGTGGGTTTTCCATTGCTGAGCGTAGAGGATTTTAGGCAGGGGCAGCAGACTAAGTAGTGGAGCAGGAGCAGCTATTGAGTTCAGTTGGAGGTAGTTTTTCAGGGCTTGATGCTGGAGATTACCCAGACAACGAGTAAAAGGTCGGCGTTGGCGTTTTAGGAGTTTCGGGATGACGAAGTGCCAATCGGTAGGAGTGTTTAGACTATGTTGAGCTGCTAGGAAGCGTTTTTTGGCATAGTTCGGCAGTTGGGTTTGCTGTGGAGTAAGGGAGGGCAATAGAATTGCGGCGGCGGATATTTTAGGCGGAGTGCTGGGCGGAGTGCTGGGAGGAGTGCGTTGATTGGAGGGATTGTCGGGGTGAGATTTTAGTTTAATACGAACGAGCATTAGTCCTCGCCCGCTGGAGCCTACTTCCAGCAGTGGAATGGGCTGAGCGGGTATTTGCCAGCGTAGTTGTTGGTAAGGAAGGGGAGCATAAGATAGACGATGAGAACCGCCACTGAGTACGAGGTCGGGATGAGCCTCGGGAGGGAGTTTCCATTTCCAAGCGACCAAGCTGGCAGCAGCAGGCAGGGGTTGATTTTCAGTAGCAGCGCGTTCCCAGCCGTAAAAGGGGTCGGCACCGCTGTGCATAAGAGCAATGACCAGATTCACCTTTTCCACTTTCCTTAGGTGAGGCACCCAACGACGCAATCCCGCCCGAATGCTACCCATCCGCCAAGGACCTCGCCACTCGGCTGCCGAAGCTCTAAGTCCGGGCTGTCCAAAACCAAGCACTCCCACCGAGATATTACCTCTTTTAACAATCACATAAGGAGTAAATACAGGTTCTCCTTGAGGGTTCAGGGCATTGGCTGCCAGCCAAGCAAAATCGGAGGCAGAATGTGATTTTTCCAGATGTTTGGCATTCAAGTCATAGTTGCCTATCGCCATGGCATCCCAGCCGATTTGGTTCATCAGCTGGATTGCGGGCAAGTTGCCATACTTATCTGCGGGTGGTTTTTCTCGCAGAGATTCTTGTGGTAGCACGCTGGAAGATGAACCAAATAAGCTGTCCCCAGCATCTAGTAAGATCAAGCGATGATGGCTCTGGTTCTGTATCTTTGCCAGCAAGCTTTGTAAAGGTATCCAGCCTCGCTGATGAGAATAAGTATCGGTGAGCAAGCCATTATAATCGGCAGTGACCGCCAGCCATAAGCTTTCCTCATCGGGAGCAGCAGTACTCACCAGTTCTTTCTCAGCCGAGCCAAGCTGAGTAAATTGAAGATACCAAACCAAACAGAACACAATAGCTACTGAGGCCATCAATAATAACAGGACTTTCCAGCCTAGTGAACTGGATAGCTGGGTAGCAATTTTCCTTGCCTGCTGGTTAGCACCTCTCATGTTGAGGGGCATCTTTTTTTCAGGGTTTGAGCCAACTGAGCTAACTGAACCGATTGAGCCTCGGAGCTGCTTTGAGTGCTTATTTTTCCTAAGAGTCGGGTTGCCATAGCTGGTTTCATGTTTTGTAAAATCTGCCCTAGTGATTCCAAGCCCAGACTAAGGGATGGTGGTTTGAGACGCTTTTTTAGGCTGCGATTGACATCTTTTAGTACCAGAGGAGATACGTGTTCCAGCGAAGCCATTCTCAGGGCTAGCTCTTGTTGTAGGGAACTAGGCATGGCTTGCAGCACCGCGGCTGCCTGAGAGCGAGGGCGTATTTGCATTAGAACTAAGGTAGCTGCTTGAGGGTGCTCGGTACTGAGTAGCTGGGCGGTTACTGCGGCTGATAAATGATTTAAGGTTACGATTCCTCCTAGTTGGCTGAGCCGTTGCTGATAAAAATCACTCAGTACTTGGTTCACTTCAGCCCAGCTGGCATCGGCAGCCTGCTTAATGGAGCCTGCTACCTGATCTACTTGCTGAGGTTGCATGCGTGCCAACACTTGCTTAGCCCTTCTGTGACCCAGCGATAACAACAAAATAGCAGATTTTCGTACTACTGACATTATATCCCCAAGAAAACACCCCCATAACCCGCTTAAAGGCTTCTTATTAGGAGGTGCATGCAAAAATCGGGTCTTTTTATTTGCTCCTTAGTATCAAAAGGGGTTATCTTTGTGGTGGAGTGACTGGAGCATTACTCGGTATTACTCAGTGGTTGCTGGATACTCAAAGGATGGAGTTGTAAGGGAACGATGGCATTAAATCTAAAACTTCAGCTGCGACAAAATCAGCAGTTGATCATGACCCCTCAGTTACAACAAGCGATTCGCTTGTTGCAGTTATCGCGTTTGGAATTGGAGTCATTGGTAAATCAGGCTTTGGTGGAGAATCCGGTTTTGGAGGAGGATGAAAACAGAGGCGAAGATATGGAGTCATCAGGCTTAGATCAAGGGGAGGAGGGGGGTGAAGCGGGTAGTAGCCTAGATAGTACTGCAGATGGTGTTGCAGATGGTACTGCGGATGGTGTTGAAGATGGTACTGCGGATGGTGTTGAAGATGGTACTGCGGATGGTGTTGAAGATGGTACTGCGGAGAATAACGTGGATGATGGCGGGGATTTGATTAGGAACGAGCAGCATGAGGAGACTGACCGTGACTGGCAAGAGTACATAGAGAGTGGTTCGGGAGTTATTCCAGAGCGTTCAGCAGGCAAGAGCGGTGAGGAGCCTCAGTTGGAAGCGATTTTATCTAGGGATGAGTCTTTACGGGAGCATTTGCTGTGGCAGTTAAAGATGACTTCTTGGAGTGATGCCGAACGGAAGTTAGGTAGGCAGTTGGTAGGCAATTTGGATGAGGATGGCTATTTGGTTGTGAGTTTGGGGGAGATATTGGAGACCAATATAGCCTTGGCTGGTGAGTTTGAGGAAGAACTTAAGCAAGAGCGTTTAACCTTATCTCAGGATGGTTTAGATTTGGAGTTATTGTGGGTGAAGCATGATTCCAAGCCCGCGGGCAAGGAAGGAAATCTTAGAATTAAGCCAGCGGTTGCTTTGGCTGCTGAAGCCGTTTTGCAGCAGGTGCATCAGTGGGATCCAGTTGGTTGCGGCACTCGTAATTTGCAGGAGTGCTTAGTGGCACAGCTAAAATCCATGGGACTGGCAACTCATCCAGCCATACATATCATACACAAAGACCTAAAACTGCTGGAACGCCGCGACCTAAATAAAATAAGCTCCCGACACAAACTGAGCCTCGCAGATACCATCGCCGCTTGGCAATTAATAACCTCCCTGGAACCTAAACCAGGCCGCCCCTTCACCGAAAGCCGAGCGGTGAACATCATCCCCGATGTCTACCTGTTCAAAGTGAACAACCCTGTCAATGCTAGTGATGTCATCGGCAATTATAGGATCTCCCTCAATGAAAATGGCATCCCGCGTCTACGTATCAGCGAGTATTATCGCCTGCTGTACGAAAAATCCAACGATAGTAATTCCTTGACCAACCAATATCTGCAAGAAAAAATCAAAGCTGGACAATGGCTCATGCGTAGTATTGAACAACGACAAAAAACCATCCTTAAGGTTTCTCAAAGCATCGTTAAACACCAATATGAATTCTTTGAAAACGGCATTGATAATCTAAAACCCCTGGTACTAAAAGATATTGCAGAAGACATCGGAGTACACGAATCAACCGTCAGTCGGATAACCACCAACAAGTACATGCACACCCCGCAAGGACTATTTGAACTAAAGTACTTCTTCACCAGCGGAGTAGGACAAGAAGATGGAGAAATAATCTCCTCTAAAAAAATCAAGGACATGATCCTCAAACTGGTTAACAAGGAAAATCACCGCAAACCTTATACCGATATCCAAATCGCCGATATCTTGAACCAAGAATTTAAAATCAAGGTTGCTCGCCGCACGGTCGCCAAATATCGTGAAGCCCTAAATGTGCTACCTTCTAATTGCAGAAAAAAATTGTTTTAAGCACGTTCTAACTCTTCACCAGCCGATCACCAGCCTATCACCAGCCTATGAAATCATACGACCTGATCGCAATTGGTTCAGGACCCGCCGGCGAAAGAGCAGCTATGCAAGCGAGAAAATTGGCACGCTCGGTGTTGGTGATAGAAGAAGATTTTACCCCTGGGGGAAGTTGTACTCATCGGGGTACTATTCCCAGCAAAACCCTGCGGGAATCGGTTAAGTATCTCCAACTTCTCTGGGATCGTTCGCTATACGGGATGTCTCTTAATATGAAGGAGCCTCTTACCATCAACCGCCTTATGCATCGCAAGAATGCTGCGGTAGCCTCTTTGGTGGAGCGACAACAAAACAACATGCGACGCAATGAGGTGGATTATCTGCGCGGCCAAGCCTGCTTTAAAGATGAACATACCATCGCGGTTAAACTGCCCGATGGTAGTCAGGATATTGTACGGGGTAAATGTGTTGTGATCGCCAGTGGTAGCCGACCCTTGCATCCTAAGAGAGTTGATTTCCAGCATCCTCGCATTTGCGACAGCGATAGCGTTCTAGAAATGCAACAGATTCCTAAAACCCTCACCATTTTTGGGGCTGGAGTGATTGGTTGTGAATACGCCTCCATTTTTTCGGCTATGGATGTAAAGGTGAATTTGGTCAATCCTCGGCAGGATCTGCTGGATTTTCTAGATTCAGAAATTTCTAGAACCTTGTCTTATTTAATGAGAGAATCGGGAATTCATTTGTACTTTGGGGAAGCCCTCAAAGAAGTCACCGCAGATGATGAAAAAGTACAACTAATCACCAAAACAGGCAAAACCATCAAAAGCGATTATCTGCTGATGGCTAGCGGACGCACTGGCAATACCGAAAAACTAGGGCTGGATAAATTATCCATTGCAGTGAATAGCCGACAACAAATAATGGTCAATGAGTGCTTTCAAACCAGCGTTCCTCATATTTATGCGGTCGGGGATGTGATTGGATTTCCTGCTCTGGCGGCTACGGCTATGGATCAGGGTCGCTTTGCGGCTCTGCATGCTTTTGAGGACTCCCTAGAACCACCGAATACTAGCCTTATGCCAGCTGGTATTTATACCATTCCTGAGATTGCTACCGTGGGTGCCAGCGAAGAAGAATTATCAAAAAAGAGTGTCCCCTATCAAGTGGGAGTAGCTAACTACCGTGAAATTGCCAAATGCCAAATCTCAGGACACACCGTCGGAAAACTAAAACTGATCTTCCACCACGAAACTTACAAATTACTGGGAGTACACATTATAGGAGAATGTGCTACCGACCTCATTCACATAGGACAGGCAGTGATGGTTTTTGGAGGTTCCATCCAATACTTTTTGGATCATACCTTCAATTATCCCACCCTCAGCGAATGTTATCGGGTAGCCACCTTTAATGGACTCAATCGTCTTTAGAAGCCTCACAGGAGCTTATGACCATCGCCATCGGAGATATCCACGGCTGCTTGCATCCTTTGAAACTTCTTATCCCCAAACTACCTCCTGCTGAGCCCTTGGTGTTCTTGGGAGATTACATTGACCGCGGCCCTCACAGCTTTGGAGTGATTGAATTCCTCCAGCAGTTATCCCAGCAGCGTACCTGCCATTTTTTGACTGGTAATCACGAAGACCTAATGCTGAAGGTTTCTGGAGCCAGCACGGCTACCAATTGGCTGATGAACGGTGGCGATAGTACTCTTAGAAGCTATAAAACCGACCCCCTTAAGTGGTTCAGATCTCCCGATAAATTAGCTTTTCTTAAACAGCATCGCCATTTTTTTGAGAACCTCGTGCTCAGTTATGAGGACGAACACGCCATTTATGTGCACGCGGGGATAGACCCCTCGGTGCCATCCCTTCAGCAACAAAAAAGAGATGTCTTGCTTTGGATCAGGGAAGATTTCTTCCAGCATTTGGATTTATGGTCAGGTAAGCCGATCATTTTTGGGCATACTCCCACTACTAACCTAGGATCTAAGCTAGGGTCTCTGTGGCGACATCCCCGAGCCATAGGAATAGACACAGGCTGTGTGTACGGAGGAGTACTCACGGCCCTCCAAGTTCCTAGCTATAAAAGCTGGCGACAGGGAGATAGCTCCATGCTGGATAGACATCGCTTGAAACAAAAAAATGGGTGATGATAAAAGCCTGCCGATGCATAGCTTATGAAAGCCTATCAGGCACTAAGCAGCTCTATAAAAAGAAACGAAATAATCCCCCTTTACATACATTATTTTTTAACGATTCCAGAGTTGTACTCAACTAGCAACTCCCAATTTATTTTTCCATCATCACAAAATTTAGAAATAAATCCTGTTAACAAATTATTTCTTATTCTTTCATAAGCCTTGTTAAATTCCTCATTCTGTTCTGTTGCTTTATATCCTAAGGGTTCTATAAACCTAGTATATAAAATGGTTTCTCCCGATATAAATTTCCAAAATTCCTGTCCGCAATATTTCAAATACGATCCTTTATCTGGTTTATTATCCTTACCATAGCAACATCCATTTATAGCAATAATATTATCGGACATATTCCCACTACTCCTTAAAATAATCTTAGCTTTATCAAAATTTTCCTTCATCTTTTTTATCTGACTACTGTTCCCCCAATTAGGCCCCGATTTTATAGATACTAGATAATTAACATTATCTTTAAAGAATTCTAAATCTATCCCTTCTGCACTTGATTTTTTGCCATTATAAACTTTGCTGTTTATAAAAATAGCTAATCCTTCAAGAAGATTTCCAAAAATAGTTTCTTCTTGTGAAGATAAATGGGCATCAAGTATAAATTTTACCAAATCATCTGCTAGCAAAATATTTTTACATCTAAATAGGTATGGATTTTTTCGTTTCAGTAACTTCTCTATTTTTAAAGATTGTAATTTTTTAAGCCGAGCATAATGGAATGGTACTCCTATATTTTTCTCAATATATTCTATTATCTCATTATCCGTAATCATTGAATTCCCAATCTATTATACATTAAGTCTATATATTCAGAATTAGTATCAATACCTATAGAGTACCGATCTAATTTATTTGCAGCAATTAATGTTGTTCCACTACCTGCAAATGGATCAAGGACTACATCTCCGACCTCAGTGAATAGTTTTATAAACCATGTAGGTAAACTTTCTGGAAAAGTCGCACTATGTTGTTTGTTATTACATTCTGTTGATAACTTTAAAACATTAGTTGGATATACTGTGTCTTTGGAGACCCAATTAGATATATTTTTCCCAAAACCACTACCAACTTTTGATACATCTCTAATCATATCTGTTTCGCTCAAATTTTTAAGTCTTTGTTTAGACCAACTACCAATAGGTACTTTTACATTATCTTGAAACATTTTAAATTTTTTCTGCTTTGTAAAATGCAACAATCGCTCCCAAGAATCTCTAAATCTGTTTGGCCATTTTCCAGGGTAACAATTTTTTTTATGCCAGATATATTCTTCTGTCCATAACCACCCCTGTTTTCTCATTTCCAGTATTAATTCTAACACATAAGTATGCCGTTCTCCATTAATTGCTCTTTCTTTGATGTTTAGGATAAAAGACCCTTCTGGATTTAGCACTCTTTTAAATTCATTTGCACGTGGTAAAAACCAATCTACATAACAATCTGCGGATATACCGCCGTATGTTTTTTTTCGTTGATCTGCATATGGTGGGGATGTAATTATTAAATCTACATAATCATTTTCATACTCTTTTAGTATATTAAGGCAGTCTCCTTGTTGTATTTTAGGGTTCTTAGCTTCTTTTAAGATACAACTATTCATAACTATATTCTAACTTAGAATTGTCTGACTAATCAGTTTCTAGAATAATAACCTATTATCACGATTATTATACCTAGAACAAAACTAATCAATGTATTTTTGTAGATATTGTGTAGAGACATGATGATAAATACCGTATATAAAATTTAATATTTGACTATTGCTAATTCATCTGGAAACCTGTTATTAAATTCTAAAAAGTTCATACCCATACCTCCATTGATATGACCATATCGTACTCAACCATTTAATGTACGTCAAAGGATTATTCCGAGAAGAAATACCTAAGGAGTACCCTAAGTAGCCTTATCAAAAGAAATGCCTAAAAGAATCCACAATCCTGGTCTGCCCCATAAATTGACCCTGGACAATGAACCTCTGTTGGCTTTTTCCATTGCGGGATTGTCTACCTATTTGCTGGCTCCTCGTTTGAACTGTGCCTTTGATATGGGTGATTGCCTGCTAGAAGCCCTGCCTTTGGAACACATTTTCATTACCCATGCTCACGGAGACCACACTCGTTGCCTGTTACGCCACCATGCCTTGCGGCGTATGATGCACATGAAAGATGCTACTTACTATGTTCCTCAGTCCAGCCTTGCGGGATTTTTATCCCTAGCCGAAAGTTGGGAGAAGCTGGAGCGATTACCTCATCAGCCCCCAGCTTTTCAAGGACTTCAACCCGGCGATAGTATTTTGCTCCATCAACAATTGAGCGTCCAAGTTTTTGCAGTTCATCACACTCTGCCTTCTTTGGGATACACCATATTTAACTTGAGAAAAAAACTGCAACCAGCTTATCAAGATTGTTCTTCTCAGGAATTAGCTCAGCTACGCCGTCAAGGAATAAACTTTGAAGATAAGCATCAATTTCCCAAGCTGACCTTTGTGGGAGATTGCTCAGAAGAAACCCTCTATGAGTGTCCCCAACTAGGAGATGCTAAGGTACTCTTCCTAGAACTCACCTTCTTGATGGATGATGAACTGGAACTAGCTAAAAAAAGCGGGCATCTCCATATAAATCAGCTGGCTCGCTTTCTTAAGCAATATCCCGATAAGCTAAACAATCCTCACATTGTACTGAAGCATTTTTCCATGCGATACAGCTCGCAACACGTACACCAACAATTAAAAATAAAACTACCCTCTGCCTTCATGCAAAGAGTACATGTACTGATCTAGCTTTATAAGATGCTTTTTTAAGCAAGCAAGCACTAAATAAATGGCAGCTACCAAGACTAAATCTTCCCATTTGCTACTGCGAGCTTTGCACTCAGAGCCCACCGAACGCGCCCCAGTGTGGTTGATGCGTCAAGCTGGCCGAAGCGACCCTGAGTACCTAGCTTATCGTAGGAAGAGCGGCAAACAACTGGAGGAACTATTTGGTAGTGTTTCCGATATGGTAGCCATATCTTTACTCCCCAAAAGATTAGGAGTAGATGCCTTGATCTTGTTCCAAGACATTTTAACTCCCCTGTCTGCGATGGGATCACCTTTTATTTTTCGTCCTGGTCCGAAATTGATTTCGCCCTTCTATTTTCCTCAAGCCAAATTGCGATCCCTGAAACCCAAACGCCAGCTATCCTTTATAGGCGATGCCATCACAAAGCTAAGAGAAATCCAAGAACTTCCCTTGTTAGGATTCGCAGGGGCACCGCTAACCCTAATCGCCTTCTTGCTGGATGAAGGCAAAAAACTAACCCGCACCCTAGCCTTAGCACGAGAATACCCCCAAAAATTTGCGGCACTCATGGAGCATCTTACCGATGCCACCATTGATTATTTGCAATTTCAAATAGAAAGCGGAGTACATGCGGTACAGCTATTTGAATCGCTAGGTCATTTGATTCCAAAATCCGTTTATGAGGAACTAGTACAACCCAGCCATGAGCGTATTTTTAAGTCCCTGACCGCTCCGAGCATTTTGTTTGTGCGAGGTTCTCCTTGGTTGGAGGGTATGATCGCCAGTGGTGCTAATGCCTTGAGCGTAGCATCTCATGTGGACTTGGCACTCTTACAGAAGTCACTGCAGAAGTCATTGCAAAAGTCACCGCAGAAGTCACCGCAGAAGTCACCGCAGAAATCCACCCCAAAACGACTGGCGATACAAGGCAACCTAGATAACAAATTACTACGCGATGGTCCCTCGTCAGAGATTATAAAAGCCGTAAATGCTTGTTTAGAGGAAACCAATGGGCAAGGACATGTTGTTAATCTCAATCATGGGGTTTTTCAGGACACCCCATTAGAGCACATTCAAGCCTTTATAGATGCCGTCAAGCGGTGGCGTCCTGCTGGTGGTGGGGGGAGTAGTGGATGATTGCTCTGTTGGGTATGGTAGAAGTTAGAATCGCTCCTATTATTTGATTATCTTTGGGGCGTCAGTAATTTTTTTTTCAAGAGATAAGTCAGTGGGTGTTAGTGGTCGGGATTATTTGGGGAGGGTTAGTTTTTCGGATATTAACCATCAAGGTTTGCTGACTTGGCGGGCTTTACTTTATTGGGGGATGTATCCTTTATTGGGGGTTCTTTCTGAGGAGGAGGTTCGTTCGGAGTTGCAGTTGATTAAGGTTGCTCCGGTGATGTGGGTAGTGCGGGCTATTTTAGGCAAGCGACCGCTAGTGGAGTGTCCTCAGGTGGAGGGGGGGGAGGTGCAGTTGGAAGGAGCATTTCAACAGCGGTTGTGGGAGGCGGATCGTCAAGTTTTGGGAGGTTCAGGTTCACAGAAGCGTTGGTGGTGGGAGGTAGGCGTCAATTTATACGGGCGTTCTGATCACCCTAATAAATCGTCCGAGCAACCTTTAACCGAGCCTCCTGTTGCCCGAGTACGCTCTTGGTTGGCTCTCACTCGCCCTTTTGGCAAAGTTGGTGAGCGTCATTTGGAGTCATTACCGGAGAGTTTATTAAAGCGATTACCTCTGCATTCTTGGATTGGTGGCTGGCCTGATTGGCGAGGGTTGTCTTTGGAGCCAGTTTGTCCTTGGCAAGAGTTATTGCGGGCTGATCCTCAGCAGTTAAGGTGGGGGCCTCAGCAAACCGATGGTCTGGGACACGTCAATATGAATGAATCTTTAGCCGCGGTAGAAGGCTATGGAACTCAGCTACTTGCTCGGAACGGAGTGCCTTTGTTTGGCATCCGACCAGCGGGTTTGCGGGCTTATTTTCGTAAGCCTTTGTTTGCAGGGGATTTAACTAAGGTGCATGGTAAGTTGTGGCGTAGGCGGAACTCCTTTATGTTTTCAGGAGGGCTTTGGGCTAGTAGCATAAAAAACGGCAGAGAGAGCATTGATGCATCGCCCGCGTTATTTTGTCGGCTACGCTGGCATTTGTTGTGATACCAGATACGGCACGGCTATAATTAGGACGGATATGGCATCAGGCGATGCAATCACATTTGGCGATGCAATCACATTTGGCGATGCAATCACATTTGGCGATGCAATCACATCAGACGGATATGGCATCAGGATACCGCGGGTACTCATTTTAGGATCATTTTATCAGCTGGAAAAACATAATGCAGGCTAAGAAACTAACTCCCACCGAGCTTCAGCAATCTTTACTAGAACTCCCAGGCTGGAAGCTAATAGATGGGAAACTACAGCAGGAATTTTGCTTCTCAGATTTTTTGGAGGCTTTTTCCTTCATGTGTCGGGTAGCCTTGCTGGCTGAGCGTTTCAACCATCACCCTGATTGGAGCAATGTGTACCAAAGGGTTCATATTTCGCTCTTTACCCATGATTTGGGATGTTTAAGCACCAAAGATTTAGTACTAGCGCGTCATATTGATCAGGCTGCGGTTGACAAGAAATGATGATATTTACCTTAAAAAAAGATTTTTTAGCCATATTGTGTTAGACCTATGTTCATGTGGTAGCTGATTGCTATCGTTTGCTCTTAGCTAGAGAATATCTAAGAGTTGAGAGCGTTTTTTGTCCCTAACCCGGAGATTAAATTATGAGTTCAATATTAACCTTTTTTCAAACCAAGTTTGATGTAGTCCTTTTGTTTCTGCGTCTAGTGCTTGGAGTTTTTCTACTAATATCGGGATTGGGTAAGATTTCCGGCTTCGCGGTGGAGACCTTTAGGGAACTTAGTGTGTTCCTTCCCTCCATAACCGGTCCTTTTATAACCCTATTGGAGGTAGTAGGCGGCTTATTCTTAATATTTGGTTTGTTTATCCGTTATACCTCTTTGCTGTTTGTGGTTCAGTTTCTAGTGATTATTCTTTATGTGAATCTAGTAGTGCAGAAGCTCAGCCTGACTGACACGGAGTTTAGCTTGAACTTAACCATCTTAGCAGGGATTTTAGTTCTCTTATCTCAGGGTGAAGGCTCTTGTTCATTGAGTAAGGTGCTGGGTATTGATAAACGCATGCTATAGACGCTAAGGTGTTGTTTCACGGGGAGGGGTTCTAAACTCCTCCTTCGTGCACTTTGGCTACCAAAAAAACATCCGTTCTCATTATGCGGTGACTGTCCGCGATCCTCTTAGCTAGAGAATATCTAAGAGTTGAGGGCGTTTTTTTGTTCCTATATGCAGGAGGTTAAATTATGAATTCAATGTTAGTGCTTTTTCAAAGCAAGGTTGACCAGTTTTTTGGCTTTGTAGAAGCAAGGTTGACCTGTTTCTTTTGCTTTTGCGTCTAGTGCTGGGAACTGCATTGCTAAGGTTTGGATTGGAAAAGTCAGGAGACATAGATGGATTTCTGAAATTTCTGGTAGCACTGCTGGACATAATCGGTGGTTTGTTCCTGATATTTGGCTTATTTGTTCGTTACACTTCATTACCGCTGGCGATCCAGTTATTTGCAATACTTCTTTACGGGATCTGGGCGGTGCAAGGATACGGCGAATTGGAATTACTCAGTGTGGACTTTGTTTCTAACTTGATCTTGGCATCAGGGATATTAATTCTCTTGTCCCATGGTGGTGGTAGAATATCACTGGAACGCCCAATAAAGCGTCTTGCATCATATATTGATGAACCATAGGTGTAAATCTGATGGAGGCTGGTTTTTGCGTTGCTAATGGCAGCAAAAAAAGGCTCTTGCTGATTTGCAGAGGTGTCGTATCAAGGTATTGTCATACCAAGGTATTGTCATACCAAGGTATTGTCATACCAAGGTATTGTCATACCGAGATATTGTCATACCAAGGTATTATACCAAGATATTGTCAATCAATCTTACCTTGCCAAAGCGGGCTGCTAAGCTGATGAGGGTAGGGGGGCTGATTTGGATTTGCTCTGCCAGATCTTCTGGATCGGCGAGGCTAAGGTACTCTAGCTGAGCGAGGGGTGCTTTTTTGATGACACGGAGCATTTGTCGCTTGATCTCAGAAGCGGTGCTTATTTTTTGAGCAATGGCATCGGCTCCGATTTGCAAGGCCTGATACAAACACGGAGCTTGAAGCCGAGCTGTTTTAGTAAGGAGGGCATTTCGGGAAGATAGTGCTAATCCATCGGGGTTGCGGATGGTCGGACAGATAACGACCTGACAGTCCAATAGCAGGTCTCCGACTAGGCGTTTGATGATGACACATTGTTGGGCGTCTTTTTGTCCGAAATAGATTTTTTGGGGGAGGGTGAGGCACAGCAGCTTGGTTATCACGGTAGTTACTCCCTTAAAATGTCCTTGGCGATGTTGTCCTTCAAGGAGAGAAGAAAGTTTTGGTAGTTCCACTATGGTTTGTGATTTGGGGGGATAGATTTCTTTTACTGCGGGTGCTAGCAGAGAATCGGCTCCATTTTCTTGGGCGAGGGCAATATCTTTTTTCATTTGTCGGGGGTAGGCTGCTAGATCAGCTGAGCGGTTAAATTGCAGCGGATTGACAAATATCCACACCAAGGTGTGCTTATTTTCGGCTACTGAACGGCGGATGAGAGATAAATGTCCTTCGTGCAGGGCTCCCATTGTGGGGACCAATCCCAGCGGCGAGGGAATTTCAGATTTTAGGGTGTGCCAAGCATTCAGCGAGCGTAGTTCTTTCATCAGCAGTTAGCGAGGGTTAGAAGGGGGGGCTTGTTTAGTAAGATGATAGTATTTAGATTACACTGGAGAGTTGGCTAGCAGATCAAGGTACTAAAATGAAGAAATTAACTCCAGCCGCGTTATTTTGTTGGTATTATTTGGCAGTAAGTCCTCAGGGTAAATATGGATTTATCAATGCTAATCAATTGTCGAAGGAATTGGGAGCCACGGTGGATGAACTCATGGCATGCCTAAAAAAAGAAGGTATCCATCCCGATGAGGTACTTAATACCGATTTTCCAATGGCACGGCATCAAGTAGAATTACAATTGTTGGCTAATACTTCCTCTGATGGTGTCTTGGGAGAATTGTTGTCTAAGGCACAAAGAGTGTATACTGTTTGGAGTCTCCAACGTGGTCGGAAGCGCGACTGGGTGGCAGAAATTGCTCAGGAACGGGAGCAAGATAGCGAGCGTTCTCGTGAGCGTGGGCGTGAGCGTGGGCGTGAGCGTGTCAAAGCACAAAAAGTGGGGTCATAGTTAGTAGGGCGAGGGATATTGGTATTTTTAATGATTATTAAGTAAGGATGGAAATGTTTGATTGGTTGTATTCAATATCGGCAGAGTCTTGGCTAGCTTTGGTAGCAGGGATGATAATAACAAGATTTGTGGTAGAGAGCGGGCTGGATTGGTTAAATTTGCAAAACATAAGGCAGGCCCCTGAGGTAGTGCCTGTTGGTCTTCGGGTATCGGTGGATGTTTTGAAGAAGGGTTCATCTTATCATAGCGTATTAATGCGGGTTTCTTTGTGGAGGCGGTTGGCAGCGACCCTATTTTTTGGATGGGTAGTATTTGGAGGGATTTTACCTAGTTTAGCCAGCTGGGTAGATTTGACGGGTTTAGCTGAGTCGCATCAGTTTGTTTTGTATTTTGGGGCATTGGGATTGTTATTCTTTGTATTTTCATTACCTTGGGGGTGGCACAGAACTTTTTCAGTGGAGGAACGCTTTGGCTTTAACAAACAAAAACCAGCTAGCTGGTGGCTGGATGTAGCAAAGAAATTATTGGTAGCTGCTTGTTTTGGTATCCCTTTGGCGTATGCGGCTTTTTGGTGTTTAGTGCTCAGCGAGAGCTGGTGGTGGCTGTATCTGAGTCTATTGTTTATCTTATGGGGGGCATTGGTAATGTGGTTATTCCCGACCGTGATTGTGCCCTTATTCAATCGCCTGACGCCACTGCCAGAAGGTGAATTGAGCTCTCGTTTGGAATCCTTGGCGGAACGGGAAAGATTTGCTTGTCGGGGTATATTTGTTCTGGATGCCTCCCAGCGTTCAGGACATTCCAACGCCTTTTTTGCGGGATTGTTTCAACCTCGCATCGTTTTGTTTGACACTTTGGTAGAAGAAATTTCTCCTCAGGAATGTGAAGCAGTTTTGGCACATGAGATCGGTCATTATAAGCTGGGACACATGCTCTGGAATTTGCTGGCAGCATCCATAACGCAAATAATGAGGTTCTTTGTTTTGAGCTTGATCCTGATTGCTCCTAAATGGTCAGTAGCCTTTGGATTTAACCAACCTTCCTTAGCAGGAGAAATAGCATTGTTGCTTTTGTTGTCGGGTCCGCTGTTTTTCTTTTTATCCCCGCTAAGTGCGATGCTTTCTAGACGCTTTGAATACCAAGCCGATGCCTTTGCTTGCCGTGCCGTCGGAGAAAGCAAGCCTCTGGAAACAGCTCTGCTATCACTGAGTAAGCACAATCTAGCTAATTTTCATCCTCATCGTTTGTTCAGCATTTATCACCACAGTCATCCTACCTTGGTAGAAAGAATAGCGGCTATGGCTAAGCTGCAAAAGGTTTAGTCCTGCGAAGGTCTGCCTTCAGAGGGAAAACTTGAGTTGGTTTTGGTGTAATTTGCGAGCCTCGCGGATGATATAAGCGAGCACATCAGGGGTAATTGCTTGACGAGGGTCATCCCCGATCCCTTTAAGGGGCTGGATATTTGTTTCTATTAGGAGGCCATCGGCCCCATAAGCGGTAGCTGCCATAGCCGAAAAAGGAACGTAGCTAGCGTGTCCGACTGAGTGACTGGGATCCACCACGATTGGTGCCCAGGTTTTTTCTTTTAGGATGGGCGTGATACATTCATCGGGGTGATTGCGATATCCTTCCAGAGCGGGGATTGTGCCTCTGGGGGTGAGGATCATATTGGAGCATCCTTGGGAGACGACATATTCTGCGGCTAGGATTAGTTCATCGGCTGTGCCCATGTGCATGGTACGCTTTAGGAGTACCGCGGAGTTTTTGGGGAAGGCTTTTTTTCCTACTTGCTTGAGTAGATTGTAATTAAGGGCATTGCGAGTGCCAATTTGTAATACATCTAGTTTGGCTGCCAATAATAAGTCCAGTTGTTCTACGTCCATTACTTCGGTGATGATAGGCAGCCCCGTGCGTTCTCGGGCTTCCAGCAAAATATCCAGTGATTTGTGGTCGCCCTGGTAGGAATGAGGACTGGTTCGGGGCTTCCAGATACCTCCTCTGAGGACATCTCCCCCGGCTTCTTTGATGGCGTTGGCGGTTTCATAAAACAGGGAAGGATTTTTAGGGTCAATGGTGCAATGACCCGCAAACACTAAAAAATGTCCTTTTCCCAGAGGCTTACCTCCCACTGTGACCTGACCCTCTGCCAAAGCTGATCCTTTATCCATCAGGCGATAAGGGCTTTGAATTGTTTGCACTCGTTTTACAAAATCAAGTCCTTCTAGGCGTTTGAGCATCAGGTCATTGCGTTCATCGCCCTTGATAAGGTAAATATCTTGGGGTTCTCCAGAGACCTTTAGCAGGCTCACCTTGAATTCGTGGGCTACCTTATAAAGCAATTTTTCTTGCTCATCGTTAAGCTTGGCTATTTTGGGAATAATCATAGGTTGTTATGTACCTGAAAAAGCAAGCTATTGGCCTGAAATATTATTAGTGGATGCATAGGATCAAGCTGGTGAATAGAATAGATACCACTCTCAGCCTGATTTTTTCTAGTCAGAAGTAAAAAATCAAGGGAGACTAGCTGGGTATACGGCTAAGCAAATGGCTAGCATATTTAGCCATCATGTCTACTTCTAGATTGAGTTTTTCCCCCAGTTTTTTGGTAGCCAAAGTAGTTTGCTGCTGAGTGTAGGGAGTAAGCATAAAGGAAAACCAGTACTCAGAAGTACTTTCTGGCAAGGATCCAATCGTAAGGCTGACTCCATCAACCGCGATGCTACCCTGAGGAATCAAGTACCTAAACAGAGATTTTGGAACCGCAACCTTAAGCAGCAAAGAATCTCCTTCTGGGTGTTGTTGACGGAGTTCTCCGAGATTATCCACGTGTCCCTGTACCAAATGTCCGTGTAGTCGGTCATTCAAACAGAGCGGTCGCTCCAGATGAACTTTGTCGCCGGTAGTGAGCTCCGATAAATTAGTACGCCGCAAAGTTTCGGAACCCAAATCAAATTGTAATAGCAGTTCGCCAGCAGGGCTGGTTTCCCGATGAATGATGGTAAGGCAGACCCCTTGCACTGCCAAGCTATCGCCCAATTTGAATGACTCTAGACCCCATTCAGACCCGACAGATTTCACTGAAGGACACCCCACCCGCAGACATCCCTGCTGGGTATTAACCGAAAGAGATCTCACCACCCCCATTTTTTCTATAACACCGGTGAACATCGGTGATCTACTAATTCAGCCAACAAAACACGCACGGACCCTCTTTGTCTCCTTGGTGGCTTCGTCTCTTTGGTGGGCGATGCTAAATTACAGCTTGAGGAAATCACTGTGATGCTGGGGTTTTTTCTGAAGGTCAATCAAGCGTTTAATGTCGCGGTCATCATGATTGATTACCACACCCGCATCCACGATTCCACTTTTTAGCTCTGATTTGAGAAAGCGGGAATGATGAGGCACTTTGGAAGCATCTTCGCTCAGGGTTCCAATAGCAGTTTTAGAATTGAGATAATCGGCTTTTCCATTGCAGAGGCAAAAATAATCTTTGGCATCAGCAGGGACCTTAACTGGCCTATTTTTAATATCCCGATTCATTTTATCGGGATTGCCATGAATTACCTCCCGATAGAAGACCGTGCCCTTGATTCCCAAAGTAGCCGTAGGACCTTCCACTAGGTATCGCTGCCGAGTAGGGATTACCGCCAGTATGGCTCCGCGGGTTAAGGACAATATGCCCCGTTTTTTGCCATCAATATTAAAACGCATGTCCAAGGGTCCCTTCAGCTGGACGGTGGTATTATCAGACAAGCGGAGAAAGAGTTCTCCTGCTTCTTTAGAGGTAATGCGGACTCCGCTTTTAATGACAGAACCCTTACGCAATTTTTTGAGACCCGCCCGAAATACGCCCTTGATGGAGAGCACTTCTCCCTTACCGCCGCGGGGTTTGCGTCTTAAGAGGCTTTTCCACTCAATGGCTTGAGCCGCGGCACGATTGCCCCAGCAGGCTAGGCTGGCAAAAGCACTCAGAGCTAGCGTCTTTAGCCCCAAGGAAATCACTCGGCGACGCTTAAAATTTTGCTGAATCATGCCAGACTGATTAGTTAATTTATTTTTTTGAGATGCTGTATTAATGGTTTTATTCCCTTTCGCAAGCGATGAAAAAAAATGTTCTCAGGAAACTTTTTTACTCGGATGCCTGACACAAGTACAACAAGGTTAATTTTGGAAGATCAAAACCTACTCTATTTAATAGAGGCAAGCAATGCACGGCGCATGATAGCACTAATATTGCTATTAGGTAAATATTTTTTTAAGGGTGCTTTTTGCTTGCAAAAAAAGTATGGTTAGCAAGGATGATGGCACTTATCACGATCTCAGTCTTTGGCAGGTATTTGAATGAATTTGCTTTTAGGCTGCATAAGTTTATGGTGAAGTGATGTGTGTGTGGAATAGTGCGTGCGTGGGACGTATTTATCGCCTGTGGTTGTTGGCAAGAGTTTAATTCATAGATGACTTATTTGCCAATGGAAACCAATAGCAAATTATCTCAAGGGGGGTTAAGTTGCGGCCATGGTAGCGTATTTCCCCCGCTTCCCCAAAAAAGATTCCCCATTATTTATGCAGATCCTCCCTGGGACTATAAAGGGCAGTTGCAACATGCAGGAAAAGGTAATGGAGACTCTGGAGGGGCAGTAAAACATTATCCCACGGTGACAGTTAAGGACTTAATGAAGCTAGCGGTTAATGAAATAGCCACCGATGATAGTTTGCTTTTTATGTGGTCAACTTCTCCTCACTTAGACCAAGCAATAGATTTGGGACGGGCTTGGGGATTTCGGTGGGCCACGGTTGCTTTTGTTTGGAATAAGCTAAAAACTAACCCGGGTTTTTACACCCTCTCTCAATGTGAATTGTGTCTGGTTATGAAAAGAGGTAAGATTCCCCACCCCCGAGGTGCTAGGGACGTCCGACAACTAATTGAAGTGAAGAGGAACGGTCATAGTGAAAAACCCCAAGAGGCAAAGATAAGGATTGAGAACATGTTTCCCTCCCTTAAAAAAATTGAGCTTTTTGCCCGCAGCATTAGCGGTAAGAATTGGCATCACTGGGGTTTGGTTCAATGAGAGAACGCCAATGAGAGAACGCACGAGAGAACACCAATTAGAGAACATCCTGAGGAAAAAGCGACCGAATGTCTCAAAAATAGCTGCATCCTCAATGCTTGGTTTCATCAGCTAGATCCCCTCCTGCCACTCTTGGTATGAGGGGGGCGGATTACTCGGGGGATTTTTCAGAGGATTTCTCGGGGGATTTTTCTTTTTCAAGTTCTTTCACTTGGACGGTGTCAGGTTCTTCTTTTTCTACCTGAGGAGGTTCAGGTTCTTTCACTTGGGCGGTGTCAGGTTCTTCTTTTTCTACCTGAGGAGGTTCAGGTTCTTTCACTTGGGCGGTGTCAGGTTCTTCTTTTTCTACCTGAGGAGGTTCAGGTTCTTTCACTTGGGTGGTGTCAGGCTCTTCTTTTTCTACCTGAGGAGGTTCAGGTTCTTTCACTTGGGTGGTGAAAGGTTCTTTCTTGAGTAGCTCTGGAGGGCTAGATTTACCGCCCTTTCCTTTGGCAAGCACCATGGATAGGGTACGGCGTTCTAGTTTTATTTCGCCTTCCACTGTGGCGATTTCTTCCATTTCATGGGCAAAGCGTTCCATCAATTGTTCGCCCAGTTCGCGGTGAGTTACTTCACGTCCCCTAAATTGGACGGTGATCTTTACCTTGTCGCCTTGCTCAATGAAATGCATGGCGTGCTTGACCTTGAATTGCAGGTCGTGTTCCTCGATTTTAGGGCGGAGCTTAATTTCCTTCAGGTGGACTATTTTTTGATTTTTTTTGGCTTCGTGCTGACGCTTGCTGATCTGATATTTGAACTGTCCATAATCCATAACCCGACAAACAGGAGGATTAGCTTTGGAATCTACCTCCACCAGGTCCAAGCCAGCATTTTCTGCCAGACGCAGTGCTGAGGAAGTATCCATGGCTCCCAGCTGCTCTCCATCAGAGCTGATAACAAACACTTCAGGACTACAGATGTCTTTGTTAACCCGGTTGCGGGGTTCCTTTACCCGGGTATGAAACTGGCGAGGGGAGTATGCGATAGCGAAAATATCCTGGAGCTGAGATCTTAAAAAGAAGCAAGCGCGACATGTCCCCAAGTGCGACATGCCCATGTGTCAGAAAGTATCAAATATTGGGTAGGAATGTCAACTGTATTAAGTAATTTTATGAGGTATCACCGAGCGAGCCCGCATGATTTCATGGAGTACTTGGGGGTGAGTTTCTAGGTTTGCCATACGCTTTAACCAGCGAGCTGCCAATTTACTCTGGCTTTGCCCCAGTGCCCAGACAGCTGCTCCTCGGATAAGGGGTTCTGACTCACTGAGTAAGAGACGGCAGAGGGTTCTCAGGGCTTGGAGAGGGGCATGGAATTCGTTTTTTTGTAGTTGATTACCCAGGGCTATGGCAGCATTACGGAGTAGTCCTCGTCTTTTTGGTCGTGCCAGTGGTGTTTGGGAGAACCTTTGCTGCCACTGAGACTCATCTTCTGCTAGCAATTCCAGCAAATTTGGTTGGTCCTGAGAGGCAAGAGGCAGAAAATCGGGTTCAGTGGTGGTAGTGAAAGTATTATTCCAGGGACAAACTTGCTGACAAATATCACATCCAAAGATCCAGCTATCCATAGCGGATCTCAGGTGTATGGGTAGCGGTCCTTTGTGTTCAATGGTGAGATATGAAATACAACGAGTAGCATCCAGGGTGCCAGAGTCGCTCAGGGCTTGAGTGGGACAGGCATCCAGGCAGGCACGACAACTACCGCAGCTATTGGCGATTGGGAGTTCTTGCATAAATTTAGCTACTGGATAATTTGGGTTCGCACTGCGGGTTAATTTTTTTACTCTGGGGAGCTGTTTCTTTGATGGCTGGTTTTTCAGGTGATCGGGTACTGGGCAGTTGAGTAGCAATTCCGCTAAGAACCACCAGGAGCCATGGCGGTGATTGATGAGCATGGTATTTTTTCCGATCCAACCGAGTCCTGCCCTCACAGCCCATTCGCGTTCTAGCAAGGGTTTAGAGTCCACGCAAGCGACATAACGCAGTGGCGTAGCTGGTAGCAGGGAGGAGTTGGATTGTCGTTGTAGCCAGACTGCTAATTGTTCCAGCTTGTTGCCGAGGATTTGGTGATAGTCTTTTTGGTGAGCATAACGAGAAACCTGTCCGCACCCGTTTTTTTTATCAGTAGACATATGATGCCCATAGGGGTGAGCTAGTACCAGTATGGATCTTGCCCAAGGAGCAAAATGGAGGAGGTTTTTTTTCAGGTAGCTGTGCCGATGCAAATATTGCATGCCTGCAGCATAGCCTTGTTTCAGCCAAGCCTGATAAAATTCATGGGTGCCGCTGGAGGCAACCTTCAGCCATCCTATTTCGGCAAATCCCAGTGTTTCTGTTTTTTGTTTAAGTTGCTCCCAGCTGATCTCTGCTAGGGAGGAATTCGCAGCAGGCTCGGGAGGACACATGATATTCATCATCAATTATTCTAGTCATGGCTTTCCTTAGTCATGGCTCTCCTTAGTCATGGCTCTCCTTAGTCATGGCTCTCCTTAGTCATGGCTTTCCTTAGTCATGGCTTTCCTTAGCCAAGTTCCTGTTCCAGGAGGGTATTTTCACTACCAGATCCTCACTGCCATTGGCTATGCATTGGCATGCCAAGCGGGATTTCATGGTCAGCCCAGGGGCTTCGTCCAGCATTTCGTCTTCTTCATCGGAAATTTCATTGCAACTATCATATCCAGATTCAATTATTACGTGACAGGTAGAACAGGCTGCAAATCCGCCACAGGCGTGATCAATGTCAATCCCGTTTTTCATAGCCCAATCCAGCACCGATCCTGGTAGACCTTCATGGTGCTCGTTATCATCCGCGACCGGTCCAGCTGCTACGGTTTTATCCAGCGGCGAAAAGGTGAGCTTGAAATCCTGACGAGGACCTTCCACCTGAGCGTTCAAACGAGATAATGAACGGGATTTACTAACTTCTGACATAATGGAAATAACCTGCGGTGAACTAATAAGAAATGCTTACTCTACCAATCTATCATAACCATGAGCAATCATCAGGCGGACTGTCAATGTGAAATACAAACACCTCTAGCCGAATACCAGCATCAAGATTCCGCCCAGGCTAAGTAGCAACCACAAGGGATACAAATTGGCAAGGGCACGCTTCTCTAATAGCATGGTCAGGAACAAAACGGCAATAGATGTCGGGGCTAGCCAGTAGCGAGGCGAGAAAGATAGTAGCAATATTGGCCAGCCGATAGCGAATCCGAGTTCCAGACAAAGGGTACGCACCCCAAAGGATACCTTGCAATAACGGCAACGACCTCTCAAATAAAGCCAAGCGAGTAGGGGTATATTATCAAACCAGGGGAGTTGTTTTTCGCATGCCAAGCAATGAGAATGAAGAGGATAAAACCAACTGATGGGCTTATCAGCAATGGTAGCTCGGGCTAGGGTCGGGCCTTGGTATCTAGGGCTGCGATCCAGGCATTGATTAAGAAAACTTCCCCAGCAGGCACCTATAATAGCCACCAATAAGGGGTTTTTGATGAGAATATCTATGATGCATTCCTAAAGGGAGGGGGGAGAGGGGAGTATTATTCAATTCTGCCGATATGCTTACAGAATTTAATCAATATGGTTTTTGGTACTTAAAGCATCGGGTATATTATAAGGTGTTATTGTTTTAATAGCTTTGTATAGGGAAAATTTTAGTGTCTATTTTCAATCAAATCATTCAAAGGGAGGTTTCCGCGGAAATCGTACAAGAGAACGAGCAGATTATATCTTTTATGGATATTTACCCCAAGGGCATCGGACATACCCTAGTGGTACCCAAGCGGGAATGCCCTAATTTTGATGAACTTCAGCTAGCAGAGATTCATAGCCTGATAGAAGTGGTGTCTTTGGTGGCTAAGGCTCAGCAACGAGCTTTTGGCAATAGTGATTACAATTTAATTCTCAACAATGGAGCTTTGGCGAGTCAGCAAGTTTTTCACGTTCATATGCATGTGATTCCGCGTTATAAGGAGGGTCAGGCACCTTCTGGAGATATTGTTACTTTGGCAAAGCAGTTACGCCAAGCAATCATCGCTGCCGAGTAGCTGGGGGCAGATTTGATGCAGAGGCAAGTTCTATCCAGAGGCAGATATTAGCTGGGGGCAGATTTGATGCAGAGGCAAGTTCTATCCAGAGACAGATTTGATGCAGAGGCAGGTTCTATCCAGAGGCAAGTTTTATCCAGAGGCAAGTTTTATCCAGAGGCAAGTTTTATCCAGAGGCAAGTTTTATCCAGAGGATTGCAAGGTGGTTTTGATGGATTCCACCACATAGTCCAAGTTTTCAGAAGTCAGTGCAGAGACATTAATTCTTCCGCTGTCTAGGAAGTACACTCCAAAGCGTTTACGCAAGGTGAGGGCGTGTTCAGGGGATAAGTTGGTGAGGGCGAACATACCCCTTTGGCGAATAATGGGAGAGAAGTCAATCTCTGAAATGGAAGAGAGGCGTTTTGCAAACAAGCCCCGCATTTTTTGAATTCGCAGCCGCATTTGGACGATTTCTGCTTCCCACTGGGTTTTTATCTTTGGGGTGTCCAGCAACAAGAGAGCGACTTGTCCTCCATGGGAGGGGGGATTGGAATAAAGAGCTCGGGCGTGAAATTTGGCTTGGCTGAGAACCAGTCGGGCTTGCTTGGCATTCTGGCATACGATGACCAAAGCTCCAGTTCGTTCTCGGTAGATACCCATGGTTTTAGATAAGGTATAAGTGATTACAAAGTCTTGTCCGCTTTCGGCAAATATCTTAATGGCTTGCACATCTGCTACCATGCCATCACCGAAGCCTTGGTAGGCACAGTCCAACACCGCTAGGGCTCCTGTTTTAGCTAATACAGTGGTTATTCTCCGCCAGGTATCGGCGGTCATATCGATTCCGCTGGGGTTGTGGCAACAAACCTGTAGTACCACCACATCTCCCCGAGATACCTTTTGCAACTGGGCGAGCATCTCTTCTTCCCGCAGGCTGTAGGTAGATGAGTCCAGATATGGATAGTATTCCACCTTCATTCTCGCAGCTTGGAACAAACCCTTATGTCCCACCCAGCTGGGAGTACTCAGCCAGACGGTCTGGCTACCTAAGGTACGGGCTGATAAATCTGCCAACAAACGTAATGCCCCTACTCCCCCAGTCGTGTGAAGAGATACCACCCGCTGGCTATCCAGCAGAGGATGCTCTGCTCCCAACAGAAGTTCTTGCACGTGCCGACCGTAACGGGCTTCTCCCTCAATACTTAAGTAAGACTTAGAGGTCTCTTGCTCTAGTAGCAAGGCTTCGGCTTGTTTAACGCTTTTTGGCACCGAATTAACACCAGTATCATCGGTGTATACTCCCGCGCAGAGGGTTATTTTTTCGGGACGGGGGTCGGCTCTGTATTGCTCCAGCAAACTAAAGATAGGATCCTGAGGTGCCGCAATATCAATGGCCGATAATGGATGATTCAGATGGGCTAAAGAAACTCTGGAATCTTGATTTTGGTTCGGCATGGATTGTCCCTGGATTGATAAATTGGTACGGGGTTTGAGAAATGTATCTGAGAAATATATCTAAGAGCTGGTCGGTAGCTTTTTAAGGCTGAGAGCTAAGTTTGTGGAGTCATCCACGTAACTCTATCACTTTATCACCATAACCCATAAGCAATAGTTGTGTCATGTTGCAGAATAATCCCGTTTCCAGGACTCCCATTATGGAACGCAGTTGGGCTTCGGTTTGGCTGGGAAAGGGAATGCTACCTCCCCAATTGCAATCCAGGATATAACCTCCATTATCGGTGAGCCAAGGCTGGCTACCGCGGTAGCGTAACTGAGGTTGACATCCCAATTTTTTCAAGCGTTCAGCCGTTTGCTGCCAGCCAAATGTGGCTACCTCTAAGGGTAGCAAACCCACTCCCAGTTGTTTGACCTGCTTACTGGAATCGGCAACAATCACCAACTTATGAGAAGCCGCCGCCACCATTTTTTCCCTTAACAAGGCACCACCACCACCCTTGATTAAATTTAACTGAGGATCAAACTCATCCGTGCCATCCAAAGTGAGGTCAATTCCGCCAGCCCAAAATGCCTCTTCCATGCTCATCAGCGGAATGTTTAACTCCCCCGCCAACCGAGTAGTCTCCAAAGATGTGGAAACTCCTCGCACCCGCAACCCCCCCTCAATACGTCTCCCGAGTGCCATCAGCACTCGGGCAACCGTGCTACCACTACCCAATCCCAGTATCATGCCATCTTCTGCTAGCTCGGCTGCTCTTTGGGCAGCCAGGGTTTTTTCCTTATCCAGCTGAGGATTGGTCTTAGTCATTTTTCTTAATAGATTCTTTGATAGGGCTTGCTTTGATAGGGCTTGCTTTTTTAGAACGGCTCTGGCTCGCCTTGGTAGTTTTTTTAGCACTTCCCTTTGTTCTGCCCAAAACTCCGAACCGAGTCTGACTGCCCAATTTTTCTAATTCTTGTTGAACCTCTTGCTTGGTTTCTTCCAGTCCGACATCTTGTTCCAAGCGTTCTGCTTCTTGGTGCATGAGATCTCGTAACTCATTACCCGCCCGTTGTAGCTGAGCCAACATGCGACCCAGCCCTCTAGCTACCTGCGGTAGATGTCTGGGACCGATTACCACTATTGCTACCGCAGCTAGAAGTAGCAATTCTTGTATTCCTAATCCAAACAACAGCTATTTTCCCTTTAATTGACGATAGCAGGTCTAATGTATATTATGGTAGCATGAATGCAGATTCATCAGGAATGGATTTGTGATGCCTTAGCCATGCTTATAGGTTAACTGTAGGCGACGCCCCAGTGATAGTCATGACCCCCCCCCAGCAACCCCCAACTCCCCCCAACCCCTCAGCCCCCGACCCTCAAACACCAGCTCTGCCAGTTTCTCAAAAAAAACCTACCACCCTTAAAAATCCTTCCTCGCAGTTAAATCAAGACCCCGAGGCACTAGCTTGCTTGGAAGTACTGTGGCAGGTAGCTCTAGAACTAAAGGCACTAAACGCGGTAGCATTTGATGTTCGCTCTCGTACTCCCTTGATGGACTATGTGCTACTGTGTAGTGGTCGTTCTTCGGCTCATGTGCGTGGCATCGGAGAAAAAATGCTTAGCTCCCTGAAAGAGGCTCGCCAGTCATGCTGGGGAGTGGAAGGAAGGAATACGGGAAACTGGCTTTTGTTGGATTGTGGAGTGGTATTAGCTCATGTCTTTCGTCAGGAGACCCGTCAACAATACGATTTAGACTCGCTTTTGGATCACAATCCCAAAATAAAAACTGCTGCTGAAGAATAAGTACCGCAGAATAAGTACCGCAGAATAGGCGATGCCGAGGACTAGTTGGTAGCCAGAGTGCGAAGGAGATTGATTTGTTCCAGTACTTTACCAGCACCCATGACTACGCAGCTAAGGGGGTCTTCAGCCATGATGATTGGCAATCCCGTGCGGTCGCGCAAGAGGACATCCAAGCCTTCCAGAAGAGAGCCGCCCCCTGCCATCACGATGCCTTTATCCACCACATCTGCGGATAGTTCAGGGGGAGTGCGTTCGAGAGCATTTTTTACTGCTAGTACGATTGCATCATATACTTCAGAAAGGGCTTCGCGGATTTCTTCATCGCTAAGGACGAGCACCTTGGGAATACCCGAGACCAGATCGCGTCCTTTGATTTCGTGAGTTTTGGTTTGTCCGTTGGAGTATGCAGAGCCGATCCGCATTTTTATTTCTTCAGCAGTGCGTTCTCCGATGAGCATATTGTAGTGGCTTTTTATGTATTGGATAATGGATTCGTCCATGCTATCGCCTCCGACTCGGGAGGAATCGCTGTAGACGATTCCAGCTAGGGATATGATGGCTACCTCAGTGGTTCCGCCGCCGATATCAACGATCATGTTGCCTTGGGGTTCAGTGATGGGTAATCCAGCTCCGATGGCAGCGGCCATTGGTTCCAGCAACAGATGTACTTGTCTGGCACCGGCGGACTCAGCTGACTCACGCACGGCACGTTTTTCCACTTGGGTTATGCCTGAGGGTATTCCCACGATGACTCGGGGCTTAAAGCTTATAAAGGAGTTCAGTTTTTTAATCTGGCGAATAAAATGACGCAACATTTCCTCAGCGATCTCAAAATCAGCGATGACGCCGCCCTTCATGGGTCGCATGGCGATAATGCCGCCAGGGGTGCGTCCTAGCATGGTTTTGGCATCGCCCCCGACCGCCAGTACTTTGTTATTACCTCGGTGATCGCGTTTTACAGCTACCACAGAAGGCTCCCGAACCACGATGCCATGACCGCGCTGATACACCAAGGTATTGGCGGTACCCAAATCAATGGCGATATCGCAAGAGAGCATGTTTCTAATTGAGGACAGCTTTTTTAGCACTATTTACTAATCATCAAACATTTAACGAGGCACAATAACATACATTCATAGATTACCCTAAAAGGCTTTCTTAGTATATTCCTTCATAAAGAAAAAACAACCTACTTGCAATCATCCACCTTAACGACAAATACCTCGCTCGGAAGAACGAACAAAATTTATAAAGTGCTTAGCATGCGGATCATCCCCAAACTTTTTTCCTATCTGTAGCAGAGCTTCATCAGCTTTAAGATTCTTATTAAAAAACATTTTATAAACTTCTTGCATAATTCTCACCTGCTGGTCAGAAAAACCCGCTCGCTCCAAACCCAGCCTATTCAATCCATACAAGCGAGCCCGATTGCCTACCACAAGCACATAGGGGGCAACATCCTGAGTCAGGACGGTTGCAACTCCTGCCATCACTAACTTGCCAATCACGCAAAACTGATGCACCATCGTGAATCCCCCCGCATAGACACCATCCTCAATCCTGACATGTCCTGCTAGTGTTGTACCATTAGCCATGGTGATATCGTTGCCCAAGACGCAATTATGGGCTACGTGGCAGTATGCCATTATCCAATTCCTATTCCCTATCTTAGTTCTACCACCATGCTCTGGACTACCCCGATTAAGGGTCACAAACTCTCTGAAAACATTGTCATCCCCGATCTCCAAAAAGGCTTCATCTTCACGGCAATGTTTCTTGTCTTGGGGCGGCTGACCAATACTAGCGTGCGAATAAACATGATTCCTCTTCCCCATAGTCGTGTTGCTTTCTATAATCACATGAGATTGCAACTCGGTGTTCTCCCCCAGTACCACCCCATGACCAATTACACAATAAGGACCGATCACTACCCCGTCCCCCAACTGAACACTATCATCAACTATCGCAGTAGGGTGAACCTGTGCTGCTGAGGAAACTGCTGGAGTTAATTTTGCTGGAGTTAATTTTGCTGGAAGTGGTTTTAAATTAGCCAAAGAACATCCATAACGAAAAATATCATACGACTCATCCCAAAAAATCCCCACCATCAGTGGTAGCACAATTTTCCACCAATGCCTAGCCCTTATGAGGATGCTTTTTCATTGCTATATTTGTGTGTTTCTTCACCCAACATATCTATTATTTTTACTGCTACACAGCCATAGGGTCTGGCGAGCTTTAAGGTGTAGCTTCCTTTAACAATATCATTCTTCTTAGCAGGAATATCGCTTTCGGTGATATTGAATGACTTGCCATCATAGTCAGCATCTAACATCACGCAGTCAATTTGTGAACGGAAATCTTTAATATCTTCCTGAAATATGGTGCGGTCCATATCCAAACGGCGTAGAATGGTAGGACTAAGATAATCCTCAATGGTGACCTTCATGGTGTTTTTCTCTGGCTGGAATTTTACATCAGCAATAGCCGGTGAAAATATTACCAATCCATCTTGCTGAATATCTTGTATCTCAAGCTTGTTAATAGTAGCAATTCGGTTATGCTTCTCAGCCTCTAGGCTAACAGTAGGTTCACTGCCATAGCCAATCAATACAACATCCCGTTTTTCATCAGGACGGTTTTTCAGCTCTTGGTATATGTCTTGAACATCAATAGGAGAAAGCGGGCGGTTAAGCTCGGCGATCTTCACCAGTTTGCCTGATTGTGTGCCATCAAAGAATAAATCGTTAGTTTTTTCTATCCCACATTTGTTAACCACTATATTGTGTAATTCGTGCTGTTTTTGGAAATCATAATTGTTCACCCGGTAATGAGAAAAGCCACTAATTGCTTTGTGTAGGGACTTTTCTTTTTCTTGTAAGATCCCTTGCAAGCGTTTCATGGTAGTGTGAATGGCTCCCTTGTTCATGTCGGCAACAATCCAACGGCGGCCTAGCTTTTCTGCTACCGCAGCAGTGGTGCCACTGCCACAAAAGCAGTCCAGCACAATGGAGTCTTCATTGCTAGAAGCCTTGATTATGCGTTCTAATAGGGCTTCTGGTTTCTGGGTGGGGTAGTCTGTACGTTCCTTAGCCATATTATTTATAGTCGGTATATCCCATATGTCCGTAGCTCCTTTCATCTGCCCCTTCATCATTATGGATGTGGCTGGGATTTTCGGCTTGTTAAATACGTAGGAATTCCCTTTGGAATAAAAAAATATAATGTCATGCTTCCTACTAAAACACCTACAAGATGAGCCACCTAACCCGTAGTGCCAAATAATTTCATTTACAAAATTATCTGCCCCAAAGACCTCATCCATTAAAAATCTTAGGTGGTGGTTTTTATGCCAGTCGCAATGGAGGTAGATGCCTCCTTTTTCGCTTAGGAGTTCTCTTAGTAATATCAGCCGTTCAAACATGTATTGTAGATAGGTATCGTTGGCCCAGATGTCTTGGTACTGAATTTCTTCCATAGGTGAATAGCTTTCGCCTTCTAGAACTCGGTCTTGGTGTCCTTGCAGGGTGATTTTTCTTACATAGTTGGCACCAGAGTCAAAGGGAGGATCAATGTAAATGAGGTCTATCTTGTTCCTGAAACCGTTGATAAGGAGGGTAGCTAGGATTTCCTTGTTGTCGCCATGGAAGAGCAAGTTGCCCCAGTTTTTCTGTAAGGTAGACCAATGAGGGGTTTTTGGTGGGTTGGGCAGGCGGTAAGTTTCACAAAGTTGAGCTGGATAATCTTTTACTACATTGAGGGGGAGTTTACCTACCCAGTGTAGCAGTGGGCGGCCTTTCATGGGTTTTATCTTGATGGATTTACTCATGATTTTATCCAATCCTCTATGAGAGATTTATCCGCTGGGGGACAGTAGACAACATGGTATTTAAGTTTTTCGGGTTGAATTCCAGCCAATTTTTTAACTGCCATGCATTTGGCTTTAACGTCGGGGTGGTGTTCATCGCGTTCGGCTTTGATTTCCACAATAAAGCAATCGCCGTTTTTTTTGAATAAGACGAAGTCAGGAAAGTATTTATGATATAGCTTATCTTTTCCTTCATATTCAAACCAGAGACCGGTTTTTTTTGGGTCTGTTATGCCTCCTGAGAAGAAGAAGCCAGTTACTTCGGTGGGTTTGGTATTGAGCTGGTTGAGTAGGTTCTGAAAGAAGCTTTGTTCATCCTTGCTATCAAAATAGTAGGGGCTGTAGTGAAAGCTGAGATCATATTTATCGGAGTGGTTTTTCTTTGCAACTGAGATTGCTTTCATTTTTTTCAGTCTTTCAGTTGAGAATCGCAGGGTGTGGTAGAGGCATCCATCTTTTTCTTCAAATGGTGATTCTCCACCAGCATTATGGGTGTGGATTAGTGCCAACACTAGCTTAGTTTTTTCTTCTTTTATTTCGTATTCACCGATGGCTTCAGCAGCTTGCTCAGACAAGTCTGGCAAGTGATGGGCTGGGAGGGTGTCATTGGGGTAGGCTTTTTTTAGTGCATTAAGGGTTTTTATATAATCAAGATGTAGCGGGGCTGCTATTTTAATTGCGGCGGCGTAGCGGCTGATTTTTTCGTTAAAACCGGTGGTATGGAAGTCTATTTGTACCAGGGATTCTCCTTGGTTTTCCAGTTGTATATCGCGGTGGATGACTTTTGATTTGGTGATATTTTCTGTCGGAGGGCTGAATTTCAGAGGTTTCTGTGAGAGTGATTTTTTAATAAATCTTTTAGTGATGGTATTTATTTCTAAGTCTGGCAGTTGGGGTTTAAGGATTTTTATTTTTACCTCTTCCATTTCTTGTTCCTCATCAGCTAAGCCGTGAATGGATATTTCTGGTCCAAAATTTTCTTGCAGTTCTTTATCTAGAATAATTCTATTATCGTAATCAAGGTATATTCTGGCTGCGTGATTATTGCCGGGTACTTGTCGCAAGCAGCGAGCGGATGATTGCAGTACGGAATTACTGGCGGAGGTTTGCTGAGTAATGAGAGCACATGCAAAAAGGCTAGGACAGTTCCAGCCCTCCCGCCCTTTACCTACCAGCAAGATGACTCGTTTTTGGGAGTTACTGTCATTCAAGCGGTTAAATTCTGTTATTTCGTTACTGGTTGATTGCTGTGTGTTAGTGAGTACAACGGTGGGGCTTTCGTTTAGGTTTGTGAGAGCGTATTCTATGGCTGGTTTGGTTTCATCAAGGTCTGCTTGTCTGTTAAAATAGAAGGCTATTTTGGCTTTTTGTCCACTGGGCAGGGTAACATGGCGGTATTTTTCATAAAAATCGTGAATTATTTCTTGAGCTCTTTGACCTTGTTGATTTTTGGGGATGTCGTATTCCCTTACGCCTTCATTGAGTGATTTCAGTACATTTTGCTTAATGCCTTCTGCAAGGCCGTACCATATCACTACATCTATGAGCATCTGTTTCTTATAATAGGGAGTTCCTGTGGTATTGACCACACAAATTAACTTGGTTTCTTTTGCTATATGGTTAATTGTTTCTCTTACTCTTTTGATATTTTCTCCTATTTTGTTGCCATAGGTATGATGGGCTTCATCTGAAAAAACCCCAATATTTTGCAAGTCACATATTGCAGCCAAACGCATATTCTCATGCAGCTTATTTTTTTCTTGTAAGAGAGTATAATTTTTATTCTCCTTTCTAAGGATTATCTTTTCTGTATTAGTAACTATGATATTATATTCGCCAAGGTTGGTAGGTATTTTATCATCTTGCGATAGATACCTTATTTTGATATTCCCCATGAAATTTCTATATTGCCCTGGAGGTAAAATATTTTCATAAGAAATGCTACTCAATTCCCTCAAACTTTCGATGATTGTTTTTCCTGGAGCAAAAACAAGGGCATTATGCATGAAATCTGCATCTGGATAGGCTATGCTCATGGAAAATTCAGTAGAAATTATGGCACCGATTAAAACAGTTTTGCCAGCCCCCATAGCCAAAGCAAATATATAGCTTGGGTAATCTAAGCTAAGAGATTCACGAATTGAATCAGTTCCTTTTGAATGTTTTTTATCTTTTATAAATTCTTCAATCAAATAATCAGTTCCTTTTATTTCAAGATGTTCTTTAGGGTAATTAATTCTTAATACGTCAAGTAACTCATTTTCTTGGTAGTATGATTTGTACAAATCGGTAATCTTGGGGGTTTTTTTCACAACCCGCAAATACCAGTATACTTCTAATGCTAGTAATTGTGCTCTCCTGAGGTATCGCGGTTGTCTTTCTTCTTCCTCTCCCATTTGGTATGCTAAAATAGATTTAATGAGAGGATATTCTTGGCATGGGTAACCGTTCTTTCTCCACTGAGAAACATCATTGTCTATTTTTTGATTGAGTGTTTGCATATTCTATGTGCTTAAGAGTCACACCGTAATCTGCCTAGATGTTATCCTCTGTACGTAGATAGGTAAATCAAAAAT
>OZ251219.1:775000-1599138 GCA_965240465.1 bacterium
TTATTAAGATATAAGAAATTATTCAATGGATTTTAATTATTTTGACTGAGGAACATAGGTAGAGCCAAATTTTTCCTCTGAGTATTTTCACTGAGTATTTCCTCTGAGTATTTTCACTGAGTATTTCCTCTGAGTATTCTCGCTGTTTTTTTATTGGATTGCCTTATTCGGGTTGCCTTATTTGGATTGCCATTTGTTTAGCCATGGAACGGAACCATTTAATAGAGTTAAGTTCTTGATTATCATGAGGGAATTGTTCTTTATAGGTGAAATGAGCCGCGATGCCAAATTCAGCCCAGCGGTGCATGTATTGGGTGCGGATTTGGATCTCTACCAATTGCTGTTGATGGATGATAGTGGTGTGGAGGCTTTGGTATCCGTTCATTTTGGGTAGTGCAATATAGTCTTTGAAACGACCGGGGCTGGGCTGGAAGTTTTGGTGTATTATTTTGAGTAATTGGTAACAGCTATTTTCATTTTTTACGATAATGCGGATGGCGATGAGGTCTTTAAGGTGTTGGAGGGCAGTATTTTTAGATTTAATTTTCTGATTGATAGAATAGAGGTTTTTGATGCGTCCACTAATTTCGGCAGTGATTTGGTTATTTTCCAATAAGGTTTGGAATTGTTTTTGGAGTTTTTGGAGCCTTTTTTTTGATAATTTAAGCAATGATTGCGATTGTTGCTGGAGTTCTTGGTATTCTTGTGGTTCAAGGGTGGCGAAGCTGAGGTCTTCCAGTTCATTTTTGATGTTATCTACTCCGAGGGCGTGAGCAATGGGAGCGTAGACTGAGCGGCAGTTTTGGGCTAGTTGTTTAGTTATGGTGGGTTGATAGTGCTGGGCTTTGGAGAGAAGATAGATTTTTTCGGCTAGCATTATCAGGATTACCCGCATGTCTTTGGTGCCGAGGAGGATGGATTTACGAGCAATGGCGGCAGTTTGATGATTATCGGGGTGTTTTTGTTTAAGTAGGAGTTGAATTTGTTTTACCAGCAGGGCTACTTCGGTAGAGACGTTGCTGGCGAGTTGCTGATGCTGGTAGTAGGGCAGAGTGGGGGCTGCGTGCAGCATGGCGGCTGCGATAACTGGGGCGTGTAGCTGGAGGGTAGATAGGGTATCGGCCATGGAGATACCTTGTTGGAAAAGGGGTTCTCCATGGTGATTGGTATGCTCACCATATATTTTCTGGGCGTAGTGATGAGCTTTGTGAAGTAGCTGATGTTCGGTCTGGGGGACTGTTTGAAGCAATTCTGTAAGGTTCATGATTGGACTCCAAGATTTGTCCAGATCTTTTGTGGTAGCGAAGGGGATATCAGCCTAAGCTAGGCTGCCAATTTTTATTAGGTGCGGGTTAGGTAGCAGTGGTGGGAGTAGCAGGGAGGATGTAGTTAATCTGTTTTTGAGTTAATTCCAGCACTTTTTGGAAGCAATAATGTTTTTGGTAGGTAGAAAATTCTTGAATAAGTGGCTGTATCTGCATAGCTTTGACGGCGTGAAGTTTGGCGTCGTTGGAAACTCGCTGCCATATAATTGTAGCAGTATCTTGGTTAAAATGAAACTCAGTGGGTTTTTCAGTTTCTAGAGTGATAATTTGCTTGAGTTCTTGCAGGGCTTGGTGAGAGAGATTTTCCTTGTTTTTCAGCACAAATTGATAGTCCTTCATTTGTCTCATTTCTTGGGTGATGCCCTTCAGACGGATATGTAAGGACTCGGGTTGTTCGGTATCTCTGGCGACTAAGCGTTGGTGGAGCTCTTTGGTGGAGCTGGAACGAATAAAGATAAATACTGCTCCCTCGCTCAGACGGCGTAGTTGTTTGGCACCGGTGGTTTCAATATCCAACAGTACCTGATGTCCTTTTTTCAACAAAGATATCAATTGTTCCCGCGGGGTACCATAGTAGTGTCCGTAGCGAAACACCCATTCTAAGAAACCGCCTTCTTGGGCTTCGGCTATGAATTTATCTTTGGAGGCAAAAAAATAATCCTGGCCATCAACCTCCTCTGCCCTAGGTTTCCGAGTGGTGGTGGAGACCAATAGTCGGATATTAGAACATTCAGCTAAAATGCCGCGTATCAGGGAGCTTTTTCCTACTCCGCTGGGACCTGAGATCACAAACACCTGAGCCATCATTTTTTCTCACTTAATACTTCGTTCATGGCGCCACTTCTAAAGCCGAGCAGGTCCAAGGATATGTACGTCCAGCCCAGAGAACTTAATTTTCGCTGTACCATCTGACGTTTCTCCAGTAGCAACTTGAATTCAACAGGAAGCACCTCCAAACGGGCCACTTCTCCATGATGGCGAACTCGCAACTGGCTAAATCCTAAGGAATGTAGCCATTCTTCAGCCACTTCAATTCGTTGTAATAGCTGGGGGTTGATGGTCAGTCCGTAGGCTACCCGACTAGCCAAGCAGGGAGTTTGTGGTTTATCGGCAATTTTCAGCTGGTAGAAATGTGCCAGAGCCCGCACTTCTTGTTTTCCTATCCCGCACTCTGCTAGGGGAGCTCGTACCATAAACTCAGCCGCTGCCCGAAGTCCAGGGCGATGTCCTCTAAGGTCATCAGCATTGGTGCCACTAAGGATCACTGCCTCCTTAGCCAACCGAGAAAGCCTAGCAAATAGGGTGCTCTTGCAAATATAACAACGATCAGCCCCATTAGCACGATAATCCGCTCGGGACATTTCCTCGGTGTGAATAACCCGGTGGGACAGCCCCCATTGCTGTGTTAATTTGTAGCAGAGTGCTAAGTCGGAGCGTTTCAAACTGGTGGAATCAGCGGTGACTGCCAGAGCCTGCTTCCCCAGCTGACGTCCTGCGAGCCACGCCACTAAGGAGCTATCTACTCCGCCTGAAAAGGCTATCACTACCCGCTTAAAAGGAGCAAACCAAGCCTCCAACGCCAGTCGCTTGGCAGTCAAATCAGAAGACTGCGAGATGGAGGAATCAGCTGCCCGTTTAGATATCGCAACTGGGCTAATAGATTTTCCCAATTCGGGACGGAAAGTAATCGGTTTGGACATTATCAACGCTGGTAGAAGAATGCATAAAAGCTCAGCTGGCTATCAGCAGAGACTACCAGATATAAGACAAATATTCACCGATCAGGGCAATCATAGTTGACAGTCTCGGAGGTAATATGTGAGAGTGCGTCTGGTGGCGAGTAGTGGCGAGTAGTGGCGAGTAGTGGCGAGTGGTTGCGAGTGGTGGCGAGTGGTTGCGAGTGGTGACAAATCATATTGATAAAGCGGGAATAGCTCAGTGGTAGAGCACAACCTTGCCAAGGTTGGGGTCGCGGGTTCAAATCCCGTTTCCCGCTCTTTTGCCTATTTGTGTTATTGAGGGGGGTGCAATTTTACCACATAAGCTTGAGCGAGTTTCGGCTCTAAAGTTGCCAGACGGGTTTTTAGCAACTGGGCTTCGCTCTTAGCCAGCGGGAATATTCGGATCTGCTGGATGTTGGTGTTACTACTTCGGAGGGTGTGTATTTTTTCTTGCGGTACTTTAGTTGCCAATAGCTGCTGATATTTCTCCAGACAAGATTGGGACCGACAGGCAGCTACCTGCAAGGCGAAGGTATCGGTTGTGGTCAGGGTAATTTTCCCTATTGTAGTCGGGGCAATTGTAGTCGGGGTAGCAGTAGGAGCAACCGTGTGTTCTACTGGTGAGTTTTTAGTAGCCACTGGAGCAGCTACTGGGGCAGCTACTGGGGATCTGGTAGCTCTGGGAGAATTTGTCACTGATGTCGGGGGGACCTTCAAGGTTGCCCAGCCCAATAACATTCCCAAGGCGAACAAAGCTGTCATGGCTCCTGCTGGTTTGGCGAATCTGGAGTTTATCCGAATACTAAAACCACTCGGGTGGCTTTTGGTACCCTGACTGTGAATAACTTGCAAGGGAGGAAAGGGAGGAAAGGGAGGAAATCGCTTGGCAGCCCTCTGAGGCACCAAAGCAGGAGGTTTTTCGTTTGTGGATGTCGGCGATTTTGTTCCCTCGGGCTTAGCGGATGAGTTTTTTTCCGAGCTACTGAGTTGCTCAAAGAACACATCCATGTCCACACTAGTGCCATCTGGTGGCTCAGATGGGGATGGAGACTGGTCTGGCTGCAAAAAACTATCGGGGGCTTCCATGCCAAATTTCTCTTGTTAAGGGTTCGGTAAATTTAATCATTTTCCATGTTGGATAAGCAAGATCCGAGCCATGACAGCCAAACAGAAAAGCTACAGCTAGCAGCTACAGATAAAAAACTAAGCAAAGGTGTTCTGCCGTTTTTCAAGCTTGGTTATGGCGGACTATATTACCCTGTGCCATATAGATGACATCTTCGGCTATGTTAGTGGCGTGGTCGGCAATGCGTTCCATGCAGCGGCAGATATTTAATTGGGAGATGAGTGTTTCCAGTTGGGAGGGGTTTTGTTGCATTTCTTGCAAGGCTTGTTCAAAGATAACCCGATTAAGATCATCTACTTCATCATCCATGATGCGTACTGCTTGGGCTTGTTGGGAGTTCATATCGGTCATGGATTGGAGGGCTTGTTCAAGCATTTGGCAGGTTTTGGTAATGATGGTGTTCAGTCCTAGGTTGACATCAGATCTATTTTGGTTGGCGATGATGGAAACTCTTTTAGAAATGTTGACTGCTAAATCTCCGATACGTTCTAGATCATTATTGATCTTCATTATGGCTACCAGATAACGCAGGTCGCTGGCTACGGGTTGATAGAGGGCGAGTATCTTCAGGCATTCTTCTTCAATATCCACTTCCATAGCATCAATTTCTTGATCTTTGAGGATTACTTGCTGAGCTAGTTCGGCATTGAGTTCCTTAAAGGAGCTTATCGCCTGCAGTACTTGCTGGGATACTTGATTTCCCAGCTGCTGGATATTCTCACGCAGCTTATCAATTTGTCTTTGGAGACGGGGAGGAGTGTCGGTATGCATTTTGAGGTCTTAGTGGAGGGGGGGGGGGTGCGGGTATGGTGTCGGGATTGCGGGTGTTATTGCGGTGTTATTGCTGGGGGTGCGGGTATGGTGTCGGGATTGCGGGTGTTATTGCGGTGTTATTGCTGGGGGTGCGGGTATGGTGTCGGGATTGCGGGTGTTATTGCGGTGTTATTGCTGGGGGTGCGGGTATGGTGTCGGGATTGCGGGGGGTGGGGGGTGTTAGCCGAAGCGTCCAGTGATGTAGTTTTCGGTGCTAAGACACTTTGGTTGGGTGAACAGGTTTCGGGTTTTGTTGTACTCTAGCAATTTACCCAGATAAAGAAAAGCAGTGTAGTCCGATACCCGTGCGGCTTGCTGCATGTTATGGGTGACGATGATGACAGTATAGTCCTTTTTAAGTTGACTAATCAATTCTTCAATGCGGGCGGTAGCAATGGGGTCTAGAGCCGAGCAGGGTTCATCCATGAGGATTATTTCTGGGTTGATGGCGATGGCTCGGGCGATACAGAGTCTTTGCATTTGACCTCCTGAGAGTCCCAGTGCTGATTCGTGCAATCTGGTTTTCACTTCATCCCAGAGGGCAGCCGCCCGCAGGCTTTTTTCGGCTTTTTCTTCTAAGGTTTGGCGATCATTTATTCCCGCAATGCGGAGGCCGTAAATAGTATTTTCATAGATGGACTTAGAAAAGGGATTTGATTGCTGAAAGACCATCCCTACCTTTTGTCGGAGGGCGATAACATCCAGTTCGGCTTGGTTGATATCTTGATTGTCTAGTAGGATACGTCCTTGGGTGTGGACGCTTTCCACTAGGTCGTTCATGCGATTTAAGGCTCGTAGCAGGGTGGATTTTCCACAGCCTGAGGGTCCAATGAAAGCGGTGACCCTACCTTTGGGGATATCCATGTTGAGGTCGGAAATGGCAGGCTGCGGGCCATACGATATAGACAGGTCTTCAATTTTTAGCAGGGGTTTGGAGATCTGAATACAGAAATGTTTCGGTCTTTTGCTGTTATGGGTGGGGCTACCCGAGGACAGACTAGCAGCTGGGTACTTGGGTAGCTTAACAGCATGAGTAGGAGTTTTTTCTTCCATGGACAATTAAGATTAGGCGATTAGGAGATTAGGCGATTAAGATTAGGAGATTAAGATTAGGAGATTAGGCGATTAAGATTGAGCAATTAAATTGGTATGCAAACAATGAATAATAGCAAGAGATTAAAAAATAGGAGGGACAAATAGAAAAAAGGGGTACTGATCATCTGAGCAAAAACTGCCAAAAGCCTATCAGGTACTACAGCAAGCTAGAAGGCACTCCCTTGGTAATAGCGGCGCATGCGATTACGCAACCAGATGCCAGTCAGGCTGATAATAATGACGATAAATATCAGCAGTAAAGAGGTAAAATAGACCAAAGGTTCGGCGGCTTCGGCATTGGGAGATTGAAAGCCAAGATCAAAGATATGGAATGCCAAGCTCATGAATTTACGCTCCAGATGAATATAAGGGAAGGTAGCATCAAGAGGCAATTGAGGAGCAAGTTTAACTACTCCCGTGAGCATGAGGGGGGCAGTTTCGCCAGCAGCTCTAGCGATTGCTAGTACGAAGCCAGTTAGGATACCAGGGGTGGACATCGGTAGGACTACTCGGGTGAGGGTTTGAAAGCGGGTGGAACCCAGGGCGTAGGCTGCTTGTCGCATGCCCTTGGGAATGGAAGATAAACCCTCTTCTGTAGCTACGATGACCACTGGTACCGTCAGCAGTGCCATAGTGAGACTAGCCCAAAGAATACCTCCACTGCCAAAGGTGGGGGTAGGCAATCTTTCGGGGAAGAAGAAATGGTCCAGTCCGCCACCTACTCCATAAATGAAGAATCCCAGCCCAAAGATGCCAAATACAATGGATGGCACCCCAGCCAGATTATACACAGCTACCCGCACCAATCGTAACAGAAATCCTTCTTTGGCGTATTCACAGAGATAAATGGCAGTTAGGACGCCCAAGGGAATACAAAATATACTCATTAAAAATACCAACAGGACAGTGCCAAAAATGGCTGGGGCAAGTCCTCCTTCGGTGTTGGCTTCGCGGGGTGAATGGGTCAGGGTGGTAGTCAGCTTCTTGAGGGATACCCATATTTTGCCGGGCAAAGACATATCATTAGGAGCAATCACTCGTACAATGTCTATCATGGCGATCGGAATGAGCTGCCCTCGGCTATCTTGGAACAGGGCTTGATTACGCTCCAGCCGTTTCAGCTTGATTTGTAGCTGGAGTCGTTTTTGCTCAAATGTATCTGCCAGTTGCTGCTGGTGGATCTCCAAATTTTGGATGGTCTGAGCATTTTCGGTTGCATCCCGCCAGCTAAGCCGCAATGCCTTTAAGCGTAGGCGTTCTTGACGCTGTGAGATGGAACTAAGGTCGTGCTGTTGCTTCTTCAGGGTGGTGTACTGCTGGCGAACGGTTTTCAGGACAGATCGCCAAGGAATGGATAGCGTAGCTGTGGATTTTATGCTCGGGTCATGTAGCAATGCGTGGAAGCGTCCATAGAAATCCCCAAATTCTTCTCTTTCTAGTACCAGTAGTCCTCTGGGTTTGGAGTAAGAAGCTACTTTCTCAAATGAGACCCATTGAAATTCGTTGGAGAGTTCTCGGTTGCCCGTTTTCAGCTTCCAGTTGGCAGGCTGTTCCTTATTAGGAGGGACCTTCTCGCGTAGCTGTCCCCAAACAACCAGCCCTGATTTTAGTCGTAGCTCCAAAACATCTTGAGGCCACAAAAACCTGAGACCATTCACCAGCAACAATCCCATCAGTAAAAAAGCCATCAGCAAGGTGAAGCTCACTACTCCCCCAGACAGCCAGACCCACCTCTCCCCTTGAGGAACTGAACCAGCAGATAAACAGGAAACCTTCTTAAACATGGATAGGTCTTAATGACGAGAAAATTTATAACGCAAACGGGAACGCACCAATTCGGCTAAGGAGTTAATGATAAAGGTAGCCATAAACAACAGGGTAGCCGTTAGAAACAGGGTACGGTACAAGGTGCTATCTCGGGGTGCTTCGGGGACTTCCACCGCAATGTTGGCAGAGATGGTACGCATGCCAGTAAAAATGCTAGCATCAATAATGGGAGTATTCCCCGCCGCCATTAAGACAATCATGGTCTCACCTACTGCTCGTCCTAGCCCCAGCATCAAAGCCGCAAAGATGCCCGCACTGGCAGCAGGTAAGATCACTCGCCACAGGGTCTGCCAGCGAGAAGCCCCCAAGGCTAAGGAAGCCGCCGTCAAGCGACGAGGTACATTGCTTAAGGCATCCTCAGAAATGCTGAAAATGCTGGGAACAACTGCAAAACCTAAGGCAATGGCAATCACAATGGCATTGCGTTGATCGTAGTAAATATCCCAGCGCTGAAACAACCATTCAGTCAGAGGACCCTTAAGCCAAAATTTGTCTAGCAGACTGCCCAGCCAACCAGCCAAGAAAATACTCACCACTACTAGGGGTACGACTGCTAAAAATTCTCTGCTGCGGAAAAACTTCAGCCAACCCCAAGAATACGAAAACTTGTTCACCAAAGCCATTAACACTAAAATAACTACTGGTAACAAACCCAGACCAAGCAATATACTGCTGAGGCTAGTTTCCACTAAGGGTGCAAGCCAAAAGGCAGCCAAAAAACCTAAAATCACCGTTGGTACAGCATCCATCAGTTCAAAAATGGGTTTGACAATGTTTCGTAGCCGAGTTTCCATCATTTGGCTGGCGTACATGGCACTAAACACACCCAAGGGGGCTGCAAATAGCATTCCGTAAAAAGTAGCTTTCAAGGTACCAAACACTAAGGGTATTAAGCTCAGCTTGGGTTCGGTATCTTCTGCAGTGGAGGACTGCCAGATATACTCTGGCTTTTGGTATCCCTCATAAAAAATCCGACCAAAAAAAGCTCTCAGCCCTCCTTCAGGATGGGAAGCATCCAGCTCCCAAATGCTGGCTCTCCCCTGATAATCAAGAGCAAAAATACTCTGATCCCGCAAATCTAGAGCTGCCATAGCTAAGATATCTCCAGCTTCTTTAGGACCAGACAAAGGCAAATCTGCCAAAACACGACCACTAGTATTATGACTAAAAGCCACCGTGCCATCATCTGCCAAGCTGAGCAAACTCTTAGAGCGTGAAGCAGTCACAATTTGTTGCACTGGAGCCTCGTGTGCCTGCCAAGTACGCAGAGCCGTCAATTCTGGTGTAATTGAGGACTCGCCAGAGGGAGTGGTAAAAACGGGCACTTTTATAACTAGCCAGCTACTGATGCGTCCATTTGCATGCCCTGCCAAGAGGGTATCATCACCCAGTAGCAAACTGAGGGCAGTTATCGTAGCCAGTCCACTTTGTTGACTGATGACCGCTAAAGGACCTGGGGGAGTGTCTTCATCAGCATGCCAGTAAAACAGCCGATCCCCATAAGCCGCATAGGCATTACGCCCATCGGCACTGAGAGCCAACAAGGGAGGCTCGGTATTCTCGCCTGTATTCGTCGCGGATAAGATCCAGTCTTGATGGATGTTCTCTCCATCTCCAAACAAGCCTTCAGTTTTTCGCCAGTGTTCCAGCAGCAAGCGTCCATCGGGGAGCAGGCTAAGACGGCTATCAGATTGAGGGTTTTGTCGGAGAATTGCGTTCAGGGGCAGTCCTGAGCTAGCAGGTGAAATGGTAGATAAATTGGCAGGTGCTGATTGCTGACTAAGAATCTCCCAGTGAGGTACAATGGTGCGTTGTTGATCCTCATCAAACTGGGGCTTGACCCCGATGATTACTAAGCTGCTGGCAGCGTTTTTCCAGAACAAGCTGTAGCGACCGTGACCGAGCGAGTGAACGTGCTTTAATTGCGAGCCTTTTCCGATGGTATTCAGGTTGTATTGGGCTTGGATTTCGCCTGAGTTTAGCTCAAAGAATTGCAGTTGGCTTTTCTGGTTGATGGTGAATCCGAGCTGTTTATATTCTCCGATCCCCAAGAGCAGTATTTTATCCTTTTTTAACGCCTGTTCCAGTGGGAGTTGCTGTACTAGCTTCAGTCTGGCGGGTGAGAACAAAGGCAAGGCTACCGTGGCTATCAAAGCCAACATGCCTAGCACGCAGACGATGACCCCAACCCCACCCGCAGTTACTATTCCAGTTGCCAGTTTATCTAGGTACTTGGCGCGGTATTTTCGGTTGATTTTTTTACTAGCTAACAAATAGACATTCTTTCTTGAGAGACGCCAAGCGGTACCGTCCTACCCAAAAAAGGCAATGGGTGTATATTGGCCTTATCCATTGCTGGAAATGTTTAAGTACAAGCGGGGCTAGTAGAAGGCTCACTTACAGTCCTAATTTTTTTCTTATTTTACGGGCTTCTTTATAAGGCAAGGGGAAGTAGCCATCTTTTATCACCACTTGTTGACCCTCTTTGGATAAAACCAAGTCCAAGAAATTCTTCGTTAGGGAGTCCAAGGGTTTTTTGGGCTGTTTAGCCACATAGATATACAGCAGTCTGGATAAAGGATAATTGCCATTTAAGGCAGCTTGGGGAGTAGGAGCATAAAAGCGGCCTTTTCTCTTGCCTAAAGGGACTATTCTCACGTCTGCAGTGCTGTAGCCGAAGCCACTATAACCTATTCCAGCTACATCCCCAGCTACGCCACCGACCACCGCAGAAGATCCAGGTTGCTCCTTTACTACCGAGCGATAATCACCCCTAAACAAGGCTACCTTCTTGAAATAGTCATAAGTCCCCGAGGCAGAATTACGACCATAAAGACTAATTGCTCGCTTGGTTAAGCTCCCCTTCACTCCGACTTGCCCCCAAGTGACAATTCTCTTGGGACTACCTCCTTTGCGAGTACTGGAAAACATTGCATCCAGCTGAACTAAACTCAATCCCTGGATGGGGTTGCTTCGGTGAACATAAATCGCTAAGGCATCTACCGCGACTGGCACTTGAGTCGGCTTGTATCCATGCTTATTCTCAAAAGACTCCAGCTCTTTCAGCTTCATTGCCCGAGACATCGGACCTAGCCTAGTAACGCCCTCAGTCAGGGCGGGTGGAGCCGTGCCAGAACCCTTGCCCTCTATCTGAACATTCACATTGGGATAGTAAGAACGAAATCGCTCCGCCCACAAGGTCATTAGATTATTGAGCGTGTCGGAACCAATGCTGTTCAAATTACCGCTCACCCCAGCCTGATGCCGATATGCAGGATAGGCTTTATCCACCTTAGTCTGTGCCTGCGATGCCGATGCTGATGACAACCCCATAAATGCTACCCCCATAAATGCCACCCCTAATACCAGAAAAGCCCTAACACGAACTAGGAGCCTAATTCTGGAATCAACTAGATCTGCCATCGCCTGTTTCCCTATTCTATGTCTTCTGATGGTGTTGCCTTATGGAATGCTCGGCTTCATAAAAACATGCCCTCATTATCTCTATCTGGATTGAAAGCATTGTCAACTATTTTCAACATTTTTGCCCATAAAAACCCATCTCAAGTAGATGAATTGCTAACTAAACAAGTACCTGCTACAATGTGAATTGTCGCTGATTATGTGCCAATACCAGCCATGTAATGGTGGGGTAAGCGGTAGAGTAGTCTCTACAGTAGACCAGCAATCAATAGGTGGTTGTTGTATTTGGGGGGTTGTTTTGGATACGAAAAATTGATAAGGAGAAATGAATGTTATCAACAAATATTAACTCAGTAAAAAACTACTGTTCAGGGAGTACTTTTACCTATTTCCTCAATAAAAGTTGGCTGCTGGGGTTGTTTCTGGGATTGTTTCTGGTATTGGCATCGGGGGTACTCCCAGGATGCTCAGATAAAACGACTGGTGTATCGGAAGGGACCATTGATAATCCTAATATATTTACCTACGCCCCTAACCTCAGGCTAACAGGCACGGTGGGAGATGTAAGTAGCTATTACAAGGTGAAAGGTTTATCGGGAGGCACGATTTATGATATATCCATCAGTGGCTTTGATGAAAACCTTGACCTATTTGTATATGAAAATGGTTTCCAGGAAACCTCATTCTGCGAGGTAACAGGGAACGATAGAGTAAAAATCTGTCAGGTAACCTTGGCTGCAAGTAGTGAACTTGTATATTTGGAGATCAGACCGACAGCATATCAAGATGGCACTAGATTTAGCCTATTCGTTGTAGAGAGACCATAACTAATGCTGGTTGTGATTGACTAGCTAGTGAGATCAAGACGCGTTCCAGCAGATGCTAAATATCCAAGGGTGCTGCTGGAACAAGAGCCCAGTGCCAGTTACTAGCTCGGGGAGGCTACCTTGGGCTTGCCAGCGGATTTTTTGCCAGTGTTTATCGGGGGGGGACTTGGTGAGTTGAATGTTGATGTCTGGGAATTTAATCCAGGTTTGCCAGCGAGGATAAAGGGCTTTGAAGATGCTCTCCTTGGCAGAAAAATATCCTAGTAGATCTGGTAGCTGATATTCAGCCGCAGGGGGAGGAGTAGTGTCGGCAGGAGTAGTATCGGCAGGAGTAGTGTCGGCGGGGGGGGTGTGTGTGTCAGGGGTAGTCTTTAGGTGGTGGGATTCGGTAGGGGATAGGATTCGGCGTGCCAAGCGGTCGGCATCCAAGCTGGGCCTGTGATGCTCTAAATCAACTCCGAAGGGCGAGCATTGTTTCTGCAAACCGACCACTGCTACCGCCCAACCACCAGCATGGCTGATGCTCCCTCTGACTCCCTCGGGCCAAATAGGCAAGCCTCGTTCACTGCGTCCGATGGGGTCTGGTTTTCGGTGAGGAGATAATTGGCTCAGGGCTTGATAGGCTGCTTCTCGCCCGAGTAGGAAATCTTTACGCCTTTGGGGGTGGGCTTTGGCAGGTAGAAGCAGGTCGTGAGGGAGGGGGTCGGGGATATTATAATCTGGTGAGAGCAGTACCAGTTGCAGACCCTTGGGCATTAAAGGATGCTTCAAATTTAGCAGGCGGGGCTGCAAAGCGGTCATAACATCAGAGCAGAAAAGAAGCGAGGAGGTATTTACTTGAAAGTTGCCTAGTAGTTATTTGTGGAGGGACTTGATGACTTTCATGTCTTTAAGGGGAGGGTACGACCAACCTAGGTCTTGGGGATCGGGGAGGTCTTGCAGGGATTGCAGATTAAAGAGGCTGAGGAATTTCTGGGAAGTTTTATAAAGGATTGGTCTACCGGGAGCGGTATCTTTGCCAGCTATTTTTATCAGATTTTTTTCCAACAGACCTCTCAGGATGTTACTTACATCTACTCCACGCATGAATTCAATTTCTGCTCTGGTGGTTGGCTGGCGGTAGGCGATCACGGCGAGTACTTCCATGGTGGGGTCTGATAGTTTAATCGGTTTTAGGGGAAGTGCCTTTTGTAGCCAAGTTTGATATTCAGACAGGGTGCGTAGTTGAAAGCGGTCGCCTAGCTGGACTACCCTAAAAGAACGCCCGGTTTTTTGATAGCTACAGTTGAGTTGCTCAGTTAGGAGCTTGATGGAGGCAGGAGGGTTGATGTCTTTTCCCAAAATGCGAGACAGCACGGTAGCTGAGAGTGGCTCTAAACTGGAAAACAAGATGGCTTCTAACACCGAGGAAGGGTCAGGGCATTGTTTTGAATTATTCATTGATCGCCACGCTAGGCTGGGTTTTTTATAGGGGGGTATTTTTTACGAGAAGCTTTGGACGGACTGCTCTTGCGGACAGCTTGGACGGGAATTTTTTACGAACCGCTTGGACGGACAGCTTGGACGGACAGCTTGGACGGACAGCTTGGATAGACAGCTTGGATAGACAGCTTGGATAGGGAATCTCCACAGGAATTTTTCTACGGGAAGTTTCTAGCAAGAAGCTTTTTATTGGGGGCCTTTTATTGGGGGATTCTTATTGGGGGATTCTTATTGGGGATTAGTTTTTGAGAGGGGGTGTTGTTTCTCGCAGTTGCTGGAGAAGATAGAATTCGGCAGCTCGATAGGAGCTACGTACCAATGGTCCTGAAGCTACATAAGCGAAGCCCATTTGGAGTCCTTTTTCTTGTAATGATTTGAATTGGTCAGGATGAACGAAGGAGTGGACTTTTAGTTTTCGTTTGGTGGGTTGTAGATATTGTCCTATGGTGAGGAAATCTACCTCAATAGAGCGTAGGGTTTCCATGGCTTCCAAGGTTTCCGCTTCGGTTTCTCCGAGCCCTAGCATGATAGAAGATTTGGTTTTTAGTTTTGGATAGAGTTTTTTGGCGTGGGTCAAGATTTCCAGTGACTGGGCAAAGGTAGCCCGATGGTCTCTGACTACGGGAGTGAGTCTTTCGATGGTTTCTATGTTGTGGGCGAAGACGGTAGGGTGAGCTTTGAGTACGGTTTCTAGATCTGCCAAGCGTCCTTGGAAATCGGGAGTGAGTATCTCAATCAGCAGTTGGGGACTGGCTAGCTGGCAGCGTCGGATGGTTTGTGCGAAGTGCTGAGCACCTTGATCTGGGAGGTCGTCACGGTTAACGGAAGTGATTACTACATAGTCCAGTTCCAGGGCTCGGATGGTTTCTGCTATGTTCAGGGGTTCGGCGGGATCCAGGGGCGGGGGGCAACGGGAACTGGCGACCGAACAAAAACGACAACCTCTGGTACAAGAATCTCCCATCAGCATAAAGGTAGCGGTGCCTCCGTTCCAACATTCCCCGATATTTGGGCAACGAGCTTCTTCGCAGACGGTGTGTAACCCTAAGCTACGAGCCCGCTTTAGGATCCAGTTATAGCGTTCGCCGCCGGGTACGGATACCTTCAACCAACTCGGTTTGGTATGTTTGGGCTGAGAAGTAGAAACAGAGACGGCCATAACTCAAAAATTTCCTCTGATTGAAATATAGCACATCCGCTGTGAGAACAAAACAAAGCACCCCCCCCCACCGTATCAACTACTTGATAATAATACCACAGCACAAATCAGCGGACTATAATCCTCATGGACTGCAGAATGGCATCCATGTATTCTACATCCTGAAAATTAATCTTGAAAATTTCTGGAGTGCCCTTTACCCTATTGACTTGCATTGCATCTCGGTAAAGTTCGTAATCTTGAACTCTAATATAAGTCAGGTGGACGGATTTTGATTTTCCGACAAAGGTGACTCTCTTGTTGGTCAGATAAAAAGTACCGCTGGATACCTCATGCAAGAAGCCATCATCATAATAGGGGATGGTATTAATTTTGTCCACCCGCAGACGCACTAAGGAAGAAGCACTCCTAGAACCAAAGTGCCCTCCAACAAAGCCGCTATTTTTGCGAAACCGGCGCAATTGTAGCCAAGTGGCGTAACAGAAGTGGTAGCAAACTTCACCTGGGGAGAGGTTTATATCTGCTTCTACTGGTTCGGGGGTGAATTCGCCGTAATTTTCCAGCTCCCATAAGCGGCGACCTATTTTCAGCTCGTCTTCTAAAAATGAATTGATACGCAAATTGCGTTCTAGACGCTTGAGTTCTTTTTCATCGTAGGGGCTAAAGCGGTTGGAATCGCGAATCCGCTTCAGGATTGGTTGGATCGCTTCATCAAAATACTCACTGATCAATTCTTCTACATATTCATCTTCAATGCCCAACTCGGCCTGCATATTCTTGATATGCAGAATCTCCTCATTAGTCAAAATGCCATCGGCAAGGGCATTCATGACCTCTCTTTTTATCTCGCGTTTTTTGAAATAGTTTGAAACAGGCATATCATGTTCCTCATTGATACTTTACGGTGCAACCCTAGCATAACATTTATAAGATCAAAAGATAACGCTTATCTATTCAAGAATAATGCAAAACACAGCTCTAAGGCAGTAAAAAAGTACAATCACTTTCTCACCACCAAACTGGATACTCTCACATCACCACAATTTTTAACAATAATCAAGGTCTAAGTGTAACATTAGATCAGCATTTTGTACCCGCAATAGGTAAATCAACACCTAAGCGATGTCGCTTGTATCATGTGACTTATGTGATTTATGAAGTTTCTCAACTAAATTATCACAGTTCCTTTGCAACCTGTTTTTGAATATCATAACAGATGATGCCCATGTAGCTCAGTTGGTAGAGCAGCACATTCGTAACGTGCAGGTCGTCGGTTCAATTCCGACCGTGGGCTTTCGTGTTTATCGTGCAAAGTTTATCGTGCAAAGTTTATTGCGCGAGGGCAGTCTATCTTTGGTGTGTATAGGATGTGAGAATGGTCATGAGCTGGGGTCATGAGCTGGGGTCATGAGCTGGAGTCATGAGCTGGAGTCAAGTTTCAGGGAGGCAGAATTGATGCAATATCGTTTTCCGCTGGGGGGCGGTCCGTCAGGAAAGACGTGTCCTAAATGGGCATCACAGCGGGCACAGCAGACTTCAGTTCGCGCCATCGGTCCTGGTCCATCGCTTTTGGTGGTTAGATGATCAGGGTGGCTGGGTTCCCAAAAACTAGGCCAGCCTGTGCTGGAATCGTATTTCTTTTGAGAGCGAAATAAAGACAACCCGCAACAGATGCACTGATAATCCCCCGATTTTTTTTCCTTCCAATAAGCTCCAGTAAAAGGTCTTTCAGTACCGGCTTCTCTGGTGATGTGGTACTGTTCTTTTGTCAATTGCTGACGCCATTCTGGCTCTGTTTTTTTGACTTTAGACAATGAAGCAGGCATGTCTTTTGGATCAGACATGTTTTTTGGAGCAGGCATGTTTTTTGGAGCAGGCATGAAGATTCTCTTAAAAATACGGTGAATATAAAATAAGAACCAGCGGAATCATCAGAATAGCAGGAGAGAGATTTGAACTCCCGACCTCACGATTATGAATCGTGCGCTCTTACCAACTGAGCTACCCTGCCAGATCAGCCTGGCCGCATGATAGTTCAAGTAATAGATAGTTTGCCAGTTTTAATGTGTTTCTGTCAAAAATTACAAGAATATACTCCTCATATTTTGCTGTAATTTATGTCCTTTATCAACCCGATGCGTTTATTGGCTGTAGTAGGTCCCACCGCTAGTGGCAAGAGTCAATTGGCAGCCAGCTTGGCAGCCGACTTAAATGCAGAAGTGGTCGGCGCGGATGCGGTACAATGCTATCGTCAGGCTAAGATCGGGGCCGCTCAGCCCTCTGATGCAACTAGAGCTCGGGTGGTGCATCATTTGGTGGGTTTCTTGCCCTCGGGGACACCTTACTCGGCTGGTAAATATGCCGAACAGGCTCGGGAATTGATTATCAATCTATGCAGCAAAGGAAAAACAGTGGTCTTGTGCGGGGGATCGGGCTTATATCTGGATGCCCTACTGCGAGGGTTTTCTCCTCTGCCGAGCATACCAGCGGTTATTCGTAGTCGGGTGAGTGCAACACTTCAGCCCCTTAGCAATCAAGAGTGCCACGCACTGCTGCAAAGCAAAGACCCCGTCATAGCTCGGGTAACTAACCCTGCCGACCGTCAAAGAATAGCCCGAGCACTAGAAGTAGTCCTAGCTAGTGGAACCCCCTTAAGTGAATACCAAACCCAACCCAAAATACCTCTGCCAGCCACAATCCTAGCATTCGGCATCAGCTGGCAACGAGCAGAACTATACCAACGAATCGCCAAACGAACTCACTCCATGCTGGCAAATGGACTCCTAAAGGAAACCCGAGAAATACTCAATAGCGGTTGCTGCCCCAGTAGTCCGCCCCTGAACGCAGTAGGATACCAACAGGCACTCAGCTGCATCAAAGGAGAACTAAACCACACCGAACTCCCAAATCTCATCATTAAGCGCACCCGTCAACTCGCCAAACGACAACTCACCTGGCTCAGACATCACGGCTTTGGAGATCCTGAAAAACCCGCTCTCTATCAAGACCAACAGCTATCTCTATCCACTCATTGGCTACCTCCTCCACCATTTCTTGCTCCTCCACCCCAGACCCCAAAAAATAACCACTCCCTGCCCGAAAATATTATCTCCCTAGCTCGGAAATTCTTAAAGGGCTGATCTTAAAGGGCTGATGGCACCAGCAATCGCTATTCAGGCTTATCTCTATAAGCAGACTTAGCTAAAAGTTGCCGTCTGGAGTAGATTAAATTACACTGAGAATTGCACTGAGAATTGCACTGAGAATTGCACTGAGACATGTTTCTACTCGATAACCTTGCCATGAACAAGAATTCCTACCAAGATCCTCCCCAATCCTCGGCTGAACCCGCACCAACAACCGAAACCGTCGCTCACCCGAACGTGCAAACGATCGGTATTCAAAACTTCAGCATCTTTAGCACCTCTCAGCAACAGGGCCTGTGGAGACTCCATTTCATTTGGGGCAAAAAGGATTTTTGCCTCTTCTTGCAGCCCCAAGAAAGTGTGCGTCAAAGCAATAGCTTGGCGGTACTCGGTAACAATGATAAATTGCTCCTCACAGTCACCAGATTACAATACCTGCGTGGATTCCAGTGGTATGACTACCACAAAGTAAGTCTCCATAACCTAGCCTATGAAGAAATTTGCTGGAAGCTGGAAGGATTAAAACACTATGTTGAACTACCCAAAGATTTCTTGGATATGGCTATAGAACTGGCTTGTCGGGCATTTGATCTGCGTCGCATCAGTACTGATACCTCTTGACTTCTTGCCTCCTCGGGTGCTATCTTGGGGGCTGGTACTTTCATGCATTCTAACTAGGGTTGCCCAAAACTAGGGTTGCCCAAAACGTAGGACTGCCCAAGTCCTGCAACAGGATTACCCATGCAAAGATTATCACTCCTTTCGGCTTGTATTTTCGCTCTATTTTTAGCTAGCTGCGGGGGGAGCGGGGGCGGGGGTGGAGCTATTGACACTACTGATACCGATTCCGATGGCGTCCCCGACAGCAAGGATTTGTGCAAAAATAGCCTTGAGGAGAACTTCATCAGCAGTAGCACCACCGACGCCGACAAGGACGGTTGCAAAGATGACGACCCTAACGGAGAAGACAAAGATGGTGGCACTGGTGATGACGAAGATAATGATGGCATTTTTGGCACTGACACGAATAACACTGAGCTTGATAAGTGCGAGAACGGCGACAAAGGCTGGACGAGCATAAGCACTAGCACTGACCCTGCTGTAACTATCACCGACTACGATGGCGACGGTTGTCGGGATGCTGGCGAGGATACCGATGACGACAATGATGGCGTGCTTGATGTTAATGATAGCTGTGACAGGGGTGTTACTGGTTGGAGGAGTGATGGTAGCACCGACCGCGATTCTGATGGCTGTAAAGATGATAATGACGAAGACCAAGATGGTGGTGATGGCAGTGATGAAGATAATGATGGCAAGGTAGGTGATGATGATAAATGTCCGCAGGGTGACACTAATTGGACGAGCGGAAGCGACACCGACTATGATTCCGATGGTTGTCGGGATGCTGGCGAGGATACCGATGACGACAATGATAGCGTGCTTGATGTTAATGATAGCTGTGACAGGGGTGTTACTGGTTGGAGGAGTGATGGTAGCACCGACCGCGATTCTGATGGCTGTAAAGATGATAATGACGAAGACCAAGATGGTGGTGATGGCAGTGATGAAGATAATGATGGCATTTTTGGCACTGACACCAATGGCATTGAGCTTGATAAGTGCGAGAACGGCGACAAAGGCTGGACGAGCATAAGCACTAGCACTGACCCTGCTGTAACTATCACTGACCATGACAGCGATGGTTGTCGGGATGCTGGCGAGGATACCGATGACGACAATGACGGGGTAGACGATGTTAATGCAGAGGGCGAGGAGCTAGACGAATGCCCCAGAGGCAATTTTTTCACCAGCATAAGCACTGGCGATAACACCACCGACAACGATTCTGACGGTTGCGAGGATGACAGCACTGAAGACACTGATGACGACAATGATGGCAAAGCTGATGCTGAGGATAGCTGTCCCGAAGGTAACACAGGTTGGCTCAGCACCACTGACGCCACCACTGGCACTGACAAAGATGATGACGGTTGCCGAGATGAGGGGGGCGAGGACAAAGATGATGGTGATGGCAGTGATGAAGATAATGATGGTATTTCTGGCACTGACGCCAATAGCATTGAGCTTGATAAGTGCGAAGACGGCGACAAAGGCTGGACGAGCAATGACCAAACCGACAACGACAGCGATGGTTGTCGGGATGCTGGCGAGGATCCCGATGACGACAATGACACCATCCTAGACGTCACCGACGTGGATGACGACAACAACGGTCTAATAGAAATTGCCACTGCTGAGGAGCTAATCAACATCCGCCACGATCTGGACGGCACTCACTATAATGATGGCAGTAATTCATCTAATGCGGGCTGTCCTACTACTACCACTCCCGTAGGTTGCAAGGGCTATGAACTAGCTCAAGACATCAAATTAGCAGACCTAACTGGCTCTGACACTAAAAACTGGGATCCCGTTGCGGGGGATTTTACCGCTACCTTAGAAGGCAATGATTACATCATCACTAACCTGATCATTGCCACCGACGCTACCACCCGATACACGGGCTTTTTTGCGGTTTTGGGTGCGAATAGCATAGTCAAAAACTTGTCCTTGGAAGGTTTAGCTACCAGTAGCTACCTTACTGGCAGTAGCCAAGCCCCCAACTATGTAGGGGGTTTAGCGGGCAGTAGTAACGGAACAATATCCAATGTTTCTGGGCCCTCCTCGGTCTCTGCTGGCACTGGCGACTATGACTATGTAGGTGGCTTGGTAGGTTATAATACTGGCACCATCGATAATAGCTCTGCCACTGGCTCTGCCACTGGCGGTGCTGGTGCTAATGACTCGGTGGGCGGCTTGGTAGGTTATAATACTGGCACCATCGATAATAGCTCTGCCACCGGCAATGTTAATAGCAATGGGGATGGTGACTCGGTGGGCGGCTTGGTAGGTTATAATACTGGCACCATCGGTAATAGCCATGCCACTGGCACTGTTACTGGCGGTGCAGGTAGCGAATCTTTGGGCGGCTTGGTAGGTTATAATAAGACTGGCACCATCGGTAATAGCCATGCCACTGGCACTGTTACTGGCAATGGGGGTAGTGACGCGGTGGGCGGCTTGGTAGGTTATAATACTGGCACCATCGGAAATAGCCATGCCACTGGAAACGCCACTGCTGGTGATGGTTATAGGACTCGAGTGGGCGGCTTAGTGGGTAATAGTACTGGTGCCCAAATCCAAAATAGCTATGCCACCGGAAACGCCACTGCTGGTGCTGGTGCTGAAGGCTTTGTAGGCGGCTTGGTGGGTTATTCTGGTAACGACAGAAAGATCCAAAATAGCTATGCTACTGGTTCTGCTGATGGCGGTGCTGGTGATGATGACAGTGTAGGTGGCTTGGTGGGATATGCTAGTTCTGGAATACTCATTAACAATTATTCCACAGGCAATGTTTATGGTGGTGCTGGTGATGATCAGGTAGGTGGTTTGCTGGGATATGCTTCTAATGTATTCATAATCAAGAACAGCTATTCATTAGGTACTGTTACTGGGGGAGCTGGTGCCGATAAAATTGGCATCTTGATGGGCGTTAGAAATATTGGGGGACAGACACTTCCAATTACTGGCAACTATTATGATATTGCTAGTGAAAAACTGGTTTCCGATGCTAATGATACCGTATTAACCCTTAGCGATACTGAGGCTATTGGCAAAACCCTTACCCAACTAAAAGAGCTGGATGCCCCCACCACCGCTACTGAATTTAGTACGGGCTGGGATGACTACGACTGGGCTTTTGGTACAGACCAACAATACCCCAGCCTAAAGTCTTATCTGTACGTCCTTAATGGTAGCAGACATATCCAAATTAATGGCAAGTTACTCTGCGGGCAATTACCCGAAGCTGACTTCGTTCAGTGTACTCCTACGCCTTAGGATGGACTTTACCTCTTGACTTCTTGCCTCCTCGGGTGTTACGGTGGGGGCTGGTACTTTCACGCATTCTGACATAGAACTTTCCATGAAAAGATTATCACTACTTTCGGCTTGTATTTTCGCTCTATTTTTAGCTAGCTGCGGGGGGAGCGGGGGTGGGGGGCCTGCTGATGCCGATTCCGATGGCGTCCCCGACAGCAAGGATCTGTGCAAAAATAGCCTTGACGAGAACTTCATCAGCAGTAGCACCACCGACGCCGACAAGGACGGTTGCGAGGACAGTACCGAAGACCAAGATGGTGGCACTGGTGATGACGAAGATAATGATGGCATTTTTGGCACTGACACGAATGACACTGAGCTTGATAAGTGCGAGAACGGCGACAAAGGCTGGACGAGCATAAGCACTAGCACTGACCCTGCTGTAACTATCACCGACCATGATTCCGATGGTTGTCGGGATGATGGCGAGGATACCGATGACGACAATGATAGCGTGCTTGATATTAATGATAGCTGTCCCAGGGGTGACAAAGGTTGGACCAGCACCACTGACGCCACCACTGGCACTGACAAAGATAATGATGGTTGTCAGGATGCTAGCGAAGACCAAGATAATGGTGATGGCAGTGACGAAGATAATGATGGCATTTTTGGCACTGACACGAATGACACTGAGCTTGATAAGTGCGAGAACGGCGACAAAGGCTGGACGAGCAATGGTGACACCGACCATGATTCCGATGGTTGTCGGGATGATGGCGAGGATACCAATGACGACAATGATAGCGTGCTTGATGTTAATGATAGCTGTCCCAGGGGTGACAAAGGTTGGATCAGCACCACTGACGCCACCACTGGCACTGACAAAGATAATGATGGTTGTCAGGATGCTAGCGAAGACCAAGATAATGGTGATGGCAGTGACGAAGATAATGATGGTATTTATGGCGACGACCCCGCTACCAGAACTGAGCGTGATAAGTGTGAAGACGGCGACAAAGGCTGGACGAGCATAAGCACTAGCACTGACCCTGCTGTAACTATCACCGACTACGATGGCGATGGTTGTCGGGATGCTGGCGAGGATACCGATGACGACAATGACGGGGTAGACGATGTTGATGCAGAGGGCGAGGAGCTAGACAAATGCCAAAAAGGCAATTTTTTCACCAGCGATGACACCACCGACCATGATGGCGACGGTTGCAAAGATGACGACCCTGATGGAGAAGACGATGATGACGACAATGATGGGGTCCCCGATGTTGATCCAGACGGCGACACTACCAAAGATGACAGATGCCCAAAAGGCAAGTTATTCACCAGCATCAGCACTGGCGATAACATCAACGACCTTGATGGCGACGGCTGCCGAGACTCAGACGAGGACAAAGATGACGATAACGACACCATCCTAGATACCGATGACGTGGATGACGACAACGATGGTCTAATAGATATTGCCACTGCTGAGGAGCTAATCAACATCCGCCGTAATTTGGAAGGCACTCATTATAATGATGGCAATAGTTCATCTAACACAGGCTGTCCCAGCACGGGTTGCAAGGGCTATGAACTAGCTCAGGACATCAGATTAGCAGATCTAACTGGCTCTGCCACTAAAAACTGGGATCCTGTTGTGGGGGATTTTACCGCTACCTTAGAAGGCAATGGCAATACCATCGGAAACCTTATCATGGCTAGTAATATCCAAACCATGGGATTTTTTGCGGTATTGGATGGGACAGTCCAAAACTTGTCCTTTGTAGAAGGTTCAGTTACCAGTACGTACAGTGGCAGTAACTCTAACCCCAGCAATATAGGGGTTCTGGTAGGCAAAAATTATGGAACAATATCGGGTGTTTCTACGGGGATCTCGGTTGTTGCCAGCCCAGGTTCCAACTATGTGGGTGGCTTGGTGGGTTATGTTGGTACTAATGGCACCATTCAAAATAGCTATGCCACTGGCAATATTACTGGCGGTGATGGTGATGACAATGTAGGCGGCTTGGTGGGTTATGTTGGTGATAGTAGTAGTGTCATTATTCAAAATAGCTATGCCACTGGCAATATTACTGGCGGTGCTGGTGATGACCAGATAGGCGGCTTGGTGGGTTCTGTTGGTAATAGTAGTGTCATTATTCAAAATAGCTATGCCACTGGCAATATTACTGGCGGTGCTGGTAATGACAAGGTAGGCGGCTTGGTGGGTATTTTTGATGGCATCATTCAAAATGTCTATGCCACTGGCACTGCTAATGGCGGTGCTGGTGATGACCAAGTAGGCGGCTTGGTGGGTACTTTGCGTGGCACCGTCGGAAATAGCTATGCCACTGGCACCGCTAATGGCGGTGCTGATGATGACAATGTAGGCGGCTTGGTGGGATATGCTGATAATAAGTACTTTCCTGTAACCCTTCAGAACAGTTATTCCTTAGGCGATGTGAATGGGGGCGAGGGAGACGATGAAGTGGGACGCTTGCTTGGTAAAAAAGGTACTGAGACTGAGACAATTACAATTGTCAGCAACTATTACAATAGTGGTAGTAACCTAAACTTCGTTACTGGCGAGGATACCGAACTAACCCTTCTAGGTACCGAGGCGGTTGGCAAAACCAGCGACCAGCTGAAAGCCATCAATCTGGATCCCCCCGATAATCTGGCTGCTTGCGAAGCAGCTGGGGGAACTTGGGATGGTACTGCATCATCATGTACTTCTGGTAATCTAGCTGGCTGGAACGCTTTCAACTGGGAATTCCAAGCTGGCTTCTATCCCACCCTCAAGTCTTGTGAGACTACCATTGATACCAGCACCCCCCCCGTGATCACCCAAATTGATGGCAACTTACTCTGCGGGCAATTACCCGTAGCTGACTTCGTTCAGTGTACTCCTACGCCTTAGGATGAACTTTACCTCTTGACTCTTGCATACTTGGGTACTATCTCGGGGGCTGGTGCTTTCAGGCATTCTGACATAGGACTTTCCGTACAAAGATTATCACTACTTTCGGCTTGTATTTTCGCTCTCCGATTTCGTTCAGTGTACTCCTACGCCTTAGGATGAACTTTACTTCTTGACTCTTGCCTCCTTGGGTGCTATCTTAGGGGCTGGCACTTTTACACATTCTAACATAGGACTTTTCATGCAAAAATTATCACTACTTTCAGCTTGTATTTTCGCTCTATTTTTAGCTAGCTGCGGGGGGAGCAGTGGGGATGGCGGTGGGGATGGCAATGGGGATGGCAGTGGGGGTGACAGTGTAGGTGGCAGTGGAGGAGGTGGAGTTGCTGACAAAGACGCCGATAACATACCCGACAGCGAGGATTTGTGCGAAAATAGCCTTGATGAGAACTTCATCAGCAATAGCACCACCGACGACGACAAGGACGGTTGCGAGGACAGTACCGAAGACCAAGATGGTGGTGATGGCAGTGATGAAGATAATGATGGCAAGGTAGGTGATGATGATAAATGTCCGCAGGGTGACACTAATTGGACGAGCGATGGTGACACCGACTACGACAGCGATGGTTGTCGGGATGACAGCCCTGAAGACACTGATGACGACAATGACGAGGTAGACGATGTTAATGCAGAGGGCGAGGAGCTAGACAAATGCCGAAAAAGTCTTGATAAAAACTTCATCAGTAGAACCACCACCGACTACGATTCCGATGGTTGCCAAGATGACAGCATTGAAGACACCGATGACGACAATGACGAGGTCAACGATGTTGATGCAGACGGCAGCGAGCTAGACAAATGCCAAAAAAGTCTTGATAAAGACTTCATCAGCGATGACACCACCGACTACGATTCCGATGGCTGCAAAGATGACAGCCCTGAAGACACCGATGACGACAATGACGAGGTAGACGATTTTAATGCAGACGGCAGCGAGCTAGACAAATGCCGAAAAAGTCTTGATAAAGACTTCATCAGCAGCACCACCACCGACTACGATTCCGATGGTTGTCGGGATGCTGGCGAGGACACCGATGACGATAATGACGAGGTAGACGATTTTAATGCAGACGGCAGCGAGCTAGACAAATGCCGAAAAAGTCTTGATAAAGACTTCATCAGCAGCACCACCACCGACTACGATTCCGATGGTTGTCGGGATGCTGGCGAGGACACCGATGACGATAATGACGAGGTCAACGATGTTGATGCAGACGGCAGCGAGCTAGACAAATGCCGAAAAAGTCTTAATAAAGACTTCATCAGCAGCACCACCACCGACTACGATTCCGATGGTTGCCAAGATGACAGCACTGAAGACACCGATGACGACAATGACGGGGTAGACGATGTTGATGCAGACGGCAGCGAGCTAGACAAATGCCGAAAAAGTATTGATAAAAACTTCATCAGCGACGACACCACCGACCACGATTTCGATGGCTGCAAAGATGAAGATCCTTATGGAGAAGACACTGATGACGATGATGATGGCAAAGATGATGATAGTGATAGCTGTGCCAAAGGTAACACAGGTTGGCTAAGCACCACTGACGCCATCACTGGCACTGACAAAGATGATGATGGTTGCCGAGATGAGGGGGGCGAGGACAAAGATGATGGTGATGGCAGTGATGAAGATAATGATGGCATTTTTGGCACTGACATCAATAGCATTGAGCTTGATAAGTGCGAAGACGGCGACAAAGGCTGGACGAGCAATGACCAAACCGACAACGACAGCGATGGTTGTCGGGATGCTGGCGAGGATCCCGATGACGACGATGACACCATCCTAGACGTCACTGACGTGGATGACGACAACGACGGTCTAATAGAAATTGCCACTGCTGAGGAGCTAAACAACATCCGCTACGATTTGGACGGTAGCCACTATGATGATGGCAGTAATCTATCTGATGTGGGCTGTCCTAGCTCTGGTTGCAATGGCTATGAACTACCCGGGGACATTATTTTAGAGCTTCCAACTGCCCCTGATACCAGAAATTGGGTACCCGTTGCGGGGGATTTTACCGCTACCTTAGAAGGCAATGGTTTCACCATCAGTAACCTAACCATTCTCAATGACTCCATGAACACGGGCTTTCTTGTGGCCTTGGGGGTGGGGGGGACAGTCCAAAACTTGTCCTTTGTGGGAGGTTCAGTTACCAGTAGGAGCTGGGGCGATAGCGCCAACTTTATAGGGGTTCTGGCAAGCTTAAATCATGGAACAATATCGGGTGTTTCTGCAGGGGTTTCGGTTTCTGCCAATAACGGTCCTTATGACAGGGTGGGTGGCTTGGTAGGTTGGAATGCTGGCACAATCCAGAACAGCTATACCACTGGCAAGGTTGATGGCGGTGGTGGCGATAATGATAGGGTAGGTGGCTTGGTAGGTTCTAATGGTGGCACCATTCAAAATGCCTTTGCCATTGGCTCTGCCATTGGCAATGATGGTGATAATGACGCGGTGGGCGGCTTGGTAGGTCATAATACTGACACAATCCAGAACAGCTATGCCACTGGCAAGGCTACTGGCGGTGCTGGTAGTAGTGATAGGGTAGGTGGCTTTGTAGGTGTGAATAGTGGCACAATCCAGAACAGCTATGCCACTGGCAAGGCTACTGGCGGTGCTGGCAATAATGATAGGGTAGGTGGCTTGGTAGGATATGATATTTCTGGAACCATCGGTAACAGTTATTCCCTAAGTGCTGTTGATGGAGGGGCTGGTTTTGATAATGTGGGTCGCTTGGTTGGCCATGAAGATGGTAGTGGTAGTATTGCGAACAGCTATTATGATAAAAATAGTTCTATTGCAAACGGTACTCCATTAGTCTTGGGGATAGGCAAAACCAGCGACCAGCTGAAAACCATCAATCTGGATCCCCCCCACGATAATCAGGCTGCTTGCGAAGCAGCTGGGGGAACTTGGGATACTGTTAACACCGATCCATGTACTGGCGGAAATCTAGCTGGCTGGAACGCTTTTGACTGGGAATTCCAAGCTGGCTTCTATCCCACCCTCAAGTCCTACAAGGTGGATTCCAGCGATGCCCAAATCGCAGGCACTCTACTCTGTGGGCAATTACCCGTAGCTGACTTCGTTCAGTGTCACACGCCTTAGGAGGACTTTACCTCTTGACTCTTGCCTCCTCAGGTGTTACGGTGGGAGTTGGTACCTTCAGGCATTCTGACATAGGACTCTCCATGCGAAGATTATCACTACTTTCGGCTTGTATTTTCGCTCTATTTCTAGCTAGCTGCGGGGGGAGCGGGGGAGGTGGAGGAGGCGGGGGGCCTGCTGATGCCGATTCCGATGGCGTCCCCGACAGCAAGGATCTGTGCGAAAATAGCCTTGACGATAACTTCATCAGCGACGACACCACCGACGCCGACAGGGACGGTTGCAAGGACAGCACCGAAGACCAAGATGGTGGTGATGGCAGTGACGAAGATAATGATGGCAAGGTAGGTGATGATGATAAATGTCCGCAGGGTGACACTAATTGGACGAGCGATGGTGACACCGACTACGACAGCGATGGTTGTCGGGATGACAGCCCTGAAGACACTGATGACGACAATGACAAGGTAGACGATGTTAATGCAGAGGGCGAGGAGCTAGACAAATGCCGAAAAGGCAATTTCTTCACCAGCGACAACACCACCGACTACGATTCCGATGGTTGCCAAGATGACAGCCCTGAAGACACCGATGACGACAATGATAGCGTGCTTGATGCTAGTGATAGCTGTGCCAAAGGTAACACAGGTTGGCTCAGCACCACTGGCACTGACAAAGATAATGATGGTTGTCGGGATGCTAGCGAGGACAAAGATGGTGGTGATGGCACTGATGACGACAATGATAGCGTGCTTGATGTTAATGATAGCTGTCCCGAAGGTAACACAAATTGGCTCAGCACCACCGACGCCACCACTGGCACTGACAAAGATGATGATGGTTGTCAGGATGCTACCAGCGAGGACCGAGATGGTGGTAATGGCACTGATGACGACAATGATGGCAAAGCTGATGTTGATGATAGCTGTCCCGAAGGTAACACAAATTGGCTCAGCACCACCGACGCCACCACTGGCACTGACAAAGATGATGATGGTTGTCAGGATGCTACCAGCGAGGACCGAGATGGTGGTAATGGCACTGATGACGACAATGATAGCGTGCTTGATGTTAATGATAGCTGTCCCGAAGGTAACACAAATTGGCTCAGCACCACCGACGCCACCACTGGCACTGACAAAGATGATGATGGTTGTCAGGATGCTACCAGCGAGGACCGAGATGGTGGTAATGGCACTGATGACGACAATGATAGCGTGCTTGATGTTAATGATAGCTGTCCCGAAGGTAACACAAATTGGCTCAGCACCACCGACGCCACCACTGGCACTGATAAAGATAATGATGGTTGTCAGGATGCTACTAGCGAGGACCGAGATGATGGTGATGGCACCGATGACGACAATGATGGCAAAGCTGATGCTGATGACAGCTGTCCCGAAGGTAACACAAATTGGCTCAGCACCACTGACGCCACCACTGGCACTGACAAAGATGATGATGGTTGTCAGGATGCTACTAGCGAGGACCGAGATGATGGTGATGGCACTGATGACGACAATGATGGCAAAGCTGATGTTGAGGATAACTGTCCCGAAGGTAACACAAATTGGCTCAGCACCACTGGCACTGACGCCACCGACCGTGATTCCGATGGTTGCCGAGATGAGGGGGGCGAGGACCAAGATGGTGGTGATGGCACTGATGACGACAATGATGGCAAAGCTGATGTTGATGATAGCTGTCCCGAAGGTAACACAAATTGGCTCAGCACCACTGACGCCACCACTGGCACTGACAAAGATGATGATGGTTGTCAGGATGCTACTAGCGAGGACCGAGATGATGGTGATGGCACTGATGACGACAATGATGGCAAAGCTGATGTTGATGATAGCTGTCCCGAAGGTAACATAAATTGGCTCAGCACCACTGGCACTGACAAAGATGATGATGGTTGTCAGGATGCTGGCGAGGATACCGATGGTGGTGATGGCACTGATGAAGATAATGATGGTATTTCTGGCACTGACGCCAATAGCATTGAGCTTGATAAGTGCGAAGACGGCGACAAAGGCTGGACGAGCAATGACCAAACCGACAACGACAGCGATGGTTGTCGGGATGCTGGCGAGGATCCCGATGACGACAATGACACCATCCTAGACGTCACTGACGTGGATGACGACAACAACGGTCTAATAGAAATTGCCACTGCTGAGGAGCTAAACAACATCCGCCACGATCTGGACGGTAGCCACTATGATGATGGCAGTAATCCATCTGATGTGGGCTGTCCTACTACTAATCCCGTAGGTTGCAAGGGCTATGAACTAACTCAGGACATCAGATTAGCAGATCTAACTGGCTCTGACACTAGCAACTGGGATCCCGTTGGTAACTATGGCTATCCTTTTACCGCTACCTTAGAAGGCAATGGTTTCACCATCAGAAACCTAACCATTAGCAATGGCTCTAACTACACGGGCTTTTTTGGGGCCCTGGGGGGGACAGTCCAAAACTTGTCCTTTGTAGGAGGTTCAGTTACCAATACGTACGGGGGGGGTATCAGCTATACAGGGGTTCTGGCAGGTTATAATTATGGAACAATATCGGGTGTTGCTACTGAGCTCTTGGTATCTGTCAGCCTAGGTTCCTATGGCGAGGTGGGCGGCTTGGTAGGTAATAATGGTGCACATCATAGTAATAGTGGTGCAGCCCTCATCCAAAATAGCTCTGCCACTGGCAATGTTAATGGCGGTGGTGGTAATGACAAAGTAGGTGGTTTGGTAGGTTATAATAAGACTGGCACCATTCAAAATGGCTCTGCCACTGGCAAGGTTGATGGTGGTGATGGTGATAATGACAAGGTGGGTGGCTTGGTGGGTAATAATACTGGCACCATTCAAAATAGCTCTGCCACTGGCAAGACCGATGGCGGTGCTGGTGATGATGATAGGGTGGGTGGCTTGGTAGGTTGGAATGCTGGTGGCACCATTCAAAATAGCTCTGCCACTGGCAAGACCGATGGTGGTGATGGTGATGATGACAAGGTGGGTGGCTTGGTAGGTTGGAATGCTGGTGGTGGCACCATTCAAAATAGCTCTGCCACTGGCAAGGTTGCTGGTGGTGCTGGTGATAATGACAAGGTGGGTGGCTTGGTAGGTTGGAATGCTGGCACCATCGGTGATAGCTATGCCACTGGCTCTGCCACTGGCGGTGCTGGTGATGATGATAAGGTAGGTGGCTTGGTAGGAGATTATGTTTCTGGAACCATCGGTAACAGTTATTCCCTAAGTGCTGTTGATGGAGGGGATGGTGGTTCGGATAATGTGGGTCGCTTGGTTGGCAATAGAGATGGTAGTGGTAGTATTGCGAGCAGCTATTATGATAAAAATAGTTCTATTGCAAACGGTACTCCATTAGTCTTGGGGATAGGCAAAACCAAAGCCCAGCTGAAAGCCATCAATCTGGATCCCCCCGATAATCAGGATGGTTGCGAAGCAGCTGGGGGAACTTGGGATGCTGCTACCACCTATACATGTACTGGCGGGAATCTAGCTGGCTGGAACGCTTTCAACTGGGAATTCCAAGCTGGCTTCTATCCCACCCTCAAGTCCTACAAGGTGGATTCCAGCAATGCCCAAATCGCAGGCACTCTACTCTGTGGGCAATTACCCGTAGCTGACTTCGTTCAGTGTCCTACGCCTTAGGATGTACTTTACCTCTTGACTTCTTGCCTCTTTGGGTGCTACCTTAGGGGCTGGCACTTTCAGGCATTCTGACATAGGACTTTCCATGCAAAGATTATCACTACTTTCGGCTTGTATTTTCGCTCTATTTCTAGCTAGCTGCGGGGGGAGCAGTGGGGGTGGAGGAGGTGGAGTTGCTGACAAAGACGGCGATGGCGTCCCCGACAGCAAGGATCTGTGTGAAAATAGCCTTAACGATAACTTCATCAGCAGTAGCACCACCGACGCCGACAGGGACGGTTGCAAGGACAGCACCGAAGACCAAGATGGTGGTGATGGCAGTGACGAAGATAATGATGGCAAGGTAGGTGATGATGATAAATGTCCGCAGGGTGACACTAATTGGACGAGCGATGGTGACACCGACTACGACAGCGATGGTTGTCGGGATGCTGGCGAGGATACCGATGACGACAATGACGAGGTAGACGATGTTAATGCAGAGGGCGAGGAGCTAGACAAATGCCGAAAAGGCAATTTCTTCATCAGCGACGACACCACCGACTACGATTCCGATGGTTGCCAAGATGACAGCCCTGAAGACACCGATGACGACAATGATAGCGTGCTTGATGCTAGTGATAGCTGTGCCAAAGGTAACACAGGTTGGCTCAGCACCACTGACACCACCACTGGCACTGACAAAGATAATGATGGTTGTCAGGATGCTACCAGCGAGGACCGAGATGGTGGTGATGGCACTGATGACGACAATGATGGCAAAGCTGATGTTAATGATAGCTGTCCCGAAGGTAACACAAATTGGCTCAGCACCACCGACGCCACCACTGGCACTGACAAAGATGATGATGGTTGTCGGGATGCTAGCGAGGACCAAGATGGTGGTAATGGCACTGATGACGACAATGATAGCGTGCTTGATGTTAATGATAGCTGTCCCGAAGGTAACACAAATTGGCTCAGCACCACCGACGCCACCACTGGCACTGACAAAGATAATGATGGTTGCCGAGATGAAGGGGGCGAGGACCGAGATGATGGTGATGGCACCGATGACGACAATGATAGCGTGCTTGATGTTAATGATAGCTGTCCCGAAGGTAACACAAATTGGCTCAGCACCACCGACGCCACCACTGGCACTGACAAAGATGATGATGGTTGTCGGGATGCTAGCGAGGACCGAGATGGTGGTAATGGCACTGATGACGACAATGATAGCGTGCTTGATGTTAATGATAGCTGTCCCGAAGGTAACACAAATTGGCTCAGCACCACCGACGCCACCACTGGCACTGACAAAGATAATGATGGTTGCCGAGATGAAGGGGGCGAGGACCGAGATGATGGTGATGGCACCGATGACGACAATGATAGCGTGCTTGATGTTAATGATAGCTGTCCCGAAGGTAACACAAATTGGCTCAGCACCACCGACGCCACCACTGGCACTGACAAAGATGATGATGGTTGTCGGGATGCTAGCGAGGACACCGATGGTGGTGATGGCACTGATGAAGATAATGATGGTATTTCTGGCACTGACATCAATAGTGCTGAGCTTGATAAGTGCGAGAACGGCGACAAAGGCTGGACGAGCGGAAGTGACACCGACTATGATTCCGATGGTTGTCGGGATGCTGGCGAGGATACCGATGACGACAATGACGAGGTAGACGATGTTAATGCAGACGACAGCGAGCTAGACGAATGCCCCAAAGGCAATTTCTTCATCAGCGACGACACCACCGACTACGATTCCGATGGTTGCCAAGATGACAGCACTGAAGACACTGATGACGACAATGACGAGGTAGACGATTTTAATGCAGACGGCAGCGAGCTAGACAAATGCCGAAAAAGTCTTGATAAAGACTTCATCAGCAACGACACCACCGACTACGATTCCGATGGTTGCCAAGATGACAGCACTGAAGACACTGATGGCGACAATGATAGCGTGCTTGATGTTAATGATAGCTGTCCCAGAGGTGACAAAGGTTGGACCAGCACCACTGGCACTGACAAAGATGATGATGGTTGTCAGGATGCTACTAGCGAGGACCAAGATGGTGGTGATGGCACTGATGAAGATAATGATGGTATTTCTGGCACTGACATCAATAGTGCTGAGCTTGATAAGTGCGAGAACGGCGACAAAGGCTGGACAAGCAATGACCAAACCGACAACGACAGCGATGGTTGTCGGGATGCTGGCGAGGATACCGATGACGACAATGACACCATCCTAGACGTCACTGACGTGGATGACGACAACAACGGTCTAATAGAAATTGCCACTGCTGAGGAGCTAATCAACATCCGCCACGATCTGGACGGCACTCACTATAATGATGGCAGTAATTCATCTGATGTGGGCTGTCCTACTACTAATCCCGTAGGTTGCAATGGCTATGAACTAACTCAGGACATCAGATTAGCAGATCTAACTGGCTCTGACACTAGCAACTGGGATACCATTGGTAACTATGACTATCCTTTTACCGCTACCTTAGAAGGCAATGGTTTCACCATCAGAAACCTAACCATTAGCAATGGCTCCCAGTTCACGGGCTTTTTTGGGGCCCTGGGGGGGACAGTCCAAAACTTGTCCTTTGTAGAAGGTTCAGTTACCAGTACGCACGTGGGGAGTACCAGCTATATAGGGGTTCTGGCAGGTTATAATTATGGAACAATATCGGGTGTTGCTACTGAGCTCTTGGTATCTGCCAGCCCAGGTTCCTCTGGTGATGTGGGCGGCTTGGTAGGTAATAATGGTGCACATCATAGTAATAGTGGTGCAGTCCTCATCCGAAATAGTTCTGCCACTGGCAATGTTAATGGCGGTGCTAGTAATGACAAAGTAGGTGGCTTGGTAGGTTATAATAATACTGGCACCATTCAAAATAGCTCTGCCACTGGCAAGGTTGATGGCGGTGATGGTAATAGGGATAGGGTGGGTGGCTTGGTAGGTCAAAATGATGCTGGCACCATTCAAAATAGCTCTGCCACTGGCAAGGTTGATGGCGGTGATGGTACTTATGACAAGGTAGGTGGTTTGGTAGGTAGGAATACTGGCACCATTCAAAATGGCTCTGCCACTGGCAAGACCGATGGCGGTGCTGGTGATAGTGATAGTGTGGGTGGCTTGGTAGGTGAAAATGCTAGTGGCACCATTCAAAACAGCTATGCTACTGGCTCTGCCACTGGCGGTACTGATGATGGTGACAGGGTAGGTGGCTTGGTAGGTTATAATAATACTGGCACCATCGGTAACAGTTATTCCCTAGGTGCTATTGATGGAGGGGCTGGAATCCATGATAGGGTGGATCGCTTGGTTGGCTATAGAGATGGTAGAGGTAGTATTGTGAACAGCTATTATGATAAGAATAGTTCTATTGCAAACGGTACTCTATTAGTCTTGGGGATAGGCAAAACCAAAGCTCAGCTGAAAGCCATCAATCTGGATCCCCCCGATAATCAGGCTGCTTGCGAAGCAGCTGGCGGAACTTGGGATGACACTGCATCATCATGTACTGACGGGAACCTAGCTGGCTGGAACGCTTTCAACTGGGAATTCCAAGCTGGCTTCTATCCCACCCTCAAGTCTTATACAGAAGATACTGATGCCAGTGGCAACCTTATCCAAATTGATGGCACTCTACTCTGCGGGCAATTACCCGAATCTGACTTTGTTCAGTGTACTCCTACGCCTTAGGATGGACTTTACCTCTTGACTCTTGCCTCCTCGGGTGTTACGGTGAGGGTTGGCACTTTCGGGCATTCTGACATAGGGCTTTCCGTGCAAAGATTATCACTACTTTCGGCTTGTATTTTCGCTCTATTTTTAGCTAGCTGCGGGGGGAGCGGGGGAGGTGGAGTTGCTGACCAAGACGGCGATGGCGTCCCCGACAGCAAGGATCTGTGCAAAAATAGCCTTGACGAGAACTTCATCAGCAGTAGCATCACCGACGCCGACAGCGATGGTTGTCGGGATGCTGGCGAGGATACCGATGACGACAATGACACCGTCCTAGATGTCGATGACGTGGATGATGATAATGACGGTCTGATAGAAATTCACGATGCTACCGAGCTGAATAACATCCGCAATAATTTGTATGGCACTCATTATAATGATCTCTATAATTCATCTAACGCAGGCTGTCCTACTGCTGATCCCGTAGGTCCTACTACTGATCCCGTAGGTCCTACTACTGATCCCGTAGGTTGCAAGGGCTATGAACTAACTAATGACATCAGATTAGCGGATCTAACTGGCACTGACACTAGCAACTGGGTTCCCGTTGGTAGAGCTACAAGTAGATATTTTTTCACCGCTATCTTAGAAGGCAATGGCAATACCATCAGTAACCTTATCATAGTTAGTGATACCCAAAATATTGGATTTTTTTTGGCATTGTATGGGACGGTCCAAAATTTGTCCTTTGTAGAAGGTTCAATTATCAGTACGCGCAGTAGCGATATCAAAAGCTCCAGCAGGATAGGGGTTTTGGCAGGTAGGAATAATGGAACAATATCGGGTGTTACTGCTGGGCTTTCGGTATCTGCCGGCCCAGGTAGATATAACTATGTGGGTGGCTTGGTGGGTAGTAATTATGGTGCTGGCATCATTCAAAATAGCTCTGCCACTGGCACTGTGAATGTTGGTAATGGTAATGATAATTATAATTATGCAGGTGGTTTGGTAGGTGAAAATCTTGGTGGCAACATTCAGAATAGCTATGCCACTGGCACTGTGAATGGCAATGCTGGTAATGACACTTTAGGCGGCTTGCTGGGCTCTTCTTCTTCTAATGGCAACATTCAGAATAGCTATGCCACGGGCACTGTGAATGGCAATGCTGGTAATGACACTTTAGGCAGCTTGGTGGGCTCTTCTTCTTCTAATGCCACCATTCAGAATAGCTATGCCACTGGCACTGTGAATGGCAATGTTGGTAATGACACTTTAGGCGGCTTGGTGGGTAATCTTTTTGGCACCATTCAAGATAGCTATGCCACGGGCACTCTGAATGGCAATGCTGGCGATGACTATGTAGGCGGCTTGCTGGGTTATTCTGAGGGCAGCACTCAAAATAGCTATGCCACTGGCAATATTACTGGCAATGCTGGCGAGGACTATGTAGGCGGCTTGGCGGGTTATCTTTTTAATGCCACCACTCAGAATAGCTATGCCACTGGTACTGTGAATGGCAATGCTGGCGAGGACTATGTGGGAGGCTTGGTGGGTTATTTTCTTAATGGCACCATTCAGAATATCTATGCCACTGGCAATATTACTGGCGGTGCTGATAATGACCTTGTAGGCGGCTTGGTGGGATATGCTGATAGTGGTGGAACCATCAGTAACAGTTATTCCTTAAGCGATGTGGATGGGGGCAGGGGAGCAGACAGAGTGGGACGCTTGCTTGGCATTAAAGATTCAGGTATAACACCAACCAACATCTATTATCATAGTGGTAGTACCCTAAGCAACGGGACCGAATTAGCCATTGGAACGTCCAGCGATGACTTGAAAGCCTTGACTGCCACTGGTACAGGCTGGAATGCTTTCAACTGGGATTTTGGTTCAACAAGCCAATACCCCAGCCTCAAGTCTTATACAGAAGATACTGACGCCAGTGGCAACCCTATCCAAATTGATGGCACTCTACTCTGTGGGCAATTACCCGAAGCTGACTTCGTTCAGTGTCCTATGCCTACGCCTTAATCTCCTACGGGGGAGAGGGTTAGAGCAGGGAGAGAGGGAAGGAGAGGGGGAGGGGGGCATCAGTCCAGAGGAATGTGTTGCCCTGAGTGTATTAGGAATTTACCCTCAGGAAGAGGATCTGAGATAAAATGGGTATGCATGAAAGCTACTTTGGTTTTGAGTTTCAGGTAGTCATGGAAGTCGCCATGGATGAGTCCACCGCCGACATCTGCGATGACCAGTTGTTCTTGTCCGTTGGGAAATTGCTTAAACATTTGATAACGCTCGGGAGGAAGCACGTCGGCAGCGTTCATTTTTTCTAGTATCTCATAGGAGACATGGTCTCCGGTGAGGTACAGTAGGGTTTCTTTGTCGTTATTGATTTTCATTCGTAGCCCTAGGGTGGGGATTGGGTGTATGGAGTGAAAGAAGAAGCATTGGGTGCCACAAATTAAATGAGGACTTAGATCTGGGGTAATAGGATGGAAGGAATGCATGGCTTGAGCTTCTGCTAGGGAGCAATCGTAGACGGCCATGAGTTTTACTAGCAAGCAGTAATAGATTTCCTTAGTGGTGTAGAGATTCAGAGGCTTATTGTGATTAACACATTCCACCACATCCAGATGATCTTCGTGTACGTGGGAGAGTACTAGGGCATCAATATCATAGAGGGTTATTTGGAGTTTTTTAAGGTGGCAAGACAGATAGGAGGGACTATCCCAGAGCATTAATTTTTCCTTGAGGCGGAAAATATATCCATTGGCGGGGTTATTGGGATCAAAGCCGTTGCTACCGCCGAGCACGATAATTTCGTTAGTGTCGGAGGATTTATCTAATGGTTTATGTGTAAGGGGGTAGGGAGGTATTTGTTCACCTGTAGTGGATATATCTATGGTCAGGGTTTGTTCTCCGTAGGAGACACTGTAGAGGCTATTTGCTATTTGCTGGATATAGATAGCAGGGGAGGAGTTTTTTTCGGGATACAGGAGTTGTTTTTCATCGTTTTGGAGGGGATGGAATTCCACGATGTCCTGCAATTGGTAGGGTTTATCGGCATGGGGATTTTTAACTGCGAGGTGTTGAAATTCTTTATCTAGTTGTGTGGCTATTTGGGGTATTGTGCCTGAGTTGATCATTTCATCTTTGGTAGGTCCATAGATGGTAACTCGGAGCATTTCGCTAATGCGTTTGCATTGGTTTATTTTTGCGAACACGCGAAATTTATGTCCGCGGTCTGGTCCTCGCTGGACGAAGAGAAAGTGGTAGAAGGGGAATTCCAAAGCTACTTGGGAGCAGGATTGGTGATATAGTTGAGATGGTAGTACTACTGCTTCTGGCATGGGGAGTTTTTTAAGCAGGATAAATTTTAGTACTTCTGGTGGGCAACCGAACAAGATGTTACCTTGCAAGGTGCAGAGCAGTTGGGATCCTTTACAGATGGGAACAAGGGAGATTGTTTCGTTTCTCATGAGATTTTTTCCCTACAGAACGTCTGTAGATATTTGATGAGAGCAGGAATCTAGCCCCATTATCATAGGTTGATTGTTACTTATATTAAGGAGTTTGCTCATTATATTGGGATTATATTTGGCATTGTATTTGGGATTATTTTGCTTGATATATCTTGCTGTGCCTGTTGTCAGTATGAAGATCTGGGAACTTTATTGAGTATAATATTAAAAGTTGTTACAGACAAGCCCATTATATTATATCCTTATTAAGAACAAATACAATGACAAAGAACGCACCTGCCAGTACTTTACTGTTGAACGGATACCTTACTCATAAGTATTTTTGGCTCATAAGTATTCTTAGCATAGAATTTTGGTCAGTGCTGGGGGTTGTGGTGGTGGGGGGGGGGGGGGGGGGTATCATTTAATAGGGATTGTTTAGCGGTTGGTTTTTAGTTTTTTAGTAGTTGGAGATAATCTTTAGTGATATTTAGAGCTTCTAGTAGCAGGGGGTCATCTTTTTGTTGATTATCGGCGTCATTTTTTTTCTTTTGCTGTTTTTTGTATTTGGTTTGTAGTCCTGCAACGGAGATGGTGGTTTTATTTTTGCGATGGGTAATATATTCGCGGATTTCTTGGCGAATGTCTTTAAAGTGCGGGTTAGTTTTTCGGCGTTTTTCTGATAGTGCTTTCAGTTTAGTGGCTAAGGGTGCGATGTTATTGGCTTTGATGGATATTTTATCAGGCAGAGCATCCCAGGGAAGAGCATTTTTCAGGGCTGCTTCGCCGATGTCTAGGTGGCTGTTAAGCGAGGGGAAGATAATATCTGGTACCACTCCTTTTTTTTGGGTGGAAGAATGGCTAGGACGATAGAATTGAGCGACTGTAGCCCTAAGTGCCCCGAGGTCTTTTCTTAGAGTAATGATGTTTTGGACTGTTCCCTTTCCAAAGGTAGAGCTATCTCCCACCAGCACTGCCCGACCGTAGTCTTTCAGAGCACCGGCTACAATCTCCGATGCCGAAGCACTAAAGCGGTCTATCAAGACGACCAGCGGACCTTTATAGAAGGCTTGTTTTTGCTTTCCATCATAGCTAGATACACTTTTAAGATAACGAACCTTCACCATAACAGATTTAGGAATAAACAGATTACTCATATTGATGGCTTCATCAAGAGACCCTCCGCTATTGCCTCTGAGATCCAGCAGAACGGCATCAATGGACTGATCTACAAAACTGGCAAGGATTTTTTTTACGTCCCGAGTGCTACTTTTGTAGTTGCGATTGCCCCGTCTTTTTTGGGCAAAATCTTGATAAAATGACGGCAAAACAATGACCCCTATTTTAATCGTACCAGCAGGCATTTCAGAAGGCATTCCAGAAGGCATTCCAGAAGACATTTCCAGCTGATGAATACTACTTTGAGCTTCTGATTCCTTCAGTTCTATTTTGTCTCTGCGGATGCTGATCTTCAACGATTTTGTAAATTCGCCAGTTTCGCGTATCAAGCTCAGTCTTACGATAGTTCCTCTTTTACCTCTGATCAATTTTACGACTTCTCCCAGTGGTTGGTGGGTTACATCCTCCATTTTTCTGATCCTGCCCTGCCCAACGGCTACGATTCTATCAGCAGGTTTTAAGCCTTTATGGCGGGCTGCTGCTCCTCCGGGAACAATGGTGTTAACGACGGTATAGCCATCTTCCCAACGCAGTGTAGCCCCAATGCCCTCCAGAGAAAGACGCATGGCAATGTTGAAATTGTCTAAATCATCTTGGTTGAGATAAGCTGAATGGGGATCATAAGAATAAGCGTAGGCGTTTAGAAACAAGCTCACGATGTTTTTATCTTTCAGCTGCTGATGACGCAACCAGACACTTCGGTAGCGTCTTCTAAGAGTTTCAAGAGTTTCTTTAGAACTCTTACCTGAGGATTGTTCTTTCAGCTGCTCATGGTATAGTCTAGCTTGCCAGATTTTTTCAGCATCGGTACGACTACGAGGCCAATCAGCCGCAGAACGATCTAGCCAGATTTTTTGAGGGGCAATTACCACCACTGGTTTTTTCAGCAGTTTCTCAATGAAATTTTTTCTTTCCAGCAAGCGTTTCTTAAATCGCTTATGGATTGCAAATGCCAATTTTACTTGCCCGCGGGGCAAGTCATTAACGAGCTGTGGAATATTACCTTGGAACTCCTTCACATCAGCAGCGAGGAAATAGCTGCGTTCGGCATCCAGGATGGTGAGATATTGCTCCAATGTGGAGCGTGCCAATTTATTGTTGTACGGCAAACGCGATAAATGATTGTTCTGCAGTTTCTTGACGATATAACTCAGGTCTGCCTGAGAGTAGCTTTCTTGTGCCCTGGACTTTGCGGGGGCAAGGAACAAGATAGCGATCGCCAGCAACAGGCAAAGCATTCTTCCCTTACCCTTAGCAATTTTGCGTTGCTTTTTAGGCAGGTTCACATCCGCAGATTGCCACTTGGGTACAGGCGGGATACTAAGGTCAAGATGATCAAAATTCATGTATTAGGTACAGCGAGTGGTTTGACTTAATCTATGTTTAATGTAGCATGGGTTGATGGCAATGAGGAAGTATGAAATTCCTTATGAAGTGCCTTTTATGAGATGCCTTATGAAGTACCTTATGAAGTGCCTTTTATGAGATGCCTTATGAGATGCCTTATGAAGTACCTTATGAAGTGCCTTTTATGAGATGCCTTATGAAGTACCTTATGAAGTACCTTATGAAGTGCCTTTTATGAGATGCCTTATGAAGTACCTTATGAAGTGCCTTTTATGAGATGCCTTATGAAGTACCTTATGAAGTGCCTTTTATGAGATGCCTTATGAAATGTCTTTTATGAGATGCCTTATGAAGTGCCTTTTGCGGTTTAAGTTATTTATTGTTTTGAGTTTTGCTGAATGCCTATAAGCTCTGAGTTGTTAGCCCTGCTGATTTGCCCAGCCACAAAATCTTCCCTGCGGCTAGCTACCCCAGCATTGATTAAGCAGCTGAATCGGGCGATTGCTTCAGGACGGCTAAAAAATCGGGGTGGACAAGTAGTGGACACACCACTGGAAGAAGGTTTGATGAGTGCTGATAATCAATGGCTGTATGCAGTGAGAAATGATGTCCCAGTCATGCTGATAGCAGAGGCTCTGCCTTTGTCAGGGTTTCTAACTGCTGAGGATTAAGGTACTGTGGACTTCAGTGCCAGCAAAATAGTCTAACCAAAATAGTCTAACCAAAATAGTCTGACTAGGATAAACCATGACCATCCCTTTATCAAAATTACGCCACTTGCTAGAGCAAGCCTTTGTTGATGGTCTGGTATTGCTGGAATGTCCCCGAGCGGATGATAATCATTTTCAATGTGTGGTAGTATCCCAGCGTTTTGAGGGATGTACTCAGGTATCCCAACATAAGATGGTCTACCAAGCCTTAGGAAGCTTGATGGGCGAAGAAGTACACGCCCTGGCTCTGCAAACCTATACCCCAAAAGATTGGCAAGCAGCTCAACAACAAACGAATTAAGATGCTCGCATTTTAAGATGTTCGCCACCAGCTATGGTCTCCACCTTATTCCTTGACTAGCCGATGACCTTCATCCGTTTGCTGATATTACTGGTGTTAGGCTGGGGGGTTGCTCTGGGATTGATGAGCATCAGACCAGAATTACCTCCCCCGCCTAAGGCCAAGCCGATAGGGAATGCTACCATCGGCACTCTGACCAGCTTGATGGAAAAACAGCTTCAACATCTTAGCGGCTGGCTACCCAACGATACCCCGCTCGGACCAGGTAGCTGGCTGGACAACGCCGCTAATGAGCAACTGGGATTACTCAGCGTTTTGCGTTCTGTTTTGAAGGCAGTCCGAGATCAAGCCTCCCGCTCGCAGAATGCTCTCAATCGTGAGGTTGATCTGGCTTATTCTTCTTGGTCTGTTGACCCCCGCCGTTGGAATAGTCCTGCTCCAGAAATCCTTTACTTGCGAGGCATTGATGCCTTAAATCGCTACCGAGACATGCTCAGAAATGGGCAAGCTCAATTTAACACCACCCCCGATAGCATTAACGCCATGCTACAAGCGATATCCACCAGCCTCTCTCAACAAGTTTCCCTGCTCTCTGCAGACCAAGAAATATTCACCACCCAAAGAGATGACCTATTCTATCAATCCCGAGGAACAGCCCTGGCCTCCCACTTGCTGCTTCAAGCACTGCTGGCAGATTTTCAATCTTTCTTTTCGGAGCTCTCCGACCAAAGCTCTACCGAGCAAGTATTGAACCTCCTGCAACAAGCCCTTAAATCACTACAGCGTGCAGACTTCCGCCCCCTGATAATCACCCAAGGACGCGGCCCCAGCCTCACTGCAGATCACATCCAGCGTATCCGCCAACCACTCCGACAATCCCTGGAGTACCTAAGAAAAGCTAGCTTGATAGTGGAAGATCTGTAGTAGCTTCTCAGCATGTCTTTCTCAGCATGTCTTTCTCAGCATGTCTTTCTCAGCATGTCTTTCTCAGCATGTCTTTCTCAGCATGTCTTTCTCAGCACGAACCTAGCATGCCATCTTCAATGATTTGTTCTACTTAAATCATGCTACAATGGCTATTGTTATTCACTAGCATAATACAAGCTCCAAAGCTAAACAGACCTGAAAATGAAGCATGGCTAATTTAATTCAACCTCCCGCTTGGCAGCTGCCTGAATCAGCGGCTACTCCAGAGCACATCTACCTTAAAAGACGCCAACTATTGCAAGGCATGGGTTTCCTCGGAGTGGGGGCTTTGGCTACCTTAGGCTTACCCGAGCCTGCTCAAGCTCGCACCACCGTGGCAGACACTCTTAAGGGACTTAAAAAACTAAATGCAAGGACTGATAATCGCTTTACTACCAAACGAACGCTAACTCCTCACCTCACCGCTGCCCGTTACAACAATTTCTACGAATTTCATTCCCGTAAAAATGTTTGGTCTCAGGCACAAAAACTCAGCGTGCGTCCCTGGACAATCAAGGTAGACGGATTGGTAGCCAAGCCAAAAACCTTTGATATTGACTACCTGATAAGATCCATCCCCTTGGAAGAACGCATTTACCGCCTCCGCTGTGTAGAAGCATGGAGCATGGTCGTTCCTTGGGTAGGTTTTCCCTTGAGTACCCTGATAAAAAAAGTACAACCCCTGTCAAATGCTCGCTTTATTCAACTGAAAACCTTCTTTAGACCAGAAGAAGCCCCAGCTCAAGCCCGTAAATCATTCTTTGCCAATGCCCTTCCCTGGCCCTACAACGAAGCCCTCACCATCCCTGAAGCCATGAACGAACTTACCTTCCTAGCAGTAGGACTCTACGGACGACAACTCCCAAAACAAAACGGAGCCCCCATACGCTTGCTCACCCCTTGGAAATACGGCTTCAAAAGCATTAAGTCCATCGTCAGCATTACCTTTACCAGCCAGCAACCACCTACATTCTGGAACACCTTGGGGCCCAAGGAATATGGCTTCTTCTCCAATGTAGACCCAAAAATCCCCCACCCCCGCTGGTCACAAGCATTTGAACGCGATATCGGCACCGAAAAACGCATTCCAACCCGATACTTAAATGGCTACCAAGCCTTCGTGGGACATCTTTACCAGCGTGGTCGCAATTATTAGCTACCTTGCTTAGTTGCCTTGCTTAGTTGCCTTGCTTAGTTGCCTTGCTTAGTTGCCTTGCTTAGTTGCCTTGCTTAGTCACTCCTTGCTTAGTCACTCCTTGCTTAGTTGCCTTGCTTAGTTACTATTCCTAGTTATTTGACTTAAAACCGTCGCCCTAATTATCTTTGGCATCCATGAAGGACACCTCACCATTGCTGCGACAAGGCAGCGTAAAGAATCTGCGTCAAGCCCAGCGTGAAGACCAACTATGGTTTGAATTTACCGATAATTACTCGGTATTTGATTGGGGAAAAATGCCCGATACCATTGCGGGCAAAGGACAAGCCCTAGCTGAGTTGGCGGAGTATTTTTTTATTCGCTTGGCAGATGAGAAATTTTGGAATGAGAGTGGTTTATCCCAGCATCAGAAAGTGCAGCCTTATCTACCGATTGGGAATCATTTTTTGCGGAGTGAACAAAACGCAATTCTGGTATCTCTGGTGGATATTCCCAGCATTAGTGCTAGTCAGCTGACTGGCATTCTGGTGTATGATTATAGTTATGGTCGTCAAGCACGCCAGTTGGTGCCTTTGGAGGTAATTTTTCGCTTTGGAGTACCCGCAGGTTCAAGTTTGCTAAAGCGAGAGAGCTGGTACTCATTTCCCATTCATGAGGGAGCAGAATTTGAGGAGCCTCTGATAGAATTTTCCACCAAGCTGGAGAGCAAGGACCGCATGCTATCCTATCAGGAGGCGATATTGATGCTTGGGGGAGATTTTTCTGCCTTTAGGCGTTTGCATGGAAAATCTCAGGCGGTGGCATTGGGTCTAAAAAGTATTCTTCAAGAATGCGGTTTGAAATTGTGGGACGGCAAATTAGAATGGGCTCGGTGGGATAACGACTTCCTACTTGTGGACAGCATTGGGCCTGATGAATTACGGGTCAGCCGAGAAGAGGTAGTTTTTAGCAAGCAGTTTCTGCGTGATTTTTACTCGGGTACTCCTTGGGAGAGTGCCGTCCATGAGGGACGTCGTTTAGCAAAAGAGCGTGCCGAAGTAGATTGGGTATCCATAGTCAAGGAGGACTTGAAGATTGAGCCGCCTCCCTTGGAAGAGCCGTGGCTTAGAACGGCTGAGTATCTTTATCAAGATTTTGCGGCATTGGTGATTAATCGGCAACCCAGTGATAATTTTATAAGGGCGTTTCGGGATCTCCAGCGGTCTTAGGCTCCAGTTGTTGCTGTGGCGAGGTATTTCATGTTCGGTTATTTGTGGTTATTGGTTGTTAAGGATTTGCGGGTGGATTGGCGTGGTGGCGAGCATTTGCCATCCTTGTTGTTATTTGTGCTTTTAATTTGGCTGATATTTGCCTTTGCCTTTGGTACTCAGAGCGTGGCGGAGTTTCGTACCACGCCATTGGTGATTAAGCGTGCTCGTTTGGCAGGGGCAACTCCCCAGCAGGTGAAGACCCTCCAGAGCATGGAAGGTGAACGACATCTCCAGCCTCAGTCGTGGGTTAGGGCTTTCAATTTGGCAGCTAGCCAGTTGCAAACCAGTTTTTCTGTCCCTCTTGACCGAGCCACCTTGTTACAATGGAGCCACCAAACACCCTTGCAACGACACACAGCTGGGTTGCTGTGGATGGTTCTACTGCTTAGCGGAGTACTGGGATTAAATCGCTCCCTTTATCTGGAAAGACAAAACCACGCTTGGCAGGCACTATTAATGACTCCTACCCCCAGACCGCTACTTTGGTTGGCAAAATGTGTGTCTAACACTCTGGCTCTGTCAGCAGTTATGATGCTTGCCATCATTGTTTCGGGGATATCTTTTCAGCTCTCCCTTTTGTTGGTATTACCACCTCTGACCCTGATAATAGCAGGCGGCATTCTGGGATTTACCGCATTGGGATCGCTATTAGCAGCACTTACTACCAGCCTTTCAGGCAAGGAGATACTCTTGCCCTTAATTCTTTATCCTTTGCTTATGCCCTTAATACTTTCTGGGGTACAAAGCACTCAGTTGGTGCTGGATGGGTACTCTCTCAGCCAGACTCAGCCATGGCTGGCACTTCTTTTTTGTTCTGACATACTTTTTTTGAGCTGTGGATTCTTGCTTTCCAAGATTAGCTTCACTAGCTAAGTGGTACTTGGGGGGTTGGGGGGGAGGTGGAGGTGGGGGGTTGGGGGGTTGGGGGGTACCAGAAAAACTAGCCTGGGCAGGGTAAAACATGGGAGAAGAGAAAGAGAATTAGGTTTGGGCAAGATGCAGTTATTGTCATCAGAGAGCATTTTATTGAGGAGGCGTGAGTTCCAAGACAGCCATTGGATTATCACCTTTTTGACTGCAGACCGAGGCTTGATAAAGGGGGTGGTGCGGGGAGCACGAAAATTGACTTCCCGCGGAGTAGGCAATTTTGAGCCTCTGAGCTCGGGGGTGATTTACTATCATATCAATCCCAATCGCGAGTTAGTACAGATTCGTAAACGCGATAACGCTGCCCAAAGCTGGTGGCAAAGCCAAAGCTACGAGAAATTTTGCTATGGGAGCTATCTAGCCGAATTGATGGAGCTAGGTCCGATCGCAGCTGAGCAAAGCACTGCTTGTTATCAATTACTTAGTGAAGGTTTGAAGGAGGTATTTCAAGCTTCGCGGCTGCGTTTGCTCCCCTTGATACGATTGCGTTTTGAGTTGAAGTACCTACGCTTAATGGGTATTCAGCCTAGTTGGGATGTGTGTGTCAGTTGCGGCAAAGTTCCTCCTTGGTCTGGCATTGGTGGTTTATCTTTTTCTCGGGGAGGGATTTTATGTCCTTTGTGTGTCCGTCAGAATTCACCTGCTCCGCCTATATCATCTTCCAGCCTAGCCTTCATAAGTGCTTGGCAAGGCGGAGGAAGGCCGCTGAAACCTCAGCAAATCTGGTTGGAGCAGCTACTAGCTGCACTCAGTGCCTATCTTTGCTACCAAGTAGGACGTCAGCCACGCTCCTTGAAATTGCTACCCAATCTAGACGAATTAGCCAGTGGAGAACAACCCGCAACCTAAGCTGGATCTGATTGGCTACTCACAAAGATTTTAGCAGCATAGCCAATTTATTTTGTGTTAGTATCTCCTTACTTAGTCCTGTTCCGCCATTAGCTAAACCTTATTCTAACAAGTCCCTTAGTGCGTTTCACAATCTTTGTAAAGCACCCCAAACTATGGCTGGTGGCAAGCACGATATGCTTGCTTAGCCCAGTTACGATTTTTGCTCAATCAGTTGGCGAAACTGCCTGTGTGAATGCACCGCGTACCAGCTTGCGGGCAGGACCGAGTTTTAGGCATCGGATCAGCTGGCAGATAAATCAGAACATGCCCTTGAAGATAATTGCTCAGCAAGGGACTTGGCTTAAAGTGGAAGACCTTAATCAAGACAGGTATTGGATTCTGGCTCGGATGTTGTCTAATGAATTCTCTTGCGTGGTAATTGCCAAGCCTGTAGTACACCTTCGCCAAAGAGCATCCCACCGAGCTAGAGCTGTACTTGCGGTGGAAAAGGGAACCCCCTTTCGGGTGTTTGAAAGACAAGAAAAATGGCTGAAACTAGATTATTATCAGCAAGAAATATGGGTCCATGAAAGTCTGGTTTGGCCTCAGTAAAACAAATAATTGCCTCCTTCCGTACCTAATCACTACTCTTAAAGAACCCCCTTTTTCCGTATCGCTATTATGAATCAAAACACCCCTCTGAGAAAATCTCTTAACAAGGAAGCACTTAATCAATTGTTTCTAGAAGCTCGTTCTTGTAAGGAATGGCAGCCCATCCCCCTGGATAATACCCTGCTGGAAAAACTCTATGAACTTACCAAATGGGGACCCACCAGCTTTAATGACTGCCCTCTTCGGATTATTTTTGTAGCTAGCTCAGCCGCTAAGGAACGCCTATTGCCCGCCCTGATGCGCGGTAATGTCGCTCCCACTCAAGCAGCACCCATAACTGCCATCTTGGCTTATGAGCTGGAATTCTGGCGTACCCTAGATCGTTTGCTACCCAATGCGAAGGTTGCCCACCTCTTCAAGGACAAACCCCAAGCAGCAGAAGCAGCGGCTCTCAGAGATGGCAACCTCCAAGCAGGTTATTTCATTTTGGCAGCCCGAGCACTAGGGCTGGATTGCGGCCCTATGGCAGGCTTTGATAGCAAAAAAATCAACCAAGCTTTCTTCCCTAATTCTTCCATCCGCACTAACTTCCTTTGTAACATTGGCTACGCCAAAACCGATAAAACTCATCCCCGCGGACCTCGCCTAGACTTCCAAGAAGTTTGCCAGATCCTCTGATGACTATTAATTTGAATCTGCAACCTCCTCATTCCATCACTTCTGCTGTGATCGGATGACGCATCACCCCTGGGGCATCACCTGGGGCATCACATGACGCATCACCTGGGGCATCACCTGGGGCATCACCTGGGGCATCAGTAACTCAGATTAGGGGGGGCCGAGTTGTAATTTCTTGATCTTCTTGTGCAGATTGCTACGGTCTAATCCCATTTCCGTGGATGCCTTAGATATATTCCACTTGCATTGTTGCAGTTTATGCCTCAAGTACTCAGCTTGAAAAGCCTGCTTCGCTTGGGAATAAGTTCCCTGTAGCCAATCAGGAGTTTCATTTTCCGCAGTGCCGCCAGCAGTACGCTTCAGGCTGGGGCCTAGGGCATCGTAGATGTCATCGGGGGTGATTTTCTCCTCTGTGTTGAGGATTATCAGACGCTCTATCACGTTTTTAAGTTCTCTCACATTACCGGGCCAAGGATGTTTTTCTAGTAGTTGCATGGCGTCGGGCTGGATTATTTTTTGTTTCCAGCCGTGATGTTTAGATAAGAATTCTAGATAGTAATTCGCCAACAGGGGGATATCACCATGGCGATCTCTTAAAGGAGGTACTCGCAGGGGAAGTACATTGAGGCGATAGTAGAGGTCTTCCCGAAAATTAGCCGACCTGATCTCATCTTCCAGCTGTTTATTGGAAGCAGCGATTACTCGCACATTGACGCAGATGGTTTCATTTCCGCCTACTCTTTCAAAGCGTTGCTCTTGGAGGACGCGTAAAATCTTGGCTTGGGTAGACATGCTCATATCGGCAATTTCATCCAGAAACAGAGTACCTTGGTGAGCTTGGTCAAACTTGCCTCTATGACGACCAACTGCCCCAGTGAAAGATCCTTTTTCATGCCCAAACAGTTCGCTTTCAATCAGATTTTCAGGGATGGCAGCACAGTTTGTCTCCACAAAGGGTCCTTCTGCCCGCGGGCTTTGCTGATGAATGCTCCAAGCAATTGATTCTTTCCCAGTGCCATTTTCACCGTGGATTAGTACTCCGCTGTGGCTGGTTGCGACTAGCTGAACCTTCTTTAGTAAATTGATAAAGCTGGAGCTTTTACCGATCAGGGGTCCGTGCCTGGGCAGCTGGATTTTCAGCACTTTATTTTCTTGGCTTAGCTGGCAATGTTTCAGGGCATTACGGATGTTAATAATTAAGGTTTCGCTGGAGAACGGCTTTTCCACAAAATGATAAGCTCCATTTTTGGTGGCGTTGACGGCATTTTCAATTGAGGCATGACCAGACATCATAATAACGGGTAGGTCGGGCTTTAGGGCTTGAATTTGCTTTAGGGCTTCCAATCCATTGATTCCTGGCATCCAGACATCTAGCAACACGATTGAAATTACGTCATCAGTTTGTAATTTTTTCAAGGCTTCCTCTCCGCTGGATGCGGTAAGAGAGAGATAGCCTTCGTCTTGGAGCAAGTCCTGCAAGGATTCTCGGATGGTTGGTTCGTCATCCACGATGAGGACGGTAGATTTCATAAGGTCTGCCTAGTTAAGATAGGGGAGGTTATGGTATTTCTTAAGAAATGAGCAACTTATGGAAAGTTTAAGTCAAGCTTGCCACAAGCTTAGGTGAGTTTATAGGGCTTTTTTTTGGGTTTGGTAATAATTCTATTGGGAGGTAGATGAGGTACAGGCAGAGTGAGAGTAAATAGGGATCCTCCTTTTGCCACCGCGGTGTAGGAAATAGATCCCTTATGATCGGTCATTATTTGTTTAACGATACTCAAGCCTAGCCCTTCTCCTTGTTTTTTGCTGGTGGTGTATGGTTCAAAGAGATGCTGATGAATGTTTTCGGCAACTCCGGGGCCATTGTCTTGGATGGTCAGCTGTACCCGTTGTTTTTCGGTTAGGAAATGTGTAGCCATGGTGATATGCCGCGGAGTTTTTTGATTACTGGAATGCAGGGCTGTAATGGCATTTTCCAGCAAGTTGATAATGGCACCACGCATCTGTTCTTGATCTAGTAGCAGAGTAGGTAGCTGGGGAGTTAGTTGGAGAGTAAGTTTAATATCTTTAGCGAGGCTAGCACTATACAATTGAGCACTTTCTGCCACGATAAGGTTGAGGTCTGCCGATTGAAAGGCGGTTTCTGGCAGTTTTGCAAATTGAGAGAAACCCTTAACCATGTTTTTTAAGGCGTTCACCTGCTGAACTATGGTTTGGGTGCATTGAGAAACAACCTGAGCATTTTCACTAGTCAGGCCTTGACTTCTACGCTGAATACGCTGAGCACAAAGCTGAATTGGAGTGAGAGGATTTTTAATTTCATGTGCCATTCGTCGGGCGACTTCTCGCCAGGCTAGGGTACGCTGAGTGCGTTGCATGGCGGTGGCATTGCGAATGATTATCAGCATCTCGCTGCCTTCCTCTTTGGGAATCTCTACCAGACTTAATTCAAGCACCTCATCTTCAGTCGGGCTATGCAAGGTAAAATTGCTGGTATGATTAGAATCATTGCTCTTTTTAAGCACATCTTGCATTGTCTTTATCTTGTGTGCCAGTTCTTTGCCAAAAACAGTCGCCACCGATTTACCCTCCCACTGAACAGGAATGTCAGGTAACATCTTATGGGTAGTACCATTCAAAGCACTCACCCGACCCTTGGTGTTTAAGGCTACAATCCCAGCATCCACATGCTCCAACAGCATATCCACCATCAAGGCACGAGCGTTTAACTCCTGATGATTATGGTCCAAACGCTGACTCATAAAGTTAAAGGTTGACATAAGCCCCTGTAAGTCACGGCTGGAATTCTCTAAAACGGCATCACTGATACGATGCTGAAAATCACCCTTGGCCATCTTTCTAGTCGCCTCCACCAAATGGTCTACTGGATTAGTAAAATGCGGAGTCAAATGGCGAGCAATCAAAAAAGTACTCAATAAAATAAGAACCGTCATGGCCATCATAAACAACCAAAAACCCTTGTATACTAATCGCTGTAAATTCAAATTCTCATCGCGTGCCAGCGTTAGACTCCCTAATGTCTCCGTTAAGCGAGCTGGGTACACTTGTAACAATTGAATCACCAAACTAGGATTGACTCGCAAGGTCTGCAGCAAACTGCGTACCTGAAATGAACCCACCTGCTGAGATACCAATACCCCCGCTGAACCAAACTCGCGAGCTTTTATGAAATCATCAGCATCAGGTGTCAAAAGGGTTTCCAAAACATCCCCATGCGATATCCAACGAGAAAGCATCACGTCCTCCCGCCCGTAGACTACTACTCCACCTCTAAAACCTGGCAATGATTGAATCATCCACCCTTGCTGCTGATAAGCTTCTTCATCTATAGGCAAGACCAGCTGCAGATTGGTCATAAATTTCTGTAGCTGATTATTTTCATTCTCTGCTAAAATGTCCGCCAAATAATCCCCGTGATTCAAAATCTTCAAGTACTGCTGGTTGGATATCCGTCCTAAAGATTGGGTGGTCACCCCTACTACCAAGGCATGAAATACCAAAGAAGGTAGCGAAAAAGCCAAAAATGCAATCGTAAATTTGACCCTCAGCGAAGAACGAGCCAGCCAAGTGGACTTTTCCAACAAAGCCCGCACCACTAAGCGTAAGCCTAAGTAAAATAGCAGTGCAAATAGTACCGCAAATAAAAACAAAACCTGTATTTTCTGCTGAGCAGGCGATGACACCCCTAGCACATCCCCCCTAGATAATAACCACGCCAAAGCCAAGCCAGTGGATATCAAACTCACAAATAGCAGAATGCTACTCACCTTCCCTAGCCAAGACAGCAACCGCCTACTCCCAACCAGCCACCCAGACATTATCCTCTTGGCTTCAGATCTCACTGCCATATTTCTCACATTTCTGTTACAATCATCCGATCGTGGTAATCACTAGAACCACAATCTATGGTATCAACAATCACTTTTTATAGATTACCATGAGCTAAACATTCTGGCCTCACCTACAAATTTTCGCTTTTGACACTAATCCCATAACATGGCAAACAGATGCCAACTGCTCCCGTAGTTAAACTGGATATAACGGTGGATTGCGATTCCGCTGTTCTAGGTTCGAGTCCTGGCGGGAGCATTTTTACGGGTAGTTTTCACTTTCTTTTTTCGGGGTTTTGCTAGCCAAGAGACTAAGATGCTAAATTCGTAGAGGATAGCTAGCGGCAAGGCTAGCAGCAGTTGAGTTATGGCATCGGGCGGGGTAAGAATTGCAGCTACGATGAAGGTCAGTACTAGGGCGTAGCGTCTATTTTTGGCTAGCCAGCGGGGGGTGATGAGTTTGGCTCTGGTGAGGAGTAGACTAATAAGGGGCAGTTCAAATACCAGTCCGAATACAAATAGCAGGCGAGAGCTAAAGGAAAGGAAATCTCCTACTCTGAGGGAGGGGATGAGGTTTTCATCAAATTGTACTAGGAAATTGATGGCTTGAGGAAGGACTACTAAGTAGCAGAATAGGGCTCCGCCGACAAAGAAAGGATAAGATAGCAGCACAAAGGGCCAGATAGTGCGAGTTTCTTTTTTGAAGAGAGCAGGTTTAACAAACAGCCATATTTGCAACAGCAAAAAAGGAAAAGTGAGTAAAATAGCTGCTAAAAAAGCTGCTTTTAGGTGAGTTATAAAGGGGTCGGTGAGGGTGTCAAAATGCAGCTTTGTTTGAAAAGGTATCAGGGGTTTTTGGAGCAAGATGAGAATGTACTCGCTGAACGCCCAAGCGACAAGAAAGACCGTCGCCACCACTGAAATGATGATAAGCAAACGTTTGCGTAGTTCACGCAGGTGTTCTATCAATGGCATGGGGGTATCGGCAGGAGGTTTTGTTGGCATGGGTCTAAGGATTCGTGGTGAGGGAGCTGAGCCTTGCTTGTGTGTTCATTATACAAAATGTTACCTTGATATAAAGTCCTGGGGAGCAATAAATAACAGGGCAAACAGGAGAATTTCAGTTGAAGTTTTGGAAAAGAAAGCACACCTTGACAGGACTAGCCCGCACTTGTGGGTGAGCAGGAAAGCTCAGTCCGGTCGGGCTGAATGAAGTACTAGCAGAGTTATTACCCCCTAGGGCAGCAGAAGTGCTGGTTGGTTTAGCAGACCAAGATGATGCGGGGGTAGTGTATCTCAATGAGCGGCAAGCTTTAGTGCAGACTGCCGATTTTATCACTCCTCCGGTGGACGATCCCTATTTATTTGGTAAAGTGGCGGCTGCCAACGCCCTGAGTGATATCTATGCCATGGGTGCCGAGCCTCTCTGTGCCTTGAACTTGGTAAGTTTTCCAGAAGGAGTGTTGCCTCAGGCGGTTTTGAAAGATATTCTAAGGGGGTCTCTGGAACAGCTGAATAATGCTGGTGCTTGGTTGGTAGGAGGACATTCGGTACAAGACCAAGAACCCAAATTCGGCTTGGCTGTCAGCGGTCTGGTTGACCCTAAGTGCATTTGGCGTAATCGCGGTGCCTGTCCTGCCGATGCCTTGTTACTAACCAAACCGCTAGGTAGCGGCATTCTGCTCAATGCTGCTCGTTCCAAACAGATCAGCCCACTAGAACTCAAGCCTTGCTTGGATTCCATGCAGACCCTCAATAGCAGTGCCGCTGAAGTACTGAAGAAATTTACGGTTCATGCCTGCACCGATGTTTCGGGCTTTGGCTTAGCAGCTCACGCTTTGGAAATGGCTCGGGCCTCCAAAGTCTGTTTTCAGCTCTCATTGGCTACCATTCCACTTTTCCCTCACACCCTAACTGCCATGGAAAAAGGTATCACCACCAAAGCCACCAACAGCAATAAACAATTCGTCAGCCCCCACCTCCAATGGAACACAAAACCACCACAACCACTGAGCGAAATCCTCTTTGATCCCCAAACCTCAGGAGGATTGCTGGCAGCCATCCCTCAACCAGAAATCTCCTCAGCTCTTAAAGAGCTCAAAAAGGTGGATGTTCTGGCATCCCAGATCGGAACCGTCACCCCGCTATCCAATAAAGATGCAATTTACTTGCTTGGTGGACCCTAGCCTCCATCTCCACTGCTACTGGCAGGTTCAGTTTCAGATCTTCTATTACCTCCAAATCTATAAGTATAACTCACTCCTAAGATAACAGCACCTGCATATCTATTATCCTCCACCGTCTCTTCAGGATACAATTCCCATCGGGCACTGCGTAAGGCGAACCTCCAAGAACTGGCTTCGTCTATGTCCTTCTTAAACCCAAGACCAAAGTAAAGAGTACTATCTGATCCCTCGTTTTTGTCGGAAAGTAAAGCCGATTCGCCACGAGTACCACCTGAAAATTTGTATGTTTCTTCTACATCAAGTTTAGCATCGCCAAGCATCAGCATAAATTGTAGGTCTTTCTCTAACTTAAAACGCCATTGGAATTCCAACATTCTCAGAGAAATTTTCGTAGTTGTCTCTGTTTTAAATGGTTCACCAGTAGAACTCCAGACATAACCGGGAAAGGCATTGTTGTTGGTTTTTTCACCCCGCATGGAATGGAATTGTAACTCCACCGCAAAAGCACGGTTTTTGTTTGTTTGACTGTCAAACTCTACTCCGGCGATCAGGGGAAGAGAGAGGTATGAGGTTTCAAAGTAGTCATCATTGTCATAAACATCGCCCTCAATATCGAATGACCCCCAATCAAAACTATGGCTAGCAAGCCCAATCCCTACATAGTATTGTTGTGCAAATACTTTTTGAGGGGCTACAAACAAAAAAGCCATCGCAATCACTGCCATTAGACCGAAGAATTTGCTTAACAATTTTGCCTGCTGGCTAGCTATATTGGAAATACCCATTTTAGACCTCCTTAGAACAAAGAATTAGAAATAGACCGACACTCAAGAGGAATCGTCCTCAAGAGGAATCATCCTCAAGATGTTCCAACACTAGAGTACAACACGGCTGAAAGCAACACCGAACGCAATGCCTAATAAGTTTGTCTGGTGGACCCTAGCCTTCATATCCACTGCTGATGGCAGGTTTCTTCTTAATCCCCAGGCGATGAACATAACTTACTCCTACGATAATATCTGATATATCCCCATCCACCCCGAGAGCATTTCTCCACTCCGCACTGCGAAAGGATACCCTCCAAGCATTTGCTTCATTTATATCTCCCTCAATACCGAAACCTAAATGAAAACCATTATCTGAATGGTCTTCTCTTCTGCTACTACCAACCCCCTCAGTAGAGGCATTGGTGTACCTTCTGCTACGTTCTACATCAAGAGTGGTCATGCCAAATATCAACATAAGTTGCTTGTCAATCAAAAACCGACCTCGCAACTGCCCTTCTATCACCAACAGGGAAACCTGAGTACTTGACTCTGTTGCGATGGATTTTCCAGTATCGCTCCAAGAACCACCGGGAATGGCATTGTAATTAGTTTTTTCATCATTCATAGAATGGTATTGCAACTCTATGGCAAAGCCGCGGTCTGCTTGCCAGTCAAACTCCATTCCAGCGATCAGGGGAGTAGAGGTAAATGAAGTTGCATAAATATTATTGTAGTCAGCAGGGACTTCAAAGGCGGCTATGTTTTTCTTCCCCCAAGAAAAATAATGACTATGAAATCCAGCCCCCAGATAAATCTGATCTGCAGTTGCTCTTAGGGGAGTAATAAATAAAACCACTACTACCCCCAGACTAAAAAACTGAATTAATAAGCTGGCATTCTTGATAGCCTTGTCCTCGTTCATTTTCTATCTTGTTGAGTAAAAAGAATGAGAAACACATCTGGGATGTCCCAGATGTGTTTCTCAAATTATAGTACAACGTTGCCGAAAACAATCCTAAACAAGTAATGCAAATAAGCAACGAAAATAAGTAGCCCTGACCACTCAGGCATCTTAGCAAGATGTCTTACAAGCTGAATTAAATATTTGACATTAGCGATGCTTCTTGTGATAATCAATGGAATGCTCAACAATTTGGGGCTTCCGAGGGTTGACCAAAGGGCGGCCTTCTTAGCAAAGTGCGAATGTCTTTTTGCTAGAGGATGTTTGTGGATGTTTGTCTGCGGAGGTGGTTTTTAAGGAGGCTTTTTGCGGCAGATTACGGACTACTGAGGTAGGGATTATGTGGTTTGTCAATTAAAACGATATGAAGTTATAACAATAAGAAATAAATAAATTCTTATCAAATAAGGTTTCGTATTCCTAAACATTCTAAAGAGAAATTGTCATATGGAAACTAATAAAAACGGACACCCAATAGAAAAACATACAGAGCAATTGGCTAAGGTCCCCACGGACGGTGAATTAACCAATGAACAAAATTATAAGATCTGTGAAGATATTCCCGAACCGCTACTGGAGCAATATTTATCCCAAAAGGAAATAGCCATAGATACCGAATTGCACGGTTTGGAGCTATTTCGGGATCAAGTTTGCTTGGTGCAAATATGTGATCGGCAGAAACGGGCCTGTTTAATTTCTCCACAGCCTGGTAGTTTGCCTCCTAATCTCAAGCATTTGTTGACATATGCTGGAGTAATGAAGGTATTTCATTATGCCATGGGAGATGTCACCTTTTTAAAGGTCAGCAATGGAGTGGATGTACATCCATTTCGCTGTACTAAAATAATGAGTAAATTGGTGCGTACTTATGCTCGTTCTCACAGTTTGGAAGCTTTGATTAGAGAAGTTATCGGCAAAACCGTAGATAAAAGTAACCAGAGCTCTGACTGGGGTAAGAAAAACTTGTCCTCCGATCAATTGCAATACGCGGTCAAGGATGTCTTATACCTGCTGGAAATATACGACGTGTTGCTGGATATGATGAAGCGTCGGAAAAATTATGCTACTGGCTGTCCCGTACAGGAGCTCAATGAGCGTTGTCAGGCTTTTCTTCCTTCCATGGTGGCTTTGGTAATAAATGGCTTTACAGCTCCAGAAGATAGGTTTAAGGTCAACCTTTACGAGCACTAACGAAGAGTGTAATTAGGCTATTGGTGTTGCGATTTTTGCCATTTGCTTTTTTATGAGTACTGCCTCAAACGATTCTCCATTTTCACCTCCCTTGCTGTTAGCGGCTTTGTTTGCAGGAACACTGGCTATCTCATCTGTGCTGGCAGTCAAGATAGTACAAATAGGCGGGCTCTTTGCTCCTGCGGGGGTATTGGCTTTTTCCTTCACCTTTGCCTGCACCGATATAGCTTCTGAGGTCTATGGTAGAAAGGTAGCTACTCGCTTGGTATTGGTGGGCATGGTGGTGTTAGTAGTGGTGGGGCTGCTAAGTCTTTTAGCGGTGCTCTGGCCCGCAGCACCTATTTGGCAAGACCAAGAAGCTTTTGTAGCTATCATTGGTCGTAGCCCGCGTATAATAATTGCCAGTCTGGGTGCTTATCTGGTCAGCCAAAACTTGGACATCTTTATCTTTGAGCGTCTCAAGAGGGTTGAGAGTACTCGTTTTCTATGGCTACGCAATAATGTTTCTACCGCGATATCGCAACTAGTAGATACCAACTTATTCATTGTACTGGCATTCTATGGCTCAGGATTCCCCCTTTGGCCGCTCATTTTTGGGCAATGGATGCTAAAGCTGGTGATCGCCGTCTTGGACACTCCCTTTGTCTATCTTGGCGTTTGGTTTTATAGAAGGAAGTCTCGCGTAGGCTAGGTTCTCAGGGGGCGGGGTTCGGATGACATTGTTGATCTTCTGGTGGCAGGCTGGATTCAATCTCTAGAATATAAATCACGCATTATTTTCTTGCTGTTCTAGTTGTTTCAGTACTTCCCGACCGATATTTAGCAAGGATTGTTGTATCAGAGGCAGTTTATTTTTGGCATTAGAGCTGATGAGGTCATTGACTAGCAGGGGTTGCCCTAGGTCACCGCTTTGGCGTAGGGCTAGATCTATCGGTATTCGCCCTAGGAAGGGGATGTTTTGCTGATGGCAGGCTTTTTGGACGGTTTGGCTATCAAAAATGGGACTTTCGGTTTGGCAGTGGGGACAGATAAAGCTACTCATATTTTCAACCATGCCCAAGACGGGGACGGAGATTTTTTCAAACATGGTAATCGCCTTGAGTGCATCCGAGAGAGCTACATCTTGTGGGGTGGAGACCATCACGGCTCCTGATAGTTGGACAATTTGAGATAGTGTCAGCGGGGCATCGCCGGTGCCTGGGGGCATGTCGATTACCATGAAATCACCGCCGGGCCAATCGGTATCTCTCAAGAGCTGTTCGATCACCTTATGGATAATAGGGCCTCTCCAAATGGTGGCGGCTGCTTGTTCTATCAGATTACCAATGGAGAGAACGGATAGTCCATAGGCGCGTAGAGGCTGGATACGTTGTTGTTCGCTGAGTTCAGGTTTTTGATTTTTGAGTCCGAGCATAATAGGCAGGCTGGGGCCATAGATATCGGCATCAAATATGGATACTCTATTTCCGAAGTGCTGGAGAGCCAGTGCTAGGTTGGTGGCTATGGTGGATTTTCCTACTCCGCCTTTGCCGCTGCCGACTGTGATCACATGGCGATAGTTTTGCAGATAAGTATTTCGTGTTTTTGCTCTGGGAGTGCTATCAGGGAGGGTGTTTTCATTTTTTGGCAGGGTAGCTACAGGAGAGATTTGATCGGCCATTCCTATTTGGAGGTCAGTTAATCCTGGCAGTGCTTGGAGGTGCTGACGGATTTGTTTAATTATCGTCCTTCGCAAAGCTACTTTAGGAGGTAGATCCAACAATATGGAGACTTTACCATTATTGGCTATCAGGCTACGGACAACAGGGGTTTTCTGCGGTGGGAGCTGGATTTTGCTGAGGGCTTGCTTGCACAGGTCTTGCAGTTTTTGCAGGTCGTGTGGTGGGTCTGGCGGTGGGTCGGAGGGCATGGATAAAGAAGGAATAAGAAAGAATAAGCCGGCTGGGGATCGAACCCAGGACCCTCTGATTAAAAGTCAGATGCTCTACCTAGCTGAGCTACCGGCTCTTAGACATACTCACGCCAGCTGATGATGGTTTGCGATGGTGTTTGGTTTAGATTGCAGTTTGCAATATCCCCAAGGGGATTCGAACCCCTGTTGCCGCCGTGAAAGGGCGGTGTCCTAGGCCGACTAGACGATGGGGACATTATAGAAGCGGATGTTTTGAGTAAATGTCTGGCTGCCATTTTTTTTGAGCAAATAGACCAAGGTAGATGATTCTGGCGATATGGTTATCGTTCGTTAAAAACTGATGATAACGTTTGACTATCTGTCATGGAGATTTAATTTGTCAACCTGAGATCAGGATTTAGTATTCCAAGACCGCAAATGGTTTTTACCAAATCACTGGACTTATGGGTGATGAGCCGCGGCATGTAATATCTCAGCATCCTACCCCAGATTTACCTACGCCAGAAATAGGGAGTGAACAGCATGAAAACCGTCATCAGTTCTAAGCGTCCTGCCAGCATGCCCAGCATTAAAATCCATTTGGCAAAATCAGAGAGAGGTTCATAAGTTTGGCTAGGACCCAAAGTACCCACCGTAGGCCCGATGTTGTTCAAAGCCGAAATAGCAGCTCCCAAGCTAGTGAACAGATCCAGCCCGCTGAGGGTCAACAATAGGGTAAGTATCACAATACTCATAAAAAGTAGCAGCACGAAGCTATAAATCGCATACTGTATTTTTACGTCTATATGCAATCCGTTAAAGCGAGTATCCACCACCGCCCGCGGATGAGCTAAGCGGGTAATTTGGTTGCGAATGTTTTTTATCACCAGAGCCATTCGGATACATTTCATGCCTCCAGCAGTGCTACCAATGCAACCACCGGGTAGCATCATGGCTAGCAGTAGCAACTGGGAGAATGCTCCCCAAGCAACATAGTCCGCAGAAGAATATCCCGCCGAACTAATGATAGATATGGCTTGAAAACTAGCCTTAGTAATGATTTGCTGCCAAGAAGGATAAACATTCTGGGCGTATAAATAGGCTACAAAGACCAAAACACCGATCAAGCACACCGAAGCAAACCAGATTAATTCTTCATCCCGTAGCTGTCGCCAGCGATAACGCCGCGAGGTTAACAACCGATAATGCAAGCCGAAGTTAACCGCTCCCAAAAACATAAACACTATCACCACCCACTCAATCGCTAGGCTGTTCCAAGCCGCAATGCCATCGGGATGAGTACTAAAGCCTCCAGTGGAAACGTTGGTGAGAGCATGGTTTATGGCATCAAAAGTGCTCATTCCCAGCAACATTAAGATGGCGGTTTCTATAATGGTGAATAACAAATACACCGACCATAAAATTCTAGCCGTATCATGTAAGCGAGGACTAAGCCCCCCCCTAGCAGATACACTAGCCTCACGCTGATAAAGTCGCAGGCTGGCAGCACCCCTTAAGCTAGGCAATACTATCAAACCTAAGGCAATCATCCCCATGCCCCCCAACCATTGAGTCAAACTCCGCCACAACAACATTCCCTTACCCATCCTACCGTAGTCCAAAAGCACAGTCGCACCAGTAGTAGTAAAACCAGAAACCGACTCAAATACCGCATCGGTAAATGAGGGCAGTACTCCACTCGCCCAATAAGGAATAGCTCCTGCTAACCCCGCCGCGCACCAAGACAAAGTGACCGCTAAAAAACCATCCTGCAAGGATAATTCATCGGTCTTACTTCCCCAATTCATTAAACCCCAACCCACCGCTACCGATACCAGTGCCGAAAAAAGCAACACCCCCCAAGTAGATTCATTACTATAAAGAGCCACCAAGCTCGGCAATAATTGCACCGAACCAATCAATAACAAACACACCCCCACCACTCTGAACACCGTCCTCAAGTGCATACTGCTCCTTGATTTAATTTTAGGTTAAACAAAGGCAGACTCATTACTATAAAGAGCCACCAAGCTCGGCAATAATTGCACCAAACCAATCAATGACAAACACACCCCCACCACTCTGAACACCAAGTGCATACTGCTCCTTGACTTAATTTTAGGTTAAACAAAGGCAGATTCATTACTATAAAGAGCCACCAAGCTCGGCAATAATTGCACCGAACCAATCAATAACAAACACACCCCCCCCACTCTGAACACCAAGTGCATACTGCTCCTTGATTTAATTTTAGGTTAAACAAAGGTGGTAAGTGCTTCCTATGGTTCTAAGCAAGGCATCAAGATACAGCTTGGAGGAGGTTTTTGAATACGATGCGATTAAATTTTATATCCACGAGCACATCGTGTCCTGCTTGGAGTTGTCCTTTAAGGATGGCACGGCTGATGGGAGTTTCCAGTTCTTTTTTGAGTAATCTTTTTAAGGGTCGGACTCCAAAGCGAGGTTCATAGCCTTGTTCTCCGAGCCATTTTCTGGCAGAGTTAGAGATATTCAGTTTAATTTGTTTTTTGCTGAGGCGTTCACGGAGTGTTTCTAGTTGGAGGTCTACGATTTCTGTGAGATGTTTTTTTCCTAGGCTTTCAAACATTATGATGTCATCCAAGCGATTGGTGAATTCGGGTGGGAAGCAGCGATAGACCTCTTGGAGTACCAGTTTGGTGGCTTGATTAGTTGGTCGGCCGCGTTCTTGAGCTTCTAGGATGTGATGTGAACCTAAGTTGGAGGTCATGATAAGGACGGTATTTTTAAAGTCCACGGTTCGTCCGTGGGAGTCAGTCAGGCGTCCTTCATCTAGTACTTGTAGGAGCAGATTGAAGACATCGGGGTGTCCTTTTTCTATTTCATCCAGCAGTACCACCGTGAAGGGACGGCGGCGTACTTTTTCGGTGAGTTGTCCTCCCTCTTCAAAGCCCACATAACCCGGTGGAGCCCCGATTAAGCGGGCGACTGAATGTTTTTCTGAGTACTCAGATATATCTATACGAACCATGTGGCTTTCGCCGCCGAATAGCTGTTCCGATAGCACCCGTGCCAGTTCTGTTTTGCCGACGCCAGTGGGTCCTAAGAACAGAAAGCTTCCCATCGGTTGAGCGGGATCATTTACTCCAGCTCGGGCTCTCAGGATGGAATCGGCGACGGTTTTAACGGCTGCATCTTGTCCGATGACGCGTTCTTTCATATCTGTTTCAAGGTGCAAGAGTTTGTTGCTTTCGCCTTCTTTCAGGCGTGAGACAGGGACTCCCGTCCAGCGAGATACTACTTCAGCAATATCATCTGCGGTAACTTCTTCATTCAGCAATCTTTGGCCTCCGCTAGCTGGTTTTTCTTCTAGGGCTACTTGACGTTTTTCCAGTTCTGTCAGTACTCCGTATTTCAGTTCAGCTACTCGCTGGAGGTTATATTCTCGCTCGGCGACTTCCATGGCGTGCTTGGTTTCTTCTATCTTCTGCTTCAATTGATGACGCAAGCTCAGCTGTTTTTTCTCTTGTTCCCAGCTGGCTTTTTGCACTGACAACCGTTCGCCTAGGTTGACGAGATTTTTTTCTAGTTCCTGTAAGCGTTCTTTGGAGGCAGCATCTTTTTCCTTCAACAGCGATTGCTTTTCTACTTCCAGTTGTAGCACTCGCCGTGATAACTCATCCATTTCCGCGGGCATTGAGTCAATTTCGGTACGCATTTTGGCGGCTGCTTCGTCCATCAGGTCAATGGCTTTATCGGGCAGGAATCTGTCGGCAATATACCGATGAGATAACTCGGCGGCGGCTACCAAAGCCCCATCCTTAATACGCACCCCATGATGAGCTTCATAGCGATCCTTCAAGCCTCGCAAAATGGAAATCGTGTCATCCACATTGGGCTGATCAACCATCACGGGTTGAAACCGTCGCTCTAAGGCTTTGTCTTTTTCCACGTACTTGCGATATTCATCCAGAGTGGTAGCTCCAATACAGTGCAACTCACCCCGTGCCAGCATGGGCTTGAGTAAATTACCCGCATCTAGTCCGCCTTCTACCTTGCCTGTTCCTACCACGGTGTGCATTTCATCAATGAACAAGATCACTTGTCCTGCGGTATCACGAATTTCCTTTAGTACCTTTTTTAGGCGTTCTTCAAACTCACCCCGAAATTTTGATCCTGCCAATAGACCGCCCAAATCCAATGATACAATTTGCTTATTTTGCAATCCATCGGGAACATCTCCTCGCACGATCCTTTGTGCTAGACCTTCTACAATGGCGGTTTTACCTACCCCTGGCTCGCCTATTAAAACGGGATTGTTCTTGGTACGACGGCTCAATACCTGCATCACGCGACGAATCTCTTCATCCCTCCCGATGACCGGGTCCAATTTCCCTTCCCTGGCCATAATGGTTAAATCACGACCGTATTTTAGCAAATTCCCTTCTGAATTTTCCTCGCTTGAGCTACCTACTTTCTTGTTTTTATGCATTTCATTTACCGCAGTTGATAATCTTTGCCTGCCTACTATTGATAATACCTTCGCGGCTTCATCATTACTACCCCCTCCTGCCAAAGCCAATAGCATATGCTCGGTACTAATGTATCCATTATGTAGCCTGCGTGCCTCAGATTCGGCTTCTGCTAATACCCGAGCAAAACCACGACTAGCATGAATTTGACCACCACCACTTACCTGCGATTGACGCTTGAGAACATTACGGGCTTCCTTTTGTATCTTTTCTACATCGCCCCCCGCCTTTTCTATCACCAGAGCCGCCAAGCTATCGGATTGTTCTAACAGGGTTTCCAGTAAATGTAACGAGGTTAACTCTGCGTGTTGCATGCTAAGAGCTTTATTTTGGGCGTCTTCCAAGGCTTGTTGAGCTTTGTCTGTGAAATTTTCTTGCATGTTATATTTTGATAATGGCTAGTGGATTGTTCTTTATCTATGATGGGAAGAAACAAGCAATTAATTCTTAGGATAGTTAATTCTTAGGATAGTTAATTCTTAGGATAGTTAATTCTTAGGATAGTCAATTCTTAGGATAGTTAATTTTTGCGATAAGCACATTCAGGCATCCTTTGGGAATATGGATTTCCACCATATCATCTATTTTTTTGCCGATAAGAGCTCGTCCCACTGGAGTTTGAAAGGAAATGCGATTTTGTTTTAAGTCGGCTTCATCTGGACCCACGATCTGATAGCAGAGTTCTTCACCAGTATCTTGATCTTCTAAGTACACTGTAGCTCCAAAGGCGATCCGATCACTGGGATGATCGGAGAATTCCACCACTTGCAATTTGGGAAGCCGAGCATTTATCTCCTGAATTCGTCCTTCAATAAAACCCTGACGTTCCTTCGCAGCATGGTATTCGGCATTTTCGCGTAAATCGCCGTGTTCTCTGGCTTCAGCAATGGATTTTTTAATCGCAGGACGCTCTACCGAAACTAAACGCTCCAATTCCTGTTTCAATTGCTCCATACCTATTTTGGTAATGGGAATTTGTTCTGACATAAACCCTCACTTATTTACTTGAATTTGAAACCGGTATGAAAAGTATCCTTCATTAACACGGTTTTTCAGTTGATTATTCGGTTGCTAGTTCACACTGCCACCGGCGTAATTATCCCATGTTTCGTACTATAAAAACAATAGGATGCATATTTTCTACCGCAGCAGAAAAATGTCTATGAAGAATTCGGGAAAGAGGGATATAAACTTGGGTGCGATTATTTTTTCTAGGGCCGCTAACTTTGCACCTTTATTGCAATACTTTTAGAAATTCACTTTTTTAGGCATTTGTTTAGGCATTTGTTTAGGCATTTGTTTAGGCATTTGTTTAGGGATGTGTTTAGATAGTGCTAGCCTAGGAGTTCCATTAAAAAGTTGATATTTTACTCAGAATGGGAAACAATTAAGAAATAGTTATTGCCATTGATTTTTATATCAGATAGGCTCGGATTCTGTGTTTTAATGGTACGCTTATATTTTGGAAGTGATTATGTCGTGGAAAGATAATTGTGAATTCGTAATTATATCTCCGGTGCATTCTCACATGTGGCGTTTTGCGGTTCCCGTTTGGGGACTGGTCGCCGTTTCCGTGCTAGCGATTACTTTTGCCATCGTGGGAGGACATAGCCTGTATAACAGCTGGCAGAAAAATGCCGGCTATGCCAAAGCAGAAGTACTGCAGAATGACTACAATGAACAGCAAACAGAATTGCAACAGTTGAATAATCAGCTGCTCTCTTTGGAGCATAAGATGGATCGTCTGGGCGAATTAGACCAAAAAATTCGTTTGATGACCAATCTTCAGGAACCGAGGGAAGATGGATTCTTTGGAACTGGCGGCAGTACTGCTAATATCCACGCCTTACAAGTAATTGATGCCGAAAAACTTTCGCTGACGGAAATCCTAGAAAGAAACATTGAACACCTGAGCGTACTAGCCACTCTGCAAGAAGACAGCTTTCATAACCTCAAAAGCCACCTAGCCGACAATAAAGATATCCTTGACCGTACCCCCTCTATTTGGCCCGTCAAGGGATTTATCTCTTCTCCTTATGGACCTCGCAAGGATCCCTTCACTGGTGAAATTAACATGCACCAAGGGGTGGATATTGTTGCTCCAGCAGGTGCCCCTATTAGAGCCTCTGCCGATGGCATTGTAACCGTGCAATCCGCTGACCCAGGTATGGGGCTGATGCTGGTGATAGACCACGGATATGGCGTGATTACTCGTTATGGACACAATCAATCAAATCTGGTCAATGAAGGACAACGCGTAAGCCGCGGTGATGTCATTGCCCTGGTCGGCTCTACTGGGCGTAGCACTGGACCGCATACTCACTATGAGGTCCTCATCAGCAACATCCCCATTGATCCATCCCAGATGATGATCAGTAAAACTGCTCTACTCAACCACAATTACTAGCCTATAATACTAGCCCAGTTGCCCATGGCTGGGAGGGTCAGGGATGATGGTCAGGGATGATGGTCAGGGATGATGGTCAGGGATGATGGTCAGGGATGATGGTCAGGGATGGATGGTCAGGGATGATGGTCAGGGATGATGGTCAGGGATGATGGTCAGGGATGATGGTCAGGGATGATGGTCAGGGATGATGGTCAGGGAACTGCCTTAGCAACTACAATTACCAGCTTGGCCATGGTTTTGGAGGCATGGTTTTGGAGGCATGGTTTTGGAAGGTTATGGCTTTGGAGGAGACGCGCTGAGTTTATTCAGCAGTTGAGTGCGATTGGTGACTTGTTCTACTTGCTTAGTTACAATAAGTCTTAGGTGGTCGGCGAATGTCTGGGGATCATCTAAGAAAACCATGGTAACTGCATAGCATTCCTTCTTATCGAGAAATGCATCTGGACCGGAATTCTTAATTTTGGTAAGTTTCACCCGTGCTACGCCTACCCGAATATCCAAATGAGGGCGTTCGTTGATGCAGCTTTCTATTCTTATTAGGAGTTCTGTGCCGGGCATGGGGGGGGGATGAGTCACATAGCATACTTCTATCCAGGCGGGAGCCAGTTGAATTGAATATCCCATGCATCCTTGCTGATAAATATGGGCGGGGAGTGCCCTAGTAGTCAGGTGTTCTGTCCTATAGCTATCTTCCCATAAACGCATAAATTCGCTGAGACGAACTTTCTCCTTATCGGGGATGGTGTGGTAGAGGTATTCGTTGTCCTGCTCTATATTAGGCACAGATTTATTATCTACCCAGCCCAACATACCGCCATTGCGAGGAATATAACGATCATAATTTTCTCTTCCTTCTGGCGATTCACTATCCATATGGGGTATAGCTTGTTCTGGCTCTACATCCCAGGTCTCTCGCCAGTTGGCATCATCCACTTCTTCCCCTGGTTCTGCGGGGTCCGCCCCATCGGCAAGGTGGGATGATGAAAATGTACGACTTTTTTCTATATCAGCTGGATGAGATTTTTTCATAGAACTGGAAGAATAATTCATTGGGTATAATGGAAAAGAAGAAAATTTTTATGGCACAGTTGCTTCTATTAAGCATCAGACTAGCAAGAAGTAACAAATTATTCACACATGAAAAACAGGGCTGTATTAGAGAATCATTTTTTTGGAAAGAAAACAAAATAAACAATCTATAACTGATGATAAAAAATATCTTTTGTTATTGCAAATCTGTTGCCAGTTTTTCTCAGATTATCCATCTTACCAGAATGGTAACCCCCAAAAGGGCAATCCTTTTGATATAAAAACTTGACAAACTTAACCGTTATGGCGAAAATGGTGTCGCCTTGATTGATGCAGGGCAAAAAATTATTTCTTTGTATCCCTTTATTTTTTTGTGTTTGTCAGTGTGCTTTGATATCTGACAAATTTTTTAGCCCTTAACTTGTATGACTGAAGAAAAACAAACCTCCTTAGCTGATACTCCCACTTCTTCTATTTCTCCCGCTGCCAAGACTGAACCTCTGCCTGCATCCTCTGCTGTGGTGGAAGAGGGTGGTATTGTCTTTTACGATGACGATGACGGTGCCGATTTCTCTGAGCTGCTCAAAAAGGATCAAACAGAGTTAAAAGAGCATCGGGTTGTGCGTGGAAAAGTGGTGGCAGTGGGCAGTGAATTTGTCACGGTAGATATTGGTTATAAATCCGAGGGTCAGATTTCTATTGATGAATTCCGCAATAATGAAGGCAAATTGGAGGTTAAAGATGGCGATGAGGTAGAGGTGTTCTTAGAAAGCATGGAAACTGCGGATGGGGAAGTTTTATTATCCAAAGACAAAGCCAATAAATTACAGATATGGGAGGAAATGGAGCAGGCATTTGAAGAAAAAAAGACGGTGCGAGGTAAAATACTGTCGCGTATAAAGGGAGGATTGGCAGTTGATATTGGCATCAAGGCTTTTTTGCCCGGCTCTCAGATAGACCTACGCCCAGTACGCCAGCTAGATAAAATGCTGAATGAAGAATTTGATTTCAAGATCATAAAATTTAATAAAAAGCGTGCCAACATTGTTCTTTCTCGCCGCACCCTGCTGGAAGTGGATAGACATAAAAAACGACAGCAAACCCTAGATGAACTCAAAGAAGGAGCCCTGATCACTGGATGCGTTAAGAACATCACCGACTACGGACTATTTGTTGACCTCGGAGGCATTGATGGCTTGCTACATGTCACCGATATCTCCTGGGGACGAGTTGCCAACCCTGCCGATGTCTATAGCGTCGGTGAAGAGGTTAAGGTGTTGGTACTGAAATTTGATAAAGAAAGCGAAAAAGTGTCCCTAGGAGTTAAGCAACAATATCCTAATCCTTGGGAAAAGGCGATTGATAAATATCCAATCGGTAGTCGTGCCAAGGGCAAGATTGTCAGTCTGATTGACTACGGTGCCTTTGTGGAAATTGAATCCGGCATAGAAGGGCTGGTACATGTCTCAGAGATGTCTTGGACCCGCAAAGTGCATCGCCCTTCTGCTTTGTTTCAAATTGGAGATGAAGTAGAAGTGATAGTGAAAAGTATTGATATAGAAAATCAACGCACTTCGCTGTCAATCAAGGAAGCCATTAGCAACCCTTGGGACGAAATCCACGAGCGTTATCCTGCTGGGGAAATTGTCACTGGAAAGGTTCGCAATGTGACAGACTTTGGGGTATTTGTCGGTCTGGATGAAGACATTGATGGCTTAGTGTACGTATCCGATATTTCTTGGAATACTCGCGATAGAAAACCCACCAATTTTAAGAAAGATGATGAAATAACCGTCAAGATCTTAAGCGTAGACAAAGAAAAAGAACGGATATCTTTGGGAATCAAGCAATTGAATAGAGACCCTTGGGAAGAAATAAACCACACCACCGCTATAGGAGATGAAATAGAAGGACACGTGATGAGCGTCGCCCCCTTTGGGGTATTCGTGGAAATAGATTCAGGAGTGGAAGGATTGCTACACGTTTCTGAAATGGGTAGATACTCACCTCGCACAGCATTAGGCGAACTATACCCCATCGGAAGCCCTGTTAAGGTGATCGTACTTAAACTGGAAATAGAAGAACGCCGCATCGGATTGGGATTGTCTGAAGAAGAACAGGAAGCACGCCGTATGCCAGAAACTCCCAACTCTGAAAATCTGCGTGAAGCGGTGAAAGAAGTAGCCGAAGAAGAAGCAATCGCAAATAAGGAAAAAAACGCAGTGACAGATAAAGAAGAAGCAACCAAAGAAGCTCTAGCAGATAAAGAAAAAGTATCCGAAGAAGCAACCAAAGAAGCCGTAGCAGATAAAAAAGAAGCATCCGAAGAAGCCCCTAAAGAAGCCATAACAGATAAAGAAGAAGCAACCAAAGAAGCTCTAGCAGATAAAGAAAAAGTATCCGAAGAAGCAACCAAAGAAGCCGTAGCAGATAAAAAAGAAGCATCCGAAGAAGCCCCTAAAGAAGCCGTAGCATATAAAAAAGAAGCAACCAAAGAAGCTCTAGCAGATAAAGAAAAAGTATCCGAAGAAGCAACCAAAGAAGCCGTAGCAGATAAAGAAGAAATTCCTGCCAACCCCGAGTCCACCGATTCTAAGTTCACCGATTCTAAGTTCACCGATTCTAAGTTCACCGATTCTGAGTTCACCGATTCTAAGTCCACCGATTCTAAGTCCACCGATTCTAAGTCCACCGATTCTAAGTTCACCGATTCTAAGTCCACCGATTCTGAGTTCACCGATTCTAAGTCCACTGACTCTTGAGTCCACTGACTCTTGAGTCCACCGACTCTCGAGTCCACTGACTCTCGAGTCCACTGACTCTTGAATCCGCTAACAAATAGTCCTATTCCCTCTTCATGCCCTATGGAAGAAAAAAATACGGAATCTAAAAATATCTTTGAAAAAAAGCTGGAACAGCTAGAAAACTTGGTAACCCAGCTGCAAGAGGAATCATTGCCGCTGGATAAATCCCTGCAGGTATTTGAAAAAGCGGTAAATCTAAGCCGTGAATGCGACACTCACCTGAGCAAAACCGAACAAAAAATAAAAATGCTCATGCCGCTGGAAAACTCTGAAGGCGACCGATAACTGGCTTCTCCGACTGACATATCAGAGATGCCCCCAATAATAAGTATTACCCGATGCCGAGGGGGCGTTGTCCTTTTGGCAAAGAAGGTGAAATAGCGAACCACTTGCTTTTGCCGAGGGGGCAAAAAGAGGTAAAAATCTCTATCATATTCAGACAATTACTGGCTTTTTTCTTGCATATACAAGCTCTGGAAGGATTTTCTCAGCTTTTCTAGACTTTCTTTTGCTTTTAGTGCCATGGATATCAATCTGCATAAAAATATCAGGCTGATAAGCAAAGCCGTAATTCTGGCATTAGGGTTGATAGCTTTAGGGATGGGTCAGGCTACCGCCCAGTCTAAGGGAAAGAACAAGAAAAATAATTCCAAGCAGGTGCAATCTCAATTAGAGAAGAAGCTACTATTAGAAGATGCCGCCCAAGGTTTAATTCCTGATGGAGCCTTGTTTGGTCCAGGGAGTAGTAATACCCAGCTGGATAGCGAGAATGTGGAAACTTTGGAGATTGAGGATATTGATGATGAACTAGTGGATTTGGAAGATATCATTCGGGCAATGGAGGCTGCCGAGCAAGAGGAATTAGCGGTGGAAGAACCTCCCGTTGAGAGACCCGAGATAGTTGAAGAGCCAGTGGTAGTTGAAGAGCCAGAGGTGATTGAAGAGCTCGAAATAGCTGAAGAGCCAGAAATAGCCGAAGAACTAGAAATAGCTGAAGAGCCTGAGATAGTTGAAGAGCCAGAAATAGCCGAAGAGCCAGAGATAGTTGAAGAATTGGTGGTAGTGGAACCTGAACCTGAATTAATAGTTCGGGAGCCATTGGTTTTTTCAGGGGTTCGGCTGAGGCGGACGAAAGGGCAGCTGAGGTTGGATATTTTGTCTGATGAAAAGGTGGAGTTTGTGCGGGAGGAATCAGGTGATGATGGTTTGGCAGTGCGGATGCTATTTGCGAGGGATATTTCTTTTGCAAATGGAAGGAAAGAATTGCAATACAATGACGCCCTCTTGGAGCGTATTTTTGTAGAGAAAGCCCCTGAGAGTAAATTTCGTTTGGTGGTGGAGTTAAAATCTTTGGCTCCGAGCAAGGTCAGTGCTGGTAGGAGTGGTTTGGTGGTGCGGCTGGATGAGTCTGTTCAAGCAAGGGAATTACTGGGGGTGCGTTTAATTAGTGGCAATGATTTAAGTCGCTTACTGCTGGATTTATCATTGAGTACCCGATTTTCTTCTGTGTTTAGGCATGGCGAGCTGTGGGTGTTACTGCGAGATGTTAAACCTCTGACGAGCTTGCCGATTAGGCATGAAGATGGCAGATTGCGTTTGGAGTGGATAAAAAAGCAGCGCGGTAACACCATATTGAAGATACGGGTGAAGAATGAGGAGCTTGTTTCGCGGGTGATTCCATTGGATAATCCTGCTCGGTTGGTGATTGATATTATAGGCAAGCTTCCCTCATCGGGATTGCAAGGGGCTGATTCAATTGATTTGGGGCCTTACGCTCGGGAAAGGCGAGGAGGATATATTTCTTTGGATGAGGAGATGATTCGGGCACAGCAATTATTTGAGCAGGGATTGGGGACTATAGTAGGTCAGCAAGCATTTTGGGAGATTGGTGATATATTATTTCGTAAGGCCCAAGCGGGTGTTCGTAGTGGTTGGTATCGGGTGGTGCAGTTTTATGAGAACGGTCTGAGGGATTTACCTCGGGCGATGCTGTCGAGATATGGGGGGCGAGGATTTTATCAATTAGGGGCTGCTTATCGGGGGTTGGGTTTGCGGGAGCAATCGGATGAGGCTTTAATGCGTTTGGGTGAGTTTTCAGGAGCTCCTGAGGAAGCCGATGCTTATTATTTGCTAGCTCGCAATGCTCTGGAGGTAAATAATGTTGCCCGAGCGGTGGATTGGTTTAGGAAGATGCGAGCTTTGGTAGTGACTGTATCGGCTGATGCTAGTGGTGCCGCGGGGGTGGAAGCCTTGTATTGGGAAGGGATAACTTTGGAGCTGGGTGGTCATCATGACGAGGCTCTGGAAACTTTGGAGAGTGCCCTGCAATTGAACCCTAAATACACCCATAAAAAACCAGCTTTACTGTTTGGCATCGCAGAGACTTTTGCGACAGAGGGTCCTTTGAAGGCACGAGGATTTTATACTCTTTTATTTGAGCTGGAAGGACGACGGTATTATGGGCTACTTACCGCACGTGCTAGACAGCTCAATGCGGCTGGAATCCTACCAGAAGCCTTGTCAGAATTAGCTAAGTTGCGAGATTATGCTCCTCCTTTGCTGGCACTGGCTGCGGAGCTACAAATGGCAAATCTCAGAGCATCTGGCGATGAGGAAGAACGTCAGCAAGCGATTCGGGGTTATCAACGGGTGATAGTTAGTGCTAGTGCCGATGCCGAATTAAAAAGGCGGGCGACCGAGGGCTTAGCAGCTTTATCTCGGGGACAGGCGGAACGTCTTTTGAGCGAAGGTCGGGTGAGTGAAGCCATAGCTCATTTGGAGCATTTACTAATCTTAGCAAGAGGGGCAGAACGGCGTTTATTGTTATCACGGTTAGGGGAATATCAATCTCAGCTGGTAGTGATGCTCGGCAGGCAGAGTGATTGGAAAGCTATTTTAACTAAGCAGCAGGAATTTGTCAGTCGTTGGCGGCAACTGCAATTTGCTCCTTTGGCGTTGTACTACACTGCAATGGCTTTTGAGCGTAACAATAGAGCCACCGAGGCTGAATCAGCCTATGCCGAGGCCCTGCGAGCTGATTTTGGTCTGCTGAATGGCAAAGCTGCCTATCAACAAGGACAACTCTTATCCCGTCAGGGACGCTTTGATCGTTCCCGTAGGATCCTGGAACGCTTGCTACGCAGTGAATATGCAGACCAATACTTTCCTCAAGCAGGCATTCTGCATGCCTATGCCCTGGAAAAAATCGGACGCTTTAATGATGCTACCAGAGGTTATTTAGCCATAGTAAAACGATTGCGTCTTGATAACTCATTCGCAGCCAAAATGGATCTAGCAGAAACACTCTATCAACTGGGTAAGCTCTACACCAACACAGAGCAACATCAAAAGGCTTTTAATGCCTACCTGCAAGCCTCGCAACTGAAACCACGGCGTAAATCAACCCCACCAGAAATCCAGCATAGCACCTTCTTAGCTGCCGAAGCCCTCGCTCAACTCGGAAAACCTCGGCAAGCACTGGCTCAATACAAAAAGGCTTTGGCTCAATATCCCAAACATACTCAAGCTCCTTGGGCACATTATCAAATTGGAGTACAATGGATGCGCTTAGGAAATTTCTCCCAAGCCCGCTCACAATTCAAACTGGTATCACAACTACCAGGAAAACCAAATGCCCTCTGGCGTTCACTGGCTCTGGAAAAAGAAAAGGATTTGGCTAAACGCACCGCAGGAGGCTAATATACTATTAGCTAACTGTTTCATTGCTCCTCCATTTAGAGTAAAACTACCAAAATGCTTTAATTCAATGTCTCCTAGCTCCTTATCTACCAAGCCACTATTCCAACCCCCTCAGCTCACTAAAGACAAAATAACCGAGCCAAAATAACCGAGCCAAAAGCAATAAACTAAGAGCAAGCATGGATGCTTTAAACCCCACCGATGTCCAAGACGCTGTTCACCCCGCTACTGAACCGCAGCCAGAAGATCGTACCACCTACAAGGCTTCTGCTATGGCTTTGATACCAGATCTCTTCTTGAAAAACCTGCAAAGGCTGGAAGAAGAAAATCGCATGCTCAAGCTTCGCCTTCAACAACAGCAAGAACTGATGAGCGAAGGCTTTCTCGCCTTCCAGCAAAGTGCAGAAGAACTCCGAATTAAAATAAAAGGCGAAGCCCAAAACTACCTAGCTCATATCTTCGAAAGCCTACCCGTCGGCGTCATAGTTACCTCACCCCAAGGCCGTATAACTGCCATTAATCAAACTGGATCCGCCCTACTCGGACACAAAACCCCCCAACTATTAGGAAAATCCGCCCAGAAATTGTTGAAACTCCCCCACTCACCTAAAATGGCTATTACCAAAAACGCCCGCCAACACACCATCACATGGCAAACACCCCTGCACGAATCACGAACCATTCATATCTCCATCTCACCACTGCTAGGAAGCGGCAAAACACTGGGCTTCCTTCTCAATATGGAGGATATGACCCTCATTCACAAACTTAAAAAAGAAGCTCAAATGCAAGAACGCCTCGCCGCCATGGGACAAGTAGCCGCACATATCTCCCACGAAATCAGAAACCCCCTCGGTAGCATCGGGCTATTTACTTCTCTTATACAAAAAAATCTGCCCCCAGATGATAACAATCAACAACTGCTTACTCATATCTCCCGCGGCGTATCCAGCATGAATCACATCCTTACCGATTTGTTGCAATACACTTCTCCTAAAAAAATAACACTCCTAAAAAATGATCTTAACCCCTTGCTCACCGAAATCATTGACTTCAATCGCTACCTAGCTACCGAAAATCACCTCCTTATCAAAACCAACCTTGATAAAAAACCACAACTCATCAATGCCGATAACCTCCAACTTAAGCAATGCCTGCAAAACTTGCTCCTTAATGCCATCCAAGCTGCCAAACAACATGCAACCATACAAATATCCTCCCAAACTAAAACCATTACTGAAACCCGCCAACTCCGCACCCTAGGGCTAAGCCAGCCAGCTTCCGTCTGTGAAATACAAATCATTAATGAAAGCAATAATATCCCTCAGCACGTTATTAAGCAACTCTTTGAGCCATTCTTTACCACTAAAACACACGGCACCGGACTCGGACTGACCATCGCACAGCAAATCATCCGCCAACACCAAGGCGATATTTTTGCCCAAAATACCCCCCAAGGAACCTGCTTTACCATCCGACTACCTCTAATTAAACCCCTAACCCGACGCCGAACGGTACTCAGTTAAACCATGCCTACCCATTCCAAAACTATTCTTGATTGACCGTTTTTTAATCAACCCCCCCCACCCCCCCCCCAAGAAAGGAAATTAATCATGGAACCGATACTGATTGTTGATGACGAGGTAGAAATGCGTATTGCCATGTCAGAGACCCTGAAACACTCGGGGTACGAGGTAGAGCTAGCCCACACTGCTGCTGATGCTTGGAAAAAGCTCTCCCAAAAACCCTACTCGCTGGTAATTACTGACATGACCATGCCCAAAAAGAGCGGGTTAGAACTGCTGAAAGATATTAAAAAAGCTCAGCTGTCAATGCCCGTGATAATGGTAACTGCCTACGGCACCATTGATACTGCCGTCAAGGCCATGAAAGAAGGTGCCTTTGATTACATCTTAAAACCTTTTAAGTTTGAGGTGTTCACCTTTGTGGTGGAAAGAGCCTTGTGCATCACTAAGAGCACTGCCAAATATAATTCTACCAGCCTGCAAAGCAAAGGTGAACCTCCCCTTGCCCTTAAAACAGATGATGCTGGCAAATCTAAGCAGGATTTTATCACCGCAGATGATGCCACCCAGAAATTGATGGACATGGCTAAGAACATCGCCAAGAGCAATGCCACAGTGCTGATTGAAAGCGAAAGCGGTACGGGCAAGGAAATGCTAGCTAGTTTTATTCATCAACATTCGCCGCGGGCTGAAGGTCCTTTTGTGGCTGTCAATTGTGCTGCCCTGCCTGAGTCATTATTAGAGAGCGAGTTATTTGGTCACAAAAAAGGTGCCTTCACTGGGGCGATCCAAGATCACAAAGGAAAGTTTGAGCAAGCCCACAAAGGTACAATCCTGTTGGATGAGATCAGCGAGATGGCTCCCGCACTGCAAGCCAAGCTGCTGCGAGTGCTCCAAGAACATGAAATAGATAAAGTCGGTGGCAAAGAACCCCTAGCGATAGACGTTCGTGTTATAGCCACTACCAATCGCGATTTATTTGCCTGCGTGGAAGCAGGAGAATTCCGCGAGGATTTATTCTACCGCGTCAATGTAATCCCCCTCTCTCTTCCTCCCTTGCGAGAGCGTAAGGGTGATATTCCCCTCCTAGCCGAGTACTTTGTACTCCGTCACGCGGCTAAGAATGCTTGCCAAGCCGTAGAAATATCCCCCGCCGCAATGGAAGTCCTATACCACTACAACTGGCGCGGAAATGTGCGTGAACTAGAAAATATCATGGAACGTGCTCTGCTGATGGTTGACTCAGGAAACATAGAGCCAGCTCACCTTATGATGAATGCTGCCTCCATCAAGAAAAAAGCCCTCCTAGCACAAATAGGAATAACCATCGGCATGTCCATGCAAGAAGCAGAACGACGCTTGATTATCGGCACCCTCAAAGCCACCCATGGCGAGGTCGCCAAAGCTGCAAAAATCCTAGAACTGCCGCTGAATACCTTGCAAGACAAAATAGATACCTACCAAAAAAAACTTCTCCTTCCTGAAGAACTGTTGGTGTCCTTATCTGCTAAAGCTAGCTAGGGAATAATCCTCATTCATAGCAGTAATACTCATTCTTCGGGTATGTTTATAATCTCAAGATTTTAGGGTACGCTGAGGTGGGCTAGGTTTTTAGCCTTAGGGCAATGTTTTTGGCCTTAAGACAATGTTTTCATCGGATAAGGAAAAATCATGAAAAATCCTGTGCAAGTTGCCATAAGCGGGGCTGCTGGTCAATTGGCATATGCATTGCTGTTTCGCTTGGCTAATGGGGACGTGTTCGGTGCTGATCAGCCAGTGGAATTGCGTTTATTGGAAGTCTCGGCTGCGATGGGAACTTTGGAAGGGGTGGCTTTGGAACTGGAAGATTGTGCTTTACCGCTATTGAGCGGTCTGCATCTTTCTGACCAGCCTGAGCAAACATTTGAGGGTGCCAATTGGTGCTTGCTAGTGGGTAGCAAACCGCGGGGTGCGGGGGAGACTCGGGCTGATTTATTGTCTGATAATGGGAGCATTTTTGTATCTCATGGTCGGGCATTGGGTAGAGCTGCTAAGGATGTGCAAATCTTGGTGGTAGGCAATCCCGCTAATACCAATTGCTTAATTGCCTTGAGCAATGCGGTAGATGTTCCCAAAGAACGCTTTCAAGCGATGACAAGACTAGATCATAATCGGGCGGTAACACAGCTGGCTAATAAGGCGGGGGTCGCGGTGGAAGAGGTCAGTGGTATGACCATTTGGGGTAATCACAGTGCCACCCAATTTCCCGATTTTTATCATGCTCGCATCCGTGGTAAGCCTGCAATAGAGGTGATTGATGAGCTGGAGTGGTTAAAAAATGATTTTATTCAGTCTGTCCAGCAGCGAGGGGCTGAGATTATTAAGGCTCGGGGGTTATCTTCGGCGGCTTCGGCAGCCAATGCGGTGATAGATCATGTGCGTTCTATGATAAGTGCTACTGCAGAGGGCGAATGGTTTTCCAGTGCTGTTTATTCCTCGGGGCAATATGATTGTCCTGAGGGTTTAGTGAGTTCATTTCCCATTGCTGCCGATGGGAAAGGTGCTTGGAAGATTATTGAGGGATTGGAACATCCTCAGTTTGCCCGCGATAAAATAGTGCTGAGTTTTCGAGAGTTGCAAAGCGAGCGGGATTTAGTGCAAGAGTTGATTCCCGTCTGAGCGGGGCTATTGGAGAAATATATCAAGGGGAGAGAGGATGTGGTTTGTTGTCTGAGTTATTGTTATTCAGCCCTGCCAAGGTGAATTTATGTTGGCAGGTAGGAGGTCGTACTGATGAGGGTTGGCATGAGGTTCGTGGGGTAATAGCGGCGGTTTCTTGGTATGATCGTTTGCGTATTAGGAGGACTCAGTTAGCAGGGATTCGGTTAAGGGTGAAGAAGGGGAAGTATGCTGAGGGTTTGGGTCCTCTTCGGGACAATTTAGTTTTGCGAGCAGCGCGGTCATTTGAGAGTGATTGGCTTAGGCGTCCCTTATCGGTAGAGATTGACTTAGAGAAGCGGATTCCCTTACAGGCGGGTTTAGGGGGAGGTAGTAGCAATGCGGCTTCGGTGTTGGTGGGCTTGCAACGTTTGTATGGAGATTGTGAGCATAAAAGAGGTGGTTATGGCTGTGGTGTTTGTGCGTGTTGTTCCCGCGAGCGAGATTCATTGACGGGGATTGCAGCTGAATTGGGAGCTGATGTGGTGTTTTTTTTACGTGCTCGTCCTAGTTGGGTAAGCGATCGTGGTCAGATGGTGCGACCGTTAACCAATCCACTCCCGTGCTTGTGGTTGTTGATTGTCAAACTTCAGTTGGATATTAGCACTGCTTGGGCTTATCAGCAGTTGGGGCGACCACAAACTTCTGCTTGGCGATGGAACAAGTCCCACCCGATGGAAAGTCCTTATCAGGTGGCAGCCCAAATGAAGAATGATTTTACTAGCCTGTTGTTGCAGCACTACCCTGCTTTGCAAGAAGGACATACTCAGTTGCTAGCTACGGGAGCTCTGCAAGCCATGATAAGTGGTTCGGGTTCGGCAGTGTTTGGAATCTTTCCCGACTCCCAAACCTGCCAAATAGCTTGGAATAAGCTGGCTAGAACTCATCCTCAATGGACGGTACATGGATGCCACACATTACCTTTCCATGTGCATGGTTCTAAGCACCATACCATCGCCTAGCACTTATATCCTTTTAGCTCGCCCATAATTTATGGCTACAAGGTACCTCGTCTTAAAAACAAAATACACAAGGTTACCACCTCCAACTTACCTATTAGCATCGCTGTGATTGCAACCGTTATTCCTGTACTAGAAAAACTCTCCCAACCAGCCAATACCGTTAACCCCTTGGCTCCTTCGGCTGTTGTAAAGGCTGGACCCACATTGTTCAGGACACTCAAAATAGATGCCAAAGCTCCTAAGGCAGAATGACCATCCAGGGTCAGCAACAAGGATAACACCAACCAGCAACTTAAATGCAGTAACAAAAAAGCTAACACTCCTCCTAAATCACTCCAACTATCATCGCCTGATAAATCTGTACTATGTCCCCACACCCCCGCAGGATGAAGTATCTGTAACATCCCTCTTTTAAGGTTATGACCCATCAATATAACCCGCTGCCAACGCACCCCACTACCTCCGCTAGCCGTACAAGCTCCCACCCACATCAGCAACAACGATAATGCCTGCATAAACGAACTGCCCGGTAAACCCCAACCATGTGAATACCCAGTCGTGCTTAACATGGATGCCGCATGAAAAAATCCCTCCCGAATGCCCTGCTCCAAGGAAACCCCAAACTTGCTCCATGACCACATCAAAAATACCGCCCCCAACACTACTAATACCACATACCAAAACCACTCCCGACGCATCCCAATACTAACTGCCCACCATCTCCTCCAACATACCAACCCCAGTAAAATAAAATTCATGCCTCCCAAACACATCCCCAAACTTAACAGCCACATCCCCTCGGTACCCAAATCAGCAGGCAGTCTTCCTAATAAACCACCTGTGGACAAGGTACCCATCGCATATACCCCAGCTTCCCAAACAGATAATCCCGTCCCCTTTAATAACAATGCCAAACACAGCGTCCCTCCCACATACACAGGAAGAACCCACCGCAATACCTGATTAAACTGCCAACCTAAACCAAAATTGCTCCCTCCTTGAACTCCAAAACCCGGCAAAGGTAATAAACCTTGTATCAATAAAATAGTCCCCATCCCTCCCAACCACTGAGAAGAACCCCGCCACCAAATCAGCATCTCCGATAACTCCTCATCAGCTGAAAATAAACTAGCCGCAGTACCCGTAAAACCAGCTACCGACTCAAATAAAGCCCCACCCAACCCCACCCCAGGCAAAACCAACCAATATGGAATACTTCCCAGCACAACCGCTACCCCAAAACAATAACTCGCCATCAAAAAAGGATTGCCCGATAACCAACCCATCCCAACAACCGAAAACCAACGACCAGCTACCAAAAACCTTAGACCCAAACCTCCCGCCAACCATAAAAAACCCAATACCAACAACTTGCTCCAAGCCCGATCGCCTAACACTCGCCCCCAAATCGCGGTGCCGAGCAACATAATACCCAGCAATAACAACAATACCCCTGTTGTTCTAGCGGCTTCACTGCCAGATATAACCCTGCTCCATCTATATTGTGTGAGGTTATATCTTAGAGAACCTATTTTTTTACTTATTATAGTAAGAATAAGCATTATTACATCCATATTTTACTTAAAAAAATACCATATTACTATCAATATTATTTACAATTTCCTTACAATCCTTTTATCAATAAACTTTACAATAAAGACATCAACGTGTAGAACAGAACTAATAGCAGTTAAACACTCGTTGTAGAAGTAAATGTCTTTAATAAATGTGCTACACCTGAAGAGTCGCATAAAATAAGGTGCTTAAAAAAAAACAGGTGTTTAATCAAAGGAAAACAAGACATGTAATTCATGGTTCTGCCGTTATTTTGAGAAAATACGTTGATATTAACGGAGATGATTTTACTGAAAACTGATCATTTCAAATATTTTTTATTTTCAATAGCACGCAGTTTAGTCAATACATAATAAATAAAGTTGTGAGAAATAAATTAAAAAATGAGTCATATGTTTCTATTATGCTTTAATGCATAAAAACAATTCATACAAGTGACTATAACTGGCAAGTGCCATTTATTAGCATAGGAGAAAGTCATGCAAAAGTTCCAAGATATTATTGAAAGAGTCGAACATGTTCGCATTCAATTGGGAAAGAACAAAAGTAAGTTTGCGGCTGAAATTGACATGAAGCCACAGACCTACAATAACTTTATTGGATCACAGGCTAGCAAGCCCAATGTGGAGCTAATCTACGGAGTGGTCAATTCTTACGATGTGCATCCTCTCTGGATGCTCACCGGCAAGGGCCCCATATTTCAATCGTCCAAGCACGCTTCCAGCTTAGAAAACAAGAAACGTTTTGAGCTTCGCAGTGCTTTTCAATGGGATAATGGAGTCCAAGAAGACGACGTTTCTTCTCCCATCAGCGAAGAAGAAATTCTAAAAGAAAGTCTGGATGATATAAACCCGCTTATGGAAGATCTAGATGCCCAAATACAGCAGCTAGAACGCTCTCAAATGCCAACCATGGAACGCATGGTCTATCTGTTGCAACGATACTTCAGAGTGCAGCCCCTGTTGGTATGCGAAGAAATGAAAAAAATGCTGGTGAACCTGCAAAAGCAACTCACTAAGCAAGAAAACTCTTCCTAGTAATCCACCCACAACCCAGGAGGGAAAAAACCAGGAGGGAAAACCAGGAGGGAAACCCAGGAGGGGAAAAACCAGGAGGGGAAACCAGGAGGGGAAAAACCAGGAGAGGAAAAACCAGGAGGGAGCTTAGCTCCCTCCGACCCTCTATCCCATCTCATATCCCTACGGGGACAACACAAGCGACCTGTACCCTCCCCGAGACATAATAACTACCCGAAAATCTCCCCCCCCTCCCCCCGTAAAAAAACCCTAGCACTCCAAAGCTCCGCCCCCTCTGTCATCCCTAGCCCGCCCTTATCTCTCGCCCCCGCCCTGTATCTCTGCCCTGTATCTCTTAGCCCGCCCTTATCTCTCTCGCCCCCGCCCTGTATCTCTGCCCTGTATCTCTTAGCCCGCCCTTATCTCTCTCGCCCCCGCCCTGTATCTCTGCCCTGTATCTCTTAGCCCGCCCTTATCTCTCTCGCCCCCGCCCTGTATCTCTTAGCCCGCCCCCTTATCTCTCTCCCTCCTGCCTGTATCTCTGCCCCGCCCTATCTACCCGCCCCTGCCCTATCTCTTGCTTAGCTGAAAAAGCGATTGATTTCAATCACCCCAAGGGTGTCAAGCACTTGGCTAACGAAGTACAAGCCGTAAAGACCCAACAACAACAAACCGCCAACTCGTCCCATACGCCAACGGCTGATAATCAGGGAGAAGAGCAAGGCTACCACCGTAAGGAGCAATAAAACAGTAGAGGCAGTAAGGCTCTCATTGCTGATCGGGATGTTCTCACCACGAACCGCAATGATAAACAACCACACCACTCCCAATCCTACCAAAATGTCAAAGATATTACTGCCTACCGCGTTGCTAATCGCCATATCGGCTCTGCCCCGACGGGCTACAAATAGCGAGCTCAACAGATCTGGCACAGAAGTACCCACCGCTAAAACAATCAAGGCGATAACCGCTTTGGGGATTCCCAGCGTACTAGCCAAAATAACACCGCATTCTACCAATATCCAGCTCAATACGCTGATGCTGACAACCGACATCACGAATAGCCACACCTGATTGCTGTTTTTCTTGCCGGGCATTATAACCCGAAATATGCCGTCAATTACCCTAGTGACTCCTCTCCAAACTTGTGCGAACAGCGAGCCTCCCTTGGATTCATCCTTTTGTTTATCTTCTATTATGTCATCCAGTCCTTCTGCTTGATCCTTATAGGGAAATAGCTTACGCCATAGTGGTAGGGCAGCCAGATATACAAAATAAAATACCACGAATATCGCGGCTTCAGAAATTACTATTACACCATCGGCAAAAGCCCACAGTAGCAAACCAATGGAGATCAGATAAAAAGTCAAATCTCGCACCACCGGTTGCCAACTGACCATGGCACCAGTTACTAATGCAGAAGCCCCAACAATTACCAAAATATTGAATATCGCAGAACCCACAATGGTACCCGCACCTAATTCACCTAACTCCACCGCTTTAGAAAGAGCAATCAAGGAAGTAAAAAACTCGGGCGCACTGGAACCCATAGCCATCAGAGTCGCCCCCGCCATATCCGAGGTAAGCTTAAGACGCCCAGAAAGATATTCCAGACTGTGAATGAAGTACTCATCGGTTACATGTGCCAAAGCATAAAACACCAAAACCAGCCCCACAGAAGCACCTAGAACAATTAAAATATCCACAAAACTTTCTCCATTGAGAACCATTCAGTAACGGCCAAAAATAAATACCAAGTATCAAAAGCCTGCCAAATCCTGCCAAATCCTGCTATCAATGATGATAGTACTGATGCCGATAAGCAATACCAAAAAAGCACTGATAATGTCTAGACCAGATTGATAAAAATATAACCAAAACAGTTGCTAAACCCTCACAAATGCGACACATAACCTATAAGCCAAATGTATATGAACCAAGCCAACCCTAAGGCACAAAGTCATGCAGAAAGTCATGCAGAAAGCCATACAGAAAGTCATGCAGAAAGTCCCCTTAGCCATAAGCATTTATCTGATGAGAGCATAAGCTACTTGTCTCTGAATCAGGTGCAACCCTGGCTGAATAAAGAAATACCCTGTCTGAACTGTGGATTTGGAATCGCAGAACCTTGGCAAACAGATAGGCAACTAGCCATTAAATTATCCCAGAATTTGAAATTAGATAATCCAAGGGCATCGGTACAGCTTTTTAATCAGGTGCATGGAAATCGCTACTGGAAGGCAATCTCTACCAAAGAACAGCTCTATGATGCCCGAGGGAATTCTTGCCTTCAATATGATGGTGCCGAGGGTAAGCTAGATGTACTTCTGGTAATAAAAACTGCCGATTGTGTACCTATCCTGCTGGTAGATGGTCAAACAGGTCGCTATGCGGTCTTGCATGCGGGCTGGCGAGGGATAGCTAGTGGAATTCTTATTCGCATCCTCCAAAACTGGCAGGTCTCAGGAGGATTAAAACAGGTACGACTAGTACTAGGGCCACATATCTGTACCAGCTGCTTTCAAGTAAAAACCGATTGTCTTCAGCAATTTTCGTCTCAATGGTTGTCGGGAGCGGTTCTAGAAAAGGCAAATCATTACTGGCTGAACTTGACTGCGGTCTTGATAACACAGGCTCTTTGGTGCGGATTGCAGACTCATCAACTAGGACTGGTTCCCCACTGCACCACTTGTGAAACCGATGAACAAGGGAAATATCAGTACGCTAGCTATCGGCGTATCGCCCCGCAACCGCGCCAAGTTAATCTATCTTATATTGGTGTTTAGCCAGCCAGAACAGGCATAGTATTCACTATCTAATGGTGCTCATTTTAATGGTCAATAATATAATCGGTAGGAGCATTATCGGTAGCAAAAGCAACCAGATTTGTGGAGGTTGGGGGATCTGATTAATGTTCATGGTTATCGTTGTCTGGGGAGGAATGTTGGAACGCTGCCATGTTTGCCAAGTTACGCCATCAATGTTGCGAGGCAATGCTGGTTGAAGGGAGGCACCCTCGGCTTGGAGTAGTTTATCTGGGGTGATCAGGGACAGCTGCCTAAGGGCAACGGGAAATTTTCTTCGGATGGTCTTACTCCCCCACCAAGCAGGAAGAAAGTAACGATAAGCAGTCACTATTTCTCCGCTGGGTAACTCGCCCGAAAGCAACAGGATACTACCTTCAAAACGGTGCTTGATTCCCTCTGCTAGATAAATAATCTCCGCATACCGAGCTTCCTTAGGTAAATGGATAGGCTGAGCCTCCCAACTGAGGGGAGTTTTATTACTCCAGTGTAGTACCTCGGTGATCCAAATGCCTCCCACTTGAGCTTCGGTAGCCAGCACCGCTTCTTGGATAAATAACGCCGACTCAGCTGGACTTAAAAAACTAGGAACCGTGGCTACTGGAAGCGATATTTTGGCGTTCAGTTGGGCGTCCGATTTGGCAGTTTTGTCAAAGGCTAGGAGCTTGCTCTTCCAGACCTTTTCATCCAGCTGAGCAAATACTTGGAACACCGCTCGGGGATTGGTACTTAATCCCTCAAAGAGATGTTTTCCCTGCTCATCAGCTTCAGCGACAGCCTGAACCTCGCCTTGCGGAAGATTTTGCTCGTCCAGTATAAATCGCACTAGCAACATCCTAGCTCCAGCTACTTTGGGAAGCTGAATGTCTAGCTGAGCATGTATCCTCCCTTTGCCGATACGCAAATCAACCTCAGCACTGCCAGCCTCAGCACTGCCGTTCTCAGCAGAAACGCTAAATCCAAGGCTCAACGCCCACAGAAAAAATGGCACTGCCAGTAATCTAGCCCGCCATGACGAGAACAATGACGAGAACAATAACGCGATAAACAAGTAAATAAAATGTACCAACAAGTGTTAATAAAACCGCCTGACAAGCTCCATCCTATTATGATCACAAATGCCTGCCTAATAAAAAACATCTTCTTCGCACAATTTTATTTGCACGATACCATTCGCCCGATCCCATTCGCGTTCTGTAGGGACAGAACTCAAATAATCTCAGCTTTCCCCGAAGTGACTAACAAGGAAAGCTGATCTTCCCTAGCCCAGGGATAAGACTTTCTCCTCGGAGGGTTTCATTGGCAAGGGCTGCAAATAGTAGGGCTTCTTTGGCTCGGGAAGGAACTCCCAGCTGTTGTGGATCCTGCCATTGCAGCTGAGGAAGGTGCTGCTGAAATTGGCGGCGAATATTATTCATAAGGGCTTGGTTGTGAATGCCACCCCCGCTGACAAAAAGAGGCAGGGGCTGGTCAGGCAGATTTTCCGCCCTTAGTGCCTGAGTTAGAGAATGAGCGGTAAATAAGCAGAGGGTAGCTAGAACATCTGCGGGGGATAGCTTTAGCTTTTGAGATTGGGAGAGATGCTGTTGCAGAAAGGCTTCCCCAAAGGCTTCAGGCCCGCTACTTTTTTGCTGAGATTGAGCAAAATAAGGATGCTGGCACAGCATCTTTAACCAGCCCTGATGAGGAGTTCCTTGTAGGGCTAGCTTTCCATCGTGATCCCAAGCTAGGTCGTTCCGAGGCCAGTAATGGCGGAAAGCCGCGTCCAGCAAGGAGTTAGCTGGTCCGCTGTCTTGGTATCGGGGTGGTTGGGCTGAATTTTTTTCTGGCAGCCAAGTATAGTTGGCAATCCCACCGAGATTGATGAAGAGACGGGGTTCAGAGGCAGAAAAGAGTAAGGCTTCGGCATAGGGTGCTAGCGGGGCTCCTTCTGAGCCCTGGGCGATTGCCTTTTGTCTAAAATCAGATATGGTAATGATGCCAGTTTTAAGGGCGATGTGATCGCCATCTACTATTTGGAGGCTTGCATGGCGGATTTTTTGATTATCTTTCCAGCTTTGGGGAGCATGATAAATGGTTTGCCCGTGGGAAGCGATGCAATCCACTTGCTGGGGGGCGATTTGCCAATCTTGAAGAGTTTTTAGGATCATGCGGGCGTGCTGGATTCCCAGCTGAGCGTTCAAGGTGGTAATTTTAGCCAATGGTGCTTGAGGCTTAAAAGCTACTTCTCTAATCAAGTTCCTTTGTGCCTTGGAATAAGGTACTCCCAGCTGCTTAAGCAGCTTCCAACAAGTGTTGCTACCATGTCCGCTGAATTGGGCTAGGGCTAGTTCTAAGCCATCCAGAGAAGTACCCGACATCAACCCTAGGATGCAAAAGCTGGGTTGAGAGACCCGTTTGATCAACTCTCCCAGACGATTATTCAGCGGGTGTTTGGGTGTCATTTTATCTTTTCTGGTTGGCGGGAGGAAGAATAAGAGTCAATAGCTGATAGCGAGTTTTCTCACTTAAAGGCGCGTCGCAGCTGGATCTGTAGTGCCGTGTGCCTTAGCAAAGGACGGTCGTTTTTGGCAGCGATGGCAATGGCTTTGGGGCTACCCACTAAGATTGCCAGCTGCTTGGCACGGGTGATGGCAGTATAAAGGAGGTTCCGTTGAAGCATTATATGATGCTGAGTGACCATGGGGGTGATCACGGCAGCGTACTCGCTACCCTGGGCTTTGTGGACGGTAGTAGCATAGCCCAGCACGCAAGATTCCAACTCCTGATCTTGATAGGTGACCTTACGCCCATCAAAGAGCAACAAGGTTTGGTTCTTATGAGGAAAATGAGCCACTATTTCACCGATATCACCATTAAAAACTTCATTATCGTAGTCGTTCTTGGTTTGCAGGATGCGGTCTCCTACTCGGTATTGCCTGTTCCCGCATTGGAAGGTCTGTCCAGTAGGATTTAGCTCTTGTTGCAATAATCGGTTCAGTTCATCTACTCCTACGGCTCCTCTTTTCATGGGTGCCAAAACTTGAATATCTCTTAATGGGTCTAGGTTAAATCTTTTGGGGATGCGTTCTGTAATCATGTAGATAATCTTCTTAGCGGCGTCCTGAGGAGAATCAGCTGGCACAAAAAAGAAATCCTGAGGCTGTTGAGGATTCGGCTTGGTTAGGTCGGGCATGTTCCCTCTGAGAATGGCATGGGCATTAATAATAATGCGGCTAGACCTAGCCTGACGAAAAATGCTCTCCAAACGCACCGCAGGTAGTAATTTGCTTTTAAGCAAATCATCCAGCACCCGACCCGCTCCCACCGAAGGTAATTGCTCAACATCGCCCACTAGTACCAAATGACATCGCTCTGGTATCGCCCGTAACAAAGAATACATCAGCAGGGTATCCAACATGGAACTCTCATCTACAATCACCCACTCCGTAACTAAGGGATGCGAACGATTGCGTCCAAAACCCCTGGGAGAAGCCTCCAATAAACGATGTACGGTAGTAGCTGTATGTCCTGTCGCAGTGGCTAGACGCTTGGCAGCTTTACCAGTGGGAGCACATAAAGCCAACTTGTCTAGCCTATCCCCTAACAAAGCCAATATAAAATGCACAATGGTGGTCTTGCCCGTACCCGGACCTCCAGTGATAATCAGTACCTTAGATCTTAAGGCTTGCAAAATCGCTTCCCGTTGCTGCTCGCTGAGAGTCATGCCCGTATCCAACTCCGCCTTCTTTAGCTCCTCCTGCAACAGAATCTTTGAACTCGGCTGATCAGTGCTTCCCATCAATCTGCTTAGCATTTCCGCTATTTCGCGTTCGGCATGTTCTAGCTTATTCAGCTGTAACCATTGATTAGGTTCTGCTAGAATATCAGCATCAGCACCATCCACAGCACCACCCACAGCACCACCCACAGCACCACCCACAGCATCATCCGCAATACCATCCACTTGCGTGCCATTTCCACTCTCAGTCTCCAAAGCATGAACATATCCTGCTAAGCAGATCTTGTTGGCAGCTTCATCCATATCCTCCACTGAAGATCCCAGCATCTCGGCTGCCTGCTGCAAAATTGCACCCCGAGGCATGGCGGTGTGTCCACGATTGCTAGCCTCCTCCAAAGCATACAAAAGCCCCGCCTCCAAACGCTGAGGGTCATCCTGCCCAAGACCATTATGACGTGCCAATACATCCGCACTCCGAAACCCAATCCCCGATACCTCCAATGCCAACTGATAAGGCTTCTTCTGCATCACCTCCAAAGATCTATCCCCGTACAAGCTGTGAATCCGACCAGCAAACAAAGGCGATAAACCCGCTCCATGCAAAAATAAAAGCACCTCCCGTTGCTGACGCTGAACCTGCCACTCCTCCTCTAAAACCTTTATCACTGGACGAGTTATCTTAGGAACCTCCCGCAATCGCTCAGGATGATTATCAATCACCGAAAATGTCTGCTCTCCAAAAGTCTGCACAATCCGCTTGGCAGTCCGAATGCCAATCCCCTTAAAACTGGCTGCTAAATAACGCTCCATCCCCTCATTTGTATTAGGAGGCAAGGGCTTATATTTCACAAATACAAACTGCAATCCATAATCCACATGCTCATCCCAACTACCGCGCAACAATAATCGCTGACCCTCCCTCGCATCTGGCAATAAACCCCGAACAGTTACCACATCCCCACCCTCCTCGTTGGAAAACCTCCCCACCAAAAAACAATTGTCAGGATTATAAAACGTCACCCGCTCCAACATCCCCACCATCTCTTGACCCCCGCAATCCCTACCAAACAATAAGTTCTGCTCGCTGTCCATGCATCACCTCTTACTAAGTCACCTACCCCTACCCCCTCTTAGCATATGCTATTTACTTTCGGTAATGAAAGACAAAGCATGATAGCCTTTTAACCAAAAAACATGGAAATATATCTCAATGAAATGAGGCTTTATTGTACCTCCCAACTCGTTAATGTTTATCTGGAATATTCTCCGTGAATGTTTTTACCCAAGAGATTAAAAAACTACTAGGGCATCATCTAAATTTGATGTGGGAGAAACATCCCTCTAAACCAGTCACATATAATTTAGATCTGGAAGCCTCGATTGAACATGCCCTGAGTACTCCTCCCCAGCCTGACATGGGAGATTATGCCTTCCCTTGCTTTGTGATGAGCAAGAAAATAACCCTGACGCCCGCTGAAATTGCCAAGCAATTAGCTGAGTCGGTAGCTGAGCAATTAGCTAAATCGGTAGCTGATGAAGAGCTGAAACCGCTCATTAAGAAAGTCCAAGCCCAGGGGGCCTATCTAAATATCTGGGTGGACAAGGAAATAATGGTACAAGAGAGCATTCCCAAGGCACTGGATGGCAGTTTATTCAAACCCAAGGAACTTGAACCTCAAAAGATAGTGGTGGAATACTCTCAGCCCAATACTCACAAGGGCTTTCATGTTGGTCATATGCGTAATGTGGCTTTGGGAGATTGCTTGGTACGACTACTAAAACAGCAAGGACATGAAGTAATTGCGGCTAGCTACTATGGGGACATGGGTACTCATGTCGCCCGTTGCTTGTGGATGATGAAAAACTGTCAAGAGCTAGCTCCTCAGCTGGCTACTAAAAAGCCCAACCCTAGCTATCATATGCGAAGCGAGTGGCTGGGTGAATGCTATACCGCTGCTTGTCAATATTTGCAACAAGCTGACTCACCAGAGCAACAACGCTGCCAGCAGGAGATCGGCAAGTTACTTAAGGATTTAGAAGCGGGAGAAGCGTCTATCCGTAAAAATTGGAAAATGACTAGAGAATGGTCTTTGGGCTCATTTAGGGAGATTTATGAATGGCTGGATGTCCGCTTTGATAAAGAATACTACGAATCTGATATGGGCGAAGAAGGGAAGCGTCTAATCAATAAATATCTGGAGGAAGGAAAGCTGATCCGTTCTGAGGGAGCCATCGGCATTGATCTAGATGAGGGATCCTCGCAACAAAAGCTTGGCTTCTTAATGTTCTTGAAATCCGATGGTAATACCCTCTATGCCACCAAGGATTTAGCTCTCGCTAAGACCAAGTTTAATGACTACGACATGGACATCTCCATTTATGTAGTGGGAGATGAGCAATCATTTTATTTTAGACAGTTATTTGCGGCCTTTCTCAAGCTGGAAATATCAGCTAGCCCCTATGATTTTAGTAAGCGTGTACCTAATGTTTCGCAATCTATTAAGCGTGCCATAAAGTATTGCACATATGATCATCTCTCCTATGGGCTGGTCACCCTGCCCGATGGCAAGATGAGTTCCCGAGCTGGCAATGTCGTTCTTTTCTCTAAACTCAGAGCAGCAATGACTGAGTACATCTTGAGGAACTACCTTGATAATCGGCAAGGCGAGTGGACGGAGGAGGAGATTCTAGAAACCACTCGTCGCATTAGTACCGCAGCCATCCGTTATCAAATGGTGAAGCAAGATCCTCTTAAGCCGATTGTCTTCAGGCTGGATCCATGGCTAGTCAGCGAAGGAGATACGGGGGTTTATCTTTGCTATGCGATGGTACGCATGAATAGCTTGCTGCAGAAAGCAGCCCAAAAGGGAATTTATCCCGATCCCGCAGCTGACTTCCAAACCCTCACAGACCCTCTGGAGCATATCCTCATCCGCCATATCCATGACCTTCCTTCCATCACTCACAAGGCTGCCGAAAGGCTAAAGCCGAGTCTGCTAGCTAATGCCATCTTCCAATTTGCTAAGGATTTCCATCGCTTCTATACGGTTTTGCCCATTCTTAGAGCGGAAGTGCCGAAGCTTCAGACGGCTCGGTTGACGCTGGTCAAGGCTGCCAGAGAGACCTTAGTGCATGGATTAAATTTGTTAGGTATTACTTCTCCTGAGCGGATGTGAGGGGTGGGGGGTCGGAGGTGAGAGGGGGGGGGTGGGGGGTGGATTATTTGAACAAGCCCATTTCCTGCAAGCTGGTGTAGTGTTCTTGTCCAATGATTATGTGGTCTTGGAGGGGAATGCCTAGGGTATTGCCAGATTGAATTAATCCCTTGGTGACGGCAATATCCGCTTTGGATGGTTGAGGATCTCCCGAGGGGTGATTATGTACCACGATTATGGAGTGAGCATTGTACTTAATGGCTGGGTTGAACACTTCACGTGGATGGATGGGGCTGGCATCCAGAGTACCTTGGGTGATTAGACATTCTCCGATAAAGCGTCTTTTTTTATCTAGCATTATGATGAAGAATTGCTCTTGTTTAAGAGTTCGGAAGCGAGCTTGGAAGTGTTTGAAGATTTCCCAAGCAGTTTTAACGGGAGCATGGGTAGGGATGAGTTCAATTTCGAATCGGCGGCAGATTTCCAGCAAGGCACGCAAGTTATCTGTAGGGATAGATAAGGTTCGGCACCATTGCTGAAGTTCCTGAGGAGGCAGTTCTACCAGGGATTTCAGTCCGTGTTTAGGCAATATATCGGTCAAGGTTTGTGTTTGCGATTTATCTAGGGAGAAGATGGTTTCCATCAATTGAGGTAGCAAGAGATGTTGTTCTTGTGCTGAGGAAAAGAGTGCTCCTGGGCTATAGTGTGATTGAGCTGGGATCTTGAGATACCAGCTGCATGATTGTCGCAAGCAACATTTATAGCAATGGGGTTTTTCTTGGCAGGGTCCCTGGGCATTGAGAGAACCGAAACCATCACCGAAGTTGGCTAATAGGAAATGGACGGCAGCTGGTCCATATTGAGGATCTTGGAGCATTTGCTGGCTGTCAGCACCGAGTTTGAGAGTTGGTGATTTCAGCAGTATTTTTTGTGCTACAGATAGGATATTTTCATCAAAGAGCGAGTGCCATACTGGATGATTTAATTTACCGCTGAGGTATCTCCATAATAATCTACAGGTAGAAAGGCTAGCTGATGGAAGTAGTCCTGCCGATTGTAGGATAGTCAAGCTGGGAAGTTTCCATTCTGAGGGGAAGCAACCGAGCCAGCGGTGGGTATCCAGCAAGCTGATCAAGGGAGAAGGGAAAGAACTAGGAAAGCCTTGGCTGTTGAGTACCATAATATCGGAGATGGTTCTTACCACCTTGTGATGCCAATGTTTTTCCATGCATTCCAGCGTGTTTTCTATTTGCTCTGGCATGATGTAGAGCGGGTCGGCAACTGAATGAAGACGAAATAGCTCCGCCCACTCTCGGTATTTGGAACCTGGAAAGTCGGGAGTTCCGGTCCATTCCAGCAGGGAATGGCAAAGGGATTGGTAAATTTGTTCCTGCAATTCAGAACGGCTGAAGGCAATCGGCTTCAGGTGGTAACGACGGAATAATCTAAGCACTTCGGGAGTGTATTCCCACGCAGCTAATTGCTCAAACAGCAATACGACCCGATCTCTTTGAGTCGGCGATTCTGGTATCTGGATCCCCGATCCAATAGCCATTTTTTATTATTCCATGACAGAGAACAATGGATGCACCCTTAATACAAGGAGATCGCTTCTTTCTACACCACTTCTTTTGTCTTATTCATTAATTACAATAAACAGCAATCCTAAATTATAATAAATAACAATCCTAAAGCGAACCCACTTCCAACACAGAAGGAAATTCACTTATAAATCCTAAAAATAATTGCCACAAATCTATCGGTACCAAATTGCACTTCACCCTAGCACATCCTATACTTCTAAGCAATATAAATCTTAAACTTCCTTGAAAAAATTTCTTATCCCGACTCAATAATTGACAGAACTGCTCTTCCGTTAACGGAGGAATAACAATTGGTTTCATCAAGGGTAACAATGCCTCGCAAATCTGCTGCCACTCCTCTTTTGATAACCCCTCCTTATGATAAGATACCCAAGACGCAAATAACATGCCTACCGCCACCGCCTCACCATGAAGACAAGCACCATACTGAGTGTGAGTTTCAATCAAATGACCCAAACTATGCCCAAAATTAAGCAATACTCGCCTACCTTGCTCCCTTTCATCAGCAGCTACCACCTTCGCCTTAACCCGACAACTTAATTCCACCAACCGAATCCAACCATCAGAAGATATTTCACCCAGCTCGGTCACTCGCTTCTGATAGTCAAGGGCTCGTTGAAACAAACCCGCATCCGCAATTAAACCATGCTTAATCAACTCAAACCATCCGCTACACAACTGACGCTCTGGCAAGGTGTGCAAAAACCTAGTGTCCATCACTACCCCCACCGGATGCTTAAAAACACCAATCATATTCTTGCCTAAGGCATGATTAACTCCCGTCTTTCCCCCAATACTACTATCCACAAATGACAGCAAGGTAGTCGGAACATGCCATAAAGGCAAACCTCGCATATAACAAGCAGATGCAAACCCACCCATATCTCCGATAACTCCGCCTCCCAAAGCAATCACCCCACTCGCACGAGATATACCCAAATCCAACATCTCATTCCAAATCAAGGTCAGCGTATCCAGATTCTTATGCTCTTCGCCAGCCGATACCTGTATGAAGTCCAAAGGTAATCGCAATGAAACCGCAATTCCCCTCAAGGCTCTTTCCGACCAGCTATTCAAAGAAAGCATCCTCTCATCGGCAATCACTACCAACCTCTCCAAACCCAGTGGATTCAATAACTTTTCCAACTCCAAAGCTAAGATCCTCTCCCCGATCAACAAGGGATATTCCCCTCCATCCAGCCTGACAATCACCTCTTTCACTTTAGCTTATCTCGTAGGATAATAATTTATTAGCTCATAATTTGATAAAATCTTAATACTATACTCAGTAACAAAGCATTCTTTTAGCATAAGAAACCATAAAGAATAATCAGACCTATAATACCCCTCCAAGGTCCCCCCGAAATGCCTGTTTCAACAGAAAAAACATCCACAGAAACCTCCCAGTCCCTCAAAGAAAGCTTGGCTCAACTGCCTTATCAAGTAGGTGTCTACTTGCACAAGGATTCTGAAAATCGCATCCTGTATGTAGGTAAAGCCAAAAATCTACGCCATCGGGTGAATAGCTACTTTCAGCCCTCTGCCAAGCTGGGAGTACGATTATCGTCTTTGGTGAGCAAGGTGCATAAAGTGGAGACCATCTGCACCGAATCCGAGGCAGAAGCACTCATCCTAGAAGCTAATCTAATCAAAAAACATCGCCCTCGCTACAACATCCACTTCAAAGATGATAAATCCTACCCTTTCTTCAAACTTACCACCAACGAAAAATACCCCCGCTTGTCCCTCACTCGCGAAAAATGCGAACCCGATGCCGAATACTACGGACCCTTCGCTTCCATATCCGATGCTCGCGAGACCCTACGACTTCTACAAAAACACTTCCAACTCCGTACCAGCAAAATGAACCTAAACGGCATCAAAACCTATCAACCCTGCATAAACTATCAACTGAAAAAATGCCTCGCTCCCTGCAAAGGCGATGTCCCCGTAGCTGAATATCAAAAAGCAGTCCAAAAGGTACGACTATTCTTCCAAGGACGCGACCAAGAACTACTCCAATACCTGCGAGAAGAAATGAAAACTCAATCCCAAACCCAACAATATAGAGAAGCCGCCCGCACTCGCGATGCCCTGCACTCACTACAACGATTGCTGGAAAAACAACGCGTGGTCCTACCTAATCAGAACGCTCAAATAGATATGTTCGGGCTTGCTCGGCAGTCTGGAGTAGCTGGCATCCAAATAATGTTCGTACGCGGCGGACGGCTTATCGGCTCCGATTTCCAACTGCTTGAAACAATCGCTGAACGCTCCAATGCAAAAATACTAGAAGCCTTCCTCAGTAGATTCTATAGCCGACCACATATAATCCTTCCCCAAGAAATCTGGATCCCCGAATCCTCCACAAAATATGCCGTCCTGCAGCAGTGGCTTATGAAATCTCACGCAGTCAAAATTACCACTCCCCAACGCGGAAAACGAGCAGCCCTCTTCCAAATGGCACAAGAAAATGCCGCCAAACAACTTAAAAATCGCCTCACAGGATACCTCCAATCCGAACAACTCACCCTTGTACTACAACGAACCCTAAAACTAAAACACCTCCCCGAACACATTGAAGCCTGCGACGTCTCTCACTTGCAAGGGCAACATTCTACCGCCGCAATCGTCTGCTGGCAACACAACCAACCCCTCCGTTCTCAATACCGAAGCTATCGCATCCACAAGCATCTAGACACTCCCGCTCCCGACACTGCTCCCGACACTGCTCCCGACACTGCTCCCAATGATACTGCCGCCATCTATGATGCCATCCTCAGACACGGAAAAAATAAAATCAAACTACAACAGCCCATGCCACAACTACTCCTGATAGATGGCGGTAAAGCACAAGCCAATGCAGCCCTTAAAGCCTTGCTAGAACTTGGCATCAGCCCTACCCAAATGGATATATGTGCTCTGGCTAAAGGACGCAGCCTTAAAAAATCTCCCAATCAAACGCGAAACCCTCTGCGGCAAAGACTAAACACACCTGAATACATCGTCTTTCCACACCGCAAAGCCCCGCTCTTCCTGCCCGCACACTCCCCGAGCTTATTGTTGCTACAACGCATCCGAGATGAAGCTCATCGCTTTGCTCTGCATAAACACCAAAAAATGCGAACCAAATACACCCTCACCAGTACCCTCCAGCAAATCCCCGGGGTAGGAAAACAACGCACCGCCCAACTCCTCAAAACCTTAGGCAGTCTCAAAAAAGTGAGATCCGCTAGCTTGCAACAACTAGAACAAATCCAAGGCTTTTCAAAGAAACTCGCTAGTACTATTTATCAGCAATTTCACCCCTAGCCAACAAAAGAGAGAGAGGGGAGGAGGGAGCGGGAGCAGCTAGCAACAACGTGCAGTCCTCAAAAAGAAAAAGGTAGTGAATTAATACTCACTCCCAGAAAAATGCTCGGCTACCTTTTTTAAGCAGTCGGGAGGGGGTCTAGCCTAAGGCGTAGTGGGAGGGGGACACTGAACGAAGTCTTCTTCGGGTAATTGCCCACAGAGTAATTTGCCCTTAGCTTTTAGAGTGGGGTAGAAGCCAGCGGTGAACTGCCAGTTCTTGGCACTCCAGCCTGTAGTGCGGGTATTTAAGGCTTTTAGTTGGCGGCTGGGTTTGCCTTTAGCCTGGGCGTTTTTAAGGGTTAACACGGTCTCACCATTTTTCAATGGACTAGTACTATTATAATAGTTGCTGGTAATTGTAATTCTCCCAGTACCTTTTTTGCCAAGCAAGCGACCCACATGATCCATACCAGCACCCCCATCAACAATACCTAAGGAATAACTGTTAGCGATAGTCCCAGAATCAATAAATCCCACCAAGCCACCCACATCGTCATCACCATCACGGACACCGGCACCATCGCCAGTGGCATCGCCAGTGGCATAGCTGTTCTGGATCGTGCCACTATTCACACCTACCAAGCCACCCACATAGTCATCACTTTCACCGCCAAGAACAAATCCAGTGGCATAGCTGTTCTGGATCGTGCCATCATTTAAACCTACCAAGCCACCCACAAAGTCCCTACCATCACCGAAAGAAATAACAGAGCCAGTGGCATAGCTATTACTGATGGTGCCTTTATTTTCACCTACCAAGCCACCCACAGAGTCATGGATACCAGCACCACCATTGGCATAGCCAGTGGCAGAGCTATTACTGATGGTGGCATCACTACTATTACGACCTACCAAGCCACCCACATATCTACCGCCAGTGGCAGAGCCAGTGGCATAACTATCTTGGATGGTGCCTTTGTAATTAGCACCCACCAAGCCACCCACATTGTCATCACCATCACCGCCAGTGGCATCGCCAGTGGCATAACTATTACCGATGGTGCCATAATTCCCACCTACCAAGCCACCCACAGAGGAACTGCCAGTGGCATCGCCAGTGGCATAGCTATTACTGATGGTGCCAAAATTTAAACCTACCAAGCCACCCACACTATCATAACCACCATCACCACCAGCAACAAAAAAGCCAGTGAAATAACTATCACCGCCATCGGCATAGCTATCTTGGATGGTACCGCCATTACTACCTACCAAGCCACCTACTAAGTCATAGTAACCTCCGCTGGCAGAAACTGAGAACCCAGTAACAGAAACACCCGATATTGTTCCATTATTTATGCCTGCCAGAACCCCTACATGGTTACGTTCGTCACTAGTACCATTAGTGTATCTAGTAGCAACTGAACCTGTTGCAAAGGACAAATTTTGGACTTTACTACCAGAAGCTAAGGATGTAAAGAAGCCAGTGTACTTGGTAACATTGTCAATGGTTAAGTTGCGGATGGTTTTGCCATTGCCTTCTAAGGTAGAGGTAAAATCCCCAGCAATTGGGACCCAGTTTCTAATGGAAGCTAGGCTAATATCATCCGCTAGTTCGTAGCCCTTGCAACCTCTCTTGATAGGACAACCCTTATTGGATGGATTACCTGTCCTGTCATTATAGTGGCTACCGTCCAAATCATAGCGGATGTTATTGAGCTCGGCAGCATTGTGAAGCTCTATTAGACCGTCATTGTCGTCATCTACATCAACGGAGTTAGGAATGCCATCACTGTCTTTATCAACATTGATAATGCTACTGATAATACTACAGCTGCCTAAAAAAAGAGTAAGAACAAAGCTGGCTAAGAGTAGCGATAATCTCTTCACGCGAAATACCTCCATTAGCTTTCCAAAAGGGCTTTCCCAGAACACAGGAACAAGCAACATCGCCCACGCTAACCCTAGTAGGTGGCGTTGTCAAATTTCTCGGGCAAAAAGCCTGAGGAAAGTAAGAGAAAATGGAGGGGACTACGGACACTGAACGAAGTCAGCTGCACGCTGCCCGCAGAGCAGAGTGCCTGGGATTTGGATAGGATTGCCATCGGCGTCAGTACCTTCTGTCTGGTAGGATTTCAGGCTGGGGTATTTGCCGTTAGTGAAATCCCAATTTTTAGTGTCCCAGCCCGTGCCAAAGTCAGTTTTGGTGTTATTGGCGGTCAAGGCTTTTAAGCTACTGCTGTTTTTGCCTAGTGCTTCTCTAGCTGTAAGGGGTGTGATGGTTTCGCCATTTAAGGCACTAGCACTATTATAATAGTTGCTGGTAAATATAATACTTGAAAAACCATGTTGGGTGCCAAGCAAGCGACCAACTTCATCGCTACCACTCCCCCCATTCACATTGCCTAAGGCATAACTGTTATCGAGGCTCATATAACCATGTTGAGAATTTGAAATCTCTCCCACTAAGCCACCCACAGAGTCATTACCAGCACCGCCTTTGGCATCACCAGTGGCATAGCTATTACCGATGATGCCCTCATAACTATAACCCACTAAGCCACCCACAGAGTCATTACCAGCACCGCCTTTGGCATAGCCAGTGGCATAGCTATTACCGATGGTGCCAATAAAATGATTACCTACTAAGCCACCCACAGAGTCATTACCAGCACCGCCTTTGGCATAGCCAGTGGCATAGCTATTACCGATGGTGCCATAATTATTAAAACCTACCAAGCCACCCGCAGCGTCTGCACCAGCATCGCCATTGGCATTGCCAGTGGCATAACTATTACCGATGGTGCCAACATTATAACCTACCAAGCCACCCACCCTATCATAATGACCAGCACCGCCTTTGGCATTGCCAGTGGCATAACTATCTTGGATGATACCACCATCATAAAAATGCGACCCATTATAACCTACCAAGCCACCTACTGAGTCATTTTCACCTGTGCTAGCAAAAACCGATAAATCCGAAGAAACACCCGATATTGTTCCAATATTTCTACCTGCCAGAACCCCTACACAGTTGGGATAATCTGTACTACCACTATTGTTGCTACTGGCAACTGAACCTGTTGCAAAGGACAAGTTTCTGACTGTGCTACTCGTACCCAAAACCGCAAAGAATCCCGTGTATAGGGTGGAATCGGTGGCAATTTTTAGGTTACTGATGGTGTAATCATTACCTTCAAAGGTAGCCGTGAAAGGATTGCCTAATTGTCCAATGGGAACAAAGTTGGTAATGGAAGAGAGATTAATGTTGTCGGCTAGTTCGTAGCCATTACAACCAGAGCTAGGACAGCCCGTACTAGATGGAGCATTCGTGCCATCATTATAACTAGTGCCTGCCAAATTATGTCGGATGTTGTTTAGCTCGGTAGCATTGTGAATCTCTATTAGACCATTGCCGTCTTTGTCGGCAGCAGATCTACCACCCTCCCCGATGTTGTTTAGCTCGGTAGCATTGTGAATCTCTATTAGACCATTGCCGTCTTTGTCGGCAGCAGATCTACCACCCCCGATGCTGCTAACCCCGCCACAGCTGGCTAAAAGCAAAGCAATAACAAAACTGATTGATAGTAGCGATAATTTTTTCATCGGTAATCCTCCAATATAGATATGAAAGACTAGGGCATTCCTCAGCTTTGAGAAATCGCCAATCTTACCATAGCAAGCATAGGTGGCGTTGTCAAGTTATTTTTTTTCATGCCATCTGACATGCCTTTAAGAGCAGGGTGATAAAGGGAGTGAGTACTCACTCCCAGAAAAATGCTCGGCTACCTTTTTTAAGCAGTCGGGGGGCTAGCCTAAGGCGTACACTGAACGAAGTCTGCTTTGGGTAATTGCCCACAGAGTATTTTTCCAGTAACTTGTTCACCACTGGAATTCTCTTTGTAAGACTTCAGGCTGGGGTATTTGCCGTTAGTGAAATCCCAATTAAATTCACTCCAGCCATTACCAGTGAATTCAGTTTCGGTGTTACTGACATTCAAGCTTTTTAAGCCACCGCTGGTTTTGCCAACCGCCTCGGCGGCTGGAAGGGTTAGTGTGGTTTCGCCATCTAAGTTACTCCCGCTATTATAATAGTTGCTGGTGGCGTTACCACTGCTTTTTACGCCAATCAAGCGGCCTATCTTATCGTCTCCAGTCCCTCCATCAACAGCTCCTAAGGAATAACTATTATTGATAGATACACCATCAAAATATCCCACCAAGCCGCCTATTTTGTCATCACCAGCACCGCCATCAGCAGTACCTGAATAATAACTGTTTCGGATGGTACCAAGAGAACGTCCCACCAAGCCGCCAACCTCGTCATTACCCCCTTGGCCGTTAACCTCACCAGTGCTGTAGCTGTTCTGGATAACGCCCTGAAGATATCCCGCCAAGCCACCAATAAAGTTCGGACCGTTATTGCCGTTAACATTACCAGTGCTATAGCTGTTTTGGATAACACCACTATTATTAATACTAACGTCTTGGTAACCACTGCCTATTAAGCCACCTACCATTGTGTTATCATTACCAGTAGCAGATACCGGCAAGTTTGAAGAAACATTGTCTATAAATCCACTATTCCGGCCTGCTAGAGAACCTACATGGTCAACTCCTCCATAACTGGCAACCGAACTAGAGGTACTAGATAGGTTAAGATTTCTTACCGTGCCATTTTTACCTATATAACTAAATAAGCCTACAGAAAGTTGATTACTATTGATATTCAAGTTAAGTATGCTAAAGCCATTGCCTTCAAAAACAGTCTGAAATCTGACGAATCTACTCTGAGCAACATTGCCAATGGGTTCCCAATCTGATTGTGAAGCCATATCAATGTCATTGAGTAGCTCATGACCGATGCAACCTCGAGCAGGACAACCCACATCAGAGGCTACATTATTAATATAATCTTTGATATCACTGCCGTCGTACAGGTAGTAACGAACCTCGTTTAGTTCCTTGTAAGTGGTAATATCTCTAAGACCGTTGTTGTTATCATCAACATCTTCCGTATCATTTTTGCCATCGTTGTCATCATCGGTGTCTTCGCCAGCATCCTCGCAACCGTCGCCATCAAAGTCAGTGATGGGGGTGCTAGTGAAAGACTCAGGGCTATCTGGGCATACTGTATCTTGGTCGTTAGGTATGCCGTCACCATCTTTGTCGGTACTTTCATCCTCTTTATCGCCACAGCTGGCTAAAAGTAAAACAATAACAAAACTGATTGATAGTAACGATAATTTTTTCATAATAGACACCTCTACGAGATTTCTAAAAAATCCCAGGATCTAAAAAATCCCAGAACACAATAATAAGCAAGATAACTCCATGCTAACTCATAGAGGGGGACTTCGTCAAGCTCAGGTAGTTGGGGGGGGGCAGGGTGATGGGGTGATGCAGGGTGATGGAGAAATCAAGGTGAGGGGGGAGAGGGTTTTTTTTGGGGGGGGGGTGGGTTTTTGGGGGGGGGTAGAATGAAAGAGGCTTGGTGAGGAATGTCATCGCTTGCTCCATTATTCTCAAAAATCCTCACCCTGAGATGATGGCACGGTCCTCCCGCGAAGTCTTACGGTTTGCAATGACGACCTCAGCTTCGCTAGTGGCTACCGAAAGGATGCCACTAAGTGAACCGAGACTTACGTTCGCTTTCGCTCTGGCAATGCAAACTAGCAATGCAAACTGGCAATTAATTAAAATTGCTCAGTCCCAGCTCGGTACTAGGCGTGAAATTATACCTTGGAAAAAGTACTAAAAGTACTCACCAAAACAGAAACGGCGTTCCACGACCTTCGGAGCTATTAAACTCCCGCCAGTGTTTCTGCGACTGCTTGATCCGCGTTTTAATCCCTTAATGGCAGGAATCTAGGACTTGCCTAGGTTCTACTCATTTGCGGAGGGGAGAAGAGATTTCGGTGCAATCTACCTCCTCATCTTCCTCGTCATTTGCGTGTGCCAAAACATATGCCAAAAAGCAAACAAAGGACACACATGATCCACCCTTCGGTATGAACGGAACCTCAGGCGGTCACTACCCACCAATCCCCTTTCATTCGTTATCTAAAACCCTTAGCGAACCTATCCTTACCAGCCTAGGTTTGGCATAACTGCAGTTTGGATCACTAAAAATGTTTTGATAATGTGAGTGTAGGGTATCGCGATCGGTTTGTCAAGTGCTGAAAAGAGATTAGTTGTCCCCCCAGAAAGAAAAAGGGAGTGAGTATTAACTCACTCCCAAAATGGTCTGCTCTATTTTTCAAGCAGTCGGGGGGGGGGTCTAGCCTAGTTTGTAGTACACTGAACGAAGTCGGTGGGTTGGTTACAGAGTAGATCACCTGCGATTTGGGCATTGCTAGCATTCACCTTGAAGGATTTCAGGCTGAGGTATTTGTCAGCGGTGAAATCCCAGTTTAATGCCTTAAAGCCTGTACCATTAACAAACTCAGTTGCAGTTGCAACTGTTACAGATGCATCTGCAAGTTCATCGCCACCTGCCGCCACTGCTTTTAGTTCAGTGCCGCTCTTTCCAATGGCCCCGTTTACCCCTGTAAAGGCCAATGAAACATCGGTGCCAGTGGAATCGGCAACCAGTTTGTCGGTAGTGCTGTCAAAGTAGTTACCAGTAACTGTAACATCCGAAGCTGCTACTTTGCCAATAAAGAGGCTAACTAAATCATCTCCAGCACCACCATCAACGGTACCCAAGAAGGAGAAGCTGTTCGTGACTGTTCCACTAACAAGTTCTCCAAGCAAGCCGCCTATCTGGTCAACTCCAGCACCGCCAACAACATTGCCAGTGGCAAAAGTATTTTGGATGGTACCAGAGGTATTTTTACCTACCAAGCCGCCTACAGAGTTAGCCGCAGCACCGCCAGTAACACTGACACTGGCAAAGCTATTTTGGATGGTACCACCATTACCATTATAGCCCACCAAGCCACCTAAGGAAGAAGCATTGCCAGTTACAGAACCGACAGCGGTAGTAGCAGTAGCAGAGCTATTTTCTACGGTACCGGTATTATTACCTACCAAAACACCTACGGTGCTATTAGCAGCAGTACTAGTACTGGAAACCGTGGCCCCAACAATACTTAGATTTTTTATCGTTCCAGATGAGTCGGCGAAGAAACCGGTGTTTACGGAGTCACCACCAATTACCAGGCCAGTGATTTCCTTGTTACCGCCATCAAAGATACCTGTGAAACCTACAATGGAGGCAAAGTTGCTGGTATCACCTGTGAAGGCAATGTCATTGTCTAGTTCATAGCCTTTGCAAGTTGCTTTTTTGGCAGTTCCTGTACCAATTTCAGGGCAACCAGAAGCATCGCCTTCACCTGTTGCACTTGTTTTATAGCTAGTACCATCCAAGTTGTTCTTGATGTTTTTCAGCTGGGCAATAGTGCTAATATCTATTAGACCATTGCCATCATCATCAGCATCAACTTTTTTGGTTGTTGCCTTAGTGGTAGATTTCTTGTCGTCACCACTGCCACAGCCTGCTAACACAAGAGCAAAAGCGACCAAGAATAGTGATAATAGTGATAATTTTTTCATTTTAAGCCCTTTTCAACTTAATGTTATAAATTACTTGCTACAAAAACGTAGCCTCAGGGTGATAAGACACCTAAGCTTCGGTTGTATAGGACAATTTGAGCTAGTGTCAAGTCTTTTTATTCAGATATTTGCTTTAATCTAAGATTATAAAATTACTTGCCACAAAAACGTAGCCTTAGGTGATAAGACACCTCAGCTTCGGTTGTATAGGACAATTTGAGCTAGTGTCAAGTCTTTTTATTCAGATATTTGCTTTAATCTAAGATTATAAAATTACTTGCCACAAAAACGTAGCCTCAGGGTGATAAGACACCTCAGCTTCGGTTGTATAGGACAATTTGAGCTAGTGTCAAGTTTTTTTATTCAGATATTTGCCTAAGGCGTGGTACACTGAACGAAGTCAGCTACGGGTAATTGCCCACAGAGTAGATTGCCCATATCGGCATCCTCTTCGTAAGACTTCAGGGTGGGATAGAAGCCAGCAGTGAAATTCCAGTTGAATTCATTCCAGCCGTTGTTGTCGCCTTCAAAGTCAGTTTCGGTGATGTCGGCAGTCAAGGCTTTTAGTTTGGCGCTGGTTCTGCCAAGCCCCTCGGCGGCGGTATAGGTTAATACGCTCTCAGCACCCTCAAATCTACCCCCACTATTATAGTAGTTGCCGGCAAGTGTAGTATCAGCATCTTCTTCTGGTTCCCTCCCGCCGATCAAGTAGCCAACATAGTCATCACTACCAGCACCCCCATCAACATCGCCTAAGAAATAACTATTATTGATGCTTCCAGAAGCAATATATCCCACCAAGCCACCTACAAAGTCATCACTCGCATCTCCAGTAGCATTACCAGTGGCATAGCTGTCTTGGATGATGTTGAAATTAGTACCCGCCAAACCACCCACAGCAATACCGCCAATAGCATTGCCAGTGGCATAGCTATTTTGGATGTTACCATCAGCACTATTGGTACCTACCAAACCACCCACGTGGTCAGTTCCATCACCTCCAGCAGTAACACCTCCACCAGTAACCTTGCCAGTGGCAGAGCTGCTTTGAATGATGTCAAAATTACGACCCACCAAGCCACCTACAAAGTCATTATTCGCACCTCCATCAACCTTGCCAGTAGCAGAGCTGTCTTGGATCATGCTGTAATTATCACCCACTAAGCCACCTACACGGTCATCACCAGCATTGCCAGCAGCATTGCCAGCAGCAGAGCTGTCTTGGATGATGTTGAAATTAGCACCCACCAAGCCACCTACATAGTCATCACTCGCATCTCCAGTAGCATTACCAGTGGCATAGCTGTCTTGGATGATGTTGAAATTAGTACCCGCCAAACCACCCACAACAATACCGCCAATAGCATTGCCAGTGGCATAGCTATTTTGGATGTTACCATCAGCACTATTGGTACCTACCAAACCACCCACGTGGTCAGTTCCATCACCTCCATCAGTAGTACCTCCACCAGTAACCTTGCCAGTGGCAGAGCTGCTTTGAATGATGTCAAAATTACGACCCACCAAGCCACCTACAAAGTCATTATTCGCACCTCCATCAACCTTGCCAGTAGCAGAGCTATTTTTAATGGTGCTAATATTACCACCCACTAAGCCACCTACACGGTCATCACCAGCATTGCCAGCAGCATTGCCAGCAGCAGAGCTGTCTTGGATCATGCTGTAATTAACACCCACCAAACCACCCACAAAGTCATAATCACCAGCACCACCAAAAACATTGCCAGTGGCAGAGCTGTCTTGGATTATGTTGTAATTACCACCCACCAAGCCACCTACATAGTCATAATCACCACCGACGGCAGTAACCGAGATCCCCGTAATAGAAACATCGGATATAAATCCATCATTGGCGGCGGCTAGAACCCCTACATAGTTGGGACTGTTTTGAATGCCATTAACATAGTTACTGGTAACTGAACCTGTTGCAAAGGATAAGTTCCGTACCGTGCTATTAGCAGTCAAGTGTATAAATAAGCCCGCGTCTTTGGTGTTAGCGTCAGTGACAATGATTAGGTTGCTGATGGTGTTGTCATTGCCTTCTAAGATAGCGCTAAAACCACCCATAATGGGTTCAAAGCTGATGGATAGCAAGTCAATGTTATTGACTAATTCATAGCCCTTGCAAACAGGACCTGAACCTATGTCTGACTTTGGACAGCCTACATTATAGCCTACATTACTGGGGCTGCCATCCAGGCTGTAGCGGATATTGTTTAGCTCGGTAGCAGTGGCAATCTCTATCAGACCGTCATTATCATCATCCACGTCCACTGCATCGCCAAATCCATCGCTATCAGTATCGGTATCATCGCTACCATTGCCATCATCATCGTCGTCTTCATTTTGGTCTCGACAGCCATCAGAATCGTAGTCGTTGATATATTTAACGCTGATAAAACTTATGAGGCTTTTTTGGCAACCATCAACACCATCTTCTATGCCATCATTGTCGTCATCGGTGTCTTCGCCGTCATCTTTGCAACCGTCTCCATCGTAGTCGTTTTCGGGGGTACTGACGAATTTCTTATAAGCACTAGGGGAGCATTGGTCTACAGTATCAAGGACGCCATCGCCATCGGTATCAGCAGGCTTGGAACTGCCAGTACCGCCTCCGCAGCTGGCTAAAAATAGAGCAAAAATACAAGCTGAAATTAAGGATAATCTGTCCATCAAAAGTTTTTCAATTTAATCTTTTGTGAAATATTGGCTAAAAAGTATTGCCAAGCCCAACCAGCACCCTACCCACATGAGTATGCTATTTAACTCCTTGTCAAGCTTTTTTTTTTGATGAGACGATATTTTTTTAAGTGCCGAGTTTAGATAGGTTGTATTTCACAGAAGCGGGCAATCAGTCGGGGTCTAGCCTAAGGTGTGAGACACTGAACGAAGTCGGTGGGTTGGTTACAGAGTAACTTGCCATGAATTTGGGCATTATTGGAATTCTCCTGATAGGATTTCAGGCTGGGGTATTGGCTTGTTGAACCAAAATCCCAATTTTTGGCACTCCAGCCGTTTGTAAAGTCAGCTTCGGTGATGGCAGCAGTCAAGTTTTTTAGGTCGGTGCTGGTTTTGCTTTTAACATTGTCGTCGCTAAGGTTTAATACGTTCCCATTATTCAACTGGCTATTACTATTATAATAGTTGCTGGTAATTGTAATTGTCCCAGTCCCAGCACCTTTTTTGCCAAGTAAAACCCCCACTTCATCGGTTCCTTCGTCCCCATCCACATTGCCTAAGGAATAACTGTTCTGGATGATTGTTACATAAAAATGCTCATCATTATCAATATATCCCAGCAAGCCACCTACAACGTCATTTTCGGTACCGCCAGCAACATTGCCAGTGGCATAGACATTTTGGATGATGCTGTTGCTGACAGATCCTGCCAAACCACCTACCTTGTCATCACCAGCACCTCCAGTAGCTTTGCCAGTGGCATAGACATTTTTGATGATGTTGTTGCTGACAGATCCTGCCAAACCACCTACCTGATCATCACCAGCACCTCCAGTAGCTTTGCCAGTGGCAGAGCTGTTTTGGATGGTACTAAAATTACCACCCACCAAGCTACCTACAACGTCATTTCCGGTACCGCCATCAACATCGCCAGTGGCATAGCTGTCTTTGACGGTGCCAAGTGAAATACCAACACCTACCAAGCCACCTACCTGGTCATCACCAGCACCTCCAGTAGCTTTGCCAGTGGCAAAGCTGCTTTGGATGGTACTAAAATTACCACCCACCAAGCTACCTACAACGTCACTATCACCTTTACCACCATCAACATTGCCAGTAGCAGAGCTGTTTTGGATGGCACCGAAATTAATCCCTACCAAACCACCTACAACGTCACTATCACCTTTACCGCCTGTAACGACAGTAGTAACAGCAGAGCTATTTTCGATGGTGCCAGTATTATTACTCACCAAGCCACCCAGTTTATCATGATCATCATAACCGCCAGTAACAGAGCTATTAGTGATAGAGCTATCTTGGATAATGTTCAAATTATCACCTACCAAGCCACCTACATAATTAGACATACCAGCACCGCCAGTAACAGAGCTATTAGTGATAGAGCTATTTTCGATGATGCCAGTAACACCATTATAACCCACCAAGCTACCTACATAGTCATAATTACCACCGCCGGCAATAACCGAGATCCCCGTAGTAGAAACATTGGATATTGTTCCCATATTACCGGCAGATAGGACCCCTAAATAGTTGGCACTTTTTGAAGTGCCGCCAGTATAGCCACTGGTAACTGAACATGTTGCAAAGTACAGGTTCCGTACCGTGCTACCAGCAGCCAAGAATATAAATAAGCCCGCGTCTTTGGTGCTAGCGTCAGCGACAATGACTAGGTTGCTGATGGTTTTATTATTGCCTTCTAAGGTAGCGGTAAAATCACCAGCGATAGGCACCCAGTTTCTGGTATCAGGAGCAGTTGGAGCGTCTAAGATAATGTCCCTGACTAGTTCATAGCCACTACAAGCTGGACCTGAACCTGTGTCTAGACAGCCTGCATTAGAGCCTTGATCACTGGCACCTTCTTTATAGAGGCTGCCGTCCAGGCTGTAGCGGATATTGTTTAGCTTCTCAGCAGTGGTAATCTCTATCAGACCGTTATTATCATCATCCACGTCCACTGCATCGCCAAATCCATCGGTATCAACATCGGTATCGGGGTTACCATCGCCATCATCATCGGAGTCTTCATCTTGGTCTCGACAGCCATCAGAATCGTAGTCGGTGCTACCATCACTGATGAAGCCTCTGGGGCTGTTGGGGCACTTATCTACCAGATCGGTGATGCCGTCGCCATCGGCATCATTAGTTCCGCTACTGCCACTATTATTGCCACAGCTGGTTAAGAAAACAGCAAAAATACATACTGAAGTTAAGAATAATTTGTTCATAAGCGACACTACGGTTCAATTGTTGTGAAATGCTGGCTAAAAAGTGGGGCGTTCTGTTAGTATGGTTGCAAAAGACCAGTCTTAAGGCATTCCTTAAAAAGGAATGCCTAATGTCAGGAAAAGCAACAACAGATAATCTGCCTAGGGATCAACCTGGGGACACTGAACGAAGTCAGGGTCGGGTTGCCCACAGAGTAACCTGCCATGAATTTGGGCATTACCATTATTGGGATTCTCTTGGTAGGATCTCAGGCTGGGGTATTGTTGGGTGGTACCAAAATCCCAGCTGAATTCATTCCAGCGATTGCTCTCCCCAAAATCAGTTTCGGTAGTACCAACAATCAACCTTTTTATTGCATCGTTGGTTCTGCGGACAGCTTCATTATTGCCGTCAAGCACTTCTTCTGTATCATCATCATCAATAGCTAAGCTACTAGTACTACTATAATAGTTGCCGGCGACTGTGATCGTAGAATATCCTTTATTGCCAATAAAGTGGCCTACAAGGTCTGTACCACCACCACCAGTAACACTGCCTAAGGAATAATTTGTCTGGATGGTTCCACCAGCTAAATATCCCACCAAGCCGCCGACCCTATCATAATCACCAGCACCGCCAGCAACATTGCCAATGGCATAGCTATTTTCAATGATGCTGCCATAATTTTCACCTACCAAACCTCCCATCCTATTATCATTACCAGTAACATCATTACCAGCAGCATTGAAAGCGACACTGATAGCGACATTGCCAGTGGCATAGCTATTTTTGATGTTGCCACCATCATTGTGACCTGCTAAACCGCCCACAAGACCTTTAAGACCATTACTGCCAGTAACATTGCCAGTGGCATAGCTATTTTCGATGGTGCCACCATCATTTGAACCTACCAAACCTCCCGCCCTATTATTATAACCACTAGCGACAATAACACTGCCAGTGGCATAGCTATTACTTATGGTGCCGCTAGCCCTATTAACACCTGACACGCCGCCTACACTATCTAAGGAACCAGCACCGCTAGTGATATCTCCAGTGGCAGAGCTGTTTTGGATGGTGCCGAAATTGTCACCCACCAAGCCACCTACATAGTCACCTGCAGAACCACCCGAACCGCCAGCAATCAAGCCTCTAGAGTAGCTGTTTTGGATGGTTCCAAAATTTAACGCCGCCAAGCCACCTACATAATCACTACCCTTACCGCCATGGACATCTCCTAAGCATCGATTGCCTTGGATATTGCTATTTTTATTGTACCCCACCAAGCCGCCTACTCCGTCATTATCCTCATCGCCATAGACATTTCCAGAGATTTGGTTGTTCTGAACGGTACTATCACGGCTGTAAGCTATCAAGCCAGCTACATAATCATTACCCTTACCGCCATGTGTATTTCCAGAGACTTGGTTGTCTTGGATGGTGCTTTTCTCACTGTACCCCACCAAGCCACCTATAGATTCCCTACCACCACTGCCATATGTATTTCCAAAGACTTGGTTGTTTCGGACAGTGTCAATATAACTGTAACTTACCAAGCCTCCCACATAGCCACCGTCACCGTAAGCTCCTCCATAGCCAGTCACATTTCCAAATACTCGATTGTCCAGGACGATGCCACCCCTATTGAAACCTACTAAACCGCCCACAAAGCCGTAACCAGCGACGTTCCCATAGGTTTTGCTGTTTTGAATGGTGCCCCCCGAATTAAGAGCAACCAAACCACCCACATAACCGTAATTTTTATTGTCAGCTCCAGAAGAGATCGCAACTTTCGAAACAATATTACTTAATACCCCTCTGTTCAACCCAAAAACACCCACATGACCCTTATGCATTATAATCCCTTCATGGCTACTGAAAATTGAACCACTCTCAAATATCAAGTTCTTCACCCTGCCATAAATACTCACATTCGCAAAAAAGCCAACATATTGCTCATCAGAAACAATGGTCAAATTACTGATGGTATGACCATTTCCATTAAAAATAGCTGAAAAATATCCTCCTAAACCACCTATCGGCACCCAATTGCTGATAGCAGGAGCAACCAGATCCGCTAAATCAACGTCAGCTTCTAACTCATAACCCCGACAACCCGTACTGGGACAACCTACCTCAGAACCTATATTCTCACCCTCGTCATCCTCCTCATCATCGTAGTGAGTACCATCCAAGTCATAGCGAATGTTACTTAAACCTTCAGCATCGTAAAGCTCTATTAAACCATCGCCATCAGCATCCAAGTCTTCGGTATCTAGCACGCCATCATTGTCGTCATCAGTATCCACTGCATCCGCCACCCCATCATTGTCCGCATCAGTCCCAGCACCACCATCTTTGTCTTCGCCTCCCTCATCTCGGCAACCATCGCCATCCTTGTCGGTGGTTGTTTTGTTGCTAGTCCAGCCAACATCACCTCTTTCACAAGCGTCAAATATGTCTTCTACCCCATCATTATCATCATCAGCGTCCTCTGAGCCATTATCTTGACAACCATCGCTGTCATGGTCGGTACTCTCGTTACTGACAAAACCCGCAGGACTATCCGGGCATAGCAAATCTTCGCCATTGAGGACGCCATCTGAATCGGTATCAGCAGACCTTCCACCATCGCTGTCTACAATCCCACCACCACAATTGGCTAAAACAATGGTAAAAATAATACTGACTGAAAGTAGTGATAGTTTTTTCATTAGAAATCCTGTTTTCCGGTAAAGTGAAAATAAAACTGTCTAAAAACAACGATAATTTCTTCATGGTAAATTCTATATCTTGATAATGGAGAGATGGCTAGAAGGCATTCCGCAGAAGGCATGCCTCAAACGCAAAAACAACTAGCTTCACCATATAACCAAATTGATACAAAAGTCAAGTTTTTTGTATTAGTTAAAATTACCCCTAAGGCGTAGGACACTGAACGAAGTCAGCTTCGGGTAATTGCCCGCAGAGTAGAGTGCCTGCGATTTGGGCATTGCTGGAATCCACCTTGTAGGACTTGAGGGTGGGATAGAAGCCAGCTTGGAATTCCCAGTTGAAGGCGTTCCAGCCAGCTAGATTCCCGCCAGTACATGTATTAGAAGCATGCCAAGTTCCGCCAGCTGCTTCGCAAGCAGCCTGATTATTGGGGGTATCCAGATTGATGGCTTTCAGCTGGGCTTTGGTTTTGCCTATCCCCAAGACTAATAGAGTACCGCCTGTAGCAGTACTATTTTTATCATAATAGCTGCTCGCAATACTACCACTAACTCTATTGCCAACCAAGCGACCCACCTTATCGAATCCAGCCCCTCCATCAACAGCACTTAGGGAATAACTGTTACCGATGGTTCCAGAAACATAATCTCCTACCAAGCCACCTACCTTATCCCTACCACCAGCACCGCCAGTGGCAGAGCCAGTGGCATAGCTATTTTGAATGGTGCCAGCATTTATACCTACCAAGCCACCCACCCTATCATTATCACCAGCACCACCATCGGTCTTGCCAGTGGCAGAGCCATTTTGAATGGTGCCAGTATTCCTACCTACCAAGCCACCCGCCCTATCATCATCACCATCACCGCCATCAACCTTGCCAGTGGCAGAGCTATTTTGAATGGTGCTAGAATTAAGGCCTACCAAGCCACCTACACTGTCATTATTACCATCACCGCCATCAACCTTGCCAGTGGCAGAGCTATTTTGAATGGTGCCAGTCTTATTATAACCTACCAAGCCACCTACACTGTCAGCAATAGCACTGCCATTAACATCGCCGGTGGCAGAGCTATTTCGGATGAGGGCTGCACCATTACCGTGATTAGTACCATTATTACCTACCAAGCCGCCCACATCGCCATAGGAACCTGAGTTGACAGATACCAAGAGCCCCGTAGCAACACCCGATATTGTTCCATAATTATAACCTGCCAGAACCCCTATATAGCCCCGACCCCCGTGCGTACTGGTAACTGAACCTCCTACAAAGGACAAGTTTTGGACTGTCCCCCCCAGGGCCCCCAAAAAGCCCGTGTACTGGGAGCCATTGCTAATGGTTAGGTTTCTGATGGTGAAACCATTGCCTTCTAAGGTAGCGGTAAAAGGATAGGTAAAGTTACCAATGGGATCCCAGTTGCTAGTGTCAGAGCCAGTTAGATCTGCTAATCTGATGTCCTGAGTTAGTTCATAGCCCTTGCAACCTACGGGATTAGTAGTAGGACAGCCCTCGTTAGATGAATTACTGCCATCATTATAGTGAGTGCCGTCCATATCGTGGCGGATGTTGATTAGCTCCTCAGCAGTGGCAATTTCTATTAGACCGTTGTTGTCGTCATCCACGTCATCGGTATCTAGGATGGTGTCATTGTCGTCATCGGTATCCTCACCAGCATCCCGACAACCATCGCTGTCGTTGTCGGTGTCGCTTCCGCTCGTCCAGCCTTTGTCGCCGTTCTCGCACTTATCAAGCTCAGCATTATTGATGTCAGTGCCAGAAATACCATCATTATCTTCATCAGTGCCATCACCACCATCTCGGTCCTCGCTAGTAGCATCCTGACAACCATCATCATCTTTGTCAGTGCCAGTGGTGGCGTCAGTGGTGCTGAGCCAATTTGTGTCACCTTCGGGACAGCTATCATCAACATCAGCTTTGCCATCATTGTCGTCATCAGTGCCATCACCACCATCTCGGTCCTCGCTAGTAGCATCCTGACAACCATCATCATCTTTGTCAGTGCCAGTGGTGGCGTCAGTGGTTCTGCTCCAACCTATGTTACCTTTGGCACAGCTATCACTATCATCATCTTTGCCATCATTATCGTCATCAGTGTCTTCAGTGCTGTCATCTTGGCAACCATCGGAATCGTAGTCGGTGGTGTCGTCGCTGGTGAAGAAATTGCCTTTTCGGCATTCGTCTAGATCGCTACCGACTGCATCAACATCGTCTACCCCGTCATTGTCGTCATCAGTGTCTTCAGGGCTGTCATCTTGGCAACCATCGGAATCGTAGTCGGTGGTGTCGTTGCTGATGAAGAAATTGCCTTTTCGGCATTTGTCTAGCTCGCTGCCGTCTGCATTAACATCGTCTACCTCGTCATTGTCGTCATCGGTATCCTCGCCAGCATCCCGACAACCATCGCTGTCGTAGTCGGTGGTGTCGTTGCTGATGAAGTCTTTATCAAGACTTTTTCGGCATTTGTCTAGCTCGCTACCGTCTGCATCAACATCGTTGACCTCGTCATTATCGTCATCGGTGTCCTCGCCAGCATCCCGACAACCATCGGAATCGTAGTCGGTGGTGGTGCTGCTGATGAAGTCTTTATCAAGACTTTTTCGGCATTTGTCTAGCTCGCTGCCGTCTGCATTAAAATCGTCTACCTCGTCATTGTCGTCATCAGTGTCTTCAGGGCTGTCATCTTTGCAGCCATCGGAATCGTAGTCGGTGGTGTCGTCGCTGATGAAGTCTTTATCAAGACTTTTTCGGCATTTGTCTAGCTCGCTGCCGTCTGCATTAAAATCGTCTACCTCGTCATTATCGTCATCGGTGTCTTCAGGGCTGTCATCTTGGCAACCATCGGAATCGTAGTCGGTGGTGTCGTCGCTGATGAAGTTCTCGTTAAGGCTATTTTCACACAGATCCTTGCTGTCGGGGACGCCATCGCCGTCTTTGTCAGCAACTCCACCTCCTCCACCCCCACTGCTCCCCCCGCAGCTAGCTAGAAATAGAGCGAAAATACAAGCCGAAAGTAGTGATAATTTTTGCATGGAAAGTCCTATGTCAGAATGCCTGAAAATGCCAGCCCCTAAGGTAGCACCCGAAGAGGCAAGAAGTCAAGAGGTAAGGAATAGCCTAAGGCGTAGGAGGACATTGAATGAAATCGGTGGGTTGGTTACAGAGTAGAAAGCCATAAACTTGGGTTACTACGCCATAGATATCAGTTATAGTCAGGTAAGACCTTAGGCTGGGGTATTTGTCAGTTCCAGCGTCCTCCCAACTTAAGGTATCCCACTGATTGCCAACACCAAAGTCAATAGCAGTGGTACCGATATACAATTCTTTTAGTTCATTGCTAGTTTTTTCCGTGCCAATGATTAGTACGGTATCATCAGCACTATCCAGGATACTATCACCGTAATAATAGTTGCTAGCAATTGTTGCAGCGGTCTCTTCACTGCCGATTAAGCGGCCAATTAGATCGCTTCCAGTGCCTCCAGCGACAGCACCTATGGAATAAGTGTTTTTGACGGTTCCAGAAGCAACATATCCCACTAGGCCACCTACTACGTCATCATCATCATCGCCAGCGGCAGAACCTGTAGCATAGCCGTTTTGGATGGTATCGCCGCCAGTATAACCTATCAAGCCTCCTACATAGTCCATACCGTCACCGCCAGTGGCACTGCCGTGTGCAGCCCAGCTGTTTTTGATGGGCCCCAGGTTATCACCGACCAAGCCTCCGACCCTGTCATCACCCGTACCGCCAGTGGTAGAGCCAGTGGCACTGCTATTTTGGAGAAAGGCACCGGTACTATTATCACCGACCAAGCCGCCGACATTGTCATTATCGGTGCCGCCAGCGACAGGACCGATTGCAGAGCCGTCTTCAATGGTGCCGTAGTTACTACCGACCAAGCCGCCGACATTGTCATTATCGGTGCCGCCATCTACAGAGCCGATTGCAGAGCTGTTTTCAATGGTGCCGTAGTTACTACCGACCAAGCCTCCGGCCTTATCGCTACCCGTATCGCCATCGACAGAACCGATTGCAGAGCTGTATTCAATGGTGCCGTAGTTACTGCCGACTAAGCCGCCGACATTGTCATTATCCGTGTTGCCAGCGACAGAGCCAGTAGCAGAGCTGTATTCAATGGTGCCGTAGTTACTACCGACCAAGCCGCCGAGGTTGTCGTAGCTACTAGTGCCAGCAGAAACTGGGAGTTCAGCAGAAATGTCGTCGAGGTCGCCGCTACTCTTACCCGCTAGAACTCCTATATGGCTAGCGTTGGCATTAGTTCCAGTATGGAAGCCACTGGTAATTGAACCTGCTACAAAGGACAAGTTTTGTATTGTGCTATTAGAACCCAGGATAGTAAAGAAGCCAGTATATTGGGTATTATTGTCAATGGTTAGGTTTCTGATGGTATTATCGTTGCCTTTTAGGATGGCGTTAAAGTTTCCTGGGATAGGGATCCAATTTCTAGTATCAGTGCCAAGTGGGGTTGTCAGAATGATGTTATTTACTAGTTCATAGCCATTGCAACCAGAGGGAGGACAGCCCAAGTTATATTTATTACCCGTATTGTCATCATAGTGAGTTCCATCCAGGTCATAGCGGATGTTGTTTAGTTCGGCAGCCGTGGAGATTTCTATCAGGCCGTTGTTATTATCATCTATGTCTTCGTCTGAGTCTCGGCAGCCGTCGCCGTCGTAGTCGGTGGTGGGGGTGCTGATGAAGCCAGAGGGACTTTTGGGGCATATGGTGTCATTTATATCTAGTATGTGATCACCGTCGTCATCATCGTCTTCAGAATCTTTACAGCCGTCGCCGTCGTAGTCGGTGTCGGTGAGGGGACTTTCTGGACATGCTGTGTCATTGATGTCTAGTACGCCATCATCGTCGTCATCGTTGTCTTCAGAATCTTTACAGCCGTCAGAATCGTAGTCAGGCCCGGTGAGGGGGCTGAAATGGCATATGGTGTCATTGATGTCTAGTACGCCATCATCGTCGTCGTCGTTGTCTTCAGAATCTTTACAGCCGTCAGAATCGTAGTCAGCTTCGATGAGGGGGCTGAGAGGGCATATGGTATCATTGCCATCTAGTAAGCCATCATCGTCGTCGTCGTAGTCTTCGGAATCTTTACAGCCGTCACCATCGTGGTCAGGGTGGGTGAGGGGGCTGAAATGGCATAGGGTGTCATTTATGTCTAGTACGCCATCATTGTCGTCGTCGGGGTCTTCGGGGTCGTCATCTTTACAGCCGTCGGAATCGTGGTCGGTGTCACTGTCGCTGAGGAAGTTGTGATCATTGCTTTTTCGGCATTGGTCTAGGTCAGTGCCGTCTAGCTTATAATCGTTGATGCCATCATCGTCATCATCATCGTCTTCAGAATCTCTACATCCGTCAGAATCGTAGTCTATTTCGTTGAAGGGACTGAGAGGGCATATGGTGTCACTGGCGTCTAGTACGCCATCATTATCGTCATCGGTGTCTTCGGGGTCGTCATCTTTACAGCCGTCGGAATCGTAGTCGGTGATATTGTCGCTGAGGAAGTTGTGATCATTGCTTTGTTGGCATTGGTCTAGGACAGTGTCGTCTAGATTATAATCGTTGATGCCATCATTGTCGTCATCATCGTCTTCAGAATCTCTACATCCGTCAGAATCGTAGTCAATTTCGTTGAAGGGACTGAGGGGACATATGGTGTCACTGGCGTCTAGTACGCCATCATTATCGTCATCGGTGTCTTCGGGGTCATCATCTTTACAGCCGTCGGAATCGTAGTCGGTGATATTGTCGCTGAGGAAGTTGTGATCATTGCTTTGTTGGCATTGGTCTAGGGTAGTGTCGTCTAGATTATAATCGTTGATGCCATCATTGTCGTCATCATCGTCTTCAGAATCTCTACATCCGTCAGAATCGTAGTCAATTTCGGTGAGGGGGCTGAGAGGGCATATGGTGTCACTGGCATCTAGTACGCCATCATTGTCGTCATCGGTGTCTTCGGGGTCGTCATCTTTACAGCCATCGGAATCGTAGTCGGTGATATTGTCGCTGAGGAAGTTGTGATCATTGCTTTTTTGGCATTGGTCTAGGTCAGTGCCGTCTAGCTTATAATCGTTGATGCCATCATTGTCGTCATCATCGTCTTCGGGGTCGTCATCTTTACAGCCGTCGGAATCGTAGTCGGTGGCACTATTGCTGATGAAGTTGTGATCATTGCTTCTTCGGCATTGGTCTAGGGTAGTGCCGTCTAGCTTATAATCGTTGAGGCCGTCATTATCGTCATCGTGGTCTTCGGGGTCGTCATCTTTACAGCCGTCGGAATCGTGGTCGGTGGCACTATTGCTGAGGAAGTTGTGATCATTGCTTTTTTGGCATTGGTCTAGGGCGGTGTCGTCTGGATTATAATCGTTGATACCATCATTGTCGTCGTCGGTGTCTTCGGGGTCATCATCTTGGCAGCCGTCGGAATCGTAGTCGGTGGCGGAGGTGCTAACGAAGTTTTTATCGTTGCTTTTTTGGCATTGGTCTAGGTCAGTGTCGTCTGGATTATAATCGTTGATGGCATCATTATCGTCATCGGTATCTTCGCCTGAGTCTTGGCAGCCGTCGGAATCGTAGTCGGTGGCGGGGGTGCTGATGAAGTTTTCATCATCGCTTTTTTGGCATTGGTCTAGGATTTCTTTTCTTCTATCAATATCATTGACTCTATCATTGTCGTCATCGGGGTCTTCGTCTGAGTCTTGGCAGCCGTCGCCGTCAAAATCGGTATTAGAGTTGCTATTCCATTCTTTGGATCCGTCTTCGCATTTATCACGTTCGGTGTTATCTAGATTGGTGCCAAATAAGCCATCATTATCTTTATCTTCACCAGTACCGCCATCTTCATCTTCGGTGAAGTCTTGGCAGCCATCGGAATCTGCATCAGATATGCTGTTGCTGACAAAGGTTTGATCAGCACTTTTTAGGCATAAATCTGTGCTATCAATGATGTTATCACCATCGGCATCAGCGGGCTTGGTACTGCCATCATTAGTATCACTACAGCCAGCTAGGAAAAGGATGAGAATAAAATTGGATAAGAATAGTAGGAACCTTTTCATGATGACTCTACTCCCCTTATTAGAAGGGGAGGGCTGGAGATTAAGAAAGTATGTCTACTTAATATAGTATCAGTAAAAAGGTTCTCAGGTCAAATTTAAGGAGAATCTCCCCTTGGTCCCTCCCCTTACACTCCCTCTATCCCCCTACTCCTCCTAGTCCTCCCCTTAAAATAAAGAAAAAAAGGGAGTGAGTTAATACTCACTCCCAGAAGGATTCGGTTGCCTTTTTCAAGCAGTCTGCCGAAGGTATAGCCTAGGGTGCAATTGGGGGGGGGGGGGTCTAGCCTAGGGATTACTGGTACACTGAACGAAATCGGTGGGTTGCTTGCAGAGTAACTTGCCTGCGATTTGGGTGATAACGGAGGGGGTGCTGGTATCAGTGGTAGTCTTATAAGACTTGAGGGTGGGATGGAAGCCAGCTTGGAATTCCCAGTTGAAAGCGTTCCAGCCAGCTAGATTTCCGTCAGTACATGATGATGCAGTGTCATTCCAAGTTCCCCCAGCTGCTTCGCAAGCAGCCAGATTATTGGGGAGATCCAGATTGATGGCTTTCAGCTGAGATTTGGTTCTGCCTTTAGCTTCATTAGTACCTGTAAGTTCTTCTATGGTCTCACCATTATTCAACTGGCTCTCACTATTGTAATAGTTGCTGGCAATTGTAAGTGCCCCAGTCCCAGTACCTTTTTTACCCAGCAAGCGTCCCACTTCATCGGTTCCCTCGCCCCCATTCACATCGCCTAAGGAATAACTGGTACCGAGGGTGACAGAAGCATACTCATTATCAGCATATCCCATCAAGCCGCCTACATTGTCATCATCAGCACCGCCATTAGCGGTGCCAGTGGCATAGCTATTTCCGACGGTGCCATTATAACCCACCAAGCCGCCTACATTGTCATCACCAGCACCGCCATTAGCAGTGCCAGTGGCGTAGCTATTTTGAATGGTGCCACTATCACCAACAGAACCCACCAAGCCGCCTACATAGTCATTACCAGCACCGCCATTAGCAGTGCCAGTGGCGTAGCTATTTTGAATGGTGCCACCATAATTTTCACCTACCAAACCACCTACATAATCACCATTACCATTACCGACACTCACATTGCCAGTGGCAGAGCTGTTCTGGATCGTGCCAGCCTCATTAACACCCACCAAGCCACCTACATAGTTATTGGAACCTGAGCCAGCAACAACCGAGATCCCCGTAGAAACACCCGATATTGTTCCATTATTTCTGCCTACCAGAACCCCTATCCTGCTGGGGGTAGAGGCAATGCTCCTGCGCGTACTGGTAACCGAACCTTCTACAAAGGACAAGTTTTGGACTGTCCCATCCAATACCGCAAAAAATCCCATATTTGGGGTATCACTAACTATGATAAGGTTACTGATGGTATTGTCATTGCCTTCTAAGGTAGCGGTAAAAGGATCTGCGTTGCTACCAACGGGATCCCAGTTTTTAGTGTCAGAGCCAGTTAGATCTGCTAGTCTGATGTCCTGAGCTAGTTCATAGCCCCTGCAATCCGTGCTGGGACAGCCCGCATTAGATGAATTACTGCCATCATTATAGTGAGTGCCTGCCAAATTACGGCGGATGTTGTTTAGCTCCTCAGCAGTGGCAATATCTATTAGACCATCGTTGTCGTCATCCACGTCAGTGACGTCTAGGATGGTGTCATTATCGTCATCATCGTCCTCGTCTGAGTCTCGGCAGCCGTCGCCATCAAAGTCGTTGATGTTATCGCCAGTGCTAATGCTGGTGAATAACTTGCCTTTGGGGCATCCGTCATCTTTGGTAGCGTCGCCGCCTGGATCAACATCGGGGACCCCATCATTGTCGTCATCTTTGTCTTCTCCATTAGGGTCGTCATCTTTGCAACCGTCGCCATCATAGTCGTTGATGTTATCGCCAGTGCTCATGCTGGTGAATAAACTGCCTTGGGGGCATTTGTCATCTTTGGTAGCGTCGCCGCCTGTATCAACATCGGGGACCCCATCATTGTCGTCATCGGTATCCTCGCCAGCATCCCGACAACCATCGGAATCGTAGTCGGTGATAGTTACAGCAGGGTCAGTGCTAGTGCTTATGCTCGTCCAGCCTTTGTCGCCGTCTTCACACTTATCACGCTCAGTTCTAGTAGCGGGGTCGTCGCCATAAATACCATCATTATCTTCATCACTGCCATCACCACCATCTTGGTCTTCGGTACTGTCCTCGCAACCGTCCTTGTCGTCGTCGGTGGTGCTGCTGCTGATGAAGTTCTCCTCAAGGCTATTTTTGCACAGATCCTTGCTGTCGGGGACGCCATCGGAATCGGTATCAGTAGTGCCAATAGCTCCACCCCCGCCCTCGCTCCCCCCGCAGCTAGCTAAAAATATAGCGAAAATACAAGCCGAAAGTAGTGATAATCTTTGCACGGAAAGCCTATGTCAGAATTCCTGAAAGTGCCAGTCCTAGGATAGCACCCGAGGAGGCAAGAAGTCAAGATGTAGGGAATATCCTAAGGCGTAGGAGTACACTGAACGAAATCGGTGGGCTGCCCGCAGAGTAACTTGCCTGCGATTTGGGTGATCACGGGGGGGGTGCTGGTATCAGTGGTAGTCTCATAAGACTTGAGGCTGGGGTATTGGGTGTTTGTGCCAAAATTCCAGTCGTTGGTACTCCAGCCGTTATTGTCGCCTGTAAAATCAGTTTCGGTAGTGGGGGCAGTCAATCTTTTTAAGTTATCTCTGGTTTTGGCAACTGCCTCGGGGTCGTTAAGGGTTAATTTGGTCTCACCATTATTCAACTGGCTCTCACTATTGTAATAGTTGCTGGTAATTGTAATTGCCTTAGTCCCAGTACCTTTTTTGCCAAGCAAGCGTCCCACTCCATCGGCTCCATTACCACCATCCACATTGCCTAAGGAATAACTGTTCTGGAGGGTTACAGAAAAATTATCATTACCAGCATATCCCACCAAGCCGCCTACATAGTCATTGCCAGTACCGCCATTAGCAGAGCCAATGGCATAGCTATCTAGGATTCTGCCCTCAATCTGACCTACCAAACCGCCCACACGGTCATCAGTACCGTTTCCACCGTTGGCAGTGCCAATGGCATAGCTATTTGTGATGATGCCAATATTATGACCTGCCAAGCCACCCAAAGTACCATGACCACCCGTACTGGCAGTAACCGATAGACTCTTGGTAGAAACATCGGATATTGTTCCCATATTAACGCCTACCAGAACCCCCACAGTGCTACTATCGTTTCCATCAGCAGAAACGTAGGTACTAGCAACTGAACCTGATACAAAGGACAGGTTTCGGATTGTGCTACCAGTAGCCAAGAATGTAAAGAAGCCAGTGCGTCGAGAGCTAATGTTAATGGTCAGGTTGTTGATGGTATTGTCATTGCCTTCTAAGATAGCGGTAAAATTACCCGTAATGGGTTCAAAGTTGGCGGATAGCAAGTCAATATCATTGGCTAATTCATAGCCCTTGCAAGCTGGACCTGAACCTGTATCTTCACAGCCCGCATTAGAGCCTTGATCACTGGCACTTTCTTTATAGCGGCTACCCTCCAGCTGGTAGCGGATGTTTTTTAGCTCATCAGCAGTGGCAATTTCTATCAGACCGTTGTTGTTGTCATCTACATCTTCTGTGTCTTTACAGCCGTCGTTGTCGGTATCGAGACCGACGGTGCCAATTGTGCCTCTGGGACAAGCGTCATTAGTATCTACTTTGCCATCATCGTCATCATCGTCATCCGCTGAATTTTTTTCACCATCCTTGTCAAGGTCAATATCTTCGTCGGTGCCATCTTCACAGCCGTCGCCATCAACGTCGTTGTTAACGCCGTTGACAATAGTACCACTGACGAAACCGGTACTATTTATACATTTGTCGTTGGCATTGCCATTTGTCACACCGTTGACCCCATCATTATCGCTATCAATGGTGGAGTCGTCGCAGCCGTCGTTATTATCATCGGTATTGAAGCCGTCAAAAGGGCATTTATCGTTAGCACTGCCGTCTGCACCGACACCGTTGACCCCATCATTATCGCTATCGGTAGTGGAGTCTTCGCAGCCGTCGGTATTATCATCGGTAGTGAAGCCGTCAAAAGGGCATTGGTCTAGAAGATCTGGGATCCCATCGCCATCGGCATCAATAAGCACGCTACCCCCTCTCCCCTCTCCTGTGATGGGGCTACCGCCACAGCTAGCTAAGAATAGAGAGAAAATACAGGCTGAAAGGAGGGATAATTCTTTCATGGGTAATTCTTGAGTAATTAGAGGCTGTGCTGCCAGAAAGTGCTACCCCCACGATAGCAACCGTAGCAACCGTAGCAACCGTAGCAACCGCAGCAACCGTAGCAACCGTAGCAACCGCAGCAACCGTAGCAACCGTAGCAACCGCAGCAACCAAGGGGGCAAGAGTTGCTACAGTTGCTGTAGTCAAAGATGTATTAGGTGTAGCCTAAGGCGTAGGACACTGAACGAAATCGGTGGGCTGCCCGCAGAGTAACTCACCCTCAATTTGGATAGGGTTGCCATCGACGTCAGTACCTTCTGTCTTATAAGACCTCAAGCTGGGGTATTGGCTTGTTGAACCAAAATTCCAGTCGTTAGTACTCCAGCTTGTATCGGTGGAGGTCAAGGCTTTTAAGTCATCGCTGGTTTTGGCAACCGCTTCGGGGTCTATAAGGGTTAATACGGTCTCACCATTATTCAACTGGCTCCCACTATTATAATAGCTGTTGGTAATTGCAATTGCATTAGTCCCAATACCTTTTTTGCCCAGCAAGCGTCCCACTCCATCGTCTCCCTCGCCCCCATCCACATTGCCTAAGGAATAACTGTTTTGGAGGGTTACAGAAGAATTATCATTATTAGCATATCCCACCAAGCCGCCTACATAGTCATTGCCAGTACCGCCATTAGCAGAGCCAATGGCATAGCTATCTAGGATTCTGCCCTCAAGCTGACCTACCAAGCCGCCCACACGGTCATCAGTACCGTCTCCACCGTTGGCAGTGCCAATGGCATAGCTATTTGCGATGATGTTGATATTATGACCTGCCAAGCCGCCCACATAGTCATCATCATTACCGCCATCGGCAGTGCCAGTGGCATAGCTACTTGTGATAACTCCATAATTAGAACCAACCAAGCCGCCGACAAAATCATACTCTGCACCGCTAGTAGCGTTGCCAGTGGCATAGCTATCTCGGATGATGCCGCTACTCTCATTAGAACCAACCAAGCCGCCCACATATGCTGTAGAATCACCGCCGATAGCATTACCAGTGGCATGGCTATTTTGAATGGTGCCTCCATTACTGCCTGCTAAGCCGCCCACATTGTCCTTATTACCACCACTGCCATTGACAGTTACATTATTGGCATAGCTACCATCGATAGTTCCAGCATTATAACCCACCAAGCCACCCAAAGTACCATAACCACCCGTACTGGCAGTAACCGATAGACTCTTGGTAGAAACATCGGATATTGTTCCCATATTAACGGCTACCAGAACCCCCACAGTGCTACTATCGTTTTCATCAGCAGAAACGTAGGTACTAGCAACTGAACCTGATACAAAGGACAGGTTTCGGATTGTGCTACCAGCAGCCAAGGATGTAAAGAAGCCAGTGCGTCGAGAGTCAATGTTAATGGTCAGGTTGTTGATGGTATTGTCATTGCCTTCTAAGATAGCGATAAAATCACCCGCAATGGGTACCCAGTTGCCAGTGGCAGTACTAACCAGGTCTGCTAAATCAATGTCCCCGATTAGTTCATAGCCCTTGCAAGCTGGACCTGAACCTGTATCTTCACAGCCCGCATTAGATGAATTACTGCCATCACCATAGTAAGTGCCATTCAGGCTGTAGCGGATATTGTTTAGCTCCTCAGCAGTGGCAATTTCTATCAGACCGTTGTTGTTGTCATCCACATCAATGTCGTCGGTTACGCCATCGGCATCGGCATCGGCAGAAGTAACAGGCGTGGGGGGGGCGACAGGGCCACACTGAACGAAGTCAGCTACGGGTAATTGCCCACAGAGTAACTCACCCTCAATTTGGATAGAGTTGCCATCGACGTCAGTACCTTCTGTCTTATAAGACCTGAGGCTGGGGTATTGGGTATCTGTGCCAAAATTCCAGTCGAATTCATTCCAGCCGTTATCGTCGCCTGTAAAGTCACCTTCGGTGATGTCGGCAGTCAAGGCTTTTAGTTTGGTGCTGGTTCTGCCAAGCCCCTCGGCGGCGGTATAGGCTGATACGCTCTCAGCACCCTCAAGTTGACCCTCATTATTATAGTAGTTGCCGGCAAGTGTACCAGAGCTTTTCCCGCCGATCAAGTAGCCAACATAGTCACTACCAACACCACCATCAACATCGCCTAAGACATAACTATTATTGATGCCTCCAGAAACAAAACCTCCCACCAAGCCACCTACATAGTCATCACCAGCACCGCCAGTAGCATTACCAGCGGCATAGCTGTCTAGGATGATGTTGTAATTACCACCCACCAAGCCACCTACGAAACTACCGCCAGAACCATCAGTAACATTGCCAGTGGCATAGCTATTTTTGATGACGCCAGCATTACCACCCACTAAGCCACCCACACGGTCATTACCAGCATTGCTTTTAGTATTGACAGTAGCAGAGCTGTTTAGGATGGCATTGTAATTACTCCCTACCAAGCCACCTACGAAACTACTGCCAGAACCATCAGTAACATTGCCAGTGGCAGAGCTACCCTGGATGATGCCAGTATTAGTATTATCACCTACTAAACCGCCCACGCTGTCATCTCCAGCACCGCTATTAACAGTGCCAGCGGCAGAGCTGCTTTGGATGATGTTGTAATTACGACCCACTAAGCCACCTACAAGGTCATAATCACCATCGCCGGTAGTAACCGAGATCCCCGTAATAGAAACATCGGATATTGCTCCAAGATTACTAGCGGCTAGAACTCCTACAAAGTTGGGACTGTTTTTAGTGCCACCAACATAGTTACTGGTAACTGAACCTGTTGCAAAGGACAAGTTCCGTACCGTGCTACCAGAAGCCAAGAACACAAAGAAGCCCGCTTTTCTGGTGTTAGCGTCAGTGACGATGACTAGGTTGCTGATGGTTTTATTATTGCCTTCTAAGATAGCGGCAAAACTACCCTCAATGGGTTCAAAGTTGGCGGATAGCAAGTCAATATCATTGGCTAATTCATAGCCAATGCAACCCACAGGATTAATAGTAGAACAGCCCGCATCAGATGAACTACTGACATCACCATAGGAAGTGCCATTCAGGCTGTAGCGGATATTGCCTAGCTCATCAGCAGTGGCAATTTCTATCAGACCGTTGTTGTCGTCATCTTTGTCTTCGCCATCATCTTTGCAACCGTCGCTATCACGGTCATTGGTGGCACTGCTTCTAAAGGCGGTGTCTGTGCTTATTATGCATTTGTCAGAATCGTCGAATACCAGATCACCATCGGTATCGGTAGTGGTGTCTTCGCAGCCGTCGGTATTATCATCGGTAGTGAAGCCTGCAAAAGGGCATTTATCGTTAGCACTACCGTCTGCACCGACACCGTTGACCCCATCATTATCGCTATCGGTAGTGGAGTCTTCGCAGCCGTCGGTATTATCATCGGTAGTGAAGCCTGCAAAAGGGCATTTATCGTTAGCACTACCGTCTGCACCGACACCGTTGATCCCATCATTATCGCTATCGGTAGTGGTGTCTTCGCAGCCGTCGGTATTATCATCGGTAGTGAAGCCGTCAAAAGGGCATTTATCGTTAGCACTACCGTCTGCACCGACACCGTTGACCCCATCATTATCGCTATCGGTAGTGGAGTCTTCGCAGCCGTCGGTATTATCATCGGTAGTGAAGCCTGCAAAAGGGCATTTATCGTTAGCACTACCGTCTGCACCGACACCGTTGATCCCATCACCATCGCTATCGGTAGTGGTGTCTTCACAGCCGTCGTTATTATCATCGGTATTGAAGCCTGCAAAAGGGCATTTATCGTTAGCACTACCGTCTGCACCGATACCGTTGACTCCATCACCATCGGTATCGGTGGTGGAGTCTTCGCAGCCGTCGTTATTATCATCGGTATTGAAGCCTGCAAAAGGGCATTTATCGTTAGCACTACCGTCTGCACCGACACCGTTGATCCCATCATTATCGCTATCGGTAGTGGTGTCTTCGCAGCCGTCGGTATTATCATCGGTAGTGAAGCCTGCAAAAGGGCATTGATCTAGCTTGGTGCCGTCTGCATTAAGATCGTTGACAGTATCATTGTCGTCATCTTCGTCTTCGCCAGCATCTTCGCAGCCGTCGCCATCGTAGTCGTTGATAGCTGCGGGATCGCCGGTGCTAACGCTGACAAAGCCTGAGGTTTCGCTGGTGCGGCATTTGTCTAGCTCGCTGCCGTCTGCATTAAAATCGTTGACCTCGTCATTATCGTCATCAATGTCTTCGCCGTCATCTTTGCAACCGTCTCCATCGTAGTCGTTTTCGGGGGTACTGACGAATTTCTCATCTTTACTAGGGGAGCATAGGTCTAACACGTTGCCTTTTTCATCAAAATCAGGGACGTCGTCGCCATCGGTATCAACAAGCTTCACAGTCTTGCTACTGGTACCTCCTCCACTAATGCCACAGCTGGCTAGGAAAAGAGTGATAACAAAAATGCTTGAGAGTAATGATAATTTTCCCACTGAGATTTCTCCTATTTGTTAAGTTCAATGATGGAGTAACACAAATCGCCGTAAATCGACACACTTTAGGGCATAAAACAACCCCAGCTAGCCAGTGCTACACTATAAATTATCTAATGTCAAGCTTTAATTGTTAACACACTAAAAAAGTCAGCCAGAACTTCATTGGCGATAAGTTTATCAAGTGCTTAAAAGAGCAACACGCAGTTCCCAAAAAGAAAAAGGGAGTGAGTTAATACTCACTCCCAAATGCTCTGCTGCCTTTTTCAAGCAGTCGGGGGGGGGGGGGTCTAGCCTAGGGATTACTGGTACACTGAACGAAATCGGTGGGTTGCTCGCAGAGTAACTCACCCTCAATTTGGATAGAGTTGCCATCGGCGTCAGTACCTGTCTTATAAGACCTGAGGCTGGGGTATTGGGTATCTGTGCCAAAATCCCAGTCGAATTCATTCCAGCCAGCCAAACTCAAGCCAGAGCATGTACTGCTAGCGGTATCCCAATCTCCGCCAGCTGAGGTGCAAGCATTTTCCGTGATAATAGTGCATGTACCACCACTAAAAGTTCCGCCAGCTGCGGTGCAAGCATTTTCCATTGTGATGTCGGCAGTCAAGGCTTTTAGTTCGGTGCTGGTTTTACCAAGCCCCTCGGCGGCGGTATAGGTTGATACGCTCTCAGCACCCTCAAGTTGACCCTCATTATTATAGTAGTTGCGGGCAAGAAGTGTACTTGTACCAGATCTCTCGCCGATCAAGTAGCCAACATTGTCATCACCAACACCACCATCAACATCGCCTAAGACATAACTATTTGAGGCATAACTCTTACCAGAAAAAACTCCCGCCAAGCCACCTACATAGTCATCACCAGCACCGCCAGTAGCATTACCAGCGGCATAGCTGTCTATGATGGCGCCGTACTTATCATCACTGCCGGTGTAATTACCACCCACCAAGCCACCTACGACACTATTGCCAGAACCATCAGTAACATTGCCAGCGGCATAGCTATTATAGATGTTGCCATTATTACCACCCACCAAGCCACCCACACTGCTATTACCAGCATTGCTTTTAGTATTGCCAGCGGCATAGCTATTTCCGATGCTGCCACCATTATAACCCGCCAAGCCGCCTACATAGTCACTACCATCACCGCCATTAACAGTGCCAGTGGCAGAGCTGCTTTGGATGTTGTTGTAATTACCACCCACCAAGCCACCTACAAGGTCATTACCAGCACCGCCAACAACATTGCCAGCGGCAGAGCCATTTTTGATGGTGCCAGCACTAGCACCCACTAAGCCACCTACACGGTCATAATCACCATCGCCGGTAGTAACCGAGATCCCCGTAATAGAAACATCGGATATTGCTCCAAAATTAAGAGCGGCTAGAACTCCTACAAAGTTGGGATAGTCTTCAGTGCCACCAACATAGTTACTGGTAACTGAACCTGTTGCAAAGGACAAGTTCCGTACCTTGCTACCAGAAGCCAAGATCACAAAGAAGCCCGCGTTTCCGGTGTTAGCGTCAGTGACAATGACTAGGTTGCTGATGGTATTGTCATTGCCTTCTAAGATAGCGGTAAAACTACCCGTAATGGGTTCAAAGTTGGCGGATAGCAAGTCAATATCATTGGCTAATTCATAGCCCTTGCAAGCTGGACCTGAACCTGTATCTTCACAGCCCGCATTAGAGCCTTGATCACTGGCACTTTCTTTATAGCGGCTACCGTCCAGCTGGTAGCGGATGTTTTTTAGCTCATCAGCAGTGGCAATTTCTATCAGACCGTTGTTGTCGTCATCTACATCTTCTGTGTCTTTACAGCCGTCGTTGTCGGTATCGAGACCGACGGTGCCAATTGTGCCTCTGGGACAAGCGTCATTAGTATCTATTTTGCCATCATCGTCATCATCGTCATCCGCTGAATTTTTTTCACCATCCTTGTCAAGGTCAATATCTTCGTCGGTGCCATCTTCACAGCCGTCGCCATCAACGTCGTTGTTAACGCCGTTGACAATAGTACCACTGACGAAACCGGTACTATTTATACATTTGTCGTTGGCATTGCCATTTGTCACACCGTTGACCCCATCATTATCGCTATCAATGGTGGAGTCGTCGCAGCCGTCGTTATTATCATCGGTATTGAAGCCGTCAAAAGGGCATTTATCGTTAGCACTACCGTCTGCACCGATACCGTTGACTCCATCACCATCGGTATCGGTGGTGGAGTCTTCGCAGCCGTCGTTATTATCATCGGTATTGAAGCCTGCAAAAGGGCATTGATCTAGCTTGGTGCCATCTGCCTCGAAATCGTTGACAGTATCATCGTCGTCATCTTTGTCTTCGCCAGCATCTTCGCAGCCGTCGCCATCGTAGTCGTTGATAGCTGCGGGATCGCCGGTGCTAACGCTGATAAAGCCGGAGTTTTCGCTGGTGCGGCATTTATCTTTCTCGGTGGTGCCATCTGCCTCGAAATCGTTGACAGTATCATTGTCGTCATCTTCGTCTTCGCCAGCATCTTCGCAACCGTCGCCATCGTAGTCGTTGATAGCTGCGGGATCGCCGGTGCTAACGCTGATAAAGCCGGAGGTTTCGCTGGTGCGGCATTTGTCTAGCTCGCTGCCGTCTGCATTAAAATCGTTGACAGTATCATTATCGTCATCGGGGTCTTCGGGGTCATCATCTTTACAGCCGTCGTCATCGTAGTCGGTGGTTCTATCGCCGCTGAGGAAGCCTTTGGGGCTTTTTTCGCAGTCATCAACAGCATCTTCTTTGTTATCATTGTCGTCATCAGTGTCTTCACCGTCATCTTTGCAACCGTCTCTATCGTAGTCGTTTTCGGGGGTACTGACGAATTTCTTATCAGCACTAGGGGAGCATAGGTCTAACACGTTGCCTTCTTCATCAAAATCAGGGACGTCGTCGCCATCGGTATCAACAAGCTTCACAGTCTTGCTACTGGTACCTCCTCCACCAATGCCACAGCTGGCTAGGAAAAGAGTGATAACAAAAATGCTTGAGAGTAATGATAATTTTCCCACTGAGATTTCTCCTATTTGTTAAGTTCAATGACATGGAGTAACACAAATCGCCGTAAATCTACACACTTTAGGGCATAAAACAACCCCAGCTAGCCAGTGCTACACTATAAATTATCTAATGTCAAGCTTTAATTGTTAACACACTAAAAAAGTCAGCCAGAACTTCATTGGCGATAAGTTTATCAAGTGCTTAAAAGAGCAACACGCAGTTCCCAAAAAGAAAAAGGGAGTGAGTTAATACTCACTCCCAAATGCTCTGCTGCCTTTTTCAAGCAGTCGGGGGGGGGGGTCTAGCCTAGGGATTACTGGTACACTGAACGAAATCGGTGGGTTGCTCGCAGAGTAACTCACCCTCAATTTGGATAGAGTCGCCATCGGCGTCAGTACCTTCTGTCTTATAAGACCTGAGGCTGGGGTATTGGGTATCTGTGCCAAAATTCCAGTCGAATTCATTCCAGCCGTTATCGTCGCCTGTAAAGTCACCTTCGGTGATGTCGGCAGTCAAGGCTTTTAGTTCGGTGCTGGTTTTGCCAAGCCCCTCGGCGTCGGTATAGGTTGATACGCTCTCAGCACCCTCAAGTTGACCCTCATTATTATAGTAGTTGCGGGCAAGAAATGTACTTGTACCAGATCTCTCGCCGATCAAGTAGCCAACATTGTCATCACCAACACCACCATCAACATCGCCTAAGACATAACTATTTGAGGCATAACTATTACCAAAAAAACCTCCCGCCAAGCCACCTACATAGTCATCACCAGCACCGCCAGTAGCATTACCAGCGGCATAGCTGTCTAGGATGGTGCCGTACCTATCATCACTGCCGGTGTAATTACCACCCACCAAGCCACCTACGACACTATTGCCAGAACCATCAGTAACATTGCCAGCGGCATAGCTATTATAGATGTTGCCAGCATTACCACCCACTAAGCCACCCACACTGTCATCACCAGCATTGCTTTTAGTATTGCCAGCGGCATAGCTATTTCCGATGGTGCCACCATTATAACCCACCAAGCCGCCTACATAGTCACTACCATCACCGCCATTAACAGTGCCAGTGGCAGAGCTGCTTTGGATGTTGTTGTAATTACCACCCACTAAGCCACCCACATTGTCATTACCAGCACCGCCAACAACATTGCCAGTGGCAGAGCCATTTTTGATGGTGCCAGCACTAGCACCCACTAAGCCACCTACAAGGTCATGATCACCATCGCCGGTAGTAACCGAGATCCCCGTAATAGAAACATCGGATATTACTCCAACATTAGCAGCGGCTAGAACTCCTACATAGTTGGGATAGTCTTGGGTGCCACCAACATAGTTACTGGTAACTGAACCTGTTGCAAAGGACAAGTTCCGTACCTTGCTACCAGAAGCCAAGAACACAAAGAAGCCCGCGTTTCTGGTGTTAGCGTCAGTGACAATGACTAGGTTGCTGATGGTATTGTCATTGCCTTCTAAGATAGCGATAAAACTACCCGTAATGGGTTCAAAGTTGGCGGATAGCAAGTCAATATCATTGGCTAATTCATAGCCCTTGCAAGCTGGACCTGAACCTGTATCTCCACAGCCCGCATTAGAGCCTTGATCACTGGCACTTTCTTTATAGCGGCTACCCTCCAGCTGGTAGCGGATGTTTTTTAGCTCATCAGCAGTGGCAATTTCTATCAGACCGTTGTTGTCGTCATCTACATCTTCTGTGTCTTTACAGCCGTCGTTGTCGGTATCGAGACCGACGGTGCCAATTGTGCCTCTGGGACAAGCGTCATTAGTATCTATTTTGCCATCATCGTCATCATCGTCATCCGCTGAATTTTTTTCACCATCCTTGTCAAGGTCAATATCTTCGTCGGTGCCATCTTCACAGCCGTCGCCATCAACGTCGTTGTTAACGCCGTTGACAATAGTACCACTGACGAAACCGGTACTATTTATACATTTGTCGTTGGCATTGCCATTTGTCACACCGTTGACCCCATCATTATCGCTATCAATGGTGGAGTCGTCGCAGCCGTCGTTATTATCATCGGTATTGAAGCCGTCAAAAGGGCATTTATCGTTAGCACTGCCGTCTGCACCGACACCGTTGACCCCATCATTATCGCTATCGGTAGTGGAGTCTTCGCAGCCGTCGGTATTATCATCGGTAGTGAAGCCGTCAAAAGGGCATTGATCTAGCTTGGTGCCGTCTGCATTAAGATCGTTGACGGTATCATCGTCGTCATCTTCGTCTTCGCCAGCATCTTCGCAACCGTCGCCATCGTAGTCGTTGATAGCTGCGGGATCGCCGGTGCTAACGCTGATAAAGCCGGAGGTTTCGCTGGTGCGGCATTTGTCTAGCTCGCTGCCGTCTGCATTAAAATCGTTGACAGTATCATTGTCGTCATCTTCGTCTTCGCCAGCATCTTCGCAGCCGTCGTCATCGTAGTCGGTGGTTCTATCGCCGCTGAGGAAGCCTTTGGGGCTTTTTTCGCAGTCATCAACAGCATCTTCTTTGTTATCATTGTCGTCATCGGTGTCTTCACCGTCATCTTTGCAACCGTCTCTATCGTAGTCGTTTTCGGGGGTACTGACGAATTTCTTATCAGCACTAGGGGAGCATAGGTCTAACACGTTGCCTTCTTCATCAAAATCAGGGACGTTGTCGCCATCGGTATCAAGAGGCTTGCTACTGATACCTCCTCCACTAATGCCACAGCTGGCTAGGAAAAGAGTGATAACAAAAATGCTTGAGAGTAATGATAATTTTCCCACTGAGATTTCTCCTATTTGTTAAGTTCAATGATATGGAGTAACATAAATCGTCGTAAATCGACACACTCTAGGGCATAAAACAACCCCAGCTAGCCAGTGCTACACTATAAATTATCTAATGTCAAGCTTTAATTGTTAACACACTAAAAAAGTCAGCCAGAACTTCATTGGCGATAAGTTTATCAAGTGCTTAAAAGAGCAACACTCAGTTCCCAAAAAGAAAAAGGGAGTGAGTTAATACTCACTCCCAAATGCTCGGCTGCCTTTTTCAAGCAGTCGGGGGAGGGGTCTAGCCTAGGGATTACTGGTACACTGAACGAAATCGGTGGGTTGCTCGCAGAGTAAAACACCTGCGATTTGGGTGATCACGGGGGGGGTGCTGGTATCAGTGGTAGTCTTATAAGACTTGAGGGTGGGATAGAAGCCAGCTTGGAATTCCCAGTTGAAAGCGTTCCAGCCAGCTAGATTACCAGAAGTACACGATGATGCAGTACCATCCCAAGTTCCCCCAGCTGCTTCGCAAGCAGCCTGATTATCAACCTGGGCCGGCAACAACCGAGATCCCCGTAGAAACACCCGATATTGTTCCATTATTTCTGCCTGCCAGAACCCCTATACTGCTGGGGTTAGAGTTACTGCCACTGTACGTACTGGTACTGAACCTTCTACAAAGGACAAGCTTTGTACCGTGCTACCAGATGCCAAGCCTGTAAAGAGACCAGAATATCTGATATTATTGGCCACAACAAGGTTTCTGATGGTATTGCCATTGCCTTCTAAGGTAGCGGTAAAATGCTCGCTTTTGCTACCGATGGGATCCCAGTTTTTAGTGGCAGAGCCAGTCAGATCTGCTAGTCTGATGTCCTGAGCTAGTTCATAGCCCTTGCAACCTACGGGATTAGTAGTAGGACAGCCTGCGTTAGATGAACTATTGCCATCATTATAATGAGTGCCTGCCAAATTATGGCGGATGTTGTTTAGCTCCTCAGCAGTGGCAATATCTATTAGACCATCGTTGTCGTCATCCACGTCAGTGACGTCTAGGATGGTGTCATTATCGTCCTCGTCTGAGTCTCGGCAGCCGTCGCCATCATGGTCGGTGGTGCTACTGCTGATGAAGTTCTCGTCAAGGCTATTTTCACACAAATCCTCGCTGTCAAAGATACCATCGGAATCGGTATCAGTAGTGTTAATAGCTCCACCCCCGCTACCCCCGCAGCTAGCTAAAAATAGAGCGAAAATACAAGCCGAAATTAAGGATAACCTGCTCATCAAAAGGCCTCCAGTTTAATAGTGGTGAATTTAACATTGTGAATTTAACGCGGCGAGATGCTGGCTAAAAAGCCCCGACCAAGCATCCTAGCCCCGCTGGGATACCACGATTTAACTCTGTGTCAAACTTTCTTGTGGGGATATTATTGCTTTTTAGGGCTGATTTTATCAGTTTTGCTGGTTTTTTTGGTTTCCTTGAGGTTCTTACGGAAGTTGGTGATCATCTTTCCCATGCCATCCCCTATTTGAGGTAGGCGGGAAGCTCCGAACACCACTACTACAATCATCAAGATGATAACTAATTCTTGTGTTCCTAGTCCGAACATGTTTTATCCTTTGGTGATAGATGATACTAGACAATGTTATTAAGGTTTGCAACGGTAATGGCAAATCGCTGATTTTACGGTTTGGCGAGTGTATTTTCACATCATTGCATAGATGAGTTTATCATGGCAACCTGCCGAGCAACCTGCCGAGCAACCTGCCGAGCAACCTGCCGAGCAACCTGCCGAGCAACCTGCCGAGCAACCTGTCCGAGCAACCTATCTATTTAATTGGTTCTTATGGTTATAGGTAAAAACATGTTAAGACGCATATTTGGGGTCATTAAAATACGAATTATTTGGTACTCAATAGGCGTTCTGTTGCTTTTGATGGGGTTGCTGATCGGAATGCTGGTTTTTTGGATGTTGTCGGATGTTGATTGTTTTAGGGATGGTGGCAGAGTAGAGATACCACCATCTTTGAATGATGTTTCAGGGTCGGTAAGGTTACTGGCATTAGGAGATGTTGGTAGCGGTGATGTGCATCAGCATCGGTTGGCACAGACCATGGGGAAGGTTTGCGAGCAGCGTGGTTGTGATGCGGCATTGTTACTGGGCGATAATTTTTATCCTAATGGAGTAAAAGATGTAGACGATCCGCAGTGGAAGAGCACTTTTGAAGATGTTTATGCGGATCTCGGGATACCTTTTTTTGCGGTGTTGGGGAATCATGACACTTATCAGTCTGGAACGGCTCAGATTGAGTACACTGGGCATAGTGATTGGTGGTATATGCCTGATTATCATTATGATTTTCGTTTAGGGTCGGTGCAGGTTTATGCTAGGAACAGCAATTGTAGTATTTTCACTTGGGGTCGTACTCCACGGGTATGGCCGCCGGTGCGGTCTGCTGATTCTCCTTGGGTGATAGTGATGGGACATCACTCTATCTATAGTACGGGTTCGCATAATGATGCTGATATTCTTAGCATTTACTGGTGGCGTCAGAAATGGGATCCTCACACCGATATTCTTCTCACTGGACACAATCATGTTTTGGAGTCTCTCACTCGTCCTCCAGAGAGGACGCTCCATCTGGTTTCTGGGGCTGGGGGCAGACTAGGGGGGAGGCCCTATAGGGTTCGTGATGCCAAAGGGAGGATAAAGCCTCTACTCTCCTCTGTTGCCGACAGCGAATTTATGTACCGAAGTAGCACTGGATTTATCTGGTTGGAGTTCACCTCCGATGAGGCCAGGATCATCTTTTATGGCAAAGATGGGCAGATACTCCATCAGCAGCGTTTGAGGAAACCAGCAGAGGCGGGATAATATCTACCACCGATGCGAGGATCTACCACCGATGCGAGGATCTACCACCGATGCGAGGATCTACCACCGATGCGAGGATCTACCACCGATGCGAGGATCTACCACCGATGCGAGGATCTACCACCGATGCGAGGATCTACCACCGATGCGATGGAGGTGAAAGCTCTTTCGGATCATTATTGCAGGGGGGCTATATCTTTTTGGGGGGATGCGAGGATCTACCACCGATGCGATGGAGGTGAAAGCTCTTTCGGATCATTATTGCAGGGGGGCTATATCTTTTTGGGGGGATGCGAGGATCTACCACCGATGCGATGGAGGTGAAAGCTCTTTCGGATCATTCAGGGGGGGGGGTATTGCGGGGGGTGCTATAGGTATTGCCCAGTGCGTTCACGTTCTCGGCGGGCTTCTCGGCGGCGCATTTTTTCTGCTTGGGCACGCTTGATACGCTTAGCCAGCGAAGGTTTAATGTTAAATTTTCGCCTACTTAATTCTCTAAAAAGTCCCTCTTTGATCAGCTTTCTTTTTAGATCTCGGATGGCACGTTCTATTTGCTCGTTGACTACTTTTATTTGGGTCATAGGGAAGGATTTATCTTTCATTCTAAGGCTAAGATGCTCTGCGATTAAACTCACATTATTTGGTAGAAATGCAAGGCTTATTTTATATTTTATCAACAAGTAAGGTGCTATTTTTTCCTATGGGGTCGGTTAATTAACACAGCTAGGGCTTTTTGTGTCCGTAGAATCGGATGCCCCACTCGGTTACTTGGTGGGTTGATTCAGCCAATAGATCCGCGATTTTCAGGGTCCAGTTGCCATTGGGGGTTTCTCCTAGGTGGCGGGCGGAACCGAATTCTACCTCAGTGGGAGTTGTAAAACTGCAGATAATCAATACTTTAGATTTGTTAAAACAAAGATGTGTCTCAGCTAAGATGCTGGTTGTATGTGTGGGTGAGGTGAGCGATATTTGCAAATTGCCGTAGTATTCTCCACTCAATTTTATGGTGATTTCTAGATATTCAATGAAATCCAGGGTTGGGTTCAGCTCGGCTACGGTGAGGATGCTGGTTATTCCTGATGGTTGGTTATCGGGGATGTTTTGCTCATCTTTTGGGATTATCACCGAGTATCCTTCTGCTTTCACCATGGGACCTACATTGTTCCAGTTATGGGCTTTTTTGACCGCGGCTTCAGCATCAACGAGTCCGAAGCCGTACTGGTGATTGTGATGGTAGGGTGTTTCTGAGTATTCACTACCAGTATAGCTATTGGCTCCATCAAACCATCCTGTGTGGCTGGGTTCTATTTTGCGAGCGGTAGCTGCCATGATCAGTCGTACATCTCTCCAGCCCAATCGGGGATTGATAGAACGCATTAAAGCGGCTACTCCAGACACGATAGGAGCAGACCCAGATGTACCACTAAAGGTATCTGTATAATCTGTAGGGTTATAACCCATCTCGCCAGGGATATCGGTGGTGACCAGTCCTGTTGAGCCGATACCATCTCTTGATAGTCCACAAATCCATAGGTTGGCACCCATTTCCGAATAAGTAGCTCGGGAGCCATTATAGTCAACTGCACAAACGGTAGTTACTCCATGATACTTGGTACGAGCACGGTAGTTGGAATTGTTAGCCCTAAGACCTTTAATCAGGTGATTATTACCTGCTGAAAGGACGTAAAAAATTCCCTTACCATCGTAGCCAGTTTGGATTCCTTCATCAATGGCAGCCTTCCAGCTACTGGGAGTAGGGACGAAAGTTCCTATGGGAGTACTCCCCCAGCTATTGTTGGAAACCGCGGTTTCCAGTTTGTGTCTTAGCATGGCATCAACATAATTACCTTTGAGACTCTCTAGCAGATTAAGCCCAAAAAACTTGGAATCAGGAGATACTCCGATGACTCCCAGACCATTATCCTTTGCAGCTACTATTAAACCAACTACCGCAGTTCCATGTTCCGATGCACCCTTATTAGCGGGTTCATGGGGGTCGTTGCCCTTACTTACGTAATTATAACTATACCCATCCTTATGATTAGCACTTAAATCGGGGTGTGATATTATTACCCCGTCGTCAACCACGGCTATCAACACCTGAGACAACACCTGAGAACTTCCCTCAATGATCTGCCAGGCCTCGGGAGCATTGATGTCAACATCATTTTCATTATGCAAGTGCCACTGAGCCGAGTACAAGGGATCGGCATTGCCAATAACCGTAGGCGAATTCACCACTACCTCAATACCACTGGTGCAGTGGGTGACTTTTGTTAAACAAGCTCCATAATAATATGTCCCTGGGATGGATCTGTCCCTACGGGGAGTGGTATCTCTTTTGGTACCATTAGCACCGATGCTGCTGAAGAGTACCCCGTCTAATAGGGTGTCCCTATGAGTGATTTTGTCATTAATGGAACGATAATAGGAAATATCCGCGGGAATGGGTTTGTTGGTGCGATTCCTTACATCCACCGAAAGGGTAATTCTACTATTAAAGTCAAATGTTGCTGGAGTAACCGATAGGTTTTCCAGTACTAAATCAGTCAGTGGCTCAGGAGGTTCAGGAGGCCCAGGAGGCTCAGGAGGATCTACGATAGTGGCTTCTTTAGTCCCTCCAGACTCCGAACCCTCGCTTTTGCTACACTGAGAAAGCCACAAAGACGACAATAAAACCACACTCAGCGACCAAAATAAGCGGTGGCAAGCGTATTTGGTAAGAAACGACATGGCAAAATATAGGCAATCCAGTTACTGAGTTATACAATGAATAAGTGACGGATGTCAATAATCGCCATTTTTAGCCGTTTAAGAAATAGATTAAACATGGTATGCTGGAAGAACATTCTGACGCAAATGAGAGTGCAAAAGCAGGGGACGCAAATGAGAGTGCAAAAGCAGGGGACGCAAATGAGAGTGCAAAAGCAGGGGACGCAAATGAGAGTGCAAAAGCAGGGGACGCAAATGAGAGTGCAAAAGCAGGGGACGCAAATGAGAATGCAAATGGAAATTCAAGTGATGCCTCTGATTTGGTGCTAGATGCCGATGGTGTAGGTCTAATATGTGGCTATCGGATAAAAAACCATGATTTTCTTGCTTTCTTGACAATTTATGTGTGATACTCACCGCAGGAACCTTTGTACCATTGCTTGACCTCCTAGGAGAAATGTATATGTTTGCTATTGTAACAAGAAAAAATCAGCATCGCAGAGGTATATTGATGGGACTAGTTGCTCTGGTCTTTGCCCTTGCCTTTGTCTTGCCTTTGGCGTCAACGGCTTGGTCGCAGAAGATCAAGACAGGAGATCTGGCAGAACTGAAAAAGCAAATCCTGAAAAGGGAAAAGGCTGAGGCAGAAGCTCGTGCTTTGTCCAATGAGCCAGAACCAGAGCCCCTCTATTGGTACGATGGCGATGAACGCCGCACAGTATTTGTAGACAACAGATACTATGCAATTTTTCGCAGTGGAGACTCCGTCAAGGAACGCACTCAGCCGCCTAGTTTGGGTCAAGGTGAAGAAGTAGTTGTTTCAAATGCTTTTGTGTCTATTGTAAAGAAAGGCAACTCAGAAGCACAAACTCAAAGCACTTATGACGATAGTCACGATCTTGTTTTTAGTAATCAATATGGTCAATTGCTAGCTCTGCCCGGGGGGGTACTTTTGTTCTTTAACAAAAATATAACAGATGCAGAAATTGAACGATTCTTCGTCTCTAAAAACATCCCTAGTAGTCAGTACAAGAAAAACCCCGACATGAGAAACTTCTATGTGGTGGAAACAGAACCCGGATTGCCATCACTTGAATTGGCCAACAAACTGAAGCTTTCCCCAGAGTTGTTTATCTCCAGTCCTAACTGGTGGCAAAAATATGAACTGCATTAGATAAAATGCTGGCATCAATCTGGAACTTATTTAATCGATTGATGGACGAAAATGGTGGGTGCTGAGAGGGTGTGGTTTTCGGATGGTTGTTTTGTCTGGTGGGGGTGTTGTGAGGACGTTATTTTCAGGTAGTTATTTTGCTCACTTGCTTCGCGGTAGCTTGGGCTGGCTTTTGTTGGCAGGTTCCCTGTTTTTGCTGGTCCAATGTGGAGGTGGGAGTAACAGTGGTGGGAGTAACAGTGGTGGCAGTGGCGAAGGTGAGAGTGGTACTCCCGATTTGGTAATTGTCGGGAGCAAGCTTAGTTCAAAGAGTGCTGTACTCGGTGGAAACTTGACGATTACCTCAACGATCAAAAATCAGGGTACGGGAATCTCGGGTGGTGCTGATAGTCTACAGACGGTCACCTTTTATCGTTCTAGCAATAAATTCATTAGTCCCAGAGACGAGGTGCTAGGTACAGCTCCCTTGGATGCTCTGGCACCCAATGCGGAAAGTAATCCCAGTTTTTCTTTTCTAGCTCGGGCTGGCGATAGTTATTATGGTGCTTGTTTGGGGTTCACCAATGATTGCCAAATTGGAATCAAGCTCAGCGTTCCTAGCCCTGATATATCTGGTAGTTCAAATAGTGCTACTTGTCAGCTTTCTAAGGGAGGTGTATTTGCATCTGTGCCATCAAGCTCGGCAAATCGTGTGTTGCTGGATATGAGTACAAACACTTTTACTGAAAGCATAAGGATAAACCAAGGCAAAATCACACAATATCTTATGCAAATAAAGCAAAAAGGGGTTCTAGATATCTGGAGTACAGGTTCCGAGGACATGAGTGCTTTACTATTTGATGGGAATTGCAAGGCTATTAGTGAACATTACTATGCCGAAGATGGAGGAATAGGTGGTAGCAATAACTTCCAGATTTCAGCTATCGCAGCGGAGGGTTATTATTTCTTAGTCCTTTATGAGGAATCTATGAAGCATGCTAGTTTTCGGATAACAGCTAGTCTTAATTATCCTCCTAGGGTGAAAGGTAGTGACCCGTTGTATCCCCAGCAATGGCACTTAAACAATCCAAATGACCAAGAGATTGATATCAATGCCCCCCAAGCCTGGGAAATTACACGGGGAAACCCTGAGGTGTTGGTCGCTGTTATTGATACTGGGGCGGAGGTTATACACCCAGATCTAGCCCCGAACCACGATGATCGCTATGACATAGAGGTGGATAGTGATACTCCAGATCACGGAACTGCGGTAGTGGGTGTGATAGTCGCAAAAGGAAATAATGGCATAGGCGTTAGCGGAGTAGCCCCAGAGGTTAGTTTTGTGTCGCGAGGTGCCACACTTGGTACGGATGAGTATATAGCGGGTTCCCTAATCAAAGATAAAGAGCAAGTAGCCATTTCCAATAATAGTTGGGGTAAGAATTCTAGAGGACGTTTTGTTACAAATTATGAAATCTATAGGGTTGTCCTTGAGGACGGAGTTACCAATGGATATGGTGGCAAGGGAATTTTCTACGCATTTGCAGGGGGGAATAATCATGAAATAGGTTATAATTCTAACTACGCATTCCCTCAAAGATATTACAGTGTTGCTCCCATTTGTGCTGTTGGTAAGAATGGTGAAAGAGTCAGTTACTCGGAGAAAGGGGCCAACCTATGGGTTTGTGCTCCCTCTAAGTCCCGCAATCAAATAGGAATTACAACTACCGCTGCTGGAGGAGGCTATAAGAGTGATTTCGGGGGCACCTCTGCGGCGGCCCCGATCGTGGCTGGAGTAGCTGCCTTGATGCGTTCTATAAACCCAGAACTGGGCTGGAGGGATATACGCCTTATCTTAGCCGTCACCGCCCAAAAAAATGATAGTCTTAACTCAGGATGGTTCCACGGTGTTACTAGCTATGATGGTAGCAATTATTCGGGCAGTTTATATCAGCATAATCATGAATATGGCTTCGGGCTTGTCAACGCCGAAGCTGCGGTCCTGAAGTCTCAAAACTGGAATAATGTAGGCCAGATGGTGAGAACTCCCTTTTATTCTCAGGATATCCCAACAGCTAAACAGCGGGTCCGTTATGGAGGTACTGGGCTGAGCAGTGTTATTAAGGTGACAGGCTTAAATGATACCCTTGATTTCATAGAATATATTGACATTGATATTAAAATTAGCGGAAAACACTATGGAAACTTACAGATAAATTTAATTTCTCCTGCCAATAAGACCAGTTACTTGGCAGAACAACATCATTGTGTCTATAGTACTATCTATGGTATTATCCAGGGTACATGTGTTTTTAGTGCACCTACCAAGGCCTACTTTGGTTCAGCCCGCCACTTAGGTGAATCTCCCGATGGAGATTGGACCTTAGAGGTCGTGGATGATGTTATTAACTACAACAACAATGTTTATTCCTGGGGTCTTAAGTTCTACGGGCATAAAAAACCGTGATGATTGCCTCAGCGGTGATTTTGTGTTACTCTGCGGTATGCTTGGAATATATTGTAGGGGGGAGTACCAATGGTTCACCGCTAGTCCCGATCACCAACTCTAATAAGGGACAGAAATATGAACTGGAAAGCATCATTCTTAGGTAGTTTTACTCACTTGCTTCACCGAAGCTTGGGCTGGTTTTTGTTGGCAGGTTCCCTGTTTTTGCTGGTCCAATGCGGAGGTAGTGGTAGCGAAGGTACCGTTCCATCACCATCTCCGCCACTGCCATCTCCGCCTGTTGGTACTGATGATTGTAAAACTGAGGCTGAGGGTGCAACTGGTCTGACAATTGTCGGGAGCAAGCTTAGCTCAAAGAGGGCCTCAATCGGTGATAATCTAAGAGTTACGGTAACGATAAGAAATAAGGGTACGGCTACTTCAGGCGGTACTGGTAGCCCACAGACGGTCACCTTTTATCGCTCTAGTAATAAATTCATTAGTCCCAGAGACGAGGTGCTAGGTACAGCTTCCTTTGGCACTCTTAGGCCCAATGCGGAAAGTAATCCCAGTTTTTCTTTTCTAGCCCAGAAAGGCGATAATTATTATGGTGCTTGTTTGGGGACCACCAATAATTGCCAAATTGGGGTCAAGGTCAGCGTTACCAGCCATGATATATCCGGTAGCGATAGTTATACTGATCCCTGTACGCTTTATAAGGTGGATAGAACTCCGATTACTACTTCAGCTTCAATAAATGCTAAGTCGCTGACCCTAGGCAGGACAGTTGATATTGTTACAAGCGTAGAGCAAAATCAAGCCAGATACTATTTGTTGCAAGTAGAGCAAGAAGGGCTTTTGGATATCTGGAGCACCGGCTCACAAGACACGGTTGCTTTACTATTTGATGGGAATTGCAAGGCTATTAGTGAACATTACTATGCCGAAGATGGAGGAATAGGTGGTAGCAACAACTTCCAAATTAAGGCTACTGCGGAGGCTGGTTACTATTTTTTAGTGGTTCATGAGAAGTCTCTCAAGGCTGCTAATTTTATGATAAACATCAGGCTTAATGGTTTTCCAGGGACAGGTGAAGACCCGCTGTATTCTGATCAATGGCACTTAAACAATCCGAATGACCAAGAGATTGATATCAATGCTCCCCAAGCTTGGGAGATTACGCGGGGATGTCCTAGTGTGCTAGTTGCTGTTATTGATACTAGGGCGAATGTTGCACACCCAGATTTAGCCCCTAACTACGATGATCGCTACGATAATTTTAATCCACCACTTATGCATGAACACGGAACATTAGTATCAGGTGTGATTGCAGCTGCAGGCAATAATGGGATAGGTGTTAGCGGAGTGGCTCCAGAGGTTGGTTTTGTGTCACGGTTTGCCATTGGGGCGTCGGGTAGTGTTAATTGGAGTATATCAGATGCCCTGATCGGAGATAAGGTGCAAGTAGCCATTTCCAATAATAGTTATGGTTTGGGGTATATAGTTCAAGGAGACTTTGAGCTAAATAAGGCAATCCATCAGACTGTCCTTGAGGAAGGAATTACCAGTGGATATGGTGGCAAGGGGATTTTCTACGTATTTGCAGCGGGGAATGATCATGTGTATGGCGATAATTCTAACTATCATAGTCCTGAAAGATATTACAGTGTTGCCACCATTTGTGCTGTTGGTAAGAATGGCACCAGATCCTCTTATTCGGAGAAAGGAGCCAACCTGTGGATTTGTGCTCCCTCTTCTGCGTCTGTCACTAACGTACAGGCAGGAATCGTAACTACAGATATTGTAGGCAGCGAAGGATCTAGCACAGGTGATTATGCCGATGATTTCAGGGGCACTTCTGCGGCGGCCCCGATCGTTTCTGGGGTAGCTGCCTTGATGCGTTCTATTAACCCAGAATTGGGTTGGAGGGATGTACGCCTTATCTTAGCCGTCACCGCCCAAAAAAATGATAGCACCAACCCAGGATGGTTTGAAGGGATGGCTAGTTATGATGGCAGCAATTATTTGGGCAGTTTATATCAGCATAATCATGAATATGGCTTTGGGGTTGTAGATGCCCAAGCTGCGGTCAGTCAATCTCAAAGCTGGAATAATGTAGGCCAGCTGGTAGTAAGTTCTTCTCAATCCAAGGATATCCCAACAGCTAAACAGCAGGTACCTGATGGAAATACAACTGGGCTAAGCAGTGTTATTACGGTGGCAGGCTTAAATGATACCCTTGATTTCATAGAATATATTGACATTGATATTAATATGGATGGAAAACACTACGGAAACTTACAGATAAATTTAATTTCTCCCGACAACAAGACCAGTACTTTGGCAGAAGAACATCATTGTGTCTATAATCGTATACTGATTACATGTGCTTTTAATACACCTACCAAGGCCTCCTTTGGCTCTGCCCGCCATTTGGGTGAGTCTCCTGATGGAGATTGGACCTTAGAGATCGTGGATGATGTTATTAACCACAACAACAATGTTTATTCCTGGGGTCTTAAGTTCTACGGGCATAAAAAACCGTGATGATTGCCTCAGCGGTGATTTTGTGCTACGCTGTACTTGTCTGGGACCAATTTGCGTTATAGGGGAAATATAGGCGGGGCGGTGTCAATCCCGAGTAGTGTCAATCCCGAGTAGTGTCAATCCCGAGTAGTGTCAATCCCGAGTAGTGTCAATCCCGATCGCCAGCCCTGATAAGTGACAGAAATATGAGCTGGAAAGCATCATTCTTAGGTAGTTTTGCTAACTTGCTTCGCGGTAGCTTGGGCTGGCTTTTGTTGGCAGGTTCCCTGTTTTTGCTGGTCCAATGTGGAGGTGGCAGTGGCGGAGGTGGCGGAGGTGGCGGAGGTGAGAGTGATACTCCCGATTTGGTAATTGTCGGGAGCGAGCTTAGTTCAAAGAGTGCTGTACTCGGTGAAAACTTGACGATTACCTCAACGATCAAAAATCAGGGTACGGGAATCTCGGGTGGTGCTGATAGTCTACAGACGGTCACCTTTTATCGTTCTAGTAATAAATTCATTAGTCCCAGAGACGAGATACTAGGTATAGCTTCCTTTGGTACGCTGGAACCCAATGCCCAAAGCACTCAATCTTTCAATTTTGAGGCTCGGGCTGGCGATAATTATTATGGTGCTTGTTTGGGGTTCACCAATGATTGCCAAATTGGAATCAAGGTCAGCATTTCCGTCCCTGATATATCTGGTAGTTCAAATCGTACTACTTGTCAGATTTCTGGGGGAGGTGTATCTGCGTTCATGACTTCAGGTTCAGAAATTCCTAGGATTCTGTACAGTAGTAAAAACACTTTTACTGAGAGAATGAAGCTAGACCGAGGCGGAGTAGGATACTATTTGCTGAAAGTAGAGCGAAAAGGGACTCTAGATATCTGGACTACCGGTTCCGAGGACATGAGTGCTTTACTATTTGATGGGAATTGTAATGCTATTAGTGAACGTTACTATGCCGAAGACGGAGGAATAGGTGGTGGCAATAACTTCCAGATTTCAGCTATCGCAGCGGAGGGTTATTATTCATTAGTCTTTTATGAGAAATCCTTCAAGGTCGCTACTTTTGATATCACAGCCATACTTAATTATCCTCCTAGGGTGATAGGGGATGACCCGCTGTATTCTGATCAATGGCACTTAAACAATCCGAATGACCAAGAGATTGATATCAATGCCCCCCAAGCTTGGGAAATTACGCGGGGAAACCCTGAGGTGTTGGTCGCTATTATAGATGGTGGGGTGGAGATTACACACCCAGATCTAGCCCCGAACTACGATGATCGCTATTATGATTTAGAAGATGTTAATGATTACTTAGATCACGGAACATCAGTGGCAGGTCTGATAGTCGCAAAAGGCAATAATGGCATAGGCGTTAGCGGAGTGGCTCCAGAGGTTAGTTTTGTGTCGCGAGGTTTAGATGCCCCAGGGTCTGATGAATGGGGTACATTAAGTGCCCTCATCAAAGATAAAGAGCAAGTAGCCATTTCCAATAATAGCTGGAGTACGTCTGGTTCTTTCAAGGGGATATTTTATCCAAGTGATAGATATGCATCCTATGGGACTGTCATTACAGAAGGAATTACCAGTGGATATGGTGGCAAGGGGATTTTCTACGCATTTGCAGGGGGGAATGATCATGAAGAAGGTAATAATTCTAACTACACAGTCCCTGGAAGATATTACAGTGTTACCACCATTTGTGCTGTTAGTAAGGATGGCACCAGATCCTCTTATTCGGAGAAAGGAGCCAATCTGTGGATTTGTGCCCCCTCTTCTGAGTCTGTCACTAACGTACAGGCAGGAGTTGTAACGACAGATGTTACAGGCATGGAAGGAACTAGTACGGGTGATTATTCCGATGATTTCGGGGGCACTTCTGCGGCGACTCCGATCGTTTCTGGGGTAGCTGCTTTGATGCGTTCTGCTAACCCAGAATTGGGCTGGAGGGATATACGTCTTATCTTAGCCGTCACCGCCCAAAAGAATGATAGCACCAACCCAGGATGGTTTGAAGGGATGGCTAGTTATGATGGCAGCAATTATTCGGGCAGTTTATATCAGCACAATCATGAATATGGCTTTGGGGTTGTAGATGCCCAAGCTGCGGTCAGTCAATCTCAAAACTGGAATAATGTAGGTGAGATGGTGGTAGGTTCTTCTCAGTCCAAGGATATCCCAACAGCTAAGCAGCAGGTACCTGATGGAAATACAACTGGGCTAAGCAGTGTTATAAGTGTGACTGACCTAAATGCTACCCTTGATTTCATAGAATATGTTGACATTGAACTTAATATGGATGGAGAAAACTATGGAGACCTACAGATAAATCTCACTTCTCCCGCCAATAAGACCAGTACTTTGGCAGAACGACATGATTGTTCTAATATCGAGGTGGTTTTAGTGGTTTTTAAGTGTGTTTTTGACACCCCTACCAAGGTCTCCTTTGGTTCCGCCCGCCACTTAGGTGAATCTCCTGATGGAGATTGGACCTTAGAGGTTATAGATGGAATTACTGGCGACAACAACAATGTTTATTCTTGGGGTCTTAAGTTCTACGGGCATAAAAAACCGTGATGATTGCCTCAGCGGTGATTTTGTGTTACTCTACCGTGTGCGGTCGGAATATATTGTAGGGGGAGTATCAGTGGTTCACTGCTAATCCTGATCGCCAATTCTAGTAAGGGGCAGAAATATGAACTGGAAAGCATCATTCTTAGGTAGTTTTGCTAACTTGCTTCACCGAAGCTTGGGTTGGCTTTTGTTGGCAGGCTCCATGTTTCTTTTGGCACAATGCGGAGGTGGGAGTAGTAGCGGGAGCGGAACGGTTGCTAGTAGTAATGATTGTAAAACTGAGGATGACGATGCAACGGGTTTGACAATTGTGGATACCAAGATTAGCTCTCAGAAGGCTGAAATCGGTGATAATCTAAGGGTTACAGTAACTGTAAGAAATCAGGGTACAGCTACTTCAGGCGGTGCTGGTAGCTCACAGATTGTCACCTTTTATCGTTCTTATAGTAAATTCATTAGTCCCAGAGACGAAATGCTGAGTACAGCTCCCTTAGACGCCCTGGAACCCAATGCGGAAAGTAATCCCAGTTTTTCTTTCCCAGCCAGTTCGGGAGATAATTATTATGGTGCCTGTTTGGGGACCATCAATAGTTGCCAAATTGGGATAAAGGTTAGTGTTCCCCATCCCGATATATCCGGTAGCGATAGTTATACTGATACCTGCACGCTTTACAGGGTAGATAAAATTCCGATTACTACTTCAGCTTCAATAAATGCTAAGTCGCTGACCCTAGGCAATTCAGTTGAAATTGCGGATGAAGACGTCAATCAAAACGAAGCAAAATACTATTTGCTACAATTAAATCAAAAAGGAATCCTGAGTGTCTGGACCACAGGTTCCGCGGACACGGTTGCCTTACTATTTGATGGGAATTGCAATCCTGTTAATGGACATGACTATGCTGATAATGGAGGAATAGGTGGTGAAAATAACTCACAGATTTCAGCCACTGCAGAGGCGGGCTACTATTTTGTAGTGGTTCATGAAAAGTTCCTCAAGGCAGCGACCTTCTCTGTCCGGTCCAGGCTTGCCTATCCTCCACAAGAAATTGGTGAAGACCGGCTGTACCCAAAGCAATGGCACTTAAACAATCAGGATGACATTGATATCAATGCCCCCCAAGCTTGGGAAATTACGCGGGGATGTCCTAGTGTGCTGGTTGCTGTTCTTGATGGTGGGGTGGAAATTACACACCCAGATTTAGCCCCTAACCACGACGATCGCTATGACAATCCTGGTGTTGAGTATGATACAGCTCACGGAACTGCGGTAGCGGGTTTGGTCGCTGCGGTAGGCAATAATGGCATAGGCGTGAGCGGAGTAGCTCCAGAGGTTAGTTTTGTGTCACGATTTATCATTGGGTTTGGCAACACTCAGAATATAGCGGAAGCCCTTGTACGAGATAAAGAGCAAGTAGCCATTTCCAATAATAGTTGGAATAACAAGGGGTTTTACGGAGACTTTGAGTCAAATAATGAAATCCGTAGGACTGTCATTACAGAAGGAGTTACCAATGGATATGGTGGCAAGGGGATTTTCTACGCATTTTCAGGGGGAAATGGACATTTGTATGGTGATAATGCTAGCTACAGTACTCCTGAAAGATATTACAGTGTTGTTGCCATTTGTGCTGTCAATAAAAATGGTGAAAGATCCTCTTATTCTGAGAAAGGAGCCAACCTGTGGATTTGTGCCCCTTCTGGCGGCGTTCCGAATGGAGGACTTGTAACGACAAATATTTCAGGTAATTATACCAATAGTTTCGATGGTACTTCTGGTGCAGCCCCGATAGTATCTGGGGTAGCTGCCTTGATGCGTTCTGCTAACCCAGAACTGGGCTGGAGGGATGTACGCCTTATCTTAGCGGCTACCGCCAAAAAAATTGGTAGCAAATCAGGATGGTTCCAAGGAGTAGCTAGCTACAATGGTAGCGATTATTTCGGAAATCCCTACCAACACAATCATGAATATGGCTTCGGGCTTGTCAACGCCCAAGCTGCTGTCAGTCAATCTCTAAACTGGCATAATGTAGGCCAGATGGTGAAAACATCTTATAAATCTAAGGGTATCCCGATGGCTAAACGGCAGGTCCGTTATGGAAACCAAAACGGGTTAAGCAGTGTCCTTAAGGTGACGGGCTTAAATGATACCCTGGACTTCATAGAACACGTTGACATTAAAATTAATATATATGGACTAAGCTACGGGGACTTACAGATAAATTTAACTTCTCCCGCCAATAAAACCAGTATTTTGGCAGAAGAGCATACTTGTTATAATAGGGGTAATGATAGGTATTATGTCTGTCTTTTTAACAGACCTACCGATGCTTTCTTTGGTTCAGCCCGCCATTTGGGTGAGTCTCCCGATGGAGATTGGACATTGAAGGTCGTAGATAAGGTTCTCGGCAACACCAACAGGATTTATTACTGGGGTCTTAAGTTCTACGGGCATAAAAAACCGTGATGAGTGCCTCAGCGGTGATTTTGTGTTACTCTGCCGTGTGCGGTTTTCTGGAATATTTTGATGGTTTTTTGGAGTAGGAGCTCGCACATGTATGTTTTTTTTAGAAATAAAGTAGATTGGCAAGGTTTTAGCTGGTTTTTGATGTCTGTGTCATTATTTGTCCTATATCAGTGTGCTGATGGCGGTATTGATAAGGGGAAAGAAGAAGATCCCTACTACAAATATCAATGGCATTTAAATGATCCCGTTAACGATGTTGATATCAATGCTCCCGAAGCTTGGAAGATCTCTGAAGGAGAAGGAATAACGGTAGCTGTTAATGATGACGGAACTATCGTTAATCATCCAGATTTGGCAGATAACCACAGACCAAAATTGAGTTTTAACTTTGTAACAAAAGGTATTGATCCAGATCTTCCTTGGAAGAGGGGTGCATCGGATCATGGAACGCTTGTGGCGGGCTTAATTATAGGGGTAAGCGGTAATGGCAAGGGAATCAGGGGGGTTGCCCCCAAGTCTAAATTTTTTGCTTTGAACATTCTAGAAGGAAAAGGCGTTGTGGACCAGGCACTATCATTTACTAAAAATTTTATTGTAGATGGAAAACCTAGTAATTATGCTGTTTCAAATAATAGCTGGGGACCTATCCCCGCAGGGGGATGGGGAACTTCTAATTTTGTTATTAATAGTGCATGGGAGGCAGGACTTAACGAAGGCTTTGGTGGGAAGGGGGTCTCTTATTTGTTTGCAGCCGGTAATGATCGTCATGTATCTTATAAAGATCCCATCTCTGATGCGGCTACTTATTATAGATTTGATGATCTGAATTATGCTTGGTCAGGTAAGCACTACGGTGTTATGCAGATTTGTGCTATTAGTAGTTTTGGTAAGATATCTTTTTATTCAACACCTGGGGCTACTTTGTGGGTTTGTGGACCATCTAGCGATAGCGGTCCTGATGGAAGCAAGCTCGGTTTGACAACAACAGATAAGCCTGGAGAAGAAGGGTATAATGCTGGAATACCTTCGCTGGCATACCCAGATTATCGTGATGCTGATTATACCAGTAACTTTGGTGGGACTTCTGGTGCTGCCCCGATTGTTTCTGGAGTGGTGGCTTTGATTAGATCTGCCAATAAGGAATTAACTTGGAGAGATGTGAAACTTATTTTAGCTGCAACATCTAGAAAAGTTGATCCTGCTCATAAAGGATGGTTTCTGGGAGTAGATAGTTATGATGGCACCAAATCTGGGTCAGAACGCTACTCTGGTAAGAAGTACAATCATAGTCATGATTATGGGTTTGGTCTTGCTGATGCTGGACGTGCTGTTAAGGTGGCCCAATCATGGCAAAGTATAGGGGCTGAGTTTATGAAAATAGCAGTGGGGGAAAATAATAACATCCTTGTGGGTGAGAGGAACATTTCGGATAATGATGTAACTGGTAGAATCTATGAACTAACGGTTTCTGATCCTAGAATTGATTTCATAGAATTTGTAAGTGTCAATGCTTGGTTTGAGGGTAATAGTGCTGGGGATTTACGGGTGGAATTAACTTCGCCGGCAGGAATGACTAGTGTTCTTGCCGAGCCGCATGCTTGTTTTTATGATGGAAGCCCAACCAGATGTTCGATTTCAGCAAATACTGAGTATGATTTTAGTTCTGCACGTCATCTTGGTGAAGACCCAAATGGAGTTTGGACTTTGAGAGTGGTAGACGAGGTTGAAAACGATATTCACCAAATTTATGGCTGGATAATATCTGTTTATGGACATAAGAAGGACTAGACCATAGTTTCTCCCCAGTAGGTTTTTTAGGGCGGCCTATTAAAATCCAGAGTTCTTATATTGGTGTTAGGATATCTGCCAGAGCAGTCTGAGTTGAGAAAATATTGTACTATTTTTTCTATAAAGTGTTTACAAACGGTTGTCTTTACACTAGAAAGGATATATTTATATTGAAACGTAGCGAGAATTTGAATTAAGTGTATTTATTTCTTCCAAATAGAGTGTTTCAGCAAGGTTCTGGTTGGGTTTTGCTGTCTGCGTCGTTGTTTTTTCTTGCTCAGTGCGGTGGTGACGGAATATCTGAAGTGAATGAGGATGAGGATCCCTTGTATCGGTATCAATGGCACCTAAATGACCCCGATAACGATATTGATGTCAATGCTCCTGAAGCTTGGAAGATTACAGAAGGAGAAGGAATAATTGTAGGTGTTAATGATGACGGGGCTATAATTAATCATCCAGATCTGGAGGCTAACCACAGTAGTGGATTAAGTTATGACTATGTTAACAAAGATATAGATCCGCATGCTCCTCAAATTAGTGGTGCCTCAGTGCATGGAACGGCTGTGTCAGGTTTGATTGTAGGAGTGAAAGATAATGATAAGGGAATCAGGGGGGTGGCCCCAAAGGCTAAATTCTTTGCTACGAACGGTCTAGAAGCCGGTAGATTGCTTGATGGCCTTACGATAAATTTGAGTAATACTCAGTATGCTGCTTCAAATAACAGCTGGGGTTCTGTTTTTGGGGGAACATTGAATTCTATCAGTGCTACGTATCATGAAGCATTTGATAATGGGGTTAAAAACGGATTTGGTGGAAAGGGTATTGTTTATTTATTTTCAAGCGGTAATGATCGTTACAGAAGATATAGGGATCCCGTGTCTAAAAAGGATGTTTATTATGTTTATGATAATTCAAATTATAGTAACGCACTTAAGCACCCTGGTGTTTTTCCTATTTGTGCTGTTAATAGTTATGGTAAGGTTTCTTTTTACTCAGAACCCGGGGCTAATTTACTTGTTTGTGGACCATCGGGCGATGGCGGTCCTGATAGAAGCAGAAGCAAGCGTTCTTTGACAACAACGGATAGGCCTGGAGTAGACGGGTATAATAGGGGGTCCAGTTCGAGTAATTATAAGAATTATAATTATACCAATACATTTAGTGGGACTTCTGGTTCGGCACCAATTGTGACTGGAGTGGTGGCTTTGATTAGATCTGCCGGTCCGGGATTAACTTGGAGGGATGTGAAGCTTATTTTAGCTTCAACAGCTAAAAAAGTTGATCCAGGTGACGCAGGGTGGTTTCAGGGGGCTGCTAGCTATGATGGCACCAAAGTTGGGCTGGAACGCTATGCTCATACCAATGCAAAATATAATCATAATCACGATTTTGGGTTTGGTCTTGCTGATGCTGAGCGTGCTGTTAAGGCCGCCAAATCATGGAAGAGTAATGTAGGGGCACTTGAGTTTACGTCAGTAGAGGTGGGGGGAGAGGGTAACATTCCTGCAGGAAGGATGAATATTCCGGATAATGATACAACTGGTAAAAGCTATAAAATAAGGTTTTATAGTACTAGCATTGATTTCATAGAATTTGTAAGTGTCGATATTTGGATTAAAGCTGTTGGTTCAGCTACCCATTCTGGAGATTTACGGATAGAATTGACTTCTCCGGTAGGTAAAAGACCAAGTATTCTTGCTGAGCCCCATTCCTGTTTTTTAGGTGATCACCCCTCAAGATGTGAATTTGATAGTAGGATCGTTTTTTCTTCTTTACGTCATCTTGGTGAAAATCCAAATGGACATTGGACTTTGAAAGTGGCAGACGAGGGTGAAAAAGATATTCATCGGATTTCAGGTTGGAAAGTGACTGTCTACGGGCATCGTAAGCAGTAGTTTCTCTCCGGCAGGATTTTAAGGGATTTTGGGGTTTGTTCCGCTATGATATGCAGGGCCAGTTCAGCCATAGCTGTTCTAGGGATAGCTGTTTGTTGGCATGCCAAAGGGAAATTTTTTGCTTGGTTTTTAAGGTGTCTTGATAACATCGGAAGGCTGCTTCACAGGAGAATTGTGGGGCTACCTTATGAAGTACTGCTTGGCCATTCGCGTTGAGCAAGGTGCTATTTTTCAATTGTTCAGCGTTTTCTATTATTTGTTTATCTCCCTGTGATGCCCTCAGTTTTAGTACAGCTACATCATGCCACCATCCTTCTAGCCAATCTAACACAAAGCACCAGTCATCCCCGGCTGCCCACCTAGTACAATGAGACGATAACTTAGCAAATGAACGTTCTGATGAAGAAAGCAGATCCAGCAGAATTTTTTCCACCTGTTGCCATTCCTCAGCATGATCCAACAATAGCGGCCAAACTCCGGCAGATATTCCTGAGAATCGCAAAGCAAATTGCAAAGATTCCCCATGCAGTCCGGCTTTTTTAAGTAGCACTTGTCGCGAGTCATAATTCAGAGGACGGAATGGTAACTTCACACAACGCGAGGCAACGGTCTCAGGCAAGGAATGCAAGTAATTGGTGGATAATATCAGCACTCCCTTACCTGAGGGTTCTTCCAAGGTTTTTAATAGGGCATTAGCAGTCTCTAATCGCATGGTCTCCGCGCGGGATATAATTAACACTCGTCTGCCCCAGAGCGAGGTGGACAATGCTAGATTATCAATTGCTTGCCGTAGTTGTTCAATTTTTATGCTTATTCCCTCAGGTAGCAACTTGCTAATCTGAAGGTTATTCCCCGCCGTTGCCAACTTACAAGCCTGACACTCCCCACAGGCCTCTATTTCGCTATTTGCTAGACCTCCGAATTCTGTTTGTGCTAGTCGTTTTAGTAGCGGCTCGCAATTTAAGGCAGCTGCCAATGCTAATGCCGTGCTATGTTTGCCCACATGAGGTGGCCCGTGAAACAGCCAAGCCCGAGGAGGATCCTCCATCTGTAAGGCGGTTTGAATTTGCTGGATGGCAGGCTGCTGACCCAATAACTGGGAAAATTTTACTACCAAACTGGTATCCTCTGTAGCTTCTTTCCTCGTAGCTTCTTTTATCGTAGCTTCTTTTATCGTAGATTCTTTTATCATGGCTTCTTTTTTTAAGGGATCTCCTAATCGCGGGCAGAAGACTAGGTGTCCTTCCAAGCCGTCAATTTTGGTTCTATTAATTTCCAGATCTGCTCATGTACCGCCTGAGGCTCTTTTTCAGCAAGTACACGCTGGATGCGGTCCGATGACTGGCATAGCCTTTGATAACCCTCTGCGGCACGCTGTTGCAAGGAGAAATTGAGATCAAAGCGATCATTTTTGGAGAGATCTGGCAAGTTATTTTTTGCTCTAATGCGTGCTTGGCAAGCCTCTGGCGAGGCATCCAGCCACAGGGTCAACTGTGGTAAGAAGGGGACAATGTTATCTGTCATCCAATCTTCAAGTGATCGGAGATCTAGTTGCTGACCGTATTGTTGATAAGCAATGGTGGAGTCGTGAAATCTGTCGCAAAGGACTATCTGCCCCTTATCCAAGGCGGGACAAATAACCGCCTTGAGATGCTGAAGGCGATCGGCAAGAAATAAGAGCAATAGTGCTTGGGAGTCAATTTCATTTCCATCCTGTAATTTTTTTCTCAGGGCATGACCCAGTAGAGCAGTGCTGGGTTCTTTGGTGATGAGTAACGAGGTGCCTAGGGCCTTCAATTTCGGTTGCAAACGCTGATGCAAAAGCTGGATCTGCGAGCTTTTGCCACTACCGTCAATCCCCTCCAGACTGATAAACAAACCATCACCCGATAGTGTCATGTAGATATTCCCTTAGGCTAAAAACGAACTCGCAGGTAATCCCCTTTTTTTATACCTAAATCCTTAGCCCGACCAGCGGCGATTTCCAGAACCAGATTGGCGGGTTTTTTGGGTTCGTAGACGGGCAGATCCGCTAACGCGGTGCCAGAACTAGGTGGCGGTACCCGATGAGCAATATGTACCACCAGACCATTATTCAGCCAAATGATGTCTATGGGAATTTTCATTCCCTTCATCCAAAACCGATGACGATCAGCATCGGTATACAAAAACAGCATTCCTTCGTTAGCCCCGAGTTTGATTCTCCCCCCCAGCCCCTTGGATTGATTTTTCGGGTCTTCTACCACTTCCACCACAAAAGTGGTTTGCTTAAAAATAACCTTCGCCATCACAGGAGCAGTAGCAGGTTTTGCCCTGGCTGAACCTGTTGATAACAAGATTACTAAGAATAATCCCAGCCACCATAGCCGATGGACTTTTTTCCAAAGGCAATTAAACATGTCTGAAGTAACCAGCGTATTTAGATACATAGAAGGTCTATAAACTGAACTTTAATCCTAAACAACCGCTACTTGCTGAGCCAGCATTCGCCTTTTTAGGTACTGCCGCTTAAATAAAGATTGATGGTCAATAATCAATTTACCGTGTAAATGGTCTAGTTCGTGTTGGAAGCAAATGGATTCCACCCCAGTTAGTTTTTTCTGTTGCGTTTTGCCGGCAGTATTTTGGTAGCTAATCTGTATCTCTGCCAAGCGTTTTATGGGCAATGGGTCTAAGCCGAGCAAGCTGAGACAGCTTTCCAATCCAATCTGGGGATTAGATCCACCCAGCAATTTAGGATTAATCATCACTCTGGCAGAAGGACTAGGGGATTTATTGATGGGACGAGGAGGCCTAAATTCACTGCTTGAAAGTTCTAGCATGTCCAGAGGAACATCCATCACCAGCACAGCCCTTGAATCCCCCACTTGAGGAGCTGCTAGCCCAATCCCTCTATTCTGATACATGGTCTCTAGCATGTCATTGGTGAATTGATACAAATGGTCATCAAAGGTGGTCACAAGCTTGGTTGCCTGCTTCAGGATGGGGTTGGGGTACTGGCGGATTGTCAATGCCATCGTCAATTTATCCAGAGAAGCACGGCAAACTATGGAAACATGGCAAACTATGGAAACATGGCAATCCATGGAAACATGGCAAGCCATGGCGGTTATTTTGTTTTATTTTAGACCGCATCGCTTTAGAAATTCAAGCAGAAAGTCAAGAAATGCCTTTTGGGGCTGGAGGGTTAAGTGCAGGACTAAGATTTTTTCAGCTAGTAATTTCTGCGATACACCAGCCTGAGAATAATTAGCCTGAGAATAATTAGCCTGAGAATAATTAGCCTGAGAAGATCTTAGCAGGTTTTTCAGTTTTACGGCATCTTTGGCAGTAATCACCCACACTCGTTCTTTGCTCAATTGCCGTAGGTGTTCAAGATCTTTGTTGGTGTAGGAATGGTGGTTTGGAAAATAGTAGCGGGCAATGATGTTCGCCCCTAAGCGTTTCAGTGAATGCTCCAAATGCTCAGGATGGGCAATTCCGCACCAGCTGCCTACCTCTAGCCCCTTCAGTGTAGACAGAGGATAGGATTGTTCATCTTGGAGATCACTCAGCCTCAGTTGTTCTGCGTCACAGTGAAATATGGGAATTTTTAATCCCTGTGCTTGCCATTCTGCTCGGCGTAGCGGGATATTATCATCATCAGATCGGGTAAGCAGCAAGACATCAGCCCGATGTGCTGCCCAAAGCGGCTCCCGCAATTCTCCCCGAGGTAGTAGGCGAGCCTCCTTCAGCGGTTGAGAGGCATCCCAGATCAGCACATTAAGACGCCGCTTTGGCTCATCTCTACCCCCCCCCTCCCGTACAAAAGCTACATGCTGGAAGGCATCATCCAAAACAGCCACCTGAGGGGCATCCCGAAGAACAGCAGTACGCAAATTAAATCCACGATCAGCACCTACATAAAAAGGAAGCAGGTCATGCTTAGTAGCCAGCATGGCTACTTCATCACCCAGCCAGCTGGCAGGGTTCTTCCTCCAGTAAGAATTATCATCTTCGCTCATGCACGCCCTTAAAGAACGAGCCCTTACCTGTCTGCGATAACCCCGACTTAAACACACCACCCGCCAACCCCTCTGACTTATCCAGCCCAGTAGCACATCTACCAGCGGGGTTTTCCCGCTACCACCAACACTTAATCCTCCCACCACAATACAAACCATCCCGCTTCTTCTAACCCAGTCCCAATCAGAATTATCATCCCGTTCCCTCTTATAGCCTTGAATCAAGGCTCTCCATCCCAATCGCAGTCTGATTAGACTCCCATACAGAACCCAGAGCGGCCATCGGAGCAACCAATGAATTTTTATTATGTCCTGCTGCCGTGAGGTGGAATTAGTGGTGTTCATTTAAGCTGTACTCAACATTAATTTATCTCTACACCAAAGCTATGGTAAAATGCCTATATTTTCTAGGATGGCATAATAAGCGGCGTATAGGCGTCGGACATATGTAGGCAGCGTATAGGCGTCGGACATGTAGGCAGCGTATAGGCGGCAAATAAATGGATTCATTAAATGCAATACCATCAAAGCACCATTCAAACTAGCATTTCTGCTCTTGCTGGTAAGTGTTTCATAGGCACTTGGCAGCAACAGATTAATTTATTGCTAATGTTATCGTTTAGTGTACTATGTTTCGCTTGCGGTCAATTTTCCGCAGTGCCAGTACGCCAAGTGAAAAAACTCAACCTAATAGATGGCTGTGATAAGCAAAGCTTGTCTCAATCAGCCCAACGCTCTTTAACTTATTATGAAAGACTTTCTCGCCTACCCTCATCGCCTGAGAAGCAATCGGAAACACCCCCTGTTTTTCTATTCGGTGAGCATAGTTACTCGGCTCTGGAAATGGTAGCTTCCACCCAACTATTCCTAAACCTGCTGGATAAATCTAATTCTCCTAAGGAACTTAACCAGTCATTGCAAAAACATTTTCTCTATTTTGAAATATCCAACTCCCAAAAAAAAATACTCTTTACTGGCTACTTTGAGCCAGAAATTCCTGCTAGCCGTAGACCCACCAAAAAACTTAATACTCCTGTCCATGCTCGCCCCAAGGACTTGATCGCGGTGAACCTAAACAGATATGAAAACGCCAAACTGCCCTCCATTCAACTTTATGGCAAATTGAAGAACGGCAAGGTGCAACCTTATGACTCCCGAATACAAATTCAGCAACGGAAATCTTTGAAAGGACGCGCCCATGTGATTGCTTGGGTGAACGAGGTAGATTTGTTTTTCCTCCAAATTCAAGGCTCAGGAACTCTACGCTTTGCAAACAACAAGATTGTTAGGATAGGTTATGCTGCCAGCAATAGTAATCCTTATCGCAGCATTGGAGCAATACTGGTAGAGCAAGAAAAAATGCCGCTGGAGGATGTAACCATGCAATCCCTTAAGGCTTGGATCCATAGCCACCCTCGGCAAGGGCGTGAACTGATGCTCTCTAACCCTAGCTACGTGTTTTTTGATGTTCGCAAGCAGGGACCCTTAGGTAACATTCAGCTGAAGCTGACCCCTCAACGCTCACTGGCAGTAGATAGCAGCCTGCTGCCCAAGGGAGCACTGGCATTTGTGAGCACCCATCTTCCTGCTCCTCAGTTCTTAGATTCGGAATCCTTACCGCCCTTCCAGTGCTTTATGATGATCCAAGATACTGGCGGAGCTATCCGTGGCTACAGACGGGGTGATATCTTCTTCGGCTCGGGACCAGAGGCAGAATGGAACGCTGGTCAAATGAAAAATACTGGACGACTATTCTTGCTGGTCGCCAAAAAATCTGCCTTGACATCTCTTCTGCCCGCAGAATCCTCTGATAAATTTCCGTTGGGGTCTCCTGCTTCTCCGTAGCCCTTTGTTCTATCAAGAGCATGAAGAAATTATTACGGTGCGGGGTATCCTCGCTTATTCTCAAAAGGCAAAAGCTGGAATTCCCTCCAGTACGCCTGATGGGAGTACTCAACCTGACCCCTGATTCATTCAGCGATGGCGGAGAATTTACCACCCCCGAACACGCCCGCCAGCATGCTCAACGCTTGCTTGCTGCTGGGGCTGATATTCTGGATATCGGTGGTGCTTCTTCTCATCCTCGTGCATCTGTAGTCACCCCAGCCACAGAACTCCAGCGTGTTGCCGAATTGGTAGAACAACTGGCCGCTCAATTACCGATCCCCATCTCCATTGATACTCAAACCCCATCTGTCGCCCGACAATGCCTTCAGCTAGGGGCAAACATCATCAATGATGTCAGCGGGTTTGCCAATTCAGAAATGGCTACCATCGCTGATGAATACCAAGCACCACTGGTGATAACCTATAATAATTTTCATCATCCGCTCCCACCAGAAGCCTCAATGCTAGAACACATGCTTGATTTCTTTCAGACCACCATAAAAAAAGTTCAACCAGACACTCAACTGATACTTGATCCAGGCTATGGCTTTGGCAAAACACCTCAACAAAATCTGCAAATTCTAAATTATCTGCCCCAACTACTTCGCTTGGGACGCCCCGTACTCGTTTGTACCTCCCGCAAAGCTTCCCTGGCCCGATTGACTATCGCCGCACCTCCCAAAGAACGCCTCGGGGCCTCCATCGCCAGTGCTCTCCAAGCCGCCCAGAAGGGAGTACACCTGCTTAGAGTACACGATGTTTTTCCACATCGCCAAGCACTACTATGGCAACAGCAAGTAGAAAATGAATAGCTAAAAGCGTCAGGCGTATTTTTCTATCTAGCAGTTTAACTGGCTTTAAGTATTGTTTTATCAAAGGGTGCCAGATGGCAGGCAGAGAAATGTTTGGGGTATATTTCCCTAGGGATCGGGACTTCTTTTTTGCAACGGTCTTCAGCATATGGGCAGCGAGGATGAAAAGGGCATCCCGAAGGTGGATTAATCGGGTTGGGGACTTCGCCTTTGATGACTTTTATGGGCGTGGTACTGGGTTTGGGTTCTGGGATGGCCTTCATAAGTGCCTGAGTGTAGGGATGCTGTGGTTTGGAGAATAGTTTTTCAGTGGGGGCGGTTTCCACCAGACGACCTAGGTACATAACAGCTACCCTCTTGCTGATGTATCTAACAACGGAGAGATCGTGGGAGATAAACAAGAAGGACAGATTGTTATTTTTTTGCAGATCAGCCAATAGGTTGACTACTTGGGCTTGAATGGAAACATCTAAGGCAGAAACGGGTTCATCGGCTACAATGAGCCGTGGATTGAGTGCCAAAGCGCGAGCAATACCAATGCGTTGTCTTTGTCCGCCCGAGAATTCGTGGGGATATTTATGCATTTGCTCTGAGGTTAATCCTACTTGTTCAAACAGGTCTTTAATTTTTTTGGTGCGTTCTTCAGTAGTGCCCATTTTATGCACCAGCAGGGGTTCTGCCACGATGGTTCCTGCGGTCATGCGAGGATTGAGCGAAGAATAAGGGTCTTGAAAAATCATTTGCAATTTGCTGCGATACGGCTTGAGAGCAGAACGTTGCAGATGAGTAATATCGTTGCCAGCTAGGGTTATTTTACCCGAAGTGGGTTCTAGCAGTCGTACTATTGTTCGTCCTACGGTGGATTTTCCGCAGCCAGATTCTCCTACTAGGCCTAGTGTTTCTGAATCTCCGATCTGGAAACTAATTCCATCTACGGCTTTTAGCCAAGCATGGGTGCGGGAGAAGATTCCAGAACGCACTGGAAAATGCATCTTAAGGTTGTTCACCTTTAGCAAGGGTGTAGTAGATGAGGAAGTTGGGGCTGGTTTTTTCATCTTCTGTTTAACGGGATTGACAAATAGGGGATGATATTGTGGTACCTAAGCAGAGAGTTTTTCAGAGTGCCAACAAGCGGCTAGGTGTCCATCAGATTTTTTCTCTAGCGGGGGACGATGTTGACGGCACTTCTCAGTAGCATAAGAACAGCGATCTCTAAAGACACAGCCCGCGGGCAAATCATGCAGTGGAGGGACAATGCCGGGAATTTCCCTTAATCTCCCGGATTTTTGAGTACTCGGCAAGGAACGCATCAATCCTAAGGTATAAGGATGCTTTGGGTTGGAAAAGAGGTCGTTAACCGAAGATTCTTCCACCTTGAAGCCCGCATACATGACGGCTACTCGTTGGCAGGTTTGGGCAACTACGCCTAAATCGTGGGTAATCATCAGGACCGCAGATTTGCTTTTATGGCAAAGATCTGCCAGTAATTCCAGAATCTGAGCTTGGATGGTAACATCCAGGGCGGTGGTGGGTTCATCGGCAATGAGCACTTTGGGGTTGCAGGAAAGAGCCATGGCAATCATCACTCGCTGACGCATTCCCCCTGACATGTTATGCGGATATTCATCAATTTTGCGATGAGGCTCTGGAATTCGCACTACATCCAACATTTCTATCGTCTTTTGGCGGGCTTCTTTCTTAGACAATCCCTGGTGTAGGCGAATCACTTCTGATATCTGGAAACCTACCGTCAAGACTGGGTTAAGCGAAGTCATCGGCTCTTGAAAAATCATGGATATATCATTGCCTCTAACTCGGCGTAGTTGATTTTCTTTGAGGGAAAGAAGGTCTTTACCCTCAAAATGGATAGATCCTGAGATTTCCACTGGAGGAGAGGGAATAAGCTTCAAAATAGTGAGGGCGGCCACGGTTTTGCCACAGCCAGACTCACCTACCAAGCCCATAGTTTGGCCTTTTTTCAGATTCAGGGATAAGTTACTGACGGCCCGCACTTTTCCTTGGCGAGCATGAAATACCACGCTGACATCTTCTATTTCCAGCAAATGCCGAGGCGATGATTTGGTATTTGACAAAGGGAGGGTAGCAACATTCTGCTTAGCGGCGGATTGTTTTTCTGAGCTCCGAGTCTGGGTTGTGAACACTTTTTTGAGATGATAGGGTAGGAGAGCAATAATGTTATGGGGAAGTCTAGCAGAAATAAATCTGAAATAATAATCCTTTTTATGGGTAGGAGGATTGATGCTTAAACTCATCGGCATATACCAAGGTTTGGTGATTTGAATTAGGGGATCTAGCCTTTCTCTCAAGGCATCCCCCAGCAGGTTGCTAGCCAGCACTAAGCAGGCAATAGCAGTACCCGGAGCCCACAGCAACCAAGGTGCCTGAGTAGCCTCAGCTAGACTAAGCTCAGCTAGCATGCGTCCCCATGAAGGAGTAGGGTCTGGGATCCCCAGCCCCAAAAAAGATAGAGAAGCTTCCAGCAATACTGCATGTCCTAGTTGGGCACTGACCAATACCAGCAAAGGAGCGTAAAGATTTGGTAATAAATGAAATAATAAAATGCGAAAATAAGAAATCGCCTGCAAATGAGCCGCTTGAATAAATAAATGCTGACGCAACTCCAGCACCAAGGTACGCACTAAACGGGCCGTTCTTGGGGCCAAAGGAAGAGCAATCGCAACAACCACAGCCGTCTTTGAAGGACCCACTACCGCTACCAAAACAACCGCCGCTACCAACAAAGGCAAACTCTGCCAAGCTTCCAGCAATCGCTGTAATAAGAAATCGGCAGCCCGCGGTAGCAAACCACCCAACGCTCCCAGCAAAAATCCGATGCCACCCGATAATAAACACGCCCCGCAAGCAACACTCAGAGATACCCTAGCCCCAAACAAAAGACGACTGAAAATATCGCGCCCTAAGGCATCAGCCCCCAGCCAATGAGACCCAGAGGGCAACGACAAGGGCTTTGCTACCGCCTGCAGGGGATCATGCAGTACTAACAAATCGGCTGCCAAAGCACAGATAACCAAGCTCCCCAAAACCAGTGCCGCCAACCAAAACTGAACCCCCCATCCCCGCCACCACCAACCAACTCGCAGGCTGGATGGCAACTGAGATGGCAATTGAGATGAGAACCGAGATGTTCTGCTAGGCAAAGTTCTTAGCATTCAGGTTTTTGATTAAGATTAGGTCCCATGCAAACGAGGGTTGATAAAGGCATTGATAACATCCACTAGTAAATTGATCATCAAGGTCAGCAAAGTAAAAAGTAGCAACATGGTTCGTACCGATGACCAATCTCGCCAGCGAACCGCATGCACCAATGCCGTCCCCAAACCCGGAAAGTTGAAAACCGTCTCAGTCACCACCAATCCCCCCAACATAAAGGCAGCCTCCACCCCCAGCACCGTCACCAACGACGGCAACACATTGCGAACCGCATGCACCAATAACACTCCCCGAGGAGACAACCCCTTAGCCAATGCAGTACGCCAATAATCCTGCTCAACAGCATCCAGCAAAGACGCACGAGTTATACGCTGCAACAATCCTGCCCCCCGAAATCCCACAATTAAAGACGGTAACCCCCACATCAAAACCTCCTGCAATCCAAAATCAACCCGAGTACTATATATAGGCAACACCCCAAACCACCTGAAACTAAACACCAAACCTAGCAATCCCAACCAAAAAGACGGCAAAGACAAACCCAGCAACCCCACTACCCTCAATACCCCGTCCACCAACCGACCCCGCTGCCAAACAGAACAAAACCCCAACCCAAATCCCAATAACACCATCCATCCCAATGATAGCAAACCCAGTCGAACACTTATTCCCAAAGCCCCCCACAAATAAGGACGCAATGCTTGCTCAAATACATTAGAATATCCCCAATCACCACTGAAAAATCCTGCCAGCCACCTCCCATAGCGAAATATCCAGCTGCCATCCATCCCCCAATCATGCTCTAAATGCACCACTGCCTCTTTACTCGCCAAACCTGCCGACCCCAACAAAGCCTCCGCCGCACTGCCCGGTGCCAATTCGGCTAACCAAAAAGCAAACAACGACACCAACCCCAATCCCAAAATAGAACACCATAAACGAAACCCCAACAACCTCCATATACTCTGTCTAACCATCTTGCTAATTCCCCCTGATATGCTCTCAACTAGGGAGCTCTATTACCCGTGGGGGTTGTTTTATTCTCCAGCCATACATTCTCCAGTCGCCAGCCATGATAGGCACTCTGGCGTAACTTCAATCCTTTCAATTCTGGCGATAAAATCGTGTGCCCCCGCAACTGTAGAATTATCGGACGAGCTTGTTCGGCGATGAGACGGCGTTCAATGATGTGTACCAATCGCAATCTTTTTCTAAAAGAGCGAGTTTGCGACTGCTTTTGAAATAAAACTTCCAGTTCCAGATTGCAATATCCCGAATAATTGCGTTCTGATTGGCAGGAGTAGTTTTCCAAGTACATAGCATCGGGGTTGTCGGGACCGAGGCCAGTGACGTTCATCCCCAGCTGGAAATCTCCTTCTTTGATACGGCTATGCCAAGCACTTCTATCTATCACCCGAATGGTGGGACGGATGAAGGTTCTGCTTAATTGAGCGGTCAGCAAGGAAGCCGCCTTGCGATAAATTCTCACGTCCCGAGTAGATATGACTAAAGACAGCGGTTTTTTGGCTGAGTATCCTTGCTCGGCGAGGTATTTTTGGGCTTGCTGGAGGGATTTTCTATTTGCTTGCAAGCGGAGTATCTCCTTAGCGGGCAGTCCCCAAACCCCGTCTGGAGGAGACATAAGTGCTCCCCCTAAAAAAGATCCTTTTGTCCCCCCGAAAGCTTGTTGAAAGGCTTGGCGGTCAATGGCAAAATCGATTGCTTGGCGGATGGAAGTATTCTTTAGCACGGGATCTTTAGGATTAAACAACAGATTCAAGGAAGCATTAGAAGGACGTCCTAAGCTAATCAAATTAGAGGCACGCTTTTGGATATCTTGAGCATCTTGAGGAGTAGCATCGTGAGGAAAGCCCAACTGTTGTTGACCTGATGCCATCGCCAACATGCGAGTGGGATGATTAGGAATTATCAAATACACAATCTCATCCAGATAAGGCCGTCTTGGACGCCAATAATTCTCATTCCGTTGCAACTTGATTTCCTGACCCCGCCGCCAATGCACAAAACGCATCGGACCACTACCCACCGGCTCGGTACGCATCTTAGCCAAGGACACATGAGCTGGATAAACAGGAGAATAACCGCTAGCTAGCATGTCCAACAGAGAAGGTTGGGGAGCCCGCAGATGAAAACTTACCTGAAAATTGCCAGCGGTGGTAATCTTTTTCACTTGCTGATACCAAACTCGCCTCGGATTCTTACGCAATAACTGGGCATTCTCGCCTCTGATAACATCCCAAGTGTACTTAACATCGCTACTGGTTAAGGGTTTGCCATCGTGCCATTTTACGTCTTTTCTAAGTATCAAGCTTAGACGCAAGCCATCTTTGCTCCACTGCCAGCTTTTGGCCAGCTCGGGAACAATTCTTTTGGGTGATTCCACTGCTGAGCGGGGGTCATAGGCTACCAGATTGTTAAACAAAGGCATGGCAGGAAAATTAGTACTCAAGGTAGCTTCCTCGTGAATAGACAAACTAGGAGGATTTCCTCGCAACTGAGCACGCAAAATCCCTCCCCGCGTCTGTGCCAATCCCTCGGTAGGATATGCCAGTAAGCCTCCTATGATGACGGACGCAATAATCACGAACGCAATAACCACGAACGAAATAAAATAAGCTGGAACAAAAGAATTAGGGCGAATCATATTTTCCTAGAACAGAGAAGATAATAATAATGCTAAAGCATGAGATGCTAATAGTTGCTTGGTCACCAATAATAGGAACTCAACTCTCTATTAAGTTAATTGAATTTTAATGTCAAATCCCAAGACAGACCCCAAAAAATCTGCCCTTCTTAACAAAGAAGATTTATCCGCTAAGCAAGCACAGCTGCTTGATAAGGCCAAAGCCTTTCTCCAACTGCATTCACGGGTGGTAGAAGATTTTGAGCGTAGCCTAACCAAGGCTAGGCATTATCTTAGCTTGGTACGAATAGCTCTAGAAAAGGAACCCGCAGAAGCTTTATCCCTACTAAAACAAATTGAAGAAACCGAATTATCAAATCACTTGGAACAACAATTTGAAGCTTATGAATCAATAGCCGATCAATTGGAAAAAATTATCCAAACTCAACCCCAAAAAGAACTATCCCTTCAAATATCTGAACTGCTTCCCAAACTACGCGAAAACTACCTCACCCAACTGAGAGAATCTGAAGAACAACAACAAATAATCCAAATCCTAAAAGAAAAATTAGCCGCTCTGAAAACCAATGATAACAAAACCAATGGCACAGAACATAATCATGGCTAAGCACCGCTATGCTCTGAAAACTAGTCAGGCACTAAAAATACGTACATAGTCCACCCTAAAACTAAGACCAAAACTCCCAGCATTAACAACAACGGCCAAATAGATTTCTGAGGCTCGGTATCATAAAGGCGTTCTTCTTTGAATCCAGCTTGAGAACTAGGAGTAGGGGTCTTTTCTTCCAGCTCAATAATACGCCGTAGGTCATCCTTGATGATGCTGTCGTTGATTCCGAGTGCTTGGGCATAATTGCGAATAAATCCTCGCACAAACACAAAATCTGGCAGCCCTTCCAAACTGCCAGCTTCAATCTGCTGGAGAAAATTAATCTGAATACGGGTACGATCCGAAATTTCTTTCAAAGGAACGCCGCGTTCCTCGCGGGCAGCCCGTAAACGCCTGCCTAACTTGGCAAATAAATTGTCTAGCTGATTCTCTTCTGGTACGGACATGGAAAATTATGAGTCAAGGTGATAATGGAGTAACTACCATTCTCTTCACCTTGAACCAATATAGTCAAGTTATTAACGGGAGAATAATACTGCTAAAATCCAATATCCACTATTTCCAAAATAAATGTGGCGAGACACAGAATCGAACTGTGGACACGAGGATTTTCAGTCCTCTGCTCTACCAACTGAGCTATCTCGCCATGCTATAAAGAGGTTATCCAAAGTAGCTGGTGTTCTGTCAAGTGTAGGGTACAATTAAATCTTGGCTTGAGGTTGAAAATACGCTGGGAGACCTTGTTTAATGACATGAACCATTAGAGGATGCTATTCTCACGGAAGAGCAGTAGTCGGCGGCGCAATTGGTACTTTCTGGGTACTTTCTGAGTACTTTCTGGGTACTTTCTGAGTACTTTCTGAGTACTTTCTGGGCACTTTCTTGGAAGAGTGAGCGGTGAATTTATTGGGTAGCTGGATGGCAGCGGATGTTGGTCATCGGCAATTGAAATTGGTGTGTAGGGGGCATGAGGTCTGGGATCTGGAGATTCCTCCGCTCAGCGACACAGAAGAAGAAGGTCCGCGCTTAGCTGCGGTACTGAACTGGGGGTTTAGGCAGGGCTGGAACTGGAGTTGGTTCTTGAGAAGAATGAGTGGTCGGCTGGTGGTGGTATATCCGCCGGGAACGGATGATGAAATTCTACAGAAGTGGCAGCATGATTTGAGTTCCTTAGGTGTTGCCCGACTGGAGATGGTGGATGCATCTTTGGCAGCGGCGGCTGGTAGCGGCGAACAGGTGGGAGAGTTAGCCTGTCGGGGGGTGTTGAGTATGGGGGCAATTTGCAGTTGGTTTGCGGTGTATGCCTTGGGAGAATTGGTAGCTTGTTGCGAATTGCCATTTGGAGGTTGGAATTTTGACGTGGCTATCCAGTCATTTATTAAGAGTCGTGATAAAATAGATATTTCGGAGTTGAAAGCAGAAGGATTGCGATCTCAGTTAGGTAGACTTCAATTTGGTACTAAGCGTTCAGAATTGCTATTACAAGGAAGAGAATCTTCTGGTACTGAAAAGACAACCATTCTGTACGATACCGAATTATGTGAGTTGTTGCAGGATTGTCTGGAACCTTTGTTATGGAGTATTCGGGTAGTTATGCGTAAGATACCTCCTGAGATGTTAGTAGATCTTAGTCGGAATCCTTTGTGTTTGGTGGGTGGATTGGCTCGTATGACCGGGATGGCAGAATTTTTGGAAAAACAACTTCATCTGCCTGTTAAGGTCCCTTCCAATCCAGAGCATGCGGTGGTGTTGGGAGCCCTGAAACTGGCCGCTGAAAGACGGTTCTGGAGACCAATCTCTAACTAGTTTTTGATTTATCCATGATTGCATTCATCAGACGCCATAGTTTTAAGCTCAGCTTAGGGGCTGTTTTGCTCTTATTGATGCTACTTAGCTCTATATATCGCAGTAATCCTGATAAATTACAGCCCCTCAATCAACTTGTTCACGCGGTAGCTGCACCCTTTCAAAACACTGCTTATATTGCTCAAAAGCAGTTGTCTGGGTGGTTTGAGCAATACTTGATCTTGATGGATATAAAAGAGGAAAATACCAGATTACAGCAACAACTTATACAAATGCAGGCAGAACTTAATCGCTATATTGATGATGCTACTCGCTTCCGATTGCTAAAAAAACAACTCCGCCTCGCAGAACAAAAGGTACCCCAAAAAGTCTTTGCAGAAGTAATAGGATATTCCGTGGATGGATTCCATCGGGTAGCGATTATTAACAAAGGGCAAAGAGTAGGAATTCGCCGTAATTATCCTGTGGTGGTGGTGGAAGGGCTGGTAGGGCGAGTACTGTCCGCATCTACCAATCGGTCGGTAATCCAATTACTCAATGATCCTAGGCATCGCTTTCCTGTTTCCATTCAAATTTCTCCTCCCCTGAACGAGGCTATCGAACCTCTGAATAGCTCAGTCATCGGTAATCCTCAAGAACGTGCTCTGGCAAGCGGAAGACAAAATAAAATTAGGGCAGAACGCATCAGTACCCTAGCCTCCGTCAAATCAGGTGATAGAGTAATTACCAGCGGACTGGCAGGTATTTTTCCTCGGGGACTAGCAGTGGGCATCGTGGGAGAAGTCTCCAAACCCAAGCACGATGTGTTCCAATATGCAGATATTATCCCCCACGTAGATTTTGATAGTCTGGAAGGAGTTTTTATCATCATCCAGCCCCCCAAAAATGATTTGTTCCAACCTTAGTGGAAAATATCGCTAGCCAGCACGGGCCATCATAAACGCCCATCATAAATGCCCATCCCAAATGATTGACGCAGGAAACTAACGCAGGAAACTAACGCAGGAAACTAACGCAGGAAACTAACGCAGGAAACTAACGCAGGAAACTAATATGACGAAAATACTGGTTTATATTTGCATCGGACTAACAGCCTTATGGTTGCAACTGACCCTTGCCCAATGGCTAGCCTGGGGCGGTAGCCTAAAGCCCAATTTTCCCCTGCTGACTACCTTGCTACTCAGCCTGAGTGGCATCGGAGCAGCCATATTTCCCTATGCAGCCATTATGGGACTAACCCAAGACGTCCTTTCTCACAATATCCACGGAATATACAGCATAAGCTTTACCCTCACTGCTTTTGCCATCAGGGGATTTGCAGCTTATATTAACTATCAACAATCCATCCTCCTGATAGCTACCGTATTCTTATTTGCCATGCTAGAAAGTATCTTCGCTTGGTTTCTGCTACAATTCTCACTCCAACGGCCCCCACTAGCTAGCTGGCTACTGAGCGGAATCCAAATGTCCGGCTACACAGCTTTGTTGGCACTGCTAGTCAATCGATTACTGCGTGGCATTTTACCCAATAACTAAAATAGGTGCTTTAAGTGAAATTCGGTTCTTTTGATTCCAGTGGAAATGACCTACGGCAGTTCCGCACTCGGGTCTCCGTTATGAGGTGGATCATAGTGGGATTATCGGTGATATGGATAAGCAAGCTGTTCTTCATGCAGGTGATCTTTTACCAGTACTACGACCGTCTAGCACGAGGAAACCGAATCAGAGTAATTCCACAGGAAGGCCCCCGAGGATTTATCTATGACCGTACTGGAGAGATCTTGGCGTATAATCGTCCTGCATATCATGTTAATTTTATGAAGGAAGATTCTCCCAACCCCGAAAAAACCCTAAGCGTTTTATCTCGCCTGACTGGTATCCCCCTAAATAACATCAAGAAGCGTTGGCAGTCCGAGGGCGAAATTCCATTTAGAGCAGTCCGAATATTGGACTCCATTCATAGAAACACTGCAGACATCATAGACAGCCATCACAGCGATATGCCTGGGGTGGCAGTAGAAGTGGAATTCAAACGCTTCTACCCTAAGCGGAATGTGTTGTCGCATGTACTGGGATATGTAAGTGCTAGCTCGGGTTTTCAGGCGAATCAGTTAAGATCTAATCAGCGTCTTTCTGGTCGGGTGGTGGGGCAGACAGGCTTGGAGGAATCCTATAATCAGCAATTACTAGGTACCGATGGAGGACATCAGGTAGAGGTGGATCACCTGGGACGCGATCTACGGTTACTGGATAAGCCTGTCCCAGCGGTGGCAGGGAAGGAACTTAGGATCTCCATTGATGTCAATTTACAGCAGTATGCTCGCGATTTATTGGCGGATAAAAAGGGGGTAATATTGCTATCTCAAGTAGCCACAGGCAAAATTCTGACTATGGTCAGTAGTCCCGATTACGATCCTAATGTCTTTGTGCGTGGCATCGCTCAGCAGGAGTGGAAGGACATTACTGATGATGACCAAGCAGCTTTGATCAATCGTGCTATTCAGGGTTTGTATCCCCCAGGGTCTACCTTCAAGATGGCAGTGGCATTGGCAGCTCTAGAGGAGGGCTTGATTGATGGAAAAAGCACTTTCTATTGTCCAGGGCATTATTTGCTTAGGGGTCGCCGACGATATTGCTGGTTGAAAAAAGGTCATGGAGTGGTTAATTTGCGTCAGGCGATTGCTAGATCTTGCAATGTGTTTTTTTATAATCTGGGAATCCAGCTAAAGGGCGAGCGACTAGCACAGTATGCCCGCTTGCTGGGTTTTGGACGTACTAGCAGTCTGGAGCTGCCTAGCGAGAAGAAGGGCTTGGTCCCAGACCCGCAATGGAAAAAGAAAACCACCGGGCAACCATGGTTTGAAGGCGATGACATAAACTATGCCATCGGTCAAGGATATCTGAATGTGACTCCCATTCAATTATTGGGATATATTCAATTTTTTGCTAGTCGGGGTTCGGTTTCTCATCCGACCCTGCTTAATTTCGCGGCTGATACCAATTCGCAGCCCGCGGATCTTTTTAAGCCTCAGCATCTGGAAATGATCCGCCAAGGAATGCTGGATGCCGTCAACCACGTAGGCACCGCTGGTAGGGCACGTACCTCGCTGTTTCAAGTAGCTGGCAAAACAGGAACCTCCCAAGTACAAGGCAGAAGGTACCGAGGTGTAAATAAATTATTACCTCATTCCATCTTCATTGGATATGCACCCGCAGCACTCCCAGAACTAGCTGTGGTGGTTATAGTGGAACACGGCAAAGAAGGAGGACTGGTGGCTGCTCCATTCGCTAGAAAAATGCTACTGTACGCCCATAAGCACCTGTACCCTCTGTATGATCCTCCTGCCGAAACAGAGCCATCAACCGAGCCATCAACCAAGCCATCAACCAAGCCATCAACCTAGCTGCCATCCTCCAATTTCAAGATTCCAATGCATCAAACAAGGGCTTTTTGTTTGGCATCAGCTTCTCCTCGCCGACAGGAGCTACTAGCTGAATGGGGGCTGGAATTCACTCAGTTTTCTCCTAAGGTGGATGAAAAACAGCTGGCTGGAGAATCTCCCAAAGACCAAGTAATGAGGTTGGCTCTTAGCAAAGCCCGAGCAGCTGTAGCCAGTCAAGTAGCCAATACGCCCGAGCCTCTACCCAGTCTTATTCTGGCAGGCGATACCCTGGTCTCCCTAGGTGGGCAGCCCCTGGGCAAGCCTGCCAATCTGGCTGAGGCAAGGAGTATGTTGCATGCTCTGTCGGGCAGAACTCATCAGGTACTTTCTGCCTATTGTCTGCTGGAGGTTGCCGCGGCCCCCAAGAAAATCCAGCGACTGGTCTCCACCAAGGTTCACTTTCGCGTGTTGCCTACAGACTGGATTGAATGGTACCTTGGACATCACGAAGTGCTAGACAAGGCAGGAGCATATGCCATCCAATCCAGTGGCGGGGCAATGGTGGAGTGGATTCACGGTTCTTATACCAATGTGATTGGTTTTCCTATGGAGCAAATAATTTGGGACTTATTAAAAAATGGCTGGCTTATCCTAGCGGACTCTTAGTACTAATTCTGCTGGGAGAACCTCATCAAGCAATAGCACAAGCACCCTGGCAGGTTACTCCTAAGGGAGTAATGTTGCTGGAACTTGGCTCCAGTCAGGAAAGACAAACCGAAGCGGTAGACTCAGCAGGAATAAAAAAAAGCTTAAGCCAGTATCTGGACTATCAAGACGAAATTAAAGGTCAACTGAATGGAAATCTGGAAAGAAACTTTACTCGCAATTATTTATATCTGCAGTATGGACTGAAGGACACCCTGAACCTCAGACTAGAACTGAACCGCGGTACCGCTAAACAAACTGGCTCGGCAGTACCTTCTGCAGTGTTAATTAGCCAAACCCCATCCCCCCAACTCCAGTCGCAAGATTTGTCGGGCAGTGGTAATCACACCCTGATGCTGGTGTTTCGGAATCTGTTGGTAGAAGGCAGATCCCTACAGTGGCGATTAGGATATAGCCCTGCCGTCAATCCTAAGGACTTCCCCTACAGTAATCCATACTCCCTTTCCCCAGGCTCTTATTCCAGATCCTTGCTCCTTGGAGTGCAAAATACCATCTATCCTGCTAGCAGCAAATCACGACTAGATATGCAACTGGCATCCCGATACCACCTAAAAACTCCCCTCACTACCACCGAAAATCAAAACATCATCTTCCAACAAGGACACCAAATAACTGGGCTACTCCACTGGCAAAGCCTTCTAGATCCCTTAATACTCTCCCTAGGATTGCAAGCTCACTACCAAGGCAGCACCAAAGAAGATAATCAAAAATATGACGACAACAAACGACTCCTAAACCAAATCTTAGGACTCGCAATAGGAAACCTACATCAACTAGAACAAGGACAAAAACCAACTCTGCCCTGGCAACTGGAACTCAAATACACAAACACAGCCCACGCCCGCAATAGCCCACTGACATCCGAAACCTCCCTATCCTTATTGGCTTATTTCTAATGTATGCTTAGACCCCTCCTACGACACAATTACTTTAATCATCAACCACTTCAATCATCAACCACTTCAATCATCAACCACTTCAATCATCAACCACTTCAATCATAAGGCTCAAATGCTAGCCGAATATGAGGCTCAAGGCGTAAGCATTTTTCCAATTGCTCTAGCTTAGCTACAGTATCAATGGCAGCATAAAAAATTCCCTGAGGCTGAAAAGTTTGAACCGTAGCCCCTCTGGAAACAGCATCTAGTAAAGCCTGAATAAAATCAAATGGCTCACCAGCCGAAGGAAAAAAATCCCGCAGGCGAGGGCGTAACATAGCAATCCCATTATAAGCAACCTGATGAGTATCTCCCTTAGGCTCGGTGTAAAGACCTCTCTGCTGGCGACGTGATGAATCCAACCCGCAAAGGCAATCTTTATCATCAATGAGTAAGTAGGAACTTGAACTCCTCTCCTGCACTAGAAGGGTAGCCAGTGCTTCGCTTTGTTGATGAACATGCTCCAGCTGGCATAAAGAAACATCCGATATGGTGTCCGCGTTCCAGATCAATAGTGAATCCTCCCGCCAAAAATCAGCCGCATTCATGAGGGCACCACCGCTATCCAGCAAAATATGCTCCCGAAACAAACGCACCCGAAACGGCAAACGAGGATCCCTTAGATAATCCTCCAACTGCTCCGCCAAATGATAGGCATTCATCGCCACCTCCTTCACTCCACCACGATGCAACAATGCCAGCAATCTGCTCAGCAAAGGAACTCCCAATACGGGCATTAAGGCTTTGGGCGTACTCAGCCCTGGCTCTCCCAGCCGAATACCCTTGCCCGCAGCCAACAACATGGCCCTCATGGATACCCCTCTATTTCCTGCGATGAACCAATCTTTTCTTCTTCCAACTCCCGATGACGCAAACTCACTTCCACTCCCTCAGACTCCAAAACACGACGCAAACTCTCAGCCAAAAACACCGAGCGATGACGACCTCCAGTACAACCAAAAGAAACTAGCAAATGATCTCTCCCCAACTCAGCATAAGATGCTACCGTTTGCTTTATCATCAACTCAGCCGCGGCCTGAAATTCCTGCACCGCAACGTGACCACCTAACCACTGCCTAACCTCCAAATCCCTACCATCTTGGCTCGCCATGCCTGCCTCAAAATGCGGATTCGGCAAACCACGACAATCAAACACAAATCCCCCCCCATGCGGGCTGGAACTAGATGGCACTCCGCCACGATGATACGAAAAACTCCACAATTGAACTACTAACGACATGCTCTAAAATACCTGAAAAATTAAATAAAATGCTCGGCAAATTCATCTATCTCAGGCATAAGAATTAGGGTTTCTGCCAAAACGGAGATGATCTCTTTTACCCTCCTTATCTCTTCAAAAGAAAGATCACGCCCATTGCGGTAAGTTAAATACTTATCCACCACCTTATAACCACCAAGCTGGAAATCCCAAACTTCAGGGGAAACAGGGCTAAAGTAATTATCTTGGTTAATATAAAGCCTTTTATCAGTTACTTGGTAGCGAGGTTCTTCAACTTTGTAATTTACTTTATCACTAACCTCAACATTTGGGCTAATGTCTTTAAGCAAATGTAAATCGGCTAATTTATTGCCTATCTTAACTAGTTTTATAAAATCTTCTTTTTTGTCAGGGAATGGAATACGGGGGAATTCTATCCTTAAAAAATCAACATATTTATCGCGATAGATAGGGCAATGCAGTACTGCATAAACATAATAAAATAATTCCTCTGGACTAAATTTTGTATGGTATTTATTATCTAGCCACTGGCGGAACTTACCATCAATGTTTTCTGTTTTTTCATTTTTATCATTGGGTTCTTCATATTTATATAAAGGAAAGAGATAATTATTTTCACCCTTATTAGAAACGGCATAGCGTTCTACAATTTTATTGGTAATACCTACATGTTGCCATTTATTAGAGTATAGGGATCTATTGACGGTGACAAGTCCTAGATTATCCTTATGAAGCATGTGTGTCATAATTTCTCCCCGAGGCCTAGATATAAAACCACGACTTTTAGGAGTATAATAAGTATGGCGTTCATCAAAGGGACGATAAAGTATGGGAGAGAACTTGTCATTTTCCTGACCATGTTTTATAATACTTTTCTGTGCCGATTTTACCCTCCATTCTTCAGTATCAGCTTTTAATTTATATTTATCGCTGGCTTCTTCTGAGGTAAGCGAGGCAAGATTTTTGACTACTTTTTTTATATCATCACTACTAAATTGCATGGTTAATTTATCTCTACCAGTAGTAATACCAGAGCTATATTTAGGGAATATATCGGTTACCAACCGTAATTTCTTATAATCTGCATATGATTTATAATCAAAGGGAGTAAAAGAATAACGAGGTTCTTGGGGTTTTACTTCCTGCCATTCAATTTGCTGATAAGAACTTTCTGCAGTTTGTTTATATTTATCATCCCGACTACCCCAAAGATCAGCATGATAAATTTTCTTCTTTAAGCCTTTTTTCTTGATAAAGAAACTTATGGCTACCCCTTCTTTAATCTCAAATACATTTTCATCTTTTTTGCCCTCAGGTATTAATTCCTTCTCCTTTAAGTTTCCATGTAGATCCAGGATGTAGATCTGATCAAAGCTTTCCATCAAGGAATAACGCATTCCCATAAAAGTAGGAGCATTAAGGAAGCTATGGCTGGTGATAACCCCCACGATCCCTTTTTCCATCTTTTCCAGCTTATATTCAGCAAAACAAATAAACTTTACATAGTCATTCTGGAGTGACTTGATATTAGGCACTGGGATTCTTCTACTACAAATATATTTATATTTTCCTATTTTTTCTGTTATCCAGTCCCCTTTATTCTTGGATTCTACATTATAGGGAGGATTACCCATAATTACCAAAATATCTTGATCTTTAATTTCTTTGGCTGTACTGGATTCTTCAGATAGGGCTGGCAATAGATGGTTCATTTGAGGTCTAATAGGTTCTAAGGTATTGGCTAGGTAAATAGGTAATCTGCCTTTTAGTTCTAGATTTTTATTCTTAATAAATTGTTGTAGCTTCATGTGGGCTACAATGTAGGGAGCGATTAGGAGTTCAAACCCGAAGATGTTTTTGCAGATGTGATCATCCAGTAGTTTTTGGGGATTGGCAGATTGGCTTTCAAAAATTTGGCGGATGGTTTCCAGCATGAATGTTCCCGTCCCGCAGGCAAAGTCTAGAACGGTGACTTCGCTATCTGCCAAGCCATCGCCGCAGCCTAGCTTATCTTTTAGAAGGTCATTTATGCCTCGCACTATGAAGTTAACTACTGGTTGGGGGGTATAATAAACACCCAGCTCTTTACGTTTTTTTTGATTATAGGCCTTGATAAAATTTTCATAAAAACAGATAAAGGGGTCATGGTCAAAGAGTAGTTGATCTTTATGGGGTGCATCAGTGGGTTTTTCTCTTAGGCTTTTTTCAATTTCGGACTGGTTGAGGTTGTTGATGATGGAGAGGGTGGATTCTACTATCCAGCTCAGGTGCTTAAATGGTTCTTTTTCTAGTTCATCTAAGAAACCGACTAGTTCACCGATTAAAGGAACTGATTTAGGTATGTTTTCTTGGATGTTACTAAGGGTAATATCATTATTTTCTTGGTTAAGTCGTGCCATTAACAAGCCATAGCTTAAGGTTTGGGCAAAGACATCAGCGAATTCATCGGATGTTAATTGATTGGACACTTGTTTTACAAAGGCATCATAAATACCGTAAAGGCGACCTGTTTCATGTTCTGCTAGGTGTTTTTTTAATTCATAATGCAATAGTCTGCAGGGTTCAGCTAGGGCATCTGCCAGTTCCTTGGCAGTGCCGATCATTTCGGGTTTTTGCCCCAGAAAACCGCTGAGCATGGTTTCCAGCTCAGGCAGCTGCCGAGTTTTTAGCTTCTTAGAATAATCTTTCAGTTCTTCTGCCGAGTAGCAGGTGATTAGTTCTTCGGACTTGAGCCAGTAAAATTGGTGGTAATTGGTAATGAGGACATTTTCATTGATGGAACTGTATTTTTTAATTTGATCGCTTTTAGCGATTTTTAGGCAGTCGGTACCCGGTTTTTTTGTTTCTAGGTATCCAGTTACGCGTCCACTATCATCTTTAACGGTAAAATCAGGGATACCTACACCTTCGGCATATTTTTCTTGTTTGATATTAAAATTCTTCCCAGCCAGTTCTTTAAGCAAGTTATGCAGGGGGGTACGTCCATCAAACTCAGAGCTGTTATCGCTACCGTCTTGGTAGGCTTTTCTTAGTTCTGTGAAGTAGGTTTTCAAATGTTGGATTTTGTCAGTATAGGTCATGTTATTTTTCTTTCAATTTTTGCTCCGATGGCGTTCAGTCTTTGGTCTATGTGTTCGTAGCCGCGGTCAATTTGGTGTATGTTTTGGATTACCGATTCGCCTTTGGCAGCGAGAGCAGCGATGAGCAATGCCATGCCTGCTCTTATATCTGGGGAGCTCATGAGTGTTCCGCTGAGGGTGGTGGCCCCTCTGATGAGGACTCGGTGTGGGTCGCAGAGTATTGCTTGTGCGCCCATTCGGATGATGCGGTCTACCCAGAAGAGGCGATTTTCAAACATTTTTTCAAACACCAGAGTGCTGCCTTGGCATTGAGTGGCTACTACCGCCATGATGCTGGTAAGGTCGGATGGGAAGAGCGGCCAGGGTCCGCTATCTATTTTGACGATGCTGTTATCTGGTCTGGCGATCAGTTTTTGCGAGCCGTGGATGAGGAGGTCGCAGGTAGCATAGGTGCTAGGAGGAGTGGTTACCGCGGGAGGTTTGGGTTCGGTTTCCACTCCGAGTCGGCGGTACATAAGTCGGATCATGGTTAGATGTTCACAGATGGTGTCACAGATGGTGAGTTCACTGCCAGTGGCGGCGGCAAGTCCAATGAGAGAGCCGATTTCGGTATGGTCGGGTTGGAGGCGGTGTTCGCAGCCTGTGAGGGTATCGGTGCCTTGGATGTGGATGCGAGTGCTTCCTTGTCCGGTGATATTGGCTCCCATGGAGTTTAGCAGCTGGCATAGTCCTTGGACGTGAGGTTCAGCGGCGGCGTTGTCTATGATGGTTTCACCGGCGGTGGCGGCGGCGGCCATGAGAGCATTTTCGGTAGCGGTCACCGAGCATTCATCCAAGAAGATGTAGTTAGGCTGGAAGCGTTTAGGTAGCTGAAAATGTATACCCGGCGATGCTTGTTTGAGTCGAGCACCCAGCTTGATGAGTGCCATGAAGTGGGTTTCGAGCCTCCGCAGGCCGATGCAATCTCCGCCGGGTGGCGTCAAAACGACTTCCCCCAGCCTTGCCAACAACGGGCTAAGTAGTAGAATGGAACCTCTAATACGGCAGGCTAGTTTGGGTTCGGGTGCATGGGAATTCAGTACTTTAGCAGAGATACGAACACTGCCGGGCTGAGGATACTCAATGGAGACTCCCAGACTACTCAGTAACCCCAGCATATCTTGGATATCGTGAATAGCAGGGACATTGTGCAAAGTAACTGTGTCTCTGGTAAGTAGACAGGCAGCTATGGCTGGCAAAGCTTCGTTTTTGTTTCCTGCAGGGCTGATGCGTCCCTTTATAGGTTGCTGACCCTGTACGATAAATGTTTCCAAGGTGAGTTGTCCTTAATTAATCCAACGAGGTTGTTAATCTTAGCTAATTCCAATGATCTGCTGTGCCATTACTCAGATGCTACGGCAGATATGGTCTAAATTCAAATGACATTTCAAATGACATTCCAAATGGCATTCCAAATGGCATTCCAAATGGCATTCCAAATGGCATTACTCAAATGACATTGAGTCCCTACTCATTGCTCTTTTGCAACTCGCGATACTAATTATTATTAATTTAATGCCAATAGTTATTTATTTTAGTAGATAGTTGTGTTAGTGTGTATGGTAAACCCACTTATGTTCCGTTATGGCGGTACCCTAGTGGTCGTAAAAAAATTAGGTATTAACTATATTAAGTAGAAGTTATATGCGGGCGTAGGGGGAAACAATTTTTTTATGCTGGTAGTAATGAAATATAAGTCCGGTTTTTTAACAAAATGCTTAAGGTAATAAACATGGTTAAAGATAATGATAGGAACCGCCCTCCATTTAATTTTGGAGATTGTTCGCGGGGAACTTTTTGGTTAGGTGCATTGGTGCTGTTTCCGATTCTGCTAGTACTGGGTCAATGTTCTAGTGGTAATAGCGGTGGATCAGGCTCTGGTGGGGTTACAGCTGCCAGTTTATCCTTTAGTGAAGTAGTGGTGCAATCGCGGGGAGAAACTCAGAAGGCTGGTTTGGGTACCCCTTTGACCATCTCAGTGGAAATTAAAAATTCTGGAGGTAGATCTGCCATCAATAACAGGTTAGGGTTTTTTATATCTGTCAATGATACTATTGAAACAACTGATACTAAATTGGGTAATAATATTATAATATCCTCAGTGAAGTCAGGAGATAGTAAGTCTTACAGTCCAAGCAGCGTTGTAAATGCACAAACTAGTACTGGGGTATCGTACTATGGTGCTTGTCTAATTGAGGCTGATGGTACTGAGATATGTACCGCGGCTGAGAAAATCACCGTATTTAATGGGTTGGATATATCTCTGTCAGATTTCACCACTCAATCGTTGGCTTTCACGGCTGAATCTACCAGTTTTGGTATTAGTGATAGTTTTCAGGTAACTGCCAATATAGACAACAATGGGAATGCTACTCTAGCAGCAGCCACCCCGAATGCTACGGTATCTTTCTACCGTTCTACCGATGGTATCATTGATGGTCTGGATGAAACGCGGGACGGTGATGATGTCCTACTAGGAACATTAGATAATAGTGGCGAAATACTCGCTGGCGGGGAAATAGCCACAGTATTATCGGGCAATGTGCCTGATGAGGTAGGTACATATTACTACGGTGCTTGTGTGGAGGTTGCGGCTGGAGTAAGTGATGAGGACTCAGATAATAACTGCACCGAGGGCAAGAAGGTGATTATTATTGATGGTGTTGATATAGAAGCTGTGAACTTTACGGTTACTCCTGAAGCGATTATCAAAGGTGGAGATTTTACCACCCTTTCTTTGCAGGCTAGGAATAATGGCAATGTTCAATTAACAGCAGATGAGGGGGATAACTTGATAGTGACGTTCTACCGTTCCCCTGATGAAGAAATTACCAAATATGATATGAAGTTAGATGAAATATCGAGTTTAGAGGCCATCACAGCTAAAACATTGAGCACGTCAATTCTAGCAGCTACAGATTCTATCACTGCTACTGACGAGGGTGATTATTACTATGGTGCTTGCATAAGTGTTATTCCTGCAAACATTGATGCAAACACTGAGAATAATTGCATAGGAACGGAAGTAGCAGTGGTAGATAAGGTGGAATTACAGCTTAGAGAACTCAGGCCTAATGCTGATAACTCTGTTGATGCAAGCCTATTTAATGCTAGTGGAACCATCAATCTAACAACGGAAATAGTTCCTCTAAATTTTTCGGTAAGAATTGTAAATGTTGGAAGTAAAGATTTGGCAGAGGTCAGCTTAGGTCATAATCTCAGAGTTATATTCTACAGATCCGAAGATAATATTATTAGTGCTGCGGATACTTCAATATCGGTTGAAAGTTTCAGTGATGCCTTAGCTTCCCAGGAAATAACTGTACCAATAAAGCCTTTAAATATTGCCGCATCCGTATCCGTTCCCGCTAGCGGCACTTATTATTTTGGTGTTTGTGTGGTGGCACTGCCGTTGGTTGAAGAAAAAGATTATGACACCACCAATAATTGCACCGCTGCCGATAAAGTGATAACAGTGGCATACTAGATACCAGCCATTTTGCATCATAGGGATATGATGCATTGTAGGCTATGTGCGGTTTTGTCCGTCTAATTTTAGCAGATGATAACAGAGTATTAGGAGGCTTTAAGTTTCCTTTGTTGTTTTTGTTGGGTTTTCAGCCAACCCGCTAAAAGAGTGATCGCAGCAGGGGTCATGCCAGAGATACGACTAGCCTGACCTAGATCTTCGGGCTGATGATGACTGAGTTTTTGGGCTAGCTCAGTGGAAAGTCCACTGAGGGAATGATAGGGCATGTGTTGGGGCAGGCTGAGGGAATGCCATTTTTTCAAAGTAGCCGCTTGACTTTGCTGCCTCTTTAGGTAGCCCTGATATTTCAATTGTAATTCTACTTGCTGACAAACAGTAGCAGGAAAACCCCTCAAGTTGATGTCTAGATTTAGGTGGCTTAGGAATTCAGCTAGGTTGGTGAGATACATTGTAGGTCGCTTGAGCAATTCTGCAGCCGTGTAGGGAGAGTTGATGGCAGGTTGCCTAAAAAGCTTAAGGGCATCATTAACGGCTGCGGTGGGGGTGAGGCGTAACTTATGCAAAGAGGAAGAAAGCGACTGAATAGAACGAGACTTTTCTTGCAGCTGGCAATGGTGAACCCGAGGTAACAAGCCGAGCTCAATACTACGCTCACTGAGGCGTAAATCAGCATTGTCCTCCCGCAGATGAATGCGATGCTCAGCCCGAGAAGTGAACATGCGATAAGGCTCATCCACCCCCTTGGTTATCAGGTCATCCACCATAACCCCGATGATGGACTCATCCCGCCTCAGGATAAATAGCTTCTCCCCTTTGGCAAACAAGCTGGCATTGATGCCCGCTAGTAATCCTTGGGCAGCCGCTTCCTCATAGCCAGTAGTGCCGTTCAGTTGCCCTGCCAAAAACAAGGTCGGGATGCTCTTCACTGCCAGACTGGCACTTAACTGGGTCGGCTGGACAAAGTCGTACTCTACCGCATATCCAGGCTGGATAATTTCTACCTCCTCCAGTCCCTTGATGGTACGAAGATATGCCAACTGTATCTCCAAAGGCAGGCTGGTAGATAAGCCATTGGGGTAAATCTCATTGCCCTCCAGAGTGGTTGGCTCCAAAAAAACCTGATGCTCCAAGCGACTAGGGAACTTAACTACCTTGTCCTCAATAGAGGGACAATAACGAGGACCAATCCCAGTAATCGCACCCGAATACAAAGCCGAACGATGTAGGTTGTCCCTGATGACTCGGTGAGTCTCCTCATTGGTACGAGTTATATGACAGCAAACCTGAGGCAAAAATGGCGGAGAATCAGCAGAACGCCAAAAACTAAAAGGCTGAATAGGATCATCTCCTGCTTGTGACTCCAAAACATCCCAATCAATGCTGCGTTTATCCAAGCGAGGAACCGTACCTGTTTTCAAACGAGCTAGCGATAATCCCAAATCTGCCAGTTCTTTAGATAATCCATCCGATGGAGCCTCATTTACTCGCCCAGCTGCAGTTTGCTCAGAGCCAATGTGAGTTAACCCTCTCAAGAAAGTACCAGTAGTTAAAACAATCGCCCGAGCCATTATGGTAGTGCCATCCGCTAACTCAACCCCCCGCACCAAGGGAGCATTTAGGTTCTCATGTATCAGCCTTTTGACCTCCGCTTGGCAAACGTACAACCTCTCTTGATGGGCTACTTGGGTTTGCATATGCTCGCGGTACTTCACCATATCGGACTGGCAGCGACTGCCCCACACCGCTGGACCCTTGGTACGATTCAATACCCGAAATTGAATTCCAGTAGCATCAGCCGTTTTACCCATCTGACCACCCAAGGCATCTATTTCCTTCACGAGTGCCCCCTTTCCCACTCCTCCAATGGCAGGATTACAGGGCATGTGTCCTATCATATCTGCTCGCATGGTCACCAATAGAGTTTCGCTTCCCAAGCGGGCTGATGCCAAAGCTGCTTCCAATCCTGCGTGACCGCCTCCGACTACCAGCACTTGCCAGCATTTATGGTTATTGATAGGGTTGGCAAGATCGGCAGGCATGTGGCAAACAGGAGTGAGATGTCAGGAGTGAGATGTCAGGAGTGAGATGGCAGGAGTGAGATGGCAGGAGTGAGATGTCAGGAGTGAGATGGCAGGAGGTAGGGCGCGAGGTGTCGGTATAGGTTTGGTGAGGGGTGTCGGTATAGGTGGTGGTGGGGTGTCTAGTGTATAAGTGGGTGCGGTAGGTTTTTGAGCTTCAGCAATGGAGGCAAGTGACAAGTGGCAAGTGAGTTTTTTGATAAATATGGTTTTTTGATGAATTAAGTACGCTCATTAAAAATATCATTCATGGAAGATAGGGTCTCACATTCAGGGTTTGAAAGCCAGCCGAGCGGGGTGATTTATGAGGGGCGATTTGTAAGGGGAGTGTGGCTGGTGGGTTGGGGTTTTTTGTTATTGATATTATTAGTGGTGGCATTGGCACCGTTATGGTCGGGGGAGGAATTCAGTTGGGGAGATTGGGAGGGCTGGGTGATAGGGTTGGTGTGGTTGTTGGGGATGTTGGTGTTAGCGGTGGGGGTAGGAGGGATTTCTTACTGGAGCAGGAATTACGCCTTACAGGAGTTGGTATTGGTGTCTTTGACTTTTAGTTTGGCACTGGTGTTGCTGGGAGTTTTAAGTCCGCTGATGGGAGCTTGGCCGGTAGTGATTTTGGGGCCATTTGCTTTTTTGCTCCATGATGTGTGGTTCAAGCAGGCGTATTTTTTATTGGTGGGGGTATTGGTGGGATTGGTGCCGCGGGTGGGGGCGTATTTTTTATTTCATTTATTGTGGGTTTGTTCTCAGGGATTATTGCATGGTTATATTTCACCTGGGTTGTTGTTGTTTGGTGGAGTTTCGGTATTTTTTATGGAGGCAGCTCTATTTTTATCGGGATTAACTAAGAGTTCTTTGGTAGTTGCTGGTGGGGGGATAAAGTTTGGTGGTGGAAGGATAGGGCGAGCTAGTTTGTCGTTGGGGGATATAGTTAGGATTGCTATTGCGGGGGCTTTAGCGATTGCTTTGGTGGTGTGGGTGAGTTTGCATTTGTGGAGTTGGTTGTATCGGCTGGAGTGGTCGTGGTGGTACATCGGGTTACAGATGGTTTCGGGTGCGATTAATGGGGGTTTGGGTTTGGGTTTGGGTTTATGGTTATCGGGTCGGTTGCAGGTTTTGCGTAGGGGTTGGCGAGTAGTGGGGCTGGGGAAATGTGTTCAGGTAGGTAGTTCAGCCGAGTTAGAGATGGGTTCTGTTTTCTCGGATGGTAGTCCGTCAAATATGGGCTTAGGCAGGGTAGGTTTAGCGGGGGGGAATTTAGGGGATCTAATAGTGGCGGAGGGGTTAAGTTTTAGCATTCCTCGGGGGGAGGTATTTAGCGGAGTGAGTTTGGTAGTGGGTAGAGGGGAATTGGTAGGTCTTAGTGGGATAAGTGGCAGTGGGAAGAGTAGTTTATTGTGGCAGCTACAGGGATTATTGGCTAGTGGTGGGGGTAGGGTTTGGGGTCGTGAGGACAGGTGGGGTGAGTGTCGCTTATGGGAATGGTGGGGAGCAAAAAGATGGGCTAGGCATTGTGGCTTATTGTTTCAAGAGGTCCGCCCGCAATTGTTACGCAGTCGGGTATCAGAAGAGGTGGGTTTGGCAGCTCATTTGGGGGGATTTAGGGGTCGGCGGTGGGAGTGGGCGGTACGGGGGAGCTTGCTCCGATTTGGGCTAGCCAGTTTGTCACAACGGCGAGTGGGCGATTTGAGCGGAGGTGAAATGCAGAGGTTAGCCTTGGCAGCTTTGTGGGTAGGACGGCATCGGGTATTATTATTGGACGAGCCGTTTTCGCATCAGGATGGTTATTGGCGTAGGCGGTTGGCAGCCGAGATTAAGCATCAAGTGAAGCGAGGATTGGGGGTATTGGTGGCTGAGCATCGGCGGCGGGTTTTGGGTGCTGGGGTGCGATGGATGCATTTATCAGGCGGAGTACTGGGTGAAGGGGAGTTTGCGGTAGATAATAATCAGGCAGTGAGGCGGGTAGGGAATAAGGAGGGCAAGCGGAAATTTATTCGGTCTAGCGGTAGGGATGGACTGAGGATTGATGATTTATGTTTTGGGCATGATGGTGGTCAGCGTTGGGGGCCTTTGAATGCTACCTTAGCGGAGGGAATGATGGTAGGGCTGGCGGGTGCCAATGGCTCGGGAAAGAGTAGTTTGCTAGAAGTATGTTTGGGGTTGCGAGGTCTATTGCGGGGGAGTGTGTACTTGGGGGGGAATGATGTTAGTAGGATGTCAGTGAGGTATCGGGCGAGGGTATTGGGCTGGTTGCCACAGGATACTGATTTAGCCCTGGGCGAATTAACGGGTCGCTTGGAATTGCAGCGGGTACTGAGATTGGGAAAATGGCAGCTTGGGGGTCGGACGGGTATCAAGCACAGGGTGGATGAGTGCTTGGAACGCTTGGATTTGAAAAATGTGGCGGACAAGCCGTTATTGTTATTGAGTGCGGGGGAGCGTCGTCGTTTGGCACTGGCGGCTGCTATGGTGCATGGGCCGCGGGTATTGCTCTTGGATGAACCACTGGCAGGAGCTAGCTTGAGTGAAGCAAATAATTTACTGGACTGCTTACGTCAGGCGGTCAGGGAAGGATGGGTGGGCTGTGTTCTACTGGCTACTCATGATAAAGACTTGTTGCAACCACAAATTGATGGCTGGTGGGTACTTTGGAATCGTACTGGACGCCTCAATAAAAAATTGGCTACCACCCATCAGCACAAGAACATGGTCTGCGGTCGGCTGCGAGTAGTGAATCTAAACACAGGAGAGAACAGAGTATGAGTACCACTAGCACTGACACGGTAACCACGGGATTTCCTCCTCAGGGGGCCTTGGTATGGATGATGTTAGCTTCTGTGTGGGTACTGTTGGTGACTAATTGGGGCTGGTTGTTGGGAGTGTTGGGGTTATCTTTTTTGTGGGGTTGGTTGCGAGCGTCTATCAAGCAACGTTGGTGGCTGGCAGGGGCTTGTCTTTTAACCACTTGGAGTTTTGTACTTTCTCAAGGATTGTTTTATCGGGCGGAAGAACTTTCACCGCTATTAGAGCTGCCTTGGCTGGGTGAGGCACAATTGGTGCTATCACAAGAGGGGGTAGGACACGGTCTTAAGCAGTCGCTCCGCTGGAATGCCCTTTTGCTGCTGGCTGCAGGACTATTGGTACGTTATCATCCTGATAGCCTAGCCACAGGATTCCAACAATTGGGACTACCTACCCAAGTAGCTTTCTTATTCTCACTCGCATTGCAATACTTGCCCTGGATAGCCGCAGATACTCTGGCAGTCCTACGCATCGCCCGCCTGAGAGGTTGTCAACGCTGGCAGTGGATTGTCATCATGCCCTCTCTCATTCGTTCCCTGATGGCAGCCAATATGAGAAGAGCTGATACCATCACCCTCGCCATGCTCGCCAAAGGACTAACCTCCTTCTCACTCCCTAATTCATGCTCCCCAACTTCTTCCAAACTCTCAGCAACACACAAAATACTCCTCTGCAGTACCTCAATACTGGTCACATCCGTAATCGCACTCCGAATGCTACAAACCCTGCTGGAAAGAAAATATCTCAACCCGTCTGAAACCCTCTCACTCATTACCTCCTGGCTTGATAAATGGCTCTAATCCCAACCTTAAAATCAATTTGATGTTCCAGATCCGTGGGTATTTATTGACCGTGCAAATTCATCTATCATTGGTCTCAGGGTTTTACCTACTCGCTCAAAGCAATCCAGCACTTCTTTGTAGACGGGCTGCTCTAAAGCAAGAAAATTCCAAAAATCTTCTCCCACTAATAATTGCTCGTCGCTAAACATGCTCTTTGTAGTCCATCTTTTATAGGGGTCAGGATGGTAAGGATTGTAAGGGATCGCTAAACCAGAAAATGTTTTTGGCTGCTTTAAGGAAGATGATCCAGCATAATAGCTGGCAATCCACTTTAACGTGTTATGCTTAAGTTTCTCAAATTGATCTATGCTAGGCTTGGCGGTCTTGATATCCAAAAAATAGGTCTTGTTGTTTCTGTCAACTAGAAATAAATCCACTTTTCTAAGTTTTTTTTTAATTTGAGCTCCTTTATTTCTATTTTTCCATAAAGCTTGACATTCTCTTTCTAAATCAGGTTCTTCTTTCTGTTTTTCTAAGTTATTCATAATAACAGTGATTGTTTCCTCGGATTCTTTGCGGATTACGGGAGACAGTGTGTGAGAGCATTCAACTCGTTTAAAAAAGGGAAGAGCCACTTGCTTGGCAATTTGTTCAAAAATAGACGTTCCCATCATGGTGTTAACAGAGTGAATAAATGAAAATAACTTCATACTGTCTTTTCCTATGATGCGATGATGGAATGGCATAATTTTGGTTTCTGGATTGTAATTTTTCAGTTTTTTTTCTACTGCCTGAATAATGATCTCTTCTATTTTATTCTGTTGCGATTTTACTAGGATGGTCATCTTTTTATTATTCCGATTGGAGGTGAAAGATGGTCTCGCTGTAAGCAGATTTATCTCCTTCGGCACGATTCAAAACTGGTCGCTGGTATCGGTTAACGATGTGCATTCTAGCCCGTTCGGCGATGGATGGATATAGCTGATAATAATCATTGGCGACTAAGAATACGTGGTGATTTTTTATCATGAAGCGTTTGCAATTTTGTAACACCTTGGCGATGTCCTCCACGTATTTTTCTCGGGCTTGGCGTGAGCGACCGCCGCTCATGGGCCCGATTTCATCTTTATCACGACGAGAAAAGCCAAACATTTCATAAGCGTAGGCATGCTGCTGGTGATAATCAATCATGCCTACATATGGAGGTGAAGAAAATATTCCCTTGATGGGCTTTGATGAGAGTTTGCTTTTTGATAGGCATTCTATCACATTGATGTTGCGTGAATCGCCAACAAAGCATTTTTGTATGGTATCGGTACGCAGGCGGGAAAAAGTTTCTAAGCGTTTAATGGTGTCTTCAGCATAGCGATTCCACCATCTATTGATGGAAAACAAAGGGTGGCACAACTTGCCATGCTTGCGACAATAGTAAGGCTTGGTGACTGGTTTATTCAAGGTGGCTAGGTCACGGTGGGTGGTTGCTCTACAAGAACGCAGTGTCCGACTCAAGATTAGCCTTAGCATGTCTCTTATACTAGTGGTGGAGTTGTGGTTAATTTCCTGTATGGCTACCTTTATTTGCTTTCTGACGCTGGGCAAGCACCAGATATCCAAGAATGATTCACTAGCAGGTGCATAGGGGGGGATGAGGTGTTTTTTCTTGAGGGCATCAAAGCGGGGAAGTAATTTTTCTAGCTGCTCACTTGAGTATTCAAGGTCTCGGAAAGATCTGTCAGCAAGTTTCTTGCGAAATTGTGGAGAAGGAAAGCATTTTTCATTAACAGCACTCATCATTTCTGAAAGCTCGGCCTCAAATGCAATGGGAGTCAAGGGAGCAATCACTCGGGCAACCCTAGCCGCCTCTCGCTGTAACTGCGAACCAGAAATTTCTGTTAGTTTTAGGTTAGCGATCAAGGCATTGAACTCAGAAATTTCTACTCCTAATGCATGCAAACCTATCTCGTTGGCAGCTACCAGAGTAGTGCCGCTACCGCAAAAAGGATCAAGCACTAAATCGCCACGCCGAAATACAGCCTCTTTCTTGGTATCATCGGTATGCTCATCAAGAAAATATTCTACCAGTTGAGGAATGAATTTTCCCTTGTATGGATGCAGACGATGCACATGCTTTGTGGTTTGTGTCTCCTTGTATTGAGAAAAAGACAGGGGCTGCAGGGGAAAACTTTCTTTTCTGGCATAGTAAGCAGATAATTGGTCGGTACGCACAAGCACTCTTTTCTGCTGTTCTATTTTATCTATCAAGCCGTAGGAAATTAGGTAGCTAATGTTGGAAGAAGTAATGTCCTTGTCTAAGAGTTTGCTAGCCCATTGACTAGCTTGCTGGATGGTCAGCGTTTGTTCAGCTTGTGACAAGGGTTTTGGTGACCCCGCATGGTCTGAATCCAATCCCCTTTTAGAAATAGTATCTTCTACATTTGCTATATCTTGAGGAACCATTTTCATTACAAAAGCCTCCTTGCTTTAAGAAAAAGTGTTTGCTAAACATCAAACAGTCGCTACGTTTTTCTATCTGCTTATAGCTGTGAGCGTCAATCTTATTAAGCATGCTTTTAAGCTAGGGTACTCTTCATTAAAGCAAATTGGTAAGGCTAATGACAGACAAACGTCAACTGGGGCAATTCTTTACCAAGGGAAACCCGTTTGAACTCAAACCATTTATCGCGTGGGCTAAAACTGCGGGCTTGCAAAAGGCTACGATACTAGAACCATTTGCAGGTGCTAATCACATCATAAAATCGCTTATAAGGACAGAGCAATGCAGAGAGTTTGCATCCTACGATGTAGCCCCCAAAGATAAAGGCGTTAAACGCAAAGATACCATAAAGCACTTCCCCAAAGGCTATAACGTGTGCATAACAAACCCGCCCTGGTTAGCCCGTAATTCAGCCACACGGCGAGGACTTGATTATCCTAATACCGAATATGATGATCTGTATAAGCACTGCTTAAAACTATGCCTTGATAACTGCAAGTATGTAGCCGCACTTATCCCTGCTAGCTATTTGCAAAGCAGGCTATTCAGGGAGAGACTGCAAAGCTATATCTTACTGCACGATACCATCTTTGATGATACCGAAAACCCTGTCTGCCTAGCACTCTTTACTGAGGAACCTTGCAACACAACCGCAATATATTATGACAATAACTACATAGATAATCTGGCAGAATTGGCAAGCTATATGCCGAACAAGTTGGAAATCCATATTCCAGAAAAGTGTGGAAGCAATGCGTTGAGATTTAATGACCCGCACGGCGAACTAGGATTCATATCATTTGACAACACCAAGCAGCCATCAATTCGTTTCTGTGAGGTAGAGGAGATAGCCGAATACGCCATTAAAGGCACATCGCGTTTTATTACTCGTATTGGTGGGGAATTTTCCAACCTACCGAAAACAATAAAACTGCTTAACAAAAAACTTAACGAATTCAGAAAAGATACACACGATATATTTCTCACCCCATTCAAAGGACTTCGCCAAGACGGACAGTACCGTCGGCGAATGGAATATACTCTGGCACGGAGGCTTATCAATTAAATACCTAGGAAAATATCAGAAAGTATACCGTGCCAACATGGATCACACCGCAGAAAATGCCAAGCAGGGCAAACTAGATACAGTTATTAAAACAAGCCTTGTTGCAGCTTTGCTGACGTATTTTGCTTTAGCGGGTATAAACATTCTTAAGCATCAGCCATCAAGCTCCAAGTTGCGATCTGAATTGAGGGCTGAACTCAAAGCTTCTTTGTCCTCTGCTACCGCCCCGCGACCAGTTGCTAAACCAGTTAAGCAGACCGCTCCTCAGCTGTTCCAGCCAGCACCAAGCTCTACTCCTGCCAAACCACTGGTACGCAAAAGACAGCTGGATGAAGGATTCAAGATACTAGCTGCAATAATCCCGCACTACCCGCCCGGAGCACGCTGGTGGAATAAATCTGGCTGGGTAGACCTAGAACTGCTGGTCGGTACTGATGGCAAAGTAAAGCAAATTAAACTACTGGATGAAAGTGAGTCCCTCGGTTTTGGCGAAGCAGCCCTAGCTGCTTGGAATAAGGCACGTTTTACGGCTCCCACCGTGCTAGGAAAACCAGTTCGGGTCCGCTGGCGACAGAGGGTCTATTTTCGTCATGATAAATGAGCGGGAACTCTCCAACCTGCCCAGGCAAAAACAACCAGCTTGGATATCCAAAAATGCCTCGCCAAAATCTAGTGCATATAAAACAACCTGTGGAATAATCTTGGGTTGTTATCTTTGCCTGTTCTTATCCAGCGTGTGGGCACAAACAAAACAGGCTAAACCAGAAATAAATCCAACTGAAGAACTAAAGATTGAATCAGCTACTAAATCAGCAGCTAATCTAGCGGCAGATTCAGAGGTAGAATCAGCCCCAGAATCAGCCCCAGATACAGACCCCAGCCTGCCACCAGAGGTTCTAGTGGAAGCCCCGCCTCAATTGGTTCGTCCTCGGGGATCACCGCCGATCTGGGGTAGTGATTTTTATGCAGGATCGCGTAGTGTGCTGGAGGTAGACGGGGGAGAGTTATCAGACACCTTGGAGCAAGCCCCCGGGATTTTGGTAGAGCGTTCAGGAGGGGTACTTTCGCCATCTAGGTTGAGCATTCGGGGTGGTCGCTCGGGGCAAGTACTTGTGCTTTGGGATGATGAACTTCTCAATGAGGAACAGCCTCATCCGTCCGTAGTGCTAGGAGAAGATGGAGTAGATTTGAATCGCATTCCCGCAGAGTGGGTGGACTCAGTGGAGGTAGTCCGAGGAGCCGCGGGGGCGTTATCTGGCTCAGGGATAGGAGGAGTATCGGGGTTGGTGCGATTGCGTTCTAAGCCTCGGTCGGGTTGGGGTTTCCAAACTACTAAGGGTGAAAATATGGAGGCATGGCAGCTATATGGTAGTACTGCACCCTCAGGACAACAGCTGGCAGTGGTGCTTAATTATCGCCAGAGCGATGAGGAATACATCTACTACGATGCCCGCCATGCAGCCGGTCAGCGGGGAAATCTCTGTGCTAAAAAACTGGATGGAAATTACTACTTGCGTCGTTGTCAGCAGAGACGTTTCATCCACAGCCGTTTTGATTGGTCGGCTCCTAATTGGAAACAGCGGTTTGAATGGGATGAAGAAACCCAATCAGGATTAGGAGGAATAGCAGACCCCAAACCATATGGATTAAAGCGAGTACGCCGTTGGAAAATTGGTCATCAACAGCAAATATTAGGCTGGAACTGGAATGCTTCCCTTAACTCCCTGCAAGGAGAACGCGATGAAAATACTCAACTATCTCATCCTGATACAGAAAACCACTGGCAAAATAACAAACTACGCCTGAATACCAAACACCAGTGGCAACACTTGCCATACCAACTACTCTTGGAGGTAGGCATCAGCCAACAACAACTGCGTGATAAAAAACTAAACGCCCAACGCCAAATTCAATTCGTGCGTCTGCATACCGAATACCGCAGTCCTCGGGCAACCAGCGAATTATCTCTTAGGCACGACCAACTTGAAGATCAGCAATCCGAAATCACATCAGCTGCTCCAATAAGACCGCAACAATTATCCAGCACCAGCTGGAGAGCTGCCTCTTCGCTAAAATTTTTTTCTCACGGGGGAATAAAATTTAGTCTGGGTCAAGCTCATCAACCACCAGCACTCTATCAACTCTATGACCCCAGCCTGTCACCCGCAGAAAGCCTAGCCAACCCTCTGCTGAAACCAGAGCATTCTTCCTCGCAAGACCTAGGCCTGTTCTTGCAGTATAATCCACACCTCTATGCCGAATGGATCGCCTTCCAACAAACCATCCGCGATAACATCATCCCCATCGCTAAAGAGGAAAACCCAATCCAATTCCGCTTTGAAAACATCCACCAAGTACGCTCCACAGGATCCGAAACCCTACTGGGATGGAGAATCCGTCACACCTACCTAGATGCTTCACTGACGAAACTTAAAGCCATCATCCAGAAAAATAACGCCAATGACCCTCGCTACAACGGCAACTTCGTTCCCCAACAACCACAAAAACAACTCAACTTCCGTCTGGGTAATAAACTTCCCCGCTGGCAAACCGAAATCCGTAGCCGACAAACTAGCCGTCGCTATCTAAACCCTGCCAATACCCGCTTCCTAGTACCATATCGCCTATACCACCTCCACCTGAGCTTCAAACCTACTCCCTCCTGGAAAATCTCACTCAATATCCGCAACCTCACCAACATAACCTACGCCGAAAGAGAAAACTACCCGCCACCAGGAAGACAATGGTTCCTCAACCTCTCATTCCAAAAACCTTAATGATAATCACTAGGGATATTCTATTCTCCTAAAAGGTGCCTCTAAAAGGCATCTTTTTTGACAGGATGGAGTTTGTATGTTTGTTAAATCTGGTACCATGAAAATATTTAACCTTGATTTTTCACCTTAAAAAAAGATAAGAGAGAAGAAGCTAGGAGGAAAGAAGATATGAGAGAAGAAGCTAGGAGGAAAGAAACCAGGAGGAAAGAAGGTATGAGGGAAGATATGAGGAAAGAAGATAGGAGGGAAGATATGAGGAAATCAGATAATAGAAAAGAAGATAGGAGGGGAGATATGAGTAAATCAGATAATAGAAAAGAAGATAGGAGGGGAGATATGAGTAAATCAGATAATAGAAAAGAAGATAGGAGAAAATTAAATATGAGAAAAGAAAATAGAAGAAAAGGGGAGAAAAGCAGATAAGAAATTATCCTGTGTCTCTGGTTGGGGTTGTTTGTCATTGATATGTAGGAAAAATAAACGGTGTACGGTACCTCTGATATCCGCAAGGGGTTGAAAATAGAAATAGATGGTAGTCCCTACACGGTGATTGAATTTCAGTTCGTCAAGCCGGGAAAGGGCAATGCCTTCACCCGCTGTAAAATTAAGAACATGCTCACAGGTTCAGTGTTGGATCGTACTTGGAAATCTGGCGAAAGGCTGAAACCCGCTCAACTAACCGAACGCCGCATGCAGTTCTTGTACAAGGATGGGGAAGATTGGACTTTTATGGACCAAACCAGCTTTGAACAATATGTACTGAATGATAAAGAAGTAGGCGATGAAGCACGCTTCTTGTTGGAAAATACCGAAACAGATGTCCTACTATTCAATGAGCGTCCTATGAGCATCTCATTGCCGAATTTTGTAGAATTGGAAGTCGCCGAAACCAACCCCGGCGTACGAGGAGATACGGTTTCCGGAGGTCGCAAGCCAGCTACTTTGAGCACTGGGACTGTCATTCAAGTTCCCTTGTTTATCAACCAAGGGGAGGTGCTTAAGATAGATACCCGTAACGGAGAGTACGTAGAACGCATCAAGCAAGCTGCTAACTAGTTTATCCTGCGTTCATGGGTGGCAGCGAAATAAAAATCCCCATTGAGGCTGAAAAACCACTAACACTACGATTATAATCATCAGTATGGTAGGAATTTCGTTCATCCAGCGAAATGCCTTCTCTGAAAGAGTGGACTGTCCATTGGTTAGCCTTTTAAGAAAGACTGCTGCCAACAAATGGATAACTAATATGCCCATGACTGCCAAAAGTTTCAAAGCCAGCCAACTCGGTAACCAAAATTGGCAGCCCCTTATCAATACCAGCATACCTCCGCTTAACAAACTCACTAAGGCTGCTGGGGTCGCAATGATCCTCAAGAGGCGTGACTCCATCACTAAAAAACGCTCCCTGATTGCTGCATTAGCCTCGCCGCGGTGATAGACAAGGAGGCGGTAAAGATATAGCAAACCAGCCATCCAAGAAATCACTGCCACTATGTGTAACGCCTTGAGGGCTAGGTAGGTATTTAACATTGCCAGTAATTAGAAATATCCTCAGTAAGATCGGAGTTGCGTTCAAGCATCTTTCATTTTCTACTGAATTGGGTTATAATTGCCAAAGGTAGACGGCTGAGGATAAGCAAAAGGAGCGGATGAGAAGGTTGGGTGTGGGTGAGAGGAGGAAAAGGTGTGTTCCTCGTGGATGCTAGCATGCCAGCGGGGGTGAGGCAAAAATAGGAGGCAGGAACAAAGGAGGCAGAAGCAAAGGAGGCAGAAGCAAAGGAAGCAGAAGCAAAGGAGGCAGAAGCAAAGGAGGCAGAAGCAAAGGAGGCAGGAACAAAGGAGGCAGGAACAAAGGAGGCAGGAACAAAGGAGGCAAGAACAAAGGAGGTAGGAACAAAGGAGGCAAGAACAAAGGAGGTAGGAACAAAGGAGGCAAGAACAAAGGAGGCAGGAACAAAGGAGGTGTTAGGCGTTAGACGATAGCGATTATCGCTGATTGCGTTTAGGCGAGAAGTGAATAAATGGAATCCCAATCTTTGGCATCAGCTACCTCTTTGGATGTTTCTCCTGTTATCAAGCTCAATCCGATTGCCAGTATATCAGGACAGATTGACTTACCCGGTTCCAAAAGCATTGCCAATCGTATGCTATTGCTGGCAGCTATGGCTGAGGGGGAGACTAAGCTGACAAACGTTCCCCATGGGGATGATGTCCAATTGATGATACAGGCACTTTGTCAGCTGGGGGTAGGCATCACAAGGATTAGCGAGGGGGAATGTTGCGAGGATGTGGTGATCAGCGGATTAGGCGGAAAATGGCCTGCAGGGAAGCATCGTTTGGAGGTAGGCAATGCGGGTACGGTCATGCGTTCTTTAGCGGCCGCCTTGTGTTATGGGGAGGGGCGATATGAATTATATGGCACAGAACGCATGCATGAGCGTCCATTGGTGGGATTGATGGAAGGGCTACGCCAATTAGGGGTTCAGTCTACATATTTTAAGCGGGCTTTATATCCGCCACTAGCAGTGGGAAGAGCAACTAAGGAGGGTGTCCGCTTGCTGAGCGGAGGAGACATTTGGATCAGCGGGTCACAAAGTAGCCAGTTTGTATCATCGGCGTTAATGGCTATTCCGCTGGGAGGAAAGCCTGTCAGGCTGAATTTGGTGGGTGATTTAGTTTCTCGCCCCTATGTAGCAATGACCATCAGCCTGATGGATAGCTTTGGGGTGCAAGTAGGAGGGGGAACAGACAAATGTTTTGAAATAGATGGCGGACAACATTATCGTGCTGCAGGTGAGATGCAAGTAGAGGGAGATGCTTCATCGGCATCTTATTTTTTGGCGGGGGCAGCCATCAGCGGTGGCGACGTGACAGTCACAGGCTGCGGTTTGAATAGCATGCAAGGTGACATTAGATTTGCCAAAGTGTTGGAAAAAATGGGGGCTTTGGTCCAATGGGGTGATAATTGGGTAAGGGTGAGGGGAAAGGGAAGGGGAATGGAAAAGCGAAGGCTCTTATCCTATCGGTATGATAGTGAAAAACCCCTCCAAGGAATTGATGTCAACATGGTGAACATGCCAGATGTCGCCATAACCCTAGCGGTGATCGCCCTATTCTCAGAGGGGAGTACTACCATCCGCGGAATAGGCAACTGGCGATTGAAGGAAAGCAATCGCATGCAAGCTGTGACAAATGAACTTACAAAACTAGGAGCTAAAGTATTGGTAAGCAAAGACAAAATGATAATTCAACCGCCAGAAGAAGTAGAAGAAGTAGCAATGATTGAAACTTACCAAGATCATCGCATTGCCATGTCATTTTCTTTAGTTCCCTGTGCAGGGATAGAGGTACTCATCCAGAACCCCATCTGTGTTTCCAAAACTTTTCCCCATTTCTTTGAAAAACTATTTGAAATGGCTGTCTTTGTAGAAACAGAACCACAAACTCTATAGTCGTGGCTACTACTCAGAGCAACCTTTTTACTTGGGATTTAATTTCTTTGATACACCGATCAATATGTTCGGGTTGTACTCCATATCCCCAGCTGATGCGTACGGAGGCTTGTACTTTTTCCTTCGGTAGTCCCATGCTGATGAGTACTTGGCTGGGTTCTTGTGCTCCCGAACTACATGCCGAACCCGAAGAAATGGCAATGCCATTCAGGTCTAAGGCTACCACCAGATTCTCTGCTGATATTCCTTCTATCCCGCCATTAAAAGTGTTCGGCAAACGGGTTGCTTGCTTGCCATTAATGAAAAATCCGGGCAAAGAAGCCAGCCCTTCTTCCAACTGAGCCCCCAAGCTCACCATGCGAGCACGCCATGATTCTAATCGGGACAGTTGCCAGATAGCTGCCCCAGCAAATCCTGCTGCCAGCATAACTGCTTCTGAGCCTGCCCGACGATTGCGTTCTTGGCGTCCTCCTCTAATGAGAGGTAGGGGTTCTTTCTTGGCTTTAGCTACCAGAGCACCAATTCCTTTGGGACCTCCCAATTTATGAGCTGAGACACTCAACATATCTACTCCCCAATCTTGCCAAGGTAGGGGCATTCGTCCCCAAGCTTGCACGGCATCGGTATGAAAAATAACCTGAGGATGTTCTTTCAGTAGCTCTCCTATTTGGGCTAAGGGCTGTACCACCCCTGTTTCGTTATTGGCTGCCATCACCGACAGCAGGCGGGTGTGCGATGTCAGAAGCGGGGGTAGTGCCTCCACACAAACTTTCCCATTATCATCAACAGGAAGCCAAGCTACTTCTACCCCCTGATCCTTCAGCCAATGACAGGTCTCCTGAATGGCAGGATGCTCAATGACAGAGGTAATCAGTCTTATGGGACGCTCAGCCGATGCCAACCAAGCCAAAGCGGTGTTATCGGATTCGCTACCGCCGCTGGTAAATATCAGCTCACTGCGGGCACAGCCCAAAACTGAGGCAATGTCCTCCCTAGCGTACTCCAGAGCAGCGCGGGCTTGCTGTCCAAAGATGTGTGGGCTGGAGGGATTCCCCCAGTACTGCCGAGCCGCCTGCATTCGCTGTTGAGCCTCATCAAGCAGGGGGGCGGTGGCATTGTAATCCAGATAAACATTATCCATTGGTCGCTCGGCTCAAAAGGCTATAATCCTCAGCGAGTCACAAATACCAAAAAGCGAGTACTATTTGCTGGCAGACTCAGTTTGCCGAGCTCTTTCTTGCCCACGGATTTTCCTTGTGCATCCAGCAGTTCGGCTTGCAGTTTATGCTCCCCAGCAGGTAGCCAGAATTGAGCAAAGAGAATCTTATCCGGCAGGGTACGCCAAGAACGCAGATCGGCTCCTTCTAGTATCCAATTTCCCAGGGCGGTGAAAAGCTGTGCAGCATCTTTGTCTATCGCCCCCGCTACGCCATATCTGGCTATTTGGCGGGTTACTGACTTGGATATAATCAAGGGCTGATGATCCTCCAAATTCTTGATGGCAATATTTCCAGTGGGATGAACAACCTCGCTAGTAGTAATAAGCTGATCATCGGCTAGTATACGCGATCCATGTACTCTATAATCGCGAGTGCGGTACGTAGGCAGTGCTATATCAAGAAACAAACCATTCTTGATGGCGTAAGGAATTCGGTATTCTTCCTTGATAGGGGCTTTGCCAGCAAAGTGAAAAACATAAACTGTTGCCAGTGCTCTTCTTTGAGAGAGAGTAAATACTTTTTGCTCGGGAAAACGATCCCGCCAGATTTTAAATTGACTTCTTCCTAAAATAGGAGCGGTAGCCAGCAAATTGGCTTTTAAGGCAGAAGGGGGACCTACCCCGAAATGCTGACCAAATTTTCCCTGATATAAATTAAAGGAATTCCTGTTGGTGATCAAGGCGTCATTTATATCAGAGCGTATTTTTCCCCATTCATAGAAAATGCCGTTCAGCATGCGAGCAAAGGCATCCTCTTGATAACGGGCTTTTAATATCCCTCCCCGCTTACTGTGAATATAATTTAGCTTTTCATTCAGCTTGCGACTTTCTACCTGCGCGGACTCTCTATTACCCAACTGAGCAAAACTGAGAGCCTTGTAGACATTGATCATCACATCTTCAAAATCTTCTCCCGCATAGGTGACCACTTTATCATTGACAACCAAAGAAGCTGCTTGCTCAGAAATTGATTTCTGAAACAATTCATCAATGCGGCGTTCAGCCTCATGAAAAACATCAATACTTTCTGTGTGACGCCCTTGATAATGCAATAACGTACCCCGGTCTAGCAACCAAAGGACCCTATCGCGGCTACCATAAATGCTACGGTTTTTTTCTACTAATTGGTGGGCCTTGGCATATTTTTCACTTGCCAGCAGGGGTTCAATCTTTTGCTGTATTCTGCTCGATCCCGCACACCCGCCACCAATCCAAAGCCCCGCTAGCAAAAGAGGAAATAAAAACCTCCCTACCAGATACTTTGAAAAGTACCAATCAAATCGCAAATAAGAGATGCTCATCCAGCAATGCCCCCCTTATTATGTAGCTTGACAGTTCCTCAAGACTATAATCCTGCCCTTCTGCGTTTGATAAATTTCTTGATCTTCTTTTCACCAATCCAGCTTTTAACATTGCTCTCCACATTGATTAGCTCCAAATTGACCTGATAAAATACTATCTCCCGCTTGCCCTCGCGATCATTAATGCTGTTCACCTCGCCTGTCAGTACAAAATCTGCCCCCAATTCCTTGCCGATCCCAGCTGGATCTCTTGTTAACCCAGTATTTTGTTCTGCTCTTTCTTCACGCACACTTAAACGCTGACTCTTATCGGCAACCACCGTTACCTTGCCAGACTTCAAGAAGGCACGCTCTAAGTCTTTAACAAAGGTCTTAGTATTAATATGCTCGCTAGAACGATTAGACACCCCATAGGCAATCACCACAGGTTGAGTACCATAACGCTGCTCCCATTGTGTAATCCAAGGCCAGGAAAGACTGTCGCGTATCATTTCTTCAGACACCAAGCGGGAATCGGTATCATTCCATTTGCCACTGAGGTCAATGCTTTCCTCAGCACCAACCCGAGTAACCTTCTTGCCCGCACAAGCAGAAACATTAAACAATAGACTTAGGCAGGTCACACCGAGTAGCACAGTATTTAGAAACTTCGCACCTGAAAATATAGTCGCTATGTTCATGGAGTATTCTCTTGGAAAAAATTGCTGAAAAATAATCTTCTAACACTCAAAATCACCTAAGCCCATTTGATAGCACATGTAGATATGAAAAACAAAAACTCAGCCATTTGTTTTTCAACAGGCATTAATAAAATGTTCTAGGTTGGTTTTGTGAGGGCTAATTTGAATGGAAATAACATCAAAGCGGGCTTGGAATTTATCCCATAGATCGTGCTCAGTGAGGTAAAGTTCGCCCAGTTTGCGTAGCTGGGCTTGCTTGGCGGGGGTGACGGAAAGGCTGGGGTGAGTTAGATTATTGGTACGTGTTTTAACTTCTACAAAGACTAAATACTCATCTTTTTCAGCTATTATATCTAGCTCGCCCTTGCCCAGTCGTACATTGCGGCCGTGAATGCGATATCCTTGGGAGAGCAGGTAGATTTCAGCATGGGATTCTCCCATTTTACCGATGCTTTGTCTCGGGTCAGCTGGCGATGATTGCGGTGATCGGGAAGCTGGCGATTTAGTCTCGCGGGATTGATTTTGCAAGCCAACAGGGATCTTCTTTAAGAAAGAGTTCCGATGAATAGGACAGGTTCCATGCCGAAGAATTGCCTGACGGTGAGCTGCGGTGGGGTATCCTTTATGCTGGGTAAAATTCCACTGCGGCCAATATTTATGAGCTAGGTGCATCAAGTGGTCGCGGGTGGTTTTGGCGATGATGGAAGCCGCTGCAATGGAATTACTGAGGTTGTCTCCCTTGATGATTGTTTCCCCAGGGCAGGGGATATCAGGAGATTGATTGCCATCTATCAGGGCATAATCTGGCAAAATGGATAAGCTGGATACAGCACGCTCCATAGCAAGCAGGGTAGCTCTGAGGATGTTAAGGCGGTCAATTTCTGCTGGTGAAGAGAGGCGTACCGACCAAGCTAGAGACTTTTGTTTGATTTCGCCTGCCAAGCGTTCTCGCTGAGAAGCGGAGATCTTTTTACTATCTGCTAAGGGTAGCGATGAATACCAATCGGGATGCAACACTACGGCGGCTGCCACTACCGGCCCGGCCAGGGGACCGCGTCCGGCTTCGTCTATGCCGGCTACTCGGGGTAGGTTTTTTTGCCAGAGGGATTTTTCTAGCTGGAAATCAGGCATTAATTTCGCGCAGGCGGGCTTTTCTTCCCTTTAGAGCACGTAGATAATACAGCTTAGCTCGCCTTATGCGTCCTTGACTCTTAACAACGATGCTTTCAATCAGGGGAGAGTGCAGAGAAAATTGGCGTTCTACGCCATATCCCTGAGATACCTTACGCACGGTGAACATGGCATCTAAGTGTGCTTTACGCCGATGACAGCAAAGTACCACGCCCTCAAATGCTTGAACTCGTTTCTTTTCTCCCTCCCGAATCCAATAGTTCACCTGTACTTTTGCTCCGACGGGAGGAGGAGTAACGTCATCACGGCGATGAGTTTCATCTATCCATTGCATGAGGGAATTTTTCATATCGGTTGTGGGGATTGCGATTGCCAAGACTAATGCGGGTGGGGGGGGGTCAGGATTAATTAGGGTCGCGAGCCTTAGGAACACCAGCGGAATTCATTGTTTCCTTATCGCACTTTGGAGGGGAGGATGGCAAGTGTTTTTTGTTCTTCTTGGCTTTAGTCAAAGGAGGCTCAGCAAGTAGGTCGGGTCTTCTTTGGGCGGTGCGTTGCAGGGCTTGCTGCCTACGCCAGTGCCTGATCTGCTGATGATTACCAGAAAGTAGAATATCGGGTACGCACTCCCCTTGAAATATCTCAGGGCGGGTATATTGAGGATATTCCAATAGCTGATTATTAAAACTTTCTTCTTTGGTAGAATCAGGATTGCCCAATACCCCGGGCACCAGACGCACTACCGTTTCTATTATTGCCAGCGAGGGAGCTTCTCCACCTTGGCAAATGAAATCCCCCAGTGAAAGTTCTTCGTCCACCAATTGAGTGCGAATTCGTTCATCAAAACCCTCATAGCGACCGCAAATAAGGGTAAGCACTTGGCTAGAATTCGCATAACCCTGGGCGGTAGGCTGATTAAAAATTCGTCCTTGTGGAGTAAGGAGCACCCGCCAAAGCTGTCGTTTATCAAGAGCATGCTTTTGGGCAATAGCTTCTAAGGCTGAGGCTAGCACATCGGCTTTTAATACCATGCCCGCTCCTCCCCCGTAGGGGGTATCATCCACCGCCCGGTAGCGTCCGATACCAAAATCACGCAGCGAAGTAATACCCAATTGCAACTGCTTTTGCTCCAAGGCACGCTTGATAATCCCGCATTCTGCAAAAGGAGCAAATAACTGAGGAAATAAAGTGAGAATTTCTATGTAAATAGGCAAGATTTTATCCCTCGCAATTTATTTTTCTTTCTTATTATCCTCTTCTTCTTCCATGCCGGGCAGGGGATGGAAAATCAGAGAGTTCTCTTTGATATTAACCTGAGGAAATAATTCTTTGGTAAAGGGTGCCAGCAGAGGTTCCCCTTTGTCCCGAGAAATTTCCAGCACCTGTTGATGAGCAGAAGAATGAAGTCCTTTTACATAGCCAATGATGCAACCAGCAGGGTTAATCACTTGACAGCCGATCAGGTCATGGCAAAGGTACTCATTTTCGGCTAGCGGTTTTAGATGCTCAGAAGGTAATAGCAGTTCTTGGCCTTTCAATTTTTCGGCTTGCTCCAGAGTGTCCAAGTCTTTCAGCTGTAAGTACCATTGATCGTTATAAAGGCGGATATGCTGTATCTCAAAGGTCTGCAGGAACTCCCCAGTGTCAATAATCAGTGAACTGAGCTGGAGGTAATAATCGGGGTAGGGCGTAAGAGGTACCGCACACAAGCAACCTTTCAAGCCGTGAGTTCCCCTCACCCTCCCAATACACACCAGTTGATCGCGGTCAAACACCTAGCTTAATCCTTAACGCAACACTCAAAAGCAGGTCGGCAAGATAGTTAAATAACAGCTTAAGAAACTGATAGGATCTCGGTTGCTACCAGTTTATTAGACTTTCTCGGTGGATTCTTCTTTTACTTCTGTTTTTTCCTCAGGCTTTGCTTCAGTTTGTTCTTCGGTTCTTACTTTAGGTGGGGTGTCGGCTTTGGTTTCAGTAGCCTTGGTTTCGGTAGCTTTGGTTTCAGTAGCCTTGGTTTCGGTAGCTTTGGTTTCAGTAGCCTTGGTTTCGGTAGCTTTGGTTTCGGTAGCCTTGGTTTCAGTAGCCTTGGTTTCAGTAGCCTTGGTTTCGGTAGCTTTGGTTTCAGTAGCCTTGGTTTCAGTAGCCTTGGTTTCAGTAGCCTTGGTTTCAGTAGCCTTGGTTTCGGTAGCCTTGGTTTCGGTAGAGGTGGTTTCTTTAGTCTTGCTAGCTGCCGTGATAGAAGATTTATCAGGGGGAGCAGATTTTGGTTTTCGTTTTTTGGTGGCAGGGGGCAGAATACGATCGTGCTTAATGCTATGTAGCTCTAGTAGTCGACTAACTCTCTGACTGGGCTGAGCACCGACATCCATCCAGTATTTGGCACGCTCGGTATTGATTTGGCTCTTGTTATCTTCCAGCAGAGGATTGTAACTTCCCAGTCTTTCTATGAAGCGGCCATCTCTGGGTGCCGAACGCTCTTGTACTACTATGCGAAAGAATGGGCGACTTTTGCGTCCTCCTCGTGCCATCCGAATGCTTAACGACATAAAAACTTACTCCTTAATGTGAAAATAAAGCTAGAAGATAACAGATATTTGTTCAAATTTGGTTTCTGTTTTGCCTCAGGCGATGTTAGTCCAATTAGTTAGGATAGAAAATCAAGGCTATGTTTTATGGACGGAGAAGTCAAATACTATGATTTTGATCAATTGAATAGCAGGAGAATATTTGACAATCTCAGCTAGCAACAGCCATAGTTGAGCGATGATGTCGCCTATTTTTTGTTGTTGATTCAATGTTATGCCTGCTGTTTTTCAGCCCGTAAGGGGCGTGCGCGATTTCTACCCCGAGGACTTGCGATTGCGGGACTGGTTGTTTGAGCGATGGCGTAGTGGGGGTAAGAAGTTCGGTTTTGTAGAATATGATGCCTGTGTACTAGAGCATGAGGATTTGTATCTGCGTAAGGCTGGGGAGGAGATAGCTGAGCAGATATATGGTTTCACCGACAAGGGGGGACGCAGGTTGTCCTTGCGTCCGGAGATGACCCCCAGTTTGGCACGTTTGGTGGTTCAGCGACAAGGAGCGTTATCATTTCCTTTGAAGTGGTTTTCGGTAGCTCAGTGTTTTCGTTATGAGCGGATGACTCGTGGTCGCCGGCGGGAGCATTATCAATGGAATGCGGACATTGTGGGAGAGTCCTCGCTGGTAGCAGAAGTTGAGATATTGGCACTATTGTTTAGTGTGTTGGCTGATCTGGGGCTAAGTCCTAAGCATGTACGGGTACATCTTAATCATCGCCAGTTAATGCGGGGTTTGCTACGAACGCTAGGTATTCTTGATATCAAGCATGCAGCAGTGCTATCTGCGATAGACAAGCGTGATAAGGTAACCACCACTGAATTGACAAGTATGCTACACCTCCAAGGTCTTGATGAACGTTGTGGGCAATCCTTGTTGGAGGTGCTGAACAATAATGACCATCAACGCCTGTGCCAGATGGTGGCAGGTAAAGAAGAAGCGGCAGCCTTTAAGGAATTAGATTGGCTGATGGCTAGGCTGGCAGATATGGGATTTGCAGACTGGTGTCAGCTTGATTTGACGGTGGTACGGGGCTTGTCCTATTATACGGGTACCGTATTTGAAATACGCGATGCGAATGTCAGCTTGCGGGCTATTTGTGGTGGTGGTCGTTATGACAATTTATTGGAGACCGTAGGTGGAAAACCCATGTCCGCGGTGGGATTTGGCTTTGGCGACATAGTGATTATGGAATTACTGCAAGAACAAAAATTACTACCTGTGCTTACAAACCAACATGATTGTTTGGTGATTCCCTATTCTAAAGCCGAGCATGATGCTTGTTTTAGTATCAGCCAGAAATTGCGTCAGCGAGGTTTATCTACCTATGCAGAGCTTTCTGGTCGCAAGCTGCCTAGGTCTCTACAACTGGCAGAAGCCATAGGAGCTAAGTACGCCATCTTGCTGATGCCCGAAGAGCTAGCACGAGGAAGATTGATTATTAAGAATCTGGCTGAACGCCAAGAAACTCTGGTGGAAATGGAAGCTTTTCTGGCAGAGCCCAATTTGCAATAACCTAAATCACGGGACTGGTGAACGTCAAAATGCCTGAGCTCGCCTTAATTTATCAAGGTTTTAGGCTCGGGGTCGGAGGTTGCCTGCCCCATTTTCATCAATGAGATAAGCTTTTCTAAGCGGGCTTTGATTGAAGGAGCCTCCAGTAGTCCCTGTTTCTCTGAGGGATGGAAGGGCAATGACATGCTTAATCCGTTCACAATTATAGCTGGGGGTAGCTGGTCAAGCTGGTCAAATTGCATTTGCAGATTGTTCCATTCTGCAAATTCCTCCAGCTCTTTTAGGAGCTGCTTCAAATCCAGTTTGGCTTCCAATTCATAGCCATCTTGCATAAAAGAAGAAAAATTAACTTGCAAACGACGATAACCATCCTTAGGAGGAATTTCCTTACTCACCGCAAAACGCCTTAATCCTTGTAAGGCTACTAAGTAATGTCCCTCTTTGGTTTCCTTTTTCTCGGCGATCCAGCCCAAACAGCCCACCCGATACAAAGGTTGCTCCAATGCTGTTGAATTTTCTTCCTCAATTGCAGTATCTCCCTCTTCTTCAAACATGTGAGAAATACCTCCTGGTTTTTCCTTTTCTCCTATTTTTCCTACCCCATGCAATGGCTGAATAACTCCAATGTAACCATCACCCTTGAGGGCATCACCGACCATATTGCAATAACGATGCTCAAAAAAATGAAGCGGCAACCACATACCAGGCAACAAAAGTAGTCCGTTCAAGGGAAATACTGGAATCTCCTGAGGTAAATGTGTTTTGCTCACATCTTCTTTATTTGCTTCCATATTAATAATTTTTGTCTTCCTATCCATTACAATCAACCTTGTCGCTTGTCACAAACCCAACTTACAAATAACCAGCCCTGCCGAGATTCAATTGGTCACGCCTAGAACCTCCACACCCCTGCTACCATTCTATCCAAATAACAAGAGTATGTCCAACCTAATTTATTGATCACATAGCTGTGATCATTAGTGCCTGATCTCTCATAAAGGATGCCATTAGACAATTCCCTGGTAATTTCTTATACTGCCAGCGTAAGTTCTACTTCTACCGCGGCATTGAGAGGTAAAGATGAACACCCTACTGCAGCTCTGGCATGGCGACCTTGATCACCCAATAAGGCAACTAGCAGATCAGAAGCACCATTGATAACCTTAGGATGATCAGCAAAGCCTACCCCCGCATTGACAAATCCTCCTACTCGCAACACACGGTTAATCTTTCCTAAATCTCCTAAATAGGCTTGTGCTTGTGCCAGACAATTCAATACACATAAACGTGCGGCTAGGATTCCTTCTTCCAAGCTTAACTGTACTCCTAGCTGTCCTTGAAAGCGAAGACCAGTCTCATCGGTAGGGAGCTGACCTGAAATCAGTAGCAAGTCACCATGTTGCACACAAGGTAGATAATTAGCCACTGGCGGTTTGACCTCTGGCAATGTTAAGCCTTGTTCTTTTAATTTTGCTTCAATACTCATTATTTTTTCTTTAACTATGAATAAAAAATCGCCTTATAATATCTCTAAGACACCACAACGGATATGATACTCTGAGTATATGGCCATGCAAGTATTTTTGGACGTAGATGGGGTTCTGCTAGATCTTGAGGCCTCATTTGTACGCTTTTTGAATCAACATCAGGGATTCAACCTTCCCGAAGGATATCGGGCTCGCACCTTTGATTTTGCTGAACTCACCCCCGCCCATAAAGTAGAAGCCAGTTGGAAAGCTTTTACTACCTCAGAAGACAGTGCTCAGATGCCCCCCTTGGTGCGATCAGATCACTTTAACGAGCAAACAATCGGCTGCTCAGTGCATTTGTTAACCAATTTTCCGGTCCCCCAAATGCATCATCGCTGGGCTAATTTAAGATTGCAGGGATTTTGCTATCAAGGGCTTCACTATTGCGGTTTGAAAAGTCACGAAACAGCCATCGCTCAGCCCAAATCTGCCATCATCAAGCAACTTCTCCAACCTGGGCAGGTAGCCATTTTTGTGGATGATGTCCCAGAAAACTGCTTAGATGTCGTTCAGTATTGCCCAGAAGTTGAGGTGTGGCTGATGACCCATCCCTTTAATAAGACCTTCCACCACCAAGATGTACGCCGTGCTCTTGATTGGTCAATCTTGTTTCATCGTCTGCAACAACTACGGAAAAAATAAGTCGTGCCAGCACGGTTTTCTCAGCTTAAATGCTCGGCCTCAAGATTTTTCAGGGGTGGCATCTGGAGTAGCAGACGAGGTAGCAGCAGGTGGGGTGGCAGCAGATTTGGGGTCAATTGCGGTAGGTTCTACCTTCTGTTCAGTTCCTGATGACACTGGGGATGGCTGAGCAACAGGTGCCTTATTTTCCTCAGGTGCAGAAGAAGGGACATTCAGGGTGTATTTGCTAACCTCCACCAGACCTCCATTGGGCCCAGGTACCGCCCCCCTTAGCAAGAGCAGATTTTTTTCTGGGCTTACTTGCTCCACCCGCAAATTGTGCACGCTGACCCGCTCATGCCCCATATGACCAGGCATGCTCTTCCCCTTGAAAACCCGACCAGGATCAGTGTGACACCCGATAGACCCGGGCGTCCGATGAAATTGAGAACCATGAGAAGCCGGTCCACCAGAGAATCCATGTCGCTTTATTACCCCCTGAAAGCCTTTTCCCTTGGAGATGCCAGATATACGCACTTTTTCCCCCTCGGAAAAGGCTCGCACATCCCACTGCTGACCAGGACGGACCTGGGAGACATCAGCCACCGTAAATTCTTTCAAGTGTTTCATCGGAGTAAGCTCCTTGAAATGTCCCTTGGTAGGCTTGTTAGCTTGCTTGGGCTTAGCAAATGGCTGATAACCAACCTGAACGGCATCGTAACCATCCTTTTTCAAAGTTTTAACTTGCACTGCCACCACAGGACCCACCTCCAGCACGGTCACAGGCACACAGCGACCGTCCTCACGAAAGAGCCGCGTCATTCCTATTTTGCGTCCTAATAAGCCCTTCATTGTAGTGAATCTTTCCTTAAAATATAAACCAGACCAGCAACTATTTCCTCACCGCTACCAATTGCTTGAGTGCAATGCTTAAGCGAGATTTATAACGACCAGCAGTTTGCTTCTTCAGTACCCCTTTGGAAACCGATTTATCAATCATCTTTTGGGTAAGAGGGTATGCAGCCTGTGCTTTTTCGGTCTCTTTTCCCGTCAGCAGGCTACGAAAATTAGTAATGCAACTACGTAAGGTAGAACGTAAATGACGATTACGCTTATTACGGCGTTCAGTCTGACGAATACGCTTTAATGCCGATTTGTGTTGTGCCATAAATTACAATCGCAAACGATAAACACTCTTCCCAAAACAAAAAGCCAGACCCAAGCACATAGACTAAGCCAAGCCAAACCCTCATTAGCTGATAAGCATGCCATGTTAATAACTGATTGTGCAATATTTTTAGAGGGAAACCATCGCAAAGGTACTAGAAGTTTATCACCCTAAGTTATGCCAGCACCAAAATCTCACCGCATGTGACTACTCTGGTATCGGCAGATCCAATTCCGCGAGTTTTATTCAGGCATCAGTTCGGTTTTATCAATCCAGTTGGGGCTTGATTTTACTTGCAGCTCTAAGTGTACCCGGCAGCCAAGATGTTTTTGCAGAGCTAGTCGGGCAGATTTGCCTATTTTTGCGATCATTCTTCCTTTATGTCCTATCAGGATGGCTTTCTGTGAATCCCGTCTGGTGTAAATCTTGGCAGAGATCCACATCAATGAACCTCTTTTCTCCCAGTGTTCTATCTGCACCGTTGTTTCATGAGGTAGCTCTTGGCTCACAAATCTTAGCAATTGTTCGCGTATCAGCTCTCCCAGCTGGACATGATCCGATTGAGAAATAACTTGCTCCTCAGGAAACCATCGCGGACCCACCGGCAAACAGGATACCAACTCTTTTTTTAACTCCTCCACCCCCTCCCCTGTGAGTGCAGATACCAAAAAAATCCGCTTTACAAATAGCAACAACTCTAATTCCTGTCGGCATTGCCTTAAATTCTCAGCACTAGCGGCGTCTATTTTATTTATCACTCCCCAAACTACCCCCCCCCCAGTACGCAGGAGGTTCTCTATTGCTCGCTGTTCCTTTCCCGCAACTCTTAGGGGATCCGCCACCAAAAGATGATGCTCCGTCCCGCAAGCTGCTTGCTGTCTCTCCCTGCTCATAAACATCTCCAGCCGATTACGGGACTCTAGTCGCATCCCCGGGGTATCCGTCAAAACCAACTGATAACCCTCCCCATTGCAAATACCCCACCGCCTTCTCCTAGTGGTGTGAGGATGTCGAGATACAATGGCTACTTTCTCTCCCACCAAACGATTGCATAAACTAGACTTGCCAACATTAGGACGACCCAATACGGATACTATCCCAGAACAAAATTCCTTTTCTTGAGATTCTGAATTCTGCTTATCGCTTGAAACTGACTGCTTAAAGGGTGCTTCTGACATTGTCTCACTGGGCGATTGTCTCACTGGGCGATTGTCTCACTGGGCAATTGTCTCATTTGGCAATTGTCTTATTGGGTAGCCCTTGACATCCTGAGGCGTATCTTTATTATCCATTTGGCAATGCCTTCAAAGATAGTCTAACATGACCTACTAAGCTATCGCATAGGGTGCATGCCTTGAAAAATAATAAAGCCAGCCGAGCTGTTTAGGTATCCTGATCTCAAGAGCTAAATTGCCTCCTGCGGTTGAAAATTGTAGGATGGGGCAGGGGGGGGGGTTGGTTTAGTTGCTTGGTCAATGGTGCTGAGATGGTGCTGAGATGGTGCTGAGATGGTGCTGAGATGGTGCTGAGATGGTGCTGAGATGGTGCTGAGATGGTGCTGAGATGGTGCTGAGATGGTGCTGAGATGGTGCTGAGATGGTGCTGAGATGGTGCTGAGATAGTACTTAGATGGTATGAGATAGCACTGAGATAACACTGAAATGCTCTCCATGAATAAGCCTAGGGCTACCAATGGTTACTGCAATTAAGAGAGGCACAAGCAAAGCTGGCACAAGCTGCGATCAATCATTAGAAAGTCAGGTTAAGCTCTCGCCTTCTATGCTAGCGGTGTTGCCTTCGGTGCGGGAAGCGGAAGCGTATTTGGTTCAGCAAATTGGTGGGGAATCTGAGCAGATCAAGAGAATTCGTCCGCAGCTTGAGGTTGCCTTAGGGCAGTTAAGAGGTTCTCTGAGGCAAGATAAAGCGGTGGTTATTTCACGTCAGCAGATTTTGGAACAGCTGGCTTATAAGTTATCGTCGTCGCTGAGTGGACTGCGGGAGGTTATTAATGCTAGTGGAGTGGTGTTACACACCAATTTGGGTAGGGCTCCCTTGGGGAGTGAGTTATTTAGGCGTACTTTGGCGTGCTTATCGGGGGCTGTCAATTTGGAATATGACCTGCTGAAAGGCGAGCGTGGTTTTCGGGCTACGGGAGTGGAAGTTTTGCTAAGCCAGCTGGCTGGGGCTGAAGATGGGCTGGTATCTAATAACAATGCGGCGGCGGTTTTGCTCCTGCTGACTGCTTTAGCCTCTCAGGCTGAGGTGATAGTATCGCGAGGAGAGTTGGTGGAAATCGGGGGAGGGTTTCGGGTGCCTGAAATCATGCAGCAATCGGGGGTGAAGTTGGTGGAGGTAGGCACTACCAACCGTACTTGTCTAGGCGATTATGCCCAAGCGATTACTTCTCGTACTGTGGCATTACTGAAGGTGCATCGTTCTAATTTCACCATGGGCGGATTTGTGGAGGAAGTTCCCTTATCAGAGTTGGCTCGGCTGGCGAGTAAGCAGCGGGTTTCTTTGTGGTGCGATCAGGGCAGTGCCAGTTTTTACCGTTTTCGGCAGCCAGAGCTTAAGAAAATGGAAACCCCAATGGAGCTGCTGAAAATGGGAGTACAAGTACTCACCTTCAGTGCTGATAAATTGTTGGGTTCGGTGCAGGCGGGCTTGGTGGTAGGTGATAAAAAAAGCATTGCTCGGATGCGGGCACATCCGTTGTTTCGCAGTTTGCGTTGCGACAAGGTCAGGTTGGCACTACTGGAGCAAACCCTGTTGGATAGCTTGTCCCCCAAGACCTTTCCCGAGAAAAATCCGACCACTGCTTTTTTGGAACGCACCCCAGATGAGCTACATTCCTTGGCAAAAGCCTTGTTGAACTTGCTAGGTCAGCTTGAGAAAAAAGGCTTACACTGCCAATTGCTCCAGACAGAAAGCTTGGTGGGAGCTGGTGCTGCCCCGGACATAAAACTTCCCAGTTTGGCGTTATCCCTAGTACTGAAAAACATGTCGGCAGATAAGCTCACGCAACGACTCCGCACTGCTCGGGTGCCGATCATTGCTCGTCAGCAAAAAGGACAAGTATGGCTGGATATGCGTACTCTATCTGAGGCTCAATTACCCATCATCGCGGAAACCTTGACCAAGATCACCATGGATTTTGCTCAATCCTTGACACCACCAGCAAAACTAAGCGACTAAGATAACTCCTCCAGTAATTCCCAATAGTGCTTTAGTCGCCAATTTTCCAGATCGCCTTTTTCAGTAGCCTCACGCACCGCACAATTAGGCTCACCGCGATGCCAACAATCCTGAAAAGAGCACTGCCCCGCAAACTCACAAATCCCCGGATAGCAAAGCCTTAAATCAGCTGCCTTGATATCCTGATGTATAAATTCACGCATTCCGGGAGAATCAATTAAAAAGCCTCCTCCCTCCCGCAAGGGCAACAACTGAGATGCACTGGTGGTATGACGACCACGTCCTCCAGATCCTACTTCTCCTACCCGACGCCGAACTCCACATAAAGCATTGCTAAGACTAGTCTTACCCGCTCCAGAAGGTCCCACTAAAATTGTGCAGCCTCCTTGTAGTAGCCTAGCTAATTCTGGCACTCCTTCTTCCTGTGTTATGACCGCTCTTAAAACTTGAAGCCCTAGTCGCCGATAAGGATTTGCTAATTCGTCAAATATACCTTGGGGGGTCAAATCTAATTTAGTCACGCATAACAAAGTTTGTAAATTTGCATGTCTGGCAGCAAGCCATAACCGGTCCACCAAGCGAGTAGAAAAAATCGGTGATGTAGCTGCGGCTACTATCAATACCCTCTCTATATTTGCTGCCAGCAATTGCGATTCAACTCGTCCATGATGACCCCCATGCTTAACCTTACCAACCCGACGGTGTAATTCACTTTTGCGAGGTAGCAGCTCTCTGACCAAACCTTTTTTACCCTCCCAAACCTCAAATTTGACTCGGTCTCCAACCACCAAAGTTTGTTTATTTAGGCCTCTTATTTTATCCCTATCACGCAGTCTGCCAACCAAGCGGCAAGTGTACTCCTGATCGCTGTGCCATACCTTACACAATTCACCGTAACTGGATGATATCCATCCATCCCTTAGTTCCTTTTCGGCATGTTCTGCCAACTTCTCCTCCCCTTTTTTGGGATTATTCTCCATGCTACTCTGTCCAACAAAAATGTTCTTATCCACCATGTGTCATTAGCACATTTCTTAATCGCTAGTCACTATAACCCTATATCTTACTGAAAAAATGATAAGATATATTCGCTCAATATATGCTAATTTAGATTAGTAAATAATCCTACACTAATGATAATAATGATAAGTTATAACATTCATGAAATGAAGAACTATGCCCGCCTATGTTCTGCTTAAGGGGTGTTTTTGTTCCCTGCTGTAATTATAAGATTATTCATTTTATTCCTTGTATATCAATAATTTATAAGATGGGTATCCTGTAAATCCGCTTTCCTAGCCGATCTGTATTTTTCTGCAAGTGGGAACAAAACATAGCCAAAAAATGAAAATCTCTTTAAGAACAAACGATAAGATATTTTTTATAAAAAACATCAAAATATGACTTGAAAATAAGAATATAATAGTGGCAGACTAAGTGCGATTGGATGTTACCTAAGGGCAGGGGTAGTAGGGGATGATAGGAGGGGGGATGATAGGAGGGGGGATGATAGGAGGGGGGATGATAGGAGGGGGGATGATAGGAGGGGGGATGGAAGGGTAGCAGGTAGGGGGGGAGATGACAGGGCGGGGGGATGATAGGAGGGGGGATGGAAGGGTAGCAGGTAGGGGGGGAGATGACAGGGCGGGGGGATGATAGGAGGGGGGATGGAAGGGTAGCAGGTAGGGGGGGAGATGACAGGGCGGGGGGGATGATAGGAGGCGGCAGGCAGGGAAGCCAAGCCGTCAAGATTTAGTAAGCGGATGTCGTCTGTGGAATACCAAGGAGGTAGCTCATAAGAGGAGCAAGAATGCCTGCGGCTGAAGATAGGCATCTAGGAGCGGTGGATGGGTACATCCCCCGCGGAAAATTAGAGAGGGAGGAAGAGTAATGTGTGTTGACTGTTGGAAAATGTTTGTTAGTAGTTATTAGCCAAGTTTTTGTATTTATAGATGTTTGTCTGCCAGGGTACAGCTAAGACCTTAAATGGTTTCAAGCGTATAAACGTGCATCATCATTTACAGGAAGCCCTAGGTGCTTGGCATGATCTATATGAGAAAAAGGGAGGGGACCCTATCGGAATGGAATCTGCCTTGAACAGCCAGTTGGAAAGCCAATTTGCCACTGAGGCGATGGGAAAATTAGCACTGAGTGGGCAAATGAGTTGCATGTTGCGGGTGCGTGATATTCAAAGCTTCGTGACTGAATGCTCCTTGCTGAGAGATATTAAAATTGAAGTACTGGAACATATTTTACTGGAACAGAATCTATCAGCCCGCTGGGCTACGGTGCGTGATACCTTGGCTAGAAATGCCTCTATCTTGTGTGATATTAAACCTATGCCAGCCTTGATGAGGCTGGAAACCTGTAAACAGCAATTGTCCGACCCTTTGTCTGTTTTGGGAAAGTTGTTGGTGGCTACCGCCTTATTTAATTTTGATCAGGATAAAGAACATCCTCCCTTAAACTGGCTGGTTCACTTCAAAAGCAAGGCTTTTCCCGAACACAAATGGCATCATCAGGTCAAGGAAATGGAAGATTGGAGACCATCCAACCCCTTGTGTCGCTGGGAGTACCTAGCCGCAGACTTGATGCACGTGTTGTTTAGAGAAGCACGCTCCCAACTGCCCGAGCATTCATCTTATCAGGGTTTTCAGACTACTAAGGACGAGCAAGGTTTTGCCGTCCTTCCCGCTAATAGCAGTCGCAAAACCTATTGTTTATTTCAGCCTTTGTCAAAGGATGAAAAGCAGTACTGCCAGCCTTTGTCAAAGGATGAAAAGCAGGATTGCCAGCCTTTGTCAAAGGATGAAAAGCAGGATTGCCAGCTTTTAACAAAGGATGAAAAGCGGGATTGCCAGCTTTTAACAAAGGATGAAAAGCAGGATTGCCAGCTCCTGTCCAGGGATGAGGACTATTCCACCCCGCCAACTGGGAACAACCCAACAGGAGAAGTAACAACCACAGCAGAGCCTGTTGCCAAAGACGCGGCAAAACCGCAGCAAATAGAGCTCTTTCCTCTGAATGCTAGCGATTTCCTACCCCAACTTCATCGCTTTGGTCATCGTCGCTTAGGACCTCAAACACCCCGCCTCCTAGCCGTGCTTATGGAGCAACTGGCAGTTGCCGAGCCAGCCATACCGCTCACCATCTCGCTTGAGAAAATCAGTACTCGGGTAGCCAGTGCAAACGATACTCCCAAGAAACATTCCTCCCGTAGAAAAAATCTGGTGAAAATCATCAACTGGCTACAGCAAGAAGTCCTTATGCATCATGTGCTGGATAATACCGACAGCACCCAGCAATCCCTAAGCAAAGGAGGATTATTGAACGTCTTGCGTTGGGAAGGACCGCAACACATATTTGTTCCTCAGGATACTCATGACTATAAAGGCAACTATCCCCACAACTATCCCCACAACTATCCCCACAACTATCCCCACAACCAGCAAGATGCACACCAAGTGAGAATCCTATTGGACAGCAGCTTCTTCAATCCTGATGGTAGCTGCATGGCAGCACTCTGGAGAGACTTGCCTTCGGCACTCTTTTCTCCCGATAACCAAACCCACCCCTATGCACCGGCTTTGTTCGCCTTCATGAGACAAAAATGGAATTCTCAATCCAGAAAAACATGGACTATTCACGTACAAACCCTGCTGGAACAATGCGGAATTTGGTACAGTCCCTCTGGTCGCTACCGTGCCTTGGAAACCCTCAAAAGAGACCTAAACTTCATGAAACAACAAGGCTGGTTGTATAAATGGCACATCACTGAATATCCCCAAAGACAAACCCTCCACCAAGAATGCATCCTCACTGCTTCGGTGCCTGCAATAATTTCTAAAACCTGGAAAAAATCGGCTTCTTACTATGGGTGAGCTTGCTTACGGTAATGCTTGCTCGCAGTAATAACTGTTCGCCATAACACTTACTGATAATTATTTAACAATCACTATTCGTCAATTTAACCCACTTTCATTCATCAACAAAAGGATAGGACAAGCACAAAAGCCGAATACGAAGGCCAAGTACAAAAACAAAAACAAAGATAGGGAGTGATTCTCGTATTAGTTCCCCGCAGAAACCCGGCACATCAAGGATGAATTGTGCACTTTCCCAAGGATTTGGATGGTTTCGGCCTGTGGTCAACGAGGATCACTCCTTCTTTGTCGCTTGGTTTTCTATTATATCCCGATACAGGCTGATTGTATGGAGTAAGAGCAAAGCCACCCGAACAGATGGTCATTATTGATGGAATGGGGTAGAGTGCCTTAGCAGGAGTTTTCTGAGTGTCCCCTTCCCCTTCTTATTCATATCGCCTTGGTATGGTGCAGATGGATTCGGGCAACCAGATGGATGCCAATCTTGAACAAATGTTGGGGTGGGTGAAAGAAGCTAGTCAGCAGGGAGTTTCTTTACTGGCTTTCCCAGAGATGTGTTTATACATCGGCGATCATGGTGATCGGGTGAAGAACGCGATCCATGTTGATGATGAAAGCGATGCCACTATGGTACGCCTGAAAGAAGCAGCTATTAAAAATAAGATCTGGTTGATGCTGGGCAGTGTGTCTGAGTTTGCAGGTCCTGATGTTAACAAGGTTTATAATTCTTCTCTCTTGCTGGGGGCAGATGGAAAGTTGCATGCACATTATCGCAAGAGGCATTTGTTTCAGGCTTTGTTGCCTGATATATCCATGCAGGAAACTCATTTTTTCTTAGCGGGGCAGGAGCCTCCCCCAGTGGTTAAGACTCATTTTGGGAGGCTGGGTTTTTCCATCTGCTTTGATGTCCGCTTTGGCGAGCACTACAGGTACTTGCGAGATGCTGGAGCCGAATTGGTGTTTGTGCCTTCTAATTTTACCATCCCGACGGGCAAATATCACTGGGAGGTTTTATTGCGTGCCCGGGCGATAGAAAATCAGTTATTTATTGTGGCTCCTGCCCAAGTAGGTACTCATCGGGGTTGGGGATACTCCTCTTATGGTCATAGCATGCTGGTTGACCCTTGGGGAGAAGTACTCTGTTGCCAGCCTGAGGGGATTGGGCTGTCGGTGTTGGAAGTCAATTTAGAGCAAGTACAGATGGTACGTGAGCAGATCAATATGGGTTAGGATTGAATTTCTTCTAAAACAACGGCAGGCGATTATTTGTGATAAAATGGTACATAACAATAGAATTATAGATTGGCATGATAAATGCCTTAGCATAATAATGCTCTGGTTGGAAAATGAGCTGGCGAAGGAATAGTTCCTAATATGAGGTATGAAGAAGATATCATGCACACTAAAATTGTAGGTACCCTGCTGATGAGAGATTGGATGTTTTTGAATTTTTATTTACCTCAATTTATTTTCAAGGAGATCTTACAATGTTAAAGCCTAGTGATATTCACCCTCAGGCGGGCAGGCGTCGGGAAATGATGACGCCCGTCCATGTTAGTGCAAAGGATAAAAGGTTAGAGCATCCTGCTCGTCATGCCCCGCGTATTTTTGCAGACACGGCGATATTGAAAGATATCAGTCCTCTAAGGGAAGGTGGGGTAATTAATGGAGTTACTACCAATCCCACTCTATTAAAGCTGGCGGGGGCTAGTTCTTGGCCGCAGGCGGTATCCATCATGCGGGAGATCTGTGAATACATGATGCCTTATCCAGTATCTTTGGAACTAACCGAGCTACAACCAAAGCAGATGCTAGCTCAAGCCGAGGAATTGGCAAGTTTGGGCGAGAATGTGGTGATTAAGGTGCCAGTAGGAGGATATAAGGCGGTGGAGCGTGATCCTTTGACTGGTCTAAAGGTATTACGCCAATTATGGGAGCGGGATATTCAGACCAATGCCACCCTGATATTCAACAGCACGCAAGCCTTTTGGGCTGCCAATGCTGGGGCGAGTTATGTTTCTCCATTTTTGGGACGTCTAGCAGATTATATGTATAAGCACGATAAACCAGAACGTTCGGCGGGTAATTCTCTTTATTATTTGGATAACCACAAAGCCCCCGCAGGAGGTCCTGATAAAACTTGGAACACCGACTATGTAGCCTCAGGTGGTGAACGCAAAGATGCGGGGGTACGTCTGATCAACGAGATTGTAGCTGTGTTTAACGCCTATTGCATCAAGACCGAAGTGTTGGCAGCATCCTTCCGCAATGCGGTACAAGTGAGTGAGTGCTTATTGGCAGGGGCAGATATTCTCACAGTGCCAGCCACAATTTTGATGGGAGTGGCAGATCATCCTTTGTCGGAGGAAGGGATGAAGTCTTTTGTGGCCGATGCAAAAGTGTTTGAAAAATAGACCATGAATTCCACCCAGAAAAGTCATTGTTGCTGGAAAGACTTGTCTAACCTGCCAGGCACTCCAGATTTATTATTTGCAGCAGAGCATGGCATTAAGGCTGAGCGAGTACATCCGCACGTGATTTATATCTGTGAGCGATTGAATCAATTGGGCTACACAGCCTGGCTGGTGGGAGGGGCAGTACGCGACTTGCTATTGGGAATAAAACCAATAGATTTTGACATCGCCTGCTCCGCTAGCACACGTACTTTGAGTAGTACATTCCGTAATGCACGGGTGGTAGGACGCAGGTTTCCGGTGGTTTTTGTGGAGTTCCCAGATCTATGCGTACAGGTGAGCTCCTTTCGCGGTGCACCCCTGAAAGATAAAGAAGGGATGATTTATAAAGACAATGTCATGGGTAGCCCTTATGAAGATGTAAAAAGAAGGGATTTCACCATAAATGCCCTGTTCTTGGAATTAAAAGAAATGACGGTGATTGATTATGTAGGAGGAGTCAAAGATCTGCATTCCAAAAATCTGTGTAGCCTACAACCCCCTAAATTAGCTTTTACCGAGGATCCCGTACGCATCCTGCGTGCAGTACGGTTTGCTCAGCGGCTAGGAATGGAAATTAACTCCGAGATGAGAAAGGCAATCAGCCAAAAACGACATCTGCTCACGCACTCCAGCCGTTATCGCTTGAATCAGGAATTACATAGATTCTGCAAGCGTGGCTTGTCAACGACTCATTTTAAGATGTTTGATGATCTAGGACTGCTACCCTTTTTGTTGGGGATGGAAGAACATCGGCAATTATTTGACAAAGTAACTACATCAGCTCCCTTTCAAAGATTAAAACCACTACTACAGAATATTGATAATTGGCATACTCAGGAGGAAGAAGAATTATCACAGACAGTAGTACTGCTGGCCATGCTGGCACAACTGACAAAGAAAAAATGGTTGCAAGTGATGTTCTATAAAAAAGGAGTTTTGGCGTCTTCAAGGCGGATATTGCTAAAACGAACCCTAGTAGATTTCTTAGGCGATTGGGGTTTTTTGAAGGGTCAAATTAAGCCCTCCCTGCAGATATTAAAAGCAGCTCAGCAGTTGATGGTAGATGAATTTGCTCCCGTACCAGCCTCAATAGCCCTGCCTGGAACCAGGGAAGCTTGGCTACTCCTGAATTTACTAGCAGGAAGTACTCTAAAATTTGAGCAGAAACAACTTAAATACGGACTGACCACCTTGCCTGATCTTCCCGATTTGCCAATCTTAGACCACCCCCGCCCCATCAAACGATTACATATTGGAGATGGTATGCCCCCATCAAGAAAAAAACGATGGCGTAATTATCGCTATAGAGACAAGAAGAAGAGTTAAATCCTTGCTGACAAGGGTTCAATCTTGTGTTTGTGTCTAGTAATGATTGCTTCTAGCGATTATGTCTAGAGATTGCGGGAGGGTTAATTAGCTTTTTTATAAGCAATCGGGGAAGGGTAGTAAAATTCCAATTGTTCTTCTTGGGGCAGTAGTGCAGATATTTCACGAATGTTCTCAAACGAGGGAGTGATGGCATAACCGCTATTGATTTGTATATTGGAGGTGGGTGTTTCCAGATTCAGTTCAATGCGACAAATCCCTTTAGGCAATTGGCTAATGATTTCTGCTAGCTTAGGTATTAGGTCTTCGGTAGGCGAAGAAAGTTTTATGTTAAGCAATTCAGCGTGTTTTTCTCTGTATGAAGCGAGCGTGGTGATCCATTCTGCGTTTAACTGCAGATCTTTTTCTTGTTTTTGCAATTTTCCATGTACCAGTAGGGGTTCATCCGATTCCAATAGGGGTGCAGATTTAGCATAGAGCGAGGAAAAGACCATCAAATCTATGGAGCTGCGAGTATCCATGAGGCGTACGGAGGCGTATTTTTCGGCCTTGCGATTGAGACGTACCTTGTGGCTTTGAATAATTCCAGCTACTTGGATGCCTTTGGTCGGGGGACGCTCTAATTCTCGCAAATCGTGGATGTTACTGGTTAGTTGTTTAAGCTCTGAGGAGTAGGTGTTCAGCGGATGTCCTGAGATATAAAACCCGAGGGCTTTTTTTTCTAATTGCAGGCGTTGATGAGATTCCATCTCTGCACACTCAGGTAGATTGAGGTCTAGTTCTTGAGCTTGTCCTGAGTCCATCAATTGGAAGATATTTTCTTGTCCTTGTTGCTGTTGTTGCTGATGATGTTGAATGACTTGCATCAAGGTGGGGAGAACTTCTAATAGCGAAGCTCTATTAGGGCTAAGGGCATCTAATGAACCGCACTGGATAAGGGATTCCAGGGCGCGTTTATTAACCAGACTGGGGTTAATCTGTTGCAGAAAGTTTTGTAAGTTTGTAAATTTCTGTTGTGATTGCTGCAAGCGAGTTTCTACGATTTCTTGGGCTGCTGCCGAACCGACATTACGCACTGCATTCAGACCAAAGCGTACTGCATTTTTTTGAATGGAAAAACTAACCTGACTCTCATTGATATCGGGGGCGAGTACTTCAATCCCCATTTCACGACATTCAACAATGTTATTGACTACTCGGTCGGTGTTATGCATTTCGCCACTTAGCAGGGCACACATAAATGCTACTGGGTGATTGGCTTTCAGCCAGGCCGTTTGATAGGCAATCATGCCATAGGCTACCGAGTGTGATTTATTAAAGCCATAACCAGCGAATTTGTCTATTTGGTCAAATATATGCTGGGCTTCCTGTTCTGTGATTTCGTTGTTTAGGCAGCCTTTGACAAATCTTTCTCTATGTTGCTGCATATCAACGGGGTCTTTCTTACCCATGGCGCGTCTTAGTAGGTCTGCTTCTCCAAGGCTAAATCCTGCTAAAATGCGAGCTGCCTGCATAACTTGTTCTTGATATGCCATCACCCCCTTTGTTTCCCGCAACAATTCTTCCAGCTTTGGATGAGGAGATTGTATTTCCTGACGACCATTCTTGCGTTCTATGAAATTGTGCGTCATACCAGATTCCAAAGGTCCGGGGCGATAAAGAGCCAAGATCGCGGCTATATCAGAGAAGCAATCTGGCTTTGATTCCATCAATAGTCGCCGCATACCACTGGATTCCAATTGAAATATGCCAGTTGTTTCTCCATTCATAAGTAGCTTAAAAACCTTGGGGTCATCTATGGGTATGGAATCAATATCTATCTTGGGAGTGCCCTCTGGCTGTGATAAATTGATCAGCTCGAGAGCATGGTTGATGATGGTCAGATTATTTAATCCCAGAAAATCAAATTTAACTCCTCCTTGGTGTTCCACCCATTTCATGGCAAATTGAGATTGAATCCCGTGCCCTGATTTATCGGTACAAGTGGGTATTACAGAGTCTATAGGGCTATCCATAATAATCACTCCCGCTGCGTGAGTGGACTGGGTGGAATGTAATCCTTCCAGTACTCGGGCGTGTTTCATCAGCTCTTTTTCTACGGGGGTGCCTTCTTTTTCTAGTTTTTCTAGTTCAGGCTCGGTTTTGACAGCTTCTCCTAGGGTGATCCCTAATTTATCGGGAATCAAGCGGGCGATTTTATCGGCATCGTTGTAGGAAAAATCTAACACTCTGGCTACATTGCGTATCACTGCTTTGGCAGCCAGCGTTCCATAGGTGGTAATCTGGCAAACTTTATCACGACCATATTTACCGCGTACATATTCTAGTACTTGTTCTCGGCCTTCTACATCAAAATCCACATCAAAGTCGGGCATGCTAACTCGCTCGGGGTTTAAGAAGCGTTCAAACAATAGTCCATGGTAAATGGGGTCTAGACCGGTGATGCCTAGTACATAAGCTGTTAATGAACCTGCTCCAGAACCTCTTCCTGGTCCCACCCGCACCCCGTTCTGCTTAGCCCAATTGATGAAATCAGCTACGATCAAAAAATAACCGCTATATTTCATACAACAAATCACATCTAGTTCATGCTTCAATCGCTGGTGATAATTCTTCTGCCAGCTGTCTTTTTGTTCTGGTGGGATGGCATAGCGAGTTTCCAATCTTGCCAATTTCTTTTCCAGATGCTCCAGTCCCAGCTTTTTTAGCCAGCTGTTTTCATCTGTAGCCTCTGCCGGTAAATCAAAACGAGGCAAATGCACGGTGTCATTTTCTAATCCCAAATCACACGAGGCTACAATCAGCTCGCTATTAGTGAGGGCTTCGGGAGGATAATCCCTCATCGCGACTTCCATTTCCTGCGGTGAACGGAGATAAAACTGGTCGCTCTCCGCTTTGCCGATATTGGCTAGCGTCTTCTGTTTGCCTATCAACCTCAGCAAATGCTGTGACTCGGACTCCTCAGCTCTAAGATAAAAACAATCATTCCCCGCTACCAAGGGCAAACTCATTGCCTCTGCCAATTCCAATAATTGAGCATTTAGCTCTGTTTGACCGGTCAATCCTTGATTCTGTAATCCCACATAGAAGCGTTGGTCAAATGCTTCACTCAGCCACTTGGCAATTTGCTGGGCTTCCTGGGTTTGTTTTTGCCTCAGCTGCTTGCCCAGTACCCCCTTGGCACCCCAGCTGATAGCGATTAGACCCTCTTGGTGGGTTTCTAGCAATTGGCGGTCAACCCGAGGAACATAGTACTTTCCCTTGGCATAGGATAGGCTGGAAAGCTTCATCAAGTTTTGGTACCCAACCCTGTTTTGGCAAATCAGTACCAAACTGGAAGCATTCGGTCCAGGACGCGAATACTTACGCTCGGTACAAGGACCCCTACTCACAAATGCTTCCATCCCCAGCAAGGGTTTTAGCCCTGCTTTCTTCATGGTCGTATAAAATTCTACTACCCCCGCTATCGAACCAGTGTCCGTAATGGCACAACTTTTATACCCCTGCTTCTTTAAGGCTGCCGGCAGATCAGCAATTCTAATAGCCCCATTTAGAAGCGAATACTGAGTGTGCAGGTGTAAGTGCGTGAACATATTAAACAACAAAAATAACGGCTACTTCCAGCCGTACATGATGCCAGATTCATCAGCAGATAAATTACTTTTTTGAGCCTCCCCCAGCCAAAGACTCCCCCAACCAAGATACAAGCTCAGCCAAGTGACTACCCTAGCTGAAGATTCCCCCAGCTAAATCTGCGTCCAACCTTCCCACCGAAAAAGATAATGGTGGTATCAGATCTCCAGTAGCAATCTGGAAGGGTCTTCAGTGTATTGCCTTACCTTCACCAAGAATTGCACTGCTTCCCGACCGTCTACCAAGCGATGGTCATAAGAAAGGGCTAAGTACATCATGGGGCGGATCTCCACCTGACCACCGATAGCTACCGGTCGTGGGATAATGTTATGCATTCCCAAGATACCTGCTTGGGGGGGATTTATAATCGGAGTGGATAGCATGGAGCCATATACACCACCATTGGTGATGGTGAAGGTTCCTCTTTCAAGGTCTTGAACGGTCAGTTTTCTTTCTTTGGCTGCTGTTGCGAGCCGAGTGATTTCTTGCTCAATTTCTATGTGACTCAAGCGATCGGCATTTCTTACTACGGGTACTACCAGTCCACGGTCAGTGCTTACTGCTACCCCGATATCATAGTAATATTTGTAGATTATTTCATCGTTATCTATTGAGGCATTAAGGTTGGGAAATTCTATTAAAGCTTGCACGCAAGCCTTGGTGAAAAAAGACATAAACCCCAGCCGATGTTTGTATTTTTTTTCAAAAACTTCCTGATAACGTTTTCGTAAAGCGATTATTTGGCTAAGATCCACCTCATTAAAAGTGGTAAGCATGGCGGTTTGGTGCTGTGCTTCCAGCAGGCGTTCTGCGATGCGTTGTCGCAGGGTACTCATTTTCACTCGCTCTTCGAGTACACCGCCGCTAGGCAAAACGGAATCTGCTTGAGTTCCATTTTTGACTAGATCTTCTCGTAGTTTCCGGGTGAGGTCGTCTTTGGTGAGTATACCACGGGGACCAGTAGGGGTTATTCCAGCAGGGTTGAGGTGATTCTCAGCGGCCATTTTTCTAGCAGCAGGTCCCATTTTTTGGACTACCGTAGCAGATGTAGTGATAGCAGTAGGTGCTTTATCAGTGGGAGATTCTTTTTTGGAGGTAGCCGATTTTGTTTTTGGAGCTTCTTTTGCGGCTGTTTTTTGAGCTTCTTTTGAAGATGATTGTGGCGTTGCCAAACCTCCTTGATTAAGGATGGCTAATACTTGACCAACTTGAACTGTATCTCCAATTTGTTTTTCAATTTGTGCGAGTATGCCTGTTTCAGGTGCAGGTACTTCCACGATGACCTTATCGGTTTCTAGTTCTGCCACGATTTCGCCTTCGGAGACGGTTTCCCCAGTTTGTTTTAGCCAGGTAGACACGGTAGCTTCTGCGATGGACTCTCCCATTTCTGGGACAATGATTTCAATACTCATGTGAGTTTTCAAGTAGCAAGAGGATAAAGGGCTAGGTGGTTTTTAGTGTATGCATAGTTAGGGCATCAGGTACATTTGAGGGCAGATTTGATGAGTTCATTTTGTTCTTCATTATGGAGTAAATGGGAGCCTGTAGCAGGTGATGAGGCTGAACGTCTGCCAGCATATAATAGGGTTATATTGCCAATTAGTTCTTGCAGGCGGGGGCGAATATAATCCCAACCACCCATATTTTTTGGTTCTTCCTGTGCCCAGCAGATTTCTTTTAGATTAGGACAGCGTGCTAGTTCTCCCGATATTAATTCAGCAGGGAAGGGGTACATTTGTTCAATCCGCGAAATAGCGGCACATGGGATTTTCTTTTTTTCACAGTGGTCAAGTAGTTCGTAATAGATTTTGCCTGAGCAAAGTACTAATCGGGTAATATCTTTATTTGGGGGTGAATATCCTGGTAGCACTTCATGGAATCCGCCGGTGAATAGTTCTTCTTTGGTGGAAACGGCTCTGGGGTGGCGGAGCAGGCTTTTTGGAGACATCACTACGAGGGGCCTTCTGAATTTACTGTAGAGTTGCCTACGCATCAGGTGGAAGAATTGTGCGGGAGTGGTAGGGTTAGCAATTTGGATATTGTTGTTGGCACAGAGTTGCAGAAAACGTTCTATGCGGGCACTGGAATGTTCGGGTCCCATGCCTTCAAAGCCGTGTGGTAGGAGCAGTACTAGGCCGCTCATTCTGAGCCATTTTTCTTCAGAAGATGCCAAAAACTGGTCTACAATTACTTGGGCTCCATTAGCGAAATCACCGAATTGGGCTTCCCAAATGGTCAGGCAGAGAGGAGAAGCCATGGAGTAGCCGAATTCAAAACCCAGCACTCCCGCTTCCGACAAGGGGCTATTGTAGATAGAGAAATCTCCCTGATTATTTTCAAGATGCTGTAATGGTAGATATTCTTCTCCTGTTTTAACATCCGTTAGCACGGCATGCCGATGGCTAAATGTACCACGGCGGCTATCTTGTCCGCTGAAGCGCACATCAAATTTTTCCCAGACCAAGCTTCCGTAGCACAGTAGTTCTCCCATACCCCAGTCTATCGGTCGTTTACCGTCAATCATTTCTTTGCGTCGTGCCAGCAGTTTTTGCAAGCGTGGATGTATGTTAAAGTTCGGGGGCATGCTGTATAGAGTTCTACCGATATGTTCCAGCGATTCTTTATTTACCGGCTGGGAGGCAGTTTTGTGTTGCTGAATGTTTCTTATCAGGCCTTTCCATGCCCCAGTCAGGGTTTGTACCACAGGTTTGATGTTTTCCCGGTGGGTTCGTTCTAGGGCTTCTGCCAGTTGCTCCCGATAAGAAGAAGCAATTTTGGATATCTCAATTTTGCTTAAAACTCCCTCTGCTTGTAACCTGTTGCTGTAGAGCGTAAGTGCTGAGGGGTGTGTTTTTATTTTTTTATAAGTGAGCGGCTGAGTAAAGCTTGGTTCATCTCCTTCATTATGCCCCAAGCGGCGATAGCAATACAGATCCACCACAATGTCTGCGTTAAACCGCTGGCGAAATTCAGCCGCGATACGGGTTACATGCCAGACCGCCTCCGGATGGTCAGCATTCACATGCAAGACCGCGGCATTTAGCATCTTAATAACATCACTGGAATAAACCATAGAACGCGAATCAGACGGCACGGTGGTAAAGCCAATCTGATTATTGATGATAATGTGTACTGTGCCTCCAGTGTTGTATCCCTCTAGATATGCCAAGTTCAGGGTTTCCATAACTAAGCCCTGCCCTGCAAAAGAGGCATCCCCATGCAGCAGAACAGGAACAATCTCAGTTCGTGATTGATCGTTCTTTTGTTTTTGTTTGGCGGCTACATTACCTAGCACTACCGGATTTACGGCCTCCAGATGGCTGGGATTAAATGCCAAAGATAGATGAATACTGCGTCCGTTGATGGTGGTATCGCAGGAGTAGCCCTTGTGATATTTGACATCGCCATAGAAGCTTTCTTCTCCTTGGGCACGGGCTTCTTCAAATTCTGCAAAGACCCGTTCATTATCTTTTTTGAACACATTAACTAAAGTGTTCAAGCGTCCCCGATGAGCCATTCCCATTACCACCTCTTTAGCACCGCAATCGGACAGTGAATGTATCAGAGTGTTGAGCATTACCACCAAAGATTCTGAACCCTCTAAAGAGAAACGCTTTTTGCCTATGAATTTTTGATGGAGAAAGGTCTCAAAGGTTTGGGCATGAGTGAGTTGGGTTAGGATATTGGTTTTAATTTCGGGTGAGAAAGGAGGTAGATTGGGTATTTGCTCAATTTCTTTTTGTAGCCAGATGCGTTGTTCTTGTTTTCTCAATGGCATGTACTCGGCTCCGATCGGACCGCAATAGATATCTTTCAGTTGGTTAGTGATTTTTTCCAAAGTCATAATGTCGGGCATACTTACCAAAGTGCCTGTGGAAAAGGGGGTCTGCGAATCTTCCTGTGTCAAGCCAAAAGCTTTTAAGGATAAATCTGGGGGATCTTGCATGTGAGGACGCCCGAGAGGGTCCAATTGGGCACGGGTGTGTCCAAAGGTGCGGTAAGCGTTAATCAACTGGAAAACAGAGGATTGCTTACTCATAATCATGGCTTGATCAGAGTGTACTGCACCGTCGGCGTTAGCGATGTGCTCGGAGATTACACCACCATTGACCTTTTGCTTGTTGTTGGTGGCGTTCTTGGCGAAGCCATTATCTAATTTTTTGAAGTAGGTTACCCACTGGTCAGGCAGTGAGGGGTCACCGTTCTGGTAAGCTTGGTAAAGTGCTTCCAAAAATTCAGCATTGATACCTGAAAGCGGAGTATCAAAAACAGGGGGTTCCATGAGATTTCAGTTAGAGTGACGGTGCTAGGTGACGGTGCTAGGTGACGGTGCTAGGTGACGGTGCTAGGTGACTGTGGCAGCTGAAAAAGAAAAGGTATTATTAGATATGACAAGCATGCTTATTTTATATTTTGCTCGTTGTTTGGAAACTTAATTCAGATATGCAAGCAGCTATCCAAGAAATAAGTTAAAAGCAAGTTTCTTGAGCTACAGTTTAATGTTTATCACATCTAAGTTCAGTACAACATATGATTTTACGGGATTACTCACATTTTACATCATTGAGTGCAAAATTACTCTTCCAACATTCCCAGCACATACAAGATGACGACCATGCGTATCCAGATACCATTTTGGGCTTGTTCAAAGTAATGGGCACGGGGATCGGAATCTATATTCGGGTCAATTTCTTTAAGTCGGGGTAGGGGATGCATAATTATGGAATCTTTTCTCATGCGGATAATGTTTTTTGGGGTTAGGCGGTAGCGTTCTTCTTCTGCTTGGAAATCTTGGTCTGCACGTTCTTTTTGGAGGCGGGTCATATAAATGCAATCAACCTCGGGGAGAATCTTCTCCAGTTTTTCACTGGTGTGCCAGCGTACTTTTTGTCTTTTGAGAAAATGTTGCATGTCTGGGAGTAACTGGTAGATGGACGGGGCAATGAAGTGCATTTCAATGTTTTCATATTTAGAAAGCAGATAAGCTAAGCTACGTACCGTACGTCCGTAGCGAAGGTCTCCCACAAAGGCAATTTTTAACCCCTTGATGTCGCCAAAACGGCGTCTGAGAGTATACCAATCCAGTAAGGCTTGAGTAGGATGCTGCCCAGAGCCATCGCCAGCATTGATGATGGGAACTTGAGAAGAAGCAGCTGCTTGTTTGGCAGCTCCGACCTCGGTGTGACGCATTATAATCAAGTCGCAGTAGCCAGCCATGACTCGGATGGTGTCTTGTAGGGATTCTCCCTTGGAAAATGAAGAAAATTGCTGGGCGTTTTCAGTGGTGAGTATGAATCCTCCTAGGCGATGCATGGCAGCCTCAAAGGAGAAGCGAGTGCGAGTTGATGGCTCATAAAATAGGGATGCCATTATCCGCCCACAGAGGATGTTTTGAGGAGGGCGATCCCGAATCTTCTCTGCCGCTTGGAAAAATTTTTCTAGCAGAGGTAATCCGAACTGTTGGGATTCTACAATGTGTCGCGGGGTGCTCATGGATCAAGAAGCAGTAAAAAAGCAACAGGGCAGTAGCGATGTCAAAAAATAGGGATGTTTTCTAAGGCGTAAGTTTTTGATAATGGAGATTTATGGTAAATTAATATTTTCAAGAGTATATTTTTTTCAAGTCTAGTACAACATTCTCGGCTATTTTTTCATAAGCTAACAGCAATCTCGCCTAGGGAATATGCCTTTTTTCGGGTCGCGATGTTTAGTCAATTATTAAGAGATAGCAACCGGTCCTGAGGTTTTCAAACTCCCTTGACATATTTGCTGGAAAAAATTCTTTAGGAGCACAAATGCTAATTCGGGGCTTTGCTTAGCTTTATGCTCCAATTGATAAAGCAAAAGCAGGGAGCGTTCTGCCTCATTCTTATGAAAGTGCCGAGCTTGTTTTTCTAGGCGTTTTAAGAGCAGTGGATGTAATCCCAGTAACCGTGCACGCTCAGTGGGAGGGGCAGAGACGGAATCTTTTAGCATTATCACCTGACGAAAAAAACGCACCAACACCATCACTAAGGGCAAGGCATTTGCTGCCCCCTGTGCCAGCAAGGCACTCAATTCAATTAGTGCTGAAGTCAGATCGCGGTTGGACAGAGTTTCTGCGATTGAAAACAAGGCCGCTTCTTTTCCTCCGCCCACGCTCCGAGCTACCAAAGAATCATCCACGGCTCCCTCTTTTGCTACCAATACCAATTTCTCTAACTCATTCTCCAAACGACCCATATCCCGTCCCGCTAAGCTAATCATTAAATCTGCTTGAAGGGGATTCAAATCTAATCCCTTTTCCTTAGCACGCTCCACCACCCAACCAGCACCATTCCAGTCATCATAAGTAACCTGACGAATAACCCTCCCCAATGATCGCAAACCCCGCAAGGTGCTTAATAATGCTTTGTTCAGATCTCCCTCCCGAGTAGAGATCGCAGTCATTAAGACATGCAAACCATCAGGTAAGTTTTCTATAACCTCCCTTAAAATATCCCATACCCTCCGCCCTAGCTCCCCACCAGCACCTGCTAACTTTAATTGCTGCATGCCATCCAAGCGAACCAGATATTGCTCGCACAAAAAGGGCTTGGTCTTCAAAGCAGCCTCCCACTCTTCAATTATTCCTTCTGTGTTCCCAGATGATCTGGTGAGCAAGACCCCCATGTCAAATTGCCGCTTGGCAAAATCAGCTATGGCATCGCCAATCACCTGCTTTTCAAAACTTAAAGCATCACGACGCACCAACCACCTCTGATTCCCATAAACCAATAACGCCCGCACTCCTGCCATATGCTGAACTTTCTAAAAAGCTACCAAATAAAAAGCCTAAAATTGAAGCCTAACTCAGGCACTCGCCAGTTCACGGCAGAGGGTGGTTTCCAGTTCGTCTATGAATTGGTCGGTGGTTAGGTAACTATCTGCCGGGGGCTGGGAGGTTTTATGAATGCTACTCGCCAGATCCTTGGTCATTTTACCACTTTCTACGGTATCTACACAGATACGCTCCAGAGTCTTGGCAAAGTTAATTAAATCGGGAGTGTCATCCAGTTTACCACGATGCATCAAACCTCGGGTCCAAGCGAAGATGCTGGCAATGGGATTAGTACTGGTAGGCTTACCCTCTTGATACTGGCGGTAGTGGCGGGTGACGGTGCCATGAGCAGCTTCGGATTCCATGGTTTGGCCATCTGGGGTGAGCAGTACGGAGGTCATCATTCCTAAGGAGCCAAAGCCTTGGGCAACGGTGTCTGATTGGACATCGCCATCGTAGTTTTTGCAGGCCCACAGGATGTTTCCTTCCCATTTTAGCACTTGAGCTACTAGGTCATCAATCAAGCGATGCTCATAAGTCAATCCGTCTGCTTGAAAGCGTTCTTTGAATTTTTGTTCAAATACGGTTGCGAATATATCGCGGAAGCTACCGTCGTATTGTTTAAGTATGGTACTTTTGGTACTGAGATAGGTATTTAGCTGGTGCTCCAAGCCATAGTTGAATACTGCCATTGCGAAATCGTTAATGGATGCCAAGGTGTTAAACATACCCATAGCTACGCCTTCTGCTTGGAAGTTGTGGATATCCCAGCTTTGTGTCGGGGCGTTGGTAGGTTCATAAACCAGCTTTAGACGTCCTGGTCCGGGAATTTTGACATCCACCGAATTGTATTGATCGCCATAAGCGTGGCGGGCGACGACAATCGGTTTCTTCCAGTTGGATACCAGCTGGGGGACGTTCTTGCACACAATGGGAGCCCGAAAAATCGTGCCGCCAATAATGTTACGAATAGTACCATTGGGGCTACGCCACATCTTCTTTAAGCCAAATTCCTTTACTCGGTCTTTATCAGGTGTGATGGTGGCACACTTGATTCCCACCTTATGCTTTAAGATGGCTTGAGCTGCTTCAAAGGTAACCTTATCTTCGGTGGCATCCCTATTGGCTATTGATAGATCATAGTACAGTAATTTGATGTCTAAGAAGGGAATTATCAGCTGTTGTTTAATCCTTGCCCAGACCACCCTGGTCATCTCATCCCCGTCCAATTCTGCTACGGGGTTGGCAACAATTATTTTTTTCACAGTAGGTTCTTCTTCTTTGGTAATGAGTGACTAGCTTGGAAAATCATTTAATATACTTTCAGTTTGCATTAGATTTGATGGCAAGGCTAGATAAAAACTAATGCTAGGATATAATTTTTATTACCTCCCATGTTGTTTCATTGACATTTTGTCTCTGAGAGATAGAGACTAGGGGTAGCAAAACGACTGCATATTTCGCAGGTAGCGATTATTCTTACTAATAGCTTGGACAAGGAGTGTTGCATGAGTAAGGGAATTACGAGGTGTTCTTCATGGGGGGTAGGAATTCAATTCATCCCATGGTGGTGGCGAGTGAGGAGGGGAAGAATATATCGGGGGCTGCTACTAGTGTTATGGGTGGGAGTCCCAGGACTGCTTTTGACACCCCCAATAGCTTCAGCCAAGCCCTTGGTGGTGATGCTGGATTCGGCTCCTTCAGATATTCACCCCTTGCGTGCTTCTGATGCTTATAGCGTAAGGATTGCCTACCAATTGATTTATCAAACCATGGTGCGTTTGGATGAGAATCTGCAGATTTCTCCAAGCGTATTTGCTAGCTGGAGTTCCCAGGATGGAAAAAATTGGAATTTTAAGTTACGTAAGGGCATCCGTTTTCACGATGGCAAACCCTTGCAAGTACAAGATGTGGTGACCACCTTGAAGAGTTTTATGGAACCCAGTAATCGGGCGGTGGCTGGGGCTAGGTTGCGAGAGAAGATCAGCAGTTTGCGTGCAATCGGCAATGATACAGTTAACATTCGCCTTGACAAGGTCTATCCCGATTTTCTCCATGACTTGATTTTGCCCGTGCTACCTCGCCATATTCCCTTGGATAAATTAGGCCAATCTTTGGTGGGGAGTGGACCTTTTCGTTGGGTTAGTCAGAGTCCTAATCAAATTAAGCTATTACCATTCCCAGATTTCATTGATGGTACACCCCAGCTGGATTCATTGACGCTTACTGTGGTGAAAGATGAAAGTACTCGCTTTCTGAAGCTACGCAAGGGTGATGTGGATTTAGCTATCAATGTGCTGCCCTTGGCGCGATTGGATAGGTTGTCCAAGGGCAAGTTAGCCAGAGATTATCAGGTATATGAATCGGCTGGGTTGTCCTATCAATATTTGGGATTAAATACCAGCGATGCTATTTTATCCAATCCCAAGGTGCGTCTGGCACTTTCTTATGCCATTCCCATAGATGACTTGATTAAGCACTTGCTGAAGGGGCATGCGGTAGCTGCTGCGGGCTTGTTGCCGTTGGGTAGTCCTTACCAAGATCCTAACGCTCGCCGACCTACTTATGATCTCAAGCTAGCCCGCCAGCTATTGGATGAGGCTGGTTATCCTAAACGCGGCAAAAAGCGATTCAAGTTGTTGTATAAGACTAGCACCGATCGCACTGCTATTCGTCAGGCGCGTATCATTCAGCAGTCCTTGTCCAAGGTGGGGGTGCTGGTGGAGGTACGCTCCTTGGAGTGGGCAACTTTTTTCAGCGATGTCAAAAAAGGACAATTTCAAATGTTTTCCCTCCGGTGGGTGGGTGCTTCTGAGCCGGGGTTCCTCTATGAGTTATTCCATAGTAGCAAAATTCCTCCCAATGGCTTGAATAGGGTGACATACCGCAATCCTGCGATTGATCGCCTCTTGGAGCGTGCCCGAATAGAAGCTCGCCCCCAAAAGCGTCGTGCTCTCTATCAAGAACTCCAGCGAAGATTGCTGGTGGAAATGCCATATATTCCTCTTTGGCACAGAAGCAATACAGCTGTACTCAAGCGTGGTTTGGAGGGTTATCGTGGTCATCCCAGCGGGGGATTTGAATTTCTTTACCAACTGCACTGGGCGAAAAAGTAGCCGATGATAAATACACCAGTTTCAATGTTGGTGGCAGTGCTTGATGGCAGTGCTTGATGGCAGTGCTTGATGACAGTGCTTGATTGTGATGCTTGTACCTCTGAGATGGACTGTCAATGTACTTTTTTGTGCGTCGTTTATTAGTTACTCTGCCTGTTTTGGCAGGAGTACTAACCTTGGTATTTTTCTTGGTGCATTTAGTGCCTGGCGATCCAATAGATCTAATGCTGGGTGAGCAAGCCCAAACCGCGGACCGGGAACAGCTACGGGCTAGTCTGGGGCTGGATATCCCCTTGGGACAGCAGTTTGTCCATTATCTTGGGGACACCCTAAAAGGAGACTGGGGTGAAAGCCTGCATTATCGCCGCTCGGTGGCCCGCTTGATCGCAGAAAGATTTCCTGCCACGGTGGAGCTGATGCTGGCATCCATGTTGATAGCCTTGTTGCTGGCACTGCCTTTGGGAGTAATAGCAGCCTTGTTTCATGGGCGTATAGTAGATCAATTGGCAGGTGGATTAGCGGTGATAGGAGTAGCCATGCCTAATTTTTGGCTGGGACCTCTGTTAATATTGGCATTCTCCATTCATTTGGATTGGCTACCGGTAAATGGTCGTGGAGAATGGAGTAATCTGGTATTGCCCGCCTTCACCTTGGGGGCCACCTTGGCAGCTTTATTGTCTCGGATAACCCGCAGTAGCCTGCTGGAAGTACTAGGCGAAAATTACATGAGGACTGCTCGTGCCAAGGGTTTGACTAAGCGATCCTTATTGTTTACCCACGCTTTTCCCAACGCCCTCATTCCTATTCTGACGGTCATGGGACTGCAAATTGGTACGCTACTCTCAGGGGCTATCATCACGGAAAGCATTTTTGACTGGCCCGGGCTGGGAGGTCTGTTGCTGCAAGCCATCTATGCCCGCGATTATCCCTTGGTGCAAGGTTGTATCCTGATCATTGCTTTATCTTATGTAGGCGTTAATTTATTGGTAGATTTGCTATATGGCTGGATTGACCCGCGTGCCCGTGAATAAAATTAAGATGCCTGCGGGTAGAATTAAGGTGTCCGTAAAAACCATCCCAGTACGCGTCCACGTGTTGCTGATGCTGTTAGGGGTCGGGTTGGTGTTGCCAGCATTACTGGCTTCTTGGATTGCTCCTCACGATCCTCAGGCAATCAATTTATTTGATTCACTGGCTGTGCCTAGTAAGGAACACTGGATGGGATTGGATGAACAGGGTGCCGATATTCTTAGTCGCCTTTTGTTTGGAGCTCGTATTTCCTTGTGGGTGGGGCTGGTTAGTGTACTGATCTCCTGCTCGGTAGGGGTGACCTTAGGGATAGTAGCTGCTCTTAGAAGGGGTTGGGTGGAACAAAGTATAATGCGACTGGTGGATGTACTGCTGGCTTTTCCAGGACTACTATTGGCAATTGCTTTAGCAGCGGTGTTAGGACCGGGAATCGGTAATGTTGTGTTTGCTCTTTCGGTACTGGGATGGACCGGATTTGCACGCCTAGCTAGAGCACAAACACTGGTACTGAGGCAAAGTGAATACGTGGAGGCAGCGTGCATCGTGGGAGTTAGTACGGCAAGACTGATAAGAATGCATATTATCCCTAATATGATGGCACCCATCTTAGTTCAGGCTAGTTTTGCGGTAGCCGCTTCCATTTTAGCCGAAGCTAGTCTCAGTTTTTTAGGACTGGGAGCCCCAGTGGGTACGCCCAGCTGGGGAGCAATGCTTTCTGAAGGTAAGCATGTACTCTCTGAAGCCCCCCATGTTTCTATTTTTCCAGGATTAGCCATTATGTTCACCGTGCTGGGTTTCAACATGCTTGGCGATGTCTTATCTGATTGGCTAGACCCCAAAAGACGCTACGTTAACTTGCAACGTCGCAATACTTAAATGTATATGGCAGGGAAGAATAATTGCTAAAAATACTTGCACAGATCTCCCCAGCAGGGTACACTTGAGCGGTCAGTAAAGAACTGCCCATGACCGAAATTCCTCAACAATTTCCACTGGCTCCTACCTGGCTGGAAAACGATCGCAATGACCGCTGGTGGGTAGGGCCTTTGTTGACCGCCTTGGGGTTGTTGTTGTTTATTGGATATTCCACTTGGGCTGCCTTGCAGGGGGACAATTATCAATGGGGACCTTATCTTTCGCCTTTTTACTCTCCCCTTATTGAAGTTGATTGGTGGCCGTTTTCGCCTGCTTTTTTGATCTTATGGGGCCCGGCGGGATTTCGTTTTACTTGTTACTATTATCGCAAGGCGTATTATCGGGCTTTTTTTCTATCTCCGTCCGCTTGTGCAGTGGGGGCTCGTCCGCAGAAATATCGTGGTGAGCGAGCCTTGTTGTTGTTCCAGAATCTACATCGTTACATGTTGTATGTGGCCTTGGGTTTCATTGTATTTTTAACGCACGATGCCATTAAGGCCTTCCAGTTTAACGATGGTTTTGGGGTGGGAGTAGGCAGTATAGTTTTGACCCTGGACGCATTATTTTTAGCAGGGTTCACTTTTGGCTGTAATTCTCTGCGTCATTTGGTGGGAGGGAATGTTAATTGTTTTAGCTGTGTCAGCTTTGGCGGGGTGCGTCATAAAACCTGGAGCCTGGTGAGCTTGTTTAACAGTCGCCATATGGAGTGGGCTTGGGTTAGTTTGTTTTGGGTGGGATTTACCGATGTTTATGTGCGGTTGGTATCAATGGGGATTTGGCATGACGTACGGATTTTCTAGCGATGAAAAACGAATCATACGAGACGCATGAGCACGACATATTGGTGATTGGTGCTGGTGGTGCTGGTCTGCGGGCTGCGATTGAGGCTTCTCGGCAGGGACTGCGAGTGGCGTTGGTATGTAAATCATTGTTAGGCAAGGCACACACGGTGATGGCTGAAGGCGGTATGGCGGGTTCTTTGGGAAATGTGGATTCCAGAGATAATTGGGAGATTCACTTTCGGGACACCATGCGGGGGGGGAAGATGTTAAATAATTGGCGGATGGCGGAATTTTTTTCCAAAGAGGCTGTAGAGCGTATTCTGGAATTGGAACGCTGGGGAGCGGTATTTGATCGGACTAAAGAGGGGCAGATAGCCCAGCGTAATTTTGGGGGGCATCGTTTTCCTCGTTTGGCACATGTGGGGGATCGTACTGGTTTGGAGATGATCCGCACCCTGCAGCAGCATGGGGTGCATCAAGGGATTGATGTGTACATGGAATGCACTGTGGTGGACTTGCTTTTGGATGATGATCGAGTGGCAGGGGCTTTTGGATATTGGCGGGAGAATGGTCATTTTGTGGTTTTTCGCAGCAAGACAGTGATATTGGCTACCGGGGGATTGGGAAAGTGTTATCGTACCAGCAGTAATTCTTGGGAAGGAACCGGCGATGGCTTAGGGCTTGCCTTGCGGGCAGGAGCGGAATTGGTAGACATGGAATTCGTGCAGTTTCATCCGACTGGGATGGTATCGCCTCCGAGTGTGCGGGGGGTACTGGTGACAGAAGGGGTACGGGGAGAAGGAGGTGTTCTACTGAATAACAAGGGCGAACGCTTCATGTTCAACTACATTCCAGAAAGCTATGCTACTGAAACTTCTTCCGACGAGGCAGAAGCTATCCGTTGGTTAAAGGGAGATCCAGAAGCTCGCCGTGCTCCAGAGCTACTCACTAGGGATGTGGTAGCTAAGGCTATTCTTAATGAGGTGCAGAGTGGTCGGGGTTCTCCTAATGGGGGGGCGTTTTTGGATATCGCTAATCAGCGTCCGGCAGAGTACATTCGTCGTAAGTTGCCCAGCATGCATCATCAGTTTTTGAAGCTGGCCAACTTAGATATTACCAAGACGCCTATAGAGGTTGGTCCTACTTGTCATTATGCCATGGGGGGCGTACTGGTAAATCCGGAAACCACCATGACTAATCTTAAGGGCTTGTTTGCCTGTGGAGAAGTAGCTGGTGGGCTACATGGTGCTAATCGTTTGGGAGGTAATTCACTGACTGATCTATTAGTATTTGGTTATCGGGCGGGGGTATCTGCCAGTCAATATGCCCAGCAAAATTCGGTTTTGCCTAAGATAACCCCAGCCCAAATTGAGAGCTATAAAAAGGTAGCCCTGCTACCATTTGAAAACAATAGCCAAGAAAACCCCTACCAACTCCTGAGAGAATTACAAGAAAGCATGGAACTCAGCAGTGGCATTGTACGCAACAAAAAGGATCTGCAAGCAGGTAGCCAAGAGCTGCTAAAATTAACTGCCCGTGCCAAGAATGCCTCAGTGGAAGGTAATCGCTGGTACAACCCAGGTTGGAACTATGCTCTTGATCTAAGAAACTTGCTACTTGTTTCCCAAGCCATCAACCTCTCGGCTCTCAATCGGGAGGAAAGCCGCGGTGGTCATACTAGAGAAGATTTTGAAGCTTCTACCAAGCAATTTGAATCCCTTAACACCGTTGTGTACTTGGAAAAGAATCAGCTGACATGGAAACATGTCAAGCGCGAGCCAATGCCAGAGCGTCTACAGAAACTCCTTTTATGAGCATAAGAATCATTCGTGTCTTCATCTGTTACCTTTAACATTTTTCGTGGTCAGCCCCAGACCGATAAAAATAACCGCCCTCTCAGCGGTAGCCAAGGACAAATGCGTTCCTACACTACTCCATTGGAAAAGGGAATGGTGGTACTGGATGCAGTCCATGATATTCAGGCCTCCCAAGCCAATGATCTGGCAGTCCGATGGAATTGCAAAGCTGGTAAATGTGGTTCCTGCAGTGCTGAAATCAATGGCAAACCTAGCCTAATGTGCATGACCCGTATGGATACTCTTGATACTACCCGCCCCATTAATCTCACTCCTATGCATCGCTTTCCTCTTATCAAGGACTTGGTTACTGAGGTCAAATGGAACTATGAGGTGGAAAAACGCATCCAGCCCTTCAAGCCTAGTGCTCCTCACTCAGATGGACGCCATCGCATGGAACAAAAAGATGTAGAACGAATACAGGAATTTCGCAAATGTATTGAGTGCTTCCTCTGCCAAGACGTATGCCATGTCTTGCGCGATCATCAGCGTAGAGACTTCATCGGCCCTCGCTACTTGCTTAGAGTTGCCAATCTGGTGATGCACCCACTAGATACAGTTGACCGCTTAAAAGAACTAAAAGAATCCCAAGGCATAGGATTTTGCAACATTACCAAGTGCTGCACCGAAGTCTGTCCTGAAAATATCCACATAACCGACAATGCCATCATCCCTCTTAAGGAGCGGGTAGCTGGACGCTTTTATGATCCTTTAGCAGGACTCTTCCGTATCTTAAGGAAGAAACGCATCCAGCAAAGAAAAACTGCAAATGTTTAACTCACTAACTCACTAAGTTGCAAAGGCCGCTTCATTTCTACTAAATAGCCAGAGGGCTACCATGTTTTTGGGGTCTTGCCAGTGTTTCTCAATTTGCCAGCCTGATTGCTGGGCCAACTGCTGAACTGATTGGTAGTCGTATTTGTAGGTATTCTCAATATGGATGTCTTCTGATTTTGAAAAATTAAAAATTTTATCCAGCACCCGTACACGTTGGGAAAGCAAGCTTACAATACGTATCTCAATACGCTCCAACTCCTTGTTGTAGCGAGCTTGATGAGTAAATTTTGTAAGGTCAAAGTCAGCGTTAAGCTCGCGGTTAATACGGGTCAAGAGATTGAGACTAAAGCTTTTTGTTATTCCAGCCTTGTCATCATAGGCAGCCAGCATGGTTTTGGTGTCTTTCTTAAGATCCGTTCCCAAGATGAACAAAGAATTTGCTCCCAACAACTTGCCGGCATTCCTAAGAAAGTTTTGGGCTTCTAAAGGGAGAAAATTACCAATGGTTGAACCAGGGAAAAATCCCAAATAGCCTTGGCACTCGGGTAGATTGCCGGGTAGGAAGGAAACGTCCGTGAAATCTGCAGCCAACGGTTTAACCAGAATATCAGGATGTAGGCCATAAAATTTCTTGGCAGAATCTTCTAGAAAATTTCTTGAAATATCAATGGGTATGTAGACAGACGGTTCATCCATGGCATCAAGGATGAAACCCGCTTTGCGACTGGCACCACTGCCGAATTCCACTAGTGCTGTTTTGGGCTTGATAAGACGAGTAATATCCTGGGCGCGAGTACGTAGCAAATCAATTTCCACCCGGGTGAGATAATATTCGGGTGTTTTGGTGATATCCTCAAAGAGTGCTGAGCCTCGTTCATCGTAGAGAAAGCGAGAGGGTATTTTTTTTGGATCAGCAGACAATCCAGCTAGTACTTCACTGGAAATATCATCTTCTAGGTGATCATCTAATTGGGGCATGGTCGCAGTTTTCATGTGAGATCCTTTGCCATTCTTAGTCCGCTAAACATCCATCGTTGCTGGGGATAATAAAAATTACGATAACTCACTCGCATATGATCAGCAGGAGTAACACAACATCCACCCTTCAAAACAAATTGACCACACATGAACTTGCCATTGTACTCACTCAACATATCTCCTTCGCACTCAAAACCAGGGTAGGGGCTATAAGGAGATCCAGACCACTCCCACAAGTCACCATACATCTGTAACAGGCTATTTTCGCCAGATTTTACAGCCCGTCCTGCCCGCAATCGACCACTATCCACAAAATTTCCTGCTATGGATAAATCTTGAGCAGCAGATTCCCACTCATGCTCTAATGGAAGTCGCTTTCCCGCCCAACGAGCAAAGGCATCGGCCTCAAAATAGCTTATGTGGCTCACGGGGGCTTCATTATCAATTGCTTGAAGTCCGCACAGGCTCATCTGCTGCCATTGGCCTTCATGTTTTTCCCAATAACAAGGGGCACACCAACCCTCACTACGGACCGTCGCGATGCCATCAGACAGCCAAAGAGTAGGATTTCCATAGCCATTGTCCTGCATGAACTCCAACCACTCCCCATTGGTTACCAAGCGGTTGGCTAAGCGAAACGGACGCAACAGTACTTGATGGCGAGGTTTCTCACAATCATAGGCAAAGGTTGAGTTTTTATTTCCCGTTTCTGCCCCGACATCATAAATACCGCCCTCAAACTCTAGCCATTCTAGCGGGGGTGCTCCAATATCAGGGGCGGGCAATGGTTTGGGAGCTTGAAAGGCTGGCTTAATAGGGTTTTGTGCCAGCAGGTGTAGGATATCCATTAACATTAATTCTTGATGCTGCTGTTCATGATGACAGCCGATCTCTAAAAAGCCTCCGACATCTACTCTTGTTTCTAGCAGCTCTGCCATTGTTTCATCCACTTGGCGGCGATAAGCATAGACCTCCTCTACTGAGGGGCGGGTGATCATTCCGCGGCGAGAACGTGTGTTGCGAGGCCCTATGGATTCGTAGTATGAGTTGAATAAGAAGGCATAGTTATCATCAACTACGCGGTAGTTGGACAGGTATCTTTTCAGGATAACAGCCTCAAAAAACCAGGTGGTATGTGCCAAGTGCCATTTGGTAGGGCTGGCGTCGGGCATGGATTGGACTGTCATATCGCTGTCAGAAAGGTGGCTAGACAGAGCTTCGCTTTGTTGGCGTACTTGTGAGTAACGTTTCAGCAACAGGGATTTTTCGGCGGGTAAAGCAGATGAGCTGGATGGAGCAACAGACATAATTATTTCACCAGGATAAATGAAAAGAAAAAGGTAAATTAGGGGGTGCGGGTAAATAAACTTGCTTCGGTCCTGGGATGAGGGTGAATAAGCAATCGTACACTTAACACTACCAAGAAGCATTCTTTGTAGTAATTTGAATAATGCGGTAGAAGTACTGCGACTATATTATGTTCAACATGGCTTATAAAAGACCGATAGATCCAATTTTCTATTAATATCATACCAGTTATATGGTTGGGAGAATTAATTAAAAAAATGCAAGCAAGAGATAAAGGTTTTGAGCTACTGGTGAAAAAGTTTAGGGACTCATATGTGGTTGGTAAAGATCGCACTATAACCCCTAAGAATGTGTATCAGCCTGCGGTGAATAAATTTCGTGAATTACTTCATAAGACAATTAGTGTGTATTTGTTGCCGGGTTCAAAGATTGAGGGGCTGGAGAACTTGGATGACTGTTTTGAAAAACTGGCAGCCAAGCAGAGTGTGCTATGGTTGCCCGAGCATCGGGGCAATATGGATGTTACCTCCTTTTACGTGTTGCTGGAAAGAGAGCATCCTCGCTACCAAGCTCTGCTGGAGAAGCTGGTGTACGTAGCTGGAAGGAAGCTAAATGAGTTGTCGGAATTAGTGAACATGTTCACCGAACAATATTCCCGATTGGTGGTTGTCCCACGCAGAGACTTATTACTTGCAAAGATCTCGCAATTTTCTACCAATCAAGAAGGATATCAGCGATTTCTCAAGGACGCCCAGCAAATTAACTTGGCGGCGTTTCGGCAGCTGCTACGCATAAGGAACCGCGGGTACGTGGTTGTTCTATTTCCCCTAGGAGGCAGGTGGAAACCCAATGTAGACAATGTTCCCGTGCGAGAAACTATTTCTTATATGGAAAGATTTGATTGGGCTTATCCGATCAGTATGGATGGCAATACCATGCCCACTGGGGAAAAAATGGAAGATGAAAGACCAGTCCATGACAAAGTAGTATTTCGGGTCGGGAAGCCCTTGAATTGTCGTGAGTACTTAGCCGATCGGCGTAAGCTATTTGATGAAGCCCATAAGCAAGTAGGTAATCAAGCAGGGGAAAATCTAGAGAAGCCAGATTTTGAGCAGCATACCGCCAATGAAATAATCCAGCTACTAGAACAGCTACGCACCACGGGAGATTACCAGCTGGTCTAAAGTCATTTGCGGGTATTTTTTGGCGTATTTTTTTCGTATTCTGACCAGTAAAATAGAGATGCTCACTTGGATGATCGGAATTAAGACCTTGCTTAGTCTGGGTTCTATTCTGCTGGTATATGGTAGTTTGATGCGTACCGCTAATCCGTCGTTGCATCGGCCGCTGATGTGGTGCTCGCTGATGTGTTGCTTGGCAGGATTTACATTGCTTCTGGGTGTTTGGCAATGGTTTCCTCCTGAGGCTAATTTGTGGGTGCATGTGGTGATAGGTGAGCAGCATATTGCTACCTTACTGTTTACCCAAACAATACTATTGGGCTGGGGAGTGGCATGTCTAGCTATCCAAACGGTCATTGATGTCAAGAGAGGATCGTTTTCTTTTTTATTTTATCGGCTGGGTGTTCCTAGTTGGTGGTTAGCTTTTATCAGTGCCATGTTGGTGTATCGCTAAATAAGTCCAGTATTAATTGAGGTATGTATTGAGGGGGATCTGGGTCGGTTGCCTGTCAATTTAATCTAAGGGCGGGTCAGCAGCTTGGGGTTCAGATTGCTTAGACTGCAAGGGGTGGTTAACAGGATTGGAAGCTTCTCCCCGGGCTAGCGGCAGCCTTTTGGAAAGAGTTCCTTCTATTCTGCTCAATATCCCTAGTAGCCAGTTCAATTCGCGTTCATCTGGCTGTAGTCGGCGTAGCATGCGACGTACCAAGCCCGGCACGGGGCGTGGTGTGCCACGGGCGTAAAATCCGCTCAGCCACAAGACTTTCGCCAGCAGAGTATCCAAAGTAGCCAGCTTTCCCATTGAAACCGAGGTCTGGTGAGGGTCAGCAGAAGGATGGGAATGTCCTGGTGTAATCATCCGACTGAGTTCAAACAGTGCCAACAGCACCGCCTGAGACAAATTAAAGGAGGGGTTTTCAATCAATGAAGGAATTCTTACCAGCAGGTGGCAGTGCTCCAATTGTGTTTGTGTTAGTCCGTGGTCTTCAGCTCCGAACAGCAGGGCAGTTTGCTGCAGAGGAGAACCACTCCAATCAGCCGCCCATTCAGTAAGCAACCAATGCCTGGGGCGATTACGCCCATGGCGGGCGGTAAAGCCGACCACCATTTGCATTTTTATCAGAGCGTCTTCCAGCTTATTATGCACGGTGGCAGTTTCTAATAGAGGAGCAGCCCAGCAAGCAGAGCTCTTAGCTTTTTCCCAATCTAGTCGCGGAGGATCTACCAAGTGCAGTTGGGAAAACCCCAGATTACTCATAGCACGAGCTACAGCTCCGATGTTTAAGCTGTTTCCAGGTTCTACCAGCACTACATGAATATGGCGAAAAAGTTGGTGACTGGATTCGGCTAGTGATCGGTCAGTTAATGAAGATATCATGAGTATTAATATAGTTTATGATTAGCAATCAGCAAGTTTAAGACAGTGAGCATTAGAAAAAACATAGCAAAGTAATGGATAAACAAACTGACCGAAAGAAGTTCAACTATGGTATTGGTATTTCATCATTTTAGGAATGGTAAGTACTTTTTTGCAGACTTGTTTTTAGAGCTCTTTTTAAGATTGGACTAATGGCTACTGGGCAGAAAAAATCATCAACCGGTTCCATCAAGAAAAGAAGTCCTCAGGCACTGGATGAACTTGAAAATCAGGTTGAAGGTGTAGCTGAATATAGGGCTACAGAAGAGAATATTATCAGGGAGCGTTATCAGGCACGTGATCTTCGTCGTAGTAAGTGGTGGCAGAGGCAGCTGGCGGCGGGGCGTTGTCATCATTGTGGTGGTGAATTTCTTCCTAATCAGCTGACCATGGATCATTTACTGCCCTTGTCACGAGGAGGGCGTAGCCAAAAGGGCAATGTGGCACCTTCTTGTGCTGGGTGTAACATTCAAAAGAAGAATAAGCTACCATGGCATGATCCCAGTCAAAATGACGCATAGAATAATAAGTAATATGCAAATGTTTAGCGTACCCAATTATAATGTATTCAGGTTAATTTTGCGTTCTCTTCAATAAAAGAACAATTGTATATTTATCATTTTAATTATAATAAAGGGACTAACAATGAAGTTCTTGGCATCAGTAAAAAAGCAGTTGTTTCTAATTATTTTTTGAATTATTCATCCAATAGCTGTTTTTTATGATACACATTGTGTATCATAAAATCATAGGTGGTTTTTATCTTGGGATGCTTAACATTATTCAACTTAACTTTTAACAAAGGAAGGCTACCATTCAATGAAAGATTTGGAAGCAAAAAAGAACAAAGCCAAAGAGTTATTAAAAGAGGTACGCAGTCTTGCCAAGCGAGGCTTTAATCAAGGTGAAATTTTAGATAAATTAGGCTTTAAGAATCCATTCACCCTCAATAACCATTTAGTAAAAGCTTCTCAGCTGGCAAAGATTCCCATTCCTCAATTTGCTCAGCGACAAAAAGAAGGAGCTAAAAGAGAGGAATATGCCGAAGTTCGCCGCCGCGGCAAGGGCAACGCCTTTGGAGTAAATATTCCTCAAGAACCACTAGAACGAGCAGGATTCACAGCTGGTGATAAGGTTCGCATCAAGGTAAGAAAACTGGCGGTTACCATTTCTAAGCTAGAAAAATAAACAGGCTGCTGTTATTTTCCATACCTTGCCTGTACGATTAATCTTTCTGAGCCTTCTCTCGCTGATGTTGAAGCATAATTCTGCGTACATCGGTTGCTAAGCCTCCCAGCTTTTGGGCGTGCAATATATCATGCCCAGATACCCGCGGAGGATGGGCTTTTATCACCAACACTCGGCGACGCTCCTCTGGTACTCCTAGCGAAAGATACCACTCTTGCAGAGCACTAAGAGATTGATGCAGTCGGCGGACTGACTGGGATTTAGAGGTAGATGGTCTGGGAATCACAATCAAATTAACAGAGCATGCTAATTCTTGGGCACCACTCCAGTTAGGAAAACCACGTAAAGCATCTTCTCCTAGGACCCAGTGCCAGCGTACACCCGGGGCAAGTTTTTTCAGCTTCCTAAAAGTGTCCAGGCTGTATGAGGTATCGCTTTGCTTTATCTCTTCCTCCCAAAGCTGTACCCCCGGCAAGCGTCCAACGACAACCCGTAGCATCTTCAAGCGTAGTGCTGCAGGTAAATAATCATCTTTGTGTTTCCAAGGCGAACAACCAGTAGGCACTACCAAAAGCTGGTCTACATCTATTAACTGACTGACCTGCTCCATTATAAATTCATGACCCAAATGCACTGGATTAAAAGAACCTCCAAATACCGCCCACCTAGGTTGCCTCCCGAGCACCTTTAATTGAGGAATGTGTAATGTAGCCACCTGTCATAACCTTCTGAATAGAATTATAATACGTTCTACTGAAAAATTGAGATCTTTTGTCGGAGTACAGAGTTATCTTTGGTTTTAGAACAGGGATAATATACAATGAGGCTATCTTTGGTAAAAATGTAATTCTTTTAGAGAAATTTGACCGATGGATGAGTCCCAAAAAAAAGAGGTGAATGTGCGTCCTCACTCGGTACGCCCCCTGTGGTTGAGTAATGAACGATGGCAAGAGTTGGTGTCGCGGACAAAGCCGAGCTGGAGCATGTGTGCTTCAGAAGAGGAATGGCTGGCAAAGCTAAAATATTTGCGAGCTGGGCAGGACAAGTTAAGCGATTCTGATTTCCAAGAGCGTGAACTGCGTTTGGTGCGGGCTTGGGTGATGCGTCCTGGGGCTAGGGCTAGGCGGTAATTTTATAGCAGAGAGAGGAAGCCTCAGCATGAAATTATCTGCTTATATCGGTTGGCGGTTCTTACGTTCTAAGCGTGAGCATCGCATGCTGGGTTTGCTAGCTTGGGTATCCTTGGGGGGGGTGATGTTGGGGGTAGCTGCATTGGTGGTCAGTACCACTGTGTTGGAGAGTTTTAGGCATCAGTTACTGGAATCTACTTTTGGCATAAATGGTCATGCTTGGGTTAAGAGCCAAGCACCTTTCAGTCTCACAGAAGCGGAAGTTTTAAGTCGCAGGCTGAATGAACTTGATGAAGTACGCTCTGCAGAACCTTATGTGTTACGGGAGGCTTTTTTGCAGAGAAAAAGCGGAGGTTTTCAAGCAGTACAATTGCGAGGGCTACAAGCAGTACAATTCCGAGAATTGCAGCTAGAGCAACAGGGGCAGGCATTGGCTGAGGCAGGCAAATCAAAAGAGCTGGCGGCTAGTGATTCTGGCAGTGTTCTACTTAGTGTCCCATTAGCACAACAATTGGAGCTGGGTAGAGGTGATTCTCTACGCCTAATTTCTACCACCACTCGGGTGAGTCCACTGGGACCGCTACCCTTTATCAAGCAATTTAGCTTTGCAGGGGTGATTGACACTGGAACTGAAGAGGAATTAGCAGTTATATCGCTACAAGATGCTCGTATGCTTTATGGGCTGGGAGAACGCGTGGATGGAGTAGCTTTGCAATTGGAAGAACCTTTGGAAGTGGATCTAAAGCCCCTGAAATTTATTGCCTTGGGCTATCAAGTTAGTTCTTGGGCTGATGTTCACAAAGCCCTGTTTCAGGTGATGAAGTTGGAACGATTGGGTTTGTGGTTGGTATTATCATTGATTGTTTTGGTGAGTTTGGTTAACATTTCGGCTTCTTTGGCAATGATGGTTCAAGAGAAACGGGGTGCCTTGGCGGTGTTGACCACCTTGGGTGGAAGTCAATCTTTGGTGGGCGGAGTATTTGTACGGCAGGGAATATGGATTGGCTTGGTGGGGAGTATGGGCGGCTTGGCTTTGGGAATGTTGTTCAGTGCGGGGTTTGTCGCTTGGACGAATGCTTATTTGAGAGAATCCTTTTCGGAGTTATCTCTCAGCTGGGACTGGTGGAGCATGGCTGGGCTGGCAACTGCAGTGATGGCATTGAGTATCCTAACGGGAGTCTGGACCGCTAGGCAGGCCATGCACACCCAGCCTGCCGATGTTTTGCGGGAGTACTAGCTCATTATAATGCTAATTAACGGGTGATCTGGGAGTAAAAATTATTACCCTTGTCATCAATTACGATAAAGGCGGGGAAGTTTTCTACTTCAATTTCCCATACGGCTTCCATGCCCAGTTCGGGAAAATCCAGTTGTCGCACCGAGCGAATGTGCTCTTTAGCCAGCAAGGCAGCTGGTCCACCCATAGAACCTAAGTAAAATCCCCCGTACTTTTTACAGGCTTCAATTACCTGATGAGAACGATTACCCTTGGCTAACATAATTAAAGATGCTCCTTGCGATTGCAGTATCTCTACATAATCATCCATGCGTCCTGCGGTGGTAGGACCAAAACTACCCGAGGGGTATCCTTTAGGAGTTTTAGCTGGACCCGCATAATAGATAGGATACTTCTTTAGGTAGGCAGGCAAATCTTGACCGCTCTCCAGTAGCTGGCGAAAACGTGCGTGAGCGATATCGCGTGCTACCACCAGCTTGCCAGTTAGGTTCACCCGTGTTTTAACGGGATATTTGCTCAGGATACTTAAGATATTTTTCATGGGCTGATCAAGACTTATATTGACCGCTAAGGATTCATCTATTTTTACGGATTGAGGCAGAAAACGAGCTGGGTCTTTATCCAGCTGCTCTAAAAAAACACCGTCTGCAGTGATTTTCCCCTTAATGTTTCTATCAGCACTGCAGCTGACTCCCAGCCCCACCGGTAATGATGCCCCATGACGAGGCAAACGCACCACCCGAGCACTATGAGCAAAGTACTTGCCTCCGAATTGGGCTCCAATTCCTATTTCACGGGATAATTCTAGCATGACCTTCTCAAATTCCAAGTCCCGAAAGCCATAGCTATCCTTAGAACTACTGGTGGGGAGCTCATCTAAAAATCCTGCCGAAGCCAGAGTGAGTGTTTTCATGGTGTTCTCAGCACTGGTACCACCAATCACCAAGGCTAAGTGATAAGGAGGACAAGCCGAAGTTCCTAGCCGACTAATCTGCAATTTTACCCATTTTGGTAGTCGCTCGGGAGATAAAATGGCCATGGTTTCCTGAAATAGGAGCATCTTGTTGGCAGAGCCACCGCCCTTGGCCATAAACAAAAACCGATATTCATCTCCTGCTGTAGCTAGTAAATCAATTTGTGCTGGTAGATTGGTGCGAGTATTTTTTTCATCGTACATGGAAAGAGGCACATTCTGTGAGTAACGCAAGTATTCCTGTTGGTAGGTAGTATAAATACCACGGCTAAGGGCGATGGCATCATCAGAATCAGTCCACACTTGCTGACCTTTCAAGCCAAACACCTTCGCGGTGCCGGTGTCTTGACAGCTAGGTAGCTTGCGGTCTGCGGCAATCACTGCATTTTTCAGCAGTGCTAGGGCTAGATAATGGTCGTTATCGGAGGCTTCATTGTCATCAAGTATCCGCCGTAGGTCTTTTAGATGCTGGGTACGGTAGAAATAATTCACCTCACTCAGAGCAGTCTTAGCCAAAATTTCCAGTGCTTTTTCAGAGACCTTTATAATAGGTTGATTTCCAAATTCGGTTACAGAGATCCCTTCACGCGTCAAACAGCGATAAGAAGTGCTGTCAGTTTTGAGAGTGTAAAGAGGGGTGTAATGAAAATCCTTGTTAGCAGTAGAAGAAGAGGCACTCATAGCGGTTACTCCGATAAATGGCAGAGGCTGAAATGGCAGAGTCACGAAATGGCAAGGGATTTTATACCGAGGGTCGGGTTAATTATTTTTTAATGCCCTGAGTACCAGAAAATCGCTTGCGGATATAAGCACGATATTTCTTGTGCTGAATGATCAGTAAGGAATCTTCTGCTTGTAGGCAGTCTTCTCCTCGGGGTAGGAAGATTTTTCCATTACGGCAGATCGCCCCTACCAAAACTTCTTTAGGTAGTTTTAATTGATGAAGAGGGATGTTTAGGTAATTCTGACTAGATTGCAGGCAGATTTCTAGTAATTCAATATCGCTGTTTTCCAAGGATAAATAATTTTGCAAATTACGCCCCCGCAGATATTGTAGGATCTTCATGGCAGTTAATAAGCGAGGACTAAAAATGTGGTCAATCAGTCTATATCTGTTGATAAGAGGCAGAGCCTGAGGCTGTTTGAACAGGGCTGCCGTACGACAGTTGCTATATTCACTCACTAGCAGACAAGCAGAAATATTTACGCTGTCATCAGCGGTAAGGCTGACAAAATAATCGGCTTGTTTAATGCCTTCTTCTTGTAGTACGGGCAATTCCATGCCATCAGCTTGTAACACTAACCCGTGCCTTAGGGTTCGGGAGATTACCTGACATTGCTCGGGGTCAACTTCCAACACTCGCACGCCCAGACCGTGCTTTTCCAATCTGCATGCTAATGCTAGCCCAATGTTTCCTCCTCCATTGATAAACACTCGCCTCCCCGACTTACGCCGTATCTGCAAAATCTTCAGCAACTGCTTGAGACACTGGGTAGGGCAGAATAAGTACAGCTGATCACCATCTTGAATCATGTCCTGGGCACCGGGCACAAAACTCATTTCTGTGCGTTGAATAGCTGCGATCAGGCAGGGAATTTTTTCTCTGATTTGCCTGCCTAGTTTCTCCACCGTTTGACCAGTAATAATTAAAGACTCAGCCACTGAAATGCGTACCAACAACATACGCCCTCCCATAAAAGTGGCAATATCGGTCACTTGAGGGTGTATAATCAGTTGTTCCAAATGATCGGCGACTACTTCATAGGGGTTAATTAGTAGGTCAATGTTATTAAACTGCGAAACCCCATTCCCGCTGGTACTCAATTGCTTGACCCGGGCGATGGTAGTCGGAGAGCCCAACTCTTTGGCTACCAAGCAGGACAATAAATTGGCATCATCCCGATCGGTAACTGCAATGAACAGATCAGCTTTATCCACTTGGGCTTTTCTGAGAGTCTCTTGATGAGCACTGTTTGCTTGCAGTGTCCTCACATGAAAACATTCCTCCAGATGCTTTAATACGACGTCATCCAAATCTATTACCCGAATGTCTGCCTCCCCTGACAGGGCTTCCGTCAGGTGATAGCCAACTTCGCCTGCCCCAGCAATCACTAATCGCATAGGAATCATGTCGTGATCTCGGCAGTATTTACCCAGCTCTGCTTTTGCTTGTTTAGGGTTTTTATTATTTTTGCCTTCATGTCGCTGATGCCTTCATGTCGCTGATGTTTTGTGTATCTTTTTATTTAGTTATTAGTACACGCATGCAACTAGTAATTATGCTAACACATCTTGCCCTTTACTTTTAATCAACGCTACAATTCGTCGCTCAACAGGTTTTTCTTCGTCATTATTCAGCAGTGTTTGCATGTTGCCCAAGCGATATTATATCCACCCTCTCTTTCTTATAGAACTTAGCCAATACGGACTGCGTCCCCAGCTACTGCAAGCCTTAAAAGCCCTAGAACACAAACGCATCAGAGGCAAATCTAGCTTCTTGCAGCAGCTCAATGATTTGCCTGTGGAATCATCTTTGGATGAACGCCGTTTGATATCCCACTTTTGCAAGATAGGCTGGCTACCCCTGCAACGCATTATTCCCAACCGAGGCATGAGAGAATGGGTAGAAGCCTTGCTATTTGCCTTAATTGTAGCCTTCACCGTGAGAACCTTTCTCTTTGCCCCTTTTAAGATCCCTTCTTCCTCTATGGAGACTACCCTGTTGGTGGGAGACCACCTGTTCGCCTCAAAGTATTCTTATGGAATTCCAGTCCCCTTCACCGATTATAAACTTTTTCCAAAGCCCATCCAGCGGGGCGATGTAATTATCTTCCCCTTCCCTGATAATCCTAAACTAGATTACATTAAACGCGTTATCGCTCTGGAGGGAGAAAGATTGGAAATCCAAGACCAGCAAATCTTAATTGATGGCAAACCACTGGCTGAACCTTATGCTTACTACCAACCGCAGTTGCTCAAGCAGCTTCAGCTAAGCGGTTTATCCATGTCTAGGTTGCCGATTCGTATCCCCGATCAACACCTCTTTGTAATGGGCGATAACCGTCTTGCCAGTGCTGATAGTCGGGTGTGGGGCTTTCTAGATCAAAGAACCGTCAAAGCCAAAGCCAAGCGAATTTACTGGTCTCATGATAGCCGCCAAGGAGTATTTAAGGGGTATCATTGGAAGCGTATCGGCAGAGCAATAAAATAACTAAAGTTTGTAGAATATGCGTGGAAAAGTTCACCATTATGAAAAGGTACAGCCTCGGATAAGTAAATACGGGGATGGATTGATATGCCAGAAGAATATAATTAAAGAAGAATTTTAAGTACGTCTGGCAGGATTCGAACCTGCGACCGTCGGATTAGAAATCCGATGCTCTATCCAACTGAGCTACAGACGCAATAAGTACGGATTGACTATGTTGCTCATCAACTATCCTGATTGATGTTCAATAACTCTTCTGGGGTGGTGCTCCCAGCCTGTACCATGTCTAGCCCCCAGCTGAACATGGATTTCATGCCAGATTTTTCGGCGGTTTTACGGATAGCATTGGAGGAATTTTCAGTAAGAATGGTTTTTTTTAAGTTCTCATCCAAGACGAGCAGTTCAAACACTCCCAGTCTTCCATGGTAGCCAAGTTGCTCGCACTTTTGGCAGCCCTTGGCATGCCAAGTGGTAATGGTTTTAGCTTTCTGGGATGAGAGCCCCAATTCCAGAAGCATTTTTTCTCCTTGGGGGTCTTTTTCTTTGCAATGTTGGCAAAGACGACGCACCAGCCTTTGTGCCATCACTGCATTAACGGTTGAAGTTACCAAATAAGGCTCCACCCCCATGTCTATCAAGCGGGTGATGGTAGCAGGAGCATTGTTGGTGTGGATGGTGCTAAAGACCGAGTGTCCAGTAAGGGCAGCTTGGGTAGCAATGATGACGGTTTCCCGATCACGCATTTCACCGACCATTATGACATCCGGGTCTTGGCGTAGCATGCTACGCAATGCACTAGCAAATGTGAGGCCCGCCTTAGGATTGATTTCGGTTTGTGAGTAGCCAGGGAGTTTGTACTCCACAGGATCTTCAATGGTGGCGATGTTTTTACGTTCACGGTTCAAGGTATTGAGCAGTGCATAAAGGGATGTTGTCTTACCGCTTCCCGTAGGTCCACTGATAAGAGTGATTCCACCACTTTTGCGAGCAGCCCGTGCCAATGGATTACTTAGTTCCTTGGGCATACCCAGACTGAAAAGGTTCATCAGTTGCTGGTCTTGATAAAGTAGACGCATTACCGCTTTTTCACCTTGGATGGTCGGCATTATTGAAACACGAATATCAATACGGCGTCCGGCAACCAGTACTAGTGTGCGTCCGTCTTGGGGCGAGCCGCGTTGGGCGATGTCTAAGCGAGATATGATTTTGACGCGGTTAATGAGGCTACGCTGGATGGCTTTTGGGAAATCGGCAATGTTGTAAAGAATGCCATCAATACGGAAGCGCACCTTGACTTCATCTTGGTTGGAATCCAGATGAACATCACTGGCGTTGCGTTGAGAAGCCTGATAAAGCAGGGAGTTCAAGAGACGTTTGATTGGTTCTTCGTCGCGGGCATCAATCAGATCTTCGGGTTCTTCTAAGCTCCAATCGGAGGAGGCGTCTATTTCAATGCCTTCCATCAGGTCGCTAGATTTTTCTTCTCCGCGCGATTTCTCATAGGCACGGTTGATCAGCCCCAAGATTGCTTGACGGGTGCTCAGTACCAAAGACATGCTCTTGCCCAGACGGAAGGCTGCATCTTCCATGGCGTTGGCGTGGCTAGCATCTTCGGCAGCGATTATTAGACAGCCATTTTTTTCAGCCAGCGGGCAGAACATGAACTTCTTGGCATACTGGATGCTAATATCCGAGATAAAATCCGCAGGAGCAATGGTAGCTTTGGGATGAGGTTGGAATTCCAGTCCCAGCAATTGGGCAGTAGCCGATTGAACTGCCTCTGGCGATGCCAATTTCTTATCTATCAAATGAGTACGCAGACGCGTCAGAGCCACAGGATATGAGGGATCTAATCCATTGAGGGCTTGGATTTGGGCTTGTTGGAATTCTTTGAATTGCTGAGGGTCTTTTTTTTTGGTGGCTTTCAGCAGAATTTCTAGCAGAGGATGTAGAGCCTGCAAGCTGGCAGGATTTCGTACTGCCACCTTTCCATTAGATGCAGGAGTGTGGGTAGATTTAGAGGGAGACTTCTCCTTGGATCTTGACAAATCAACGGACGCACAGGGCTCTTTTGCCAGCTTTTTAGGCATGGTGGGCTTGGCAGGAGTTTTTTGAAGGGTGGTTGGCATTATCGGTGACCGCAAGGGGGCAGAGATTAAAGAGCAGACCTCTATGGAGAGTGTAACACATTTTAGTGCGTTTCAATCCCATTGGACGGTAAAATTGTTTTGTTGCCGTTGTTGGATATGGAGTTCTTCAACCAGTTTTAACTTAACTTGGTGAGTAAGCTGATTAGGTAATTCATCCAGAAAGCGAGAGGGGATGGTGATCTCGGCTCTACCGCCAGTATAGCTAAGTAGGGGTGAACTTAAATGCAATTCCCGGCGGCAGCGGGTGAGAGCTACGTAAAAGACCCGTCTTTCTTCTTCTAGCTTGGAGAGGGGTTCCAAGCAGCGAATGTGGGGGAATTTTCCATCGGAGAGACCGATCAGAAAGACGACCTCCCATTCCAGTCCTTTGGCTTGGTGTACCGAGCTCAGCACCAGTGAATCTTGCAGTGGGGTGTTCGTATTTTTCTCTGCTTCGGCTACTTCTTGGGCTAAGGCAAGTTGACTGAGTACTTTCTCTAGGTTGGAATACCCCATGGCAAAATCTACCAGATAGGCTAGATCGGCGTCGCGTTCTTTCGGGTTGTCAAAGCGTTGAGCGATTAAATCATCATAGAAATGCTTTCGGGCTTGCTGGAGCATTTCTCCGGGGTGAGGTTGAGCGATTTGCATGGCTACAAAGGCTTGAGTTAAACGCTCCCAAAGCAATTTGGCTTTCTTGGGAATCGTCTTGATGAGCTCAGTATTGTCTGGCGTGATACTCACTTGGCCTTGCTTGGCAAAGACACGATATATTTTTCCAGCCGCAACAGCCCCCACTCCGGGAAGCATGCGTAGCAATCTCAACCAAGCTACCTCATCCAAGGGATTGTGCAGTACTCTTAAAAAGCATAGGGCATCTTTAATGTGTGCCTGCTCAAAGAATTTTAGCCCGCTCCGCACCACAAAAGGAATATTATGCTGAGCCAAAATCGTCTGCAAAGCCGCAGATTGTGCATGACCCCGATATAACACCCCCATCTGACCAAAGGGAATATCCTCCTCATCACAATAGTGCCGCAACTGAGTAGCCACGTACTCGGCTTCCTGATGGACATCATAGGCCTGAATGATGGTGGGCAACTTACCAGACTTTAAGGATGGTCGTAAATGTTTCTCAAACTGCTCCCGATTATTAATGATGCTATGATTAGCTAGTTCTAGTATTTCGGGCGTACTGCGATAGTTTTGCTCAAGGGTATAGATCTTGGCTTGGAAACGCTCGGGAAAATGCAAGATGTTTTTAAATGAAGCTCCCCGCCAGCTGTAGATTGATTGAGCATCATCACCTACCACCATCAGGTTGCCGTGAGGTTTGGCTAGTAGGCTCAATATTTCTCCCTGAATGTGATTGGTGTCTTGGTATTCATCCACCAGGAGGTACCTAATACGGCAGCAGAGTTCTAGTGTTTCGCCATGCTGGAGCAACAATTTATGCCAATTATCTAGTAGGTCATCAAAGTCCATGCAGTTGTTGGTTTTTTTACGTGCCTGAAACTTTTCCCGAATAGCAGATAGATGTTCTCTAAAGTCCAACCATTCTGGATTTTCTTCTTTCAACTGAGCTTCCAAAGACAGATGCCGATTGAAACTTTTAGAAAATAGGTCCAGCATGGCATCGGTTTTAGGAAAAGTTACCGTATTGGCAAATGGAGGATGTTCTCCTAAAATGTCGCTGGCAGCAGCTCGGGCTAGTTCGCGGGCATCGGCAGCATCTAGAATGGTGTAATTGTGCTGGTAACCCAGCAAATCGCAATGCTGACGCAAAAAACGATTTGCTACACTATGAAAAGTACCAGCCAGCATCCGAGACAAGAGGTTCTCCTCTGCCAAACCACCGCCTTGGGGAACCAGTAATGCTCGGGCACGTTCCAGCATCTCTCGGGATGATTTATTGGTAAAGGTGAGCATCATCACTGCTGAGGCAGGCACCCCCTGACTTAACAAATGGGCGACCCGATGAACAATCACTCTTGTCTTTCCGCTACCTGCTCCTGCGATCACCAAAGCATGACCATCCTTGTGACGCACAATCGCCTGCTGTTGATCATTTAGCTCTTGCAGAGCTCGTTCTGCACTAGCTGATTGCTCCGCTGAGGCAAATGGCGGTAAAATAGGGGTCATATTTATGCTTCCATAATTTTTGTGTTAAAACGATTCTCCTGAGAAATATATTGCTCAATTCTTTCATTAGCCATTTGGACATAGTTCGGATTTTTTTCAATCCCGATCCACTGGCGGCCTAATTCAGCAGCGGCGATGGCAGTGCTACCAGAGCCGATAAAGGGGTCTAAGACGGTATCATTGACGGTGGTGCTACAAAGAATCAGTTTTTTAAGCAGTTGAATCGGTTTTTGACTAGGATGTCCGCATTTTTCACGGGATGAGCCTTTTAGGCTCGGGACATTGATGATATTGGTGGCAAATTTTCCTTGTTTGAGGTAGCTTAAACGGGCGTCCTTGTTTTTGTAGCGGCGGTCTCGGGCATAGGTTTGGATGGTCACTTGGTCATAAGGTTCTCTGACGGCTTCCTTGATGAATTTTACCGATTGGCTACGGTGTTTGAGAATTAGGATCATCTCGTAGGCGGGGCTAAAACTATCTCCTCGTTGGTAACCGACCATCCGATTCCAAACTAGCAGGTCATGAAAAGCAAATTGCTTGCACATGTTGGACATCAAGTGCAAAAAAGGGTGTTCTCGCTTGCCTAGCTGACCGAAGCAAAATAAAAGACCGTCTTTTTTTAGTACTCGCATAGCAGCAATGAGCCATTGAGCTGACCAAGCTAACCAATCCTCAGCAGAACTCCATTGGGTATCCCATCTAGTGGTAGTGAGGACATTGTAATAAGGGGGATCTGCGATTACCGTCTGTACCGATTTAGCAGGTAGATTACCCAGGGCCTCCAGAGTATCTTGGTAAAGGATGGTATTAAGGGGCAGATTCCGTTCCATATAACTAGTCTAGGGCGGGGAAGATGGGTGAGGGTTTCAGGAGGTTGTAGTATTAATTATTAGGGGTTGAGGATCGGCAAATGCACCATATGTGGTGACACACAGGCAATGGTAACAAAATACAAGCTTCTTAGCCAAGTTTGGTTTGCACAGCTATCTTGAGTAAGTCCATAATGAGAAGGGTGGGTTGGGTATTTTGGCTGGCGTAGCTCAATTGGTAGAGCAGCACATTTGTAATGTGCAGGTTGCGGGTTCAAGTCCCATCGCCAGCTCTTGGGCTATCAGGGGAAGTTGCAGTTCTCCCAGAAGACCTTGATGTTCCTATACGCATGGGGTGTCCTGTTCAGTGGCAGGAGTAAATTAGCTTGAATTGAATTTCTGAAAACGGCACAATCCTCTGTTGATGTTTGCCCACGGGGAGATTCCTGAGCGGTCAAAAGGAGCAGACTGTAAATCTGCCGGCTTAGCCTTCGGAGGTTCGAATCCTCCTCTCCCCACTCCTCGTATTTTTAAGACAGACATTGAATAGCTTTACTTGTTAAACACATTTATTTGAGACCGCACCAAAGATAAGCCAAAATAATGCAGTACCATTATGTTAGTAATGTTGTGGATACATTAAAGATATCTCTTGAGGATTTCTCAGGCCCGGGTAGCTCAGTGGTAGAGCACTTCCTTGGTAAGGAAGAGGTCGGCAGTTCAATCCTGCTCCCGGGCTTTTTATGATGACAATCTAGAAAAAATGATAAACATGTAACATAGAAGAAACAACACCTAGAATGGTATAAAATATCCAAGGCAGACATGTGGCAGAAGATATTAATCCATAAAAGGCCAGTAGCTCCAATTGGTAGAGCATCGGTCTCCAAAACCGAATGTTGTGGGTTCGAATCCCTCCTGGCCTGCTATGCTTTGTCCGTTGCGGGTAGTTTATTGCAGGTAGTCTGGTTCAGGTGGTCTATTTTGCGGAACTTTTGTCTGATTAGTAATTTACGGGTTGCAACATTTGGCTTCCATCTCCTATCTTTTTGGCGTATCGTGGTGAAGTGGATTTATTGATAGGAAATTGTTAAGCATTTTAAGAGCATCGTGAAGAAGAAGAATTAAATTTGTTTGCCAGAATCAGAATTTTTTTTAGTGATGTAGTTACCGAATTCAAACGGGTTTCTTGGCCTACCCGTAAGAACACCGTTCAAGCTACTGTAGTGGTGGTCTTTATCACGTTGTTGATGGCCGTCTTTTTAGGGACGGTAGATGTGGGATTATCAGAAGCAATCAAGCACATTATTGGTTAGCAGCGGCTGATAAAATGGAATTGTTTTCTTGTAGGTTTTACGATGGATACTGATATGAATGAACCATCTTTGGAAAGCAAGGTAGCACCGCTGCTTGCAGACAGTAAGGATTCTGAAAGTTCTGTTCCCTTACAAAAGCAAGCTGAATCCACCGGTGAGGAAACTCAGCCAGAAGGTTCAGTGCATGCTTCCTTGTTTGAGGGCGATCCCAACAAGAACTGGTATGTATTGCGTGCCCGTTCTGGGTATGAGCGCAAGGCACACGATGCCATTCTGGCACGGCTTAAAAATAAAAAGATGGAACATCTGGTAGAAGATGTGTTTATCCCTGGAGAGGACGTAACTAGAATCAAGGCTGGTAAAAAGCGAAAAACCCACTTACTCTATTTTAATGGTTATGTGCTTATAAAGATGAAATTAACTAATGAATTGTGGCATCTGTTGATGGATGTTCCCAATATAAGCGGTTTTGTGGGAGGCACTAGTGAACAGCCTCGTTCTCTCAGCAAGAAAGAACTGACAGATATATCTTCCCTAATGAACGAGGGTATTCGTCAGGAGGTGATGAAGGAAGAATACGAAGTCGGTCAGCATGTGATGATCATAGAGGGACCTTTTGCCAATTTCGCAGGAGAGATTGCCTCGGTAGAAACTGAAAAAAGCAAACTACGGGTGATGATTAACATCCTCGGGCGGGCTACGCCAGTGGAATTAGACTTTACAAAAGTTCGTCATCACGTAGAAGAGAAACAATAACCACAGTTTAGCTGTGATGGATATTCCGGAAGTTAAACTAGTAATCTTCAATGAATTCAAGCTATGGCAACAAAAACAAATAAAAAAATAACAGGCATCGTTAAAATGCAGCTCCCTGCTGGGGGAGCAAATCCTTCTCCTCCGGTAGGACCTGCTTTGGGTCAACACGGAGTAAATTTAATGGACTTCTGTAAGGCGTTCAATACTCTTACTCAGTCACAAAAAGGGATGATTATCCCGGTAGTGATTACCATTTATGCTGATCGCTCTTTTAGTTTAATCACCAAAACACCTCCTGCCGCGGTATTGATAAAAAAAGAGATCGGCTTGGAAAAAGGATCAGGCGAACCCAATCGTAAGAAGGTAGGCAAGATCAATCGGAAACAGCTAGAGGCAGTAGCAAAGATAAAAATGCCCGACCTAAATTGTCATGACTTGGATGTTGCGGTTAACATTGTAGCTGGTACAGCTCGTAGCATGGGTGTGGAAGTGGAAGGTTGACTTGGGTGTGGCAGGTAGGATAGGCATAGGCATTGATAGGATAGGGTTATGGCAGGTATATATTTTACTATTTGCATGAGGAGAAATTATGTCTAAACCTAGTCGCAAACGAAAAGAAGTATTGAAATTGCTGGCGGTAGACAAACGATATTCTCCCCAAGAGGCGGTGCGTCTGGTAAAAGAGACCGCCAAAGCTTCCTTTGATGAAGGAGTGGATGTAGCTGTGAATTTGGGAATTGATACTCGTAAATCGGAGCAGCAAGTACGGGGAACCGTACAACTGCCGCATGGAACTGGCAAAACCGTACGAGTGCTAGCCTTAGGCAAGGGAGAAGCTCTGGAAAATGCCAAAAAAGCAGGTGCTGATCATGTAGGAGGCGAAGAAGTAGTAAAAAAAATACTAACAGGCTGGTTAGAATTTGATCGTCTAGTAGTTGCACCTGATCTGATGGCGGAAGTCGGAAAAGCAGGAAAGGTACTTGGACCACGCGGGCTGATGCCTAATCCTAAATTGGGCTCGGTCACTCCCGATCTAGGACGAGCCGTGGAAGCTATCAAGGGTGGTCAGATTGAATTTAGGGTAGACAAAACGGGGATTATACATGCACCCTTGGGAAGAGTTTCCTTCAAAGAGGAGCAACTACAGGAAAATTTAGACACTCTTGTGAAAAGCATCCAACGCCTAAAACCATCTTCTGCTAAGGGGGTTTATTTGTGCAGCATGAGCATCAGTGCTACCATGGGTCCTGGCATTCCTGTTGATGTTAGTTCCTTTTAGCAGGAAGCAAGTAAGCACAGATTTGAGAAGCAGGCAAGTGCAGGTTGGGGGTAAGTAAGCACAGATTTGAGAAGCAGGTTGGTACAGTTGGGAACAGTACGGCAACGCCGCAATAATTTCTCAGTATTTTTTGTGGTAACTAAAAATAATTTCCTAAAGTATGTTGCTATTGTATGTCAGTCTTGGCAGACTGCTGGAGTGTGTTTGGGTCTACCTAGACTAACACACAGATGATACTGTTGAAGACAGCAGGGGCTTTGTTTTTTATCGGCAAGGCTTAAACCGCTACCCCGCCAAAGCAGGTCACCTCTTGGGTCTTCGGTGGGAAATGACCTGAGGTGTCGCAATATCTTGCAGTCTTTTCCAGTGCTGTCTTTTATTGAGTGTTTTTGATGCACAGCCAGCAGTGGTTGGTGGATCAATGCTTGGTTGACGGCTGGGTGTTTATGATGTGGTAAAAACCCGAGGATGAACTGTCAGGAAAAGGTAACAAAGTACCAGGACGAAATTATGAGACGAGAAGAAAAAGAAAACCTAGTTAATGAATTACAAACTGTTTTTGCTGAGAATAAGGCAGTTTTTCTGCTGGATTATCGTGGGTTAGGCGTGGAACAGATTTCTGATATCCGCAAGCTCCTGCGAGAAGACCAAGCTAGCATGAAGGTGGTGAAGAATCGGATAGCTAAACTGGCAGTTAAGGATACTCCTTTTCAGGTGTTAGAAGAGTGTTTTGTAGAACCTCGGGCGATGGTGTTTTGCAAAGAGCCAGCAGCACCAGCCAAGGTTCTTAAAAAGTGTTTGGGAGAACTGGAAAATCTAGGTTACATAAGTGGATGTATAGTATCTGATGGTCAAGCCAGCCTGATGGATTTGGCGAGCCTAAACCAGCTGGGTAGCTTGCCCAGCCGAGCAGAATTGTTGGTGAAATTATTGTACGTGATGCAATCCCCTAATACATTGCTGGTACGCACTCTGAATGAAATTCCCTCTAAGTTGGTGCGAATATTGTCTGCAATTGCTAAAAATAAAGGCAAATGAAAGAGAATCCGTGTCAGTTTATGTTAATCAGATGGCTAAATTAAAGTGCTCTGATGTTAATGTATTGAATAATCGGTTATTGTTTATAGTTTTTTAATCCCCCTATTTTTGAAAGTAAGGAATGTAAAAATGGCGAGTGTTACCAAAGAACAAGTGGTTGAGTTTATCTCTAATATGTCGGTTCTGGATTTATCTGTGCTGGTAAAGGAGCTAGAAGAAAAATTTGGCGTCAGTGCGGCTGCCGCGGTAGTAGCAGCTCCAGCGGCTGGGGGTGCCGATGCTACTAAAGGCGAAGAAGCCAAAGACAGCTTCAATGTGGTTTTAACCGAAATAGGTAGCCAAAAAATAAATGTTATAAAAGAAGTGCGTGCTATCACCGGATTGGGACTGAAAGAAGCCAAAGACCTAGTGGAAGCCGCACCTAAGAGCCTTAAGGAAGACATCAGTAAGGAAGATGCAGACGAAATTAAGAAAAAATTAGAAGCCGCAGGTGCTAAGGTAGAGGTGAAGTAATTCTACCTTTCTACTTGCTCGCATTGGCTGGAAAACCTGTAAGGAACCATCAGTGAATCCTGATGTGGATAAAAAAGAATCCTCTGCTCGCTCGGGTGAGGGACTGTTCGCTCGTCTACTGGAATCTCGCACCATTGTGCTTTCAAGTGCCATAGATGCCAATATCACTCGTAATTTGATACAACAATTGGTGATATTTAATCACCAAAGCTCCAAAAAGCCTATTACCCTGATCTCCAACTCTCCCGGGGGCGATGTCTTCTCAGGGCTTGCCCTATATGACATGCTACGCTTTATCTCAGCACCAGTCATCAGCATCATCACCGGGCTGGCAGCTAGCATGGGTTCTATCATTCCGCTGGCCGCCGACAAAGGACAAAGATATACCCTGCCCAATGCTAAATTCCTCATCCACCAACCCTTGATGACAGGATACCAAGGACGTGCCAGTGAATTGGAAATACAAGCAAATGAAATCCTGCGGGATAAAGAACGGATTATTTCCATCTACGCCCAACACACAGGAAAAAAACCTGAAAAAATTGCCCACGATATCGACCAAGATCACTGGATGGATGCCAAACAAGCCAAAGCATATGGCCTTGTTGATCAAATCATCTCCTCTGAAAAAGAACTGAAAGCATCCGCCAAATTGGTATCCTCAGTAAAAAAATAATGCTCTACGTGTTCTAAAGTGTAGGGATTCTGTAAAAAGCCCTCAATTTTCTAAGTGTTTAAGTATGTAATTACCTTAATTACTTGCAATACTATTTTTTTATGTAGTAAAATATTCATGTCGGAAAAAAATAACTTAAGCCCTCAAGGGCTATCTTAGTGGTGCTTGTCTCTTGGTGGGAGGGTATTGATGTAGGGAGGAATAGGTGTCATCCGCATGGAAGTGGGTGAGAAAGGGGAGTAAATGGGTCTGCGGATTTGGTCAATTATTTCATTATGGGGATCACTTAGTATAGGAATTCTGGGGGGAGCATCGGTTTCATTAGCCGAAGTTCGGGTACTTCTATTGGGCGAAGAACCACAGTATTCTTTGTCTGGGAAGCTGGAGATACTTGAAGACAAAGCACAGCAGGTGAGTTTGAATGACGTGCTTAAGGGAGGAGTCAGCAGTTCATTTTTGCCTCAGAATGACAATCGGCATTTGAATTTTGGGGTGGTGAACAGTTCTTATTGGTTGCGGGTACGTTTGCAAGCGGATCACCCTCAGCGGCGTGACTGGTACTTACGAATTGGCAATCCTCATCTTGATGAGGTGGTACTGACACTGGTACGGGATGGTCGGGTGGTTAAAACTTATCGCATGGGGGATAGTCAGCCTTTTCAGGAGCGTCCATTTCAGCATCGTTTATTTATCTTTCCTTTTGAAACAGAGGCGGGGGAAGAATTAGAGATGCTGATGCAGGTACGGATTGATGGCAGAGGATTTTTGCCTTTGGATATTATTTCTCCTGCTGTCCTGATGCGAGATTCTGCTAGGATGCAGATGTTTTTTGGGGTGATTTTTGGCATGATGCTAGTGGCATTTTTATATGCCTTGCTGGGGAACCTAGCCAACAGTGGAGAGGAAAACATCTGGCTTTGGTGCTATTTGCTGTCTTTAATAATGTTTAATCTTGCACAGGAAAAGCTGGATTTTGCGTTCCTATTGTCTTCATGGCCGGTCTTGTCAAATCATCAGGCTTCATTGTGGGGCAACTTGATGCTGGCAGCTGCTTGTTTATTTTGTGTTCGTTATTTTCAAACCGAAAAAAATACCCCGCGGCTAGACAAAGCCTTAAAGATGCAAGCGGGAATACAATTACTGGGGATGAGTCTTCTATTCTGGAACACTCAAGCTAGCCTAACCTTTGTATGCATCTTTGGGGGTGCCACTTGGCTACTGATCTTGGCCACGGGCATCATCTATCTGAGGCATTGTGAAACACGGGCAAAGCTTTTTCTGGTGAATTGGGGGGGAGTAATTTCAGGGGCTATTATACATATATTGCAGCTACAAGGTGTGATTCCCCACAATGTATTCACTACGAATGCTTTCTTTGTTGGTGCTGGAATACAAGCCTGCTCCTTAGTTTTGAGCTTATCTTACAATCTTAGTCAGACAAAAAATACCTTCAGAGATGCACTTCACCAAACTGTTCGCCGTGAATGCCATGTTTCTGAACTTTATCGCTCGCTGGAAAAATTTATCCCTACTGAAAAGCTTTCCATGATGGGTAAAAAAGATCTAACCGATATTGAACTAGGCGATTATACCAAACGCAACATGACCGTCCTGTTCTCTGATATTCGTTCCTTTACCTCTATGTCTGAAAATATGTCTCCAGAGGATAACTTCCGATTTCTGATTTCCTACTTAAAGCGTATGGAGGCCGCGGTAAGAAATCATAAAGGGTTTATTGATAAATACACCGGCGATGGCGTGATGGCTCTATATCCGGGAAGTGCTGATAATGCCGTTGAATCAGCTATTGCCATGCAGAAAAGCGTCAGAGAGCAAAACCATATTAGAAAAAAATATGGGCATGTTCCTATTCAAGTGGGCATCGGTTTGAATACCGGACCCTTAATTATGGGATTCCTAGGAGGTAGTGGATACATGGAAAGCACCGTGATCAGCGATGCCGTTAATACAGCCAGTCGCACGGAAGAACTGACTAAGGTATATGGTAGTAAGGTAATAATCACTGATAATACATTGAAATCACTACATAAACCTGATAATTTTGTACTACGAGAATTAGATAAAGTGGAGGTGAAGGGAAAAAGTAAATTTGTACAAATTTATGAAGTGCTCAATGCCGAAGAAGATATTCTCTTTAATGCCAAGCAGGAAACTTTGAGTGATTTCCAAAAAGGACGCAATTTGTATGAACAAGAAAGATATTCAGAAGCGGCTGCTTGTATGCGTCGTTGTGTGGAATCTTGTTCAATGGACAAGGCTGCTGGTATTTGGCTGGGGCGTTGTCATCAGAGGATGAACCAGGGAGCCATTACATCATAGGGATCTTAGGCAAATATCGAAGGGATGGCACAAGATACAAAAATGTGTCAATATAGGACTGAAGGGTTCGGTATATGGATATTGGTAGTTAATTTGTGATGGATTGATAAAAAGCGGAGGCTACCTTGGACGCCCATACCATTGCATTAGTCAAAGAGCGTGCCGATATCGTACAGATTATCGGTGAGCATGTACAGTTGCGTGCTAGTGGTCAGGGTTATAAGGGCTTATGCCCTTTTCATCAGGAGAAGACCCCGTCTTTTACGGTGAACGCGGCCCGGGGTTTTTTTCATTGTTTTGGCTGTGGCAAAGGGGGGAGCGTAGTGGATTTTGTCATGGAACGGCAGGGAATGGAATTCCGTGAAGCACTCTGTTGGCTAGCAGAAAGAGTGGGAGTGGAAATATCATCGGGATCATCGGGCAAAGATCGTGGACAAGCAGACCGTTCTGCAGAGGCTTTGCGATTGGCAACCGAGATTTATCATCAGCAATTGATAAATGAGCCATCAGGGGAGGAATCTCGGACGTACCTGCGGAATAGAGGTTTTCAAGAGGAAGATTGGTGCAGTTTCAAGATAGGGGCTGCTTGGGATGATTGGCAGGGACTGTTGAGTAGATTGAGTGGTAAGCTTGATAAGGAATCAATTCTAAAATCGGGTTTGGTAGGCAAAAGCAAGAGCGGTCGTATTTACGATTGGATGCGGGCCCGGGTGGTATTTCCTATTCAAGATGTTAGCGGGTACACCATCGGGTTTGGGGGACGATTGATAAAGGATGATGCCTCACAGCCTAAGTACATTAATACTCCCGAAACCGTTCATTATCGCAAACATCGGGTTTTGTTTGGCTTGCCTCAGGCAATTGATGCTTGGAATAAGTCAAAGCGAGCCTTATTGGTAGAGGGATATCTGGATGTGTTGCGTATGCATCAGCATGGTTTTTCAGAATCGGTAGCTAGCTGCGGCACTTCCCTAACTGTTGAGCATGTGGCATTTATTAAGCGTCATGTTAAGGAAGTACTGCTGCTATTTGATGGAGATGCAGCTGGAGTGCGTGCAGTTACTCGTTCGGCAGCCATGCTATTGGAAAGTGAGCTGGACGTTCAAGTGGTCTCGCTACCTGATAAACTGGATCCCGATGATATATTGCAGCAACGTGGTTCATCAGCAATGCACCAAGCATTGGAAAATGCCAAACCACTGCTAGAATATTTAGCATGGGCAACCTTTCAGCAGTTTCCCCAGTCCATCCAAGGCAAGCAACAGACCTTAAAATCCTTAGCTGATACTCTTCAGGTAGCCAAGCCAACCACCAGAGCCCTGGCCATCCGACATTTAGCAGATTTGCTAGGTCTTGATACTGCCAGCGTGCAATCCCAAATGAAATCAAGCTCCAAGCTACAGAAAGCATACTCCCACTCATCAAGCTCTCATGATTCCATTGTACTCCCATCCATAACCGAAAGAGAAAAACGCATTTTTGCACTATTGGCTTGGCATTCTTCCTTGGCAGGCAGTGCTAGTACCCTCCTTCAACCCGGTGATTTTAGCTCAGAAATGGCTTGTAGCGTTTTTAAGCGTTTAATATCATCTCCTGCGGATAGACTAGGGGCCGATTCTTCCACTGCTGAGAACTCCTCTTCCCAAGCCATGAATCATACCCAGCAAGAAGAACTTTTGCTGAGGACCATACTCGCAGAAAAACCACTCCACGTCCAAGCAGCCGAAAACCCCGAAGCTGCCTTGCGGGCAGAAATCTATTACCTAAAACGTCCCAGATTGCTTGAACTACGCCGTGCTTGGCTAAAAGCCCTCAATACTCCTCAAGCAGAGCTTGCTCACCAACGCTGGAAAAAAGCAGAAAGATCTATGGCAAACCTAAAGCCATCCCGTAACACTTACCAACCGCCAGCAGAATGGTGTCTCCGAGAACCTAGCCCTTCAATCCCAGCCAATGAGTAAATTCGTGTTTTTTGTAAAGCATATGGTTCTCAATCGGATAAGGGTGACAATGCGAGTTACTCGTGGCATTCTTCTGGGTATCTCTCTATTTGCTTAATGCTGTTTTTTGTTCGCTGAATAATTTTTATTACTATTTGCGTTTTAGGCTCGCCTTTACTGTGCCAAAATTCTCTGTACCTCCATTTTTTACTAAAGAGACTTGGAATATCCCCAAGCTTATGAAATTGGGAATGTTTGTTGCCTTTGCCACTCTGGTAGCCATCTTGGTGGCACCTAGCTTTTCGCTGGTACCGCCCAGGTATAGGGAAGGAGAACTAATAACCCGTACCATCGTTGTTACAGACAGCATAAATTTGCGCGATGAGCGCTCTACCCAGTCCCGAATTGAAGAAGCTCTAAAAGAAGCCCCACCCGTCTATGACTATGATCCTGGCTTAGGAGAGAAAATAGTAAAACAGGTGCGCAAAAGTTTTGCTGTTGCACGCCAACAACAGCAGGAATTAGAGCAGTCTGTGCGGCAGTCTGAGGAGTCCCTTAGGATAAATTCTATGCAGCGGGTAGATTTGCTAGGGCAGATTGGAGGGCTAATTGAGCGGCAAAAGCATCTCAACAGAGAGCGTTTATACGTACTACGAGAATTGGGCGAGTTAAATGATGCTCAGAATTTAGACGAGATTGAGAATAAGCGGGTTGCTAAATTGCGAGCAGATATTGGTAATTTAAATTTCACACGCCAAGAATGGCAGGGGCAGTTGCAAGCGAGGCGTGCCAAGCTGGAGGGCTTGGAAAAAAATATTCAAGAACTGCAAGAAGGAATTCGTCAGGCTAGAACAAACTTTCAACAAGCCCCTACATCCATGCAGACAGAGTTTGAGGCTAATCTGGGAGGTGTAGTTTCTCCTCAGGTATTTCAGTTATTGCTGCAACAAGAATTTGGAAAAATTTATGAAGATGCCCTAACTGAATTATTACTGAGTGCCTATTCTCAGCGGTTTGCTGTTTCTAAAGAGGTATTGGGGCAGAACGCCATTCAAGTACAAAATGTTGCCAACGAAGAAATAGAAAGGCTGGAGAATTTTAGCAGTCTGAACGATGTATCCCAAGTACGTGAGCAACTGGTGGAACAATCAGAACTACTATTACCAGCTTTGGGTAATCGCATAGATAAGGTAGCTCTATTGGCCTTGGTACAATCATTAATTCAGCCCAATCTCACCGAAAACAAAAGTGCTACAGAAGCTCTGAAACGACGGTTACGTGCCGAAGTCCCTCCGGTATTTTTCGCCCTAAAAAAAGGTGATGTGGTAGCCAGAGCAGGAGAACTAGCCACAGCTCAGCAAGCGGAAATCATTCGGGCTTTCAATGCTTATAATCGCAAGCACCCGAAGTACACTCAAATACTGGGTACTTGGGGATTAGTATTGCTACTACTGGGGATGACTATATATCTCATTATCCCACGCATTCTACCCCAAGGAGCTTTGCCTCCTCGCCGAAAACTGATGGCAGTCCTGCTACTGGGAAATCTACTGATATCCCAATTATTACTGCTACTTGAGCCAACCTTGAATACTGTTTATCAGCTACCCACCCACGTATACAGCTTGTTGTTACCTGTTGCACTTACCGCCATGCTGGCAAGCATCGTGGCTGGACGGCAAATCGGAATTATGCTGGGACTGCTACAAGCACTGCTACATGCCATCCTGTTGGGCAATCAATTCACTTTCTTTATTTATGGAACGGTAGCTTCTCTGCTGGCAGCTACTGCCACCAACTATGATCGCCGTGCGGTAATCTGGAAACAAGGAATCACCATCGGACTAGCCAATATGCTGACTACCGTCATCTTATTATTGTTGAGTCAGCAATCACTCGGTACTTCTATTCTGATAAATCTGACCGTTGCCTTTGTGAACGGACTGTTGGTGTCTATGTGCTGTACCGCCCTCTTACCATTGATAGAAAAATTCTTTGATATAACTACCAATCTGCGGCTACTGGAACTAGCTAATATGAATCAACCCACTCTGAAGCAACTCGCAGTGACATCACCGGGGACTTATCAACACAGTATTGTGGTCAGCAATCTTAGCGAATCTGCTGCAGAAGGCATTAGTGCCAATAATCTACTGGTGAGGGTGGCGTCTTATTACCATGACCTAGGCAAAATGAAATGCCCTCTCTATTTTATTGAAAATCAGCAGCCCGGCCTTAATTACCACCAGGATATGCCTCCAGAGGTGTCGGCACGCATTATTGTTAACCATGTGCAGGATGGATTGAAAATCGCAACCCAGCATAATCTGGGGCGGGCAATCTACGATATTATTCAGCAGCACCATGGCACATCTCTGGTGCGGTTCTTTTTTCATAAGGCTCAGCAAAAATTCAAAAACGATCCTCAGCAAAAATCAAGGGCTCCTGATGAGGCAGCTTTTCGCTATCGGGGACCAAAACCCCAGAGCAAAGAAGCCGGGTTAGTTATGGCAGCCGATATGACAGAAGCAGCCACTCGCAGCTTGCAAGTAATGTCCCCAGAATCTATCCGAGACATGGTTCAAGACATAACCAAATACCTTTATGTGGATGGTCAGCTGGAAGAATCGGGCTTGACCTTTAATGACTTAAACCACATTGAAAAATGTTTTACTCGTATGATTCTTAGTGTTCACCACCACCGGGTTCAGTATCCAGGACAAAAAACAATGCTGGAAAAATCCGTCAAACCTTCCCCTGTTTTTCCTACCCCAAAGCGACTAAGAATGACTTAAACAATCCCCTAGCCTTTTTATGCTAAACATACCGCTCTCAACATCTGAAAAAAAATTGGTGCAGGTCGGCTGGGCAGCCCAGTTCAAAGAAAAAGAACTTCCTCTCGCCCCTAAGCACTTGCAAACTGTTACGGCAGGGTTTCTCAAGAAGCTGGGATTAGCAGGCGGGGCGTTGGAGGTATGGCTAGACAGCGATGCAGGTATCGCCCAGCTTAATCAAACTGGGCGTGGGTACGCTAAACCTACCGATGTATTATCCTGGCGGTACTGGGATGTTTCTCCTAAACAATGTGCTGAAGAAGGATGTTTGCTGGGAGAAGTAGCCATATCTTTGGAAACTGCTCATCGCCAAGCTATTCGCTATGGCTGGGACTGGCAGGAAGAATTGTTGCGTATTCTAGCCCATGGTTGCACTCATGTGGGTGGCTATGATCATCAGGAACCATCAGAAGCAGAACTAATGCAAGCTCAGGAAAATTCGCTGTTGCAAGCAATAGGCTTGAAGCTGATAATTAATCCACTATCTCATTGTAGCTGAGGTTTGAGACTGTTACGGTTATCAGTTATCCTTGGCCGGGATTATGAGCTAGAAATGGTAGGCTGGATATTCTTAAAACGGATAAGCATGCTTGTTGAAATAGATAGATATGAGTAGTCTGGAAAAAGAAGAACGCACCCATCATTGTGGAGATTTGAGGGGGACAGATAAAGAAAAACGTGTCCTCTTATGTGGTTGGGTGGATACTCGTCGTGACCATGGCGGGGTAGTATTTGTAGATTTACGTGACCATACGGGTATCGTTCAAGTGGTGTTCAAGCCGGAGGTGAATGCTACCATTCACAAACAGGCAGATATTTTGAGGAATGAATATGTGATCGCCGTCAGCGGTAAAGTGGCTCTAAGAGAAGAAGGTGCTACTAACCCAGATCTGTCTACAGGTGAAATAGAATTATTGGCTGATAAATTGGAGTTGCTTAATGCTTCTAAGCCTGTGCCTTACGCTCTGGAAGATGAGGTTGAGGAGCGTAATCGGCTGACATTTCGCAGTTATGATTTACGTCGCTCGGTTATGCAGCATAATTTGCGTTTGCGTTCTGAGGCAGCACGTTTGACGCGTAATTACTTGCACGAGCAGGGCTTTATTGAGGTGGAAACCCCCATGCTCACGCGGGCTACCCCAGAGGGGGCACGTGATTATCTGGTGCCTGCACGAGTTCAGCCAGGCTCGTTTTATGCCTTGCCGCAATCACCGCAATTATTTAAGCAGCTACTCATGGTAGGAGGGATGGATCGCTATTACCAAATCGCCCGCTGTTTTCGGGATGAAGACCTGCGGGGTAATCGGCAGCCAGAATTCACTCAGATAGACCTGGAAATGGCATTTACTAACCCGGATATGGTGATGGAATTAACTGATGGCCTCATGGCATATCTATTTGGCGAGCTGAGCGATTGGAATGTGTCCTTGCCTATTGAGCGAATGGATTATCAGCGAGCCATGGCAGAATATGGCAGCGATGCCCCTGATGTTCGCTATGATTTGAAGTTATGTGATGTAGCAGATTTGGTGCAGGATACCGAGTGTCAAGTATTGGCGAATCCTGTGCGAAATGGTGGAGCCGCGAAAGCCATTTGTGTGCCTGATGGAGCTGGTCTTAGTCGTAAGGACTTGGATGAATTAGTTGAGTTAGCGCGCGAATGGGGTGCCAAAGGGTTGGCATGGGTAAAAAAGCAAGATTCAGAATGGCATTCTCCGATCGCCAAATTTTTTAATGCCTCCCAACAGCAGGCACTGGAAAAAAAACTCTTATTGAAAAACAACGGACTGGCTTTGTTTAGTGCTGATAAGCCTAAGGTAGTAGATGAATGCTTGGGTCAGGTGCGTCGTTGGCTGGCAGCTAAGCTGGGGTTGCTCAAGCAGGGAGAGCATAAATTTGTGTGGGTAGAGAAATTTCCCCTCTTGATAGGTGAAGGTGCTGGCTGGCGTGCCATGCATCATCCATTTAGTGCACCTGTACCTGAAGATTGGGATCTATGGCACAAAAAAGACCCCTCCCGCATAACTGCTTTGTCCTATGATTTAGTACTAGATGGGGTGGAACTAGGGGGAGGTAGCATACGTAATCATCGCCGTGAGATACAAGAGCAGCTCTTTGAATTGATTGGGCTACCTAAAAAGATCTCCCAGCAGCGTTTTGGATTTTTATTGAACGCCCTAGAGCTCGGTGCCCCACCGCATGGAGGCATTGCATTAGGGTTTGATCGCATCATGATGGCTATGTGTGGCACCGATTCCATTCGTGACGTGATCGCATTCCCTAAAACCCAAAAGGCAACCGATTTAATGGTGGAAGCACCTGCTGCTGTTGATGATAAACAACTTAAGGAATTATACTTGCAAACCACTATTAAAGAACCTTCCCCTTCACCAGGGGAATAAATTGCTCTCTTTTACGCTTCAAAATTTGCCCGATGACGCCCGTGTTATGTTGGTGCGATTTAACTCTCTCGGGGATGTGATCAAGTGCACTGCACTACCTCGCTTAATCAAGAAGCAGCACCCTCGGGTTCGCTTAGGCTTTGTTACTCTCAGCCAACATGCTCCTTTGCTGGCTAATAATCCGCACTTGGATGAAGTTCTCTGTTATCCTCGCCAAGATAATCTAAAAGGATTGTTCCAGCTGACAAAACAGCTACGGAACAGGCGTCCTCAGTTAATAATTGATCTACACAACAGCCTGAGAAGTCGTTTTTTGCGTCTGGGAGTGAACAGTCATTGGATAATCCTTAACAAACACAATTGGCAGCGTGGGTTGCTTTCTGCCTGGGGCTGGGAGATGTATTCTCATTACCCTAGCAAGCAAGACGATTTCCTACAGCTCCTGTACCCATGGAATATAAAAGACGATGGGCTAGGCACAGAAATTTATTTGGGACAATTGGAACAAACTCAGCAATTCAGGAGTTCCTTTTCTGCCGAACTAAAATGGTTGAAAAACTGCCGCCGTCCCTTGCTGTCTGTGGCTCCAGTGGCTGCTTGGCCCTTAAAATGCTGGCCGCTTGCTCATGTGGAAACGCTACTAAAGAAATTTATCAGCCAGTGCAATGGCAGTGTAATGCTCTTTGGAGGTGCTCATGACGAAGGCTCAAAAGAACTGGCTGCCCAGTTGGGTAGATCAGCGATCAATTTGGCGGGGCGTACCAATTTTTTGGAGTCAGCTTGGTTTGCTTCCAAGTCTAATCTGATGGTCGCCAACGACACCGGGATGTCCCACATTGCTGAAGCGGTTGGGGTGGATACGTTGGTATTCTTTGGCCCTACTACCGAACACTGGGGCTTTTTTCCCCAGCGTGCCTCCAGCCGAGTGTTACAGTGCGATCTTCCTTGTCGTCCGTGTACTCGCAATGGCAAAGGACGCTGCCATCATCCGTGGCAGCAAGCCTGTTTGGCTTCCATTACCCCCAATAATGCCCTACAGCAGATATGCCAGATGCTTAACTGCTAGGATTTGTATCAATTGTCTCGTTTGCGGGTTATTTTTTACCATGTCAAAACACGCACAGGTAAAAGGGTCATTATCGCTACCGCCAGGAACTTATTGGTGGCAAATATTTTATCGTGGATTATTACATCCTTTGTTGATGAGTTTGCTGTGGCTGGGGGCATTATTTCAACCTAAATGGAGAGCTACTTGGCAGCAAAGAAATATGGCAGAACGGTTGCTCTCCTCTGTATTAAGGAAGCTAAACAAAGATCTGCCACTCGTATGGTTTCACGTAGCTAGTGCAGGAGAATTTCTACAAGCTCTACCCATTATAGAACAACTGATCGCATGCAAAACTCAGTGTGTAGTGAGCTTTACTTCGCCCAGTGCTGCCAATTGGATAAAACGTGCCCAACTTGAACATCCTCACTGGCTGTTAAGCTTTCCCTTTCCTTTAGACAAACGCAGTAGTGTTAAGAACCTACTGCAACAACTTAACCCCGCAGCTTTGATCCTTATAAAATATGATCTTTGGCCTAACTTAATATGGGAAGCCCGCCTAAAACAGATTCCCATTCATCTCTTTGGTGTATCCCTACATAAGCGTTCTGCTATTTTTCTTAGATTTGCACGAAGGTGGCTCCGTTGCCTGCTGTCTAGCATCTCCTACGTGAGTACCGTCAGCAAAAGTGATGTCCAATTCCTTAGTACGCTTTGTCCCACTCACCACCACATTAAAGTGTTAGGGGATGGTCGCTTTGATAATGTGCTTAAGCGTATTCAGACTCATCCGCCACCCGTACCACTGGGGATTAGCAAATCTAAACAAATTCTAGTAGCTGGTAGCACTTGGCCGCCCGATGAGCATGTTCTACTACCAGCCATTAAGCAAACCTTAAAAAAATTTCCTCAATTTGCGGTGTTGCTGGCTCCCCATGAACCAACTCCCACTGCCATCAAGAGTCTGGAAAAAGCATTGAAAGAATTTGGCTGCCTGAGACTGAGCCAAGTATCTGCTAAGTCATCTTCACCGGCCCGGGTACTACTACTGGATGAAATTGGTCATCTCGCATCCAGCTACAAACTAGGGACAATGGCGTACGTAGGTGGCGGCTTTACTACTGGGGTACACAATGTACTGGAACCAGCCGTAGCCGCCCTGCCTGTTTGCTTTGGTCCCCTACATCAAAACTCACCAGAAGCCTGCGATATGATCCGCAAAAAATTGGCATTCTGTATTTCTAACACCCAAACCTTCCAAGAACGGCTACTATACTGGTTGTCCTTACCGCAAAACGCAATTCAAATAGGAAAGAAATCCCGCCAATTCGTGACCCAGCAAGCAGGGACATCAGAGGCATGTTGCCGCCAGATTCTAAAATCAATCGCTTAAGGTTATCGGCAATATGTGCTGAGTTTTACTACCCAGAACATACTGAATCTATCGCTCTTGGAGGTTTCGTATTGTTCTAAAAATGGGATTAGTAATTCGGTAGTGCAGTTGGCGAATGTTTTGGATTAGTTGTTCCCGTGAGGTAATGTGTTGGCTTTCTAGCTTAATACGCTGAGAGCCTAGGGTGTACTCAATTACCTCGGCGTCTAGGAAGGTGACAGGTTGTGAGGGAGCTTGAAAAATCAGCTGAAAGGGGATGGTTTTTTTTAGGGGCAATGCTTCAGAAGCTTGTTGACGGGCTTCATCAGTGTATCCCCAGTTTAATGATTTTGAAGCAGACCATTTTTTTAATTGCTCTAATGACAACACTACTCCTCCCCAGCCATAGGCTACCTGTCTTTGAGGCTGAACAGGAGAACCAGTTTGCACAACCGCAACCACTCGTACCAGATTCAAGGGTTCAGAAATTATTTTCTGATGAAGAAGATTGCCATTGACCACTAGCAGTTGTGATTTTTGTTCATTGATGAATATATCTCCCCTAGGCCAATGCTCTACGGTGAATAAAGATTCTGTTGCCACAGCCTTTTTTTGAGAAAATTGCTGTTGCCGAAATGACCAGGATAACCAGCCTCCTGTCACGACAGCAACAGCAATTATTAAGAATATCAGCGTCAATCCCAGCCTAGCCATTTTGGAGGGGGGGGGAGTTGCAATATGAGAAGAGTCAGCCTCGGAATCAGAGATGTATCCAGGAGTATAAGGATATGGCTTGTGGGAACTGGTTTTTAGTACTCTGTCAGCTTGAGAGGTAGTCCATTGGGATAATTTTTCCAGCTGCGAATCTTCTCCAGTTTTTACTGGCGGAGGGGTGGTAGTTTCTTGAGGAGCAGTAAATAAGGGTGATTTAGGTGCGAGGAGGGCATCTTCTTTGGAGAGTGTCTCCTTGGAAGTGGCAGACAGCGGCAACAGAGGGTCTTTCTCAATGGGGGTGGGTTTTTGTGCATCTGCATCTGCGATATTTTTTTCTGCAATGTCGGGCGTCGTAGGGACAGTCGGAGTAAATAAGCGATGGCGTTGTTGTTCGGGGATTGTTGCTGAGGTATTGAAATCGTCTTTGCTGTCAAATGTTATGGCGTTGAGGTATTCCTGTTCTTTTTCAGGAGAAATGAATAAGTTTGGTGGCGGTGGTGTTTGGGATGCTTCATCTGGGGATGCTTTCTCTGGGGGTGTGGCGGGATCTTCTGCGGGCGGAGGAGAAGAGCTGGCGGTGTAAAAAGGAGATTGAAAGATGTGGGTGCAGCTACTGCATCGCAAACGGCTGCGGTTACGCAAAGTATCGGTAGGTACCCGATACAATGCTCTACAGCTGGGGCAGCGTATTTCACTATGATGATTTTTAGGGTCTATAAATTCGTTCATGGTTGTTGGTGGGGATATATTGGATTTGACCACTTTCACCTACAATAAGAGGATCCTACCTCATTCTAGGACTATCATTACTTGAATATTGACAGATGGCAACTTGGCTTGTTCTATGCATGAAATCGGGGGTATACGAGGGGTGTGAAGGAAGTAACTGGGCGGGATAAATTTTTGCGATGTTGATAACAATGTTGAAGAATAACACAAAGCAGATCCCGATGAGATATTTTTTGGGAAGATGGGCAGGTTTGGTTTTGGTGGTGATGTGTTTGGCAAGCAGTGCCTGGGGTGATGAGAAGAAAACACCTAAGACTGTAAAAGAAGCAAAAGGATACCATACTGCTCCATTGTCGGGTGCTGCTTTGGGAGGTCAGGGTTCAACTTATGGAGTACCCGGTGATAGTGGGGGTGTATTATTTAAGACTCCGTTTCAGCCAACGGCAGTGCGGGTGGGGATATTTGGTGAGGTGGAGTCTAGGCCGAAGTTAGTGAGATTGCGTTTGTTTTTAGAGCAAGAAGCCTCGCTATCTTTGAATAAGCGTCTCGGAATGCGTATGCTGATCTTGGGTTGGTTTGAAGGGCAAGTGTGGCATCAGGAGCAATTAGTACGCTATCGGGATGGTTTTTTGCGGGCTGCTTTATTGATAGCCGATGCCATGGATGGTCGGCAAATAGTTAAGCGAGTAGATACTGGGAGCCTGCCTGAAGGGGTGGATGTATTGATAGAATTAGGTAGCTTGTCTTTGAAATAAGATTCCTGTTGGAAACACCTGTTGGGAACATAAGCATTAAGCACTCTGGGTGTCGGGCTAATATGAGGTATAGAGAAAGAAGCGTGATGATGAGATTGAAGCGTAGGAATTGGTATTCTGGGTGGGCGGCTACTTGCGTTCTTGCGGGAACGATTGTTTGTGCGGGAGCGTTTTTTGGAGGGGGTGTTCCAGTGGCCCAGGCAGAGCTGGCGATCAACTTGCCACGGGTGATGGTACATGATGACGCCTTACGCTTGGTAGAAGTCCTGAAGAACGCGTCTTTGCGAGGGCGTTTGGTACAGAATATGGCTATTGAAAGGGTAGGTGAAGAAGAAGGATATGTTTTGCGGGTATCGTTGGAAGAGGTAGGTTCTCAGGTGTGGGACATGCATTTTTTAAGGAGATGGAGTCAAGACGGTGATTTGGTGCTAGCAGGGAATAGAGCACTGATTTTCCCAGACCGTTATAACAATCGGTTTGCGATTTTGGACAAGCAAAAATTTGTTTCTTTGCTATTGCGGTCTTCTGTATATGCCAAAGTATATGAGGGCGATGATGTTCTGGATGGTGAAGTAATTCTCCACCGAGTACGCCGCTTTAGCTTTGTAAGGTCTCTGCGTTTAGGCAAGAGCCGTGATTTCCATGGTTATCGGCATGAGTATGTTTTGGATCTCAGCAATGGGCAACGGGAACTTATAAGCTATCGTCAGGCTCTGCGGGTACTGGAAAAGGGTTATGCGGGGACAGCCCCAAAAGGGGCACAAATAATTGAGCGTCTTAATGAGATTAAAGAGATACGCGTACTGCCCTTGAAACCTAATAAGAGTCAACAGGCAAAGCGATTTGGGATGGAGTTAGTTTATGCTAACCCAGTTAAATTGAGTTCCCAGCATTATAGGCTTCAGCTGCGGGAACAGCGTGGGGCTTTGCTGGGTGCTTTTAACAACTACTTTAACTTGGAAATTATGCTCCCTAGTGCAATCTTGCCAGAGGAAATTTCCGTAGTAGAAAAAGTAGGTTTCTTACGCAAGGTTCGGGTAGTCAGACATCCAGATTATCCAGATCTCCTTGTTCTGAGTGCCAGAATCTCGACTGATTTCCTCACCGCCAATCCCCATGTACAGGTGAATGGAAATACCGTCCAATTCGTTTTCACTCAACTACAAGATCTCACCGTCTTTGATGCCAAAGCCCTGGCAGAAGCAGAACAACAAAGAAAACAACAATTAATAACAGGAAAAAAACTTAGCCCTGAAGACATCCGTGACCAAAAACGCTACCAACAGCATATGCAAACAGCCATATCACAGCTAAACCGAGCCCTCTCAATTCCAGTTGGTCTGAAGCGTTTCCAGCTGGAAGCTTCCTCTCTACTGAATTTTGTGGAAGCTTCCAAAAACGTTAACAATGAAATAGAACTCATCAGCATACTAAAAGAACGAGATCGCCTGATAGCCAGCCTCACCTACCGCCTAGCTGACTTTGCTGAAGAATTCTTAAATAGTGGACTCGGCAATCCCAACAGTATTGTCCCACTACTACGCCAAGTAGAACCATTTGCCATAACACCAGAACTACAACAACGATTCCAATCTCTAATAGATAATTCACAATCCCCACGCTTGTAAAAGATCAAATATTCCTCTCAGTCCATGTCCGAATGGCTTTAAGCTTCTTTGCAAAGGTTTCAAATGTTTATCATCGGTAATTTTGTATTATGACCTACATTCATCGCTTGTTTTTAGGTGTGAATATATGTCTTAATGAGTACCTGATGGTTTTTTGCTCTCGGAGTTAATATATGGCTGTTCCTCAAGTTCGCACTTCTCGCCGTAAGCGTAATATGCGTCGTAGTCACCATGCCTTGCGTAGTCCCTCATTGGTACGTTGCAAGCAATGTGAGTCTTTAATAAGGCGGCACCGGATATGTTCCTCATGTGGGTATTTCAAGGGAAAATCAGTTCTACCCAAAGAGACTTAAGGGATAGGTTTTTTGATTTTGATAACCAGAGATAATACCCTGTGAACGCGCTGATTTTTCCTGGTCAAGGGTCGCAACAGGTGGGGATGGGGATTGATTTTGCTGATAATCACGCCTTGGCACGCCAATTATTTGAAGAAGCCAATGATACGCTGGGGTTTAATCTACAAAAGCTATGTCAAGAGGGTCCATTTGAGGAGTTGACTGATACTCCCAATACTCAAGTAGCCTTGTTAACGGTGGGATATATCGCCCATCGCTTGCTGGCAGAACGAGTTTCTGTGCGTCCTATTTGTGTAACAGGACACAGCGTAGGCGAGTACACGGCCTTAGTAGCGGCAGAAGCCTTGAGTTTTACTGAAGCAGTGCAGGCTGTTTATCAGCGGGGAAAGTTTATGAAAGGAACTGCCTCCACGGGGCAGGGAACCATGGCTGCCATTTTAGGACAAGAGGATGAGGCAGTAGAATTATTATGTCGGGAGGTAGTCCAGGCAAGCGGCGGGCAGGAAGTGCTAGTGGCTGCCAATTACAATTGCCCCAAGCAGGTGGTGGTTTCAGGTCATATTGAGGCAGTGGAGCGAATTTTACAACAGGCAAAGGGCAAACCTTTGGCAGTGAGTGGAGCTTTTCACTCCCCGTTGATGTTTCCTGCAGTAGAAAAAATGGCTACGGTGTTGGAAAAAATTGCTTGGCGAGATGCTCAGGTGCCGGTGGTGGCTAATTTTGACAACCGCTTTCTAGTGGAAGCAGGTCAATTTACCGATTCGCTCAAGAATCAGATTTGTTCTCCAGTGCGTTGGCACAGTGGAGTGTGTGCCATGATTGCACGCCAAGCGGAGTGTTTTATAGAACTAGGTAGTGGCAGTGTACTAAGTGGCTTAATGAAGCGTATAGACAATGCAAAAGAGCGTTTGCAGGTGGTAGATGATACCTCATTGGCAGACACGGTGAAACTCTTGGAATCCCGCTAATGAAGGTGATGTCTCTAAATGTTGCCCGCGGGATTTAGCAAGATATTGAGGCGAATCTTGAGTAAAATACATATTTTTAAAACGAAAAAGCTTTTTTGGGTGTATTGTGAGCGGGAATGTGAGATAAAGCCGAATAAGTGCCGATAAGATATTATCATCAGTTACGTTGGGAGTAGAGGATTTTCAGGTGAGTTGGGTGTGAGCAGATGGCAGAGGAATGAGCATGAGAAGTTTCGTTTGGCATAGGAAATAGGAAAAATGAAAGAATGACCTTGGAGATGATATTGAAAGACAAAACTGCGATCGTAACAGGCGGTAGTCGGGGAATTGGTAGGGCGGTGTCCTTAGAGTTTGCACGCTGTGGTGCTAAGGTGGCTTTTTGTAATCGTAGTGCCGAATCCCGCACAGAAGTAAAGCGGGAAATTGAATCCTTGGGGGTTGATTGCTTGGCGGTGGAGGCTGATGCAGGAAATCCGGAACAAATTCAAGGTTTTATTGATGAGGTTATCAAATCTTGGGGACGGATTGATATTTTGGTGAACAATGCGGGGATCACCAAGGATGGCTTGTTATTACGTATGAGTATTGAAGATTGGCGCGAGGTCATGCGGGTGAATTTGGATGGAATGTTTTATGCCATTCGGGGAGTGACCAAGCATATGGTACGCCAGCGTTGTGGACGGATTATCAATATTGGGTCGGTGGTAGGCAGTACGGGAAACGCAGGTCAGGTGAACTATGCTAGTGCTAAGGCGGCGGTGGTAGGGTTGACAAAATCGGTGGCCAAAGAGCTAGGAACGCGCGGGATAACTTGTAACGCTGTAGCTCCTGGTTATATAGAAACCGACATGACAGGAGGGTTGACAGATACTCAGAGAGATAATTTATTAGCCAGCATTCCCTTAAGGCGGATTGGCCAAGCAGAAGAAATAGCCCGGGCAGTACGTTTTTTGGTGAGTGAGGATGCCAATTATGTGACGGGAGAAATATTGCATGTAAATGGGGGATTGTTTTAATAATTTTTTTAGGTATACATTTTCCTGTTATAATTTCTTCATAAACTATTGACTTTCTTTATAGGCTTATTATAAACCCTTGCAGGGTTACTCCAGTGTAACAGACATTATTTTTTTTATTGTTAATGATAATCTTAGCCCGCAGATAATTTTTATTTACCATAAGAGAGGAAAATCAAAGTGAGTGTACCAGATAAAGTAAAATCTATTATTGCTGAGCAATTGGGGGTTGAGGAATCTGAAATAAAATCAGAGTCTCATTTCGTCAATGATTTGGGGGCAGATTCCCTAGATACCGTAGAGTTGGTTATGGCATTTGAGGAAGAATTCGGGATTGAGATTCCCGATGAAGATGCTGAAAAAATAACTGTGGTGCAGACTGCGATTGACTATATAAAAGATAATCAATAGTACAGAGCATGTTTGTACAAGTTGTCTAGGTAACCCGATGATGGCTAGTAAAGCCTGTGTGCTGTGCCATAATTTTTGATGCAGGTGCATTTAGGAGTTTGAATGGAAAAGCGAGTTGTAGTTACGGGTCTAGGATGTGTTAGCCCGTTAGGCAACGACGTAAAAAGCACCTGGGATGGACTGAAAGAAGGCCGTTCTGGTACTGGTAGTATTGCAAAGTTTGATGCTTCTGGCTATCGTTGTCAGGTGTCAGCAGAAGTGAAAAATTTTGATGCTGATGCGGTTATCAGTACGAAAGATCAACGCAAAATGGATGTGTACATCCATTTTGCAATGGTGGCTGCTCAGCAGGCAATCACTGAAAGCGGTCCCAAGCTGGAAGGAAAACTCGCTGAACGCACAGGAGTTTCTGTCGGAGTGGGCATCGGAGGAATGTTCAGCATTGAAAAATATCACAAGGTACTACTAGAAAGTGGACCCCGTAAGGTATCCCCGTTTATGATCCCAATGATCATCGCTAACATGGCAGCGGGGCAGATATCTATGCGTTTTAATTGTCGTGGTTACTCAGCTTGCACCACTTCTGCTTGCTCTTCTTCTAATCATTCCATTGGGGACGCCTTTCGCATCGTGCAGAGAGGCGATGCTGACATTATGGTGGTTGGTGGCTCAGAATCTAGCATCACTCCCTTAACTATAAGCGGATTTGCAGCCATGAAGGCTCTTTCCACTCGCAATGATGATCCAACCAGGGCTTCCTGCCCTTATGATGTTAATCGGGACGGCTTTGTCATGGGTGAAGGGGCAGGGATACTAATCCTGGAAGAATATGAACATGCCCGCAAACGTGGGGCCCCTATCTACTGTGAATTGAAAGGCTATGGTGTTAGTTCCGATGCCCATCACATCACCACCCCCAGTGCCGAAGGACCCGAACGCAGTATGAACAATGCTATTAGCGACGCTCAGTTGTCCATAGACGAAATAGACTACATCAATGCCCATGGCACCTCTACCCCAGTAGGTGATATTAACGAAATGAAGGCTATTAAAGCCGTCTTTGGCGAACGAGCTAACAAAGTTAGTATTTCTGCTACCAAATCCATGATAGGACATTTGCTAGGGGCTGCTGGTGCCGTAGAAGCGATAGCCTCCATTAAGTGTTTAATTAACGGGATTGTGCATCCTTCTATCAACATTGAAGAGTTAGATCCAGAATGCAACCTGAACGTCACCCCCAATGTAGCCAAAGAAATGCCTATAAATGCCGTCATGAGCAACTCTTTCGGTTTTGGTGGTACCAATGCGACGCTCATCTTTCAAAAAATTTAATTTTTTACAGCACTCGAGACAATTTCAAGCATTTCCTTTGAGAATTATCTCTTATGATCGTCAAAAGCCTAAGATATACTAAAACACATGAATGGATAAAAGAAGAAGGCAACGTTGTCACCATTGGTATTACAGATTATGCACAAGAACAGCTAACCGAAGTGGTATATGCAGAATTGCCAGAAATAGGTAAGCAATTGAGTGCCGGTGATACGGCTGCTGTGTTGGAATCAGTCAAATCAGTGAGCGATATATATGCTCCTGTGACTGGTAGGGTGGCGAAAGTAAATGCGGCCCTAGTTGATACTCCAGATATTATCAATACCAGCCCCTATGATGAAGGCTGGATATTTAGTTTGGAAGTAGAAAATATAGAGGGTGATTTCATGGATGCAGATGCCTATCAAGCCTTCATTGGGGAAGATTCTTAGTACGCTTTCTGGGGTCCTGTTAGGGTTTGTTAGTACGGTTGCGAAGAGAATCCTCCAGGGAGATTACATTGTCTCCCAGTCCCTCCAAATTATCTTTTATTTTATTCCATTTACCGCAATGCGGGCAGCATCCCATCCATTTTGAGAGGCGTTTGAGGCATGCGTGGCAGACAAATCCTCGTCTTTTTTTGGTCATAGCTGAAGATAGAAGTAGGGGTTGCTAGGTACAAATTGTAGCACACCTAGCAATCTTAGCTGAAAGGCGCGTGAGCGGTATGCTCGTAGTATCCATGGATCAATCATTTGTTATGGCTTCTGGTGCTTCTAAGGTGTAGGTTTCGGGCGAGCTGCTTTCAGTCTCGCTTTTGCGAGGCAAATCCATATCTTGAGAGGACAGTTCTGGCTGAGGGCTATCAGTAGAGGTTGTGGTTGTTGGTATAGCTATGGACAGCAGCACCTGCTGCAATTCGCTTTTCCACTCTGTAAAGGAGACAGATTGGGTTTCTCCTTGGGTGTTGATGATCCAGCTGCTTTCCTTTGTCAGTCGTAATTCTTGTGTTTTTGCAACTAGGGTCGCCACAGATTGAGATGGATGTAATTGCTCTTTGCCTTCTGTGGGAATCAGAGAAGACTGTGATGAAATGGTGCTATCTGAGTTATTCATAGTCATTTACGATAAATTATTATAATGATTTTAATAGAATATCCTTGCGTTTGTGCATTTTTTTTGTTACAACCCGCTGTATGTAGTGTTTCTCATCATTTCCTTATTGCCAGATTTGGTTATTTACATCAAGTTAATTTTGTTTCTGTGGATGTTGTTTTAATATTTTTAACCTAGGCTGGCTGTTTTATTCGGTTAGCGCAAATTGAAAGATAGTATGTTAATTAAAAAATTTAAGATGGGGGTTAGAATGGTAACAGCTTTGTGGTGCTTGTTTTGTTTGTGGATAATCCCGGGCACACCAGAGGTTTGGTCGCAGACTAAAGCTGTAGTGCAGGGTAGTTCCAAGGCTAAAGTAAGTGGTCTAAGGAGAGGTACGTTTAGCGTGGACCCTGTGACACTACACCCCCTGAATGCAACTGGCCTTTATGCCCAGAATATATTGGGTTCTATCTACGAAGATTTGCTGGAGCTAAGTTATGAAAAATTGGAATACACCCCTTTGTTGGCAAAACGCTTTGAGGTTTCCAAAGACAAACTGACTTATACGTTTTACTTGAATCCCAAGGCAAAATGGGCGGATGGCAAGCCACTAACTGCTGAGGATGTGAAATTCAGCATGGATTTGCTACTTAATAAAAAGCTGAAGACGTTTGCTAAATGGCAGTCCTACTATTCTAGGGTAAAAAGTGTGAAAGTTCTGGATCCCCATACTGTACGTTTCAATCTTACTGAAGATCATTTTCTAAACATGGTGAGTCTCGCGGGGATAAGGGTAGTACCGAAACACATGTTTAATTTAGATGAACCTAATAAAACCAAGCTTACCAAGAAGCCAGTGGGTAGTGGGGCGTATCGCATGACACGCCGTAAGAGGGGAAATAGCATACTGCTGGAACGACGTGATGATTATTGGGGTTGGGATTTGCCGCAAAATAAATATCGCTTCAACGCTAAGCACGAACTGACAAAAATTATTCTTAATGACAAAGTTGCTTTGGAAACATTCAAGAAAAAGGAACTGGACATACTTTCCTTGACAGCCAAACAATGGGTACATGAAACTAAAGATCCAAGGTTTGGGATTGGTAGACAACCAAATAAACCCTTTGTAAAGTTGCAGGTACGAAACAAACAGCCTCGCTCATACCGCTATGTAGGTTGGAATCTGGAGTCCCCCCTATTTAATGATCGCCGCGTAAGAATAGCTTTGTCTCACCTTTTTGATCGTAAGACAATCATTGATAAATTTTACTTCAATTTACATGTTCCCGCGGTGGGCCCATTTGAAGTCAATTCTGTTTACTCTTCTCCTAAAGTAAAGCCGATTAAATTCTCCATTCCCAAGGCCATTGCTTTGTTGAAAGCCGCCGGTTGGAAAGATACTGATAAAGATGGAATAGTAGACAAAAATGGGCGACCTTTGAGATTTACCGTCCTTACCGCTGATAATGAAACTTCACCAAAATTGCTCACCCTGACGCAAGGTAACATGCGTCAGGCAGGAGTAGACTTGAAAATTAAAGTAGTAGAATGGTCAACCCTTCTAAAGATAATTGATGAATATACTTATGATGCTGTGATGTTAGGTTGGTCACGGGGTATTTGGACAGACCCGACCGCTTTGTGGCATTCTAAGGGTGCTGTTGCCGGTGGCTTGAATCTTGTACGCTACAAAAACCCAGAAGTAGACAAGTTGATCGATAGAGCTGCTAAATCTGTTGGTACCAAGGAACGGATTCGTTTGTATCGCAAGGTTCATGAGTTGATACACAGAGATCAGCCATATGCTTTTATGGTAGAACAAGCCGCCTCTTTCTATGCGTATAATGCTGATTTGCAACAGGCAAAAAAGTGGTACAACTATGCCCTGGGCAGTGATTACTGGTGGCTTGAAAAGCCAGCTAAGACTAAATAACAAAAGCTTTCTATGTACACATAACGTTGTGCATAAGGAGCTATGGAGATGGAAGAATGTCAGTTTGATTTGGTGGTGGTTGGTGGCGGTCCTGCGGGGTATAATGCAACTGGCGTTTATGCCCAGAATATATTGGGTTCTATCTACGAAGATTTGCTGGAGCTAAGTTATGAAAAATTGGAATACACCCCTTTGTTGGCAAAACGCTTTGAGGTTTCCAAAGACAAACTGACTTATACGTTTTACTTGAATCCCGAGGCAAAATGGGCGGATGGCAAGCCACTAACTGCTGAGGATGTGAAATTCAGCATGGATTTGCTACTTAATAAAAAGCTGAAGACGTTTGCTAAATGGCAGTCCTACCTTTGTCAGTCGTAATTCTTGTGTTTTTGCAACTAGGGTCGCCACAGATTGAGATGGATGTAATTGCTCTTTGCCTTCTGTGGGAATCAGAGAAGACTGTGATGAAATGGTGCTATCTGAGTTATTCATAGTCATTTACGATAAATTATTATAATGATTTTAATAGAATATCCTTGCGTTTGTGCATTTTTTTTGTTACAACCCGCTGTATGTAGTGTTTCTCATCATTTCCTTACTGCCAGATTTGGTTATTTACATCAAGTTGATTTTGTTTCTGTGGATGTTGTTTTAATATTTTTAACCTAGGCTGGCTGTTTTATTCGGTTAGCACAAATTGAAAGATAGTATGTTAATTAAAAAATTTAAGATGGGGGTTAGAATGGTAACAGCTTTGTGGTGCTTGTTTTGTTTGTGGATAATCCCGGGCACACCAGAGGTTTGGTCGCAGACTAAAGCTGTAGTGCAGGGTAGTTCCAAGGCTAAAGTAGGTGGTCTAAGGAGAGGTACGTTTAGCGTGGACCCTGTGACACTACACCCCCTGAATGCAACTGGCGTTTATGCCCAGAATATATTGGGTTCTATCTACGAAGATTTGCTGGAGCTAAGTTATGAAAAATTGGAATACACCCCTTTGTTGGCAAAACGCTTTGAGGTTTCCAAAGACAAACTGACTTATACGTTTTACTTGAATCCCAAGGCAAAATGGGCGGATGGCAAGCCACTAACTGCTGAGGATGTGAAATTCAGCATGGATTTGCTACTTAATAAAAAGCTGAAGACGTTTGCTAAATGGCAGTCCTACTATTCTAGGGTAAAAAGTGTGAAAGTTCTGGATCCCCATACTGTACGTTTCAATCTTACTGAAGATCATTTTCTAAACATGGTGAGTCTCGCGGGGATAAGGGTAGTACCGAAACACATGTTTAATTTAGATGAACCTAATAAAACCAAGCTTACCAAGAAGCCAGTGGGTAGTGGGGCGTATCGCATGACACGCCGTAAGAGGGGAAATAGCATACTGCTGGAACGACGTGATGATTATTGGGGTTGGGATTTGCCGCAAAATAAATATCGCTTCAACGCTAAGCACGAACTGACAAAAATTATTCTTAATGACAAAGTTGCTTTGGAAACATTCAAGAAAAAGGAACTGGACATACTTTCCTTGACAGCCAAACAATGGGTACATGAAACTAAAGATCCAAGGTTTGGGATTGGTAGACAACCAAATAAACCCTTTGTAAAGTTGCAGGTACGAAACAAACAGCCTCGCTCATACGGCTATGTAGGTTGGAATCTGGAGTCCCCCCTATTTAATGATCGCCGCGTAAGAATGGCTTTGTCTCACCTTTTTGATCGTAAGACAATCATTGATAAATTTTACTTCAATTTACGTGTTCCCGCGGTGGGCCCATTTGAAGTCAATTCTGTTTACTCTTCTCCTAAAGTAAAGCCGATTAAATTCTCCATTCCCAAGGCCATTGCTTTGTTGAAAGCCGCCGGTTGGAAAGATACTGATAAAGATGGAATAGTAGACAAAAATGGGCGACCTTTGAGATTTACCGTCCTTACCGCTGATAATGAAACTTCACCAAAATTGCTCACCCTGACGCAAGGTAACATGCGTCAGGCAGGAGTAGACTTGAAAATTAAAGTAGTAGAATGGTCAACCCTTCTAAAGATAATTGATGAATATACTTATGATGCTGTGATGTTAGGTTGGTCACGGGGTATTTGGACAGACCCGACCGCTTTGTGGCATTCTAAGGGTGCTGTTGCCGGTGGCTTGAATCTTGTACGCTACAAAAACCCAGAAGTAGACAAGTTGATCGATAGAGCTGCTAAATCTGTTGGTACCAAGGAACGGATTCGTTTGTATCGCAAGGTTCATGAGTTGATACACAGAGATCAGCCATATGCTTTTATGGTAGAACAGGCCGCCTCTTTCTATGCGTATAATGCTGATTTGCAACAGGCAAAAAAGTGGTACAACTATGCCCTGGGCAGTGATTACTGGTGGCTTGAAAAGCCAGCTAAGACTAAATAACAAAAGCTTTCTATGTACACATAACGTTGTGCATAAGGAGCTATGGAGATGGAAGAATGTCAGTTTGATTTGGTGGTGGTTGGTGGCGGTCCTGCGGGGTATGTGGCTGCTATTCGGGGATCTCAACTGGGAATGAGCGTGGTGTGTGTGGAGAAGCATGCCGCATTGGGGGGAGCTTGCTTGAACGTGGGATGTATCCCTAGTAAGGCACTGTTGGAATCTAGTGAATTGTACTCACATGCTCAACATGGAATGTCTGTGCATGGAGTAAATATCACGGGGGCTAAACTAAACTTGTCGGCCATGATGGCAAGGAAGAATAAGGTGGTGTCAAATACCACTCGGGGGATTGACATGCTATTGAAAAAAAACAAGGTCAAAAGAATTGAAGGAAAAGGCCAATTGTTGGGTAGTGGAAAGGTGATGGTCAAGTTGGCTACGGGGAAGTCAATGACATTAAGCTACAAGCATTTGTTGTTGGCCACAGGTAGTAAGCCCGTAGAGCTGCCAAAAGTACCATTTGATGGTCAACAGGTCATCGATTCCACTGCAGCACTGAGTTTGGATAAGGTTCCAGAACATATGATAGTAGTGGGAGGCGGTGCGATTGGTTTGGAAATGGGTTCGGTGTGGATGCGATTGGGTGCCAAGGTGAGTATCATAGAGATGAGCAATACTCTGCTAGGAGGATTAGATTCTGAAATAAGTGCACTGGCGGAGAAGGTGTTTAAGAAGCAAGGTTTTTATTTCTATTTGGGTGCAAAACTTGAGCAGGTAAAACGATCAAAGCAGGGGGTATCGGCTTACTTGAAAAAGCCAAATGGTGATCAAGAAGAGCTACAGGGGGATGTGATGTTGGTTTCTGTAGGCAGGCGACCATGTACAGATGGGTTAGGTCTGCAAGAAGCAGGAGTGAAGCAGGATGAGCGGGGAAATATTGTGGTAGATGATTCATATCAGACCAGTGTGGCGGGAGTGTATGCGGTGGGTGATGTGATAGCAGGTCCTATGCTAGCCCATAAAGCATCCGAAGAGGCAGTGGCGGTAGTAGAAAATCTGGCAAGCAAAGCTGCAACACGTTTGAACTATAGAGCAATTCCCTGTGTTGTGTATACCTGGCCTGAGATTGCTTGGGTAGGAAAGGGCGAAAATGAACTAAAGCAGAGTGGAATAGCCTATAATGTAGGCAAGTATCCGTTTATGGCCAATGCTCGTGCTCGTACCATGGACGAAACAGAAGGGTTGGTAAAAGTACTGGCCGATGCAAAAAATGACCGACTACTCGGATTGTGGATCTTTGGAGCACGGGCATCAGACATGATTTCAGAAGCATCCTTGGCTATGGAATTTGGTGCCAATGCAGAAGATATTGCTCGCTCAGTGCACGCCCATCCGACCTTATCGGAGGCTATCAAGGAAGCCGCCTTGGCAGTAGGTAGTGGGGCAATACACATTTAGAAAAAATGAAGCTATATCTGGTGGTTTTTCAATGACTGCTATAGGATTTTAGAAAAGCAATAAACGGTTAGAGATGTTCTCTTACCCTAAAAAAACTTGCAATATGAAGGACAAATTGGATACATTGATACCCCGCTGGGATATAATTTACGGGGAGGAGTGATGGGTCCTTTGTTTCAAGCATTAAAGGGGTTTATATGGCACAAGCAAAAAAGAGACACCTACACGCAGTAGAAAAACCTAAGCTGCTAGACATAAAAGATTTGACCCAACGACAGCAAGAGTTGCTGAATGAATTGGGAGCTAAAAAATTGGTACAGATGTATCGGGATATGTTTTTAATTCGCTCGTTTGAGCGATATGCTGAGCATATGTATCAACAGCAAAAGATTAGAGGATTCTTGCACGTGTACATGGGGCAAGAAGCGGTAGGGGTCGGTATGCTCAGTGCCTTGCGAAAAGATGACTATGTTACCGCTTCTTATCGTGATCATGGAATCTCGCTGGCCTTGGGCTTAGATCCTGGGGCTTGCATGGCAGAATTGTTCGGCAAAGCGACAGGAGTATCAGGAGGTCGGGGAGGTTCAATGCATTATTATAGCAAGGATAAAAATTTATTTGGTGGTCATGGAATTGTAGGTGGTCAAATTCCGGTGGGCTTGGGGGCTGGCTTTGCTACTTATTATGAGGGTAGCGACAAAGTCAGTTTGGTGCTAATGGGTGATGGTGCGGTGCAGCAGGGTTCTTTTCACGAGTGTTGCAATATGGCAGGATTGTGGCAGTTGCCAGTTCTATTTGTGATAGAAGACAACATGTATGGCATGGGTACCTCGGTTGATAGGGCTTCTGCAGTGAGTGATTTTACACTAAAAGGAGAGGGATACGCGATGGAGTCCTTTCATGTGGATGGGATGAATCTGCTGGATTGCTATGCCACAATAAGCGATGCGGTAGCTGTCCGACGTAAAAAACCTTCCCCTTTGTTAGTAGTAGCAAAGACGTATAGATATCGTGGGCACTCCATTTCGGATCCTGCGGGTTATCGCAGTAAGTTAGAAGTTGAACATTATCGGCAAATGGATCCTATCCAACAAATAAAAGGGTTGCTACTCAAATTAAACTGGCTGACCGATGATACCGTCAAACAGCTGGAACACGATGTGCGTAACCAAATACAGGAAGCAATAAAATTTGCTGAAGAAAGTCCCGAGCCAGAGCTTTCAGATCTAGGGAAACATGTATTTGCTGAAGAGATATAATTAAGCAGTTAGGATCATTGTAAAAAAGAAAAATTAGGTGAACCGGCAATGAAAACAATGATGATTATAAATAACAATTATGACAGCGATTATAGCGGTGATATTAAAGTCGCGGCAACAAGGAGACTGTGATGAGTAAGACGGTCACCACTAGAGAGGCTCTTAGAGAAGCCTTAATTGAAGAAATGGAGCACGATGAGCGTGTGTTTCTGATCGGAGAAGAAGTAGCCGAATATGATGGGGCATACAAGGTAAGCGAAGGATTGTTAAAGCAGTTTGGAAAGCGTCGGGTAGTGGATACGCCCATCTCCGAGAATGGTTTTATGGGGCTTTCTGTGGGGGCAGCAATGGCGGGGTTAAGGCCAGTTGTTGAATTTATGAGCTTTAATTTTTCTTTGGTGGCCTTGGATCAAGTTTTTTCTAATGCAGCCAAGACTTGCTATATGTCGGCAGGACAGTTTAATTTACCGATGGTGATGCGAGGACCTGGAGGGGCAGCGGCTGGAGTTTCATCTCAACATTCCAACTGTTTGGAGAGTTTCTTCGCGTATATGCCAGGGCTCAAGGTGGTTATGCCAGCTACGCCTAATGACGCCAAAGGTTTGTTGAAGACCGCGATCCGGGATGAGAATCCAGTGGTATTCATAGAAAATGAATTGCTGTATGGAATATCGGGGGAAGTGGAAAGCGGGGAAGTTTTAATTCCATTTGGGAAAGCACGCATTACCAAGCTAGGCAAGGATGTGACCATCGTTGCCCATAGTAATATGCAGCATATGCTGACTACCAAGTTGGCAGAATTTGAGGCAGAAGGAATTGATGTGGAATTGATAGATCCGCGTACCATCAAACCCCTTGATATTGACACCATTGTGGAGTCGGTAAGAAAAACGCATAGAATGGTGGTGATGGAAGAAGGGCATCGCTTTGCTGGAGTAGGAGCAGAAATTGCTGACCAAACTTACAATTGTTGCTTTGATGAATTAGATGCTCCTATCTTACGAGTGGCTCAAAGCGAAAACCCCTTGCCTTATGCTAAGAATTTAGAAGCGGCTTCCTTGCCTTCGGTTGGTCAAGTAATAAGAGCTGCCAAAGAGGTTTTATATCGAAATTAGTGGAAAGGAGGGGGGATTTCTGGCAGTGGAACGAAGTTTTGATGCAGTGTGTTTAGTGCAGTGGAAATGAAATTAAGAAAGGATACATAGTGGCCACATTGCTGAGGATGCCCAGTTTGAGTCCCACCATGGAAAGTGGGGTGGTGGTGGAATTTAAAAAAGCAGAAGGCGAATATGCCGAGATGGGGGAGGTGTTTGCTGAGATAGAAACAGACAAAGCCGTCATGGAATATGAGCTGGTTTACGAAGGCTATGTGAAAAAATTGCTAGTGGAAACAGGAAAAGAACTACAGGTAGGAGATCCCATTGCAATTCTGGCAGAAACGATGGAAGAAGATATCTCAGCCTGCTTGGCAGAAAGTAAGCAAGCAATCGTAAAGCAAGCAATCGTAAAGCAGGACATCGCAAGTCAAGATAAAATTACGGCTCAGGAAAAGCCCGAAGTATCGGCTGAAATAAAAACTGATGCCCCCCAACCAACTATCACAGCAGTCACCCAGGATACAACTCCCCTTCAAGCTGTGGCAAATGGAGCCGAAAGAGAGCAGGTAACCAAACGCACCAAGATTTCTCCCTATGCACGCAAATTGGCTCAAGCTTCAGGGTTGAATTGGCAGGGGATGATCGGCAGAGGTGCTGGGGGACGAGTAATCGCTGCTGATATTGAGGTAATCCTAGCTAACAGTGGAGATGTTGGTCTGGGAGCAAGTGGGGGAATGGCGTCTACTCCTGCGGCGGCAGAAATATTTGGCAATAAGCCTCACATAGATGTGCCTCTGGGGATGATGCGCAAAGCAATTGGACGCAAAATGGTGGAATCTAAGACCTCTGCCCCTCATTTTCAAGTGAACTGTACCATAGCTGCTGATGGCTTGGTGGAAATTCGCAGTCAACTTAAGCAGGCACTGCCAAATTTACGAGTGTCGGTGAACGATTTTGTCATGCGTGCCTGTGCAATTGCACTGGCACAGCATCCTGAGATGAACAGCCATTTATTGGATGGATTTATTAGGCGATATCGGCGGGTGGATTTAGCGGTGGCAGTGGCTACTGAAGAAGGTCTGTTGACTCCTATCATTGAAGATGTTGCTCAAAAGAGTTTGGTGCAGTTGGGCAGCGAACTGAGGGGCTTGGCTAAGAAAGCCCAAGCACGTCAATTGAAGCCTGAAGAATATACGGGAGGCACATTCACTGTCTCTAATTTGGGCATGTTTGGGGTGGATGGTTTTAATGCTATCTTGAACGTTCCTCAAGTGGGTATTTTAGCAGTCGCAGCAATTCTGGATGCAGCAGTAGTACGAGGTGGAAAAATAGAAGTGGGCAAGACAATGAACCTGACGCTTTCATGTGATCATCGAGCAGTAGATGGCATCAATGCGGCGTGTTTCATGGCTACCATACGGAGCTTATTGGAAGCTCCTGCAGCTCTGGCATTCTAAGTAATGCCTCTTAAAATAGTTGTTAGCAAAGCGTCAAGGAATGTTAAAGGCACATTAAATTCTGAAAACAGAATGGTAAAATAGTAGGTTAAAGCAACATGAGGCACGCTTTTTTCTACACTATTTTATTAGGATTGTTCCTCTTTTTTGAGCCATGCTTGGCACAAGAAAATCAACCCCCCCTTAAATCGCCTGAGGATATTCCTCAGACGCCCTTGCAAGATTTATTAGCAGGCCTAAAAACCGAGCAACGCGGAGAAAAGCTATATGTAGAGATATCGGTTGCCGAATTGTTGCACTTAACCCTGAAGGTTAATTTGAGTTTGGTTTCCTTGCGACTGCAAGAGCAAGAATTTCGTGCCAAACAGATAGGAGCAAAGGGAATATTTGATTTCAATTTAGGTCTGGAAGCTGCAACAATCACCAGCACATTAGCAACCCATGGTGGTAATTCTGGCAATGTTGCAGACGATAATTCTTATCTGGATATTTCTCGTTCCAAGAAAAATACTCAGCGGTTGGTATTAAGCAAGCCCACTCGGTTAGGATGGAAATATCAAATTAGTCATTCACGCACTACTACGGATAGCACTTCTTATCAAGTGTCTAATCCGGGTGAGCAACCGGATCAAGGGATAACACGGCCGATTTTTTACACTCAGGAGACTGAGGTTAGGCTCACAATGCCTCTCAGGAAGGGGGCAGGCTGGAAATTCAACAGTATTCCCTTGCGTAGGTCTTATTTAGAATTCACGGCTCAGCGGCTAATCAATCGTAGCAGGGAAGAGCAAATCTTAACCCAAGTGGCCTTACTATACTGGCAAATGGTGGGAGTACAAGAAACCCTGATTGCTCGCCAGCAGGCAGTTGAACTATCCGAACAACTATTGCAGGATGCCCGCACACGCTTTAATGTAGGAGCATTGGCTAGACAGGGAGTTATCTCTGCAGAATTGCGCTTGGCTAGTCGTAAGCAAGAAGCCTTGCAGGCGGAATTAGCAGTACTTGAAATTGAGAGCTTATTACAGGCTTTGCTGAATGTCAGCGATCTGCGTATTGGACTGATTGCCAAAGATGTGGCCGGAGAACACAGTATCAAGGATCTTAATCGCCAAGAATTGCTGGCACAGGTAAAGCAGAATCATCCTGAGCTAGCCCTGCTGGATACTCAACTGGAGCAAACACGCCTAAATTTGCTGCAAGCAAAAAACAGTAGTCGCACTAAATTGGATTTAGATCTGTCTTATAAGCAAAAAGGTTTTGGTGATTCTTACTCAACCAGTAGCAGAATACATAAGCCTCAGAACGAACAGGAAGTCAGGCTCACTTGGCAAATTCCTCTATTTGGACGCAAGCCGAAGTCTGATCGCCAGCGATATTTGTTGGAGGAACAGCGTACCTTCTTGGGTATCAAAAACAAACAAACAGAACTAGAAGTGAGTTTGCTAGGGATATTACTTGAATTACGCTTGAATAAAGGGGGCATTGCTCAAGCCGAAGCAGCAGAAAAATTGGCACGCACGAACTTAGAATCGGAGGTACAACGATTTAGAGTGGGACGCAGTACCAATACCGTGGTAACTCAAGTGCAAAATGAGTTCACCAACACCCAATTAGGAACTATTCTAGCCAAAACCAGATTTGAAGAATCTTATCTAAAGTTGTTAGCATTAACAGGCAATCTGTATGATACCTTTGGTTTGGAATCTACTTATGCCCCTGAAGTAAAAAGTAATGCCGTTAAATAATAATTGACCAAATTTAATTGCTACCAACAAATTCTGACTAAACATGTTGAAAATTTTTACCATCAAAACAATTCCTTTTTACCGCTACATCTTTTTTCGTAGGTGTACGGGTATCCCAGGTTGGCGGGCAACAACTATGCTGTTGCTACTGGCATCTGTTTTGTTGGTCAGTTGTGATCGCAAAAAAGCCTCGGGAAAAAAAGATAAGCTGCTACAAAATATCCCGATCACTAGTCGTCTGGTGGAAGTAGTGGAGGTTGGTAGCTACAGCTTTGACGTAAAAAAAACCTATATCGGCCATCTGGAGCCTAATCAGCGAGTCAAGTTACAAGCGGAAACAGGTGGAGTGATGGAAAAAGTTAATGTCATAGAGGGCAAGAAGGTAGTGGAAAAACAAGAGATGTTTCGCATCTCTACCAAGGAAATAGTTACCAGAAGGAATTTAGCTAGGACAAACTATCAACTGAGCAATGCTGAATATCAACGTAGCAAAAAATTGCACGTGGATAAATTAATCTCTCCTGCCGAATTAGAACGCACATTTAATGCCCGAGAAGTAGCCCGATTGAATCTTAAGCTGGCAGATTTAGAATACGACAAATCTGTGGTGCGTGCTCCTTTTGATGGATTTACCTTCCAACTATCAGTGACATCAGGGGAATTTATTAAAAAAGGACGCTTGCTAGCGGAAGTATTGGATGTAAGTCGCTTTAAGGCAGCCATTAATGTGCCTGAGGAGGATATTCGCTTTTTCACCCCCGACCTCAAAATAAAGCTGTTCTTTGATGCCCTGCCAGGTTGGAAGCAAGAAGGTCAAATATTCAGCGTGGGACAGGAGGCTAATCAAAACACTCGCGATTTCACAGTGGAAATTGTAACAGATAGCACCAATGAGCAATTACGCTCTGGCATGCTGGTGCGGGTGCAAGCTCAGCTGGCATCATTTGTTAATCAGGTGTTAGTGCCACTTCACGCTTTGATAGAAAGAGACGATGGAACCTTTGTGTTTATAGTGCAAAGAGAAGTATCTGTGTTAAGAAGGGTGGAAACCGGGGTTTTACGCGGAAATTTAGTACAAATAAATGAAGGGTTGCGGGTGGGGGAATTGCTGGTTGTCAGCGGTCAGCACAAATTGACAAACGAAGTCCCAGTACGGGTACGAAAAATAGAAATGGACTTAGGTACAGAAATAGGTACCGATAACAATCCCGATGATACCTAAACTGGATGTAATATAAATGTCCCCTGATAAAATAAAAAATGTTTCCCAGATTGAAAAACCCCAGTTTTCTCAGGGGTGGTATGTTTGTGGTTTTCTATCATTAACCATGGCTTGGACCTTGTGGTTACCCCAGAAACCGCGGTTGTGGTATTATCCTCAAACGCTCCCTCAGCAGATGGCATCCTTATTGATAATCCTGGGACTGCTGTTTATTGCGGTCGGGATGGTGAAAAATCGTGGTCATTCTGTCAGAGGATGGTTCACAGGACTGTTACTGGTATCTGCTTTGTTGTTATTCCCTATTTGGTTAGCTAGACAGGCACTCAATTTTGGAGGTCAACTAGCACCCTTGCTGATGGCAGCTTTGCTGGTGGTAGGAGGCTGGTTCTTCTTAAAAATAAAACTACCTCTTAACAAACGCCAAAAAATGGCTAAGGAATCAGATCCCGGACCAGAAGAACCAATAGCAGACCCTCAGGTTGCCGAACAAAAAAATAGTACTCCTTCAAATTGAGTCTATCTTCCCCTGCTCCTTTGTATTCCTTAGTCAACCGATAAAGCAGGTTTTTGTATCATCTTGCTACCACATTAGAACATTAAGACATAACTTCCATTTTCTGTTCCACTGTAAGTTGTGATGTCTCCCAGCCTGATTGCTCTTCGTAATCCTAATACCGTTTTGCTGTTGACGGCACTTGTCGTCTTTATGGGATTCAGCGCGTATCGCAGTCTACCTAGGGAGGCTAGTCCAGATATTCAAGTACCCATCTTGATGGTGAACATTCCTTTCCCTGGGGCTTCACCAGCAGATGTAGAGAAATTGGTCACTCACGAAGCTGAAGAAAAACTTCAAAATGTGGATAATCTAGAAAAAATAACTTCAGTATCTGCAGAGAGTGTTTCCATCATCACCCTGCAATTTGCCCTTGGGTTTGACATCTCAAAAGCTCGCAACAAGACGCGTGAATTGCTAGATGAGGCCATACCATCCTTCCCAGAAGATGTGGAAGAACCGATTATTAGTGAAATCAACCTATCCGAAGAGCCATTCATTCGCATCGTGCTTTCAGGAGATATCAGCTTGGAAGATTTGAGGGAATTGGCTGAGGCAATGGAAACAGATATTGAATCATTCGCAGAAACGCTGAAAGTCAATGTATTCGGTGGATTAAAGAGAGAAATTCAAGTTTATGTCAATCCCGAAAAACTTCGTTACTACGGCACTTCATTGAATAGGGTAGCCAGTGTGGTGGCTTCTGAAAACAGCACCCTGCCTGGTGGTTCACTAGAAATAGGACCACAACGCTACTCTATTCGTGTCCCCAGCGAATATAAAACCCCAGAAGAAATAAGTCAGGTTATTGTATCAGCTGTGGGGGATTCTTCTGTACATGTACGCGATCTAGCACGGGTAGTTTTTGGCTTTCAAGAGCAAGTATCGCGCTCACGACTGGACGGTAAGGAATCGGTTTCTGTAGCTGTTTCTAAACGCAGTGGTGCCAATCTGTTTAATCTCAGAGAAAAAATTGAGGGCTTGCTTAGCCAGTACAAGGAGCAGAACCCAAAGATACGCTTTGTCGTGTTGGCAGATACCTCGGTATTTGTGCGTCAGTTTGTCAATGATTTGGAAAACAATGTGATCACAGGCTTTTTATTAGTGTTTTTAGTACTGCTGATAGTAATGGGTGCCCGTAATGCTTTGTTGGTAGCCAGTGCGATTCCGCTATCTTTTCTGATGGCTATGATTGTGATGCGTCTGTTGAATTTCACCTTAAATTTTGTGGTGTTGTTCAGCCTGATTCTCAGCTTAGGACTATTAGTGGATAACGCCATTGTGGTAGTGGAAAATATTTACCGTCACCTGCAAAGTGGGAAATCTCGCTTGGAAGCTGCCAAACAAGGAGTACAAGAGGTAGCCATGCCTGTTTTTACCTCCACTCTGACTACCCTGGCGGCCTTTACTCCCTTGATTTTTATGCCGGGTATTGTAGGTGAATTTTTGTCTTATTTGCCGCGTACTCTCATTTTCACGCTTAGTGCCTCGTTAGTGGTGGGATTAGTGATTAACCCGGTCTTGTGTTCTCGGTTCTTAAAGATGCCCAAGAAAATCTTAAGAAATGATAATGAACTGGCTAATCTGGAAAAATCTCCGATGCTACTACGCTATAGACATTGGTTAGATTTTTGTCTGCAGAGACGCAAACGCGTGTTGTTGGGGGCAGTGGGGGCATTTGTGGGAGTTATCTTCCTTTATGGAGTATTAGTGCTATCTAAAAAAGGGGTTGAATTCTTTCCTGAAACAGAGCCAGATAGCGCCACGATCACGGTGAGAGCAGCTCCTGGTGCCAGTTTGGATAATTCTGATGCCGTAATGCAACAATTGGAATATATCGTGGATGAGAAGCAAGACAATTTGGTGTCCTATCTCACCAATGTAGGTGGTGGTGCCAGAGGCTCTTCAGGGGTGCATATCAGCCAATTGACTATGGAATTTCCTATTTGGAAAGAGAGGAAATCCCGTCCTAGCGAGGTGATTGAAAACCTGCGGGAGGATATTAAGCAATTAGCAGGGGTAGATGCCAGCTTAGAACTACAAGCGGCAGGGCCTCCTACCGGTAAGCCTATCAACATAGAGTTGAGTGGTAATGACTTAAGAAAAATGTTGGAGATCAACAATGACATCAAAAGCCGTATTACCGACATTCCTGGATTAGTGGGTTTGGAAGATAATTTTGAGCGTGTGCGTCCCGAGCTTCAAATTCGGCTGGACAGAGCTAAAATTGCTCGTGCGGGTCTTTCCAGTCAGGAAATAGGAAAGCTGATACGCACCGCGTTTAATGGACGCACCGTATCAACCATGCGAGATGGGAAAAAAGAATATGACATCATAGTGCGTTTGGATGAACGCTTTCGTAACAGAATCCAAGATATTTCGGATCTACATGTGTTCACAAAAAATGGTGAGCAACTGCCATTAAGCGAATTAGCCATTATTTCTACTGCTCCTGCTTTGGGTTCAATTCGCCATGTAGGGCTGGATAGGGTAATTACCATCTCTGCTGATGTTCAAGGTCGTTCAGGTCCGGTAGTCTTAAAAGACGTGAGAGAACGCTTGCAGAATTTTCCTCTGCCTAAGGGCTTTGCGATTCGTTACACGGGCGAGCAAGAAGATCGCGAAGAAGCACAAAGTTTTCTGGGCGAGAGTTTTCTGGTAGTGCTGTTCCTAATATTCATTATCTTAGTCACCCAGTTTAATTCATTTCACATCCCCCTGATTATATTAAGCTCGGTAATGCTCTCTTTAATCGGAGTGTTTTTGGGACTAATTATTCACAACCGCCCGTTTAGCATCATGATGGGTGGTATCGGGGTAATATCCTTGGCAGGAATTGTGGTTAATAACGCCATTGTGCTACTGGATTTCATCACCCAGCTTAGAAAGCGAGGATACGCTCTCAGGGAAGCAGTCTTGCTAGGCGGTATGGCGCGACTTCGTCCAGTATTGCTGACGGCTATTACAACGGTATTAGGGTTGCTTCCAGTAGCCATGAAAGTAGAATTTTCCCCGCTAAGTTGGCCGCCAATATTATTCGGTAGCGAGAGTGGAACCTTCTGGGTACCTATGGCATTAGCTGTGATTTATGGACTGTCGGTATCCACAGTGCTGACCCTGTTTTTTGTTCCTACATTGTACCTTACTTTAGAAGAAAGCACTTGGAGTTTCCGTTCGCTACTCAAGATATTCAACCCGATGCTGTTGCTCAGTGGGGGCTTAAAACTAGCAAATGGAGTTTGGAAACTGACTGATGCCCAGTTTCGTCGTCAATGCCTGCGGAGCGTACTTTCAAGTGTGATTGGATTATTCCAGCTGTTGCAAGTTTTGCTATCTCGCCTTAGGTGTTATTATCCTGTTGTTCGCCAATATGCTCTCTACTTAAAAGACAAAGCACTAAAGAAAGAAACATGGCAGGAATTAAGGAAGATGTTAATCCAACGCATTCGCCAATTTATCAAACAGATTCTGCTACAGCTCAAAAATAAATGGCAGCAACTGCAAGAAACCCAAAATAAAAAATAAATCCATACCTTATTTGTTAAAAGCCTTAAAAATGTTTTCCTCAGTGGTTTACTATGTCTCCTTGCCGCCAACCACATATTTGTACGGCTACGGTGTCTGATCTAGCTTCAGTAGTTTTTAACAGGTTTTCCTTGCGAAGATTATCCTGGCAAAGGTTATCTAGGCTATTATTCTTACCTCGCTGTTGGAACTGTGGTTTATTGCTGGATGGCAAATCTCACCAACCTTATTTTTGCTACTCCTGTTTTACAGAACTTCCATGGCAAGAAACTCCTCCGCCATGGCCTAGAAATCTCAGGGATAATCGTCGTCGCCACCTGGATGGCATCTGGTCTGCGTTAGCCTATCAACCCCCAGTGCAGTCGTGGATCTGGAATTTCAAGTATCATCGCCAAGACCAGCTAGCTTATATGTTGGGTTGGCTATTGGCACAAGCATCTCTCCAGTTATTTTCTAAACTCTCTTTCCAGATTGTGTTGCCTGTCCCTCTGCATCCCAGTCGTGTTGCTTGGCGTGGATTTAACCAATCGCAATTATTGGCTCGGTGCTGGCTTAAGCATCTTTCTGTAGAAAATAGTTTTTCAAAAAAAGTATCCGAGCCATTGCCTGAAATCAATACTCATTTACTGCAACGCGTCCAACCCACCAAACCCCAAATGGAGCTGTCCTTGGCAGAGCGTGCTGCTAATGTTCGTGATGCCTTTGCTCCTGCTAACCATAAGCCCAATCTTAGCAATAAGTGCATCTTGTTGGTGGATGATGTATTCACCAGCGGGAATACTCTCAATGCATGTGCAAAAACACTAAAATCTATGGGAGCTAGCGAAGTGTGGGGGTTTACTCTGGCGTGGAGACCTTAAAAATGAATTCATCAACAAGCAAATCATCGGTAAGAAAGCCTATAAAAAAGCCTTCCAAACCTTCATCTGCAACCATCAAAAAAGATACTCCCAAAGCAGGTGATTCCCCCTTACGCGTTCGCATGCCATTAAAAATAGGCATCTTGCTGTTGGTCGTCCTCACCCTGATGAGCAGATGGGTAGATAATTCCTTGAAAGATATTCTGCTACTGGCGGCCATGGTAGTTGCCTTGTGGACTGCCTTCAGTCTGCCTTATATTCATCGTCCCCCGCCTCAACATAGAGATACTGTTTTTTTCCCTACCGCTCCATCTCTCAAACCCGACCAAGGATCTGATGAACCTCCTGACCCCAAAGATTCCGATAAATCTCCCTTACCCTAAAGTACATTGGCAAATAGGCGAGGGCTTTTCTTACTCTAACAGTTGCTCTTTGTGAACTTCCAACCAGAATATGAGCCGCTCCGCCAGCTGGCAGATCAGCATGGCTTCTTGACGAAAGACAAAGTGGAATACATGCTAGGCGGCGGCTCAGGCAAGCGATTTTTTCGAATGCAGGTTAATGCCTATCCCTCAAGCGATATTAGTAGCCAATCCTGTAGCTATGGGAGCATCGTGGGAGTACTGGCAGAAACCAGCGAGCAAGTTAAACAATTTACTACTAGTACGAACTTTTTTGCCTCCCAAGGTTTGCCTGTAGTTCGCTGCTTGGCTACAGGAAGTACTCCCCCCTGTTATTTGCTGGAAGATCTAGGCAATTGGACACTCTCTCAGCGGTTACAGAAATGGAGAATCAATAAGACAGATAGCATCCTCCCCGCTCTCTCTAAGGTAGTTTCTTGGCTACCGCGTTTTCAATGGCACGGAACCCAAGGTTTTAATCGCCAGCAATTGCCTATCAGGAATAAAATTAACCACCGCACCATTCAGAAGGATTGGCAGACCTTTACCCAATTCTTTATCAAAGAACATCACCGAGATATGTTGCCCTCTATGGTAAAAGCTCAAGCTGATATCAACCAATTACTTACGCAGGTAGCCGACTTAGAAGGTTGCTGGTTTTGCTATCGTGATTTCCACTGCCGCAATATCATGTGGCCTGCCGAAGATGCTACTGGCGGGCCAATCTTTATTGACTATCAAGATGGCATGCAAGGTCCTCTAGCTTATGACCTAATTTCTCTGCTCTACAGCCCCGATACTGGCATTAATTCAGACCAGCGTGCTCAGTTGACTACCACCTATCTAGAGGTACTTGCTCAGACAGGTTTGCCTGTGCCAGCTGATTTCTCTCGCCAGTGTCTTTTGCTTACTTGGCAAAGACGCACCCAAGCATTAGGGGCTTATGCCCGCATCGCCAAGCAGGGCAAGTCCGAATTTTTAGCAAAGATTCCAGTAGCAGTTGCAGATCTACTCCAATTGCTGAAAGACAATCAATTTCCGTCTGGGCTTCCATCTTTACAGGATTGGATAAAAGAATTATTGGAGAAAGCAGCGGCTCTTAATTATTAGAGTATGATGTGCTACGAATTTCTCCGAGGATTATCCTTGTCTTCTAAAGAAATAAAAAGCAGGGATAAAAAATGATATTATGATTGAGAAAGTTGTTTTAAGCTAAGGATGCATATTCTAAAAGAGATATAGCATTCTAAACAAAGGAGTTGATGATGATTTGGTGGTGGATCGCAGGAGTGGTACTGGCATTACTGTTGTTGCGAGCATTGATAGATGTGGTACAACGCCAGCATACGATTTTGCATAATTTTCCTCTGTTGGGTCATTTGCGATACCTACTGGAGGCGGTTGGTCCAGAACTGCGTCAGTATATTGTTACCAACAATGAGGAAGAGCGTCCTTTTAGTCGTGACCAAAGGCGTTGGGTGTATGCTTCCTCCAAGTTAGAAAATAATTACTTTGGGTTTGGTTCAGACAACGATATGGATAAGGAAAGAGGACATATTATTGTCAAGCATGTAGCCTTTCCCTTAGAGGTTCCCGTGGCAGGTGGTGAGCATTACGACCCTGACTATTGGCTACCTTGTGGTAAGGTGTTGGGGAAAACACGCAAGCGGAAGCATGCCTTTCGGCCGCAGTCATTGGTGTATTGTTCGGGGATGAGCTTTGGTGCTTTGAGTTCCACAGCCATTGAGTCTTTGAATAAGGGTTGTAAATTGGTGGGATGTCTGCACAACACGGGTGAAGGTTCGGTATCGCCATATCATCAGCATGGGGCGGATTTGATATGGCAGATAGGCACGGGATACTTTGGCTGTCGCGATCAGCATGGAGGATTTGAAATCAATCGTTTTAAGCAAGTAGTCGAAGAAAACCCCGTACGTTGTATAGAGATTAAGCTTAGTCAGGGTGCTAAGCCTGGCAAGGGAGGTATTTTGCCTGCGGAAAAGATTACCGCAGAGATTGCCACTATTAGGGGCATTCCTAGGAATAAAGATTGCCTTAGTCCTGCGGGGCATACTGTTTTCTCGGATGCAGACGGGCTGCTGGATTTTGTGGAAAAGCTGGCTAGTGTTTCGGGTTTGCCAGTGGGCATCAAGTCTGCGGTGGGCGACATGGGTTTTTGGAAAGACCTGACACGCTTGATGAAGCGCGGTAATCGGGGGGTAGATTTCGTCACCATAGATGGCGGGGAAGGTGGAACGGGAGCAGCCCCCCTGGTATTTACCGATCATGTGTCTATGCCATTTAAGACGGGGTTTAATCGGGTGCACCGAGTGTTTGCAGAGGCGGGTCTGGTAGAGAAAGTGGTATTTATTGGCTCAGGGCGACTGGGGTTGCCATCGCGAGCTATCATGGCTTTGGCTTTAGGCTGCGATATGATAGCTGTTGCCCGTGAATCCATGCTAGCCATCGGTTGCATACAAGCACAGCGATGCCACACAGGTAGCTGTCCTTCTGGAGTAGCCACTCAAAATCGCTGGCTTAAATCGGGCTTAGATCCTAATTTAAAGTCGGTTCGCTTTGCTAATTATATTGTTACCTTAAGAAAAGAATTGCTGTTGCTTTCCTATGCCTGTGGTCAACTACACCCGTCCTTAATTCCTACAGATCAATTTGAGCTGTTGGATGGAGGTGATGCTATCTCATTTGCAGAAAATTATCAGCTGAAGAAAAATTCTTGTTTATTGTCAAAAAATGACCAAGAAAGCCTTAAAAAAGTAATCGCCCAGCATAGCGTACCACCAGAAGAAAAAACTAAGGTTGCCTGATTTTGCACTGCCTAGTTTTATTATCAGTTGTCTTTATAAAAGCTGAAAAAATACGAATTTTAGAAACATTTTATTGTTAGTACCTAATGGATATTCGTAGCGAATCGTTTTTATTTCCCAACTCTAAAGGTCAGAATTTAGATAGCCGTTTAGAGTACCCAGAATCATCCCCTTCTGCGTGTGCCATATTTGCTCACTGCTTTACTTGCTCAAAGACTTCTGTTGCTGCTTATCACATTAGCAAACAACTGGCTAGAAAAGGAATTGCGGTACTCAGGTTTGACTTTACTGGCCTGGGTGCCAGCAAGGGTGAATTCTCCGATACCAATTTTTCTTCCAATGTCCAAGACTTGTTAGCTGCGATGGATCACTTGAGCAAAGTAATTGCCCCGCCCTCTTTACTAGTCGGTCATTCCTTAGGAGGTACTGCCTGTTTGGCAGCTGCTCTGCAATCTCCGTATGTTAAGGCTGTGGCTACCATTGGTTCTCCTGCTGAGCCTGCCCACGTGGCACGCCTTATTTCTCCTGTAGAACGGAAGGCTATCCAAAACCAGCCAGAAGTCACTGTCCAGATTGACGGTCGCCCTTTTCGCATCCGTAAGCAATTTCTTGATGACATCCAACAGTACAAATTACTGGAAAAAATTCCCCAGCTGAATAAAGCTCTGCTCGTAATGCATGCTCCTGGCGATGATACCGTCCCCATAGATAATGCTACCCGCATCTTCATGCTTGCTCGCCACCCGAAAAGTTTTTGTTCCCTTGATAGTGCAGATCACTTGCTCACCCGTTCCCAGGATGCCCAATGGGTAGCAGATATCATTGCTGCTTGGGCTGGGAGGTTCATCAAGACCAGTTATCAAGCATCTTAGAACGATATTTAAGTCTTTCATTAGGGAGGGCCATGGGCACGGCTGGGATTGAACCAGCGGCCCCCACCATGTCACGGTGGTGCTCTCCCACTGAGCTACGTGCCCTTGCTTTTCCAGCACGGGGATATGTGATGCTATCTATAACCCAAACGACTGGAAACAGTGCTGAGGTTATCATAATCAGGCTTTTATTCTCAAGATATATGGATTCATATTTAACATGTAAATGTGGCATAATAGAACAAAGGGCAATACATATAAAAAGTACATTGTGAATTTATTATCATTTTTTGGTTTGTTTAGGGGCTCAAAGTCTACCACTGGTTTAGTGGCTGAGGCTGTGGCAGGGAAATTATCTACGGATATGAATTCTGTGCAAGAAGGTTGTCTTGAAACGGATGAGCAGCTTAAGGTTTGGGATACTCCACTGGTGGACTTGGATGAACTTGGTTTGGCAGGTTGGCAAATGGAGCGTGGAGTCAAATGGCGTATGCCCCCTGCGGGTGAGGTACGAATGGATAGCAATTGGTTCATAAATATTACCCAAGAGTGGTTTAATGTTGAAGAGAGCCTAGAAGATACAGGGTGTCCTTCGCTATTGGATTGGAACAGCGAGCGTGAAAAGGTGGGGGTTCTCAGTATGAGAGATTTAGTGCTGGACTTACAACCTTTTGCCTCAGACAAGGGGGCGGAAGGCTGGTGGGAAAGGCAGGGAGTAATGTCGCTGAATATGGAGGAATTAGAGACTGCCAAGCGTGCAGTGGAAAAATAAAGAGATTTTGAAATATTATTTCTTGATGGCATTATTTTACAATAATTTTTAATAGTCTGCTTGCAGACGGTTTAATTGTGGTTTATGGTAGAAGATAATGAAACGCAGGTCATTTTAGATGGCTTGAAGTTCTTTGACAGTAGTGTATGAGGACCCAAAATGCGGATGTGCATTTTGGGCAAATAAGCTTGAATTCGTAGTGATTTTTGGTTGGCCTTGATAGGGCTGATCTGTTGAGGATCTGTGGAATAAAAGTCAAGCAAACAAGGGCGCAGGGCGAATGCCTTGGCTCCAGGAAGCGAAGAAGGACGTGGCAAGCTGCGAAAAGCCTCGGGAAGACGCAAACAGTTGTTAATCCGGGGATGTCCGAATGGGGAAACCCGACAGTGGTAATGTGCTGTCATTCTTAGGCTGAATACATAGGCCTTTGAAAGCGAACGCGGAGAACTGAAACATCTAAGTACCCGCAGGAAGAGAAATCAAACGAGATTCCCTTAGTAGCGGCGAGCGAACCGGGAATAGCCCAAACCAGTCGGTGTGCTGACTGGGGTTGTAGGGTTGCCATTAGAGTGTGTGTTTGCGATAGAAGAACGGTCTGGAAAGTCTGACCAAAGAAGGTTAAAGTCCTGTATTCGAAATCGCGGATGCTCGTTCGGCAATACCCTGAGTAGCTCGGGACACGTGAAATCTTGAGTGAAGCTGGGTGGACCATCATCCAAGGCTAAATATTACCTGGAGACCGATAGTGAACCAGTACCGTGAGGGAAAGGTGAAAAGAACCCCAACAAGGGGAGTGAAATAGAACCTGAAACCCTGTCGCCTATAAGCAGTGGAAGTGCTACGGCAGTGTTATAGCTGTCAGAAAGCATGACCGCGTGCCTTTTGCATAATGAGCCAACGAGTTATGTTTCGTGGCCTGGTTAAGCTGTCTTAATGAAGTGGAGCCGTAGCGAAAGCGAGTCTGAATAGGGCGTTTAGTCGCGGGACATAGACCCGAAACCGGGTGAGCTATCCCTGTCCAGGTTGAAGCCTGAGTAAGACCAGGTGAAGGACCGAACCAGTGTACCTTAAAAAGTGCTTGGATGAGGTGGGGATAGGAGTGAAAGGCTAATCAAACCCGGAGATAGCTGGTTCTCCTCGAAATATATTGAGGTATAGCCTCAGACGATGGCTGCCGGTGGTAGAGCACTGAATGGACTAGGGGACCTACCAGTCTACCAAACCCAATCAAACTCCGAATGCCGGTATGCTTAGTCTGGGAGTCAGACTACGGGAGCTAAGTTCCGTGGTCGAAAGGGAAAGAGCCCAGACCACCAGCTAAGGCCCCTAAGTGCCAATTAAGTGGAAAAGGATGTGAGTGTACTCAGACAACCAGGAGGTTAGCTTAGAAGCAGCTATCCTTTAAAGAAAGCGTAATAGCTCACTGGTCAAGCGTGCTTGCGCCGAAAATATAACGGGGCTTAAATTGGCCGCCGAAGCTGTGGACTGCAGAAAGAATTCGTTCCTTCTGCAGTGGTAGAGGAGCGTTCTCTGTTGCTAGAAGCCGGATCGGTAAGAGCCGGTGGACGGCAGAGAAGTGCTTATGTTGGCATCAGTAACGATAAAGCGGGTTAGAATCCTGCTCGCCGTAAACCTAAGGTTTCCTCAGCCATGTTCGTCAGCTGAGGGTTAGTCGGATCCTAAGGCGAGGCCGAAAGGCGTAGTCGACGGGTAACAGGTTAATATTCCTGTACTGGCTTAAAAACGTTATGAGTGACGGGGTGACGCGGAAGGCTAGATCGGCCAGGCAATGGTTGTCCTGGTTGAAGGATGTAGGGGGTTCGTATAGGCAAATCCGTACGGACATATTCCCTGAGGTCTGATCACGAGGAGCTTGCTCCACAAAGCGATTGACGCCCTGCCGCCAAGAAAAACCTCTAAACCAGTTTTTAAGCTATTCGTACCGCAAACCAACACAGGTAGGTGAGGAGAGTATCCTCAGGCGCGTGAGAAAACCCATGCTAAGGAACTCTGCAAAATGAGTCCGTAACTTCGGAAGAAGGACTGCCCGTATTAAGTGAACGCCATTCGCTGGTGGGAGCTGAGGCGGGCCACAGCAAAGAGGCCCAGGCGACTGTTTAGCAAAAACACAGCACTCTGCAAACGCGTGTAAGCGGAAGTATAGGGTGTGACGCCTGCCCAGTGCCGGAAGGTTAACAGGAGAGATTAGAACATTTGTTCGAAGTTTTGAATCGAAGCCCCGGTGAACGGCGGCCGTAACTATAACGGTCCTAAGGTAGCGAAATTCCTTGTCGGGTAAGTTCCGACCTGCACGAATGGCGCAACGATCTGGGCACTGTCTCGGCATGGGACTCAGTGAAGTTGAAATAGCCGTGAAGATACGGTTAACCCGCAGCAAGACGGAAAGACCCCGTGAACCTTTACTCCAACTTGACAGTGAATCTTGAGTCAATCTGTGTAGGATAGGTGGGAGACTTTGAACCTCTGGCGCTAGCCAGGGGGGAGTCAACCTTGAAATACCACCCTGATTGTTTTTGGATTCTCACTCACGGCCTTGAATCAGGTCGGAGGACATTGTCTGGTGGGGAGTTTGACTGGGGCGGTCGCCTCCTAAACAGTAGCGGAGGCGCGCACAAGGTTCCCTCAGGCTGATTGGAAACCAGCCTTAATGAGCGCAAACGCAAACAGGGAGCTTGACTGCAAGAGCGACAGCTCGAGCAGGGACGAAAGTCGGCGTTAGTGATCTGGTGGTACTGAATGGAAAGGCCATCACGCATCGGATAAAAGGTACTCCGGGGATAACAGGCTTATCGCGCCTAAGAGTTCACATCGACGGCGCGGTTTGGCACCTCGATGTCGACCCATCGCATCCTGGGGCTGAAGCAGGTCCCAAGGGTATGGCTGTTCGCCATTTAAAGCGGTACGCGAGTTGGGTTCAGAACGTCGTGAGACAGTTCGGTCCCTATCTGCTGTGGGCGTTGAAAATTTGAGAGGAGCTGCTCCTAGTACGAGAGGACCGGAGTGGACGAACCTCTGGTGCGCCGGTTGTCACGCCAGTGGCAGCGCCGGGTAGCCATGTTCGGTTAGGATAACCGCTGAAAGCATCTAAGCGAGAAGCCAACCTTAAGAATGATTTTCCTGGACAGTTACGGCTGTCCCTGTAGGCCCCAGGAAGACCACCTGGTTGATAGGCGGGGTGTGTAAGCACAGCAATGTGTTCAGCTAACCCGTACTAACTGGCCGTGAGGCTTGACTTTTATTCCACATCCTCAATACACTAAAAGCAAATACGCTGCAGTCAAAACTCCTGTGGACGCAGAATCCTTGGAGGCAGAATCCCTGGAGGCAGAATCCCTGGAGGGATACTTGGATAGGAATATCTTGACAAAAATCTAGAAGTTGTTATACGCTCTGGACGCAGTGACAGGTGGTCACTTGTTCATACTCTTTTTTTCTAGAATTAAAGGATATATCATTATGAAAACGTTTTCCTCATTTCCCTGGCGGTACATTATTTTGGCTGCTGTAGCTTCTTTTGTTCTTTCTTTTGTATGGTATAGCCCTCCTCTCTTTGGTGAAATATGGGCTACTTTGAGTGGAATTAATCCTGAAAATTTTGGGGTGTTCTTAGCGATAGTATCTTTCATTACTTATTTGCTACAGGCCACGGTTTTATTTGCTGTTTTAAGAGCTTTTAACGCCAAAGGACTTGATGGGGAATGGTTCACTGCGGTTCTGCTAGTCGGAGTTACAGGCACTCTGTACTTATCAGGCGGTGTTTTATATTTGCAGAGGCCGCTTGATTTATTTTATATTGAAGGCGGTGATTACTTGCTTGGTATTTTTGTGACCGGATTGATATTGAGTCGCAAGGTATAAGAATTTTGTAGAATAGTAGGTTGTCAATTTGCTATTTTCTTAACACTTCCTTCAAGAGAGGTTTTTATGGAATTGATTTCAGTACTCCCCTTTGGTGCCATCGTGTTGGCAACTGTGGCATCTTTTGTTGTTCAGTTTATCTGGTACAGCCCACTGGGATTTGCTAAGGCTTGTAAAAAGTTCAGCAACTCAAACCAAAATTGTAATTGCTCTATTGCTTATGGTATTTCGCTCAGCTTAATTGCTTTGTTTTTGCAGGCCGTATTGTTGTCTTTTGTATTACAGGCTCTGAATTCTCAAGGCTTTGACACGGCTTTGTACGTAACTAGTTTGCTGCTGATTATCAGTGGTAGTGCTAATATGCTGATGGGCTCACTTAGTAATCAAAAGTCAAATATTTTTTTGGCTATTAACGTAGGAGGATACACAGCAACCGTGGTAACCTCTGCTATAGTATTGGCACTTGTTTAACGTATTTTAAGAAGGAGAAAAACGGCTTTGGTTTTGCGGTGATTATGGCGGAGATGTTCCACCTGTTCCCATCCCGAACACAGTAGTGAAAGTTTCCTGCGCCGATGGTACTGCCCCTTTCAGGGGTGGGAGAGTAGGGCGTTGCCGTGATCCAAGCCGTTTATTTTCCTCATTTTGCGAATACGGGTTGTTTTAATCCATCACATTTAAGTTAAGCAAGATTGCCGTTATGGGCGTATCTTGCTTGCCCTCGAAATAGGACAGTATGGCAGCTTGTTTGCTGTTGTAAGACTAATTAGAACTCTACAGTAATACCTGTTTCGTCCTGGATGATTTTTCTGAGGAGAGCCAGTAATTCATTGGCGGAGTCTTTTTCATCTCGCCATGACTGAGTTTCTGAGTGGTAGGAAAATCGGTAGGCAGTGCCTTTGGATGCTACCGCCAGCCAGAGCTGTTGCAAGGGCGGTTGTGTACTGATGATCCAGTACTTCTGATTAACAATTAAGGTGAGAGTTCCGTGGCTGTCTTCGCACTCAATTTGGTCATCATCTAGGGCATCAATGACGCTCTGGATGTGCTTGCGAGTGGCCTCAATTTTTTGTCGGTATACTTGGGGAGTGAGCATATAATCTATGTGTCAGGGGTGGCGGGGTCGACGGGACTCGAACCCGCGGCCTCCGGCGTGACAGGCCGGCGTTATAACCAACTTAACTACGACCCCTTGTTGCTTCAACCGATTTCCTGACCCTTAAAATGAGCATGACAAAGAAAAAAACAGAAACACACCATACGGCTATGGTAATGCGTTTTCTTTATCGGGGCAAGTTTTTAGTTGATGATTCTAAGCTTGAATTCAAAAAACAATACCAAGATGGAATATTCTATCAACTCAAATGCGTTGACTGCGGATCTTGATTTCATGCCATGTCTTTTGCAATTCCTTGCTTGTACCAATAATAATAGTAAGAACATCTTTAGGTTCAGTAGTACCATGCCTTAGGGAAGCGGTATTTTTGCTTTTTGCTGTTGATGAAAATTTCATGGTTGAGATCATCCTACTTACGTTAAGAATCAGTCTGACGGCAGCCTTGTTGGCGGCTGTGTTGGGATTACCCTTAGGGGCTGTGTTAGCATTTTGCCGATTTCCTGGTCGTCAGGTGCTGGTGGTATTGGTGAATACCTTTATGTCCTTGCCACCAGTGGTAGTGGGAGTGGGGGTATATTTGTTGCTGAGTCATGGGGGAGTATTAGGTTCGCTGGAGTGGTTATTTACTCCGGCTGCAATGGTGCTGGCACAAACGATTTTGGCACTACCAATTGTCGCGGCGTTGAGTCGTGAGATATTGAATTCATTGTGGTCTGAGTATGGTTGTTTGCTACGTTCGCTGTACGCTAGTGTTCCTCAACGATTTTTGACCTTATTATGGGAGGGTCGGGGACAGTTAATAACGGCAGTATTAGCTGGTTTTGGTCGGGCGATTTCAGAGGTAGGTGCGGTATTGATAGTGGGTGGTAATATTTTTGGTCAGACGCGTGTATTGACTACGGCTATTGCTCAGCAAGCCAGCCAGGGAGAATTGGATATGGCTCTTCAATTGGGGATGATTTTGCTAGGGTTGGCGTTGAGTGTCAACTTATTGATGCAGATTATGCGTACTCGTTTGTTGCCTCATGAGGTTGCGGTGCCTTAGTTTTAGGCAATTGAAGTGGTACTGTCGGCAAGCATAAGGCGGGATATAACCCAAGATAAGGACAGGATATAGTTAGGTGCAAACAGCAATATTGAGCTTTAAGGCGGTTAGTTTTCGGGTGAGGGAGCGTTTGGTGTTGCAAAATGTAAGCTTTGATCTGGTTCAGCAGGGATGTACGGCTTTGCTGGGACACAATGGAGCTGGAAAGACGCTCAGTTTGATGTTGGCACACGGATTATTACAGCCTGCAGAGGGGTGCATTTGTTGGTCTAGTGAGGTGGTGGCTACTCAGGAGAGGGTTTTGGTATTGCATAATCCGGTTTTGCTGAGGCGTAGCGTACTAGCAAATGTAATGTATCCACTTTTGCTTAGAGGAGTATCCCGAAACCAAAGCCGTAAGCGAGCACGGCAGGCTCTGGAGCATGCCCGCCTCATGCACCTGATTGACGCTCCAGCCCGTAGTTGTTCTGCGGGCGAAAAGCAACGGATAGCCCTCACACGGGCTTGGGTTTGTCGTCCAAGAATACTACTGCTAGATGAACCCACTGCTAACCTAGATCCCGCAGCAGTGCAACACATAGAAACAATGTTGCAACAAATAATCGGCGAGGGTAGCCGAGTGTTGCTGGCTACTCATGACTGGTCACAAGCTCAGCGATTGGCATCAGACGTGCTACTACTAAAACAAGGGCGGCTTATCAGACACCAGTCGGCAGAACAATTTTTCGTGCAATCACCCCGTAGCTGTTGATTAACAACCCAGTCTATCGCTTGGAGTATTGGAAATGCTTGCGTGCCCCGGGTTGACCGTATTTTTTGCGTTCTACCTTGCGAGAATCTCTAGTAAGCAACTTAGCTTGCTTGAGGATTGGTCGAGTCTCCTTCTCTGGCCAGGTTTGCAAAGCACGGGAGATACCATGGCGGAGGGCTTCAGCTTGACCGTTGTAGCCGCCTCCTCTAATGGTGGCGAGGATGTCAAAGGTGTTACTGGTGTCTGTGAGTTCAAGGGGCTGTTTCACGGTTACTTGCAGAGATTTTTGTTTGAAATAATCTTCCATTGAGTGACTATTGATGGTAATTTTGCCTGTTCCTGGTCGCATGTAAACGCGAGCTACAGCACTCTTCCGTCTGCCAGTACCGATTAATTGCTTGGAAATATCCATAGGGTTTTAGGGATTGGGATTTTGTCCTAATAGAAGCCATGGCTGTGCTTCTTGGGCTACGTGGGGGTGGTCTTCGTAGGGATAGATTTTAAGTCTGGTGTGTAGGATATTCCGCCCCAGAATATTTTTAGGCAACATGCGTTTAATGGCTAGTCGCATTATTTCAGTAGGTTTGTTTTTCATCAGTTGTATCGCCTTAGTGGATTTCAGTCCACCAGGGTATCCCGTATGTCTGTGGTATTGCTTGTCTTGTAATTTATTGCCACTCAGCAAGATGTGTGCGGCGTTAATCACAACGACATAATCTCCCAGATTAAGATGAGGTGAAAAATGGGGCTTGTGCTTGCCTATCAACAGGCTAGCAATTTGACTAGCAGCCCTACCCAAGATCTGTGCTTTGGCATCCACCACCAGCCACTTAGGTGCTAGAGGGCTACGGGCACGGAAATCAAGCTGGCGAGGGGAGAATGTCTTGTTGCCTAAAACAGGGCTTATTTTGTGTACGGTCATAGCTACAAGAGTTGTGGTAGAACTGGCCAATTAGTAGATGAGAGCATCAGCGGCCAGCCTGGCACAAAAGAGTGGTGTGCGTCAAGTTTTTTCAGTAATTGATAATTTAACCCCCATAATATTATGGTGGGTTGAGAGTACCAAGCTGGAATAGAAATTGCTACTTACTCCAAGGGAAGCTGGGAAGTTTTACAGTGCCTATCAAGAAAGGGTGGTGTTTTTAACTAGCGATGTATGAAGGTTACGAATGGTTAGAATAATAGCGTTTTTGTTAGGGGTGGTGGGATTAGTGCTGTGGTTGGTATATGTATTTGTGCCGCTTCTGGATGAGGTTCGGTATGCACAACGTGGCGAGCAATCTAGTTTGATTGGGAATAAGACTGAGGTTCAAGCTGGATTACAAACCGAGAATGGATCTATTTTAGTTAAAAGAGCAGTGAAATTGGTGGGAAAAGAGGATTTAGGGCGTCCTTTGACGGAGGTGCGGGGACGAGTGGGTGAATATTTAGAGGTAAAGTTACGTTTGGAAGAATCTTTGAGAGGGCGGATTGTACGCCAGCTAGAGCCTTTGACGGGAGACGGACGAGTGCAAGTTTCCGTGTTTGCTGATCTACGAGCTGGGGGTAGCGAAGAGGATTTTTCTGAGAAAGCGTATTTGGAGTTAGCGGAGTCAAGGTTTTCTGAGACCCAAATTGAACGCTTGAGTATTTCACTGTTGTTAGGTAGGCGTCCAGTAGCAGCCGTTGCGGGAGAAGGTCTAGGGGCAGGCTATGATGAATGGAGTACTTGGGAACAAAGACAGATTGAACAGTTAGTCAAGGGGGCAGTGGGTTTCAATGAAGCACGGGGAGATACGCTAAAAATGGCTATCCTTACTCTGGAAGGCGATGCAAAAACCTCGTTCTTGCCTTTAGTAAGCAAGCAATCAGTAGCAGATACAGTTAAGGGCTCTACACTAGGAATTCAACCTGCTAGGGGGGTCTTTTTCCTTGGGGGATCCCTAGGCTTGCTACTACTTTTAGTCCTGCTGGTGATCTTGCCGACAAGTAACAAAAAGCATCCGTTGCCACCAGAATCTCATTTTAACAGAGATGATAACCACCCAGAGAGCAATCCATTTGGTAGTGAGTTTGATGCCGCTACCTTCTCACCAGTAGCACCTGTCCGCAGGCAAGCCATCTCTGCGGCAAAAGAAGACCCCCAAACAACTGCCCGAATCCTAGAAGAGTGGCTTAGTTGATATTCTCGCACTTAGCTACGATATCGGAGGTTCTTGGTTTAATTTTACGGAATATGCGTCCATCGGCAACAACCAACCCTGATAAGATTATGGACATGCCAATCCATTCACGAACGCTAATCACCTCTTGAAAAAATAGTACTCCCATGATGGTAGCAAATATGGGAATCAACATTACCGTCAGTACGGCATTTACTACTCCTGCTTCACGCACCAAGATGAAAAACAGTAAGAAGGCAATCGCAGATGAAAAAAATCCTAAACTCAACAAAGACAGCACCAGCGTCAAAGAAAATTCAGGCCAGTCGGTATTAGTCCAGAGTACCCACGGCGATAAGATAATAAAGCTGGTTAGCATCATGCCAGCACAGTTAGCAACATTGTCTATGTGTTTCATGCTATTTCTGATGTACACCCCATTAACCCCATAAAACATCACGGCTAGTGTCACTAAAGATCCACCTAGGATGGGATTAGACCCTGCCTCGCCTGTTGCTCCGAACAGCACGATTATCCCTGTTATACCCATCAAGATACTCAATAAACGTATGACGGTTATCTTATCATCTGTAGTGAAATAGTGGGCGGCCACCAAAGCAAAAAAAGGAGTAGTGGAATTAAAAACAGCGGTCATGCTAACACCGATAAAATTCTGCCCCCAAGCAATAAAAGTGACTGGGAGGGCAAAGCCAAATGCTCCTGCCACAAAATAATGACGAAAATTCTGTCGGAGGTTGAAGGGAATTTTCTTCCACCTCATCCAAGTTATCAAGGTTATAAATGCAATGACAGATCTAATCATCACAATGCTGGAAGGTGGTAATTGCTGAACCACAATTTTATTAAACACAAAACTTAACGCCCATAAGAAACTCAGAGTTACCAGCATTATCCAACAACGGGTGTTCATTAAAAATACCTAACAGTTGAGTTAAAAAAGAGATGTACCCTAAACGGGTTAGCCGTTTTACCAGCTACATGTGCCTCGTTTGGATATATTTCAGTAGAACTAAAGCATACAAGAACTGCATGATTACAGCAGTTCCAGTATATGTCAACAGTTGCCTAAGGGTCAGGTTTCGCTTTGGTGATCAGAGGAGGATGATTAGTCAGCCATTCAGCAGCAGAAACGATGCCATCCAGTAGCATAGAGGCAGTAAAGCTACACGAGGGAATACGTTGTATATCTCGGGAAAGCCCATGCCAACTGACTCCCAGAGCAGCAGCCCTCATAGCAGGCAGTCCTTGAGCGAGTAATCCGCCTAGCATTCCGCTTAAAACATCACCACTGCCTGCGGTAGCAAGGCCTTCATCACCACTAGTATTGATGAGTGCCGTTCCATCGGGGGCAGCTACCACGGTTGCGGCACCCTTCAGTACCACCACCGCCTGAGTAAGTCGTGCTGCCCAACGTGCCCGATCAATACGCTCCTTTGCCAAACTGTCTTTGGATATCCCAAACAAGCGACAAAATTCGCCTGCATGAGGAGTAATGATGGTGACTGCCAGTCTATTTTTTAGCAATAGCAGATCAGCTTTGGTGGTGAAATCCAACGCGTTTAGAGCATCGGCATCCAGCACCAAAGGCAAGGGTGAATGTAGCATGCACCTTACAAACTCGGCTGTTTCCGATGCCAGACCCAAGCCACAGCCCATTACTAAGGCGTGCCTGTTTGAATCTTGTTTGCCGGCATTTTTTCTAGTGCTAGGGTCGTTAAGGGAGAGAAAATGCTCGGCATCTGGGGCTTCAAAGTGTTCTATGTTGGTGGTTCGGGGGACAGATGAGGTCATTAGTTCTGGAGCTTGCGATACAAATTTATCCAGCAGAGCCGGTGGAACGCCCAGAGTGACCAAGCCTGCTCCTACTCTCAAGGCTGCTTGTCCAGCTAGCCATGTAGCTCCTGCCATTCCTTGACTACCTGTTAGACATAGAACCTTTCCCCTTTCCCATTTGTGGGCTTGGGGTTTTGATTTAGGCATCCAAGTTGCTGCTACCTGTGGAGTAAGTAGCCACAAGGGGGCATCCTTGGGAGACCACCAAGCAGGAACTGCGATGGAAACAATTTTAGTACGACCCGCTAGTTCAACTCCCGGGTGTTGATACAAACCGGGCTGGGGCACTTGAAAACAGCAGGTAAGATCACAACGACAGGCATCCCCCTGCACCATTCCGTTCCATCCGTCCACCCCAGAAGGTATGTCAACCGCCAGCTTAAAAGCAGTAGCCTGATTAAAACAGCACACCAATTCTTTAGCATCGCCAGCCAAGGGTTTTTTCAACCCTGTACCAAATAGGGCATCCACCAGCACAGCAGCTTCTTGTATGGTGGACACCACCCTGATATGTTCCTCTGGCCATCTCAGGGTCACACCCAAGGCTTGCCAAGCCTTAGCATTGGCTTTAGCCTCAGCAGTTTTTGGGGTTCCCAAAGCAACTACCACCGCTCGACCACCGGCATTTACTACCAAACGTGCGGCAGCATAGCCATCACCGCCATTATTGCCAATTCCACAGCAAAAAACCGCAGTCTTAGTAACCCGATCACCAACCTTACTGCACTCTGATCCTACCGAGGATAGTTGCTCCATCACCAAGTGCATCACTGCAGTGGCAGCATTTTCCATAAGTAGATATGCAGATAAACCGTGTCTAGCGACAGCACGCTCATCCATGGTAGCCATTTCCTCTGGCGATGCCAGCCTTATCATAGGTGCTTCCTCCAAAGCTCCAATATAATCACTAACTTTTGCTACCAAGTACTTCTCCTCCCAAAAAAGCTAGAATGCCAAGTCCTAATAGATAGGCTTGGTATGATGGGGCATCTTATTAAATCAGCCTCGTCTAGCAAACACGCAAACTCAACTAATCTGTCACCATTTGTGAGGCAACAACTCCAGTACCTCTACTCCCATACCATTTTTTGTGTTGACCAACCGTCCTCTAGCCAACAATCTGCCCTGTGCTAGAATGTCTACCTGTTCGTTGGTAGTGCTTTTAAACTCTAATTCCTTGCCTTCACGCAAGTTAAGCAACTGCCGAGCCGTCAGTTGAGTTGTTCCTATCACCGCACTCACATTCATAGGTACATTCTCAAAACGACTAAAATTACCAGCTGATTTCCCTCTTTCCCAGCGTCTTTTTGCCAATTTTTCGCCTAGATTTTCGGTCATAACAAGTGGTCTTTCTAATGTTTTTGCAATATATTATTCTCTACGATTGCTAAATAACTCTACTTAGATTCTATCTACCAGTAATGCTAATATCTTACCATCTTAATCGCCGACTAATTTTTTAAGTAGCTAAAGTAAATAGAAACAAGTTGTTGGCACATTCTCAGCATGACATATCGTGAAAAATAAGCTCCCTGGACTATTAAATCTCATAAGCAATCAGTAGTACCCATGTCCCCAACCCAACCCAATCTTTACCGACTGGATATCAGCCGTCATAGCCTGCTGGTACTGGTGCTGTTGTTGTGTTTTACTGCAGCTCTGCTATTTTACCTCGGTATGGTGACCGGTCTTGCCAAACGGGAAGCTAATCCTAGCAATACTCCTCCTCGCAACATCACCAGCCGTGACGCCTCCACAGTGCCTAAGCCCAGTACGCTTGCTTTTAACAGTGCTCTACAGCCGGGCAAAGATACCATAGAACCGCTCTTCACCCAGCGAGCGGCCTCATTCCAACAAACCCAAAAATTGCTACAGCAAGCTAATCAATTACTTGGTATGCAAACTACTGATAGTACCTATCGTATTCCAACCTCAACTGTGACGTCACAAACGCCCCCACCGATATCCGACCTGCCCAAAGCCGCCCTGCTAAGCCCAATCCGAACCACCTCTGCTGAAAATAAGACTACCCTCTACACCCTGCAGGTGTTCTCTTCCACTAAACTTCAATCTGCACAGCAACTAAAAAATAAACTGCGTGAACAAGGCTTTAACGCCTATCTGGAAAAATCTATACTGGGAAAGAAAACTTGGCACCGAGTACGAGTAGGTAAACTACCAAAAAAACAAGCACAAGAACTCATACCACAACTAAAGCAACGAGATCTCCAGCCTCAGTTGCTGAAAATACCCTAAAAGATTGCATCATTCCTGAAGCCCATACACATTTGTAGAGTGTCATAAGATGATCTGGAAAGGATATTCCTCTCCAGATCAGCAAAAGGGCTTTTATGGTAGGTTATTCGGCCTTAATTCTGGCTTGATTAACCTTGATTTCTCGTGGAGTGGCTTCTGGCAGTTTAGGGAGTTCCAATTTTAGCACTCCGTATTCAAGGCGGGCAGATATGTTTGCTTCGTCCACCAATTCGCCAAGGCGGAAATTACGTTGAAATTCTCCGTAGCAGCGTTCGGAGCGGTACATGCCATTTTCTTCTATTTGAGTCTCTTTTTTATTTCCAGAGATAATTAAAATTCCCTCTTTGATTTCCACTTTGATGTCCTTGGCAGCTAAGCCTGGCATCTCTGCGGTAACCACCAGATGGGATTTTTCGTTGTAGATATCCACTTTAGGAATGAAAACATTAAGTTGGTCTGCCTCAGGGGTTTTGAAAAAATCTCCCCACATGGTATCCAGCAAGTTGTTTTTGTGATAAGTAGCTTTCATAATAATGTACCTCTCTCAGAAAGAGCCGTTTTACTAACGACTAAGGACGCTATTTAGGCGTCTGGGAAACAAGGAGAAAAAGCATCTCCGTTTTTACAGGGGGAGAATTTCTCTCCTCTGTTAGCACTATAACCAATAAAGTGCCAACTTGTCAACTACCCAGCAACGCAAATTCTGTAAATATCACAGAACTAGTTGTTATCATTAAGGATAATCAGGGTGTATATCGTTGTTCCCCCACCGCTAACCATACAAAAATGCACACTGCAAGATACTCCCCAGCTAGCCATCCTAGCTTGTACCTGCTTTCGCCAAAAATGGGCTGGATCTTAGAAAAAAAGAGCGAGAGACACTAGCAGTGCCACGGTCAGGATAATGCCAGAGATAATAGTGCCAGATATGCTATCCAACGGATTTTTCATGTGGTTCTCCATAGGGTTATTGGTAGTAAAAAAAGAGAGGTGCTTAGTGGTGGTGTTTTGTGATGAATTTAACCGCGTAGAAATCGTACAAATGTCAGCAACCCTACCACTACACCAATGACAAGAATGCTATAAACTCCAGTGAGCGAGCCTTGATAAAACACCCATGGCCCGTGCGGGGAAGCTCCCATAAAAAATAGCATTGGGATGGAATACAACGTGTTGAGGCGTGAGGCTAGAAAAGCTGTTCGTCTGTTTTTGGAAACGTCTTGAGAGTTTTTGTTTGCTACGGAAGCGATGATTAGTTTTTGGTTAGGCCAGATTACAAACCATACATTGAACCACATCAAGCTACCAAGTATTGAACCTATGAGAATATAAATACCGCGAGAGCTGCTCCAATAAATGCCACCGAAAATAGTATGGTTGATGCACAGCATTATCAGGCCTGCTACAAAGGTAACCATAGCCGCCCAGCGAAACCACCAGAGAGCTGAAGGTAGCAAATTCAGGGTTACATCCTTCTTAGTTTCATTAGAAGCTTTGGCTAAAAAGGGAACTTGAACAAAATTGAAATAATAAAGGAGCCCAATCCAGGTAATTCCCGCCAGAAAATGCGTCCAGCGTAGCAGGCCAAACCAGCCATTGATATCAAGTAATTCGTTCATGATTTGTTCCTTAGGTTAGGGGGGGTATATGTTGTCTGTTAATGTAGAGAAAAAGTTTGCAGCATAAAACAACTCAGCTAGATAATGTCCGATGCTAATGGTAGATAGATTGTTTTGTCAACAGGCAATTGCGAGGTAATTTGTCCTTACTTTTTGGGTGGTACTTTTTCAAACAGTTGACATTGTCCGTTAAAAAAGTTGATTTTTAATGCAATTGAGGGTTAATGGTACTGGGGGTTTTGTTGTGGCACGCTTGATTAGCTTATTTTTAATGTGATTTATGAAGAATGATATTCACCCTGAGTTAAAATCCACTGAATTTAATTGTGCATGTGGCAAGAGTTTTACTTCTTTGTCTGTGTTGGGTGGTGGTGTTCACCTGGATATTTGTGCAGCTTGCCATCCTTTTTTCACGGGCAATGAAAAATTGCTGGATACCGCCGGACGGATTGAAAGATTCAAGAGTCGTTATGACCGTCCCCAGCCTGTAAAAGATAAAGCTAAACCTAGTAAATCATCGGGTCAGGAAGCCAGAGAGAAACTGGTGATTAAACCAAAATCTGTTAAAAAACCGCGGTTGCTTTCGCATGGTAGAAATTTGGCTAACAAGGTCGCTAAGAACGCAAAAACTGAGAACGCAAAAACTGAGAACGCAAAAGACGAAAAATCCACCACCAATAAACTGCCTCTTGCCGGCAAGACCGTGACACAAACCGTAGTACAAACGGATGCGAGTAAAACAGATGAAGACAAGTCCGCGGTATCACAAAAAGATGAAAGCAAACCTGCCACCCTAAATACCGATTCTGCTTAGAGCGTTTCGATTAGAGTATTTCGATTAGAGTATTTTGAAAGAACATGTATTATCAGATAAAGCACGGGCAAGGATTCCCGCACTGGAGGAGCGTTATCAGGAGATTTCCCACCAATTGGCAGACCCTAGTATCGTATCTGATGCCAAGCGTTTGCGAGATTTAGGTCGGGAGCATGCTACCCTCCAGCCCTTGATTAAAGCTTGGCAGGATTGTCAGAACCTGCAGGCTGAAGTGGATTCTCATCAGCGTTTGCTGGATGACCAGCATGAAGATGAAGAACTGAAACAGCTGGTAGCAGAAGAACTGCCTCAGCTAAAAATCCGTCTGGCTACCTGTGAGCAAGAATTGGGCATGCTGCTAGCACCCAAAGACCCTCTCCACGATGCCCATGTCATTTTGGAAGTGCGAGCAGGGACTGGTGGAGAAGAAGCCTCGTTGTTTGCTGCCGATCTGGTACGTACCTACACTCGCTATGCCGAAAGACAAGGCTGGATTTATGAAAACATCAACCTGCAAGCCAGTGAGAGCGGTGGCATTAAGGAAGCCTTGTTATCTATTCAAGGCAAAGGTGTTTATGGCAAATTAAAGTACGAAAGCGGTGTACATCGGGTGCAACGAGTTCCCAGAACCGAATCCCAAGGGCGTATTCATACCTCTGCAGCCACGGTGGTGGTACTACCAGAGGCGGAAGAAGTTCTAGCGGAAATACAGCCTCAAGATATCCGCATTGATGTGTTTCGCTCATCCGGACCAGGCGGACAAAGTGTCAACACTACCGATTCCGCGGTACGCATCACTCATCTGCCTACCGGCATCTCTGCTCAAAGCCAAGATGAAAAATCTCAGCACAAAAATAAGTCCCGGGCTATGAAGGTTTTGCAAGCCCGCCTGTTTGACCGCCTCCAACAAGAACAAATACGCCAGCAAAGTGAACAACGCCGCGATATGATCGGATCTGGGGATCGTAGTGAACGCATCCGTACCTATAACTTTCCTCAATCAAGAGTAACTGACCATCGCATTGGACTTACCCTACATAAATTGGAAGCTATACTCTCAGGCGATCTGGATGAGCTTATTCAAGCCCTCGCTCAGTACCAGAGCTCCTAGCCCTTGGCATCAATAGTTCAGGAGGAATTACATAAGAACTGGTGGCTTAAAAAGAAACAACTTAAATCTAAAAAGGGGATAACTCTAAATTTTTAGTTTTTCGTGCAAGCATAGTGATAAATCTTGTGGTACAAACTAGGTAGTGGGTAAATATGTTTTATGGGTATGATTAGACACGGAGGTCTACATGGGGCTATCGCTGTCTCGTTTTACACAGAAAGCCCAGGAATCTATCTTGGCAGCTCAACAGCTGGCTAAGGAGAAGCAACACGCTAAGATAGACCCTGAGCATCTGTTACTGACGCTAATTAAACAGCCTGATGGACTGGCACACGGGATGCTGGTACAATCCGCTGGCGATCGGAATGGAGTAGATAAATTGGCGTCTCAATTGGAGCGTCATTTAGAGCGATTGCCTAGGACGGCTTCATCGGGTACTCAGCCATATGTATCCAAGAAATTGCAGTCTGTGATTGTACGCTCTGAGCGTGAAGCAGCTTCTTTGCGCGATGAATTTACAGCTCCAGAGCATTTATTGATTGGCTTATCCTTAGATCATAGTGGGGTAGCTCAAGAGTTGTTGCGTAATCATGGGATTAATCGTCAGAGTGGTTTGGGGATTTTACGAGAATTACGGGGTAGTGGGAGTAATCTGGGGGAAGTGGAGAATCCGTTTGGGGCTTTGGACAAGTACTGCGTAGATTTAATCCAGCAGGCTCGTTCAGCTAAGTTGGACCCTGTTATTGGTCGTGATGATGAGGTACGCCGCGTAATTCAGGTATTGAGTCGGCGACGCAAAAACAATCCTGTCCTTATTGGCGAGCCGGGAGTGGGGAAAACAGCCATTGTAGAAGGTTTGGCTCAGCGTATTTTGGCGGGCGATGTGCCAGAGTCTTTGAGGAATAAGAGGATTATGTCGCTAGATTTGGGAGCCTTGGTGGGAGGTGCTAAGTTTCGCGGTGATTTTGAGGATCGGGTGAAGTCCATCATCAGTGCAGTGGAGAGTGCTGCTGGTGCAGTGATTGTGTTCATTGATGAGCTGCATACCATTGTGGGGGCGGGGGCTTCTGAGGGTACGCTAGATGCTGGCAATATGCTTAAACCAGCATTGGCACGTGGCAGTCTTCGCTGTGTTGGTGCTACCACTCTGCAGGAATACAAGAAATATATTGAAAAAGATCCTGCCTTAGAAAGACGCTTCCAGCAAATCATTGTGAACGAGCCTAGTGCAGAATCCACCATTGCCATTCTGCGGGGACTCAAAGAAAAATACGAAGTTCATCACGGCATTCGCATCAAGGATTCTGCTATCATTGCGGCGGCTAGATTATCTGAACGCTACCTCTCAGAACGCTTCCTCCCCGATAAAGCCATTGATCTCATTGATGAATCATCTGCTAATCTCTGCATTGAAATAGATTCACTACCCACCGAACTAGATAAAATTGACCGCCGTGTCATGCAACTAGAAATAGAAGCCCAAGCCCTTAAAAACGAAGACGACCCTCCTAGCAAAGAACGACTCAAAAAACTGGAAAAAGAATTGTTCTCCTTAAAGCAAAACAGCCAAGAAAAAAAAGAAAAATGGCAAAAAGAAAGAAATGCTATTCGCTCTATCAGAGAACTCCAAGAAAAAATTGAACGCACCAGACAAGAAGAACAAGAAGCTCAAAGGGCTGGCAACTTGGAACTGGCTGCTCGCCTAAAATACGGCGTCCTTGATGAACTTAATAAAAACCTCACAAGTGCTAACCAAAAACTTCGCGACTTAGGCGGCAAACGCATGCTCAGAGAAGCCGTTGAAGAACAAGACATCGCAAGCGTATTACACCGCTGGACCGGCATCCCCGTAGAACGCATGCTCCAAAGCGAAAGACATAAACTACTCCAAATGGAAAAAACCCTCGCTTTGAGAGTTGTCGGACAAGCCCAAGCCCTGAAATCTGTCAGTAATGCCATCAGGCGTTCGCGGGCTGGTATCCAAGACCCTGACCGTCCGATTGCCTCTTTAATTTTTGCTGGGTCAACGGGAGTAGGCAAAACCGAACTGGCCCGCTCCTTGGCAGCCTTTCTCTTTGATGATGAACGCTCTATGCTCAGGCTTGATATGTCTGAGTACATGGAAAAACACTCCGTGGCACGCATGATCGGTGCTCCCCCAGGCTATATAGGCTTTGAAGAAGGTGGCTCACTCACCGAAGCCGTCCGCCGTAGGCCTTATTCGTTGCTGCTGCTTGACGAAATTGAAAAATCTCACCCCGATATATTTAATCTTTTTCTTCAAGTCATGGACTCAGGAAGACTTACCAATAGCCAAGGTCGTACCGTTGATTTCCGCAATACCGTGATCATCATGACTACCAACATTGGACAGCAAGCCTTGCAAAATGGTCATCCGATTTCTCATCAGCAAATTGTCCAGCAAACCCGTGTCTCCCTGAGAAAATGCTTCCGACCCGAATTTCTTAACCGTCTTGATGAAATAATTGTATTCCAATCCATAGACAAGCAGGCTCTGGAAAAAATAGTGGACATTCAGCTGACAGACCTTCAGAAAAGACTCTCGGCACAGGGAATTCGTGTTTTTCTCTCTGCAGAGGCCCGTAGCTATCTTGCTAAGCAAGGATTTGATCCTCACTTCGGCGTCCGACCTCTGAAGAGGGTCATCCAGCAGGAAATTCTAGACGTTCTAGCTTCCAAAATACTGGAAGATGATCTCAAACAGGGTGATGTTATCAGGGTGATTAAGTCAGAAAAAGGAAGGCTAGAGTTCAATAAGGGGGAGTAGGAGTACAGCATCCCTTAGATTAGCAATCTATTTTTGGGTATGCTAAGGCTCTTGCAAAACAAAGCTTACTGAGCTCCTCTCGGTGAGGGATTAAGGAGTTCAGCTTTTTCATTGTTAGCGATGATAGGCTCGTTACTGGGAGAGTAAGTATATTTGAAGCCATAGCATGAGATGGCGATCTTACGTTCATAGGGTTCCTCTTTGATGAATTTCCTGAGTTTTTTGAGTAGTTGTCGGTAGGGGAGTTCTTCTTCCATGAGGCCGTAGAGGTTTTTATCTAGCATTTTGTGGTTTAGGGCTTCAATTTCGGTTCTTATTTTATTACGGGCATCAGTTCTCATTTGTGGTTCACCTTCTGAAACGGTGAATCCCACGATGTAGTTAACTTTAGTGTGTCTGAGGGTTTTTTCAGGCTGGTGCAATGCCATTTGTACTCCTTTTTTGGAATGAAAACAATCTGTCAGGGTTAGTAATAGGAAAAAGGGTGTATGTTTTATAGTGGGGATGCGTAGTGGTGTCTTCTATTATAAACTGGTTTAAAGTTATGGGGGCTGAATCAATTACCTAGGGGTTTCATTTATGGGTTTATAGACTAGTAGTTTTTGGAAACGGTCAAGCTTTTGCGGCTAGCATCATTATATTCAAAAGTGATTTTTCAATGTCATACTCTAATTTTTTGTCTGTCATGTGCGTACTTCTATCCGATTATTATTGTGAGGATGTATATCTAAGCTTTTATCATTTATAAAGTGTTCAAAGTAATTAGCCGATGGTTTTTTCACATTGGACGCAAAAAACAATTATTTTAGTGGGATTAATGTGCTTGTCTATAAAAACGTTTTAATTTTTGTATTAATATTTATCCATAATTTTTCTAATTTGTCAAAAATTGCAAATCCTTTGATATATTTTGTCAAAAGCAGATAATTTTTAGATACCCAGAAATTAAGAACGAATATATCTCATGATTTAAGGTTAGACTGTAGTAATGGGTTATAAACAAATCTCTGAATATGGCTTGATAGGCAACATGCATACCGCTGCTTTGGTGGGAACGGACGGTGCAATGGATTGGCTACCCATGCCGTTTTTTGATTCTCCCTCAGTGTTTGGGGCTATCTTGGATGAGGAGCGTGGCGGTCATTTTAAGATATGTATGCAGGATGAGTGCCGCAGGCAACAGTTTTACTATCCTGATACCAATGTGCTGGTAACTAGATTTTTGCACGGAGATGGTGTCGGTGAGGTGCAGGATTTCATGCCGATATACTCAACGGCTGGCAGTGATAATCCGCATTGTATTTATCGGTTGGTGAAGTGCGTGCGGGGAGAAATTAAAATACGCATGGAGTGTTATCCGTCATTTGATTATGGTTTGGGTAAGCTGAATGTTCGTTGTAGTGAGCGAGGAGCCTTATTTGAGAGTGGCCAGCAACGGATGGCATTATTGGCAGATGTGGAGATAAACGAGGATAAGAAGGGGGTAACATCTCAGTTTAGGATGTGCCAGGGCGAGAGTCGGGCATTTGCGCTGAATTATGGAGTGGAAGGGAGTGAGACTGACCTGCTCAGTAACAAAGTGGATGTCAAGCAGGCCCTAAAGGATACGGTTGATTATTGGCAGCGATGGGTTGCCAGTAGCCATTATCAGGGACGCTGGCGAGAGATGGTTAATCGTTCGGCTTTGACCCTAAAGTTACTCACATTTAAGCCGACAGGAGCTTTGGTGGCGGCTCCCACTACCAGTCTGCCTGAGGCGATTGGTGGAGAGCGTAACTGGGATTATCGTTATATTTGGATGAGGGATGCTTCTTTTTCAGTGTATGCGTTAATAAGGCTTGGCTTTATAGAAGAAGCCTCAGGCTTTATGAATTTTTTGTTCAAGCACATTATCACACCACGTGATAATGGGGAGTTACAAATTATGTACACCATTCACGGACAAAAAGAGTTACCCGAAAAACAACTAAATCACCTGAGTGGTTATCGTAATTCAGCACCCGTGAGAATAGGCAATCGGGCTGTTGATCAACTACAGCTAGATATTTACGGAGAGCTACTGGATGCCATTTATCTTTTTAACAAGTATGGTGGCCCGATCTCTTATGAACAATGGCAGGGAGTAGAAAGGCTAGCCGATTGGGTCAGCGATAACTGGCAACGAAAGGATCAGGGGTTGTGGGAGCAACGCAAAGAACCGCAACATTTTGTTTATTCAAAGGTGATGTGCTGGGTAGCCTTAGACCGGGCAATTCGGATTGCTAGAAAGCGTGGCTTACCGGGTAATATATCAAAATGGTTCTCCCAGCGCGATAAAATATATCGCGAGGTGATGAAAAAAGGCTGGAATAAAAAGCTCAACAGCTTTGTTCAGTACTACGGTAGCAGTTCCTTGGATGCCTCCAACCTAGTGATGCCCCTAGTGTTGTTTATTGCCCCTAATGATCCCCGCATGGAAGCCACTATTGACAGTACCATCAAGCATCTGGTTTCCGATTCTCTGGTGTTCCGCTATCTCAATTTTGACGATGGCTTCAAAAGCGAAGAAGGTACTTTTTCGCTGTGTAGCTTCTGGCTAGTGGAGGCACTCACGCGGGCCAAAAGACTGAAAGAAGCTCGCTTGGTGTTTGAGAAAATGCTCAGCTACGCCAATCATTTGGGTTTATACAGCGAAGAAATATCTCCCACCGGGGAATTGTTGGGCAATTTCCCCCAAGCATTCAGTCATTTTTCACTTATCAGTGCCGCCTTAAACCTAGACCGTACTCTTGGTTCTTAAACAAGATTGAATTCCTCACTTTGCCTTACATCAATAAAATGCTAGAGTACTCCAGCAGTAGAACCAATGCTTAACCTAAATGGCAAAAAATACTAAAAAAGAAGCTGGTAAAAATACTGATCAGGTACGCAAGGATGCATGCTTTATTAATCGCATTATGGCTGGGATTGTTCTTGGGATTGGTGTGGGGAGTTCAGAAACCCTGGGCAGTGGGAGTAGGTATTCTGCCCGCCTTGATATGGGTGCAGGTCCTCATTTGGAGTAGCCACATCCGCTTTCATGGGGAGCGTACTCGCCCTAAGAAAAGACAACCCCAAAACCGACAACGAGCTCTGAGTAAGGCCTCACAGGCAGTAACTGGAGATAAGCCATTGTTGTCAGCAGGGAGGTTTTCCCGTTTTCGTTCTCAGTTGATGAAAACTCAGCAAAAGGGATTACTTACTGGGCAACAACCCCAAACCCGCAGATTTCGTTTCTCTTCGTTTTCACCCTTGCCTAAACAACCAGACCCCCCCACGCAGATTCAGTCCGTACCTCCTAAACCTGCACTTTCTAGGCCTGTACCAGTTAAGCCTGCACCTACTAATTCTGCACCTACTAATCCTGCGATTGCTAAGCCTGTACCAAAAACTTTGGAAGAAAAACCTAGCCAGGACCGAACCTACAAGCCCTCTTCAGTACCCAAAATACTTGAGAACAAGGCATCAAAAGCATTGGCAGATCAACCATCAGTATCCGAATCACCCCCAAAACAGCTTACCCGAGTGCCAAAAACCCCCGTCCGCCAGAATACAAGCCAGCCATCTCTCAAGAATATGCCTCCTGAACTAAGCAAAACTCGCCGCCAGCTAGCATCCCAAGGCACAATTGATGAAAGCCAAAACATGCTCGGCATATTTGATGACCTACGCATTCCACCAAAAAAGAAAACTAGCCTGCTCATCTCTGCCCAAAAACAGGTTAATCCTCAGCACCAAAAAAGCACACCCCCTAAAAATAAACTTAGCAAAATCGCACCGAAGGTATCCAGCCAGCCTAACAGGAACACTGCCAATCAGCCCAAAACCCAGCCCCTCAATCTGGCCACGGTAGCATGTGCCAATGGCGAATGGGAAAAAGCACGCCTACAGATTAATAGTCATATCAGCCAGTCGCAGTCACCCCAACCTCAAGCCCTTAAACTGCAAACCATGCTAAACCTCCACGACGCTAACCCCGAAAACGCCTCCCAATACCTAGCACAATGGTTAAAACTACAACCCAACCTTGAGCTTGCCGATTTACAAGATCTCTGGAATTGCCTCCCTGATAATGCCAGTACAGATCTCACCCAGCTCACTCAAAAACAGACCCTCCAAACCCTCATTCAACAGGCACAAATATCCAAAAACTACCAAACCCTCCAAGATTGCTACCCCTTACTTAGCTCGCTCCTAGAAAAATTGGGCGAACAACAAGAACTCATCCAGTGCTTGAGGCAGCAACTCCAACTCCATGAACAACTGGGCGATATCCCCAAACAGCTTGAACTTATTGACCAACTTGGCCGCCACTACTACAACATGAAGCAAACCAATGAGGCTCAAGCCTGCTACAAAGCAGGACTAAAACTCAAAGAACAGCTCAGCAACTCTGCTTCATGATTTCTTAAAAATAAGCACCGACTGTGCAATACTGAATGCAAAACTAGTTAATGCTAACTGCTACTTCCATCTGAAAAAAACCATGGCTGACCCTCAATCACCCCCCGATGACTTGCCAGCTACAGACTCAAAAAGTAATTACAAAGCAGAGCAAACAAACAACGCTCATCCCTCCCAATCTCATCAAACAGACTACCAACCGCCCAGTTTGATGGCCAAAGATCGCACTCACCCTCTCTATCGCCTGCGACACTCGCTGGCACATGTGTTGGCTCAGGCGGTCTGCCAAATTAGAGATAAACCCCGGTTAGGATATGGTCCCCCCACCGAGAATGGCTTCTTCTACGATTTTGAAGTCTCCCCGCCCCTTAAAGAAGAAGAATTCCCACTGCTAGAAAAACATATGCACCGTATCATCAACGAAGACCAAGCATTCCATCAAACTTCGCTACCAAGCCAGCAGTTAATTTCGCAACTGGAAGACCAAAACCAGCCCTACAAGGTGGAAATGGCTAAGGAATTGCTCGCAGAAGGTAATCAAACCCTAAGCGTCTACAAAAATGGTCCCTTTGCTGACATGTGTGACGGGCCTCATGTGTCCTCCACCATGAAACTACCTGCCGATGCCTTCAAGCTGGACTTCTTGGCAGGGGCTTATTGGAAAGGTCAACAAGGAAATCCCATGCTCCAGCGAGTACACGGGCTAGCATTTGCAACTAAAAAAGAATTAAGTACTTTTCTCCAGCAGAGAGAACTAGCCAAACAGCGCGACCATCGCAAACTCGGTCAGCAGCTACAACTATTCACCATCTCAGACGAAGTAGGCAAAGGACTACCCCTCTGGACGCCCCACGGAGCTACCATCTGTGCCGAACTAGAAAAACTAGCCTCCGAAATGGAGTTCCAAGCCGACTACCAACGCGTTTCTACCCCTCACATTACCAAAGAGCAACTCTACCATACCTCAGGACATCTTCCCTACTACAAAGACTCTATGTTCCCTCCCATGACAGCAGAAAATGAAACTTTCTACCTAAAGCCCATGAACTGCCCTCATCACCATATGATCTACAAATCTCAGCCCCGTAGCTACCGAGATCTACCTCTGCGACTAGCCGAATACGGCATGTGCTACCGCTATGAGCAATCCGGCGAACTCAGCGGATTACTGAGAGTACGTGCCCTGAACATCAATGATGCCCACATTTACTGCACTCTTGATCAAATCAAACAAGAACTAATTGATGTAATGCAAATGCACCTTGATTATTATCGCTTGTTTGGCATCACTCGCTATTGGATGAGACTCTCTCTTCCAGATTTGGACAAAACTAAATATGCAGGCTCCAAAGATACATGGCTAAAAGCTAATAAACTGATAGAAACCGCCTTGCAGGAACTCGGTCAGCCCTTCCACACCGAAATAGGCGAAGCAGCTTTCTACGGACCTAAAATTGATTTCCAAATCGCCAATGTGGTTGGCAGGGAAGAAACTGCCTCCACTAACCAGCTAGACCTCATCATGGCAGAGAATTTTGGGCTTGAATATGTAGGTCATGACAATCAATTACACCGCCCTCATATCATTCACCGGGCTCCCCTTGGTTCACACGAACGATTTATTGCCTTTTTAATTGAACACTATGGCGGAGCTTTCCCCACCTGGCTGGCACCGATCCAAGCTATTATCCTGCCCGTCAGCCCCAAGCTCCACTTACAATACTCTGAAAAACTGCATCAAATGATGAAAAAACAATTCATCCGTACTCAAATACTCTACAACAACGAATCCCTAGGCAAACGCGTCCGTTACGCTCAAACCCAGAAAATACCCAATATCATTATTATCGGAGACCAAGAGCAACAAGATTCTAGCATCTCATGGCGTAGGCACGCCCAAACCGACCAAATCACTCTCTCCTTAGACATCTTCTTGAAAAAAATACTTAATGAGATAAACTCTAGGCTTGATTGGAGAAATTAAGCTGATTTTTTACTTGAATATGAATTTGTCTCGTGTGAAAATTAAGAGTGAGGTTTATTCAATCATCAAAAAGAGTTAAAGCATGAGAGTCCAAAAACCAGAGGATGTATTAGAAAATCCCCACGTCACTCACTTATTCGGCTATAATGTCAGCGGCGAGGAGGAAAGATCCAAAGTCATTAAATCTCAAATAGAGCAGTACATAGAGCCACTAGAACAAAAATGGTGCATAGGCCAAATTGTCTACGGAATACAACTCCAGGGATGTGGTCGGCGTTTCATTGATAGACTGGGGCATAACATCGGTAATACCGGTAACAGTGCTAATTTCACCCTGTTTATTCTTGAATACCCCGGTATTTATGCCAACATTTCCATCAAGCGTTCTCTTTAAGCATAGCCGAGAGATATAGCCAGTCCTCCGACAGACCGATTATTTTCTCAATCTTATCAAGCACACAACCCCCATATCCCTCCTAGGGATTGGGGGGAGGGGGGCGGTGGTTTTGGATAATCACACATGTGGCCCGCGTTATAAACAGATATTACGGTAATTGCGACATAAAAAATGGGAGGTACGCACATCCACTTACTGGTTATTTTATCTTCATCAGCTTGATAAAATACTTGATAACAGGTAGTTTGGGAGAAATAATCACTACAGGTTTTGATTTTTCAAAAAATGTGTTATAAGGAAGTCAGTCGTTAGGGAGATGTTTTGTGTTTAAATCCGTGCTTAAGATTATTTGTTTTGTGAAGTGTCGTGTATATCACCTTACGGCTTTGATATGTTTTTCTGTGTTGCTTAACGCTTGTGGGGGCGGGGGCGGCGTTTCTGAAGTTAATTTTGACAGAGATGGTGATGGAGTGCCCAACATTTATGATCTCTGCCCTGACTCACCGGGTTGGAAGACTGATCCTAATGCTGATACCAACCCTGACCGCGACGGCGACGGTTGCAGGAATGAGGAAGATGCTTTGCCCGACAATGGGCGTGAAAGTAAGGACACAGACGAAGATGGAGTTGGTGATAATGCTGATGATTTCCCCATGGATCCAACTGAACAAGTGGACACTGATGAGGACGGAGTTGGTGATATGGCTGATCAATGTGAAACAGGTGCCAAGAAATGGAGGAGCAATGGCTACACCGATCGCGACGGCGACGGCTGTAGAGATTATGACAAGAATGTCTACCAAGAAGTGATTGAAGATGTTTTTCCTGATGATCCTTCTGAGAACAAAGATTCTGATGGGGACGGAAAGGGAGATAATTCAGATGAATGTCCGGGTACCAACACAGACCCTGATGAAGATGGTACCACAGACCTTGCTGATAAAAATGGTTGTAATGATAAAGATTATGCCATTAGGGATAAAGACTCTGACGGTGATGGCATGCCAGACAAATCAGACGGTGATGACGACGGTGATGGAGTGGATGATGGCCCTGATGTAGATTCAGATGGAGATGGCTTGATTGAGATTTACAATGCGGAAATGTTGAACAACATTCGCTACGATCTAAGGGGTACTAGCTACAAAACTAGTGAAACAGGCACAGCTGGTACCACTGGCTGTGGAGGATTAAATAGCATTAGTACCTGCAATGGCTACGAGCTAGTCGCTGATATTGAACTGGCCCCAGTTGAGCAGGTTGGCAAGAGTGGTTGGCAACCCGTTGGGGTGTTCGTAGGTGTTTTTGAGGGAAATAACTTTACCATTAGCAACTTGGTTATCTCTCATAATGAAGAGCGTGTTGGTTTCTTTGCTACAGTGGGTACAGCAGGCGAAGTGAGAAATTTGAGATTTAAGAGAGGCTATGTTGATGGAGGCAGTTATGTGGGTGCTTTAGCAGGCAGGGTTAGCGGAACCATTGACAATGTATCTGTTGACGGCATTTCAGTAGGTGGAACGACAGAAGTTGATTATGTGGGGGGTCTGGTGGGGTATAGTGAAAGTAGTAGTGTTATCAGAAACAGCCGGGTTTCCTGTTACAATTGTAGCGTCTTCCAGGCATCAATCTCGAGTTCTTACGGCAGTGACCATGTGGGTGGATTGGTGGGATACAACCTGGGTATTATAGAGGACAGCAATAATAATTGCCTTGAATGTGCCGTACATAGTGGCGAAGGTGATGACAATTTGGGGGGGCTGGTAGGATATAACTCGGGTGTCATTCGAGACAGCGAGTCTTATTGCTATTCATGCACTTCATATTCCAAGCTTGTCGATATCGGAGGTGATAGCAATATAGGCGGATTGGTGGGACACAACATAGGTACTATTCAGAGCAGCTCCGCTGGGGGAAGAGTCAACGGAGTTGATGGTAATGACAATATGGGAGGGTTGGTAGGCTTGAACGGCGACGGCGGTAAAATTGAGAATAGCTATAGTGGTTTAGCTTATGTCTATGGCGGTGGAAGAGATGCTTCTGGTGATAGGATTGGAGGCCTAGTGGGGATAAACTCCGGCGAAATATTAAACAGCTATTCCGTTCATGGTATAAAAGCTTCTGGCGGCAATGACGTTGTTGGAGGCCTAGTGGGACAAAACTGGTTTAGAGGAACTTATGGTACCATTAAATACAGCTATTCTACCGGCGATGTTGATGGTGGTAAATTGAACAGCAAAATAGACCCTTTCAGTGGGGATGAAGTTTGCACAGGTTCTTTTGCTAGACCTCAGATTGTGGGCGGACTGGTGGGAAGCAATAGCAATTCCTTTGGCTTTGTTGGTTCGACGGAGGGTACCATTATTGCCAGCTATTACAGTAACCAAGCCGCCGTTAGTGGCCTTGGAAAATGTGGAAAAAAGGGTAGTAGTGCTGGCACCGGAATCACCATAGGCCAACTGAAGGCCATTAATGCCGACAGTACCAAGGTGCATTTTGGTAATAATAAAAAATGGAGTGAAGATAACTGGGATTTTGGCTCCAATGCACAGTACCCATCCTTAAGATCGTGGCTACCCGATGATGAAAAAATCGATGATAAAAAAGGTAAAGTGATTTGCGGGCAACCAGGAACTTTCCAACTACGACCCACCCGTGTGTTGTGTCCCAGTTAGTTGTCGTGCTAGACTGGTGAAGTGTTAACCTAGTGTTTTTATGTGGTTGCAGTACATAAATCACGGTATTTTTTGTTTCTTTTGCGGGTAGGCTTATGAAATATTTACCAAGATTGGTAGGGGTGTTATTGGTTGGTGGGTTGGTAGGCTGTTCTTCCTCAGGTGATAATAAGAGTAGTGCAAGTGCATGTGCGGGTGTTAAGGTAGCAAACGTGACCGGTGAGGCTACTTATACGGTGGAGTTTGTTTCCACTTGGAGTGCGGCTACTCATCCGGTTAACTTTCCAAGTGACCCTCATTTTTCGCCCTTGATTGGAGCCACTCACAAGGAAGGATTGGATCTATTTAAGCTGGGTGAAATTGCTTCAGATGGAATAGAATTCATGGCTGAGACTGGCGGTAGAAGCAAGCTGGAAAGTGAGATTGCCTGCTTTAAGGTGGCTGGCAAAGTTGAGAATGTGATACTAGCTACAGGGGGTCGTACTGATGTTCCTGTAAAAAAATCAGTCACGTTTGAGATAAACAAGAGTCATTCTTATGTGTCCTTAGTCGCCATGCTAGCACCCAGCCCTGATTGGTTTGTGGGCATACATGATGAGAACCTATTGGACGCAAGTGGCGATTGGTTGACAGAGAAGGTATTCCCCTTGCGTTTGTATGATGCTGGCACTGATGACGGTTTGACTTACAACTCAGCTAATGCTGAGACCCAACCCCGTGGGGTTATTACTAGATTGACCAGTGGTACCAACGACGCCAGCTTTGATGATGGCAATCCACCAGTGGGTACATTTACATTCAGATTACAACAGTAGCTGGGGATAGGGAAGGGTTGGTAGACGAGAGGGGGGTAGGGAATTTTGGTAGGGTTGTCCATATGGCTTTGGGGCGGTTGTTGTCTGTGGTAGATGCCCGCAAGCGATTGTGGGCGAGTATTTGTTTGGACCCTGTGGGTGAGGAGTGGGTTTCTCTGGAGGTGGCATGGGGACGGGTGTTATCGTGCAATGTTGTCAGTGGGATGAACATCCCGGGCTTTGACAGGAGCAATGTAGATGGATATGCAGTGCGGGCGGAAGACGCCAGCGGATCTCTTAGTCAGCCGATTGAATTGCAGTTAACGGGCGAAGTTTTAGATTGTGGGGTGCAGCCTAAGAAAGAGGTCAGCGGTGGGTTAGCGACTGAGATTGCCACTGGGGGAATCTTGCCCAAAGGGGCAGATGCCGTAGTGATGCTGGAGTACACACGTTGCGAGCGAGGTTTGTTATTGGTGGAGCGTTCGGTTACTGCGGGCGAGGGATTTACTCATACGGGGAGCGATTTGGCGTGCGGAGAGACGGCGTTGGATCGTCAAGTGGTGGTGACGGCAAGGGAGACTGCAGTGTTGTCAGCCTTGGGGATGGATAAGGTGTTGGTGTATAAAAGGCCAAAGGTGGCTATTTTGTCAACGGGTAATGAGTTAAGTGTGCCGGGGAAGCCTTTGACGGCGGGGAGGGTTTATGATTCCAATGGCTATATGCTGGCTGATGCAGTTCGTGAGCAGGGCGGTGAACCAGTGTTCATGGGTATTTTTCCAGATGATGAAGCTCAGCTGGAAGCAGGTTTGCGACAAGCTTTGGCAGAGTGTGATTTGGTTCTACTTTCGGGTGGAAGTAGCAAGGGGAAGGAGGATATTAATCATCAGGTAGTTGCTAAGTTAAAGCCCGGCATTTTTGTGCATGGAGTTACCTTAAAACCGGGCAGACCCTTGTGTCTAGCAGCAGCAGAACAGAAACTGGTGGCTATTTTGCCGGGTTTTCCGTCTTCGGCAGCTTTTACCTTTTATTTAATGATAGCCCCAGTACTAAGAAAACTAACGGGCAGACTTCTCAAGTATCCAGAATTTGAGCCTGATGTTGACATTCCCATTGCTACTAACAGCAAGAAGGAAGCCTCTTCTTTGGGTGATGAACATTCCTCAGTGGCATACTCTACTTTTAACTCTGCAGAACGGGTGAGAGCTACCTTGCCTATGGGTATGAAATCGGCATCGGGACGCACCGAATTTACGCTGGTATATCTGACTGAAGGTCGTAGTGGTTTGAATGCTTGGCCTTTGGATAAGGGTTCAGGCTCGGTGTCAGCATTTAGTCGTGCAGATGGGTTTATAGTGACACCCCAGCAGCAACAATGGCTTGAGGTCGGTAGCAATGTAGAGGTTCATTTGCTTAACAAGGAGCATGCCAGTGCCGACTTAGTGGTGATTGGTAGTCACTGTTTGGTCTTGGATAAATTACTGGCATTATTCAGCGAGCAAGGCTGGGGAACAAGATACATTCCAATCGGTAGCGAGAAAGGATTGCAAGCGGCTCAGCGAGGTGAATGCGATTTGGCTGCCTACAACACGTTGCATGAGACATCGGAATCTTACAAGGCTCCCTTTCTTACCCCAGACCTACACTTAGTGAAAGCCTATCAACGACAACAATCTTTCATCTTTAGAAAAGATGACCCCCACTTTGTTAATAAAACCTTGTCACAAGCCTTACACACTGCCACTTCTAAGCCTGAAATCATCATGGTTAACCGAAACCGTAGCAGTACCACCAGAACTCTCATCAACAGCTTGATCGGGAAACAAAAACCCCGCGGTTTCTTACACGAGGCACAATCGCAACAAGCCGTGGTAGCTGCCATCTTGCAAGGTCGTGCCGATTGGGGTATAGCCACTACTGTTGCGACGGTATCCTTGCCTTTGGAGTCCATCCCGATCACCGCAGATGATTTTAATCTAATCATCCCCAAAGACCGACTGACAAAACTGGCCGTGCAAGCATTTTTGGCATTGCTTCCCAAGCATCATCAAGATCTCGTAGAATTGAATGTCAAACCCTACTCAACTCCCAAGCCATCCTGAAACAGATTTATGCAAAAAAATGACTATTTTAGAAGCAACAATTTCCCAGTCCGCGATCAATAATCCCGCAGTATCCAAGCCAGTTACAACTTGGGCTGTTATTCCTGCTCGCAGTCAGTCAGTTAGATTTCCGGGCAAGCCGTTGGCGTCCATACTGGGTAAGCCAATGATAGAACATGTCTGGCAGCGTACTCAGGCATCCCCTGAGGTTAACAGAACCTTTATTGCTACTGATGATGAAGACATCGCCAAGGCGGCACGGGGATTTAAGGCTGAGGTGGTTATGACAGGCACTTGTGAAACTGGCGGAGAAAGGGTTGCTGAGGCAATACACATTTTGACATCCTCTCTGAAGTCTGGGCGTTCTCCTGATTGGGTACTTAATGTTCAAGGCGATGAGCCTACCATCAATCCTCAAGACCTCTCTACCCTAGTCAAGGGCATGAACCAAGCCCGCAATCAATCTGCCAGACTAGGAACGCTTATTTACCCTATTACCGAACAGCAAGTTCTAGATAATCCCCACGTGGTAAAAGTTGTTATCAACCAACAGCAGCAGGCACTCTATTTTTCTCGTGCTCCTATCCCACATGTACCAGCACATGCCCAATCTGAAACTGGAACCCAACTACAGTCTTGCTGGCAGCATATCGGGGTTTATTGTTTCAAAACCTCTTTTTTGGAAACATTTGCTACTCTGCCAAACACTCCGCTTTCACAACAAGAACAATTAGAACAACTACGGGTGCTTGAACATGGGATCCCGATATTTTGCTTCCCCGCCCAAACACTATCAATTGGTGTAGATGCTCCTGCAGACATTGCCAAAGCCGAGAAAGCACTTTTAAGTAGTTAGCCGTGTGTCGGGTGGCAGTGTCATGCGGTAGCTTAACTGCCTGCTACAAGGGGAAACCGTTTGTATTGAGCGACATGCTGAGAAAGGGTTTGTATCAGTTGTGCGATGTTTTCTCCTGAGAGTGCTGAAATGGCTAGGGTTTCAACATTGGTTAGTTGACGGAGATATTGGAGGCTTTTTTTAATTTGCTGAGGTAATATAAGGTCTATTTTAGTTAAGGCTACCAGTCGTGTTTTTTTGGCTAGGGAGGGATTGAATTGTTGGAGTTCTTGATTGAGGGTCAGCCAATTTTTCTTGAGTTGCCCTAGGGGAGCTTGTTCCAGCATAAATAGTAGGATGCCAGAGCGTTCTATGTGCTTGAGGAATTGTGTTCCCAGACCACTTCCCTGATGTGCCCCTTGGATAATACCAGGGATATCTGCTACGACGAAGCTGTCAATTTGATCTGCATAGCTGGCTGGGACAACCCCCAAGTTAGGAATGAGAGTGGTAAAGGGGTAGTCGGCAATCTTGGGGCTAGCTCTAGATATGCGACTTATGAGGGTTGATTTACCTGCATTGGGCAAGCCGACCAATCCTATATCGGCTAGTAGTTTTAGCTCCAGACTAATATCTAAGGACTGCCCAGCTTGCCCAAGGCTCGCATGCATGGGAGTACGATTAACCGAAGTTTTCATGCGAGCATTTCCCTTGCCTCCTTCTCCGCCTTCCAAACACAATTGCGGGTTTTCATCTAGGATTTCCAGCAACAAGGTGCCTTCATCTGCCCGACGAATAATTGTTCCCAGAGGAGCTTCTAGTCGCAAAGATTTTCCTTTGGCCCCGTGTTTTTTTTTGCCCAGGCCGCGTTTGCCGTCTCCAGCCCGATAACGCTGGTGATTGTGAAAATCCAACAGGCTGTGTTTGGTCAGTACTCCTTGTATCCAGACACTTCCTCCTTGTCCGCCATCGCCACCATCGGGACCGCCCCTAGGAACAAATTTTTCCCGCCGAAAGGAAACACACCCATCACCTCCCTTGCCTGAGGTTATTTCAATGACTGTTTCATCTACAAAACGCATTTTTTACCAGTGGTTCTGTTGGAGTTTTTCATTTATCAGCTGGCAAGCAAATTTATTAGCAGCTAACCTTACCTGATTATTTGCTGTGCTGCTCTGAGACGAATAATTCCACGCTAGTTTTTACATGTTGACATATTACTTGGATGAACATACAACCTAAGATGGGGTATGCGAGGAAAAGGGCTGGTAACCGTGATAAAAATGGTAATTCATGATTGATTTCAAGGGCAAGCGAGGATTGGTGTTGGGGATAGCCAATCAGCGTAGCATTGCTTATGCGGTAGCTAGAGGTTTGAGTGATAGCGGAGCGGATTTGGCATTGACGTACGCTCCGGATACTAAGGGTCGTTTTGAGAAGTTTGTGCGAGGTTTGCAGGATAAATTGACGGTTTCAGCGGTGTTACCCTTAGATGTTAGAGAGGACAAGCAGTGGGAGGATTTGTTTGGAGATTTAGATAAGGTTTGGTCTGAGGGTTTTGATTTTGTTTTGCATTCGGTTGCTTATGCAGAGCGTGATGATTTAGAGAAGGGTTTTTCAAGTACCTCGCGTGAGGGATGGATGATAGCCCAAGATGTGAGTGCGTATTCATTGTTGCCATTATCGCGATTGGCAACCGAAAGGATGAAGGGTCGTCAGGGGGGTGGATCGTTGGTGAGCATGTCTTTTATTGGGGCTCTACTGGCGGTTCCCAATTATAATGTGATGGGTCCAGCCAAAGCCGCTTTGGAAGCGGCTACCCGATATTTAGCACGTCAATATGGCACGGAGAACATCCGTTTTAATTGTGTTTCTGCTGGGGCTTTGCGGACGTTGTCATCAATGGGGGTGAATAATTTTAGCGAGATGCTCCAAATTGCTGGTGACCATTCTGCTTTGGAGCGTAATATATTGGTAGGGGAGATAGCTAATGCTGCACTCTTTCTACTCAGCGATATTTCTTCTGGTGTTACAGGCCAAACTCTTTATGTGGACGGCGGCTTTAACGTAATGGCTAACTAAAACGGGAAGTTCCCCCATGGGAACGAGCAAATCAGACCACCAACTACCAGCATTTGACAGCCCTGCAGTAATTCGTACTGACTGGTTGGAGACGTTTGAATATCAGGGGCCACGCCAAAAAATTCAGTACTGCAGTAAGGAGTTCTCTGCGGTTTGCCCTTATTCTGGGCTACCAGATGTTGCCGAGCTAAGTATTCATTACATTCCCTCTAAGCTTGTGTTGGAATTAAAATCTCTCAAGTACTACCTTGTTTCCTTTCGTAATGTGGGAATATTCCAAGAGCCAGCCACTGCCAGAATTTATGAAGACATGTTTGCTCTGTTAAAGCCTCAACGGCTTTTGGTTAAAACCCGCTACAATACCAGAGGAGGTATTGATGCACTCTGTGAAATATGCTCTGAACAGCAAGCCAATCCATCCCCTGCCAGTGAGACCATAAGCCATGGCCGATAATAAAATTAGCGTGTGGGTCAATGGAGCTAAGGGCAAAATGGGACGTCAAGTTACCCAAGCTGTGCAGGCTACCCCAGATCTCGTACTATCAGGGCAAAGCGATAAGGATGACAATCTCACCGAGTGTTTATCCCAAGCACAACCGGATGTTTGTGTTGATTTTACTCACCCTGAGGTAGTCTACAAAAATGCTAGTACCATCATTGCCGCGGGTGTAAGTCCGATCATCGGCACTACGGGGCTTAAAGAATCCGAGGTTAAAGCCTTAGCTGCTGAAACCCAGGACCAGCAAGGAGGCCTAATCGCCCCTAATTTTGCTATCGGGGCAATACTAATGATGCGTTTTGCTGCAGAAGCAGCTAAATTTTTTTCTTATGCCGAAATTGTAGAGATCCATCATGATGGCAAAGCAGATGCCCCCTCGGGCACAGCTATTAGTACCGCAGCGGGTATTCAGAAAAACCGACCTAATCCTCCGAGCTTGAAAACCATTTCACAAGAGCTTTATCAAGGTGCTCTGGGTGCTAAGGTACATGGTACTACCATCCATGCCTTGCGTTTGCCCGGTTTTATTGCCAACCAAGAGGTTATCTTAAGCCAAGCGGGCGAGAATTTAAGGATATCACATCAAGTAATCCACCGAGAATGCTTCATGCCGGGGGTGATTCTTGCCTGCCGTAAGGTGCCGTCATTAACGAAGCTGCATTATGGTCTGGAGAGCATTATTTAGCTTTGATAAGGTGATTGTTGTTGGGGGATTTGCCGATCTCATTGGGGTAGCTGAATGTTGCTTTTGATATTCAATGGTTGAGATTCTGGTACTAGGTGTATTTGGAGGATGCGGGGGTTTGTTTGCAGAGTGTTTTTTAGGATATCTATAACTTGGTTTTGTGTAATAGATTGCAGATGTTTAGCAAGTAATTGTCTGCGTTGGGGGTTTTCGTGTAGGAAGATGTTCTTAAAGTTGTAGTAAGTGAGGGAAGCAAGACTGTTGAAGTGTTGAGTTTGCTCAGCGAGGGCATTGGACTTTAGTTGTTCAAATTTGTCTGCGGGGAGGTTTTCAATGTGTTTAACGAATAAGGGGATGAAGGCTTGGATTCGGGATTGGAGGTATTCTGAGGAGTATTCAGCTGACTGCACTGCCATAATCAAGGAATTACTTTTGAGTATTGATCTAGGATAAGCGACGGTATAGTATCCTAGTTGTTGTTCGGTGCGAAGTTGATTAAAGAAAAGTTCATAAAAAGGCGATCGTAAGATGCTGATGACAGATTCTATTGTGGGTAGAGATACTTCAGGTGAGAATTGGTAATAATTGAGGGCAAAGTTGTTGCTATGTTTGATTGGATGGTGGAATTGAAAGGTTTTTTTGGAGGGGATGATTTTTACTGTTGGTGGGATTTGAGTAGTTTCAGAGTTAGGGCTTGGGGCTATTTTGGCAAGCATCTTGGAGGCTTTTTTGGGTGATAGACTACCGACAATCAGGGCTTCCAGTTGGAATGAGCTGAACACCTTTTGGGCGTATGTTAGGACATCTTCGAGCGAAGTGTTTTTTGAGGCCTCAGCCAGATGGGTCGGGTGATGGTATGCAGGCAGCAATAGGGGGTATAGGAAGTCTGTAGACTGATTTGCGGGGGCATCGGTTTCTGTATCCAGCCAATCTTTCCTTATTGTTTGTTTAATACTATCAAAGCGTGCGGTGGAGATGGAAGGTTTCTGCATGTGCTGGATGAGTAGTTCCAACACTTTGGGTAATTGGTCAGAATATCCTTCTATTCCCAGGAACATCCCTTTGCTGGAGTATTTTAGATTGTAGCTGATGGCAGCAATGAGTAAGGGATAGCCCAGTTCGTTAAGGCTTTCTAAGACTGTACTAATATACAATTCAGTGAGTGCCTGCTGCTGGCGGTTTTTGCCGTGTTGAGGCAAGGTAAATTGCAACATTATTTTAGATTTAGGAGCACGGAAATGCCAGTCTTCCAGGTGAAATGCTTTTACAGATGGTGTTTGTAGCAACAGGGTAGGTTGAGGAGAAAGAACCTGATTGATAGATTTTTCCAAAGTACTTGTTATGCGTGGGAGCAGGGTTTTCAATTCAGATTGGAATTCGCCAAAGTTTTTGAATGAGTTTTCTTTCATTTGTGTAAGGGCATTAATTGCCTCGGGGGGCAAATTGTTTTCTTTGGCTCTTATTAGGGTATCTTCACCGATGTAGGGGGCTGCCGCGCGGTTTAACAAGCGGGTATCTTTAGCGATGAATTTGTTAGGTTGAGGCAGCTTCCAGCGAGGATCTGGTTCGGCATTGAGCAGCTGTTTATATAAATCGCCAGAGATTTCTTCATAGCTGTAAGAGGTTTTATAATAATAATCGGTTTTGTTACCTTTAATGTTTTTGTCTGCCAGTATCACCTGCATGCGTTCCGCAGAGAAGTTCTGCATGGCTTCATGTTGTATTTTAGAATTGGGGCGAGTGGGACCGTATCTTGCTCGGGGGAGGGAATCAAGAGGGAACAAAACCATGGAACTAGCGTTTCTGGTAGCTACACGTGTGGCACTGGTTTCGTTGTCAAAGTCAAAATCAAGCTGTGATAGTTGAACATCTTGCTTGAGTAGCCATTCAGGAAGAGGTTGCTTTTTAAGAGCATTAAAAACTCCAATGGTTTTTAGTAGAACCTCTTGGTACTGCTCTACTCCTTTGGGAGTCAGTTCAATGGACACACTCAGATTAGATCCTCCCAGTGCGTTTATGTATTCGGACGAATGCAAAGCTACTGCCAGTTCATCTTCCTTTAGCAAAGAAAGCAGGCTACCAGGTCCTTCATGAGCAAGCACATGATTGATAGCCGACAGAGGCTGCTCACGATAGTATTCATTGAACCTTTCCAATAAGAAATCAATTATCAGTTCTGGAGAGTCCTTTACAGAACGAACTTTAACAAGCCGTAGTGCTTGCTTTGGTTCAGTACCATAAGTGGATAGCTCTAATTTTTTCAGATCACGAACTTCAATGGGAGAAAAATATTTCTTTGTAAGTTCTTCCAAATACTCCAACGGTTGAGGCCCAACTATAGACAAGTTCATGTTATCGGCTGAATAATGATCAAGAAAAAAGTCATTAAGTACTTTTGGGGTGACATTCTTTAGGCTTTCTGCATTGCCAGTATAAAATCCCCGCCGAGGATCATCTTCATCATAGATAGAGCGTCTCAAATTATATATGCGCCAGCCATCTGAGCTTATATTTTTCGCATGTTCAGATGCTACCGCTTTAACTTCTTTATCCGTGTATTCTTCTGATAACAGGGGAGAAATAAAAAATTGTGAGAAACGGTCTAAAGCTCCTTCCAATGCGTTTGGCAAAACCGTAAAGTGGTAATTAGTGTGGTCATTAGATGTATAAGCGTTGGCATAGCCACCATTATCAGCCAGGTACCTTGAATAATCGTTATTTTTTGGATATTTCTCAGTCCCCAAAAATAGCATATGCTCCAGAAAATGTGCCAACCCTTGATGCTCTTTAGGATTGTGTATAGAGCCAGTCTCCACCGCTAGTGACGCGGCAGAATCAGAGAACCGGGAATCAGATACCAATATAACCTCCAGACCGTTCTCCAGTTTAAGGATGGAAATTCTTTTTCCTGAGTCCCCCATTTCCCCACGATATAACATCAATAGTCCTCCAATTATTCCTGCCAATATTAGTACCCCTAGCAAGACCTGATTGTTTTTCAAGTAATTTTTTGCCTTGCTAGCAACGTTTTTAATAAGTCCCATTTTGTAGTCCATGTTTTTAATTCCAAAAGATAAGCTGGACTACCTCCTTCCCAGCATCATCGGTAAATTTATACTACCTACGATTACATTAAATTGATACATTTTAGGATACTTAGTCAACTAAATGTTTAACTCATCTCCTTAGGTAATGTCAAAACATATATACATTTCCCTGGGCTCAAACTTAGAACCCAGAAAACATCTGCCTGAGGCCATGGCAGGGCTGAAAAAATTGGTCACCGTTCATAACATCAGCCCCACTTATCGAAGTATGCCTTACGGCATTACTGCTCAGCCCCATTTTCTTAACGTCGTCACCGAGTGCTTTGCAGACTGCACTCCTCTGCAACTGTTGAAACAATTGCTCTCCCTTGAAAAAACCCTGGGGCGAGTTAGAGCTAACATTCCTAAAAATGGACCACGCTTAATTGACCTTGATATCCTAGACTTCCAATCTCTCACCATGTCTCACCCCCAACTTACTCTACCACACCCTCAGCTACACAAAAGAAATTTCATCCTTAAGCCACTCAGCGATGTCAGCCCCAGCTGGCGACATCCCATCCTAAAGTGTTCAGCCGCAAAATTATTGCAAGATAATCAAACCAACCCGCCAGTCCGTGAATTCCTCAAACTGAATGCCTAAGCCAAATGCCTAAGCCAAATGCCTAAGCAGAGCCAGCATCGGTTTTATCAGCGGATGGAATTTGATCAGGTAGCACAGGTTGCTCTGTGGGTTTCTGTTCTTGATTATCAAGCTCATCCTGCGTGTTATCCTTTTCCTGTTGCGAGGGTACATCCCCATAGCGATTTGCATTTGGCTCGCTGGGTTTGAATAGCAATATCAGGCCGAATATGAAGCTCACCAAGGGAATGAGAAACAATAGGCACCACCAGCCACTCCAACCAATATCGTGTAGGCGTTGCACTGGAAGGCAAATGATATTAGCCCAGCTGTACAGGAGGTAAAGAGGTAGATATACCAGCAGGAAAAGGTCAGCTTGGGTTGGAACAAATCCCAAGGCGACCCAGATGAAAAAGAATATAAAGGAGAGCAAAATCTCCCAGCCTAAGAAAGAGAGCCTGTTTCTGCGTCCTGTGGTGATAAATAAGGAAGCCAATTTTTGTTTCATTGTGTCTTTTACCAGTAATTTAGGTACGAAAATTGGAGTTGGCAAATCTAGGTATGGTCAGGGAAATCAGCTACAATGGAATCAATGTCCTTGTGTAGTTCGGGATGATTTGCTGGAGGTTGTGGTTCGGGTTGTTCTGTTTTGGGTAGTTCAATTGGCTCGGAGAGTTCGGCAGGATCGGGAGCAGAAGCTACCTCAGGTGATGTTTCAGGGGGAGTATCAATTTTAGACTTAGATGTGCTTTCAGCAGTAGGATTAGCCTTAGGCTCAGCGGTGGGAGCAGTAGTGGGAGCTTCTGGTTCATCAGTAGCCTTAGCCTCTGGTTTAGCGATAGGAACAGCAGGTTCAGGAAAGGGAATTGGAGCAGGGAGGGGGTTATGAGAAGGCCCGGGTTCAAATTCTGGAGGTGGCTGGAAGGTATCGTTGGAAGAGAGTAAAGATGGGAGGCGGCGTTTAGTATTTCTGGTGGATCTGGGGGTGGCATTTGTGCCTGTGGTGCTGATTTGTTTGGGATCTTTTTTCTCAGTATTTTTGGTGATTTGTTGGCCGCTTGTTTCTTCATTGTCAGAGGAGTCAGAGATTGAGGAGGAGGGATGGGTGATGCGGTGTAGGACTTGTTGTTTTTCGGCTTGTTCTTGAGCTTCTTTTTGCAAGCAGTCTTGGCGAAATTGACGGCATTGTTGAGCTTTTTCTGGTTGTTTTGCTTGCTGATAGAGTTCTGCGAGGGTATCCCAGTGTTGATGGTGGATTTGTTCCAGATCCAGCCAGCGATAAAAACGTTCTAGCCATTTTTTTTCTTGTGTGGAGCCAGCCAGCCTAGCGACCTTGATGATTTGATTCCAAAGATCAGTGCGATAACAGGTAAGCTCATAGAGGCATTCGTAGCAGGCTTCGGCTTTTTCGGGCTGGCTGGCCGAGAAATGTTCCGCCAGCGGCAGCCAACTGGAAGCTTGATTACGGCTTAAATCACCAGATTTGCAAAGGCGTACAAAGGTTTCTTGATGGTCTTTACGCTGCTGGGCTAACTCTGCCAGCATATACCAAAGCTGAGGAGAATCGGGTCTGGTTTGTGAGGCACTCAGCAAGCATTCTTCGGCTTTTTGATATTGATGACGGAATTTTAATCTTTGTCCCAGATGTACCAGAATATCGTGTACTGCGGGATCAGCAGGGTCTAGTCCTTTGATGCGTGTGTAGACCTCGTCTATGTGACCTTGCTTGAGGAAGACCCGTACTGATTGCTGCTTAATTTTGGTATCATCGGGTTTGAGGCGTTCCAATTTTTCTAGTACTTGGCGAGCTTCGTTAAATTCGTTCATTTGTTCGTAGATGGCGGCTAGGTCTATCAGGACATCTTCTCTATCGGGGTGATAGGCAGCCAGCATGCGGAGTACCAACCTTCTGCGAGCAGGATAGCCGCGATCCTTATACCATTTGTTCAGTAATTCCCAAGCTTCCCAGTCTTTCTTGTTGAGGCGTACTGTTTGCATCAGGGCATGCTCGGCTTGATAATTGCTACGCTGAAAATAAAATTCTCCTAGGTTAAACCAGTAGTCGGGATTTTCAGGCTGATATTCCACCGCTTGTCGATAAGCTTTTTCAGCCTCTGATTCTTCATCCAGATGGACGAGTACATTGCCCAAGTGAGTCCAGATTTCTGCTTGTTTAGGATTAAATTCCAAAGCTTTTTGGTAGCAAGTGCGTGCTTGGGCGGGTTCATTAGTGCGGGCGTGCATCAGTCCCAGCAGGTTCCAAACTTCAGCATGGTAGTTATGCTGCTCTGAAAGCGGTTCTAATAATTGACGAGCTTTGTCAAGTTCTTCACGCTGGAGGTATAATCGTCCCAGTTGTAGCTGGGCGTCCAAGTGATTGGGGTCTAAGCTAAGGGCGTTTTGGACGCACTGCAACGATTCGTCAAATCGCTTCATGCTTTCCAAAAAGCCTCCTAGGATCAGGTGTGCCCGCATGTTTCTGGGATCTACATCCACGGCTGCCCGCAGGGAATTCTCTGCCTCATTGGTTTTACCCAGCGACTGCAAAGCTGTTCCTAAATCCAGCAGGGCTGCCGCGTAATTGCCATCCAGACGCAGTGCCTGACGATAAAATCCCACCGCATTTTGCAAATCGCCCAATTGAGCATAAACCCGACCACACTGATGTGCATGTACGGGATTATCGGGTTCTCGGTGTTGCAAACGCAATTGAGCATCCAGCTCATCTAGTAGCTGAGACTCACGGGAAATGCTGGTATTTTCCTCGTCGTTTATTCCTAATGATTTTTCTAGTACCAAGGTCTGCTTCTCATAAACAAGTATTTGTCATTGGGACATATTTCAGCATTGGCACATCGCTTGCTTGGTAACTAGAACTGAAACGCTGAGTAATGATTAGGCTTGGCAATAAAAGAGAAATTAACTGCTCCGTTCATCATGCAAAACTTTAACACCAGCATAGCATAAATTCTAAGAACCTAACCATTCCTTCATAATCCCAAGAGGTAGCATACATGTTGATTTTGACCAGAAGGTCTGGTGAGAGCATCACCATTGGAGACGATATTAAAATCCAAGTGGTGGAAGTAAAAGGTCGTCAGGTGCGTTTGGGCATAGAGGCACCTAAAGATTGCCCTATCCACCGAGAAGAAATATATCTCCGTATCAAGGGAGAATCCAGTACGGAGTCCCCGCGGCATGGCTCTTTAGAAAGATTAAAAGAAGTATTGAAGCCAGATGTCTAAACTTCGGTAGCTGTCTAATTCACCAATAAATGCCCGGGGTGGGACTTGAACCCACACACCCTTTCAGGCGAGGGATTTTAAGTCCCTTGCGTCTACCAATTCCGCCACCCGGGCTTTTAACAAGGTACGCATCAATTCTAAGTGAGTTCTTGCCTAGCCTTGCTAGCTAAAAGCAGGCGACGATCGGAATTGAACCGATGAATAAGGGCTTTGCAGACCCCTGCCTTACCACTTGGCTACGTCGCCCACACTGAGGGGCAGATTATCATAAGGTCATCCTTTACACAATGGGAATGGAGGGATAGGGACATGCTAGGCATAGATGGCAACTGGTGGGTATTTGCTATATCGGGCGGATTGTGCGATATGTCAGCGTCCGATGTTTAATAATTCTAATATAAAGGTATTGTCCATGGTCTACTTTTGGAAGCATATTTTTTTAACACTCTTGTTATTTAATGGAAGTATGGCTTGGGGTCAGGATGAGGTGAATGTGTATAGTTATCGCCAGCGGTTATTGATGCAACCCTTGTTTGATGTTTTCACCAAGGAAACGGGGGTTAAGGTTAAGGTGGTGTTTGCTCCTAAGGGATTGGTAGAACGCTTGCGTCAGGAGGGGAGTCTTAGTCCTGCCGATGTGTTATTAACGTCCGATTTTAGTCGTTTGCTGGAAGCTGAGCAGGCAAGGTTACTACAATCGGTGAAGTCAGCAGTTCTCAGGCGGAATGTGCCGCGTCATTTGCGTGATAAGGATGGGCGGTGGTTTGGGTTGACTGTGCGAGCCCGAGTGTTGGTAGTATCGCGGTCTGCTAAGGGAGAGATCAGGCGTTATGAGGATTTGGCAAAAAAGGAGTGGCATGGGCGGATTTGTTCACGTTCGGGGCAGCATTCTTATAATGTGTCGTTGTTGGCATCAATGATTGCTCATCATGGTGTTAAGGAAGCACGTAGCTGGGCGAGGTCTGTCAGAAGTGGCTTAGCGAGGAAGCCGCAGGGGAATGACCGTTCCCAGTTGAAGGCTATTTGGCAGGGTCAGTGTGATGTTTCCTTTGTTAATACTTATTATCTGGGGTTGGTGAGTAAGAATCCGAAGCAATCTAGTTGGGGCAAGGGAGTACGGGTGGTGTTTCCTAATCAGCGAGACCGCGGGACGCATGTGAATATCAGTGGTGGGGGGGTGGTGCGTTATGCTCCTCATCGGAGGCAAGCGGTGCAGCTTTTGGAGTTTTTATCGGGCGAGAAAGCTCAAAAGTTGTATGTGGAGGGCAATTTTGAATATCCCGTCAATAAGAAAGTGCCGCTTTCTCCTTTTCTAGAACGGCTGGGGATTTTTAAGCAGGATCGCATTCCGATAGAAAAAGTAGCTACCCTGCGTGGTCGTGCTGTGCGTATTATGGATGAAGTTGGCTGGGAATAAATTTAGGCCAAGAAAAGGGAAGATATTACTAATAGATGAAATGTACGGTTGTCAATCTTAGTCTTCTTTTTGAAGGACAATACAGGGAGAAAATACAGAGGGGATTACCCGAACTGTTCCGAATTGCTAATCTGGAGTGTACCAGGGGAGGTAAGGTGGGTATGGAGGTAGGTAATCTGCGCGAACGGATTGTCACTGCTCTTTTGGTACTTGCTTATGGAAAAAAGAGGGTTTCATTTCCTGCTACCACTTCACCTGAGTCGGATGTTTTTTTGGATGGCAAACCTATATCCATCAAGACGAAAACAGGCCAGAGCTTATCAGGAGTCAAGTTAATGTGGGCTACAGATTGGGATACATCCGATCAGTTTTGTAGTCAATACTGCCCCACAGTTGGTATTATATATGTCAATATAAGATGGAATGACACCGGATGTTTTTCTTTTATTCCTCTTGAGGTGCAACAAGATGTGTTTCTTGATTTGAAGAACGGCTATATTAAGGAACCATCCAAAGGTACTAACTCACGCGGTGCCGAGTTATCTGCAGAAGCATTGAGGAACCTTCTTAAAGACAAACGGACATTACAGATTCCTATATTCTGGAATAACGAAGACCCAAACACGAATGAATATAAGGTATATGAAAAGTGGATTGACAAATGGAAGGAGTTTTGATGGTTGAGTCTTTTGGTGTTAAAAAGCGGGTAGGGCATAATTCCAAGGATTTTTATCAAGGGAAGATGTATGGACATGTTCGCCCTTTGAAAAATTCTGCCTCTGAGTATGTAGAAAATAACAATGTAAGATGCAATGTCATTTATAATGGCGATAGCAGGAACATGGAGCATGTTAAATCTTCGTCGGTGCATTTGATGGTGACCTCCCCACCTTATAACGTGGGAAAAGCATACGATGAGAATTTAACAATCGCCGAATACAAGGATTTACTAAAAGATGTCTTTCAAGATACCTACCGGGTGCTTGTGGATGGTGGAAGGGCTTGCATCAATATAGCTAATGTGGGACGGAAACCTTATATTCCTCTTCATGCCATTGTCGTAAATATTATGGATGATATCGGCTATTTAATGCGCGGAGAAATTATTTGGCAAAAAGGTGCCAGTGCTGGTGTCTCCTGTGCTTGGGGAAGCTGGTGTTCAGCCAGTAACCCAGTCTTGCGAGACACTCATGAGTACATCCTTATTTTTTGCAAGAATTCATTTGATAGAAAATCACAATCTGAATCTAGCATTCAGCGTGATGAGTTCATGGCTGCTACCAAAAGTGTTTGGGAATTTCCTGCCGAGAGTGCCAAGCGAGTAAATCATCCGGCTCCATTTCCAGTTGAATTGCCTCGCCGTCTCATTGAGCTTTATTCTTTCGCGGGCGACGTTGTTCTTGATCCGTTCATGGGTAGTGGCACTACAGCAGAAGCAGCTGTGATAAGCAATCGCGACTATATTGGGTACGATAATAATGAAGAATATGTGAAAATTGCTAGAGACAGACTTTCAAGGCTTTCTCTTCCCATTTTTAGTAATAATTTGGGGGTGGTGCGTTGACATACTTTGCTTATGTTTAATGAATAGCTTTCCTATCCACTAGTTTCAGCGACCATTGATTCAAGAAAATATAAGACCGTCATTCCTTTTGAGGTGTAGCAGTTGGAGAAGCTAGATTAGAATTTTTGTTAAATTGCCATTTTTCAATAGTGGTTGGGGCTGGCGGTTGGGACTGTTGTTGTTGGCAGGGTTAGCCTTGTTGCCTCTATTGGGAGTGATTGGGGTAGCTTTGCGTCCTGCGGATGGATTGTGGGGTCATTTGTGGCAGACGCTATTACCTGGTTATGTGTGGACTAGTGTTTTGCTAGCGTTGGGAGTAATGGGGGGCTGTTTGCTATTGGGGATAGGTAGTGCATGGCTGGTAAGCATGTGCGATTTTTTTGGTCGTCGGTGGTTGGAAGTGGGTTTGTTGCTACCCTTGGCGATGCCTGGGTACTTGGCAGCGTTTATATACACGGAGCTGTTAGATTATGCAGGTCCTCTGCAGCGGGGCTTACGGGCTGTATTTGGGTGGGAGAATGGTAGCCAATATTGGTTTCCAGAGGTTCGTAGTATTTGGGGAGCTGTCTTGTTTTTGAGTTTGACACTATATCCGTACGTGTTTTTGCTATCTCGGGCTGCATTTGTAAAGCAATATGCCGAGGTGTTTGAAGCAGGTCGTAGTTTAGGAGGTTCTCCTTGGCGTTGTTTTTGGTCTTTATCGTTGCCTTTGGCACGCCCTGCCATTTTGGCAGGGGCGACCTTGTCGGTCATGGAAGCCTTGAGTGATTTCGGAGTAGTTGAGTTATTTGCAGTGCCTACCTTTACGGTGGGGGTGTATCGGGTATGGTTTGCGATGGGTAATCCGTCTGCGGCTGCTCAGTTGGCACTATTGCCACTGGGGTTACTGTTGTTATTGGGCTGGTGGTTGGCTCAGTTGAGGCTTGAGGATCCTTTGTCATTGCATGGCATGGCTAAGAAGGCACATCCCCCTTTTAGATTGACACCACTACAACAACGGCTGGCTTTCTTGGCTTGTGCTGTACCGGTGATATTGGGATTTTTATTGCCCGTATTGGTGCTAGGGCAAGAGGTGCTATCGCAGTTGCACCAGTTATGGAGTACGGCCTCCTTAAGTCAGCTGGGGGATGTTGCTGAGACTGTACGATTAACATCCAGTAGCCTTTTGCTTTCCTTGGCAGCCATGCTTGTTTGTACTGGTATGGGTGTGCTGATTGCTTATGGTATTTATCTGCGTCCCCATGGCTGGCGGAAATTTATTCAGGCACTAGTAAGGCTGAGCTATGCCACTCCGGGAGTAGTACTGGCGATCGGAATTTTGCTACCCCTCACCCTGTTTGATAAATACCTCGCTGCTCTTACTCAGTATCTCCATCTTCCCCAGATCTACCTGCTGAGCGGCTCTTTACTGGCGATTTTGCTGGCTTATTATGCTCGTTTCCTGTCGCTTAGCCTGTCAACAGTCCGTAGCGGACTTAGCCGCGTGGATATTAAGCTCCTTTACGCGGCACGCTCGTTGGGGGCGGGATCGCTACGTACTCTTTGGCAAGTCCATAGACCAATCCTGCGTAATAGCATTCTGGTCTCGGCTCTGCTGGTCTTTATTGATGCCATGAAGGAATTGCCAATGACTCTCATCCTCAGACCTTTTAATTTTGATACTCTAGCTACCCGCATCTTTGAACATGCTTCCAGCGAAACCTTTGCTCCAGCAGCTCTCAGTGCCTTGATCTTAATTCTAGCAACAACCATTCCCGTCCTTTTGCTCCATAAAAACTACTGACTGATGGGACTAATCTTAATCAGTAAGAAAGATTGGTACGTCCTGCTTGTGAAATAAGCTACCACGGCACTAAGTATCAATGGCACTAAGTATCAGTGGCACTAAGTATCAATGGCACTAAGTATCAATGGCACTAAGTATCAATGGCACTAAGTATCATGGCAATAAGGTACTTGAATTATACCGCCATTATTCATATTATTTGCCTACATACTGATTAGAACGTCCCACGCCTTTATAAGTTACCCATGCCTTCCACACTTCATTCATCTGCTTCAGACCCCACAGCTCATCTGCTGGAGTTGAGTAATCTTGGCAAGCAGTTTCTAGCTACCAATTGGGCGGTACAGGGGTTTGACCTCAGTTTGGAAAAAGGCGAACTACTATGCGTGGTAGGCCCTAGCGGCTGCGGAAAAACCACCCTGTTGCGTATGATCGGTGGATTTGAAACTCCAGATGATGGCTTTATAAACCTAAAAGGCGAATGCATAAGCCGACCAGGCTGGATGCTCCCCCCAGAGCATCGGGGGGTGGGAATGGTTTTTCAAGAATTTGCTTTATTTCCTCATCTTTCTGTTCAAGAAAACATCTGTTTTGGCCTCAAACATACCTCTCGCAAGCATCTCAGCACTCTCTCACCTAGCCACCACCCTAAGCACTATCAGCAAAAGCAAGCCTGCAACAGAATGCTTTCCCTAGCTAATCTAAGTGAATTAGCCGAACGCTTGCCCCATGAAATATCGGGTGGACAACAACAACGCACCGCCCTAGCACGGGCTCTTGCTCCGCAACCCGAAGTCCTCTTATTAGATGAACCTTTCTCTAACTTAGACGCCAATCTGCGTCGTCGGCTACGCTCAGAAGTTAAGCAGATCCTCAAAAAAGCAAATACCACCACCATTCTGGTCACCCACGATCAAGAAGAAGCCATCAACCTTGCCGATCGCATGGTTGTTATGAATAAAGGAAAATTGGAGCAAATTGCCACTCCCGCAGAAACACTTCGTTGTCCCGCTAACCCCTTTGTAGCTAGATTCTTCGGCATGGAGTGCTTATTGTCCGCCCAACGCGATGGAGAATTCTTACGCACCGAACTGGGGCGGTTCCCCGTACCGCCAAACTTGCCTGCCACAGGACCTTATCAGCTGCTGGTACCACCATCCGCGGTACACCTCAGAACCGAACCATGGGCCGTAAGGGCAACCGTCCACGAGGCAGGCTTCTTAGGAGGGCTACCCAGCTATACCTTCCGCTTGGCATCTGGACAACGCATTAGGGCTATATTGCCCCATTGTCCCACCCTCTACCCAGAAGATCAAGTAGGGCTATGCTTCACGCCTAATCCTCTGGTGGTCTACGCTAAACAGCAAACCTTCTCCATGAACCTCTCCTCGCCTGCAACAGCAACCTACTCCTAGTAGATCTCTGTAGCTAAACCGCAGAACTTCGTCCTTGCTCAGGACACCAAGCTACGTCCACTAGCTTATGACGGCTTTGTTAGGATTAGCTACAAAGTTACTGTTCCTCAAAATCAACCCTAGGACACTTCCTTAGTAGCATAGGGGAGAAAAGGAATATCGCTAATGTTTAATTTATCAAGTAATAAACTGGTTGATTATCCTTAATAAAGGTGTTTATTATGGTGTAGCACTATTTTCAGCATATTTTTTTGCTAGCAAACACATTATTTGGAAAACCATTATGCGTGTAGTAATCAGGAAGTTATCTTATTTTGCCATTCTATCAGGAATAATTTCATTAAACACCAGTTGTACTGGTCAAAATACTCAGGAAGGATTACCAGAAGAGTTAGCAGGATTGTATGTAAATCATATATCAGGTGTAGAAGGAGATGCAGACACGGTAGATTTTGAATTCATTGCTACACTGGATAAACCCGTACAAAAAGAGATTACCTTTGATTACGAGACTGTGGATGGTACTGCCATTTCAGGGGAAGATTATGTAGCAAAATCAGGGAAAGAGATTGTAATTCCAGGGCAAACCGAAGTGATAATTGCCATTAAGGTTAATGGTGATACAAATGTGGAGCAGGATGAGAAATTTTATCTTGAGGTAAGCAATTTAACTGGAGTTGATTTAGATGAAGAAACTGAGGATTCGATCAGGCTAGAAGCAACCATCATCAACGATGACGTTTTCCCCTCAATATCATTTGGGGACGTATCCTACGAAGAAGGAGATGCAGGTACCGTAGATTTTGAGTTTGTTCTTAGATTAAATAAACCTGCCCAAGAAGAGGTCACCTTTGATTACCAAACTATAAATCATACTGCCATTTCAGGGGAAGATTATGTAGCAAAATCAGGGAAAGGAATTGTAATTTCAGGGCAAAGCGAAGTGACAATTGTGGTTAAGGTTAATGGTGATACAGATGTGGAGCCAGATGAGAGATTTTATCTTGAGGTAAGCAATTTAACTGGAGTTGATTTAAGTGGAGCAACTGGGGATTCGTTCAGGTTAAGAGCAAACATCACCAACGATGACTTTATTCCCTCAATATCTATTGAGGATGTATCTTACGAAGAAGGAGATTCAGGGACAATTGATGCTCAATTTATTGTTAGTTTAGATAGGGTTGTAAAAGAAGGTCAATCTGTTAACTTTACCTATAGAACTAATCACATCAGCACCGATAATGAAGATTACAGCATGGTTGCCAATGCAACCCTAGTCACCATTTCTCCTACGAAGGATAATGCTGAAATCAATATTTCAATAAATGGCGATACAGAAATAGAAAATGATGAGACTTTTGAATTAATTTTAGAAAACATCACAGGAACCACTTTATCTGTAGATAACAACACACTATCAGCTACGGGTACCATCCGAGATAACGACTCTGCAGCCGGTAACGTTTCCTTAGATATAAGGATCGCCGATGTTTCTAAAATAGAACAGGATTCTGGTACCACCGAGTTCAGATTTACAGCCAGTTTGAATAAGCTATCCTCCACAAGTGTAACATTTAATTATAAGACCATTCACGTTAGTACCGATGACAGTGACTATCAAACTGTAAAAACAGCCGTCGCAGCAGTTATACTAGCTGGTGAATATTTGCTGGATATATCCATAATGGTTAATGGCGATGAAGAACCAGAAAGTACAGAAACTTTTAAGTTGCAACTGGAAAACATTGTAGGAATAACCAATGTCACTTCGGTTTTTGCTACTGGTAGCATCATAGATGATGACCCAGATGCTGACGGAGATGGCTTGGGTGACGATCTAGATGAATGTGACAACAGCCCTTCAGGATGGACTAGAGATGATACCTCTGATGTAGATGTTGATGGTTGTCGTGACTCAGACGAAGATGATTTTCCCAGCGATAGCAACCGTAATGCTACAGATTTGGACGGCAACGGCCTGATTAATATAACCAGCGAAGATATGTTGAGAAACATTAAGTACAATTTAGCTGGCAGTAGCTATAAAACCAGTGTCAGTGACAGAGCAAGGACTAGGGGCTGTCCTTCAGACACTTGCAATGGTTACGAGATGGATAATAGCATTGACATCACCTCTAACTTTGATCCGCTAGGCAGTGGTACCGAAGCTTTCACCGGCATCTTTGATGGCAATGGCAAGTCCATCAATTATTTGGATATCAGTGTTAGCAATTTAGAATATGTGGGTTTGTTTGCTAATATCGGCAACAGCGATGCCACCGATCCAAAAGGTTTGGTACGCAATCTCAACCTAAACAATGTTACCGTCACCCGCAGCAATGTTACTATTATTACTACTGATTATAAATTCTTAGGTGTGTTGGCAGGTAATGTTGAAAGTGAAGGACAAATTGAAGCAATTACAGTTACCAATGCTACTCTGACTACCGGTGCGGGTTTTGATTCGGTAGGGGGATTGGTAGGTTACAATAAGGGTTCTATGGAAGGCATTTATGTCAGTGTAATCATCAATAATGGTTTGAATAGAACGTATACGGGCGGAGTAGCAGGTCATAATACGGGTACCATCAACGAGGCGTATGCCAGTGGTAAAATAAATGGCAATAATGGGCAGGATTTAACAGGAGGAATAGCAGGATACAACAGCGGTACTATCCGATATGGTTCTGCCCAGGTGAACCAAACAGGGGCGCAGCATTTTGACAAAATAGGCGGCCTGGTGGGCGAGAACGAAGGTGGGAACATCTATAATAGTTATGCCACTGGAACCATAGATTCAGGAGTCCATTCTGATTTTACTGGTGGATTGGTAGGGGAATGTACCAATGGAGGAAGTATCAGGAATAGTTTTGTTCCCGCAGGCACTGTCAGTGGTGGTAGAGATGTTGATTTTGTAGGTGGATTAGTTGGCAAGTTTTTAGAATGCAATGTTTATAACAGTTATGCTGCCGTAGCGGTCAGTGGTAATGGTGGCAATGATTCTGTAGGAGGACTAATAGGACAATCCTCCAATTCTGGTATTTATAACAGCTACTCTATGGGCGATGTTAGCGGCAATGACGGTGATGACGAAATGGGTGGTTTGGTGGGTAGTAAAAATTCTACCACCATCATTAGCAATAGTTACTACAGCACAGATATCACCCTAGATAATGGTAGTGGTGACGCCCTGAGGGGAATTAGTGAAGGAAAAACAGATGCCGTCTTACGTAGCCCCACGGCTGCCAGTGGTATTTACTCAAGCTGGGACATCAAGAACTGGGAATTTGGTAGTTCCAGCCAGTATCCTACCTTACGTGACTACAGGAAAGAGAATGATTCACAAGTACAGGGCGATATCTTATGCAACCAGCCCAACCAAGGCACAGACAGGGTACAGTGCTTAAATCCCTAGATGATGAATTAATAAGCAGGCGGGATTTTTAATTGCTACTTGTTAATAAGAAGATTCTTTTACCGTGCTTACAAAGCAATGGTTTGAAAGGATTGTGAGAACTCGCTAAACCAGGCGAGAATAGCACCATCGGGTTGTTTATTCTTAACGGCACAGACCAAATAAAGGGCACAGGGGTTGATGGGCTGGTTATTAAAAGAGGCACGTTGACGGTCTTCTTGGGAAAAATAAGCACCTACACCTACATGGGAGTGTACGTAGACTTTTATCGCTTGATTTGCCCTACACAGTTGATTCTCCAGCTTCAGCAGTGCTTGAGGGTCAATCAGGTAGCCGTTTTTGGAATGGCGTGGCCAGCGTTTTGGGTCTTGTTGGTGTAACTGGTTAATAATATTTTCCAGTGGATGAAATTGCTCAACCGCGTTGACATCAATAGGACCACTCAAGACACCGCAAGCTTCGTGAGGGCTGTTCTCAATGGCGTTTTGGTAACACTTTTTAAGTATGTGAGAAGGGATTGGAAGAGATGGCTTATCCATGATAAAGCATAAATTCCATAAGCGTTGAAATTAAGGCTAAGGCGAGTACTTGAGAATGGTTTATTTGAGGTATCCTTAAATCATGGTAGCACACTCAACAAGTAAAAATACGGCGACTAATAAAAGTGGTTCCCTAAAAATCTGGTTTTTGCAGCAATTGCATCAAAAAGGTGTTCGGATGACAGCCCAGCGTTTGACGGTAACCACCGAGATAGCTGCCTGTAGCGGTCATTTTGATATGGAACAACTTTTAAGCAGGATGCATGCAAAAGGGCTGAAAATATCACGGGCGACTGCTTATCGTACGCTGGAGACGCTACAAGCATGTAACTTAGTGGAAAAGCGCGATTTTGGTAAATCGGGTAGAGTGTACGAGAATGTTATTCCAGGGGGACATCATGACCACCTGATCTGCACCAAGTGTGGTCGAGTGACCGAGTTTGACAGCCCTGAATTAGAAAAGATACAGCAGTACATCTGCGATAAGTTAGGCTTTGCCCAAGTATCCCATACTCATCACGTATTTGGCATTTGCCAGCAATGCCAGCATTTATAAAAAGATAGGACAAGGCTATTTTAAGGGGATTATACCGACATGTGTGTGCTAAAAAATAAAACTTGCGATACATCGGAATTTTAGGCAGGCTGGTTTAGATAAATCAGGGGGTTGGAAATATTAGAGGATTTGGCCTGTGGGAGAAATTTCTGCTATAGCGGCTGCTAGGATGCTTAGGGTCCCCAAACGCACTTTGGTACGCTGGGTAGAACAGGGAGTGTTACCGTTGCTTCCGGGGGGTGGGTTTGATGAGAATATATTATTGGATTGGGCACGTTCTCAGGGGTTGGATTGTCGTATTGGCCTACCAGAGAGAAGTAAGAATGGGGAGTGTAGCAATTTGGAACAAGCGGTTCGTCGTGGGGGGGTGCATTATAAGTTGAAGGGTAAAACTGTGGGAAGCGTCTTAGGTGCTGGAGTAAGGCAGCTGGAGCTGGACTGGAGTAAAGACAACCAGAGGGAATACTTGCAGGCTTTGAAAACTCGGGAGCGATACGGTGCCACTGTGGTTGTAGATGGGGTAGCTTTTCCTCATGCATCTCATTGTAATAATTGGGGAATTTCGGACCCATTGGTGGGGGTATTTTTTTTGCAGCAGGCAGTTGATTTTGGTGAAGGACGTAAGGTGCGGGCTATGTTTATGCTAGTATGCAATCAGGTGGAAGATTTGTTGATGTCACTAAAGGAATTATCTGATTTTGTGTCAGACAAGAAAGTGCATAAGGGGTTAGTGGATAAGAATCCGCCTAAGCTGGAGAAATTACTTAGACAAATTCGCAATGCTGCCAAGAAAAAATAGATTTAGAGAGCTATTTCAAGCAATTGGGGTGACTAAGGTACATCGTTCAGCTGCGGTGGATGCAGCTCTGTTGATGGTATTGGCGGTGGGAGTGGGTTTATTAAGCGGCATTGCGGCAGTGGCATTGGTTTCAGCAGTGCATGGCAGTGTTAATTTTGTTAAGCAATTTCATTATTCTTTGTGGCTGATATTTATTCCTGCCATAGGAGCGGGTGCTTCAGCGTATTTTTCACGTAAAATAATGAATGATAATCTGGGGCATGGAGTGCCTCAGTTGATTAGTTCAGCATCTGGGGGTTATCAGTTGCATAGGAATTTGACTTGGTCAAGATTGGTATCCAGCTTTTTGACGGTTGGCAGCGGAGGCTCTGCAGGCTTGGAGGGGCCAATTGCCACCACGGGCGGGGCGATTGGACATCTTGTAGGAGCAGTGTTTCGCTTGGATGAGCGTCGGAGGACCTTGTTGTTAGGATATGGAGTAGCTGGTGCGATTGCGGGGATTTTCAATGCACCGTTAACGGGTTCTATTTTTGTGTTGGAGATTATCCTGCGGGAGTGGAATGTTCGTACTATTTTACCGACCTTGATTTCTGCGGTAAGTGCAGCTCAGTTATCGCGTTTGATCCTAGGAACTGAGTCTACGTTTTCAATTGGGCTGGCAGAGTTTTCCACTCAAGACTTATTTGCCTGTGTTTTTCTGGGATTGGCTACGGGTTTGGTATCTGTTTTGTTTCAGCGGGGCTTGGTTGTTAGTGAAAGTGCCTTTAAGCGTTTTGTGAGTTCACCAACTCGGCGAGCAGCCATCGGAGGTTTTATGGTGGGCATTCTGGGACTTTTTATGCCTGCGGTTCTCCATGATGGCTATCTGGTGATTCAGACTTTTTTAGACAATGCTGCTTCTTACACTTGGCAATGGGTAGCATTGTTCGTTTTGGTTAAGTTTATTGCTTGCTGTAGCACGATAGGTAGCGGGGGATCTGGTGGTGTGTTTGCACCTTCTTTGGTGCTGGGTGGTGCTACTGGGTTTGGATTTGGACAGATCTTGCAATCTGTTTTTCCTACTACAGGCTTTGCCCTACCCAGTACCTATGCTCTTATAGGTATGGCAGGCGTAGTAACAGGATTGATGCATGCTCCGTTAACAGGCATGTTCTTGGTGTTGGAGATTACCGCGGGCTATAACATGATAATACCTCTGATGATTGTTTGTGCATTTGCCATGCTGGTGGGATTCTTTTCTACTGAGGGTTCTGTCTATACCTCGGAACTGCAAAATCGGGGAGAATTGACCCATAAAGGCTCCGATACCCAATTGCTAAATTCTATGCGACCAGCAGAGTTAGTAGATTCAGAAGATGTGGTCTTGCATGAAAGTACCTCCCTAGGCGAGTTTGTAGAACTGTTCAAACAAGCCAAGCGTAATGTATTTCCTGTTATCAGTAAAAGCAACCAGTGGCGCGGAGTAGTTTATCTGGATGATATAAGACCTTATTTGTTTGAAAGTAACTTATATTCGCTGATCACCATGGGAGCGGTGATGCATACCTACCTGCCAGTAATCAAGCAGTACGAAAACGTTAACTCCGCAATTCAAAAATTTGAGGAAAGCGGGGCTTGGTCGCTACCGGTAGTGAATGAAAAACATCGCTATTTAGGAATGATGTCAAAATCTACCCTTTTTGACCGTTATCGCAGAGAATTGATAGTCCATACTCACGGTTACTAATGGCTATGTTATTGTAGCAGAGATGCCTGCCTATGTGTGCTAATGTCCTTATTGGCGGAGACTCTGCCTCTGGTGGTTATGGTGTTGTTGAGGTGTGTGAAAAGAGGGCTGAAAACGGGTTGGAATGATTGTACTAATTGGGCCATGGTTTGGGCAGCAGCTCGGTAGGCGGGGTGTCCTTGTTCTGTGGAGCGAAGTTCGGTAAGCCAGATGAGGGAACGCAAGTTGATGTGCATGTACCATCGCACATGGAATGCCATGGGGATGACATATTGGGCTTCTTGAGGAAAATCTTTGGCGATCTGCTGATGAGCACGGGCTGCTTGTTGCATCAGTTGGGCGAATTGGTTATTTTGGCTGGCGGCTTGGATTTCTGGTGGTATTGTCCAGCCTAGTTTGGGAGTGAGGAGCTGTCTTTGCTGGGTGAGCATACGGTGACGGTGGAGGTCACGGAACATGCCATAATCAGCGGTGCATTCAAAGGTATAGAATGCGAGTTCGGTGGCTCGGGGAGGTTTGTGGCGGCGATTTCCTCTGGTTTTGCCCAAGTTTTCAAAAATGGTTCTTAGTTCTTGCTCGCTTTTGGATTGCGTCCAATGGTGCAGGGTTTCTAAAGGCAGGAGGCTTTGTTCGTAGCCCAAGGCGGCTGCTACTCGGGCGGGAGCGTCGGTGTCGTATTTCAATAGCCTGATTTGCTGTTCAGTTGCTTGGGGTTCAGTGTCAGGCTGCCGAGTTGTTTGAGAATCTTCTGTAAGTTGGATTGCTTGTTTATCAGCCCATTGCTGTAGGTTTTTATTGAGTTCCTGCCAGTAATTTTGCTGAGCTTGGAAGTGTTTGTTTTCGAGTTCTGCTCTACGGACAAAACTGGGAATGACTTTTTTCAGCTCCTGCAGGGCGGATTCCGATATATGACGGCACTCTGATAAGGGAGAATTAGCTAATCGCTGCAAGAGGGTTTCAAAGAAGCGTCCATTGCCAAAGATTCCCATGTTAGTCAGGGCAGAGGTAGGTAAAATTCCTCGGAGGGAGTCAAAGGTTTTCGTTTTTACTATTATGTTCCATGATTTCTCGGGGATATTCTTTTTGGGTTGGGCGTCAAAAAAATCAAACATGGGCTTCCAGAGATCTTGGTAGCCCTGAAACAAGTCGTGGCAGGTTTTCAAATAAAGTTCGCGATGAGCAGATGCAAGCAGGCGAGGATCTCGGTAAAATTTATATTCGCCTTGGTGCTGGTCGGCAAAGGATAGATAACGGGTTGATTTTTCCAGTGAAGAGCCGCCAATGCGGGAATCTTGCAGGGATTTGGCAGCCAACATGGAAATTTGCTCTAGAGCCAGATGTGCTCCCCCGAGTTCTCCCACGCTGTCGTCTCCGTAGTTATCCAGTACCCGACGGTAGAATTCTTCGGCACGTTGGATATCCAAGATCTCTGTTAAGGGTTCTTGTTTTTCGGTGGTATTTTCAGGGATAAATTCTTTCAGTAACAATTCACGCAAGCCGTGTTTTGAGCGTGAGTAGCGAGAAAACAAAGCTCCTTTGAGTACTTCTGGCAGATTACACAAGGCAAAAATGGGTTTTTCTAAATTTGTTACATAAGGCCTTAATAAACGGCACTGCTGGGCATTCCAGCTATTTGAGGTGGTATTCATAGATTTTTATTATTGAGCCCTAAAAGCGGCGGTACCGCCAAAGCCGTTGCAGAATTCCCAAGGTTGTTTGGGGCGGTGGGGCATCCAGCCGACTTCTATTCCTTGGGACTGCAAGTTAGTGCGGATTTGGCGAAAATTAGCAAAGCTATCGGTAGTGACCCAGAAGAAATAAATGTACTCTTCTGGGGGATGACGAAGTCTGGCAGTTTTCCAATGGGATGATTCTGATTGTGCTTCGGTCCAGCTTTCGCCGTTTAGATTTAGAGGGTTTATTTCCAAGCAGTAGATTTGGTTAGAGATAGGAAAGAAGCGAATGTTGAGTTGGTTTTCAGGGGTAGCGATGTTGATGGGTACGGCAGATGAGGGAGTGTTTGCCAGTGCTAGATAGAAAGGCTTGAGATCTAGATAGTGAATTTTATTTTCCGAGATAGAAAAGAGTGCGAATTTTTTATCGGAGGGGTGTGACCAAGGTAGCTGGAGGAGACGGCTTTCAGTAGGGGAGGCTTCAGGTTGTACTGCTGAGAATTGAGTTAGCATAGCCATGAAGGCAGCCATGATTATCAGGATCCCCACGCTGTTGGATACAATGTCCACCAGAGAGTCTAGACCGATCTCAACGCTATTTTTTCGTCTTCTTCTGGAGGGCATTGGTAGTTTGGGGCGTGATAATTTGGGGCGTGATAGTTTGGGGCGTGGTGAAGAATTGGCAAGCTGAAGCTATAATGACGGAGAATAATTAGCAGAGGGTAGTTCCCATCCTGGTAGAAAGGGTTCTAAGCCGATTGCCAAGCGGGATGATTGTTCTATCAGCTGGGAGGCTATTTCGTAGCTTTCCAGTCCGTCTGTATGTATCAGCAGGATGGGGTATCGTTGGATGCGTAGGGAATGGGCTTCGCCGCTAAGGTTGCTGGTTTCCACTTCGTGTAGCCAGGAGATGAAGCTATTTTTGAGATTTGGCTGCTGGGGGATAAGATGTTTGAGGGCAAACCATACTTGCTCTCGGGAGGCATTAGTAGGCAAGGTTTGCAGGACTTGTTCGGTAAGGATTTCGAGCTGTTGTGCTTCTTTTTGTAAATTTGGCAGTGAGAATTTTCTGGTGGGGTTGCCATTTTTTTCGTGAAGCCAAATGCCGTTGTTACGGCATTCCAGTAGCAAGGGGCGGACGTAATTTGGTGCACCTACCAGTTTCAGTTCGGTTTCAATTTTTGCGGGGGTGACTCCTGGGGTTTGTAGCAGTGCCAGCAATGTTGCTAGAAAGGAAAGCACTCCCATGGTTCCTAATTGAACGCTTAGGAAGGGAAACAGAGAAAAACCTAGCTGACGCATAATAAGGGATTGTAGCTACGCGGGAAAAAATAGCTGTTGCAAAGTTTAGGGCAGGAGCAGACTCAGCTCTCTGTTGGTTCTTGTGCCGAGACGGGGGGGATAAGAGCGGTTTTCTTACTTTTGGTCGTTAATTCAGACGGTGGTTTTTGTTTAAGCAGACGTTCAGTGAATTGCCTAACTACGGGTTGTAGACCCGCTAGCTGATGGTTCATGGTCTGGCTTTGAGTGGATAAATTATTGACTAGCGGTTTGAGTTCATTGACCCAAGCTTGAGAAAGCTGAGTAAGCTGGTTGAGGTGGGCTTTATAATTTTCATCGGGAGCAATGCTGTCAGCCACTTGCAAATGAGGGAGGATATGCTCTAGGCAGTATTCTTCCAGAGCGATCAGCAGTTCTTCTTCGTTTTTTTGTAGAAAGGAGGAGAGCATCATAACAGGAACTACCAATATCAAGGCTAGGAAGGTGGTATTAAAGGCGACTGCCAATCCGCTGGTGACGCCTGCCAGGGCCCCACGGATTTCATCACCGATGGCGGCATTACTGCTGGTGTTCTCAATGAAGGAGGCAAATTCACCTACCGCATCTCCAATGCCCAGTACCGTGCCAATGAATCCCAAGATGGGAATAGCCCAAATGAATACTCGCAAGGGGGTGTAGCTGGCTTCTAGTTTTTTCAGGTCTAGTTCAGATTGGGAATCCAGAAAGGAGGTAAGGCTCTCTTTGTTGTGAACAGATGGTTGATGCCTCAGCAGTCTTTGTATTCTAAGCCAAGCAGTGGATATCAATAGTCCTGAGGTCTTTTTGAGGGGCAGATTTTGTAATTGCAGCAGGGTATCTTTTACTTGCCAAGGCTGAACGCCATTACTAAAAACGTTTTTGGCTTCCGTAGAACTCAGATGTTTTTGCAGGCGGAGTTCCCTACGGAATCTTTTGTACCTGAGTCCCAGCAAAAAGAAGGAACAGAAGGTGAACCCTATAATTATCTCCGATATGCTGTTATCAAACAGTGCTAGCAGGCTATCTTTTTCCAGCAGTGGTAGGGGAAAAACCTCGTAGAAGATGGCAGTAGAAAGAATGGCTAAAAAGGCAGAAATAAGCAAATCGGCAGCCCCTTTAGGGGACGTAGAGCTGCGAAGTTCGCGGTCGTTTTTGTTAGCGGAAGTTATTGTTTGAGGCATTATCAAAAATGTTAGGTTAATTGATTGATCATCACGCCAAGAGCATCAGCAATACAAAGGACACCTTCAGCTTAGCATGATAGTTTGTCTCAGGTGAATAGGCTAAGCAAAGATCTACTTCCATTTACAATTATGATTTGGAAAACTTTTTAGAGGTGTGCTGAGGAGCTAAACCATTTGCCGAATAAAAAAGGGCTAACTATTTTATTCAACGGCTGTTTGGGGTTGAATTAACTCCGTGATCTCCACGGCGATCCGTCCTCCACGATTTATGGCTCGTCCTTTGCCGATGTGTTGCTCATTGGCATAGATGTCCAAAGGGGTGCCGATTTTTTTATCCAGCAGCACCATTGTGCCTGCTTGCCAGCTAGTGATTTCAGTAAGGGTGTAGCGTTTTGAGCCGAGTTCTACACGCAGTTCTACTTCAACGCCGCGGTTTTGGTCTGCGGTAGAGAATCGGAGAGGAGCATCAGTTGCGGATGACATTGTGGTGATTGGGTGGGGTGTTGATAATTATAATTCATTCATGCCCGTATTTATAGCATAATGTAACGGTTTGTTGTTTATCGGAGAAATAGAATAGCGATGCATATTAAAAGTACCAGAATAAAGAACTATACCTTGCATCTTAATTGTTCAGTTTCTGTCTTGCCTGGAGGTGGTAGGATACGCTTACGCGAGGGACTGGAATTGATACTTCAGGATGGTCAACAAATACACGGCTATGGCGAGGCAGCTCCATTGGAAGGCCATGGAGTTGAGACATTGAATCAGGCCTTAAATACCTTAAAGACAGAAACTAAATTTACATTAGGGCGGAGTTTTAGTGACATCCAGCCATCACGAGGATATTTGCTAAAAGAGGATAAGAATTGGAGTTCTTGGCTGAGTGGGTTTCATAATTGTCCTTGTGCTCGTTTTGCGATGGAGACGGCTTTATTGGATTTATTTTCTAGTCGGTCGGGATTGCCTTTATCAAAGATGCTGTATTCGCGTTCTGTTTCTGTGGTATCGGTGGGGGTATTATTGGGGAGTGAAGATATTTCATCTTTAGCGAATGAAGCCAAGCAGAGGGTTGAAGAAGGTTTTTGTTGCTTGAAGGTTAAGTTGTCACCTAGTTTAAGCAGGGCTGAGCAGCAATTGAGTTGTATTCGCAAGGCGATTGGCAGTTCTGCCAGTTTGAGGGTAGATGTACAAGGAAGATGGAATGAGGACGAGGTACTAGGAAATATAGAGAAATTAGCTCAATTTGGTTTAGAGATGGTGGAGCAACCAGTTGGTATTCAGGGATTTTTAAGGCATCCTGAATGGCGTTCTCAGAGTGCGGTACCGCTGGGGTGGGATTATAGTAGTACTTCAGCAATTGATCTGGACAGACTGTTGGGAGAGAGAATGATAGATATATTGGTACTGAAGCCGCATTTTGTTGGTGGGGTGCTGCGTTCATTGTCTTTGGTGGAGAAGGCTATTAAGGCGGGCATTTCTGTGGTGGTGACTACGGCGATGGAGGGTGTAGTAGGACGAATGGCGGCCTTACACATGGCATGTGTAGTAGATTCTTTATGTCAACAGGCTAAGCTTCCTATTTATGCACATGGCTTGGGGACGGGGGCACTGATGCGGGAAGACCTTATGCCAGACCCTTGCCCGCCTAAAGATGGACAAATAGAAATTTCCCAGCGGATGGGGCTGGGCTTGAAAAATAAGGCTTAGTACGGGCTTTTAAGGTTGGCATTTATTGAAAATGTTTCACGAACCTAAATCACTGAGCTGGTTATGCGAGCAAGGGGTGGAAATTCCACTTCCACAGCAAGTGTGGATTGAAAAAAGCGTTCCTTTGGAGGCAATCTCACCTGGGGCTTGCTTGATGCCCGGTACTAGCATTAGTGGTGAGAAATCACGCTTGGAACGCGGCTGTGTGGTGAGTGAAGCTGCGGGGGTGTCGGTTATTAATACTCACGTGGGTGAGGGTAGTCGCTTGGGAGTGTTGGGCCCTTTGGTTTTGCGAGATAGCTGTGTGGGACCAAATTGTGTGCTGGGTTCAGGGAGCGCGGAGCAGTCGGTTTTTTTGGGTGGAGATGCTGGTGAACATAGCGTGACGGGTCTGGGGTTCTCAGCCCGCCAAGGTACGCTGTTGGAAGAAAATGCACGGGTAGGTCAGCACAGCGATACCAAAATGAGCATTCTGTTCCCTTGGGTTACTTTAGGGAGTCAAGTCAATTGGTGCGATGTTTTACTCAGTGGCGGCACGGGAAGTCAGAATGGGGCTTTTACCGAGGTGGGTAGTGGCACAATACATTTTAATTATACCCCCCGCGGCGATAAAGCTACCGCCTCCTGCTTGGGAAATGTAACAAAAGGAGTCTTCCTGAGAAGTGAGCGTATTTTTATCGGGGGCAATAACAGCTTGATTGGCCCACTTACAGCCGATTTTGGTGCCATCACCCCGGCAGGAGGAATTCACAAAATGCACTTGGCAGGAGAACTCAATTTCCCATGCCAACCCCCTCAAACCCCCCATGCTCTTCAAACCCCCCATGCTCTTCAAACCCCCCATGCCCCTCAAACCCCCCATGCTCTTCAAACCCCCCATGCTCTTCAAACCCCCCATGCTCTTCAAACCCCCCATGCTCTTCAAACCCCCCATGCCCCCCAATCCATCGTGCAGACAAAACCATTTGATGTTAATAATTATCGCTATATTCAAAGAATTTATCAGTCTCAAATGCACTTTGTGGCTGAACTATGTGCGTTGGAAGTTTGGTATCGGCAGGTGCGTCAGTATTTGGCAGCTTCTCACGCGGGGAAATTATTTTTGTATCGGCAAGGAGCAGAAGTTTTGAAACTCAATCTGGAATTCAGATTGAAAGAACTCACCAATTTGGCAGTGAATATGCAGAATTCACTGGCAGCTTCATCCTCACAGGATGACAGGGTTCGCTTGCAACAGCAGTCGCTGCTGAAACACTGGCATGCAATTATGAAGCATGTCCACACGATACGACAACAGCCATGGAACGCTCCCTTATCGCTTATAAAAGCCTTAGACAAAGCCGCAGCCCAATACGACTGCTATACAGGTGTGATAAAATCCTTGCCCGAAGTAGCAGTTCAAGCAGGGATAGCTTGGCTGATTGAAATTACCCAAGCGATTTTTCCTCCAGAATTTCAGCAGCTAGATAAGATTGTTTGATGGAGATAAGAAAGATTATTCCCCAGCAAGAAGGATTTAATCATTGATTAGATAGGGTACATTATTAATACTGAAGATAGAACCAAGAGCGAGCGTCATAGGATGAGTCCAAGAATTAAAGCTACCAAAAGTGGTGCGGGTGATCCGTTTGGATCCTTAAGCAGGCTAAAGGTCGCCACGGACGATGCTTATTATTATGATTTGGGGGCTTTGGAGCGGGAGGGATTATGTAGCTTAGGGCGGCTACCTTATAGCATTCGGATTTTGTTGGAGTCAGTATTGCGTCATGCGGGGCGAGGCTTGGTAAGCGAGCAGGATGTGGTTTCATTGGCTGGTTGGTTGCCAGACAAATTACCTCAGGGTGAAATTCCTTTTATGCCCGTTAGGGTGTTAATGCAGGATTTCACTGGAGTTCCAGCCATGGTGGATTTGGCTAGCATGCGTTCGGCAATGAAGCGTTTTGGTGGTGATGCTACTCGCATCAACCCCTTAATTCAGGCTCAGTTGGTGATAGACCATTCCGTGCAAGTGGATGTAGCTGGGAGTTCAGCTGCATTGTTATTTAATGAGAATCGTGAGTTTGAACGCAATAGGGAGCGGTATTCATTTTTGAAATGGGGTCAGCAGGCATTTGATAATTTTATGGTGGTGCCTCCTTCTACGGGTATTGTGCATCAGGTTAATTTGGAGTATTTGGCTCAGGTAGTTTGTTTGAGTGATAATTCGGCACATGGAGCTAATGGGAGTGCGTTGGTATTTCCGGACACGGTATTAGGGATGGATTCTCACACTACCATGGTGAATGGTTTGGGGGTGTTGGGTTGGGGAGTGGGCGGGATTGAGGCAGAAGCAGCTATTTTAGGTCAGCCTTATTATATGCAACCTTCTGAGGTGGTGGGGGTAAAGTTAGAGGGCGAATTGCAAGCAGGTGTGCTGGCTACAGATTTAGTTTTACGAGTAACTGAGCTGCTACGGGAGTTGGGTGTAGTGGGTAAATTAGTGGAATTTATGGGTTCGGGCTTAGCCCATTTGAGCTTGCCCGACCGTGCTACGCTAGCCAATATGGCTCCTGAGTACGGAGCGACAACGGGTTTTTTCCCTGTTGATGAACGGACATTGACATACCTACGCATGACGGGACGCTCTGAGAGTCAGGTAAATCTGGTGGAACGTTATTGCAAGCAGCAGCAGTTATTTGCCTCTGTTGAGCAAGAACCGCGGTATAGCGTGTTACTATCTTTGGATATGAGTACGGTAGAGCCATGCTTGGCAGGTCCCAAGCGACCACAAGATCGCGTTTTATTACGGAACATGAAAGATAAATTCCGTCATGATTTAACAGCTCCCATTGGTAAGCGAGGCTTCGGGCTAAAAGAAGCAGAACTGAAGAAACAATCCGAAGCCCAGCTGAAGGGGAAATCTTGTACCTTAAAGCATGGTTCGGTGATGATAGCAGCGATTACTAGCTGTACTAATACTTCTAATCCCACAGTACTTTTTACAGCCGCCTTGCTGGCTAAAAAAGCCTGTGCTTATGGATTGCGTGTACCGACTTATGTTAAAACCAGCTTGGCACCAGGTTCCCGAGTGGTTACCGACTACTTAGCCAAGGCTGGTTTGACTGCCGATTTAGAAGCACTAGGATTCTACACGGTAGGATATGGATGTACTACTTGCATCGGGAATAGCGGTCCCTTGGAGGATTCACTGGTAGCTGCCATTGATGCTCAGCAGTTGGTGACCGCGGCGGTGCTTAGTGGCAATCGCAATTTTGAGGGGCGAGTTAATCCTCATACTCAGGCGAATTATTTGGCATCGCCGCCGTTGGTGGTGGCTTATGCTCTGGCGGGTACGGTGGACATCAACTTGACTTTTGAAGCCATTGGTTATGGTGAAAATGGAAAACCCGTTTTCCTCCGTGATATTTGGCCGACCACCCAAGAAGTACAAGCAATGGAGCAAAAATATGTCACTCCAGCTAATTTCATTCAGCGCTATGCGACGGTAGAAGATGGCAATGCTCGCTGGAACAAGGAGCAGGTCTCTGGCAGCCAGCTTTATGACTGGGATCCGCAATCAACTTACATCCAAGAGTCCCCCTTCTTTGAGGATTTTTCGCATAAATTACCTCCCTTGCCAGACCTAAACGGCTTGCGGGTGTTGGCATTGCTAGGGGATTCCATCACTACCGACCACATTTCCCCCGCAGGAACGATCCACCCCGATAGTCAGGCAGGCAGTTATTTGAGATCACTGAATGTTTCTCCTACGGATTTTAATTCATTTGGTTCTAGGCGTGGCAATGACCGCGTCATGGTGCGGGGGACTTTAGGCAATATACGATTAAAGAATTTGTTGGTCTCTCCCATAGAAGGTAGCGTAACCTGCCACTTTCCCAGTAATGAGCAAATGAGCATCTATGAAGCTACTGAGCTTTATCGTCAAGAAGGTAGGGGCTTGCTGGTGATAGGCGGTAAGGAGTACGGTTCGGGTAGTTCCCGTGACTGGGCTGCTAAGGGCGTAAGATTGCTGGGCGTAAGAGTGGTGCTGGTAGAATCGATTGAGCGTATACATCGTAGCAATTTAGTAGGTATGTGTGTGCTGCCATTGGAGTTTATGGCTGGGGAGAATGCAGAAATCCTCAAATTAACTGGGGAGGAAGTTTATCATTTTGAGGGGAACCTAGGGTTGCCTTCCCAAGTAATTAAAGTACGCGCCCAGAGAGCTAATGGAGAGGAAATTATTTTTAAGGCGAAGTCCAGACTAGATAATCAAGTAGAGGTTGGTTACTACCAAAATGGTGGGGTGTTACAGACTGTGATGCGTAAGATGTTGGCCGACAAGGTTGTATAAATTCCTTGTTGTTACCGCGGAGATACTGGTTAATAAAATACCGCTGGAACGAAAGCCGATCATGGTCAAACAAGAACTTCAGCGTGCTCTGTTACTGAAAGATAAGCGGGTGTCCTTACCTGCTATCCAGCTTCCTGCTGATGAAATAACAGCTGAAGCAAGCTGGGAGGCTTATCTTGATTCAGGAGCAGATCTTCTAAAAGATGCCTCGGTGGCATTTTTATTACAAGAGAGATGGTTGCCTGCTCCTTGGAGTGATAGCGATCAGCAAGCTATGCAGGAATTGTTGGAGATTCGTCGTTTGGATAATGTCTGGCAATTGCGGGGAGCTTGTGCCCCTGCTGGTTCATGGCTGATGGATCAATTGCAATTCTTACTCAGGGAGCAGCCTTCTCGGGCATTGGAGGGCGCGGCTAAGGCGGTGAAGACGGAGGTGGTATCGCCCTTAGAACCGCTGCAGTTGGCACCTTGTTCCATCTCCAAGTTATGGGGTAGGGAGCAATGGTTCACAGGGATAGAAGCTCGTGGGGTTTCCCGAGTGGGTTTTGCAAAGAATGCGGTTGCCCTTCCGCATGCCTTGGGTTTGTTGCCTCGGTCTTTGCTAGGTAAGGATGTAAAAAGCCTTGCCCCTATATTGCTCAAGGTGTTAGAACCTCACCCCGTTGAAGGCTGGGGAGATCTGTACTTGGAGGTACATCAACAAAAATGGGAGGTTTATTTGGTGCTGGATGTCAATCAAGAGCGGTGGCAACAAGGTAGGGGCGAGCTACTTTGTGGCATCTCTGAGGAAGCACTCCAAGCTGGCAACGAAGATGCGATCCGTCAGCAGTTTATAGAGCGTATTCAGGATTATGAGGCAATTCGCCGTACCATAGACGAGGCTTTGGAAGAAGATTTGGCTGGATCAGGAGGCATTTCTGCGGTTTCCCTTCGGGGGCGTCAGCAGGCTCAGGCTAAGCAGCCCGCAGAGTGGTTAAGGCAAGAGAAACGCATTCGTGCTACAGTTGAACAATTGTTGCAGGTACACTCTCTGCGTCGCGGCGATGTAGTCACCCTGCCTCCCAAAACCCTCCACTCGCTGAGGGGAGGTATGCGGGTATTGGAGTTTCAGACACCGACCTATGAGCGACTGATTGCTATGTCTTCCCAAAAAGTGCTTACTCAAAACCACTGGGATACCCAAGCCGCCTTGCAACTAGCCAACATGACACTTCCCGATAAGACCGTCACCAGTACGCGTTTGGGAACGGACAAACTCACCGCAGGCGACCGACTGATAAGCGATGGTAGTAAGAACACTCAGCTGGCAGATTTCCCTGAATTCAGGGTTCAGCACTTTATTTTGCCCGCGGGACAGCCAGCCAGCTTTCTTCAGCCTTCCACTTATCAGCTTTTGTTTGTTGCTCACGGACAAGGCAACATGCATGCTAAATTGCCCGCCACACATTCCACTGATAAAAATCCCTACCCCTTGGAAGCAGGACAAGCTTGGTTGCTACCCGCCCAACAACCCTCCTTCACATTTGAAGCAATATCCCCCACTCTAGAGCTGGTACTTGCTCAGCCAAAACTCGCTCCCTTAGCTTCAGTGCCGCAAATATAACAGCCGAGAGTATAACAGCCGCAAATATAACAGCCGAGAGTATAACAGCCGCAAATATAACAGCCGAGAATACGAGAATATAATACTTCCCAAACTGCATACCAATATTCTATGTCGCTTCCAAGTCCGCTTTCTGTTCGTTATCCTCCGCCTTTGCAGGCTGGTGACCGAGTAGCCTTGTTTGCACCTGCTTCTCACCAAGGAAAAGAGCCTCCTGAACGCATCCAGCAAGCCCTAAGCCAGCTGCGTATCTTTGGATTAGTGGTAGGGACGCCGCCAGAGTCTACTCGGTATCTTTATCTTGCGGGAACAGACCAAGAACGGGCCGCGGATTTTCAGCGACTTTATCTACAGCCCGATATTAAAGCTCTATTTGCCACCAGAGGTGGTTGGGGTTCCGCCCGCATGCTTGATTATCTAGACGCCACTGCCTTGCTGAAAGCACCACCTAAGCATGTCATTGGCATGAGCGACATTACTGCTCTGCTTTGCTGGCTAAGGCGATACGCAGCTCTGGCTACCCTGCATGCTCCCTGCGTTGCTACCACCCAGCTTATGGAAAGCCCTGATCGCGATGATAATCTCGCCCAGCTTAGGCAGGCACTCTTTCAGTCGCAGCCAGCCCGAACTTTGGATGCTCGGGTGCTTTATTGTCCGCCAAGTACTCCCCCGTTAATCAAGGGTGAATTGACAGGGGGCTGCCTTTCTGTGTTGGCAGCAGGGATGGGAACTCCTTGGCAGCCTCACACCAAGAAGACACTTTTATTCCTAGAAGACACAGACGAAGCTCCCTATCGTCTTGACCGCTACCTGACTCAGCTACGCCAAGCAGGGGTTTTTGAGGACGTCAGTGCGGTCCTGCTAGGACATTTTCAAAACTGCGATACCCCCCCCCCTACTGGCTTGCTTAAGAAACTCTGGCAAGATGCCTTCCAAAATGCCCCCTTCCCGATAATCTACCAGCTTCCCGCAGGGCATGGATCAAAAAATTACGCCTTGCCTCTGGGACGTACTGTAACAATTAAAGTGCAGACACCAAAACCCGAAGAGCATTGTACGGTTTTGTGTTAAGTCGTTCTAAGTTATTCTGGCTAAGTTATTCTGGCTAAGTTATTCTGGGTTGATAAGGTGGGCGATATTCATCATCAGCTTTTGTTTAGGGCGGTGAGCATTTCTGGCACTGATACAAATTTCTCGCGTGATTTTTGGGGTTGTCCGCGTTGACATTCTAGGGTATTTAGTTTTTGCCATTCTGGGAAGGTTATGAAACGGATGTTCTTTTTTTTCAGTAGTTGCAGGGGGGAGTTTTGGTCTGGTGCTGAGGAGGGAAGATTGCAGTTTGATTGCTGAGCGTCTTCTAGCATGGAAGTCACTGTTTCGGCAGCGTCCAGTTTGTTGGTGCCGATAACTCCTGAGGGGCCACGCTTTATCCAGCCCGCGGTGTAGACTGCCTTTAGGGGTCGGTTGCCTTGTTCGACCCGACCTTTAAGATTAGGGAGGGTACCACTACGGGCATCAAATGGCAGATCTGCCAAAGGCTGTCCGTGGTAGCCGACTGCCATCAGGGCTAGTTGCAGGGGGATTATTTCTTGGCTATCTAGGGCTTCAACTGTTCCACTGCCATCAGTTGCCAGCCGATTATGCCCCAGCCGAATGCCTTCCAGCTGATTTTTTCCCAAGAATGCTTGTGGAGAGCATAAAAATCGCAACACCACCTTGCGTTGATGACCTACCAAAGCCTTCTTTGCGTGCTGTTGTAACCATTCCAGATTACGCCTAGGGTTCTGCTCTTTTTTCAAACCAGCCAAATTAGCAGCATCCAATTGAGTATATGACCCATCTACCTCTAAATCAGCGTTACTGAGCTCTGCCAAGCTGCGTAGCTCTGGATTGGAAAAAGAAGCCTGAGCTGGCCCTCGCCTGCCGATGACGTATATCACCCGTACCCGACTGCGTTTCAACACGGACAAAGCATGAGTGGCAATATCGGTAGTAGCCAACTCTGAAGTGCTTTTGGCTAAGATACGGGCAACATCCAAAGCGACATTGCCATTGCCGATAACAGCCACCGCTTCTACCTGCTCCAGAGGAAAATCATGCCAGCGATGGTCGGGATGCCCGTTGTACCAGCCTACAAAATCGGATGCACCGTGGCAGCCTAGTAGGTTTTCTCCTTCAATTCCCAGCGTCCGTGATTGCTCGCACCCGCAGCAAATGAGTATCTGGTGGTAGCAGAGAAATAAATCGGCAAGGCTTAAATCTTTTCCGAAGCACACATTGCCAAAAAAGCGAAATTCATCTCGTTCCGCAGTGCGATCAAATAAACGGCTAACGCTTTTTATTTTAGGGTGATCAGGAGCAACCCCTCCTCGCACTAATCCATATGGGGTGGGGAGGCGGTCATATAAATCTACCTGCACGGATAGCTCTGCTCGCAACAAGGCTTCAGAAGCATAAAAACCTGATGGACCAGCTCCGATCACGGCTACTCGCAAAGGATTTTCTTTGGTTGCCAGTTTATTCATGGGTGTAATTTATTGCTGGGACGGGTTATTATTTTCTGGGTACGTGGTAGTTTTGTTTTTCATCGGTATTAGAAATGTGTAAAGGATTAAGAGCTATCTCGGGAGTGTACTGGCAGCCATTAGGTTTTATCAAATTCAGCGAGGTATAAGATATGCTCTCTCAGTTGGTTATAACCAATCTAGCCACCATAGAACATTTGCAAATAGACTTGCCTACGGGTTTTTTAGTATTCACTGGCGAGACTGGATCAGGAAAATCCATGCTGGTGGATGCCTTACGCTTTGTGATGGGTGTACCTGCTGGGGCTGAAAAGCGTCGTAGTGCCAGTGCTGAAACCCAAGTAAAGGCAGTATTCAAGCTAACTCCGACCTCTGAGGCATCCAATTGGTTGCATACCATGGGAATAGCGGTAAATGGCGAGGTGGTTATTTGCCGCTCTTTGTCGGCTCAGGGGCGTAGTCGTTCGGTGGTGAATGACCAAGTAATTTCGCAATCGCAGTTGGGCACTTTGGGGGGATACTTGGTGAACATTCACGGTCAGCATGATAATCAATTGCTCCTTCATCCGCGCAATCATGTCAATTTTCTGGATTCATTTGCCTCCCTGACCGAACTACGAGACCAAGTAACTAAAACCCATCAAGAATATAGCCAACTGATGGAGGAACAAAAAGCCTTGAACGCATTGCTGAAAGAAAAAGATTGGCGAGAAAAAATGCTGGAAGAAACCGTGGCCGATATTGAATCCGCTTCCCCTCACACAGAAGATGAAGCTAATTTGCGCTCTGAGCATGCTCGCCTGATGCACTCAGAGCAGTTGCATGCCTATCTGGCATCGGCAGACGATTTTATTTATGAGGGTGAAATCAATGCCTTGCAATTGCTGAAGCAAGCCCAAAAATGCTTGCAGGATGCTGATCGCCTGGATCAATCGCTACGGGTGGTATCCAAGCATTTGGAACCACTTTGCTGCCAAATCCAAGATCTGCACCATGAATTAGCCACCTACTTGGGCAAGCTGGAAAATAATCCTTCTCAACTGGAACTTCTCAACGAGCAGCTAGCAAGCGTAGAAAAAATATCTCGCCGCTATGGTTCACTGGCAGAAGCCCAGCAGAAATTGCAGCAATCCCGCCTTGAGCTAAAGAAGATACAAAACTCAACTCAAGAGCAAGCTCAGCTGGAAGAACGGATCATCAAGCAAGCTACTAGGCTACATGAATTATCTAGCCAGTTGTCCCAAGTCAGAAAAGAACACGCTTCCAAACTGACCGAAATGGTTAACCAAGAACTACAAGAACTCGGCATGGAACATGCTTGCTTTGAGATTGATGTTCAACCATTGCGTCCCTCCCAAGCAGAAGACGATAACGGTAAGCCCCGCTACAGCCCACGAGGTATGGATGCAGTGGAATTTATTCTTAGTCCCAACCCGGGCTTAGAACCGCGGCCGCTATCTCGGATTGCCTCTGGTGGCGAACTGAGCCGCGTCATGCTGGCACTGAAAACGGTTCTCGCCCAGGCAGACTTTACCAACACCCTAATCTTTGATGAAGTGGATTCAGGCATCAGTGGTCGGACTGCAGATATAACTGGACGCAAGTTACGTCACTTGGGGAAATCTCATCAAGTGCTTTGTGTTACCCATTTACCTCAGATAGCAGCCCAAGGCGATAGTCACTTCTTGGTGGAGAAATATGTGGAAAACGAACAAACTTTTTCTTCGGTACGCAATTTATCACCAGAAGAAAAGGTACAAGAGATTGCCCGATTACTCAGCGGAATGGATATTACCAAAAGCTCACAAGAGTCCGCCAAAGAAATGATTGGTGGTTAGTGTCTATAGTGTCGCAGAGAGAAAAAATGGACAAGCCACCCTGTTACCATTTATTAATTGCGTTAGGTGTCAGTTTAAGGCTTTATGTGTAAAGGAGCAAAAGCATGAAAGGAGTAATACTAGCGGCAGGATATGGCACTCGTTTTTTGCCAGCCTCTAAAACTATTCCTAAAGAGATGTTCCCTCTGCTGGACAAGCCAGCCATCTCTTTTATTGTAGATGAATTTATCCAAGCGGGGATTGATAAATTTATTGTGGTGAGTTCTCGTCGCAAGAAAGTGTTAAATGACTATTTTGACAGGGATATTGAACTTGAGCAGTTTTTGAGCGGGGAAAAACGCAAGAAGATACTACCGCCTCAGATAGAGGTGACCTTTTTGTATCAAAGGCAGATGCTGGGGGCTGGCGACGCTCTGATGATGCTTGAACCATGGATAAATGATGAACCTTTTGTGGTAGCCTATCCAGACGATATTCATGTGGGGGTTTCGCCTTTGAGTTCTCAGTTAATGGCGATGTATCAGCGGACTAATCGTAGTGTGTTGGCTTTGCAGGAGACCGAGGGAGATATTTCTCGCTATGGGGTGGCTGCGGTGCGTTCTTGTGAGGGGATGGAGCTGGTGACTGAGTTGGTGGAAAAACCTGAGCCCGGTTCAGAGCCTAGTCGTTTGGTAAGCTATGGACGATATTTGTTCACTCCAGATATTTTCACAGCTTTGCATCAAGCGCGAGAATATTATAGCGGGGCGGGGGAGTTTATTCAGGATCAAGCCCTGCAACATTTGATAACTGAGGGCAAAATAGCGGCGGTGCGTTTTGAGGGTCGGATATTGGATGTAGGTACTCCGCTGGGTTATTTGCAGGCGTCGGTGGAGTATGCTTTAAGTCGCCAAGAGTATCGGGAGCAGTTGCTGGCTTTTTTGAAAGAGGTGTCTGCTAGTCATCAATAAAGTTGAGGTAGCTGGGAATCTGGGTGGGGGTGATTTTTAGCAGAGAATGTTTTTAGGGGGTGGATATAATGAAAGGTTTTACTGATGTCTGGTGTGGTGGTAGTGGGTACGCAGTGGGGCGATGAGGGCAAGGGCAAGGTGGTGGATTTTCTCACTAGTCGGGCTGCGATGGTGGTTCGATTTCAGGGAGGGAGTAATGCAGGTCATACGGTTAGTTTTAATGGCAGATGCTTTGTACTGCATTTGATTCCTTCGGGGATATTTCATGCTAAGACCATCAGCGTGTTGGGCAATGGTGTGGTGATAGATCCTAAGGCATTGTTGGAGGAGATTGAGATGTTAACGAGAGCGGGGGTTGGCGTCAGCAATTTACACATCAGCAGGACTGCCCAGTTAGTGATGCCTTATCACAAGGTGATTGATAGATTACGGGAGAAATTGCGGGGAACTGGCAAGATAGGGACTACTGGTCGCGGGATTGGTCCTGCTTATGAGGATAAAATGGCTCGGTGTGGAATACGTTTCTGCGACTTTGAAGATCTGTCCCGTGATAATTTGAGGATGATGTTTAATAAAATTTTGTCCGAGAAAAATTTACTCCTGAAAGAGTTTTATGGAGAGAATATTCCGCTGGCAGGGGATTCCATTTATCAGGAATATAGTTCTTATTATCAGCAGCTGAAGCCCTATTTGTGCGATATATCTTGGCTGGTGAACGAAGCCCTGGACAACAAAAAATTCGTGTTGTTTGAAGGGGCACAGGGTTATGGGCTAGATGTAGACCACGGTAGCTATCCTTATGTTACATCTTCTAATACGGTAGCTGGCGGGGCTTGCACTGGGAGTGGAGTGGGGCCGACTAAGATTTCTCAGGTACTAGGAGTATCCAAAGCGTACACTACTCGGGTGGGTGAGGGTCCCTTTCCGACCGAGATAGTATCGGGTGCAACAAGCGAGCATTTAAGCCATTATGGTAGAGAGTTTGGTGCTACCACGGGGAGGATACGCCGCTGTGGATGGTTTGACGCAGTTATGGTGCGTCAAGCGGCCCTACTCAGCGGGATTACTTATCAGGTGCTTACCAAGCTGGATGTGCTCAGTGGTCTGCCAGTGTTAAAGATAGCCCGTGCTTGGCGTGATGAAAATGGTGAATATTTTAATGTTCCCCAGCACGTTAGCCTGCGTAGCCAACTTGAACCTGTTTATGAGGAAATGCCGGGCTGGGAAACATCATTAAGCGGTGTCACCAACTGGAAGAAACTGCCGCAGTCGGCACGGGACTACATCCAACGCATTGAGGAACTTACGGGCATCCCAGTGATATTTATATCTACGGGACCAGACCGCGAGGCAAACCTCATCCGAGCTCCCTTTGAAAAATTGCTGAAAAGTGTTTTGGTCTAATGAGGCTAGAATTGTCAATATGCGTTATGAATCTGCATTGTCAATATTCGTTATAAATCTGCATTGTGAATCTGCGTTGTCAATATGCGTTATGAATCTGCATTGTCAATATGCGTTATGAATCTGCATTGTGAATCTGCATTGTCAATATTCGTTATGAACCTGCATTGTCAATATGTGTTATAAATCTGCATTGTCAATATTCGTTATGAACCTGCATTGTCAATATGTGTTATAAATCTGCATTGTCAATATGCGTTATGAATCTGCATTGTGAATCTGCATTGTCAATATTCGTTATGAACCTGCATTGTCAATATGTGTTATAAATCTGCATTGTCAATATTCGTTATGAACCTGCATTGTCAATATGTGTTATAAATCTGCATTGTCAATATTCGTTATGAATCTGCATTGTGAATCTGCATTGTGAATCTGCATTGTGAATCTGCATTGTGAATCTGCATTGTGAATCTGCATTGTGAATCTGCATTGTGAATCTGCATTGTGAATCTGCATTGTGAATCTGCATTGTGAATCTGCGTTATGAACCTGCATTGTCAATATTCGTTATGAATCTGCCATGGACAAAAATCTCAGCCACATTTCCGACTCTGAGTGGAGGCATCAGCTGGCTATTTGGCTGGAAAATCTACAGCAGGCAGGGATGAAACACTTAAGTGGAATTCATCTTCCCCAGTCGCTGGCTACCATGAGCAAGCCTAAAGAGAAAATAGCTACGGAGGTTGCCTCGGTAGCACTGGAATCACTGCGGAGTGGCTCTAGTTTGGCTATCAAGAATTCTTCCTCTGCACCTGATAAGACTCCTGAAATTGAGGCAGATAATTTCATCTTAGACACTGGCGATAGCACCCTAGTGGCTGGAAGAGCTACAACCATAGAGGACTTACACACCGCTTTTTCTGCTTGTACTCGTTGTCGCTTGGCACAAGGTAGGCATCAGTTGGTGTTTGGGGTGGGCAACCCTAATCCCCGCATTGTATTTATCGGGGAGGGTCCTGGTGCTGATGAAGATCAACAAGGCGAGCCATTTGTCGGTCCGGCGGGAAGATTACTCTCAGGGCTCATTTATGCTTTGGGGTTGGTCCGCGAGGATGTGTATATAACCAATGTGGTGAAATGCCGTCCGCCTTCAAATCGCAACCCTGCCGATGACGAAATAGCCGCTTGTCTGCCGATCCTCAAGCGACAGCTACAGCTACTCAACCCAAGATTGATTGTCGCCTTAGGAGCGGTGGCTTTCAAGGCACTTTTCCCTAATGCTGCAGGAATTACTCGTGCCAGAGGCAAGCTCACTAAATTTGAACAATGGCCGCTACTGCCTACCTACCATCCTTCTTATTTGCTGCGTAAGCCATCGGCACTTGATGAGTGTTGGCAAGACTTTAGAGCAGCTTTTCAGCATACATACGGTAATTAGTAGTCGTGCTTTTGGAGGGGGGCTACCGCATTATCTTTATGCTATGGAAAGTATTTTTCTGGGGCCATTACTCGGTGAAGGTGGTTTGTCTTTAAGCCAGTTTTTCCATTCCAGCTTGGTCATGCTGATGAATGCTGGGGGCATGTCACCACGGGAGAAGCCCAGTTCAAGTTTAATTTGTCCAGCCCGACGAATTCCCCAAAACAGCTGATGATTATTAACAGCAAATGATGGAATCCGAACCGCCCGTGAGGAACGCTGGAAACGGTGCTGTGAGAATAACTCGCTCATGCCATGCTAAGAGCAAGAATTACACCATTTGAGTTTAAGGCTTATTTTTGGCTGCAATGTTTTTTGCTGCAATGTTTTTTGCTGCAATGTTTTTGGCAGACAATGAAAAAGACATCTGTCCACGCCTTAGTTGTCCGTGGCGTTCATTTCGGGAGGAGTAATCAAGTTTATAGAATTCGCCTGCCGCAGAGGCAGCTAGTGGGCTGTAATAAAGTTCTTTAGAAGGAATTCCATCTTCCAGACAGCGATGCAGGGCATCAGCGATCCAGGCTTCTATTTTCATGACCACCATTTTTTTTCTAAGTCTGCCTTGGTCATCCCGATTAAGCACGTTGGGCAGAGTGTTGGTGGTAATGAATTCGGTTAGGTAGGGAGAGGATAGGGTTTCTCTTCCTTCTGCGGAGATGTAGGTGTGGGTACAATAAAAGAATATTTTATTTGGACGGGTATCAGGATTTTCTACCAGCAATTTAATAGCTTTGTTAATGGTGCCTCCAGTGCGTACCATATCGTCTAGGATTACAACATTGCGGTTTTTTAATTGGCAGAGGTCTTTGATGGGGGTCATGGTTACGCGTCGCTGCCCGAGGCGTTTTTTTTCCAGCACTACCAGTTTGGAATTTTCCAGATTAGTTAATTCCTTAACCCGAGCAACGAATTTTTCTGCTCCTTGGTCAGGAGCTAGAAAAACCAGTTCTTCTCCTGTTTTGCTGTTAGATACGTTGTTTAAGATAAAGTGAGCTACCAAAGTAGAGACATCCAGATTGATAAAGGCGGGTTGCGGCCGATTATTTTGATAGACATCGTGGTAGATTTCTCGCAGGACGGAGGGTTTGTGATTATGCACGGTGACTACTTGGTCTACCCCGCTGATGTGTAGCATTTCTGCATATAATTTGGAGCTAAATGGTTGCCCATCAAACTTTTTTTGGTCAGCAGGTAAGAGCATTTGGGGGTGGTCGGTGGAGTGCGGACCGCGATCTTGGGCTGAGAAGAATAAATCTGGTTCTACCAGTACCACTTGGGAGGCTCCGTTTTCTTTGGCTGCCCGTGCCAGCAATAGATTACGCATGGCCAGTTCTACCCGCGAATGATGAGGAGCAGAGGTAGAAATAATGTAGACTCGTAGCCCATTCAAGCCATTGCCGATGTTTTTCATATCCTTTTCGTCCACCAGAAAACGAGGACAGAATTCCGTGTTAGCAAAATTTTTAAGAGATATGAGGTCCGAGATTTCAATCTTCTGGTGGTAGTGATAAGCCACATCCAGCCCAAAGGAGGAATCCGTCCAGCTGCTGACAATAATGCTAGGGTGCGTCATGCTTGGGTTTAGGCGATAAACATGGAAACGAACTACATTAAGATGGATTGCATCTTTCCTAAACCAGGGAGGAGAGATGATGTTTTTTGTGAGCGGCCGCAGATTTTTCGGCTTGACGGCTACGATAATTTTTTAGAGCCTCGGTAAGCAAAGGGTTTTCTACCGCGATGATAGCTGCTGCGAGCAAGGCAGAGTTAATGGCAGCATCCAGCCCGACACAAGCCACGGGAATCCCAGGAGGCATCTGGGCGACCGAGAGTAAGGCATCCAGCCCCCCAACCTGCCCAGCATTGATAGGCAGTCCAATGACGGGTAACACGGTTTGGGAAGCCACCACCCCTGGCAGAGCTGCCGATAATCCCGCGGCTGCGATAAACACCTTTGCCCCTCTTTGTTGACAGGCAACGATAAATTTTTCAACTCGTTTAGGGGTGCGATGTGCAGAAGCTACGGCTACTTGATGGGAGATTCCCAATTCATCTAAAACAGCCACCGCTTTTTCTACTATCATCAAATCGGATGCACTCCCTAAAACAATCCCCACTTGCACCGCCGATGGCGGTGCAGAAGCGACAACATCTTTAGTATTAGAAGCCATTCAGAATCTTGCTAGAGCTTTCTGAGCGATGTCAGTACGGTAATGGGCACCTTGCCAATGGATGCTCTTAAGGCTATCATAGGATAAATCTACGGCTTTCTCCAATGTTTCTGCTTGGGCACATATTCCCAATACTCGTCCCCCATTTGTCTGCCACTGAGTAGTATTGTTATCAGCAGTTTGGTTCTTTGAACAAGCGGTACCCGCATGGAATATCTTAGTGCGTTCATGCTTATTCGCCTGAGTAGTGCTAGCTCGCGATCGCAGGCTTTGACCTTGAGCATCAAGCCCTGAGATAGCTAAACCAGTTTTATATTTTCCCGGATAACCTTCACTACTCATCACTACACAGGTAGCAGATCCTGGATGCCATAGTGGTTTTATTTCCTGCAACTTTCCCGTAGCTGAGGCATGTAGCAATTCCAGCAAATCGCTTTTCAGGAGTAACATCAAGGGCTGACATTCTGGGTCTCCAAATCTGCAATTATACTCCACCACAAATGGAAGATCCCGATAAAACATCAGCCCCACATAAAGCACCCCCCGATAATCAATCCCTTCTGCTTGTAGTCCTGCCATAGTAGGGCGAACGATGGTCTCTAGAATTTGTTGTTCTCGTGACTGGGTTATCAGCGGTGCGGGGGCATAAGCACCCATGCCACCTGTATTGAGTCCCTGATCGCCATCAAACACGGGTTTATGGTCTTGGGCCACTGGTGAAAGCGAGTAATGCTTGCCATCGGTGAAAACAAAACAGGAGGCTTCTTCGCCAGCCAAAAATTCCTCTAGCAGTACCCGATTTCCTGCCTCGCCAAACCGACCACCTAAAATTTCTGCCAGCATGTAGCGGGCATCTGCCAAGTTATGATGAATACTTACCCCCTTGCCAGCTGTCAGTCCATCAGCCTTTAGAACATAAGGAGGACGCATTTGTTGCAGAAATTGCTCGGCATTTTCCAGCTGGGTGAAGGATTTCCCCTGTGCGGTAGGAATGGAGTGCCTTTGCATAAATGACTTAGCAAACCATTTACTACCCTCCAGCCTAGCAGCGTCAGCATTGGGACCAAACACCAAAATACCTTCTGCCCGAAGGACATCTGCTAATCCTGTCACCAAGGGTTTTTCGGGACCTATTACCACCAAATCAATCCCTTTTTGCTTAGCAAATCTAACTTGCTCCCGAGAATTGGTTAACTCAACAATCTCAACCCCCTCACTCTGGATTGCATCACTACCGGGAGAGGCATATAATTTCTCCAAACGAGCACTCTGACACAGCTTCCATGCCAATGCATGCTCGCGCCCTCCGCTTCCAATTAACAAAACCTTCACTTGAAAATCTCGTCCCTTAAAACTGAAATGGCTCTACATCCTGCCTAGGCTGCCAAAGCACCTCTTTTGCTGCCGTTTGCTGAGAACACCAGCGCGCTAACACAAATAGCCAGTCAGACAAGCGATTCAAATACATCAATGCCAGCGATTTCCGCCCTCTGGACTTGGATTCTCTCTCCCAGCGAACGCAAAGGCGTTCTGCTCTCCGACATATAGTGCGTGCCTGATGCAACTGAGATCCCAACCTTCCTCCTCCCGGTAGAACAAAGCTCTTCAAGGTGGGAAGTCTCTTATTCATGGTATCAATGGCATTCTCCAGCCAAAGGATGTCTTTCTCTTCCAGAGCGGTAGTACACGGCTCAGATATCGGAGTAGCCAACTCTGCACCTAAGTCAAATAATCTCTGTTGAACGGGTAACAAGGCAAGTCTCAACGCCCGCGATGATCCATTGCCATCGGGTACTGAAAGCGATATAACTAAGCCCAAGCTGCTATTCAGCTCATCTATTGTGCCACAGCACTCCAGCTGCAAATCATCTTTAGCTACCCTCTTTCCTCCCACCAGACTGGTGTAGCCACCATCCCCGCTCCTAGTATAAACCCTGTTTATGACAACCATTAGTTTTTATTTCAAAAACTTCCCCCTGTTAATACTCGCTTATCCTTTGGATTTTAACCTCAGACGCAATATCCACAGTAGCCAAGTCACTCCCAATAGCAACATCGGGATGCTCAACAGCATTCCCATGGTCAGTGGCCCCCAAAGATAACCTAATTGCGGGTCTGGTATGCGAATAAATTCTATCCCGATCCGTACTGCTCCATAGCCTGCGAAGAAAGAAGCGGATACTACTCCTCGGGGGGGATTTTTGCGTGCCAGCAAAAATAGCAACAGAAATAGAAACACTCCTTCCAGCAAGGATTCGTACAGCTGGGTGGGATGACGAGGTAGCTGCAAAGAGTCTGACTTAAATATAACGCCCCATTCTCTATTGGTAGGTATTCCATATAGCTCTCCATTTATGAAGTTGCCTATCCTACCCAGAAACAACCCAACTGGTAACCAAGGAATAAAGAAATCACCGACTGATACAAAGTCTAATTTTTTTCGCCAGACAAATAATAATAAAGCTGTAATTACCCCTAATAGTCCGCCATGAAATGACATCCCTCCCTGCCATATTTTTAGCACCTGCAAAGGATCTCGCCACAGAATGCCTTCGCCATAAAACAGAGTCCAACCAATCCGCCCTCCTAGTAACACCCCAAGAATCAAGTACAGCATAAACGCATAGGAGTCATCTTTGCTGAGGTACCCTCCGTGACTAGATTTCCACTGCACCCAAATATGAAAACCCACAAATGAGATCGCATACATAAGCCCGTACCACATAACGCGGAAGATACCTATCTGAAATATTATGGGATCTAGGTCGTGGGTATAAATCATTATTGTACTTTGAAGAACATTCGGCAGCCTATTGTCAGGCGATTCCTAGCTAGTCTTTATTATGTATACAGGCAGTCTTAGATTGCAAAACACAAATGGTGAAACACAAATGGTGATATTTAGCATTCCCATTTATGGAGGGGTTGAAAAAATACTTTCTCCCTCTTAATATAATAGTTATACAATGACATTATCAATTGGGCATTATAAATTTACTGTTATTGGATTTTTTGCACTTTAGCCGCGGTTTCGCCATTATTACTCCAGACTACAATCATGCTGAGGATTACTCCGATACCGAATCAAGCAGTGCCGAGGGTAGTGCCGAGGGTAGTGCCGAGGGTAGTGCCGAGGGTAGTGAAGGTGCCGAGGCAAGTACTGACACCTCAGACGGTTTGCCTCTTTTTAGTCATGACATTCAGCTAGCAAGCAAGAATTTTACTATTTCCAGTAGCCGCAATGAAATTCACATTCGCAAGGTGGAAAGTTTAGTAGCTAGGGTTCATGCTCAGGTTACTGAGAAGCTAGGACGAGCATCATCTCTAAATGTAGCGTTGTTAACGGCTCTCAATTTGGCGGATCAGTTGATTGCCCTGCAGGAGTGCATCCAGCAACAAGACAGCAAAGAAAAGCTGACCATGCTGATGCAAGAATTGGACGAGGTGCTTAATTTGGAAGGTTCTACCTGGTCCAACGCAGATAGGTCTTAAATATTCTTGCCATCCTAGGAGTGAAAGAGTATTTGCGATTAGCATCTGCTGCTTGACGGCAAATTTCCGCCAGGGTGGGATAAGGATGGATGGTATTACTGATGGTGCTAAGTGGCAGCTGATGCTGGATGACCAGGGTCAGTTGAGAGATTATTTCTCCTGCGTGAGGCGAGATAAGATAAGCTCCCAGCAGAGTGTTTTTCTTAGTATTGACGATCAGTTTCAAGAAACCATTGGTGCTACCGTCTGTGATGGCCCGGTCAATTTTGCTAAGAGGCAGTTTGACAACCCGATAAGGAAGGTTTTGTTGTTGTGTTTGGGTTTCGCTGAGGCCAGCGTGAGCGATTTCGGGATCGGTGAAGATACACCATGGAACGGCGTGGTATTGGATTTTGCTTTTAACGGGTAGCAGGGCATTTTGAATGATAGTGCGTGCTTGCTGCCCTGCCATGTGGGTAAAGAGGTAAGGACCGGAGGCATCACCGCAAGCGAAAATGTTTTTTAGATTGGTTTGCATACGCTGATTTACGGTAATAAATCCTTGCTGAGTTTTAATTCCCAGTTCCTTTAGCCCAATATTTTCGGTGTTGGGTTTTCTCCCAGCGGCGACTAGGATTTTGTCAACCACGAGCGATTGTGGCTGCTGGTTATGGGGTTCAAGTTGAACAGACAGACGCTGACCTTGTTTTTGGACTGAGGTGACTGTGGTATTGGTGTAGATATTCAGCCCTTCTCCTTGGAGAGTTGTTTGAAGCGATTCGGATACATCGGGATCTTCGCGGCTTAGCAAGCGGGGCGAAGATCCTGCCAGATATACTTGGCTGCCAAGACGAGCGAGACTCTGCCCTAACTCAACCCCAATAGCCCCTCCGCCAATAACTAGAATAGTAGCAGGCTGGGTAGGATGGTAAAAAATGCTCTCATTAGTCAAAAAATCACTACCTGCCAAACCGGGAATATCGGGTATGGCTGGCTGACTGCCAGTTGAGATCAAGACGGATTTAGCTTTCAGGGTGATGGGTTCTTTATCGGGTGCGGTGACGGTCACCTGATTAGGAGCGGTCAGTTTTCCTTGCCCTAGGAAGACATTCACCCCTAGCGATTGAAAGCGTTCCACAGAATCGTGCGGGGCGATGGTATCAACGGCATGCTGGACGTGCTGGATGACTTGTTTCCAGCTAATTTTTGGTTCTGCAGGAGGAAGCCCAAAACCTCCTTTGCGGGTAAGGTGGGCTTGTTTTGCACAGCGGATGAAGGCTTTTGAAGGAACACAGCCATAATTCAAGCAATCTCCGCCCATTTTATGTGCTTCTACTAGGGCTACTCGGGCACCTAGCCCAGCTGCTCCCGCAGCAGCTAATAAGCCTCCCGAGCCTCCGCCAATGATGATGATATTATAAGCAGATTTAATCATGTCATGGCTGAAGAAGAAAAAATGAAAACAAGCACCGCAGCTTGACTGATTGGGGAGGCACTTTTATCTGGCTTGTCGGGGTATTGATAAATGTCATGGAGCTGGAAGCCATATTTGAGAGGGTTTATTGCTAGGCATTTTCGGGAGTGTTGTTTTCCTTGCATTGAGAATAGCAATCCGTTGGGCTTTAGGAAAGAGGCTGCCAATTTAAGTTGAGTCGTCAGACTGGCAAATGCACGACAGATTATCCCATCAAAAGACTGTTGCCAAGCAGCTTGTTTTTCGAGCTGGTCAGCGTTGTCACACACAATGGATACATTTTCCAATGCCAGTTTGCGGACTACTTCGGTTTGAAAGGTAGTTTTTTTGTGTGAGGAATCCAAGCAGGTAATTTGGCAATTCGGCTGACAAATTGCGAGCAGCAATCCCGGTAGACCAGCACCGCTACCGATGTCTAGCCAGATTCGGGGTTTTGAAAAGAGAGGAGTTGTTTGTACTGCCAAGCAATCATAGATATGTCTTTGGAGCAGTCGTTCGGGGTGGAGGTCATGTTTAGAAATCAGATTGATGGAATTTCCCCAATGTAGCAACATGTTACAGTAGGTTTTGATGCGAGTCAGAGACAGCTCATCCAGGGTTAACCCCAGCCGTTGGATGAAAGTAGGGATGTGGTACAGTTCAGCGAGCATTCCAGACAAAGGAATTGTGGGGTCTGTGCTTACAAGTTGGGGAGGCTTAGAACGTTCCTTGGAGACCAAAGGAAGTGATTTTACGCTTGATGACATTGCTACTGGTTTCAGTAGATTCGCTATTGGGGACGTTTTTAGAGTCGTTACTAGAGGAGGTTTGTGAGGCGAGCAAGCTGATTCTATCAGTGATTTTGAAGCGGAGTCGGATTTTAGTTTCTTGGCGGTCGTCTTTGCGGATATTTTTGGTATATTTGCGGACTTGTTGTTGGAAATTAACATTCAAGCTTAATTTTCCGATGGCACCCCGAGCATCTACGAGCAAGGTGTTGTAGTCGTACTTGGAGTCATCGGTGCCTTCTGAGTCGCTTCCAACGACGAAGCTGGGAGCAATAGAAGCCCTTAATTCTTTGTTCGCAAATCGCACTCCCAACTTTGCTCTTTGGGCGGATACGGCAACCTTGCTAGTATCAGCGAATTTTTTTTGGTTTAAGTTAATATCTGCACCCGCTCCTTGACCTCCTAACAGGTATCGGCCAACGCCCCCAGCCAGAGTATAAGAATTGCTAACATAATAATCTTTTTCCCCGACATCTACATCGCCAAGGCTGAATGTAAATCGTAGTTGCGGGGATGTTTTGCGGAAGGTACTGCTGAGGCCAATCACGTAAGCATCTACATTGTAAGTATTAAATTCTTCTTTAGCATAGCTGGTGCTTTGCCCAGAGAAGAACATCTGCCCTAGGGAGAAGTTTTGTCCAAAAACGATACTGGTTACGGTGCGATTGGCTTCGGTGGAGGCAGTTTGGTCATCAACGGTGGTGGGATTGGAGTCCTTTTCTTGGTCAAATCCTAGGGAGAAAAACCTTTGGCTACCACGGCCTTTTTGCAGGGTTTCCGTTTTTATAGTTCGGATAATGAATATTTTTTTACTAACATTGCCTTTTTCATCGGTGGCGATAACCTTTACAGTGGTTTTCCGTCGTTTGAAGTTAAACAATTTAGTAACACTAACGATACGCCCTGGGACAATTTCTTGTTCTTTGCCATTGATTTTCAATTCTGTTATTTTGTCGTCATCTACGACAACAAAGTCTACCAAGAGTTCGCCTCTCAAGACCTCGGTTCTTTCAGCCAGTTCCGATGAGAGTATTCGGGGGGGAGTTAGCTCAGTAGGGAGGGCATCAGCTTTTTTTTGGGCTTGAGCAGGCGAAGTTAACCACAAGCTACATGCTAGCAAAGTGAGGGTAGCGAAGGAGAATTTCATTTTTTGTAGATTTTTGGCTATCATCAGCATCCTTAGAAATGTTTCCAGCGAGAAGCTGTCCATTTGCTTCTCGCAAGGCGGGAGGCAACAAACAATTTCCTTGTCACATTCACAACAAGGAGACTTTGTAGTGTGTATATTCTTTTACAAGCAAAAAGCAATCTCTCATTATGGCTATCACACTTAAAATTTGGATTGTCCAGTTATTTGGATTGTCCAGGCGGTATCACGATAACGCCGTTACTTGGATCCTGAATGACTTTTATATTAGTTTTAAATTCATCTATTTCTTCTACGATGGATCCGATAACATCCTTCACTGATTCAGTGGTAGAGGTGGCTTTTTCTTTTTTAGCATCATCTTCATCTTCATCGGGGAAGAAGAGCGAAGGATCTTCTAGGTCTTTGGGCTCAGCTTCTTTTAATTTAGCGGATTCCACAAATGAGTCCCCAGATTTGTCTTTAGAATCGGTTGGAGTGGGATCTTTGTCAAAAACCTTTTTTATTTCTTCCGAAGCGACACGTGGTTTTGCCAGTTGTCCATTAGTTGAGCCGCCTATGCTTCCTTCGTTGACTACCACAGCTTGGCTGAGGTCATTTTGTAGTTGTACCTGATCTTTTGATACAAATAGCACGGAATCACCATTACTGGCTACTTCTACAACATATTCGGTTCCTTTTATCCCTGCGACATAGTTAGGTGTTTTCACCGCAAAACGCTGTCCTTTACTAAGTGATTGCAGTGTTTTCAGACGGAAACGGCCGTACATGGCACGCAAACGACCTTGTATATTGTTTCTGGTGAATTGCTTGACCATAAAAACTGAATTGCTGTACAAAGTAATCTGAACTTGTCTCTGGTTTTTGGGCTTGAGTTGTACCAAGCCTTTTTGACCTACTTGTACGACATCGCCTTCTTCCACAGGAGAAATTTCAGGTGCTCGCAACAATATTTCTTTGTCTTGACGCACAATAGTGGCACTACCCTTCACAATGCGAATATCGGCATATTGGGCTTGTGCTAATGTTGAGTACGAAAGGCAGATTACCAACATTCCTAGAATGGTTGTAGCCAACAAGATGGAATGGGTGGTGTTTCTCTTCATGATGATCTCTCATTTTTTCTTGGAATTATTTCAGAATTACTCTTCAGAATCATTTCAGAGCTCTTTTCCTTGAATAAGAACCACCTATATTTTCCCACATTTAAGGCAATCAAGTCAAGTTTTTGGGTTAAGGGTTTTGCTAAGGGAGAGCTAAGGCATAAAATTGGATTATTTCTTTTCTTTCTTTCATTTAATTTATATTTTTTGGGTTAAGATCCAATTTTGGTCGTAGGTTTCAATTTTGCAACTGGAAATTCTTACTCGTGAAAAAGTGGTGTTAAACACCGATATTCTCTGGGTTAATTTGCCCGCAGAAAATGGAGAAATAGGGATTCTTCCCCAGCACGCACCCTTAGTAACCACTCTTGACTCAGGCGTGCTAAGCTATCAGCCAAATGGTAAAACTACTTTTGTGGCGGTTCATTATGGCTATGCCCGCATTGATGGAGAAAAAGTGATCGTCATGTGTAAAATGTGCGAATTAGTGCCAGATATTGACCTAAAAAGAGCTCAGGAAGCCGAACAAAAAGCAGGAAAAACCATGCAGGAAATGTTTGCTGAACAAGCCTCGCCCGAGCAAATGCAGGTTTATGCTGCTAAATTGAAGCGTGCCATCATAAGACAAAGTGCCTGCCAATCTGCTTAGAGTGAAACACATAGCCAGATTTAAGTGAGATCAATATGAAAGCATTTCTTAGATTGCGACTATGGGTACGGATTTGTTTGGGATTTGGTGGCTTGGGATTATTCAGTTTGGGGTGGCTGTATATTACTCTGCCATCCATTGATGCTTTAGATAATCCCGAGTTCAGTTTGCCGACCATCATTTACGATAGGCATGGCAATCGGGTAGATTCGTTGTACATAAAGCAGCGTAAGTTGGTGGAGTACGATGAGTTACCGCCTCATTTGATAAACGCACTGCTGGCGAAGGAAGATGCTCGTTTTATAGATCATCACGGGATTGACCCAGTTAGGATTGTCAAGGCGGCGTGGGTAAATTTTTTGGCATTGGATGCTGTGCAAGGTGCGAGTACTTTGACTCAGCAGACGGCGCGTCAGTTTTTTCTTACCTTGGAGAAGACTTGGTCGCGCAAGTTTCGGGAGATATTACTGGCATTAAAGATAGAGCGTAAGTTCAGCAAGAAGCAGATAATCACCTTGTATTTGAACAAGGTCAATTTTGGGGATGTCTGGGGAGTGTCGGCGGCGGCGGAGCATTATTTCGGCAAGGAGGTACAGGAATTGAATCTAGAAGAAGGGGCTACTTTGATAGGGCTATTACCGGCACCCAATTTGTACAAGCCTACTAGGAATCCTCATTTAGCCTTGAAGCATCGCAACATTGTACTTCAGCGGATGGAAAATGAAGAGGCAATTAGTAATTTGGAATACTTGGCGGCGATAAAGCGTCCTCTAAAGATCGCGGCTGGCAAGGAGGATGTATCCAAGGCAGCTTCTTATTATGTAGAGCTGGTACGTCGCAGATTGCAGGAGAAATTCGGAAGCAAAAAACTTTATGAGGGAGGCTTACATGTCTACACCTCCATGTCCTTAGATTTTCAGCGAGCTGCGTATAAAGCACTTCTCAATGGAGTAAGGGAAATAAACATTAGGCAAGGATATCGTCCTACCGAGGAGTCGGTGCAATTGAAGGGCTCGCAGAACAAGGAGATTTTCGCCAGCCTGAATCCCAGCCTCCCAGACGGTTCTGTTAATGGGATGGAAATATTCATTCCCGAAAAGAGATTTAATGCGGTAGTGGTGTCACTAAATTCTCAGCAAGCACTCTTGCAGTTTTCTGCTCAGCATCAAGGACTGCTATTGCTCAATGATGTCAATAAACGCTGGAAGATCTTGCTTCGCTATCAAGGTTCTAAATTACATCAAGAAACATTTTCGTCTCTTGCCCGAGCGATGAAATTAGGTAGTCTCGTTCAGGTTATCGCCTTGGATAAAACGCAAAATGGCATAAGACGCTTCCAATTACATCAATATCCCTTAGCCAATGGAGCGGTCTACGCGGCAGATCCCAACAGCGGTGAAGTGCTGGCAATGGTAGGCGGAATACGCTTTGGTCGCTCTCAAGGTGAAAGTGAGTTTATACGAGCTACCCAAGCTCAAAGACAGCCCGGTTCTGCGTTTAAGCCCATAATATACGCGGCTGCCCTAGATGAAGGCTTTACTCCAGCCACCATCCTAGATGATAGCCCACGTACCTTTGTGTTACAGACAGGTAAGAAGCATACTCCTCAAAACTACGATCAACGCTTCTTGGGGTTCGTTAGTTTGCGCGATTCTTTAGTTCGCAGTAGGAATGTGCCTACCGTGCAGCTGGTACAGAATATAGGTGTAGATAGAGTAATTGAGTATTCTCGCAAGTTTGGTATTTCCACTCCTATTCCTAGGGAAGGCCTGATTGCCTTGGGTACTCATTCAGTTAAATTATCCGAACTCACCCGTGCCTATGGCGTGTTTGCCTCAGGAGGATACCTTGCCAAGCCCATCTATATCCTTCGCGTTGAAGATAGTGATGGCAAAATTCTGCTTGAAAATACACCAGAAAGCGAAGAAATTATTTCTCCTAGCACGGCTTTCTTAATTACCGATATACTCCGTGATGTGGTTAGGCGTCCCTCAGGTACTGCCTATCGTGCCTTGCGAGGACTAAATCTGCCCGCGGCAGGTAAAACAGGAACTACCCAAAATTACACTGATGCTTGGTACATCGGCTTTTTGCCTCAGCTCATCGCAGGGGTGTACGTCGGCATAGATGACCACCGCAAATCGTTGGGTTCTTATGAAACTGGCTCACGGGCGGCGGCTCCAGTTTGGAAGAACTTTATTGCACAGATCTCATCGCTATTGACCGTTGAATCCTTCTTGCAACCTAACTCTGTGGTGACTCATCGTGTCAGCAAGAATGGACAATTCATCACTAGGTGCGATGAACAAACTGAACAACGCTATGAACTCTTTAAGCAAGAATCCATCCCGCCACGCAACAAAAGTGCTTGCGATGTCCTACCTAACATTGCCAAAGGACCGCCACCGCAGTCATCGGATGGCTATGACACGGATGGCTATGACACGGGTGACAATGACACGGGTGACAATGACACGGATGACAATGACACGGATGACATAGATCAGCTGGAAGAAGCTGATCTCGCTGAAATTGATGAAACAAATGATCCTATCGGTGAAGATGCTGATTCTGCCAAGGATGACAACACCGATGAGCAGCTACCCGAAGAAGAGCTGCCCGAAGAAGAGCTGCCCAAAGAAGAGCTGCCCAAAGAAGAGCTGCCCAAAGAAGATCTGCTCGAAGAAGAGGATTTCCAGCTTTAGATGTTGCCCCAAACTTAGGGCAAGGTATTGAAGCGGTATCCGATGCTGAGTCCGCTCATTGATGTTGTTCCGTTACGCTGGGCGGTTTTTATGCTGGGGATCAGGCGAACAGAAAAGCGGATGGCTAGTTTGGATTTAGGGTGTTCGTAGCCTATGGCGGTAAGAAGTCCTATTTCATAGCTAGGCTTTTCTGTTTGGGTTTTGCTCTTGAATTCAGAGGTTGCATTTTTTGAAGCGTAGGTTTCAGATACCAGTACTGGTCCGCTAGCAAAAAAGAATTCTCTACTCCAGAAACGTAGTTCAGTACCGAAGCTCTGCAAGTTGTATTGGAGGTTTGGCAGTTCTGGTTTTTTATTTTCGTGGTTGATAGAGGTGCGGTTGGGTTTGCCAGATATGCTCTCTAAGAACAGGTACAGTGAAAGCGAGTTTTCATAGATGAATTGATAGCCTAGTTCCAATCCTGTTGCAGTACCTTTTGTAAGATAGGTTTCTTGGGGTGGTATATCGGTGACTTCGAAGAAATCTGTGGTGGGGCTTCCAGTGAATTCTCCTGATGAAGTATATGAATAAAAGGGCAGAGCAATAGAAATCCCCCTCCAAGGCTGAGCCAAAACGGCGGCTGGTAGCGATAGGATGGCTATAGCTATGAGATATGTTTTTAATATGTGTTGCATTGGAGTTCTTTTTTTGCGGGGCGGTGAGGTTTAGAATGTGCCGATTATCTTCGTCCCCAACGGTAGCCGATGTTGAATCTGAGAGAAGATAATTTATTTACCTGTCGGTCTTCAGATATCAGTTTGGAGGTAGAGCGTTCGGATAGTCGTAGTGTCAGTCCCAGTTTTGGGATTTCGGTTCCTACTGAGTAAATCAGGCCTGACTTAGGTTCTGTTTTTATTGAGGTGGAGGTTATGATGTTTTCATTTATGTTTTTTATCTCGTAAATTTCTTCTATGTAGACAATTCCCAGTCCGATATAAAGTGCCTCCATCCATAAGCGAGTTTCTAATCCTGATCCCTTTTGAGTATATCCTAGGTCTTGGAAATTAGATTCTTTTCTATCGTATGATTCAAGAGCTAAGGAGGAAGGTTTTCCTGATAATTCATCTAGGAAATAGTAAATGGAGTAATGCGGTACTGGTGCATGTTGATAGCCTATCTGGAATCCAGTTCCATCGCCTAAGGTGCTATAGGTGGCTGTGTCGATGGTTTCTAGGTTGGTTTTATAACCAAAGAAGGTGCTTTGTTGGGTGAATTCCCCACTTGAATCGTAGTTTCCGCTGGTCCAAGAAACAGAAAATCCAGACCACGGCTGTGAAAAAGAATCCTCCGGTAATAACAATAGTCCAATAAAACTGGCGATGATAACACCAATAATGTTTCGGAGGAGCATTAAGTTACAATCTCTGGTGAAGGGCTGTAGGAAACACAACTCCATTGTACCACAGAGAATATCCTTACACAAGGAACGCTGACTAGTCATCCGATCAAGAAACCAGCCCATGCTAGCGACCGAGTAATTCTCATGCCAGCGACCGAGTAATTCTCATGCTAGCGATTGAGTAATTCTCATGCCAGCGACCGAGTAATTCTCATGCTAGCGATTGAGTAATTTTTTGTGGTTTAGCTTCCCCATCGGTAGCCTATGGCTAGTAGGTTGTATTTTGTGGAGCTTATTCTTTCTGCGGTCACCAAGTTTTTAACGGAACGCACCGAAAACCTTACTGTTATGCCATAGACATAATTTTCATATCCCAAGGATGGAAAAGCGGTCAGTTTGCCATCCATACTTTTGGGTAAGAAGGATAATATTTCATCAGTGCCATCCTTTAGGCGGTGTTCATCTTGTATCCTAGCTACTCCTATGGCTCCGTAAAAGCCTCTTGACCAATAACGACCTTCTGTGCCGAATGCTCTTACGCGGTACGATAAATTATCCAATCTATTTTCTGTTCCTTCCTGGTCCCTGGTTATTATATCATCGCCCCCCGAAAAGCCATCAGCAAATAAGTACAGGGAGGCATGCTTACTGAGTACAAACTGATAACCCAAGTCCAGCCCTAATCCATTTCCTTTGACCTGGAAGGTATCGCCACTGGAAACCTGAACGCCAAAGAAATCACTCTCTCTACGGAACGCTCCATCTGCTGAATAGTTGCTATTTACCAAAGCAAGAGAAGGACCCTCCCATGGCTGCGCGAGCACCCACATCGGCAACAAAACCAGTCCTGCTAAGCTAGCAATGACGGCCTTTGGCAGACATTTGGATTTTACGGCATGTAGTTTCAAATAACAAAGGGCTTAGCTAAGGATTGAAGCAACAATGGAAGGGGAACGCTTAAAAAACCATAACTCGGGAGCATTATTTTCTGCACTTAAGAGCAGTGTTTTTACTTCTTTTTCATTCATTATCCATCCATTCAACTTAAATAAAATAAACAAAGTCTCTCAAAGACCTTCCCACTACCAGAACGCTACCGATACGCTGTTAGTGGGAATTAGTCTAGTCTTTTTTATCTGCTAATGAAAAAAAATAGTTTTTGTTGTTATAATTCGAGTCCACTGTCACTTTTGTTACCAGAGACGTCATCAGTATTGGTGTTATTATTTGTTCCAATATCTGGAATAGTATCATCTGGATATCTATTGTTCTTGACCACTCCCGCGGATTCGTTCACCCCTACCAGATAACCCATCTTGGCATCGGAAGGAAATCTTTCAAAGATAGTGGGAGGAAAAACAATGTTATATTCAACAGTGCCTGTGTTGCTACCTGCTATTCCACCGAAAGTGTATCCACCCCTGGTTGCTCCAGCGACAGTCTTTTCTGCAGTACCTCCTACAAAGGTAGCACCCTGTACCACATTGATCCCATTAATGGTGCCAGCATTTTCCCCTACTATGCCGCCCACCAAGTACTCATCGTTGGCATCAGTAGGTACTTTCAGGGTAGAATTAGTAACTCTCACCCCGCTAACAGTAGCAGTATTCGTGATAGCCCCAGCCAAGAAACCTACCTTAACAGTTTGTCTTAATAGCCCTACTATATTTTTGGCTGTAAGTGAGAAATTATCAAAAATCAAGTTTTTCACTGTACCACCTTTAATCTTGGCAAAGAAGCCAGTGAAACCCCTTTTTGCATTATCCCTACCACTTGCCCTACCACCTGGATCGGCATCCGAACGGTTTTGTACATCCATGATTACCAAGTTGTTAATGGTAAATCCTTTGCCATCAAACATGCCTGAGAAGTCCTCAATAGGAGTAAAAGGATCCCTAATAGGAGTAAAAGGATCCCTTCTTGGGGCATTAATGTCAGCGGTTAATTCATAGCCAGTACACTTGGTTACAGGGCAACCTGTAGTTAAGGTTTCAACTGAACCTCTTTCTGTTATTACTTCAAGGCTGAATCCAATCGAGACATCAGGCGAGCCATCAGGGATTCCTAACAGTCCCGCATAGTCGCGTATTTCAATCAGACCATTACCATCATCGTCTAGGTCTTCCCGGTTGCCAAAATTGTCGCCATCATCATCACGTTTGCAGCTAAAGGTAGTATCGCCTGCTAGTCTTATTTCGTTATATCCGACAGTGCACCCTAGTGATTGTACATCTTCTTTGCTGAAATCACGCTGTTCAACAGGGCCTTCTTCCACATGGCCTTCCCCCCCAGTGTCTATTTTTAGCCTAGTGCCAAAGATAGAAAAATCAAGGCTAGCTTGGCGGCCAACAGCAGAGATATTTTTCTTGCTCAGTACCCTGCCATTAAAATCAGTGGTAGAAACGTCAAATATCTTTTCTCCTTCAAATTCAACCTGCTTATTGATGGGACAGGAATTGGCAGGCCTGTAAAGGTTGCTATCACAGAACAATGGATCTAGGTGCACTCGCACCTGTCCGATTATGGCATCGGAAGTGTATTTGAGGTTGCCTTCTTTATCTTTTCCCAGCCCGATCCAGGTAAGGGTACTTTTTCGGTCGTTGATATCGCTGGTAAAGGTAGTGAAAATATAATCGCCATCTTCATTCTCTTCCACTACACTGCGAGTGCCAAATACTGCTAGGAAGGATTCTCCTTCGGGAGCTTTCACACTTACAATGTTGCTCTTGCTGGGAAGTTTTATGACTGTGAAATTGCTGAGGTTTGTCTTTATAAATTCTGACAAACCTTCTAAGTTGGGATCTTCAATATCTACTACAGCAGCAGGAATTGATTTAGGCAAAAAGCCTACCAAAATTGATTTTATGGCTTCAGGATCCTCAACACCTTCAATTCCTAGGACCGGGCTTTTGAGTGCTTGGGGTTCTTCTTGTATATTTTTATTGCCTATTTGCAGGTTGCCCAGGTCAATTACGACACCATCCTCAACATAAGAATTGGAGCAACTACCGATTAAAAACAAAGCTAATGATAATGTTAGTATTGGTCGCATAACAGACCTCCCATTTGTGTAAGTGATATTTTTTATAAGAGATTTGTACAATAAAGAAGAACTAGTACTCCAAAGAGATGGCACCATTATACATGTTTATGGGGCATCAGGCAAGTCTTTTAAGACCATGGTCATGTTTTGGGTATTTCTTTATAAGCTGATGGATTATATTTCAGTGTAGACAAGTGTAAATGAGCAGGTATAGGCAAGATTTGGAGTCGGTTAATGGATGTTGAAGGGTATCAGGTGTTTGCGATTTTAGGACATTTGAGCGAGGTTTTTTTGCGTCTTTACGGGTGGCTGATAGTGATATCTGTTTTGATGACTTGGGTACAGCCAGACCGATCTAATGTATTGGTGAGGTGGGTGTTTAGGGTTACAGAGCCTTTTATTGATTGGGTGGGGGGATGGCTCCCTAGGAAGATTAATCAATTCAGAGCGTATTTGGCTTTGTTGCTTGTTTGGAATTTGGGTCGTGTATCTGGGGGGATGTTGAGTAGTTTCGGCTTATTTTTGGGAGGGGAATTAGCAGCGAGATTTTTGGTGATACGTTTGGGGGGATATTTTGCGGTGTGGATTTTATCGGTGCTGAGTTCTTTATTGGGATTTTTGATTTTGTTATTGCTGATTTGGTTTGTGCTGACCTTAATAAGGCCATCATTATCCAATCGGTTGGTTCAGATATTGGCTATGTTGGTGGATCCATTTATCAGTCCTGTTCAGAAGAGGTTTTCTAGTTGGTGTTGGATTGGTCGGGTAGATATTTCTCCATTATTGGTATTGTTATTAGGGTGGGTGATATCTTTTGCGGTGGATTGGCTAATTATTTGGGGGTACACCTTGAGTACTGCGGGATAGGTCAGGGGGGTGGGGTACATATGTTCTGGAAAACACTTGACGTGCTACCCATGCTTAAGCTATGATAGGCATATTGGTTTAGGCGATATTGGATTGCCTTTGTGTTCTGTTAGATACACTGTTGGCCTATGTCTATTTGGATTCGCTTCCGCTGCGAGAACGGCGATTGTTTCCTGGCGAATGCAGAGCAAACCCATTTGTTTTTCAAGACTGATCCTGCGGAGATTAGTATACTTCCTGCGGGTCAGACGGATGCTTTTGGACAGAAAATCCAGCCGCTCTATGTTTTCAATTGTGAGAATTCAGAGCAAGTTCATGCAGCTGAAGACTTGATTTTTGAGGCACTCTGTCATCAGAAATCGGTTACCATCAGCCTTGAGGTTCTGGATGAGCATGCGGAATATCTTAGTCATGTGCATGGGATTCGCATGGTGTTGGAGTTAATTCATCAGGGTAGCATTCGTATTCCGGTTAATGTTGACATTCCTCAAGAGAAGGAGCTTTTTATGCCTGAGGACGACCATGAGGAATCGGAAATAAAGCAATTTGAGCGTATTTTGTCTACCTATCTCCATGTTCCCTCGGATGTTTTACGCGAGGCTTGGAAGCTAAAAGCCCAGATTAACAAGGATAGTAATATTCATTTTACCATCCAATGGGATCTTGAAGATTGCAGTGAACATGGTGCACACGAATACTGGAAGGTGTGTACTCTCCCAGATCGTTCTTATCGCTTTAGAGAAGACTACAACCAGTTGGCTACAGACTTGGTACGCAAAGAGGGGTATCGCTGGGAAGACCTTTCCAATATTGCTACTAAGACGGGAAATCCAGCCCATTCATAACCGAGCCGCTAGCATGAGAGGAGGGGGTGGTGGTATCCGTTTTGAGAACCTCACTGGGAGGTTTTGTGAAGCTTGGAGCTATGTAGCTAAGAGTTATCAGAAGATTTATCGGGATTATTTGTTAGATTGAGGGAATTATTCACGCGGGGTGTCATCAAGTGGAATTATAAGGTCATAGTTTGAGTTTGGAGATAAAGCCTCGGCATGGCTAATTTCCCGAGCATGTAGTTTTACATTTTCGGACAAATTAATTCTCTGTAGGGCATTTTTGCCAGAATAATTGAAAGATAATCCACCGACCCCATTGCTAAGTGCGGCATCAATTTTCTGTTTGATGATCTGACAGGCTTGCTTATTTTTTGCAGATTCAGCACAGAGAACAAGTTCTTCAGAAGGAATATGATAAGAGCTCTCAATTGCATGATTTTTAAGAGAATCAATACATTTATGCAAGGTATTCATGTTTGCGGTTGGTGGAAATTCTAGCAGTACCCTATTAAACACATTTCTTATAGGAACGATTTTTCGGATAAGAGTAGAACATTGATTTTGGGTTTTTAAGTTTTTTGCATCCAGCCACAAATGGGAATTATAATTGCTAGCTGCCTCAGCGACTTCGGTTATAGTCAAGCCATTTCTTGGTGATGGAGGATGGTTGACCCATATTTTGTTATTATCAATCTCAATATCAATCTCAATGCATCCAGAGCTAAGAGATCCTGTAAGTACTTTTTGGATGGTATTTGAGCTATGGAGGCACACGGGATTATCCCTAGTTTGTGCGAGTACAAAGTTCTTGGTTTCATAATCGGTAACATCTTTATATTGTTTATTTTGGGTAAAATCTGAATCTTCAATGCTGATCGCAGAAAATCCATTTTTTAATTTTCTTACTAATATCGGTTCAAGTTTTCCTTTTGGCATGGCAATGGTTTTTGATGAAAGTACTGCTTTCATAATAATAGGAACATCACGCAAGGTTTTAATTTCTTTTGAAGACAAATATTTTTTAAGTTTATATTTATTTTCGCCAAGAATGGATTGGGCAGCATTATTAATAAACAAAATTAAGGGAATCCGTATCATAGAGTGTACAAATCTACTGGAATCATGGCGAGAACTTTGATAAATATCATCGCCATGATCAGAGAAGTATAACAGCACAGCTGGAGTATCTAGTTTCTTAATAAGATTAATTGCTCTAGCGATATTGCTATCAATATACTTGATGACAGAATCGTAATCGTTAACGCTTTTACGACTTATATATTTGGATAATGCATCATCTTCTAGATTGCTAAATAATTCTTTGTATATATTGCTAAAATTTGGGACATTATTTTCATAATATGGGAAATGTCCAGCATAAGAATGTAGAAATATCACTGAAGATTGCTCTTCTTTTTTGCTAAGGTATTTTTCTAGTTGTGTCAATAAAAGGTCTCCATCAAGCGGTAAATCACAATATTTTGCTAGGTTTCCTAATAATTTATGACACTTACCACCGTATTTTTCTTTATCAACAGACCCAAATATGAAGAAAGAAACATAGTTATATGTTCCTGTTTTGCCTTGGTTAGAAACCAGTTCGGTTTTTATACCGCTTGCTTTTAAGATATCAACAATTGAAGTTCGTTTTTTTTGAAAGATTGTTTTAATTTTATCTTCATTATTTTTTTTGTCATAAGGCACAGATAGTGCTTCAAGCAAAGATTGCGATGTATGTGTGTGTGTAGCGAGGTAGTTTTGCCCTAACATTAAGGAATTATTTTTATTAAGATTTGAAATATTAGGAGTGGTATCCCTATAATATCCATAGACTCCCATGTTTTGGGAAGATGTTGATTCTCCTATGTAGACGACCAGCTTTATAGGAGTTTGATGAGGAATAATTTTATCGGCTAGTATTTTTTCAGATGTAAAATTATTTTTAATTCCAGCAACTTCTTCATTTGCTTGTTTTCTTAGATGTGCTAATCCCCATGCTTGCGGCACAAATGAAATTAAGCCGATAACACAAATGTAAACAATAATACATAATATAAATCTCCTAGATTTATCATCCTTAGAACCAGAAGTTATACTGATAATATATTTTAAGGCATATGAGACTATAATAGCATATAATGAAGCGACAGCGAAGAATTCTAAGGCGAGCATGGTCCTTCTGGGGTTTATAATTATGAATTTAAATAATTCTTTTACATAAACCACTAATTCTGTGTAATTAGGTGATATTGTTTCTGCAAGAGAATCAGTTGCGATGTTAGATAAGTATCTAAGAAAAATATCTATATATTTTAACCATACAAAAGATAGTACCAACAAAATTGCCCTAATTAATCTTGATTTGACTAAATAGAAAGCCCCCAGAATAACTGCCGAAACAATAGATCTTTGTAGCCAATTAGGATAGTAGGTTAAGTAATTTATAAAGCTATAAATATAATCAACCATAGGCTATATTTTTGTAAATTTGCGGTGCGATCACCACATAAATTGTATAATATGATGTACAGACGGCTTCCCACGCCTAGAACTACGCTTAAAGATTGCGATAGTGTGCCAGATAAACAACCGCGGTGATCAAAATCAAGGTGAGAATATGTACCGCCAATATCAGTGGCTGAATATATCGCTTGGCGGAGAGTTGTTGGTCTATGATCAAGCCGCAGGCGATCAAAAGTAGAACTAAAACGAGCTTCCAATGTAGCCATTTGGCGGTAGTTAGTAGTCCTAGTTGCCATGCCTGCCAGGTACCTAAGCTCAGCGTTACCGCTAACATGGGATAGTAAATGAATTTCTGGATGCGGAATTGTATCTCTTTCACTCCCTGTGCCTCCGTCTGAGACAAGCGGCGTTGCATGAGCATCATTAGGGATTGCAAGAATAAGGCTCCGACAGTAAGCATGCCAAAGGTAATGTGGAAGGTGGTTAGTATTTTTTCCATGCAGATTTGTATATTTAGGGTGAGATCCTTGCTAAGGTGAAGGTGTATAAGTGGTCGCAACAATAGATATAGTAATCACAGGGGAACACAGAAAACAAGATGATGCAATCATTCTAGGTCATACTAGGTAATTCTAGGTCATACTAGGTAATTCTGAGTCATCCTAGGTAATTCTGAGTCATCCTAGGTAATTCTGAGTCATCCTAGGTAATTCTGAGTCATACTAGGTAATTCTAAGTCATCCTAAGTCATTCTAAGATTGACAATAACTGGCAATAATGAAAAAATTGGTGTAAAGTAGCGGGATAGAGGCAACAAATCCGTACCCAATAAGGCAGTACCCAATAAGGCAATACCATGAAGCTTCCTTCCTTAACCATTAGAAATTTTACCCTGAAGTTTCCCATCATTCAAGGAGGCATGGGAGTAGGCATATCTTGGGATAATCTGGCTGGTGCAGTAGCAAAAACAGGTTGCGGAGGAACGGTATCATCGGTGGGTACTGGCTACTGGAATACCAAAAAGGTGAAGCTAATCAATGGCCGACCCTTGAAACCTGAAAATTTTAGCAATTCTGAAAATCTTTGCGCGATCATCAAAAGTGCCATGAGTAAATCCAAAGGCAATGGTGCCGTGGGAGTGAATATCTTGTGCGCGGTTACCGATTATGCCCGCCAAGTAAAAGACTCCGTACGAGCTGGAGCTAGGTACATAATCAGTGGGGCGGGCCTGCCTCTGCGGTTGCCCGAATACGTGAACAAAGCCGATATCGCCCTGATACCAATAGTCTCATCTCCGCGAGTTTTAGACCTGCTTTGCCGCCGCTGGAAGCGTTTTGGTCGCTTGCCAGACGCGGTCGTGCTTGAAGGACCAAAATCGGGCGGTCACCAAGGATATTCCTACGATCAATGCTTGATGGAAGAATTTCAGCTGGAAAAAGTTACCCCAGGAGTGCTGAAAGCTTGCAAACTCTGGGGAAATATCCCGCTGATAGTGGCTGGAGGAGTCTGGAATAAAAAAGATATTGAAAAATTCATTGATATGGGTGTCTCAGGCGTCCAAATGGCAACCAGATTTATCGGTACCCACGAATGCGATGCCTCTCCAGTATTCAAACAGGTGATCATCAATGCCAAAAAATCAGATATCCAGCTGATCAAATCCCCAGTTGGTTATCCCGCTAGGGGCGTAGTCACTACCCCTCTGGTCAGACGCGTATCTTTGGGTGTTAGACCGAAGATCCCTTGCATCTCAAACTGCGTTACCCCCTGCAACCACGGCACCGAATCCAACAAGGTCGGCTACTGCATCGCCGATTCCCTATCCGATGCTTGGCTCGGACATGTGGATACTGGACTATTCTTCAGTGGCTCCAATGGCTATCGCATCAAAGAACTGGAATCAGTAGAAAGCGTCATTGGCAAACTGGCAGGAAATATTGCAGATCCAAAAAACTGGGAAGATCAAGAAATAGCCGAAGACATCACTCCGCCCGTGCTCCCCCCAGTAGCATCCATAGGACTATACTAAGCTCCTGATTCCCCCCGCCATCCGTTATAGCCCGTATTTTCATCCCCCGCCATCCAGCCCGTATTTTCATCCCCCGCCATCCGTTATAGCCCGTATTTTCACCCCCCGCCATCCAGCCCGTATTTTCATCCTGAACCTGCCATTCCTTCCCAACCCTCACACCTTGATGACCAAAAGCACGCTCGCATGGTGGATACCAGCGGTAAGAAGCCTACCACTCGCTTGGCACGAGCTAGGTGCTACCTAAGCATCTCTGCCACACTGACAAATCACCTGCACGCCCTCCCTAAAGGCGATGCCTTTTCTGTCGCCCGAATTGCGGGCATTCAAGCTGCCAAACAGACCAGTCAATTGATACCTCTTTGCCACCCCCTTCCCCTGGAACACATCCAGATAGATATCACCCTCCAGAAAGCAGAACACCGAATACTGATTGAAACTTCTGCCAGTGCTACTGCTAAAACGGGGGTGGAAATGGAGGCTCTTACTGCAGCTGCGGTAACTGCTCTCACTTTATATGATATGTGTAAGTCGGTGGATAAGGGGATGACTATCGGTAAGCTGCAGCTGATAGAAAAATTAGGCGGTAAGAGCGGACACTGGCACCGATGATTTTTTGCAGATAATTTTTTGCAGAAGTACTTAGTTCTTGCTTATTAACCGATAAGCATGGATATTGAGGGGGTTTGCCCGCTTTATTTTAGGCTGTAGGGGGAGGTATTATTTTTTACCAGAGTTTAGCATGTCTGGATTTCATGTAGCGATTGTTGGTGCGACTGGTGCGGTAGGGCAGACGCTATTGGAGGTGCTGAAGCGTCGTGAGTTTCCAGTATCTAGATTGACCTTAATGGCATCGGTTAGTAGTGCTGGTGGCAGGCTATCTTTTGCGGGTGAGGAGATTATCTTGCAGCGGCCTAGTCGGGAGGCATTTCGGGGAGTAGAGATTGCTTTTTTTTCGGCAGGGTCTAGTTGTAGCCGAGAATTTGTTCCTTGGGCACAAGCGGCGGGGGCAGTGGTGATAGACAATTCCAGTGCTTTTCGCTTGGACCCTCAAGTGCCCTTAGTGGTTCCAGAGATTAATAGTCATGTTGTGAGTAGTCATAGTGGGATTATTGCCAATCCTAATTGTTGTACGTTGGCTTTGGTGGTGCCATTGGCACCTTTGCATCGGGCTTTTGGTATTAGGCGAGTGGTAGTGTGTACCTATCAGGCTGCCAGTGGTGCGGGTAGTCGTGCTATGGATGAGTTACATAAGTCATCGGCAGCTTATTTGGAAGAGAGGGAGTTTAGTCCGAGTATTTTTCCTTATAATCCTGCCTTCAATCTTTTTCCTCATAACAGCGATATGCAGTCCAGTGGGTATTGCGAGGAAGAAGAAAAGATAATTCAGGAAACGCAAAAGATAATGGAGGATGATGCCATCGCCATTACGGCTACCTGTGTGCGAGTGCCAGTCATGCGAGCTCATTCGGAGGCGGTGAACATGGAGTTTTCGCGAGCGGTATCGGTGAAGCAGGCACGGGAGGTTTTACGGGGGTCTGCAGGGGTGCTGTTATTTGAAGAGCCAGAGAATAATCGTTGGGCGACGCCCTTGGATGCGAGCGGTCGGGATGAGGTTTTGGTAGGACGCCTAAGGGAGGATCAATCTCAAACGGACACCTTGGACATGTGGATTGTAGCGGATCAATTGCTTAAGGGAGCGGCCTTGAATGCGGTTCAGATTGCTGAGTTGCTGTAATTTTTTATTTATTGAGCGGTATGAATACAATTAAGCATTTTCAGCTTGGCACTTCTGGGGTACTGATATTATCTAATGGGAGGGTGTTTCGCGGAATGTTGAGGGGTGCGATCAGGTCTATTTCTGGGGAGGTTATATTTAACACTTCCATGACTGGGTATCAGGAGATTCTTACCGATCCTTCATATTACAAGCAGATTGTCACTATGACATGCACTCAGATTGGCAATTACGGCATAAATGAAGAAGATGATCAATCTCGGCAGCCCTTTGCGGCGGCTTTGGTTATGCGAGAATTGAGTCCGATAGTGAGCAATTGGCGTAGTAGCATGAGTTTAGAGGAATACGCCTTAAAGCATGGCATTCCGTTGCTGGAGGGCATTGATACTCGTTCCTTGGTGATTGCCATTCGGGAGGAGGGTGCTGTTCCTGGGCTGCTGGCACCAGCAGATGAGGCTCCTATTGATCAACTTATCCAAAAAGCCCGACAGCTTCCGTGCATGGAGGGTCAGAGTTTGGTATCTGGTGTTAGTACTAAGGCTACCTATACTTTAGCATCTAAGGAGAATTTATTTCGGGTGGTCGCTTATGATTATGGCATCAAGCAAGGCATTCTGGATAGATTACAGCAGCAAGGTTTATCGGTGGAGGTGTTTCCCTTTGATACCAGTCCTGAGGTAATTTTGGAAAAGAAGCCCGATGGATTATTTCTTTCTAATGGACCTAGCGACCCTGAAGCTCTTACTGAGGCTGTTAGGAACATCCGAGCTTTACTGGGTCGGGTGCCTATTTTTGGCATTTGCTTGGGATGTCAGTTATTGGCTTTGGCTTTGGGGGGACGTACTTATAAGCTGAAATTTGGGCATCATGGTGTTAATCATCCTGTTATGCGATTACAGGATCGTCGGGTGGAGATAACCAGCCAAAATCATGGCTTTGCGATCACAGAAGATAATCTCCCCGCCCAGATATGTATCACACACCGCAATCTGAACGACCAAACCATAGCTGGTATTCAATCTACTGAGTATCCTGCTTTTGCGGTACAGTATCATCCTGAGGCTAGCCCTGGCCCTCATGACTCTCGGTATTTATTTCAGCAATTCACGCAATTAATGCGAGATCATTCTCGGCAGTTGGCTTAGGATTTTTTATTTATTAGGTGGTGGTGGTGGTGGGGGGGTAGATTAGTTTTTAAGGTTTTATTGGCTTTGTGAGATGGCTTTGTGAGATGGCTTTGTGAGATGGCTTTGTCATGTCCATGATTTTTGTTGACATTGGGATCTAATATATCAAGAATGGCGGGTAGGTTAGGGATGTTTAATTTCGGCTGTGATTTTCGGCTGTGATTTTCGGTTGTGATTTTCGGTTGTGATTTTCGGCTGTGGTTTTCGGTTGTGATTTTCGGCTGTGGCTTATGGCTATGGCTTTCGGCTGTGGCTTATGGCTCTCGGCTGTTGTCTTCGGGCAAGGTTTTTAATTATGAGAATTTTTAGTGTGTTTCACAGGTTGATGTTACGAGCATCGGTAGTGTCCTTGTTGGTGGGAGTACTATTGGCTTCTTGGACTACGATGGCTGTAGCTCGCGGTTTGAAGGGTGCACCTGCTCCCTTTGATAAAGGAGGCGTTAAAGTGGCGTTAATATCATTGGTGAGTAGCGGTGATTTTTTTCAGGCTTATCGTAGCGGCGTTAAGGCTCAGGCGAGGTCCTTGGGTATCAAATTAAAAATCCTTGATGCTAGGAATGACCCAGCTATCCAAGGGGATTTAATGGAGCAAGCCATCAATAAAAAATACGATGGAATCATCATTGACCATGGCTTAACAGAAGTATTGTCACCACTGGTGGATAAGGCAATAAAGGCGGGCATTGAGGTGGTTGTCTTTGATGTTGATGTGAGTAATCCTAAAGCAATCCAAATTGAACAAAGTGATCACGCACTGGCACGTCTAGTATTGGAACAAGCCGTAAAAGATAATGGCGTTAAATTTAGTGCTGGCTATGTGTATGTACCAGGATTCGCTCCTACCGACCGCCGTGATGAAGTCTGGCGGGAGTTCAAAAAAACCTACCGGGGCATTAATGAAAAGGCTCGTTTTGGGGCAATTAGCGACACCACCGCAACAACAGTTGCCGATCAAGCAGCCGCAGTTTTTCGAGCTAATCCAGACATCAGCGTGGTATTTGCTCCCTATGATGAATACGCCAAAGGCGTAAAACTCGCTGTTGATGAAGCAGGTATTAACAATCGGGTAAGGATTTATAGTGCCGATATATCCACCACCGATATTAGACTGATGAAAGAAAAAGATAGTCCCTGGGTAGCCACCGCGGCTACCAATCCCGTGGTGGTAGGCCGAGTTAGTGTTCGCGCGGTAGCTTTGCTGATCGCAGGTGAAAGACCGAGCAAAAAGCTCGTTGTTCTTCCTGCTTTGGTGACTCAAGAACAGCTACGCACCAGTGGCATTAATAACATGCGTACTCTGGCTAAGAAAATATTCTCCTTTGGCAAAGCTAAAATCGCTAATCCAAACTGGATTCCAATCCCCAAACGTTAACTGAATGTCAGTAGGAATTCCGTGCGTGTTATGCAGCTCTGGACAAACAGAGAGACCCAATGCCTGGACCCGATGCCTGTTGGGGCTGTCAAGTTTGACCTGTGCCGATAAAGAAGCTGTTTAGAAAAGGCGAGCAGATAAGTGAAGAATGGCCAATAATAAGCGTCGTTTGAAGAGGGTGGATAAAGGGGAGAAGGGGATGGGAAGTGCGAGGAGTGGGGGTGCGAGAGGGGAGGGTTCGGAGGTGAGAGGGGGGAGTGGGGGTGCGAGAGGGTCGGAGGTGGATAAAGGAGAGAGGGGAAGGGAGAGAGGGTCGGAGGTGGATAAAGGAGAGAGGGGGGGTGGGGGTGCGGGGGGTAAGAATGCGGTTAAGCGTAAATCTTTGTTTAAGCAGGGGAATAGGGGGGGGGTATTGATGGTGCATCGGAATGGCTTTGGTTTTGTCAATGTGCCTGAGTTGCCCCGAGATTTATTTATTCCTCGTCGCCATCTGTCAGGAGCAATGGATGGCGATGGAGTGGAAGTAGAGATGCTACCGAGCAGGAAGGGAGGAGGAGGGGGTGGGGGTTCGGCAGCCAAGATAAGCAAGATTATTTGGCGGAAACGCACGTATGTGCGGGGGCGAATGCGGAAGGAAGGCAGGAGTTGGTTGCTAGAACCGCTTAATAAAAGGCTACCCTGGATGTATGTTGATGGAGTAGCTACCAGTACTAAAGAAGGGACTTTGGTGAGGGGACGCATCAGCGAGTATCCGAGTTCAGGAGGGTACGCTAGGGTGCAGTTTGAGCAGGTTATTTCGGAAGCCCAAGACATCCATGCCCTTTCGGCTCATATTTTGGACGATTTAGAGATTCGCCAGCATTTTCCCTCAGAATGCGAGGTCGCTGCTAAGGAGCTGAAGCAAAATCCTCCCGATATTAGTGGCCCCCATCGCTGTGATTTGAGGCAGCTTCCCTTTATCACCATTGATGGAGAATCTGCCCAAGACTTTGATGACGCCATTCACTTGGCAACCGAGGGCAAGAATTGGCGGTTGCGAGTAGCCATTGCCGATGTGTCTGCCTACCTCCCAAGCGACAGCCCGATTGATAATGAAGCCCGTCGGCGTGGTACCAGTGTCTATCTGCCAGATACGATGGTACCCATGTTACCGCGTGTTTTGTGTACCGATTTGTGTAGTTTAGTTCCTCATCAAGCTCGCGCGGTAATGGTTTGCGATATGCTCATCAACGGCAAGGGAGGGCGTATTAAGTATAGGATATATCATGCGACTATTATTAGCCAAGCTCGTTTGACCTATACTCAGGTGCAATCTTTTTTTAGTGATTCCGATGATTTGCCAAGAACTGCGGTTGGGGATTCTTTTGCACCCATGCTATCGGATATGCGGGAGCTCGCCCGCGTATTGCGTGAGTTAAGACATGAGCGAGGGGCGTTAAATTTTGATTTTAGTGAGCCTCAGTTACAACTTGATAAACAAGGACGTCCCATCGGGATTGTTCTCAATAAGCCCACCGAGGCTACCCAGCTGATAGAGCAATTTATGCTGGAAGCCAATGAGACCACCGCTGTTCATGCCTTGAAGAATCGCTTGTCAGTGCTATTTCGGGTTCATGAGCCTCCGCCTACTGATAAGCTCCCAGAGGTGCTAGGGCAGCTAGAGAATTTTGGCATTTTAGCTACTGAGAAAGATTTGAGAAAGCCTAAGAAATTGCAAGAGTTATTAGTTCAGGCTCAGCAGCATCCTCTTTCTGAGACCGTCCAGTTGATATTACTTAAGAGCATGTCCCAAGCGGTGTACCATCATAAGAACATTGGGCATTTTGCCCTCAATGCTAGTTACTACACTCATTTTACCTCGCCGATAAGGCGTTACCCAGACCTGATACTCCATCGTGCCATTAGTGCGAGGCTATTGAATAAGCCTCTTTTGCGATTATCGGGTGTGGAAGGATTATTATTATCTCAGGCTGAGCGTAGTGCTGCTACGGCGGAGCAGAGCATCAATCGGCTGTATCAGATTGTTCTTTTAGAGCCTCAGTTGGGAAGAACTTTTTCGGCTACCATTGCTTCAAGGAATGACTACGGACTTAATTTGCAATTGCATTCTCCGCCTGTGCGAGGATTTATGCCGCTCACTTCGGCTACGAGTACCAATCTTCAGGCTGGGCAAGATATTTCCTGCGTGTTGGTACGTGCTTCCCGAGCAGATTTGGAGCTAGAATTTTCTCTGTGAGTATTTTTTATCTAGCAGCTTGGGCTACGTTATTTTTGTCGTAGATTTTGAAATCGCCCATTATGACCCATTTACCTTGGGGTCGGTTGGGATCTGCCTCAATGGTGAAAGTTCCCATTCTACCGGCTTCAAATTTTTCATATATTTCGCCCTGCATTTGACCAGTGCTGAGCAGATAAGTGGCGTAGTAGGTCAGGTAGCCGAGGTCGCGGAAATCCCAGAGGATAAATTTAGGAATGCAACCGTTGAGGGTATTTTCAAGCAGGTCTTTGGGTAGTCCCAAGCCTGAAACTCGCACTTTTTTGCAGTTTCTTTTATATTTAACTGCTTGGGCGGCTATCTTGGTGCCTAATACAGAAGGAGAAATAATAAGTTCCAGCAAGGGGTATTTATCCAGCAAAGCAAAGACGAGGTTATAGACTAGGGTAGGGTCATTATTGCCATAGACGATGTTCAGCAGTTTAATTTTGCCATATTTTTTATTTTTGAATTCTTTTTTAATGTCTTTGATCCAGGCATTTTCTTGGGCGTTATTAGGGGAAGTAGCTAATATGACTACTTCACCAGATTTTTTAACGAGAGAGAGGCTTAGCTTTGCGATAGCTTCGCCCAGAAGGGAGAGATCCACAGGTGATATGAATAAATCTTCATTTTGGGCGGAGGGAATGGGAGTTTCCCAAGTTACTATTTTCACTCCCTTTTTTTGGGCTATTGCAGCTGAGGGAACAATTCGATCTCCAGCGTTGTTGGCAAGCATGATGCCGTCTTTGCCTTGTTTGGCGAAATTTTTCACTGATTTTATTTGTTCTTCGGTACTATCTCCGCTGGAAACCCCAAAAAATATCAGTTGCCCCCGATTATTGAGATAGGTATGAGCTTCTTGAGCACCTTCATTAACTTGATCAAAGATGACCATGGAGATGAATTTCGGTAGTAGCACTAGGTCAGCTTTTTCACCCTTTTTTGCAGAGATTGTTTTTGCTAAGGTTGATGAACTTACTCCGCAGATTAGGTAAATTGTTAGGGAGATAGCCAAGCTAATGAGAACGAGTTTTTTCATTTATGCTTCCATTTTTGAGGTTGTGTTAGTTGCCCCCGATTATTGAGATTTGACAGCTAGCAATATTTATCATGATAATTCCCAGAACATCTTGTAGCTATGATACAGAAATAAGATTATCAGTACAAAAGACTTTTTATTTTTAGTTATTTTTGCTAGAAGTGCTGGTGATATTTTTTTATATTTGCTTATTTTAGTTATCCTATTTATCAATGAACGCCTAAGCCATGCACCTTGTGATTGTAGAGTCTCCAGCGAAGGCACGTACGGTTTCGCGTTATTTAGGCAAGGATTACGTGGTGGAGTCCAGCATTGGGCATGTGCGTGATTTGCCTCAATCGGCAAAGGAGATTCCAGCCTCCCTGAAAAAAGAGCCGTGGTCCCGCTTGGGTATTGATATTACCAATAATTTTCAACCTTTGTATGTGATCCCTGAAAAAAAGAAATCTCATGTACAAAAACTAAAACGACTACTGAAAAATGCCGATAGCTTGTACTTAGCTACTGATGGTGATCGCGAGGGAGAATCAATCAGCTGGCATTTGCGAGAAGTACTTCAGCCTAAGGTACCAGTATCCAGATTGGTGTTTCATGAAATTACCTCCAGCGCGATTGAAGAATCTCTGAAAAATCCCCGTGATATAGATCAGCGTTTAGTTCGTTCTCAGGAAACTCGTCGGGTGCTGGACCGCCTGTACGGTTATGAAATATCTCCCATTTTGTGGCGAGTGATCGGCTCAGCTCGTTCTGCAGGGCGAGTGCAAAGCGTAGCGGTTCGTCTGACAGTGATGCGTGAACGCGAACGTATTAAATTTTGCTCGGCACAATGGTGCGATATCCAAGTAGAACTGGAAATTGATGGACAATCGTTCACCGCAGTACTGCAATCGGTTGATGGTAGGCGTCTAGCGGTCAGCAAGGATTTCTCTGATGCCGATGGTCAACCCCTCCCCCCCCCTCCTCAATCCCAATCCCCTCAATCCCAATCCCCTCAATCCCAATCCCCTCAATCCCAAGAACTATTGTGGCTGAAAATCTCTGATGCCAATTCACTCGCCCAGCAATTGAAACAAGCCAAATGGCAGGTAAGTGAGGTGCAAGATAAACCCTTCTCATCTAAGCCGCCACCGCCATTTATAACTTCTACTTTGCAGCAACAAGCCAGCGGAAAATTGTATTTCTCACCCCGAAAAACAATGCAAATAGCCCAAAATCTCTACGAACAAGGTCACATTACCTACATGCGTACCGATTCTACTACTCTGTCTCAGCAAGCACTAAAGGCCATTACCAGCCAAATTAGTGCTCTCTTTGGCAATGAGTACCTTCCCGCCTCGCCACGAAAATACACCAGTAAGGTGAAAAATGCCCAAGAAGCACACGAAGCAATTAGACCCTCGGGCAGTCAATTCAAAAAACCCGAACAACTAAACTTATCAAACGATGAACAAAAGCTGTATAAACTCATCTGGCAACGCACTCTGGCATGCCAAATGAAAGACAGCCTAGGCACCCGAACTCAAATTCTTATCAATGCCCAGCTCAATGATAAAAAAATCGCCCTGTTTCATGCCAACGGTCAGGTCATAAAATTTCAAGGCTGGCTAAAAGTAATGTCCACAACAGGCAATGATAATCAACAAGTTCCTAATCAACAAGTTCCTAATCAACAAGTTCCTAATCAACAAGATCCAAATACGCCAGCTCCCGAACTAACTAAAAAATCCCCTCCCAGTCAGGATAAACTTCTACCCCCCCTCAAAAAAGGCGATACCCTGCAAGCTGGCAACCTTCAACCCCGAGAACACGCCACTCAGCCGCCTCCTCGCTATAATGATGCATCCTTAATTAAGGAGTTAGAAAGTCGGGGGATCGGTCGGCCGAGTACTTATGCATCCATTATAGACACTATTTTGTATAGGGGTTATGTGCTGAAGAAGTCATCGGCATTGTTTCCGACTTTTACCGCTTTTGCGTTGGTGCAGTTGTTGGAGCGTCATTTTTCGTCCTTGATTGACTTTGATTTTACGGCTCGCATGGAGGACATTTTGGATGCTATTTCCCGAGGTGATGCCGAGTATTTGCCATATTTAGAGGGATTTTATCATGGCTCTGAGCGTTTATCGGGATCTTCCAAGGAGGTTATGGAGAAGAAGTTTCCAGTGAGTTTGGTGGGTTTGAAGCAGATGTTAAAAGCGGAGATTAATGCTCGGGAGGTATGTTCGTTATCTTTATTGGCGGGCGAGGATTTGGATGTAGTGGTGAGGGTTGGTCGTTGGGGTCCATTTTTGGAAGACAGCGAAGGCAAGCGAGTGTCTTTACCGCCTGAGATGGTTCCTGATGAGTTGACTATTGAGCGGGTGAATACACTGTTAGAGCAACAGACTGCTGGGGGATCTTTGGGGAAGGATTCTAAGAGTGGGAAGACGGTGTTTTTGAAGAATGGTCGTTATGGTCTCTATGTTCAGTTGGGAGAGACAGGTGAGGAGCCGAAGATGAAGTCGTTGTTGCCAGATCAAGTTTCTCAGGATTTAACCTTGGAGGATGCTTTGCGATTATTATCTTTACCTCGCGAGGTGGGGGAATCTGGAACGGGGGAGATGATTTTAGCTGATTATGGTCGTTATGGTCCTTATTTACGTTGCGGGAAAGAGACTCGTAGTTTGGAGGATCACCAGTTGATTTTCAGTTGTACTGTTGCTGAGGCTGAGGCTGTGTTAGCGAAGCCGAGGGCAGTTCGTCGGGTGACTGTTTTACATTCTTTGGGGAAGGATTCTGGTGGCAAGGAGGTAAAAATTTGCTCGGGGAGGTATGGTCCTTATGTTACTGATGGCGATATTAATGCTTCTCTTCCAAGGGGTCAGGCTCCTGAGGAGTTGAAGTTGGAAGAGGCTTTGGAGTTATTGCGTGCCAAATCAGCTAAGGGACCTGCTACCAAGAAATATGGTCGCCAAGTCAGAAGAGGCGGAAAGACTACCGCAAAAGGTCGGTACTGAAATAGGTCGGTACTGAAATAGGTCGGTACTGAAATAGGTCGGTACTGAAAGAGGTCGGTACTGAAAGAGGTCGGTACTGAAAGAGGTCGGTACTGAAAGAGGTCGGTACTGAAAGAGGTCGGTACTGAAAGAGGTCGGTACTGAAATAGGTCGGTACCGAAGAACAAAGAAGAAACCGTAGCAGTCGGAAAGTGATTAATTTTACGGGGGGGGGGTCGTTTGTATTTAGGCGGGTTGGATGTATATTCGGGTTGGATGTATATTCGGGTTGGATGTATATTCGGGTTGGATGTATATTCAGGTTGCGGTGCTTAGGTTATTTGCGGGTTTACTACTGGATTGCATTTCATTGACGGTCAGCAGTATTTTTCGTTGTCCGCGGAATTCATTAACGCTAGTTTGTACGTAGTAGTGATCGGGGTTATTGTTATGCCATTCATCGTATTGATTCCAGGCGATCATTTCTGCTTTTGGTCCAATGGTCCATTTTAGGTGTCGTTCGTTGATGTTGGTGGGGTTTGAGGGCAGGACTTCATTATCGAGTAGGAAGCAGGGGTTTTCATTACCGTTGCCGAAGGGAGCAAGGCTATTAATTTGTTCAGCCAGTTCTAGGTTGATAGCCTGTTTATTCAAGGTTTCTTCAAAGAGATTCACTGTGGTGCTACTTTTGGAGGCTTGTTCGGCACAGGTTTCGGTGAATATTTTAGTGAATTCATCAAGTTGATCAGCAGCTACCAGACATCCGCTGGCAAAGATGTGTCCTCCCATATTCAAGGTGAAGCGTTCGGCGGCGGCGGTGGCAGCATGGACATTATAACCTGGGAGTCCGCGGGATGACCCCTTGTAATTTCCTTGGTTATCGAGAGTAAAGACTAAGGACGGCTTTTCAAAATGATTTACCAATCGGTTAGCAAGAATGCCTAGTACTCCTTGGTGGAATTTGTCTATCACCACTAGGGCGGGGTTTTTATTGAGTCCTTCGGCGGTGATTTTTTTCAGGGCGAGACTAAAATTTTGCTTTTCAATTTCTCGGCGGGCGGTGTTGAGTTTATCCAGTTTGTTGGCTAGTAGGTTGGCTTTTTTGGGATTATCTTCCAGCAGTAGTTCTAGTCCGAGTTGGGCATCTTGCATGCGTCCAGCGGCGTTTATTCTGGGTGCGATCACAAAGGATATATCACGACCGTTCAGCATGCCATTTTTAGGTTCTATCCTTATTGTTGATAACAAGGCTGCGATTCCAGCCCGATTTTGTTTAGAGAGTTCTCGCAGTCCGTGATACACCAAGATTCTATTTTCTCCATTTAGTTCCACCATATCTGCGATGGTTCCCAAGGCTACTAGGTCTAGATACTCTCTTAGGCGAGGGATTTTATCATCATCCCAAAAGCCATCACGACGCAATAAGCTTCTTAGAGCACACATCAATTTGAAGACCACTCCACAACCTGCCAAGTGCTTGAATGGGTACTTACACTGCGGGAGATTAGGATCTACCACGATTCCGGGGGGAATTTTCTGGGGGGCGACATGGTGATCGGTCACGATGGTGTCTATTTTGGCTGCTTGTAGTTTAGCTATTTGAGGAGCTGCCGAGATGCCGTGGTCAACGGTTACGACCAAGCGAGCTTGTTTTTCTATCAGGAGGGTTACGGCTTTATCTCCGAGTCCATGTCCGTGTACAAAGCGATTGGGAACAAAGCCTTCCACTTTTGCATGGCAGATTTTGAGGAAATCCACCAGCAGGGCACAACTGGTGATGCCATCCACATCATAATCTCCCATCACCACGATGAGTTCCTTATTTTTTACGGCTTTTAGTAATCTGGTAGCGGCTTCTTCAACGCCGAACATCAGGAAGGGATCCAGTAGATTTTCCAGACTAGGTTGCAGGAAGGCACGTACTTCGGCTGGATTTTTCAAGCCTCGCCTTAGTAGTACTCGGGCTACTACGGGGAGTACTCCTATTTCTTTGGCGATGTCCTCTACGGCTGAGGAAGAGGGTTGTTCTTTGGCTTGCCACAGGATTGTTTTTAGTTTTTCAAGTTCAGCATCATCAGCAGTTGATTTTGTCATGTGTTTTCGGCGATGTATCGGTGTTAAAGAATTATCAACGCGTTTATTGTGTCTTTTATAATCCTTTAACGCAATTATTTTTTTATAATAAGGAAACATTTACTTTTTTTAAGTTAATATAAATTCTGCCCGATATTTTTGATACTTAAAAGTATAATTCAATTTCTTAATGGGTTAGCATGTGGGTTAGCACGTGGGTTAGCATGTGGGTTCGTGGGTGATTATCGCATATTAAAGGGAGCATTATGACTAAGGCATATTTTGGAGCAGGTTGTTTTTGGGGTGTGGAAGAGACTTTCCGCCAGTTGAGAGGGGTTAAATCTACTTCGGTGGGTTATGGGGGTGGTCATCAGGACAGTCCTAATTATCAGCAGGTGTGCAGTGGAGGCACTGGGCATGCCGAGCTAGTAGAGGTAGAATACAACCCTGTTGAACTGCCTTATGATAAATTACTCGGTGTGTTTTGGAAGTGTCACAACCCGCTGCAGCATAATCGTCAAGGAGCGGATGTTGGTACCCAATATCGCTCGGTGATATTTTACACTGATGGATCCCAAGCCCAAGTAGCTAAAAAATCAAAGGAGGAGCTACAAAAGGGTTTCAAGTCTCTGGGGCAGTCTATTGCTACTAAGGTAGAAGCGTTCAAGAATTATTATCTAGCTGAGGATTATCACCAGCAATATGTTGCCAAGCGGAACTCCAAAAGAAGATAGGGGAGGCGGGGAAAGAAGATAGGGGAGGCGGGGGAAGAAGGTAGGGAAGGCGGGGAGATTAATTGCGTTTTTGTATCAAGTTAAGACAGGCTTTGGCGATGGCATCGGCAGAGTTACTATGATGAAGAGTAGCGATTTGTTTTTCCATTTGCAGTCGGCGGCGGTGGTTGGTGAGCAGCTGGAGGATGGTTTCTGCCAGTTGAGAAGGATTTAGCTCTGCTTCTTCGAGGATTAGTCCTCCCCCTGCCTCAGCAATTAAACGAGCATTGGCACGCTGATGGTCTCCACTGCTTCTGCTCAGCGGAGTCAACAAACAGGCACGACCAGCAGCACACAACTCCGCGATGGCACTCGCACCAGAACGACTATAAACCAAATGACTCTCCCATAATGCTTGAGTTATGTCATCAATGAAAATTTCTACCCGACAACTAAGATTATCTCCAGCCACTTTTTGCCAACATCGCTGAACGAACTTAAAATCGGCAGTGCCAGTTTGATGCAACACGCTCAGCTTTAGTCCACGAGCTCTCTCAGCCAATATAGGTGCAGCTTTAGCAAGATTGATATTCAGCAAATGTGCCCCCTGACTGCCTCCAAGCACCAGCAAATGTAAGCGATCGCCCTTGGGACGGCTACGACCCCTAAGAGCGATAATCTCACCTCGCACAGGAGTTCCAGTAACTAGGGAGCGAGGAAACTCCATTCCTGCCGCGGGAACAAAGGCTAGGTTAACCCATCTTCCTAGCAATCGGTTGGTTATGCCAGCAGCTACATTTTGTTCCTGAATGGCAGTCCCTATCCTAAACAAACAAGCAACCGCCAGCATCGGACCCGAGGCATATCCGCCCACACCCAGCACTAAGGCAGGTCGCCAACTGAGTAACAACCACACACATTGACCAAAGGCAATAGGAAGCATCAGCAACACTAAGCACTTTCTCCAAAACCCTACCCGATACCAACCTCGCACTAAAATACAATGCAATCGCCAACCCTTAGCTGGTGCCAAACGAGCCTCTACTCCCCAGCGAGTACCCACAAAACGAACTTCTACATCACGATGGCATACCAAGGACTCAGCCACCGCTAAGGCAGGAAAAAAATGCCCTCCAGTACCACCTCCAGCGATAATAATACGTACCCGATTCTTCGGGAGGTTTGTAGCTACTGGTGAACGGGGATGGCGAGGCACTGGCGATGAAGTTGGCGATAAAGTTAGCGATGAAGTTAGCGATGAAGTTGGCGATGAAATTGGCAATGAAGTTGGCGATGAAGTTAGCGATGAAGTTAGCGATGAAGTTGGCAGTGAAATTAGCAGTGAAATTGGCAGTGCAGCTATCAGCAGAAAGTTAGTGCTAGCCTGTCATGTGTTTGCACTTTTCATCAAAAGGATCAATCGGAGGCTGATTGCCATAACGGCTGATACTCAACAATAATCCAGTAGCCAACAGATGAAAAGTAATGGCACTACCCCCATAGCTTAACAAGGGAAGTGGCAAGCCCTTAGTGGGAATTAAGCCCATCACCACCGCCATATTTATCCAGATTTGCAACGAGAACAAACAAGCAATCCCATAAGCCAAATGACGACCAAATCCATCAGCAGTCCGCAAAGCCAAACGAAAAACCCGCCACAACAAAAAAACAAATAAAGCGATCACCAGCCACACTCCCAGCAAGCCAAGCTCCTCACCCATAATGGAAAATATGAAATCCGTATGGGCATCAGGCAAAAAAAACATTTTTTGCTGGCTATTTCCCAATCCCCGACCAAACCAACCCCCACCTCCCAAAGCCAAATAACTTTGGATTATCTGAAATCCAGAATCTAAACGATCAGACCAAGGATCCAAAAAAGCCAACAATCTTCTCAAACGATAAGATTGCTGAAATATTAGCCAAGTTCCCAAAGCCCCCAAAGCCGCCATACCCAGCAATAAATGACCGGGTTTTCCCCCGCCCGCAAAAACCATCAACATCAAAACTAAGGCTATCAACACCATGTTACCAAAATCAGGCTGCCTCAAAACCAATAGCAAAAACAGGCTGGCTAATATCAAATTGGGAGCAATACCACGCAAAAATAAGGTGACCCGCTCTGGACGACGATCTAAATAAGATGCCATGTGCAGTACCAAAATCAACTTCAATAACTCCACTGGCTGAAATCCCAAAGGACCAAAACGCAACCAACGACTAGCCCCACCCGACTCATAACCAATGCCCGGTATTAAAACCATCACCAATAATAAAAAAGTCACCAATAACCCTAACGGAATCCACGCCCGTACCCGATGATAAGATACTCGCATCACCAACAACATGGCTACCAAACCAACCCCCATATGAAAAAAATGAGCCCGCAGGAATATCAAACTACTGCCATATAAACGCTCCGATAAAGGAGCACTGGCACTGTATATCATCAATGAACCCAGCATCAGTAACAGCAAGGTTATCACCAAGATAGGTAAGTCATAGCCATGCTGCCGATACCAAATCAAGTATTTTTGGTAGACTTTTTTAATAGACCAAATCAAGTTTTTTTGGTAGACCAAATTAAATATCTTAGTCATCAGTTTTTAGTAAGAGGCAGTTTAGGCAATTTTTTGGTTTTTGGTAGACCAAATTAAATATCTTAGTTATCAGTTATCAGTTTTTAGTTATCAGTTGTTAGTAGGTGGCAATTTATGCAACGTTTTAGCCAGTTGCAGTTTGTTTTTTGGCAGTCCACCTGAGTGCCTTGGAGTGCGAGTACAAATCTTTCTAGGTGTGCAGAGCGTGAGGCTTTGAATCCGAGTACTGCTTTTGGTGTGTTCCAGTGGTTAAGGGCTTGGAGCAGTTGTGATGCCGAGGAGAAGGTTTGGAGTTTTTTTTGGATGCTGGTCGGAGCTATTTTTTGTAATCCTTGGGCTAGTCCTGAGTTTTCGGGATCGTAGACGAGGTAGGCGTTCAGTGATGTCGGGAGTTGTTGGGCGAGGATTTGGCAGCTATTGGCGAGTCCGTCTTCCAGTTCGTTGCAGGGTCCGATGACGAGTATTTTATGATCTTCGGGTCTTAGGGCGAGGGTTTGGGAGAGGGCGATGATGGTTTCGGGGCTGGCGTTGTAGGTATCATCAATGAGGGTGGCTTTTTCATGGCTTTTTGAGAGTTGCATACGCCCTGGTTGTTGAGGATGCCAGTTATTTAGGTGTTGGAGGCAATCATCGGGCAGGTTTAGAGCACGGCAGACTCCCCAAGCGGCGAGCATGGGCAAAGAGCCGAAGGATCCTGGGATACCTGCTTGCAGCTTGAGTTTGGTTTTTTGATGGACGGCAGTAAATTGCTGATATCCTTGGGGATTATATTGGAGGTTGGTGGCGTGGAAATCGCTTTGTTGAAGTCCGAAGCTTTGTATTTTGGTATTTTTGGGAGAGAGTTTGCGGGCTAGTTTTCCTAATTTTTGGTCGTGAATGCTCCAAAGAGCAGTTCCTTCGGGTTTTAGGCAGGAGAACAATTCGGCTTTGGTTTGATAGATGATCTCTTGAGTTCCGAAGATGCCTATATGGGCGTGTCCTACGTTGAGGAGTACGGCTATTGTGGGTGGGGCTATATCGCAGAGGAATTTTATATCACCTGCTTTACGGGCGGAGAATTCTAGTATTAGGGCGCGTTGGTTGCCGTCTAGGTTTAGGAGGCTGAGTGGTACTCCGATTTCATTATTGAGGGAGGCGGGGGTTTTGAGTATGGGCAGGGCTTGGGACACCGCATGAGCGACCATTTCTTTGGTGATTGTTTTGCCGTGGCTACCACTGATGGCTACTACTGGCGGGTTATGTAGCTTGAGCAGTTCTCGTGCCATTGAGGCGAGGGCAGTAGCGGTGTCATTGGTTTGAAGGATTGCACCTTTGAAGTGTGGCAGTTGTATTTTATGGTCGGTGATGAGCAGTTTTATTGTGGAGAGATGAATTTGTTGAAGGTGTTGATGGGCGTCGCCGTGTGATGTTTTGAAGGCGAAGAAGATTTGCTCTTGCTTTAATTTGCGAGTGTCATAAGCGGTTCCAGAGAGGTTTTTATGAGGTTCGCTGGGTTTTTGTATCCAGTGTCCGTGGGAGAATTTTTGTGCTTGGGATGGTGTGATCACGGGCTAGTTCTGGTGGAGCGTAGGTAGGGGCGAAGGAACAGATATAGCATCAATGCGAGCAGGGACAGGTATAGGTAGGCAAATCTTTTCAGGTTGAGACCTTGTATGGTGAGCATCAGGTCGTATCCGCCGTGGGCGATGATGGCTATGAGTAGTCCTGAGAGCATGAACAGATATTTTGCCCATCCATTTTTTGTATTGGAGCTAAAGGATATTCCTATTCCCAAGGGGATGCTGAACAGTGCATGAGCGGGGATGGTAAGTACGCTGCGAAGCAATAGTACGGGGGTTCCGAAGCGTTCTAGATAGAAGATATTTTCCACCACTGCGAAGCTGGTAGCTACGGCTACGGCAGCCATTATTGCGTGAGGGAGGGGTCGTGTATGGCGAGGGTTAAACAGCAGAATCAGCACTAGCCATTTGGAAAATTCTTCATTTAGTCCGACGCACAATCCCCAGAAGATGCTGTAATGCCAGAGATTATTGGCACCGTCCCAGAACAGAGTTTCTTGCTCTACGAGATTGTTAAGCGACAGAGCCAGCAATGCCGACAAGGCACCGCCAAGTACCAGCCAAATGATAAATAAGGGATTGCGTCCTTGCCAGTTTCCGCGACTAAGTAGCCACCATATTAGCATTAAAGCGGGTGCTAGCGCGATAGTGAACAGCCATAAATTCACAAAGATAATCCTTCAGATCCCATATTTTGCAGCTCCATATTTTGTAACAAATACTGGGTTATTTTTTGCCATTTATCCTCCAGTTTAGCATCTATTCGGGCTGCTTCCAGCGATTGTCGTGCCAGAGGAAAGTCTCCCTGAGCGATTGCCAACAAGCCCAGCATCACCCGAGACAAAGGCCAGCGTGAGGGATTATCGCGCAGCATTTCTTTTAGATCCTTGATACCTCCTTGTAATATTTCGCGGCTGGGTAGCTGCTTGATAGTCCACAAATAGCGAGCATATGCCTCATTCTCTCGTTCTTGAGCAATGTAGATCAGCCCCAGATTAAGGTGTACATAAAGTAAATTAGGATTTAGCACCAGGGCTTGGCGACTGTAAAAATCGGCTTCGGTGTAATTGCCTAGTATGTAGCTTACCCAGCCCAAATTTCCCAAGGCAAAATAATTATTAAAATGTAAAACCACTTCCTTATATGAATTGGCAGCTTTTTGCATGTAAAATGGAGCATAAATAGACAAACCATCTGCTTGCAATTGATACCCTTTCTCGTAATGCACGTTAGCCAGTGCCTGATGCAATTCCGCCCGCTTAGCTAAGTCATCGGCTTGATCAAGACCACGATTCAAAATCCGCACCGCTCCATGATAATCGCCCGCACTCCTACTCAAGCCACTTCCTGCAATCACATGATGGTCTATGGAGCCAGAATTGGTTTGTAGAGGCCCCCAAACTCCGTAGCGTTTTAGGAGAATCTCCCAGCGCTTATCTAGGGTTCGCCTAGTAAATTGAGGTACTATTTCGCCATCAGATTCTGAAAAAATCCCAAACTTGCTCGCCCGTTTCTTCAATCCGTCCCACCACTGACGCATATCGGAGTACGGTGCCTCAGTTTCTTGTTGTGGTCGGTCATTGCTAATAAAGCGTTCCCACCAGTGCTTTCCTTCTTCTTGCCCAATCGAAAAACTTAACTTCAGTGGCTCTGGAACCCTAGGAAAAACCAAAAATAAAAACATATAAACCAATAACACCGAACCCAACATCCCCCACATCGCCCAACTAGAAGATTGCAAATTCTGCTCTGTCCCAGCCTGACGCCACCAACCCGATGCCCTACGAAACTCACCCAAGGCAACACGCCACGAACTGCTCTTCAAAAACGCATTAGCCTTAGAATAATGCACAACAGCATTATCCTCGGCACGTATTCCTCTCATCCCCCATCTCCATCGCCGCAAACGATCAAAAAAACCCTTCCAGCCAATTAGGCGTCGTTTTAGTGAATCTAGCTCTGCCATTCTTGCACCATACTTGCGTTGTCCTGTTCTCACTCAGCTCGCCTACATTAAGCTCTACCACTACCTCTATTTTGTATTAAAAGCATGGGGCTGTCTAGTTTTGTTTATGGAGCAGAATCTACTAGGCACTTAGTAAATTGACAATCAGGCGTTTTAAGGGTATATTTGGGGAAGTCCCCCCACAAATCGGTCTTGACATATCTCAGCATTGTATTATAGAAAGGGGGGCAAAGCTTCTTATAGGAGTTCTAAGAAATGGTTATGGTAGGCGGTAAAAATGAAATGGTGGGAATTAGTGTTGACGCTGGTGCGGGCTTTTGGTTGGGTGTTGGGTATAGGTGCTATATTTTTTCTTGCTCCCTTATATACAAGATATGTTTCCTTGTATTTAACACCAAAAGGAACGTTTGATGATAATGTTGCTTCCACGCTTTCAGTTCAACTTGCTATGCTCCAGCTGGGTCTGACAGCATTTGGGATCAGCATAGCAGTTTTAGCCATTTTTGGTTTTAAGATCATAAAAGAGGAGGCTGTTAAAGTAGCAGAAGAGAAGGCTGATGAAGTGGCAGAAAAGAAGGCTGGTAAAGTGGCAGAAAAGAAGGCTGGTAAAGTGGCAGAAAAGAAGGCTGATAAAGTAGCAAAAGAAGTAGCTGGTAAAGTAGCAAAAGAAGTAGCTGGTAAAGTAGCAAAAGAAGTAGCTGGTAAAGTGGCAAAAGAAGTAAGAGCATCAACGCAGTTTAAAGACTATTCTGACGACGATATACCTTTTTAATAAAATTATTGCAGAACAAATTTTTAGTGAGAACAGTGAAATGGTAATGTCACATAAAGAAGCTTTTGGTATTATAGAGAAATATCACCGAGAAAACTCCTACCCGCCAGTAGATGTGGTAGAACTTGCAAGAAGGTTTGGGGTCAAGGAAATTAATAAATTCAGTGGTGCAGGTGCAATAGACCCCGAAAGTTTATCTAGTATTATAGATTCTATTAAGATAACGCTTAATCAAATGGAGGCAAAGTATAAAAGTAATAGAGTATCAGGATATGTTCGTAGAGTTGACAAAGATAACGAGAATGAAGGGTATATTATTGGGGTAAATCAAGATGATGCAAAAGTAAGACAACGCTTTAGCATATCCCATGAAATTGCCCACATTGTTCTACATAGTGCTCTTATTGGTGATGGGATAAAGGATATGATTAATAAAAAAATTGGTTCTGATGATAGTAAAAATGGTGTGGATAAAAATGAAGAAAATTACTCCCTATACAGAAGTGGTTTGTCTAACTCTGTGGAGACCAGTGCAAATGATCTCGCGGCTAGAATCTTAATGCCATTAAAATTTATTGAAGAGGCGATAAAAAGTGGCGTGAAAGATATACCAGCTCTGGCAGAATTGTTTGGGGTTTCTGAGCAGGCTATGACAATAAGAGTAAAAAAACTTTAGGAATTTTAATCCCGCCCCGATGTCAACAACTCTCCCCTGAGTGATCCCTTTGCAATGGGCTTCCTATCGGGAGGCGGGGGGCGGGGGGTGTTGCTATTTAAGATAGGCGGGGGTGTGCTATCTAAGATAGGCAGCGTTGGTTTTCAGGGTTTGGTTGAGCATCTGCAGGAATTCCGCGGGTGTGGATACTACTCCTGCATGCCTCCAGAGGATGGTGTTATCGGGGGATAGGATGACGTAGTAGGGCAGGGCGATGGTTTGAAAGCGTTGGAGTTGGAGTTCTTGGTTGGGTATTTGGTAGGGGCCGCCATCGGTATAGAGTTTTGCGAGGGCGAATTTTTCTTTGAAGGTTTGATGGATTTCAGGGTGTGAGAAGATTCGTGCTTCCATCCAGCGACAGTTGATGCAGGTATAGCCAGTGAAGTCCACAAAGACAGGTTTTTTCTGGCGGCGAGCTTGTTGTAGTGCTAGGGCGAGGGTTTCGTTCCAGGGCAGATTGTGGGAGGAGAGCTGATTGATGGATCTAAATTGACGAGCTTGTTTTCGGTCAGGGTTTATTTTTGTTGCCAGCGAGGCGGAATTATCAAAGGGAGGGAGATAGGCTTCCACATAGGAGTTGAGAATATATCCGTTGGCACCCAAGACAAAATAAGCAGCCAGCCCCGCAAAACCAGCCGCAAATAGCAGTCGCAGCTTAGATAAAGACAAGTGCCGCCCAATAAAGGGCAAAGGCGGAAACCCAATAAGAATCACGACAGCTATTCCCGTCAGGACGCTCCACATTATCAGCAAGTTAGAACGAGTGAGCAATCCCCAGCCCCAAATGAGGTCGGCATTACTGATGAACTTTAAGGCAGCCATGAGTTCAACTAAGCCCAAAATGGATTTGAATAAGGTCATCCAAGCTCCGCCCTTTCCTTGCATGAGGCCCAACAGGCGCGGCGACATGGAAATCAGTACAAACGGTAATGCAAATACAGCCGAATAAGTAAGCATTCCGATGAGCGGCCAGAAAGTCTGCCCCTGAGTAGCCGCCAGTAGTAGAGTCCCCACAAATGGCGCGGTGCAAGTAAAAGAAGTTATCGCAAATGCCATCCCCATAAGAATAATCCCCCCCGTACCCTTGATGTTCTGCGACCATCGCACAAAACGATTGATGAAATTGTTGGGTAGCGAAAAATTAAAAAGTCCCAGTAAAGAAAATCCAAATAAAATAAACAAACACCCAATCACCAAATTAACCAGCGGATGAGACGCAAAACGCAAAATGCCAGTAGCTCCAAACAGAACAGTAGCTCCAAAACCCAAGGAGGTAATGCTGAATACAATTCCCAAACCAAAAACTAGCACTAATTTTAATCTGACCCGAGTAGGATTCTCCGATTCCACGCCATCAGACCGCAAAAAGAAAGATACCGTGATGGGAATCAAAGGAAATACACAGGGCGTCAACAAGGCGAATAATCCAAAACTGGCAGCCAACAGAAGAAACTTCCACACTCCGCTAAATAAAATTGCCTGCATGTTATCAGGACTAGCATGTAAGCGTCCTTGCTTGTCAATAAGGTCTACACTCCGCTCCATGTAAGCCTGAGCAGGACGCACCTCACCCGCAGACAGATTCACAATAGCTAACAGTTCTCTGGAAATAGGTCGGGTGCAATATTCATCGCTGCAAACCTGCCAATTTATTCTCAAAGGAATGCTCGTAGGACCATAAGACGGCACGTCCTGGGGTACTTGAAAATTTTGGTAAAACCGAGCCGTGTTCTTATGTAGTGCCAAAGGAATTGCAAAAGCAGGATCCTCCTCTAACAAGGGATTGGTCTCATATGCCTCCCCTAGCACTCTCATGCTGGTATCGCTGACAATTAACTTGCTCGGCGGCGGAGCAAAACGGCTCTCAGAGGGTATCAAAGAGTAAATATGCCAGCCGCGCACAATGTTCACGGTAACCAATACCCGAAAATGCTCACCAGGATGAACTTCCCTCGGCTCGGTGGAGGTCGTAAAATGAACCAACTTACTAGGAAGAACCTGACGCGGATTCTGTAACCCCACCCCCTCAGCACCACGAAAATCCGCCTCCTTACCCAAACCCGCCCTAGGTAAAACCAAAAATCCCAACAAGGCTAGCATCAGCAACCGAGAACCAACCTGATTGCTGTGCTTAAACTTCATAATACTTTATGATAACATGCAGAAAATTACTCTTGGACTAAACTTACAACTAATTAGCTTCTCTCACCTCTTATTTTGATCCTAGCCCTCTAAGGAATAATTTAGCTCCCAAGCTATGAATTCGTCTCCCGCTACAATCGCCCGCATCCACGCTCGCGAAATCTTGGACTCCCGAGGCCGCCCCACCATAGAGGTAGATATACATCTCAAAGATGGCTCGCTAGGCAGAGCAGCTGTTCCCTCTGGAGCCTCCACTGGCAAACACGAAGCCCCAGAACTACGCGATGATGAACCTAATCGCTACATGGGTCAGGGAGTTCTCAAGGCAGTAGAGCATGTCAATAAGCTGATTGCACCCCATCTCATCAGGCATCCGAGCGATAACCAAACCCAACTGGATGCCCAATTGCTAGCTCTGGATGATTCCTTTAAGGGCAACCTAGGTGCGAATGCCATCCTGGGAGTTTCTCTGGCAGCTGCTCGGGCAGCAGCTAATAGCCAATCGCAACTGCTTTTCCAGTGGCTCGGAGGAAAAAACGCAGTGACCCTGCCAGTCCCCATGATGAACATCCTCAATGGCGGAGTACATGCTGATAATAATGTGGATATCCAAGAATTCATGATCGTTCCCTTCGGTGCCGATCGCTTCTCTGAAGCTTTAAGAATGGGAACTGAGGTTTTTCACGCCCTCAGAATAGTACTCCAAGAGCAATCTCTAAATACCAATGTCGGTGATGAAGGCGGCTTCGCACCACAACTGAAATCCAATCGCCAAGCTCTGCAATTAATCATGCAAGCCATTGAAAACGCAGGATATACTACCGAACAAATCGGCATCGCCTTAGATATTGCCGCTAGTGAATTTTATCGTGATAAATCCTATCACCTGCAAACCGAAGCTCATTCTAGAAAATCAAGTTTGGAAATGATTGCCTTTTATCAAAAATTACTGGGCGAATTCCCCATCATCAGCATTGAGGACGGACTCGCAGAAGATGATTGGCAGGGCTGGCAGCAGCTCACCAAAACCCTAGGCAGTAAAGTCCAGCTCGTTGGCGATGACATCTTTGTCACCAATCCCAACCGAATTAAACAGGGCATCCAGCAGCGAATTGCCAACTCCCTGTTGGTGAAAATCAACCAAATAGGGACCCTCACGGAAACATTTGAAGCCGTCCAATTAGCCCAACAAGCCAATTACTCCATCATCGTTTCTCACCGCTCGGGCGAAACCGAAGACTGCTCCATAGCCGATATCGCGGTAGCTCTCAGGGCGGAACAAATCAAAACTGGCTCAGCTTGCCGTAGCGAACGAACTGCCAAGTACAATCAACTCCTCCGTATTGAAGAAATTTTGGGCGAAAAGGCACTGTTTTTTGGCAAGTTCTTTGATAAATAATTGAGGTCTAAAAAAGGGATATTTAAGCTCATCCCCCCTTACCACCCCCCACCCCCCCCCCAAGCAAAGCTTATCCAGCTAGCTGAATCAATTCAATTGGGTAGCTATCAGGGTCTCTCACAAAGGCGATCACCGAACCCCCAAATTTCATGGGTCCGGGTTTGCGATAGACATCAACGCCGCCGACCTCCATTCTGGCACAGGTCTCATAGATGTCTTTCACCCCGATGGCAAGGTGTCCCCAGCCATCTCCTTGGGAATAATCGGCTTTCTGATCCCAGTTAAAGGTGAGCTCAATCTGGGAACTGGCAGGTAAATTATCATAGCCAAGGAAGGTTAAAGTAAAGCGTCCCTCGGGGTACTCCTTTTGGCGAAGTACCTTCATCTGCAGGTACTCGGTATAAAAAACAATAGACCGATCTTGGTCGCGAACGCGTATCATCGTGTGTAAAAACATAGCCTTATACCGTCTAGATAACCAATTCGCCAGCCTCGCCTATATTAATCAGCCTCGCCCAGCCTCGCCCAGCCTCGCCCTCCATAAGCGTTAGATGCCCAGTGCTTGTTTGGGGGGAATGTAGTCTAGGTCTTGTGCTTGGGCGACTGCTTGACAGGTTAGTTTTCCTTTATGGATGTTCAGCCCTGAAAGCAGGTTGGGGTCTTCATGCATGGCAGCCCTTGGTCCTTTGTTAACCAGCGCGATGACAAAGGGCAGGGTAGCATTACCAAGGGCATAGGCAGAAGTTCTAGCGACGGCCCCTGGCATGTTAGCCACGCAGTAATGGACGATGCCGAGTTCGGTGAAGGTGGGATCTTCATGGGTAGTCGGGTAGGAGCTTTCAAAGCAGCCGCCTTGGTCAATGGATACATCCACGATGGCGGAAGCGGGTTTCATGAGAGCCAACATGTCGCGGGTGACCAGTTTTGGGGCTTCGGCACCAGCGATTAGTACTGCCCCGATTACGAGGTCAGCACTTTTGAGGGAGCGTTCCAGATATTCTTGGTTGGAGTATATGGTTTCCAATTTACCACCGAATACGGTGTCTATAATTGCCAATCGCGAAAGTGAATGATCCAGAATGGTCACCCGAGCCCTCAATCCCATTGCCATGAGGGCTGCGTTGGTACCGACTACTCCGCCTCCCAAAATGAGCACATGAGCTGGCGGCACCCCAGGGACTCCGCCTAGCAACATGCCCGAGCCTCCATGGGCTTTTTCCAAGCAGAACGCTCCTGCCTGAACGGACATGCGTCCAGCTACTTCGCTCATGGGGGCGAGCAAGGGCAATCCGCCTTGGTAGGAGGTCACGGTTTCATAGGCGATTGCGGTACATTTACTCTTTAGCAATCCTTGCGTTTGAGGGGCATCGGGGGCTAGGTGAAGATAGGTGAACAGGGTTTGATCTTCTCTCAGCATTGCAATCTCGGATGCCTGAGGCTCTTTTACTTTGATCACCAATTCGGCATTATCAAAGACTTCTTTTGCGGTTCCCACCACACTTGCTCCTACCTCGCGGTAGACATCATCATTACAGCCAATTCCAATCCCGCAGCTACTTTGGGTTATGACCTCGTGTCCATTATGTACCAACTCTCTCACGGCAGCGGGTGTCAGGCCTACTCGGTGCTCTTGCACTTTAATTTCCTTGGGTACTCCTACTAGCAAGATTTATTCTCCATTGGGATGTGATAAAAATAACAGCTTAAATTGCTCAGATTAGATAAATAAACAGATCAAATATAATTAATAAGCAACATGCAAATCCGACAGGTACTACACTCCAGCTATTTTTGCAAAAGATTATTATGGGGTAGCCCAAGATACTAGAAATCGCGGTCTAACGATAAATCTTATCACTAGGATACACCAGTCCCATTTTTTTACGAGCCAGATGCTCTATGTACTGGGGATCATTTTTAAGAGCCTTGATTTGCCAAATACGCGTGATTTTTTTTTGTTTGAGGTTTTGGATATTTTGCTGTTGCTGGGAGATTTGTTTTTTCAGGTCGCGCTGAGCGAGCCAGCCGTATCGCCCTAATATCAGGATGGCGAGTAGCCCTCCTAGTAGTGCCAGGGCGGAGTATTTCAGCATCCTAGCTGTTAATAAAGCGAGGGGTTTTTTTTTCCAAGCCTTAAAAATATTGGGTAGCATTGGTTAGTTTTTTTTACCTTGCAAGAAGGACTCTTGTTCTTTGGGGGAGAGAGTAGCTACAAATCTTTTACAGGCGTTGCTGATTCTTTGAGCAGCTCGCTTTGAGTTTCCAAATGATTCCCACTCACCGAGGGCGTGGTCTACGCTTTGCCTTAGTTTGTGATGGGCGGGGTAATTGTAGAACGGATTATTATTTGATATTTGGTACGAGATGTCAGAGTTGATTTCCATAAGCTTTCCCTTTCTTGATGATGGATGTTTTTAGTTGAATAAATTAAAGCACTAAAATAAATCTCGCAAATAAATCTCGCAAATAAATCTCGCAAAGAAATCCCGCAAATAAATCCCGCAGAGTAATTCTCAGCGGGATGACTTCATATTTTTTTAGTAATTCCCTCCACTTCTTCCTCTTCTCTCTCCATCCTGTTCACCCTCAAGGCCGCCTTTTTCGCTTAACACTTTGTCTAGCTCCTGTTGTTTTTCTGGAGGCAGGAGGATGTATAGATCTTTTAGGGCTAGAGTACTCTCGTTGAATTTTTGTAATCGGGATTGTAATACTTGGAGTTTCAGGGAGAATTTTTCAGGGGCATCAGTCGTGGTTCTCATTCGTTGACAGAGAGACTCATTTGGTTGAAATGCCAAGCTCAATTTTTCGCTAAAATTGCGAAAGGCTTTTTCTTGATCTTTGCCCTCAACTTGGAGTAGCTCTGACAATTTCCTTATTTTATTTTGACCTCTGACGGTAAACGCTACAGAACAGGTTCCATAAGGAAATACTAAGAAATCCTTCTTGTAATTGTTACCATCAAGACGCTTATCAAAGCTGCGTTTCTTATCAAAGCTGCGTTTCTTATCAAAGCTGTGTTTCTTATCATCGCCACGATTTGCAAATGCAGAGGTCAGAAAAAAGGTGATAAATACCGCAATGATAATTTGAACATAACCTTTAGAAAAGAATTTACGGATGCTATCCGATAAAGATGAACTAGCCATGATGGATTCCTTTTATTGATATTACTAAAAAACAAACATATAAACTGCGATTACACGCAACAGTGGAGACGAGGAGAATCGAACTCCCGACCTCGGCATTGCGAACGCCGTGCTCTCCCAACTGAGCTACGTCCCCAGTATGTCCCTAGGTCTGAATGCGAGGCTATACCAATAAATAATAAAAAGCAAGGGGGGTAGGAAATTTTATTAGGTAGTTATCAGGTGGTGGTGGGGGGGGTATTAAGTGTGGATTAAGGAGGTAAGGGTTTAGAGTACCTAATGTATCTTAAATATAGTATGGTGGATGCCTTAATTACCTCAAGACGGTTTATTGGGGAGGTGATTTAGATATTTTGTTTTGGGTATTTTTATGAATATCGCCAGGGCGTGTTTTGATGGACGCGTTTCAGAGATAGATAAGCAGATTATTGAGGAGGAATTGCAGATTCTGGAGAGTATGCGTGGTTTTTTTCATTCAGCTGAGGGTCATTCTGAGCGGATGCTAGATGATGAGATGCTATGGTTGCGTGATTCCATGGCTGAGTCGAGTAAGGATGACCAAGCTCAGTTGATGGCACAGCTGATATCGGTTTCTGAGTTAGCCAAGCAGAGAGTTACTCCGATGGAGAGTGTTCAGGAAGGCACGCCTTATTTTGGGCATTTACGCCTGAAGCAGGAGGGTAGGACTCGTGATGTGCTGATAGGCAATGCTAATTTGATGAGGAGTGAAGCCCCCATGCCGATAGTGAATTGGCATAGTTCCCCAGTGAGTAGGGTATTTTATTGTTATCAGGAGGGGGATTTATTTGAGGAGAGTTTTGGTGGTCGTTTGGTGGATGGCGAGGTACTGGTACATAGGCGGTTGGTGATTGAGGGTGGTTTGCTATTGAGGGTGGAGTGTTTGCGGGGTCGTTTTCAGTTTATGGATGGTTGTTGGCGTCGGGTGAAGGAGCATCCTCTTAGTTTGACGGGTGGAGAGTATTCAGCTCTTCGTCCGAGCAAGGACAAGCCTAGTTTGGGGATTCAAGCCAGTGTTTCAGGATTGAGTGATCGTCGGCTGGCGAATATAACGGGTCTGCTGGATGAGTCTCAGTACGAGTTAATCACCGATGCTGATAGTCAGGTGATGGTAGTGGATGGCGGGGCGGGTTCTGGCAAGACGACGGTAGCTTTGCATCGGCTAGCATTTTTATCTCAGCACGACCCTAAGCGATTTGTTCCTAGGCGGATGATGGTAGTGGTTTTCAGTGCTGCGATGGCATCCTATATTGAGCATTTTCTGCCTGCTCTGGAGGTACACAAATGTCGGATAGAGGTATATGAGAAGCTGGTAGAAAATTTAAGAAAGCGTCATTTTCCTAAGTTGCCAGCCGAGTATCACAGTACTACTACGGGTTTGGTTTGGCGTTTTAAGCATAGTTTTGTTTGTCAGGAGTTATTGCTTCGGGCTGCAAGCGAGCGGGCTGCCGAATGGGAAGCCGACCTGAGAGAAGCACTAGGTGAAGCTCCGCAGACTGAAATCTTGCTGGAGGGCTGGCGTAGATCGTCTTTTGAGTTCATTGCTCTGAGACCGCGAATGTTTGTTCGGTGGCTGGAAAATAAGGATCCAGAGCGTCCTTCGCCGCCAGAGCTGGATTATCTTTCCAAGCAGAGATTGCAAAAAGCACTGCAGCCCTTTGAACGGCTAGTCACAAAACCAGAGCACTTCGTACTGGATATCTGGTCGGAAAGCTTTCTTAGCCATGTCAAACTAACCGAACTGCTTAACAAAATCGCCCCCGATGCCTATACTCCCCAGCAAATCAGGGAACTACACCAAAAACTGTTCTCTGGATATAGCACCTTGCAAGATTGGCTAGAATGGAAATCGGAAACACCGACCGATGATCAATTATCAGGCAGCTTTAAGCTGGGTAAGGGAACTGCTCCCATTAAACCGCAATTCTACCGAGAAGACGATACCATATTGCTATCATTATATCAGTCGCTTGTGGGACCACTACAAGAACACCGACAACCACTTAAACTCGCACATATCACCATAGATGAAGCTCAAGACTTCAGCCCGCCAGAATTGAAAATGCTCCTAAATATAGCGGAAAAACCCTTCTCCCTCACCCTGGCTGGCGATACCGAACAACGCGTTATCCTCCATCAAGAACCCAAGGGGTGGATACCCATGCTACGCGAAATAGGACTGGAAAATCATGCCAACCTCCGACGACTAGAAGTCGGATACCGCGGCACTGAACCGATTATCAATTTCTCCCGCAAAATACTCGGACACCTCCACCAAGGACATCCTTGGCGTGCCATTCGGGGCGGACCTCCTGTTCTATTGCTGCAGTCCAAGCAAACAGGATTCGGACCTGCCATCTCCTTTATTGCTCCTATCCTTAAAAGCCTCCAACAACGAGAACCACATGCTACCATCGCCCTCATCGCCAGAGAAGAACAAGAAGCTCAAGATTATCATCAGGGCTTACTCAATGCCGATGTCCCCAAACTTAGGCTCGTGCTGGATTACAATTTCTCCTTCCAAGCAGGCACCGACATCACCACCATCACCCAAGTTAAAGGACTGGAATTTGATTATGTACTCATCCTCAACGTAAATCAGCAAAACTGGCACGATGATGACCACTCCCGATTTCTCCTCCATGTCGCCGCTACCAGAGCAGCTCATCAACTCTGGCTCATCTGCTGTGGAACTCCCTCAAAACTGCTGCCTGATAACTTACACACTTATTTATTCTAAAAAACAACCCATCCCTCACCTCACCCTCACCTCACCCCCCATCCCCCCTGAGAACTTGACAAACCGATTGCCATTCCCTATACTCGCCTTATCGGGACATTTTTTACTCAAACTGCAGTCTTGCCAGACTAGTAGGCAAGCATGGATTAAAAAATGCTCTGAATACTGAATGAAAGGGAATGGGAAGTGACCACCTGAGGTTCCGTCAATACCGAAGGGTGGATCATACATGCCTTATGATGAGCTATGATCTTAATCGGTTACTTTGCTTTAATTGCAATTTGGCATGTGCAATGACGAGGAAGATGAGGAGGTGGACTGCACCGTAATCTCTTCTCCCCTCCGCTAATGAGCAGAGTTTCTGCCATTAAGGGAAACGCGGATTAAGCAGTCGGCAGAAACAATGGGGAGTGAAAACTCCGAAGGTCGTGAAACGCGGTTTCTGTTTTCTGGTGAGTACCTAGTCTGGTAGATTTTGGGTGCTTATCCGATGAATATATTTCACGCCTAAGACCGAGCTGGGACTGGCATTGTCAGTCCTGATATCATCAGTCCGCTAGCTGCCAGAGCAAGTGCGAGATTGTAAGTCTCGGTCTACTGATTAGCAGTACCGTTTGGGTATTTGCTAGCGGAGCGGAGGTTGTCATTGCACACCGTAAGCTACCGTGGGGGGCTGGGAGGAAATGCCATCATCTCCGTGGAAAGAGAATAATGGAGCAAGCAATGACATTCCCCATCTCTTTTATTCTGCTCCTTTAGTTTTTTTATTACCGCCCTACACTTCATCAACCTGCTCAGATCCATTAGCACCCGAGACATCAGTTTTTTTATAAGTTTCAATATTTGTTTTAGGCGGTAGTTTTTCCTTAGCTGCTGGTTTATTTTTTGTTTCACCAAATATTATTTTAATTTCTCTAATAATATTTTCTTTGCTTTTAGCCAACCCTTCAGGATCAGACATTAATGTTTCTATATCTGGATAAGATGCTAATTCTATAATAAAACTATTAACGACACCTATATCAATATTTTTACTACAACCTTGAAGATTACTAAAATGAGGATCATTTTTTATTAGGTATGTAACCTCATCTTTATCAAATATCTGTTCTATTTTTTTCCCATGTTTCAAATGATTAACTTGAACATTACATTCAGGATCCTTTGAGATATTATCACCAGAATCATTCCCTGCGTTGTCGTCATCTAGCAAGCAATATACTTTTTCTTTAGGACAAAAAAATGAAGATATGAAAGATTCCATACTTGTAGTACCAGTCATGGGTATTATCCCAAAATCTTCTCCACTATCAACAGTGGATAAAGCATAATAATCTGTTATTCCCTCAACAACAACTATCTTATCTTTTGTAAAAGCCTCTTCAAGTAAAGAAGGTACAGAACCTAAAGCATCTCTTATTGGCTGAAAAGCCTCATCTTTCCCTTTTTTATGTTCTAGCGAGTGAGTTAATTTTATATTACTATCATCTTTTATGTCTCTATGACATGTCATTGTTCTTGATAGAAATGCTTTTTGTAATAAATGTTGATAGTGAGTGGTATATACTACAAAATTTTTCTTTGCTAATTCTTTTAGAATCTTACCTAAGGCTACTTGCGAAGAAGCATGTAAATAACAACCTGGTTCATCTAATAAATAAATAACACCATTCTTATTTTTCCTATAAGAGAAGGTTTTGATAATGAGGTTAAAGAACCATAAAAAACCTCTACTTCTTTGATCAAGATCAAAATCACTACTTTTTTTATTAATAATCTCTTTTTTATTAACAGTCTTTTTTTCCTCAACAGTCTCTACAATTCCAATATTAATCTCACCATTTTCACGAGATAATTCAATTTCTAATTTACTTTTAGACGAAACATCCTCAATCTTTTGTAAGTGATCCCATTCTTCTCTTAATTCATTGTTAAAATTAGTAGCTATGGTACGTAGTTGTTTCTTACCTATATTCATAATATTACTACCAAAACTTTCAAGTATTCTCTTAAATGTCTGGAATGAATAATCGTTATAACCTTTATTGTTCTCTTTAGGAATTCCTATAGGACTACTTATCTTATCTACATGATAATCGTAATAAACCATACGAGGAAGTCTTCTGATAACACTTTTATAGAAATTTATATCAAGATCATTTTCACTGAATGATTTAAATTCACCTATTTTAAATTTATATTCAGGTTTTTTATCATTTCCAATAGTTCTTGTAATTTCAATGGTATTATTTTTAGGTATCGCTTCACGGAAATTATCTACTGCATCTGTCCAGCTACTATTAAAGCTACCAATATCATTATCAACATCTTCAAAAGTATATTCATGATCTTCATCATCTGGTACTTTATAGTTTAATCTTAAAAAAACATCCTTTAAATCTTCTTTTGTGCAAGAAATCTCTGCACATATGATTGCTTCCTCCCTCTCATCATAGTTATAGCGGTTAATAATATTTGTGAGGTGTTTATACCTTACATCATCATCATCATTTCTATAATCAAAAGCCAACATAGCTTGCAGTATGGTCGTTTTACCGCATTCATTTATGCCGATGATGGGAACAGCACCATTTTCACCTAATTTAACTTCTAAATCTTCAGATATTGCTTTGTATTTTCTAATGATGAATTTTTTGTAATGCATAGCTTAGACCTCTATTAATGAGCTGTTTTATGTAAGTATAGGACTAGATACTTTTATTGTAAAGCTATGCATTACTTACTTATTTAGGTTCTTTCCAAGCCCCGTGCGTTTTAATTAGTTCTACTAGACGAGTTACAGCTTGCTCTGCGGGTACGCCTTTTTCCACGCATTGCTGCCCCTTATAGAGATTGATTTTCCCAGGGGCACCGCCTACATAACCGAAGTCGGCATCAGCCATTTCGCCTGGTCCGTTGACGATACATCCCATGATTCCTATTTTCAATCCTTTGAGATGTGCGGTTTTGGCTTTGATGCTGGCGGTGGTTAGTTGGAGGTCAAAGAGGGTTCTGCCGCAGGAGGGGCAAGAGATGTAATCGGTTTGGAAGGTTTTTAGTCTGGCGGCTTGCATGAGGGTTTGACAGAATACGGATTCGGGGCTTTGGGGATTATCGTTGGGACAGATGATTGCGTCCAAGTAGCCGTCAACGGCGAGGGCACCGACTTCCACTGCGGTTTGGATGGAGGTATCTTTGGGGGCGAGTTGAGGCAATCGGGCTGCGATGAGCCAATCTAGCCCGAGTTCTTGGAGGTAGAGGATGAGACGGCGAGCGGGTTGTAGGCAGTAGGGAGCATCCAGTACGAGCATACCTCTGTGGGGTTGATGTTTTAGGTTTTCTAGTAGGTAGGGGAGGTTTTGCCAGTCATCGGGTGAGATGAGCAGACAGAGGGGGTAGTTGAGAGAGGCGAGTTCGGGTGCGAGGGAGAAGGGGTATAGTCGCGGTAGTGGTGGTTTGGCGAGGAGTGGGGAGGGAGATTGTAAGCTAGTGCAGTTTGCGATGTGTGCGTCAAAGACCTCTTGTTTGTGGAAGGAAGGGAGTGAGAAGTGGGTTGGCGAGGCGGATGTTTGTGAGGCGGATGTTTGTGAGGAGGATGTTTGTGAGGAGGATGTTTGTGCGAGCAATGCGACTGGGTTTTGGTAGCCGAGGGATAGTTTTCCTAGTTGTATGGAGCGAGTTTTTCGTCTTTGGAAGGTTGTTGGTGGGAGCCATGGTACATTTTTCCAGTGGGGTCCTTGTGAGACGCTGTGGACGGCTTGGATGATGGCATTAGCGACGGGGATTTCGTTTTCAGAGGGTTCGGTGAGTGATACTCGGATGGTGTCTCCGAGTCCATCGGCTAGGAGGGTTCCGATACCTAGTGCGGATTTACATCGTGCTTGGAGTCCGTCTCCGGCTTCTGTTACGCCGAGGTGTAGTGGGAAGTCCATATTTTTGGCGATCATATCTTTTGCGAGTAGTCGGTATGCGGCCACGGCGACCAAGGGATTGGAGGATTTCATTGAGACGATGACGGATTTGAAGTTATTTTTTTGGCAGATGAGGAGGTATTCCATAGCACATTGTACCATTCCCTTTGGAGTGTCTCCCCAGCGGTTGAGGATGCGGTCAGAGAGCGAGCCGTGGTTGACTCCGATTCTCAAGGCGCGTTGGGATTGTTGTAGTTTTTCTAGGAGAGGTTGGAAGGTTATTTGGACGCGTTGGAGTTCTTCTTTATATTGGGAGTTGGTATATTCTCGCAGTTGGAAGCGTTTTTGGTCTACGAAGTTCCCTGGGTTGATACGTACTTTTTCCACCCATTGGGTGCAGTTTAGTGCTAGTGCGGGGTTGAAGTGAATATCGGCAGCTATGGGCATGGTTATGCCGTTCATTTTTTTGCGAATGAGGGGCAATGCTTTTAGGTCTCGCCTAGTGGGAATTGTAATTCGCACCAGTTGACAGCCCGCGGTTTGTAGCCGTTGCATTTCCGCGATGACTTGGGAGACATCGGTAGTGGGGCTGGTCAGCATGGATTGCACGCAGATAGGAGCGTTTCCTCCGATGACCAGATCTCCTACCTTAACCTCTCTGGATGCCCGACGACATACCGCCAAAGAACGCATAAATAATCCTAAGTGTGTCAAGTTTGTGTTGAAGAGTACTAGTTTATCTTGTAATGCCATTTTATAGCTAGCAGATGCAAGTTTATGGTTCAGCGGTTTTGCGAATCTTTTGGCGAATCTTTTTGCGAATCTTTTTGCAGATCTTTTTGTGATGTTTCAGCTGGTTTAGTATTAGATTTAGGACTACATATTGCATTACAAACGAGCGTTAACTGCCTTTAATAGTAGAGAGTTTGAGGTTATGAATACTAAACGAGTAGCGATAATTTTGGGAAGTTGGTATTGTTTGGGGTTGCTGCTGGGAGTAGGAAATGCGGCCGCGAAAACGGATAAAGCAGCCTATCGGATGATGCAGATAGTCTATGCAGAGGAGAAGAAGCATAGAACTCGGGACGTGGTGATGGAAATGGTGGTTCGGGATGTAAAGAAGCGTGAGCGTCGCTATTATTTTCGTAGTCGCAAGTTGCAGGAGTTGCCTACTTTGAGCAAGACCATGGTTCGTTTTTTTCGTCCTACCAGCATCAGTGGCACTTCTCTTTTGAGTTGGAGGAATGATAGGAAAAACAAGATCAGTCAGTGGCTTTATCTACCTGTGAGCAAGAGTGTTCGGCAGCTAAGTTCTCGGGATGGCAATGGTAGCTTTATCGGCTCCGAGTTCAGCTATGCCGATATGGCAGGACGCCAGCTAGATCAGGATAAACACACCGCTTTACAAAGAACGGGCAAGCTTTTTTTTATTCAGAGCGTTCCCAAAAGCAAGGCCGATGCCTACTCCAAGATTGTTCATGTGATAGATATTCAGCTCAGGATTACTAGGCGGATGGTATTTTATGATCGGCAAGGTAGGAAGTTAAAAACTCTGGATAACACCGATATAACTAATGTGAAGGGTGCAAACATAATTACCAAGGCGGTAATGACTAATCATCAGAGTGGTGGATACTCCGAGGTGAACGTCAATGACATCAGTGTGGGGGTGGAGATTTCTCCTGATGAGGTAGGGCTTCAATATTTTAGTTCTAATTAAATGTTTTTTGGTTATATGTTTTGAGCATGAAGAATCTTTGTTTGAGTTTGTGGATGGCAGTGGTACTGGCTGTTGTAGTGGGCAGTGCGATGCCTATTTACGCTCAGCCATTGCCTAAACCGCCAGAGGATGAAGAAGACGAATTGCTGGAAGATAAGGCATCAAAACCAGCTGAGGAGCCAAAGCCCGTAGAGCTTGAGCCAGAGGTTGAGTTTCCCGTAGAGCCAGACGATAAATTAGATAAAGCTGGGTTAGGCTCTGAAGTTGAATTGGAGCCTGAGATTGAATTGGAGCCTGAGATTGAATTTGATCCTGAAGCTGGGTTAGGTCCTGAGATTGAGTTGGAGTCTGAGATTGAATTGGATTTAGAATATGAGTTAGGTCCCGAGGTTGAATTGAAGCCTCCTTTGCTACCTGAAGAAATAGAGGCACTGATTGATGAGAGTGAGAAGGAGTACGAGGATAAGAGTAAAGGTTCTAAAGATAAGGTTGAGGTTAAGAAAGGTGAAGATACTGAGGATGAGAGTGAGGAAGATAAAGATGCTGATGGGTTAGATTTTTCGGTTCAACCAGAGGTTTTATTTATTGAGCCGCCGGGTTCTGGTTTTCTTGATAGTCCTAATCAGGAGGGATTTATTGGTAACGAGTTAGAATCTTATTCATTGTTTGAGCAGGAATTTTTTCAAGATACTAGGGTTGAGATTGAGCCACTAGGTAATAAAGCGATAAAGAAAGCAGAGAAGAAGTTGTTTAAGAGGCTTGCCTTTTATGGAGGGAGTGGCAAGAAGAATTATTTTATCAATGGCAGATTTGGGGTTAGTTCTGTGTCTGGGGAGGCTACTCGGAGATTGCTTTACGCTAAGCTTGGAGGGGATTATAGGGCAGGGATTTTTCGGTTTGGCTTAGGGGGTAGTTATACCCTCCAGCACATTGAGTACATAGAAGAATTAAGACCGATTTTTACCGAGAACGATGTTTATAGTGGTTATGCAGGCAGTAAGCGGGTTTTGGATAAGGAAACAGCTGTTCCAGAGGGTACGTATTTTGGAATTTATTTGGATAAGTTAAGCCTCAGCGGCGGAGTGCAGACCATTGTTTGGGGGCAACTTGAAGGTTATTCTCCAGTAGATTCATTACTGCCAGAACGCAGTGATGCCATCAACCCTAGCTTTAGGAAGGAAAATAACCGCCTGCCGCAGACGGTTTATCGCCTTTCCTTGTTGATGCCCCTAAAGATAAGATTTGATTTGTATCAATTTCCCAAATACGAGGTGGATGGTATCACCGAGAAAGCCTTTACCCAAGCGCGAGAGTTCAATAGCTACAATGGAGGGAAACTTGCCAGAAAAGAGGCGACTTTACCAATCAAGCCCAGTGTTCCTAGCAGGGCGGTGCGTTTGATGCTCAATCCTGTTTGGGGTAAAGTGGGATATACTTACTATCGGGGGCAAGATAGTGCGGTGGAGGATTTCTCCAGCTTGGAGGTTGTCGCTAGGAGGGATGTATATCAAGCAGAGCCTCATCCTGGGGTTTCTGCTTTTGTGGGTCGGGGGATTGAGGTTTCTATTAGTCGTGACAACTATGTTTTCTACCTAGAGAGAATGCAACGCAATGGTCTTTTTACTAACATTTACTGGCCTTATCCTGATTCTTCCACAGTTGAGCTAAGTGAACTGGCATTGCAACTAAGAGATTGGGTGCTAGAAAACAATGAAAAAAAGTTGTACTTGGAGCATAGCCAAGTAATCAATGCTGTCGGTATGAAGGTAAAAACAGCAGTCCAAGAGGCATCATTTGCGGTGTATACGCTGAAAGAAGAATTCCTAGCTCCCCAAGCCCAAACAGGATTTGAAATATACAAACAACTTGATGAACAAAAACCAGTCAGTACTACTACGGTCTACTTCAAATATCAGGGATATATTGATCCCGACCGAAAAACGCTGGCTGGACTGGCAACGGGCTTGTTAGGCCCGGCTTTCGGTAATCGGGTATATGTTTCTCACAACTTCGGTGGTTTGCGTGCCGTGCTTTCCTATGAGGATCTGGAATACATCAACGATAGAAACATCAGCAGCTCCATTGAGTACCAGCAAAAGCAAAATACCTTCCGAGGTTCTCGCCTCACCTTGATCTACGATCTGTGATGTTCCAACAGCTAGAGGCTACGTGCTTAGGCTCTACTAGACACGCTGCTACTAGACACGCTGCTACTAGACACGCTGCTACTAGACACGCTGCTAAACGCTACTGGGCTTGTCCCCCCCGAGCTATCCTGCCCCACCTGCTCCCCTCCTTTGCTGCTCTCCTCCTTTGCTCCTCCCCTCGCCATGCCCCTCCTGCCCTTAGCAGAAAGCTGCTGTTTAGCAATCACAATGAGACCGCAATGAGACCGCAATGAGATCGCAATGAGACTAGGTTTAGAAGTGGGTGCGTTTGAGGTCAGACGCCAATTTTTGCCATTCGGCGACTGCTTCTTCAGGCAAGTCCCGATAGCTAGACACTCGGCGATTAAATTTGGCACCTTCGTCTTGGTTCAATCTCAGCAAACGGAAGGCTTCTTCCACATCGCCTATGCGTAGCGAGTTAATAGCGGTCAGCCGATCTTTCACTTTGGGTGTAAAATCGCAGAGTTCAACATTGACTTCTCTGTTACAAGAGAGGGAAAAGGACAGCACTGCCCCAGCCAAGCAAACGAAGCATTTATCATTTTTATGATTGTATTCATGCCAGAATTCCATTCTCAGTTCATACTCATTATCTTCTTGTACCAGCTGGAGGTCTCCAATGGCTATATCAAGCAGATCTGAAGGTTTGGCATCTAGGAATCTTTTTGATTTTTCGGTTGAGAAATCTAATTCAATATCCATGGTTTCCTAAAAATAAAATAAATCGCTTAAATTAAACTATAGCAAGCTAACAGTAAAGAGTCAGACTATACAATACATTTTTCTACTGCCCCAGACAATTTATTTGGCATGCAAGCTGATAAGCCCGCAAGCTGATAGCCCGCAAGCTGATAAGCCCGCAAGCTGATAAGCCCGCAAGCTGATAAGCCCGCAAGCTGATAAGCCCGCAAGCTGATAAGCCGACAGGCTGACGATCCGATTTGGTGCAGGCAGTGTGCCATATTTAACGCATCCAGGGAGTTGCCAACAAAGGATGAAAATAGCTGAGGAATTTTCTACAGCTATTTTCCGAAACGAAAGCTAGGTTAAGAGTTAGCATCAGCAGGTTAAAGAGTAGTGTATGCAAGATGATTCCCACTCCCAAATGTACCACTACCGCCAGTAGTAAGGAAAAAACGCGGAGCTTGGGTAACCAAACAAAAATCGGATGTAGTATTTGAAACAATATGATCCCGATACTAAATACCATCAATTTGGGTGCATTTATTATCCAGGATACTTGATCGGCGTTCAGCCAGTTTATTTGTTCAATTCGCCCCATTTTTTGTGATTGCAAGGGGCTCCAGAAGATTTCACCGAAGGCGAAATCGGTGGTAAGCAGTATCAGAAAGGAATGGAAATAGATGATGCAAAGATGGATTTGTAGGGCTCTCATCATCATGTTGCCCCAGATGAGGGGGTGATTTTTTGGGGGGTGAGGGATAGTCTGCTTGAGGGTGACTTTTGCGATTCCTCTGCGGGGTATAAAGGAAAGATATTTGGCACAGGGCATTAGGCTCAGGTAGAACAAGGACACGGTAAGCAAGCCATCTAGGTTGGTCACCATAGCGGATTGGTAGTGCATGTAGACGAGGTGGAAAAATAAAGCCAAAGGACCAGTGAGCCAAGTAGCTAATCCTAGTAGAAATAAGATTGCGATCAATAGTGCTAGTGAGTAGAGGCTCCAGACCCAGAAAGGACTAGTGCTGGCTCCTAGCAAGCCGATGTTCCAGCTCAGCCCAGATACATCGGCGATTTCTTTGGGGAGGGCAATATATCCCAGCTGAAGGTCCATTCCCAGTATCAGCCAGCGATAAAGGAAAATGCTTCCAACACATACTCTCATCAAGGCGGAGGTGGCCTCGGCAGTGGGTTTGTTCCATATTTTCGTTAAGCGATAGGTGAACATGGTTAGAACGTATTCGGGTTTAGAAAGTTAGCGTTTTTTGGGACTCCAATGCCCCGAAAAAGTGTTGTACGTTCCTATAGAATTGAGCTTAAGCCTAGCATCCAGCTGATATGGTTTAGTGCTTGAGCGGATATTATTTCTATTCCATTGCCAGCGAGCCGAATATATTTTCACGCTCAGAGGGACCTTCTCCTGATGTGCCGATAACTGATATGCAAACTTGGGAGATAAATTCGGATTATCCAACAGCACATTGCTAAAAGCAGCCCAGCGTTCAAAACGCAGCGAGGGCGAAGTCTGATGGCTGGGGAAATATCCATTACTGGTGGTGTTGTCCTGATGATACACTTTGTACACCAAAAAACGATCATAATCCCCAAATTGCTCTATCCCCAAGGCGTTCTTGGTGCTCATCCAGGTCAGCCAGCCAGCGGGCGATTTGGATACCTTAAAAACATGATTACGTCCACTGGGTAGAATAAACAAAATCCCTAAATGAATTAATATCAAGATGGTAGGCAGTACCCGAAAAATAGGAGGCTGGCTCGGTAGACGCAAGAACCGCAATATCAAGGGCTGAGGACCATGCAAAACCCAAACTTGTAAAAACTTCAACACCAGACCTTATCCTTGCTAATCCTTGTCCTTGCTAATTGATGATAAATAGCTCGCCGCAACATCACACACCCCAGCGATGCTTACACATATTAGCCACTCAATTCTAGTGAAAGCACTCCTTAGCTGGCAAGTAGACCCGAACTTGTTCTACTCAGGAGAACCAGAGGAAGCACGAGGCACGATCTTCCATATCTGCCCCCTTTGATGTGCCAGCAAATAGAGCTCCCCAAGGCTGTCTTCTGCAAAGGAAGAAATATGTAGCTCGGTCTCCAACAGCAACAATGGAGTACGCAATGGAGTACGCAATGGAGTACGCAATGGAGTACGCAATCCCAACGACCTAGCAGGAATACCACGAATACGACCCGAAACATAATCGGCAAATAAATAGTACCCAGCCATCCCAACCAGCTCTCCCCCCCGATATACATACCCGCCCGTAATAGAAGCATCAGGTCCGTGAGGGTACTCAGCGATCGGCAGGCGTAAGTTCGCCCGAGAGCACTTCCTTGGCGGACGATAGCAAAGACTACCCTCCATTCTAGACCAACCATAATTTCCCCCGCCCTCTATCAAATTGACCTCCTCCCGATGACTTTGTCCGACATCAGCAGCCCAAAGATTCCCGTTCTGGCGATCAAAAGCCATCCGCCATGGATTGCGTAGCCCAAAGGCCCAAATCTCAGGACGAGCCGAGCGATGCCGAACAAAGGGATTGTCCGCAGGAATGGCATAGGGCTTTCCCTTTTGCGATTTGTCAATGTCTAACCGTAAAATACTGCCCAGCAAACTAGATAAATTCTGACCATGACCAAAAGGATCGCCCTTATAACCACCATCGCCTAAACCCAAATACAATTTGCCATCAGGACCAAACAACAATTGCCCGCCATTGTGATTATCATAAGGCTGCTTGATTTCCAATAAAACCTCCACAGCACCACGAGGACGCAAAGTCCTAGGATGCAACCTAATACGCGATAATTCAGTACGACTAGGATTAGACCGACTGCCATACAAAAATAACCATCCGTTACTGGCAAACTTAGGATGCAAAGCCAACGAAAGTAATCCCCGCTCTCCCCCATAACTGATGCGTGATCGCCAATCCAAGATCACCCGACCAGCACGATCTCCCCCCCCCAGCCGAACCCTTCGGACTAGACCCGCTTGCTCGCTGATTAACCACTGCTTATCAGGGAGGGGTCGCATATCGGTAGGCAAGCTCAAGGGCGGAGCGACCATCTGCTTGATGCCTATCTCTGAGGGAGTAGTCTTTTTAGTTTTTGAGGAAGTAGTCTTTTTAGTCTTTGAGGGACTGGTCTTACTTGTCTTGGTGGAAATTGCGGGAGCTGCGGGCTTGGTGGAGATTGCGGGAGTAATTGCGGGAGCTGCGGGCTTGGTGGAGATTGCGGGAGTAATTGCGGGGGGCTTGGTGGAGATTGCGGGAGTAATTGCGGGCTTGGTGGAGATTGCGGGAGTAATTGCGGGCTTGGTGGAGATTGCGGGAGTAATTGCGGGGCTGGGGGGGGAGTGGGCTGATAACAACATTGCAGCACCGACTACGATCAAGTTAGGCATCAAGTTAGGCATCAAGTTAGGCATGCGGAGTTGTTGGTGTTAGGCAGTCCAGTTGATGTTTTTTCTAATCCTAGCATTATGGTATGGATGGGGGTTATTCAAGCAAGCGGCGTAGCAGGGTTGGTCCTTGGTAGACGAAGGCGGTGTATATTTGTACCGCTTGGGCACCATGGGAGAGCATTTTTTGCAGGTCTGCTTTGGTGGAGATTCCTCCACAGCCGATGACGCTCAGTTGCGGGGCGAGCTTTTTAATGGAGCTAAGCAGTTCCAAAGCCCGAGGAAATAAGCAGGGTCCGCTCAGTCCACCGATTTGCTGAGCCAGATGGGCGGGGCAATTAGGAGGTCTGGCAGTGGAGGTGTTGGAGGCTATCAGTCCCTGCCAGTCGTTTTCTGAGATGGTGTTGATGAGCGGCTTTAGGTCGGAGTTTTTCAGGTCGGGTGATATTTTCAGTAGCAGGGGAACGGAGTACCCATGTTTATCAGCTAGGCGGATACGCTCCTGACTACAGGCTTTGGCCAGCTGGGGAAGGTTTTGAGGTTTTAGCAGATCACGGAGGTCGGGGGTATTGGGACAACTCAGGTTGATGGCAATATAGTCGGCATAAGGATAAATTTCTTTCAGGCAGGTAATATAATCTTGGCTTGCCGACTTGGGATTGGAAGGGGTACGGGGATCTTTGCTGATGTTGACTCCCAAGATGCCAGAGAGGGGTTTTTGTCGGAGTTTCTTCAATCGGGGTAGCATGCGTGCTAGTCCTTGGTTATTAAAGTTCATCCGATTGACAAGTAGCTGTTGTTCGGGGCTGTGGAATAATCGTGGAGTGGGGTTGCCGAATTGGGGCTGGGGGGTGACGGTGCCTACTTCTACCATCCCGAAGCCCAGTGCAAACAGGGCTTTTACGAAGTTGGCATCTTTGTCTAGACCAGCGGCTACTCCTAGGGGATTGGGGGCGATCTTGCCAAATAGCTTGATAGGCTGGGGAGGCGGTAGCCGATGGAGTTTACCTAATAGCTGGCAGAGAGGCTCAGCCGAGGCTATTCTAAGTCCAGTCCCGACTAGCTGATGAGCTGTTTCTGGTGGGAGGGTATGTAATAGTTTAAGCCACCATGGCGGTGGTGTTAAGGGAGGAGGGGAAGGAAGGGGAGAAAGGGAAGACACTAGGGGGCTACTTTACTTTCTTTATGGTTGTCTTAATTTTTTGTTTGCTTGCGGCGGGAAATGGCTTTCTTCTTGAGGTAGGCTGCTTGTAGGATATTATTTTCGGTTTGGAAGTCCTTTTGAGTGAGTTTGCCTATTAGGTGATCGTTTTTCAAGTAATTTAATTCTTCCAGCAGGAGATTGGCATCGGAGGTGGCATCAGGGTCGGCATCGGGGTCGGCATCGGGGTCGGCATCGGAGGTGGCATCGGGGAAGGCATCGGGATCGGGGTTGGAGGTGGCATCGGCATCGGAGAAGGCATCAGGGTCGGCATCAGGGTCGGCATCAGGAGAGGAAATACCCTTTTGCCAAGGATGATTAGGTCTTAGCAAGGGACGACTAATCCAAAAGGTACACAAGACTAAGAATGTCATTCCAAACCACAGCATTGGCACTCCTTAGCTAAAAAAGCTTCTCCCAGTGTTGTAAATCCGCTTGCACCTGACGCTTCTGGGCTGCCGTCAACTTTGGGGAACGAGGCTTCCTATCCACACGAAGCACGCTGGCTAAAATCCAAAATCCGCCCAAGGCTATAAATAATATCGGCAACAACCAAACTACCCATCCCCGAGGAGATCGCAATACCCACTCCCCATAACGAGAAACAAAATAGGCTCTAATCTGCTCCTCACTCTGTCCCTCACGAACCATCCGCTCCACCTGACCGCGAATCTGCAACGCAAAAGGAGCATTGGACTCCCATACCGAAATCGCCTGACAAGTAGGACAACGCAATGATCGCGAAATCCGCTTCACCTTATCCCCAACAACATCGCCTCCCCAAGCCACGGGGGATGCCAAACTTAACCATCCGCTCCCCAAAAGGATCGCTAGCAATCTGGCTGATCGATAACATGAAACGCTCATTTTAATGCTCCTATTTGTCTGAATAGTAAATGAGGGATGCTGGGCGAGGGAGGGTGAGCGAGGGCAAGGGCAAGGGAGGGAGAGGGCGAGGGGGCAGCGAGGGGCAGCTCAGGGGGTGCTATGGTGAATAATACTTGGAAGTATTTATCCAGAATTTTTCTATCTAGCGGTCCAGTATGTTTTCCCACCACGATGCCCTTAGAATTGATGAAAAAGGTTTCTGGGATTCCAAAGAGGCCGTATTTAAGTGCCATATATCCTTTTGCTCCATCCATAGCTAGGAAGTACTTTTTGTTGAATTCATTAGCAAAATCTCGGGCTGCCTTAGGAGTATCCTGCACGGCTACTCCGATCATCTTCACACGCAAGCCATACACCTCATAGGCTTGGGAAAGCACTAGGGCTTCTTGACGACAAGGCTTACACCAGCTAGCCCAAAAGTTCATCATGTAGGGCTTGCCTAACAGGGATTGAGAAGAAATCTTCTCTTGGGTGCGAAATTCACGTAATTCAAAGCTCGGGGCGGTTTTTCCCATCAGTGGCGAGGATGGCTGGGCAGTAGGTTTTACCAAGGAGAAGGCGAGTAGGGCTATAAAGCCCAAGAGGGGAATGCTGATCAGCCAGAAGGGGAGGATGGCTAGGGGATCTTTTTTCATAAGACAAGTTATGGTGTGTGTTATAGGGCTGTTTTAATGGGAGGGAGGGGGAGGGGGGGGCTGCGAGGGGCATGTAGCAGTGCCAACAGGGTACCTAGTGCCAGAAATGGAAAGGAGAGCCAGATCATCAGTACCAGTGGATTTAACAATACTCTCAAGGTTATGGAGTTGTCATCGTTTTCTGAAGTTAGCACGATGTAGAGGTCTTGTGTAAGGGTGCGGTGGATGGCGACTTCGGTGAGTGGTTCGGGTTGGGTGGAATAGAAGCTACGGGCGGGTTTAAGAGTTTTGATTTTTTTTCCATTGCGAAAGATTTCCAATTCGGCATAGCGGAGGCGTACATTTTGCTGCTTTTCTTCGTTGAGTTGGCGGAAGTTTAGTTGATAAGCACCAGCCTCGGCTACCTGACCTGGGAGCATGGTAAAGAAGAATTCCTGCTTAAAGAAATTCCCAGCTAGTCCGATGAATAACACTACCACTCCCAGATGAACCAAAGCACTGCCCGATTTTTGGCGATCGCGTTTGATGACATCCCTTAAGGCACGCGATAGGCTTAAGGAGCGTTGGCGAGCGAGGAGACGCACATGCTTGAAATAATCCGATAACAAGATGCTGGCAGTAAATCCTGCAATGGCGAATATCAGCAAGGCTGCCGCCGAACGTACTCCGCTGGCGAAGCCACTAGCTCCTACTAGAATGGCTACCAGAAAAGGTATTCGTGCATTGTGTAGTAATAGTTCTCCGCTGGAGCGATGCCAAGCTGCGAGATGTCCTAAGCCCATTAGCAACAGCAAGCCAATTCCTAGGGGAGCGGTTATCGTGTTAAAGAAGGGTGCCTGAATGGAGATCCTGACTCCCACTAGGGCTTCTGCCAGCAACGGAAATATGGTACCCAGCAATACCGTGAAGGCTAATCCCATCAAAAGAAGGTTGTTTAACAGGAAGGCACTTTCGCGGCTGAGTAGATGATCTGCGGTATGCTGAGATTCCAGCTGCTTAATTCTCCAACATAGCAACCAGAAGCTGCCAATCAGTATCACTGCTAAGAAGCCCAAAAACAGGGGGCCAATCTCGGATTCTGCAAATGAATGTACCGAATTCAGTACTCCAGAGCGAACGATGAAGGTCCCCAAAATGCTGAGTGAAAAGGTGATAATAATTAAGGCGAGGTTCCACACTTTCATCATGTGGCGTCGCTGTTGCAAAATCACGGAATGCAAAAACGCGGTGCTAGTGAACCAGGGTAATAAAGCCGAATTCTCTACGGGATCCCAACCCCAGTAGCCTCCCCAGCCAAGTTCTTCATAAGCCCATTGCCCGCCTAGCATCAAACCGCAGGTCAGGGAAAACCAAGCTACCAGCGTCCAACGGCGGGTACTATTTACCCAGTCATTGTTGAGTTTGCCACTGATGAGGCTGGCAATCGCAAATGCAAAGGGTACGCTAAATCCAATATAACCCAAATACAGCATAGGAGGATGAATAGCCATAGCTGGATGTTGTAACAAGGGATTTAAACCACGACCATCGGTGGGAACGGGATGTTGCCAAACAATAGGATTGTTCCAAGTAAGCAACAACAATAACAAAAATAACTGAATGGCATTCAAACAAACCAAAATCCAAGGATAAGTCTCATCATGCTTATCACGATGCAAATAAGCGGTCGCCGCCGCAAACCCCGATAGTATCAACTCCCAAAAGAGCAAAGAACCCTCCCGACCACCCCAAAAGGCAGCAAACTTGTAAAATAAGGGCAAATCTAAACTGGAATTCTCCCACACAAATCGCAGTGAAAAATCATCGGTGATCAAGGCACGCCACAAAACTAGGCTGGATAACAACACCAAACCAAAATTTAAATAAGTCGCCCGCCTAGCCGCTAAAACCAAATTCCCACTGTTACGATGTACCCCTAAAACTGGCATCCAAGTGCCACAAAAACTCACTCCCCACGCGGCTACCAAACTAAAATACCCCACCTGATTCCAAAACTCGGTGCTTAATAATATCAATTCTGATGCCCTTGCTTTCTCATGCTCAACTAACGGATTCTGCTAATGGATTCTGCTAACGGATTTCGCTAATGGATTCTGCTAATGGATTTCGCTAATAATTATTTGGATAACAAACTTTTATAGAGCAGTTTCTTATCGGCATGCCAAGTTTCGTCTGCTTGGTATTCCTCGCTATGCTTGACTAGTAGGCGTTCGGCCCGTAGCGTGCCATCTGCTTGCAGCCGACCTTCGGCTACCACTCCCTGTCCTTCCCTGAATAAATCGGGACGAGCCCCGACAAAATGTACCCGCAGCTCTTGCTGACCATCGGTCACCACGAATCTCAGGAGAACCTGCTGGGGATCCCAACTCACGCTACGCGGACGCACCAATCCGCCTATCCTCAGGCGACGACCAAGAAAACTGGCTGGCTCGGCTTGAACTTCGGCTGGAGTATGAAAAAATACCGCATTGTTCCATCCTTGCCAAACTACGATCGCAAATATCGCCAGAGCCAGCAGACCATAAATGGCATATTGCAGCTGGTTCTTGCTCATTGCAATGCCCATTTATTTTTATAAAGGTTCAGTTAGTACCTATCTCTAGTTTTAGACTAAACTTCTAAAGTTTGCTCGTCTAGGATTTCTTGTTCCCGAAGGACTTGCAAACGCAATCTAAGCAGAAACAAGTACCAAATGGTGAACACAAACATTGATGCCAATAAAGGCCAAAGCAATGATGGAGACATAGCAATACGCGGACCACCACTACCAATCTTAAACAAGCTGGAAGGCTGATGCAACGTACGCCACCAGCTCACCGAAATATGCACTAAGGGAATGTTTAAAAACCCCACAATGCCTATGATGGCTGCCAATCGACTCCGAACATCGCTATTTTCTCCAGCCAGCCGCAGTAAAACATAGGAGCAGTAAATCAACAGCAAGACCAGGGTAGTGGTCAAGCGGGCATCCCAGACCCAATATACGCCCCAAGTGGAGCGTCCCCAGATGGCACCGCTCGCCAAACCCAAAAAGCAGAACAATACTCCCACCTCGGCTGAAGATTTAGCTAAGCTATCGGCTCTCTCGCTATCCTGCCACAAATACACAATGCTACTGACAAACACCACCGTAAAAGCCAAATAAGCCGTATAAATAGAAGGCACATGCACATACATTATCTTTTGCAGAACACCCATTTCCACTGCAGGAGGAGTAAATAAAAATATCCACCCCCACACCAGAAACAAAAGCAATAAGCTGGCCACTCCCAGCAAAACCGTGACTGCCCCCCCAACATTCATCCGTGCATCATCAAGTTTCTTATTCATTCGTCCAACACATCTCACATCTCTAACAAATCTCTAACACATCTCTAACAAATCCCCGCCCAGATCGCCCTGAAAAACCTGACATATTCTAGTCTGAAACCATCATAAAAGATATGCTAGACCTCAATTGGATAAAAAACCTATCAAATGCTTGACTAATGGCTTGACTAATGGCTTGACTAATGCCATCTGAGTATGTACTATGGGTCAGTGCTAACCGATGCATACCTTCACTGGGTGCATATTTGTATGCAATATGCTCGCTATTGACCGCCCGCGTCGTCAGAGGAGAACTAATGAAAAATTATCTTTTAGGGGCATTCGTGGTGCTTTTGTTGACATCCTGCGTTGATGTGAGCGGCTCTGCATCTGCTACAAAAAGAGAAGAAGTGGTTCCGTCATATGAATACAAAGAGTGTAAATTAGAAAGGGTTGATTATAGTATTACACTAATGAATTCTACCGGTACCGATAGAAAGTTGAGAATTGGTGATTCTACATCATCAAGTGGCTCTGTACGTAGCTCTGTTAGGTCCAGTGGTTTTTATGTAGCCCAAATTTCCATCCGCGAAAGAGGTATATTGAGTATAACTGTCAAAAGTGATAACGGTAGATGGGAATTAATTTCAGCGAGCGACTGTTCTGATTTTCACCCCTCTAGCACAACCGTAGCACCACTTGGAGCTTATTACTTAGTGGTGTATTCTCTGGCCGGTGGTGAACAAGTGCGATATTACTTTGAAGCTACTCTAAGTAGTCCGTAGTCATAGGTCACAGCCAGCCCTTCTTCGCAATGAGAGGGGGGTGGGTGAGGCTATCAAGGTTTCGCGTGGCAGATGCGTCCATCTTGTAGCACTATCGTTTGACTAGCCAGTGGCTGGATAATTTCGGGCTGGTGGGAAGTTATCAGCACCGAGCCACCTATTTGCAAGTGATGGCGAATAATATCCCTGAATTGAGTGCGGGCAGCGAGGTCTAGGTTGCTGAAGGGTTCATCCAGAAGCCAAATGCGGGGCTGATGTAAAAACAGTCGTGCCAAAGCTAAGCGTTGTATCATTCCCCGACTGAAATTGGCGACTGGCTCGGTAGCTACTGCTTGCAGTCTCAGGAGCTTGAGGGATTTCGCGACTACAGCTGGTGGCAAACCATATAGGCCAGCCAGCAGTGATAGATTCTCCTTGGCACTAAGCTCCAAATAAAACCGATGCTCATGGGCAATCCAGCCGATATCTTGCCTCGCCCGAGCTGCTGCCTGTGACAGTAGTTCTCCTCGCCAGCGGATCTGCCCGAGGGCTAGTTTCTGTAGTCCACAGCAAGCTTGCAGCAGAGTGGTTTTACCAGCTCCATTGGCACCCAATAGCAGACATAGTTGACCTTCCTTCAGGGTCATTGAAATGTTTTCAAGACCCCAGCCGCGGTTCCAGCGAACACCTATCTGGCTCAGCTGCAAGGGAGGGGCGTTCGAGTTTGGGGCAGTTGAGTTTGGGGCAGTTGAGTTTGGGGCGTTTGAGTTTGTATTGCAATCTGCAGTATTTTGGTACTCGGTACTGCGAGAGCTGGTACTTTGCAAAGCAGTAGGCATGTTTTTTTGGTTTAGGCTGTGATAGTCTTGAATGGTTGTTGCTACCATTTCAGATTAACATGGAGCAGCAGATAAGTGCCTTACTATCTTTTATGAGCGGCTGGCAATATCTCATAGGCGATTTTCTTGAACGTTGACAACCCTCAGCTCAGTTCTTTGCGGTCCCGTTCCCCAGAGGGATTACCTGCGAGTGTCCATTTGATTGGAATTTGTGGCACGGGGATGGCAGCCCTAGCCGCGGGATTACAAGCCCAAGGGGTGCGAGTTTCGGGTTCGGATGCTCGTAGGCAGCCTCCCATCAGTGAGTACTTGGACGCTCTCAAGATAAGCTTTAATCAGGGATATTGCCCTCAAAATTTGCCTGCTGAGGTGGATAGTATCGTGATCGGCAATGCGATTGTGAGCGATAATTCCGAAGCTCAAGCAGCCTTGAACAGCGGAAAGCCGTGCCTTTCCATGCCGCATGCGGTGCGAGAATGGCTAATTCAGTCCCGCGATGCCTTGGTAGTGGTGGGTACCCATGGCAAGACTACCATCACTTCGTTAATGGCTCATGTGCTATCTGGTTTGGGAGAAGACCCTGGCTACTTGGTGGGGGGGATTTCTCGTGATTTACAAGGGGCAGGAGAGGGTCGTTGGTTCGTGGTGGAGGGCGATGAATATGATAGTGCCTTTTTTGATAAGACCCCCAAGTTTTTTAAGTACCTACCTCATTGGTTGATATTCACTCAGCTGGAGTTTGACCATGCTGATATTTATTCTGATCTGAGTGCCATCCGCGAGCAGTTTAGATTATTGTTACAGGGTCTCCCCGCCGATGGATTGCTAGTTGCCTGTTATGATGTTCCTGAGGTGCGTGCTTTGCTATCGGCATCCAACTGCGAGGTGGTGACCTATGGATTTGACCCTCAGGCTGATTTTCGTTTGCTGGATTGGCAAGCCGATGGCTGGTGGGGAACCTTTGGTACTAAAGGGGAGGGCGGTACTAAAGGGGAGGGCGGTACTAAAGGGGAGGGCAGTACTAAAGGGGAGGGCAGTACTAAAGGGGAGGGGCAAAATCGCTGGCGAATTCCCTTGGTCGGCAAGCACAATGCTCTGAATGCAGCCGCAACGATATTGGTAGCGCGGAGATTAGGATATTCAGCTGAGGATATTCAGTCGGTGCTAGCTAAGTTTTCAGGGGTGCGGCGGAGGATGGAGTTGCGTGGCGAAAAAAGAGGAATCTTGGTTCTGGATGATTTTGCTCATCATCCTACCGCAGTAGCTGTTGCCATTGAGGCGGCTTTGAAAGCTTGGCCTGAGCGTCGTTTATGGGCGGTATTTGAGCCTCGTAGTTGGACGGCTAGCAGTTCGTATTTCCAGCAGGAGTTTATCAAGGCATTTGAGGGAGCTCCACACGTAGTGATTGCTCCCGCATTTCGCTCAGCCGTGGGCGACAAACCTTTATTGGATGTTCAGGCCCTGGCGGATGCTCTAATTGCTCAGGGTCAAGATGCCCACAGCCCTACCGATACTAATGGCATTCTTAGCCTGCTTACCAAGCAACTACAAGCAGGAGACGCAGTACTGATAATGTCCAATGGCGACTTTGAACAATTACATTCCCGCTTACTAGAAGCTCTTTAGCTATTTAGCTCCTTAGCTCTTTAGCTCCTTAGCTCTTTAGCTCTTTAGCTATTTAGCTCTTTAGCTATTTAGCTATTTAGCTCTTTAGCTATTTAGGAAGAAATGAGGGCGGGATGAGATGGGGGGAGATGGGCAGGGCAGGGCGGGGCGGGGGGGGTTAACAGGCAGGGCGGGGGGGTTAACAGGCGGTCCAGTGTACTCGCATGCCTTGACCAGAAAAAATTAGCTCGTCTATTCGGACTCGCAATTTTTGCTGAAGGGGAATAACTAGCAAAATGCCCGGTCTAAAAGCAGGAATATAAGGCATTTCCATTATCCCTCGGCGGAGGTCAACATCGTTGATCAGCTCAGATTTTAGCTGTAAAGGCTGACCCACAAAGGGAGCACGCATCCAAGGTCCCCAATAAACACTACCATCTGGCAACTGACTCCAAACTGCCCCTGGCACCCCCCAAGCCTTCCCCACCAAAGATAATGCCTCCGAACCTAAATTACTCAGGTCAAACCTAGGACGCCTATTATTCAATAAGGACATCTCCTTAGGCATCACAAAGGTTAAACCACATTGCAAACCTATCTCAGCCACTACCTCGCGAGCATTGCAATCATCCATCTGCAAGTGTACCCGATTCCTCAGGGTATGCACCGCTTCTCGCACGTGGAGAATCCAATCGCTACTTCCTTTGCGTACCTGCCATACCACTCCTCTGATAACCTGATACCCCGCAGATCTCCCCGCATCTCTCTCCCCCGCAGCTCCTCCTACTCCCACAAATAACTCCGCCAAAGCTCCCACTGGAGAACGACCCACCATGGGTACTCGCAATAGCCCCTCCCCCACTCGTCCTAGACCCAAGCGAACTTGGTCTCCGCGTAGTTGGGCAATGCGACCATCTAGCAGCAGTCTTTTTTGTAATCTAAAAAGATTCTTTTTTTCCATTTGCCATCAGATATTTTTATCCTTCATTTTTGCGATGTGTTTTTACGACGTATTTTTGTGATGTATTTTTATGCTGTGTTTCTATAATGTATTTCTATAATGTATCTTTATGACTTGCACCTATTTGATTATTATCTTAAAACAAGAGCAGGTCTTAGTAGTCCTATTTTTATTGATAAACACTTTTTTTGGTAATTAGTGTAGTCTTCGGTGTCATGTCTCAAGAATTACTTAGCAAACTGGAAAGCAAAATCTCCCTAGCGGTGGATGCCATCAGAGAACTGCGTCAAGAGAACCAAATCCTACGACAAGAAAGAACCACTCTGGAACAAAAATTACAAAGCCTGCTTGATAAAACCAGTGACCTCCAAAACACTGCTGAGGACATCAAAGAAAGCACTCGCGACCAATCGGCTTTTAATTCCTCCAGCACAGAACAAGCTAATTCATTTACTCCAAATGATTTCAGCACTCCCTCCGATGATCAATCCCCTTCCAATACTCCCGATAGATCCGCTGACGAACTACGCTCCAGCTTTGATTCAAACCTTCAAACACAGCTGGAAACACAACAAATAGCAGAAGCACCCGATAGTTCCATTCTTACCGAAGACCCCGAACTGTCCGACCGACCGTCAGCCGATCTGCCGCCAGCCGATCTGCCGCCAGCCGATCTGCCAACCAGCTGGAGAAGTGGGGAGCAAGAGTAGGACGCGGGAACAAGCGGGGAAAATCACAGGCACGGGAGGGTTGAGGGCGAAAAAGGGGATGCGAGAGGGTGGGGGGTGGGGGGTTGCGAGGGTGCGGGGAATAACAGGCGGGAATAAGGGAAAATCAGGTGCGGGAATAAGGGAAAATCAGGTGCGGGGATAAGGGAAAATCAGGCACGGGAGGGGCAGCCACTGATGCCTTGGCAGCCACTGATGCCTTGGCAGCCACTGCTGCCTTGGTAGCCACTGCTACCTCGGTAGCCACTACCTTGGACTGCTCCATACATACTCTTTTCTGCCGTGCTAGCCTGCTTTATCGGCTTCTAGTAGTTCTTTGCGTATGGTGGGGAATATATTGGGACGGACGACTAGGGCACTAGCTAGTTGCAGTGGTCTCCAGTGTGCGAAGAAGCTGAGATTACCAGCGGAGATATTGCTAACGACGGCTGGCAAGTTAAGTTCTCTGGCTCTGCGGATGCCGTGTTCAAGCATGCTTAGTACGGCTGGATGTTTTTCGTCATAGAAGTCTCGTGCGAGTATATTGTTGGCGTCGGTGCCTTGTGCGAGTTGTGCGATATCGGCTACGCTGAATATGATTCCGTCCACCAAGTTTTTCAGTTCTTCTAGGATGTATATTTGGCATGGGGTTCGGATGAGTAGGTGTATATTCAGATTATCTTTGCTGGCTCTGAGTTTATTATTTGATAGAATATCCAGCAGTTTTTGGGTTTCTTTAGGGCTTTGTGTTGCGGGCAGGATGAGTTCTATTTGATTTTGCCCTAGTTCATTGCGAGCCCGAACGATGGCTTGAAGTTCCAGTTGGAAGGCTTTTTCGTAATCTAGGTCTTGGTAGCGGGAAACTCCTCTTGCTCCTAGGAGGGGGTTTTTTTCTATTTCGGTGAATTTAGTGCCTCCGATGAGCCGTGACATTTGGTCGCTGGTGGCATCAGAGAGCAGTACTCGGGTAGGTTTGGGGTATACTGAGGCGGCAATTTGGGCGATCATTTGAGAGAGTTTACGCAGGAAGAAATCTTTTTTATCGGGAAAGCCCACGCTGATTTCGTCCAGCTTATTTTTGTCATCAATGTAGGGGTAGTTGATAATTGCTAGCGGATGGACGGGCATTTCATGGGAGAGCAGTTCATCTACCCGCAGCAGACCGACCCCTTCATTAGGATAGCGAGCATCGGAGAAGCTTTGGTCGGGTTTAGCTTGGTGGAACATCAGTGATAGGGAGGGCATTTTCAGTTCGGAGAGTTTAACTGTTTCTTCTTTGAAGGGCAGCAAGCCATCATAGACTACTCCCTTGCTACCACCTGCACAGGATACGGTTATTTCCTGCCGATCATTTATGCTATTAGTTGCTCCTTCGGCTCCCACTATGCAGGGAATACCCAACTCGCGAGATATTATGGCAGCATGACTGGTGCGTCCACCCAGTTCGGTGACGATTGCAGAGGCGATGTTCATGATTGGTACCCAGTCGGGATCGGTAATTTCTGTTACCAGCACCATGCCCTTCTTAAACATGTTGATGTCTCTGGCAGTCCTTAGTACGCAAGCTTGTCCACTGCCGACATAATCACCTACAGCCATACCTGAACAGAGTATTCGGCTAGTTTTTTCCAGTTTTACTTGATGGATCAGGTCGGTATCGCGTCGGGAGATTACGGTTTCTGGTCGGGCTTGAACGATGAACAATTCCCCTGTTTTACCATCTTTAGCCCATTCTATGTCCATGGGTTTTCGGTAGCCGGCTTCTTGAGAATAGTGGTCTTCAATGATTTTCGCCCACTTAGCTAGTGTATAGACATCATCATCGCTGAGGCAAAATTGATCGCGTTCTGCTTGGGGGACGTCTTTATTTTCTATTCCCCTAGATCTCAGATAGACCATCCGCTTTTGTTTTGCTCCCAGCAATGAGTAGATAATCGCCTTTTTGTTTAGGCTCAGGCTGGGCTTGTGAACGTACCATTCATCGGGATTGATGGCTCCTTGTACGACATTTTCTCCTAGTCCATAACCGCCAGTGATGTAAATAGCGTCCTTAAAACCGCTTTCGGTATCAATGGAGAACATTACTCCTGCCGAGGCTAGGTCGCTACGCACCATTTTTTGTACTGCAATGGAAAGCGATACGGAGAAATGATCGAATTTCTTTTCCTGACGGTAAGCGATGGCTCTATTGGTGAACAAGGAGGCAAAGCAATTGCGGCATGATGTCAGTAGACATTTGTTTCCCTTTACGTTTAGGTAGCTTTCCTGTTGTCCTGCGAAGGAGGCATCGGGGAGGTCTTCTGCGGTAGCGGAGGATCTGATGGCAACATCTACATTTTTAGTTTTGTATTCATCACCCAGCTGCTCGTAAGCATCGGTGATGGAGTTGGCAAGCTCCTTAGACATGGATACCGAGCGAATTAAATCTCGGATATTCTTACCACGTTTAGCTAAATCCTTGATGTTTTTACCATCCAGACCTTTTAGGATGTCTACAATTTTTTCCTTAATGCCAGTACTTTCAACAAAATGATTGTAAGCATGTGCCGAAATAGCAAATCCACTGGGAATTCGTATGCCCCTGATGGTCAAATTAGAGAACATTTCTCCTAAGGAAGCATTTTTGCCTCCCACGATGGGGACATCGCGGATGTCTAGATCTGCGAACCAATAAATGAAGTTGTTTCTTGCCATGTTGCGTCAATCTCTGAGGGTGATAGGTACAATCTCTAAGGGTAATAGGTACAATCAGGGAACAAATATAATAATAGACAGATCTAATCAGGGATAAATGCCATCTCTCTGTGAGAAATTTTCTTAAAGAACTTTAAGAAGCCTTAAGAAATAACGCCATCTGTAGTTAATTTGTCAATTATGGACTCCATTTCTTCTACATCTTCCACATAGGGTATATCAAAGGTATCAGAAATCTTTTTATGTACGCTCCAGAGTTGTGAATGTACCGAATCGGGCTTGGTGGATAACAAAATCTCCTCATTTTTGCTTTCTTGAAACCTAGCCAGACCCTCAGCGATGTTGGTAAAGTAAGGGCGAAATTCCTTTTCGCCAAGTCCTGCTAGGGTTTTGGCGGTCTTAAATGCCATGTTAAAGTAGTTGGTCGCTGATTCCTGATCCTTATTCTGCAAGTCAGTGATGCCCTGCTTGACACACTTATTAAGGCGATTGAATAATTTTAAGTTGCGTACCGTTTTAAGTGTATCGCTCATATGACAAAATTCCTTAAACAACTATTAAAAAAATCCAAATATGGACCAAATATAAAGCACCTTGACCCAAAGCCAGCTACCTTGTCATTAAGCCACCAGCTACCTAAGCCACCAGCCACCTCTCGAGAAGCTACCAGCTACCTTTAAGGTCTTCATGTACTATGTAAGCATGATACTAATTTATTTACAAGCATTCTAGCTGGTAAGTATTAGAATGCCATAAGCAAGTACTCGTGCTAGATTTGGCATGGGAGCATGAATTCTCTCAGTAGCAGACCGAGAATAACACCTAAAAAGAACATCCGAACAGAACATCCGAACAGAACATCCAAAAATAACATCTAAGCATGGACAAAAAAAGCAAGCAGCCAGTAAATAAGAGGGTTAAGAAAAATAAGATTGATGGGGGAATTCTGGTAATCAATTTTGGGGGTCAATATGCTCATTTGATTGCCAAGCAAATTCGTAGTTTGGGGGCAAGTGCAATCATGGATTCTCCTGAAGTGCTACCACATGATTATAGGGCGGAGGGATTAAAGGGTATCATTTTATCGGGTGGTCCGCGTTCGGTATGGGAGGGGGGATCGCCAGAATTAAATCCCTTTTTGTGGAGGACCAAGTTGCCGATCTTAGGGTTGTGTTATGGACATCAGTTAATTGCGAGGATCTATGGTGGCGGAGTGAATACTCAGCAACAGGGAGAATATGGCAAGACCCGCTTGGAATCAGTAGATACTAGCCATCCGCTATTTAAGGGATTGGAAAATGCCGTAAAGTCTAGGGGAAGCAGAATGCGGGAGGTCTGGATGAGCCATCAAGATACCGTCCGCGAGGCTCCCCCAGGATTTGAGGTTTTGGCAAGTACCAGGGAATGCCCTGTGATAGCGATGGCTGATGATGAGCGAAAACGATATGGTTTGCAGTTTCATCCAGAGGTAAAGGACACTCCCTTTGGCAGGGATATCTTGGCTAATTTTTTAGAATTAGCAGAGGTAAAGATTGATCGGAGTATGAGGGATGTACAGGCTGATTTAGAAAAGCAATGCAAGATTCAAGTGGGTGAACGCAAGGTGCTGATGTTCTTAAGTGGTGGGGTGGATAGCACGGTAGCATTTGCCTTATTGAATAATGCCTTGGGTGTGGATCGGGTACGGGGAATCTTTGTGGATAATGGCTTCTTGCGTTTGGGTGAGGTGGAGCAGGTACGGAAATCTTATGCTGCTTTGGGATGGAAGAATATCAAGTATGTAGATGCCTCAGCCTATTTTTTGCGGGCTTTGAAGGGTTTGACTGATCCTCAGGAGAAGCGGATCGCGGTAGGGGAGGCATTTTTAAGAGTACGGGATATTCAGTTAAAGGAGATGGGATTAAATCCTGAGGAGTGGATGTTGGGGCAGGGGACTTTGTATCCTGATATTATTGAATCTGGCGGAGAGGAGCATGCGGCGGTAATCAAGTGGCATCATAATCGGGTGCCTGCGATAGCTGACATGATTAAGGCTGGTTTGGTGATTGAACCCTTAAAGGATTTATACAAGGATGAGGTGCGTGAATTGGGGACGGAGCTGGGTTTGCCAAAGGAGTTGGTATGGCGACATCCTTTCCCGGGCCCGGGGTTATCCATCAATGTGATTTGCTCGCATTGGGGGGAACACTCAATCGTAGATCCTGTTAAGGGATCGCAGATGGATGAGTTGCCAAGTGGCTGTGGCTATAAGGGGATGGTATTGCCAGTGTTTTCGGTGGGGGTACAGGGGGATGCCCGCACTTATGTTAATCCAGCGTGCTTGAGCGGTCTACCAGACTGGGAGGCTTTGGAGGATTTATCTACCAATATAACCAATGAGGTGAGTGAGGTTAATCGGGTGGTGTATTTATTGGGTGGGCAGTTGTCGGATTTGTCCTTGCAGGTGGGATTTTGCGACAAGGGGCGTTTGGATGTGCTTCGCGATGCGGATTGGCTAGCGACCACTGCTTTTGAAAAAGCTGGCTGGATGGAGAAGATTTTTCAGTTGTTGGTGATCTTGCTTCCATTTGGTAAGTCTGCTAAATCAGGTTCTGTGGTGTTGCGACCAGTCATTTCGGAGGATGTAATGACGGCTAGATTCGCCCAGCCTCCTTGGGAGTTATTGGAGGAATTAACTCCTCAGTTGTTGGAATTGCCAGCTATTGATGCGGTATTCTATGATATAACGCATAAGCCACCAGCTACTTTTGGCTGGGAATAGCCTCCCCAGTGATTATACTCAGTGATTATACTCGGTTAGCATTGTCTAGTTTCAATGAAAAAGAATTCTGATGGAGTAGTAGGGGTAGCAACAGAAAAGAGATTATTTGCTGCGAGGGTTATTGTAGATGCTAGGTTTTTGGGGAGTGGTTCTGGGTTAGACGCTTATGTGAGGCATTTATTGCCTGAGGTGGCTAGATTATTACCTAAGGTGGAATTCATATTATTAGCTGATCCTGAGGTTAGATTGCGATTTTCGTGGTTAGATGGCGAGCAGTTTTCTATTTATCCCATGTTGAGTAAGGCTTATTCTTGGGGGGAGCAGTGGAGATTTTTTGGTGTTCCTAGGGGTGATTTGTTTTGGTCTTGCAATTTCAACGTTCCTATTTTTTTTACTAGTCCTTTTTTTCCTACTAGGACTTTGCTAGTGACAATCCATGATTTAATGCTTGATAATTTTTATGCTACCAAGTTGCCGTGGTACAAGCTCAGAATGTTGCGAGTTTATATGCGGACGATCATCAAGAAGGCGGCGGGGATTATTTGTATTTCGGGATTTAGTAGAAATGAGATTGTATGGAGATATGGTTTACCTGCTGGTCGGCTAAAAGTAATTAGGTTGGGAGTAGCTGATAGTTGGTTTAGGCTACGGGCGGACAAGAGAACAGTCCATGCCCGCCCATTTTTTTTGTTTGTGGGTAATTTGAGGCAACACAAAAACTTAGTTAATCTTATTTATGCTTTTCGTCAGGTGCGAGAAAAAACGAAACATGATTTGGTTATCATAGGCAGTGCAAAGGGAAAATTCGGCACTGATAGCGAGGTCTTGAAATTGATGCATTCTGAAACGAGGGTTTATTATAAGGGGTCTTTATCGCAAGAGCAGACGGAGCAGTTTTTTATTCAGTGCGATGCCTTTGTGTTTCCATCTTTGTACGAGGGGTTTGGTCTACCTCCCTTAGAGGCGATGGCTTGTGGAAAGCCCGTGGTAGCTTCTTATAGCACGGCAATTCCCGAGGTCTGTAATAAGGCGGTGCTGTACTTTGACCCTCTGGATGTTGATGACATCGCTGAAAAAATGTTGCGGGTAACGAAAGATAAAAATTTACGCCAACAGCTAGTGCATGATGGTCATTTGCGGGCGAGGCAGTTCACTTGGAAAAATTGTGCTAAGGAAACCAGTGAGCTATTGTTGGATGTCCTGCAAAAAACAAAAAAAGGTAGGCTAAGCCTAGCTAAACACTAAGAATGAGTCAGGGCAGTGAAAATTGCGGTTGTTTGTGATTGGCTGGATAGCTATTCGGGTGCAGAGCGGGTTCTAGAACAGATATTATATTTGTTCCCTGAGGCTACCTTGTATTCGCTGGTGGATTTTGTTCAAGAGAGAGAATTCTTACAGGGACATAAACCGCGAACTAGTCTTTTACAGCATTTTCCTTGGGCACGGAGGCATTTTCGGGCTTTTCTGCCTCTGATGCCCAGGATGATAGAAAGCCTCAATCTGCGAGATTATGACGTAATAATATCTAGTTCTCATGCGGTAGCAAAGGGAGTACGGGTTCGGGCTAATCAATTACATTTGTGTTACTGCCATACTCCGATGCGATATGCGTGGATATTTGAGTCGCAGTACTTAGCCAGCCTAGGCGGAGCAATGAATCCTGCGGTATGGGCTGCTCGGCTGCTGATGAGGCAGATCAGGCGTTGGGATGCGGGCTGTTGTGATAGGGTATCCAAATTCGTAGCCAATTCTCACTATGTAGCGGCTCGGATTAAGACTGTTTATGGTCGCGTGGCGGAAGTGATTTATCCTCCGGTGGATGTGTCTCGCTTTCGGGTAGGAAAGTGGCCGCGACGAGGACCTTATTGCACGGCGTCGCGCTTGGTACCCTACAAAAGAATTGATCTGCTGAGTGAAGCTTTTTCGCAAATGCCAGCGCGTCAATTGGTGGTCATCGGAGGAGGAAAAGCTCTGCCTCATTTGCGTGCTAGGGCACCTGCCAATGTGAAATTTCTGGGTCACCTTCCTCCAGAGGAAATGCAGCAGCACTTGCGTGAAGCCCGAGCCTTCTTATTTGCAGCCGAAGAAGATTTTGGTATTCTTCCCGTAGAAGCCCAAGCCAGCGGAACTCCAGTGCTTGCCTACGGCAAAGGAGGAGTGTTAGAGTCGGTCAGGGGCTTGGATAATCGGCATCCAACAGGGATATTCTTTCCTGAGCAAAGTGTTTCGTCAGTAATCCAAGCAGTGGAAAAATTTGAACAACTGGAAGCCAACTTTTCGCCTGCTGCCTGTCGTAAAAATGCCGAACGCTTCTCTAATGAAATTTTCAGGCGTGCTTTCTTCAGAACTTTCTCTAAACTTGTCAATGATGCTCGCGGTTAATCGCTGAAGCTCATTAAAAACAAAACGTAAGGCAGAACGTAAAGCAGAACATATCACTTCGGATAATTGAAACAATGAGAGCCTTAAAAAAGCAAACAGTAATGCCTATCGGTACCCAACCTAACAAGGTGATTGCGTCTGTATTTTCATCTATCAGGGAGGTTATACAACCAAGACTGGAATTGCCAAAGGGGATGCAATACAACCAGCGTCTAAAAATGGAGGGTCTCCATTTTCTTGGCAAAATACCAGATAAACAAATATCCGTTGCCTTTCTAGACCCTCAATATAGAGGGGTGCTAGACCATTTGAACTATGGCAATGAGGGAGAAAAACGCGGTAAATCACGAAGTTCATTGCCACAAATGACCGACAACATACCCAAATTTGTGCAAGAAATAGATCGCGTCTTAATCCCCAGTGGTCACTTGTTTCTCTGGATGGATAAATTCCATTTGTGTACTGGGTTTCAGGATTGGTTGGATGGCACCTCTTTAGATGTGGTTGACATGGTCACTTGGGATAAGGGCAGGATCGGCATGGGATACAGAACACGCCGTACTGGGGAATATCTCATTGTGCTGCAAAAAGAGCCACGCAAGGCAAAGGGAGTATGGAAGGTCCATAATATCCCCGATGTTTATAAAGAAAAAGTACCCAATGGAAATGGAGTACATCCAAAACCAGTAGGGCTACAGGGAGAACTCATAGAAGCCGTTTCAAACTCGGGAGATGTGGTGATAGACCCCGCGGCAGGGTCTTTTTCCGTGTTAAGGGCTTGCGAAAAACTGAGGCGTAATTTCTTGGGTTGTGATATTAACGGATAATGGCTCTTTTAAAAAATGCCCGTGGGAGAAAAAACGGGGAGAGTAGCAACTATTCTAGGCTGCTAGGCAATCCCGACTTAGGTAAGCTGATAAGTCGCGTACACGCATCAACTATCACAGCTGGATTGGAATTGGAGAAGATAATAGCTGCTCGTGTGAAATCCATTTCAGATCTAGACGATTTTCTGAGCCAAGAACTGATGCCTGATGGTGTGTTCTTAGTTACAAAGGAACAACAAGGAAGAAATACATAAAGGATTTAAGAAAAAAATATCTCTGGCTGAGTGCATGACTGGACGCGAGTTTTGCAAACTGTTAGAAATTGACTATGATGATATTGTGGCGAATAGAAAGAAAGAAGACGCGAGTAAAAACTTTTTGTACTTCATCCAAGAATTACTAAAAATTGATGAGGTAAGGGAAGTCATGAGAAAACATTTTGCAGACTTAAAAAATGAGTAAGCTTGTCCATAAGCCCTCAATTATTCATTAACAATGGAATTTTATATGCCTTCTAAGCGTAAAAAAACAAAAACTGCTCCCAAAATAGCCAAAAAGATCACTCCGATCCCAGCAGCTAGCCCTCCTGAATCCCAAGGGCCACGCGGATACTGGCTGGGACTGAAAATTCTGGCTGGAACGGGTATCTTGCTGACCGCCTACTTGACAATCTTAGCTTGGCTGAATGTTTCACCATTGGCTTGTGTTGAAGGCTCCGCCTGCGAGGCAGTACAATCCAGCCGCTGGGGAAGCTTGTTGGGATTACCTACATCCCTGTTTGGATTTCTATTTTATGCCGCGATACTCGGAGTGCTATTGCGAGTTCCTAATCTGGAACGCCGTTGGCGTTTGTTGTGGCGTTTTTCCTTATCAGCCTTGGCGATAAGCCTATATCTGATGACAATATCGCTATTTGTTATCAAGGCTACCTGCTTGTATTGTCTGGCTTCTTTGTTATTGGTGATTGCCATCTTGGTACTGGTGATCTTATCTCGCCCGCCTCAAGTGATTATTGGAAGGTGGTTAAAGTACTCTGGGGCTGGTTTTGTAGCGATATTGATAGCCGTTCATTCGGTATATGCGTTGCCAAACTTTCTGCCAGACTTTCTGCCAGGGAAGGAAGATCCCTATCTTAAGGGCTTAGCCGAGCATTTAAGTAAGAATGCCGTAATGTACGGTGCTTCTTGGTGTTCTGCCTGTAAGAAACAAAAATCTTACTTCAAGCGTTCTGCTAAACGCTTGAAATATGTGGAATGTAGCGAGAGGGGAATTAGAGGACCTCAATCACCACGCTGTATTATTAAGGGTATTAACAGCTACCCTACTTGGTTTATCAATGGAAAAAGGCATGCCCCTGGTATTATCAAGATAAAAGAGCTAGCTGAATTAACAGGGTATGAGCCTCCCCAGTAATCATTTTCTTTGCTTCTGGCTGGCTTGGTTAAATTGATTCGGGTGTTGTTGCGACAAATGTTTCTGCGACAAATGTTTTTGCAGCAAGTTTTGTTTTATCAGCTGTCGTTGTAGCTTGCCATTGCTTGTTCGGGGGAGGGCATTTTCTTTTTTAATCCAGATAAATCTCTTGGGATGCTTCCAAGCCGCCAATCTTGCCTGACAATGAACTTTGAGAGCTTCATCATCGGGCTTGACTTGGGAGTCGTCTGCCACCAAAACAGCCGTGATGGACTCTCCCCAGCGAGGATCGGGCATGCCTATTATGGCAGCATCGCGGATGGCAGCATGCTCTGTTAGGGCTTGCTCCAACTCAGCTGGATGAATGTTCACTCCGCCACTGATGAGCATATCGCCCAAGCGTCCCAAATAAAAATAAAACCCATCGGGGTCTTGACGGAGTATGTCGTCACTGCGTCCGTACCTGTTGCCATCGCTGTCTACCGAAAAGAATGAAGTGCTGGGGTCGTTGAGATAGCCATCCATCATGCAGGGGGTACGCATGGTGAGCTGCCCAGGCTGACCTTGAGAAACTGGATGATTAAGGTCATCGGTTAGCTGTAGCTGGCAATAAGGGCTGGCTCTTCCTAGGCTGTTAGGGTGACTTTGATGCCCATCTTCGTCTAAGCCTAAGCAAAAGCCAGCTTCTGTTTGTCCGAAGCCTTGGAACCATTTAACGCCAGGGAGCAGGCGGCGTAATTGCAGGACGATATCCGTCTGGGTGGGAGCAGCACCATAAACGATGTACTCTAAAGCTAGGGCGGGAACTTTCTCGGGCAAGCAGCTAAGCAACTTGAAAAGCATGGTAGGTACCGCAGGCAGATGAGTAATCCCTTGCTGGGCTAAGTCCTCCCAACACTGAAAAGCATTAAAACGAGTACGAAAAAATAAAGCCGCCCCCGATAACACAGCTGCCCAAATCAACCACTGACCAAATTGATGATGCAAAGGCAAGGCACACCAAATGATATGGCTATCATTCAACTGGAGATTCTCTACGTGCATAAATGCATGCGATAACTTGGCGCGTTGACTAATCACCACCCCCTTGGGCTGACCGCTGGCACTGCTGGTACCGCTGGTAAATAAAACCTGCATGGGAGACTCAGTAGTAACCACAGGGCTCTCTACCCGAATATCATCAGCGCGAAGCCGTTCACCCAGAAGCAGATCGTCCAGTAGCAGATCGTCCAGTAGCAGCATCTCAATCTTTAGCTTAAGGCTCGCCAGCACCCCCTCAAAGATTGGTTGCTCGGGTTGCTCCAGCCAGAGCAATCGGGGCTGCAACTTTGTTAGCATGTATTGCAACTCAGGAGGCTTGCTATTGATGGGAATATGACCCAGAACAACCCCCGCCATGGCAGCTCCAAACTGAACCGCCAATGAGCCAAAACCAGCCCTAGCACAAATGGCTACTCGCGTACCTGCCTCCAAACCCTGCACTCTCAGCTGCTCGGCTACCCCCAGAGATGCTCGTTCTAGCTCTTGCCAAGTCCAGCTCCTCCCGCCTAAGTAGCAGCAAATCTTCGCTGGTGAACGCTCAGTCCGCTCTTTCAATATGCTTTTCAGCGAAATTGTGCTAGAAAGTGGAAGAGATAACATTATGGCTCTGCAAAAGTCTCAAAATAACAAGTACCCTAGATACCAGCATGCTCTTTCATCAATATCAATGTGGAGTATTCTTGCTTAGTACATGAATTCCTAGTCGGTAATTCTGTTCGCAATTCTTATAAGGAAATATGGTATCTCAGCCTCTTAAGAAGCCTATCATCACGGAAATGTTAGCTGCCGAAGAGCAGATCACTCCCTTATTCAGTGAGGGAGGAAGAGGATGGGGATTAATAGCCCGCCAGCAAGTCACACTCGCTTCCTGTGGAGCCAATATCCTAGACGGCTTTGTTTTGTCTGCAGATCTGCTTAGCCAAATAACCGAAGAAAAATCAATCCCGCTGGATGCCAAAGAAAAGATTGCCGAAAGCATAAAGGCACTTGAAAAAAGCAGTGGCAAATCTTTTGGAGCTACCAATTCTCCTGAAAAAAGCAGTGGCAAATCTTTTGGAGCTACCAATTCTCCCCCACTATTATTAAGTCTGACATTGGAATATCCAAGAGAGCCTATGGATAGGGGACAAGAGGAAGGTTCTCCACTAATCTCTTATAATGAACGAAGACGACGTTTTGTTAACTTAGGTTTGGTTAACAGCACAATGGAGGCTTGGCTGAAAAGCGGTGCAGAACCGCGTCAGGTTTGGGATGCCTGCCGTCGGCAAGTGGAACGCTGGGCAATCATTATGGCAGGGGAAAAAGAAGAGAAGTGGGAAGATGAGATGGCACGCCTCAGTCGGAAATATCTTGATTATGGCACGAGACACTATGCAGGGCTTTCAGCTACCGAGACGGAAAACTTCACTAAAGAAATTCAAGGGTTGTGTGAAGATTGTGAGATTGCTCAGTTGAAGGATGATCCGTGGGAGCAGCTATGGCAGGTGATTACCGAATTTTACCGTAAAGCACCAGAGAAGGAGCATTTGAAAAAAAAGGACTATCCAAGCATGTTGGTGCGGGAAGCACCCCAAGGTTTTAGCCCTACAGGAGGGGCAGGGGTTTTGCAATCGCGTATTCCCATGACAGGTGAGGTGGGTTGGCATGGTTCTTTTGCACCATTTGCACAATTGGATGATTTATTCTATGGCAATCGGTTGCCTGAAAAAGCAGCCTATTTTTGTGAAAAATTTCCGAAAATATTGCAAGAACTATCGGCTTTGTCAAAAAAGCTGGAAGATAAGCAAAAAGAAGTAAAAAAAATATTTTTTGTGTTGGAATCAGAGCAAGGACGGTATCCTGAGTTGCTAGTCTTAAGTACACGGGAAGCAAGTTTTAGTCCTGAGGTTTCCTTTCATGTGGCTTTAGATATGCAAGCTAAGGGCATATTGGATGAAAAGGAAACCATGGCCCTAATCCAGCCTGAGTTTATTCGTAGCCACTTGCATTCCAAATTGGATGTCTCTAAGACCGCCTCCCTGTTTTGCCAAGGATTGCCCGCCTCGGCAGGATGCGCGGTGGGTCAGCTGGTACTATTTGCAGAAAATGCCGAAAAATTGGTGGAGCAAGGCAAACAGGTGATCTTGGTGCGTCATGAAACCACCCCAGAAGATATTAATGGGCTGAAATCTGCTGATGGAGTACTGACTTCGGGTGGAGGTTATACTTCGCATGCGGCATTGGTGGCTCGGGGAATGGGTAAGCCCGCAATAGTAGGGGTGAATACCCTAGTGGTAGATTATCTGCTGAACGAGATCTGCTACCAAGGGATTACATTGCAACAAGGAGACTGGATTAGCATGGACGGAGCAACAGGTAAGGTATATGCGGGCAAACTAGACACCATACCCCCTGTTATATCCCACGAGGTGCATAAAGTACTCAGGCTGGCTGATAAAACCAGAACCCTGAAAGTGCGTGCCAATGCAGATAACGTAGCCGATGCCCGTTGTGCCTTAGAAAATGGGGCAGAAGGAATAGGACTATGTCGCACCGAACATATGTTTTTTGACATGGAAAGGATCACTACCTTTCGCAAAATGATCCTCTCGGACACCGAAGAAGAATGTGATAAAGCCCTAGCTGAACTGCTGCCTCTACAAAGAGAAGATTTCTTGGAAATATTTCGGGTGATGAAGGAACTCCCAGTAACTATTAGGCTGCTAGACCCGCCTCTGCACGAATTCCTGCCCAGAGGAGATAGATCCCGATCCCGAATGTCCAAAGCTATGGGCTTATCGGTACAGGATATCCAAAGGAGAATAGATGTCATGGCAGAGCAAAACCCGATGATGGGTAGACGCGGTTGCCGATTGGCGTTCACTAATCCAGGTATTTATAAAATGCAAACCCGTGCCATCGTGGAAGCCGTTTCCTTGGCATCTCAGGAGGGCATTAAGGTCAAGGCAGAGATCATGATCCCCCTCGTCAGTGATTGTCGTGAACTATGGATGCTGCGTTCGCAGATAGATGAAATTATCTCAGAAGAAAAAAACAAGGAACTAAGCAAGGAACTAAACATAGAAATTGGTGCCATGATAGAAACTCCGCGGGCTGCCTTGTGTGCTGGTGAACTGGCAGAACATGCCGATTTTCTCTCCTTTGGAACCAATGACCTCACCCAAATGACCTATGGGATTTCTCGTGATGATACGGAAAGTTTCCTCCCAACATACTTTCAAAAAGGAATATTAGATAAAAACCCCTTCGTGAATATTGATGTCCGTGGGGTAGGCGAATTGCTGGACATAGCAGTTCAAAGGGCTCGGTCGGTAAAAGAAAACATAAAACTAGGCATTTGTGGAGAACACGGTGGAGATGCCTATTCGGTGCGGGAATTTCACAAACTAGGCTTGGATTATGTCAGTTGTTCTCCCTTTCGCTTATTGGAGGCTCGCTTGGCAGCGGGTAATTCGGTAGCCAGAGGAACTAAAATCAGGTATCAGCCCCCCCCCCCAAGGTCAATCCTTAGCTGAAATACTGAAGAGAAGCCAAGTAAAGAGCCAAGTAAAGAGCCATGTAAAGCCAGAGAAATCATTATTGACTAGGATTGATAGTGATGAGTTCCACCTCGGGTGGGGGAGTGAAGGTGAAGTAGTTTTTGGGAAATTTGGTACGCCTTTTCATTTTTGTGAGTTTTAGAAGATGGATTTCGCCACCTGCAGTGGGTTGCAGGCGTAAAACCCGTAGCTGACCGTGCTTGAGTACTCCGACCTCAAATTCGCTAACGAGTGCCAAGGGTTTCAGGGGTTTTAGACGCAGGAAGGCAAGTTTTCCTTTTCGGCGTTGCGAGATACAAGCAAATGTTTCTTGTAAGTTAGCAAGTTCCAGTAGGAAGGTCAGCGGGGTTCCGCCAGTGAAGTTTGCTAGGGGTTGTGCCAGCACGCTTTTCAGCAAGGGATCGTAGAGCCAGACGGTTTTGTTGTCGGTGATTACCAGCTGGCGATGGGGCTTTTGATAATCCCAACGCATGCCTCGTTTTTGCTGATACCATATTCTGCCACTAGCGGTGCTGGAAGTGCTTTCATGATGCTGTTGTTGTTCAAAGCGGGCTTCAAACCCTGACAGTTGTCGGTAATGACTTTCTATTCGGGCTAGCAAGTCTGTGTTACAGGGCAGAGCCCAAGCTGAGGTACTCAGGATTGTCATAATGGCGATTAATCCTATTCGGGTAATTAGCATTGGCATATAGTGGTGCGGGTGGGATAGTTTAGGTATTATCGCTTAACCTATCACTTATTGCAGATCGCGGCTGGATGGTTTTTAATTTTTTAGCCAGTTTTTTTTCGGGCGTGAGAGCGGTTTATCTGATAGCGGTCCTGTTATTGCTGACACCCTCACTAGCATTTGCTCAGCAGGGGATGATGGATGCTTGGTCTTGGGAGCGATTGGTAATTACTCTGTTGATATTTGCCTTTTTTTTAGGAGTGCTATCGGTTTTGGCTGGGGTAGGTGGGGCATTGATTTTTGTTCCTTTGATGACTTTATGGGCTCCTTTTTTACATGTGGATTTTATTCGGGCGACTGGTTTAATGATGGCTCTGGTGGGAGCTTTGTTTGCGGGACCGCTCTTGATACGCCAGCGATTAGTCAATTTTCGGCTGGCAATTTTGATAGGAATGCTAAGTTCTACTGGGGCTATTTTCGGAGCGAAGATAGGATTGAGATTATCGGTACCTTTATTACAGCAGCTATTGGTGATGGTGATGCTAGTGGTAGTGTGTATGTATTTGGTACGCATTTCTAGAGGAGCTAAGGCAGCTCGTCAGCTGAAAACAGAGGAGAATGTTAGTCGCTGGCAGGGTTGGCTGAGGTTGGAAGCTCAGCTTTATGATTTTCCCAATCAACGCTGGTTAAGTTGGCAACCACGATTTTTATGGTTTTCGCTGGTGATGGTGGTGGGAGGAGGATTTCTTTCGGGCATGTTAGGGCTAGGAGGAGGATGGATTTATGTGCCGCTGTTAAATTTGGTGATGGGACTGCCATTGCGTTTTGCGGTAGCGACCAGTGGTTTTATCATTGCCATTGTGAACACCGCGGCGGTGCCGATATACTTAAAACATGGGGCTTTGCAGCCATTGCTAAGTATCCCTTGTGTACTAGGAATGGTGTTGGGTGCGAGATTGGGGTCAAGACTGTTGCGTGTTGCCGACCATTACTGGCTGCAGTGGCTAGTATTATTGGTATTGTGTTTTTCGGGATTTCGGATCTTATTGAGGAGCTTTGGCTGGTAAGATTACCTTGCCTCCTCGGTGCTTTCCATACTTTCTCAATAGCTCCCTCAATACTTTCTCGGTGCTTCCTCAATACTTTCCAATACTTTCTCAATGTTTCCTCAATGCTTTCTCGGTGCTTAATGCTCCCTCAATATACTTTCTCAATAGCTCCCTCAATGCTTAATGCTCGGTGCTTCCTCAATACTTTCATACTTTCTCAATAGCTCCCTCAATGCTTAATGCTCGGTGCTTCCTCAATACTTTCATACTTTCTCAATGCTCCCTCAATATACTTTCTCAATGTTTCCTCAATGCTTAATGCTCGGTGCTTCCTCAATACTTTCATACTTTCTCAATGCTCCCTCAATATACTTTCTCAATGCTTAATGCTCTCGGTGCTTCCTCAAAAGGATGGTTATGAAATCAAGAACTAGCGATGACTCACAACGCCAGCCATTGATAAAGTCCGAAGTGGGTTTGGATGCTTCATTTGCTCGGGTGTTGCGATTTTCCGTTTGGGGAACCTTGGGTTTTGCGATAATAAGTTTCGGGTTGTACCTAGCGGAATTTTCGGTAGTTCACTTGCCCTTGGAGCAGGTGATAGAGGGTTTGGCTCATAGGGATGGCGTAAAGCACCTCAATGGTGAGGGCGGCGACGATATTCTTGGTCTAACATCCTTGAGATTATTGAGTATGACCCTCTGGCTACCATATTTATTATTGGTAGTGTTTTTTTATCGGCGAGGTGATTGGCTGTACTTGTTTTTATCCTTGTTACAGCTGGGAGTATTTGGTTTATCTTCTTTTATATAAGCGATAGAAGCGAACGATTATTGAAAAGTAGTCTTGCTCCCCGTGAGATGAACGCCCAATTTAAGAATGTTTCTCATAAGAATGTTTCTTGGCAAAATGTTCCAAAAATTCAGCCAAAGCATGTACTCCCTCCATGGACATTCCATTGTAAATGGAAGCCCGTAGGCCTCCAACAGCAGGATGCCCCTTGAGAAAATGTAATCGGTGCTGGCTGGCTGTGGTGATAAATTCCTCACGCAAAGATTCATCACGCAGGTAAAATGTAACATTCATCAAAGAGCGATCAATAGGGCGAGCATTAGTCCGATAGCACGACTCGCACCGATCTAATATCTGATAAAGCACCTTGCTTCTCTCAATACTGAGACGCTGCATTTCTTTAACACCACCCATTTTTTTCAGCCATTTCAATATCAAGTTTGCTACATAAATGGCAAAAGTATTGGGAGTGTTGAGCAAGGGATTCTCTACAAGATTGGTGTAGTTCAGAAGCAAGGGAGTCTTAGGAAGGACTTTTCCCAGCAGATCATCGCGGATGATCACAATGGATAAACCCGAAGCTCCCAAGTTCTTTTGAGCTCCCGCGTAAATCAGCCCAAATTTGCTGACATCAAAGGGATAGCTACAGATGTCTGAGGTCATATCTGCCACTAAGGGCGTTTTAAGGCGAGGAAATTCCTTCCACTGAGTACCAACTATGGTGTTATTACTAGTTAGGTGAATATAACTAGTTTCACGGTCATCAACCTCCTCCCAATTGACAGTCGGCAGGTGGTCGTACTTAGTGTCCTTGCTGCTGGCAGGGATGTCCACCTGACCAAACAATCGGGCTTCCTCAATTGCTCTGGTGGAAAACACGCCACTCTCTATGTACTTAGACTTATGCTGAGGACGATAATCCAGCAAATTCAAAGGAACAGCAGAAAACTGCATCTGTCCGCCTCCATGGACAAAAAGTACTTGGTAATCGGCTGGGATGTTGAGTATCTCACGCAACAGAACCGCGGTATCCTCCAGCAATAACTTGAAGTCCTTACCATGGTGGCTAATCTCAATCAAAGATGCCCCTAGCCCCTGATAACTTAAAAACTCATCTTTTACCTGCTGCATCACAGGCAAAGGAATGGTTGCGGGACCAGCACAAAAATTAAAAAAACGCTCGCTCATAGAAAGTCAGTTAAAAAATTATCACCTCACAAAAACCAAATGAAAAATAGCTCCATTGATGGTAAATGCAACTGCATAAAATGGCAAACATAAGATGGATAGTACGCATGGTAATACAGTTGCAAATGTTTATCCGCTACACTAAACTGAACATCGGTGGTTGTGGTGAACTTAAGACTGCGGGGTAAAGCAAAAATGACTCTTGAAAAAAATATTTCTCCACCCGCATCAAGCGATCTTAAGCAGTCTCGTCAGCAAAAACTAACCGCCTTGCGTTCGCTGGGAGTTCAGCCATATGCTCATCGGTTTCAGGTTTCTCATAGGGTGGAAGTTCTTCAGCGGGCAGGGGACTTGTTGAAAAGCGGACAAAGCATCACTATTGCGGGTCGTTTGGTTACCTCTCGCGATATGGGCAAAGCTGCATTTGCACACCTAAAGGATGGTCTCTATCGGATGCAATTTTACATCCGTAGCGATGCTGTCTCGCCCCGTGATTTTCAGGTATTTCAGCTTGCCGACCTCGGTGATTACATCGGGCTGGAAGGCAGCCTCATGCGTACTCGGACTGGAGAGATCACCCTGCGAGTCACTCGCTTCACCATGCTGACAAAATCGGTCCGCCCCTTGCCGATCGCTAAGGTAGAAGAGCGAAAAGGAGAGCAAATAGTGCATGATGCTTTCAGCGATGTGGAACTCCGTTACCGACATCGCACGGCAGACCTGGCCACCAATGATTCCTCTGTTAAGGTATTTTTGCAGCGTTCAGAGATTATCCAAATACTACGCGGCTATTTGCTGGAGCAAGGTTTTTTAGAAGTGGAAACTCCAGTGCTACAAAACATTTATGGCGGAGCAGCCGCGGCACCATTTACCACTCATCACAATAGCCTAGACCTTAAAATGTATCTTAGAATTGCCACCGAGCTTTATCTAAAGCGGTTGGTGGCTGGTGGTCTAGATAGAGTATTTGAGATCGGCAAGGTGTTTCGCAATGAAGGAATTGATAGCTCACACAATCCTGAGTTCACCATGGTGGAATTTTATCAAGCCTACGCCGACTATAAGGACATGATGGAGCATGTGGAAAATATTTTTGTCCGCTGTGCCCAAGCCATTTGCGGAAAAAAAACTATTCCCTTTAGAGGGCATGAAATAGACTTAACTCCTCCTTGGAAACGCATGACCATGCTGGAGGCGGTCTCTAAATTAGGAAAAATTGATTTTGCATCTCTGGACGATAAAGCCGTTGAAGCCTTACTATTAGATCGTGGTTGGAATCTGCCCTTAGGTTATCAGCGTGGCTTAGCTTTGGCGAAGCTATTTGAAGAGCTATGCGAATCTCAACTGATTCAGCCTACTTTTATCACCGATTTCCCTGCTGAAACTACTCCATTATGTAAGCGTCATCGTCAGTTTCCCGAACTGGCGGAACGCTTTGAGCCTTTCATAGGCGGTTGGGAAATGGGTAATTCTTACTCCGAACTAACTGAGCCCGCCCTGCAGCGTCAGTTGTTGGAAGAACAAGCAAATAGGCTACAGCGTGGCGATGCCGAAGCACATCCCTTAGATGATGACTTCTTGTGTGCTATGGAATATGGCATGCCTCCTATGGGAGGAACAGGTCTGGGCGTAGACCGCCTAGTTATGCTGATCACGGGACAGCCATCCATTCGCGATGTGCTTTTTTTCCCCATTATGCGTCCGCAAAAAAAGGGCGATACTTCTCGATAGGACTCCGCTAAGAGAAAGCCCTGCTGAGAGTGCTTGCTGAGAGTGCTTGCTGAGAGTGCTTGCTGGGATGCTCTTGCTGAGAGTGCTTGCTGGGATGCTCTTGCTGAGAGTGCTTGCTGGGATGCTCTTGCTGAGAGTGCTTGCTGGGATGCTCTTGCTGAGAGTGCTTGCTGGGAGCTCTTGCTGGGATGCTCTTGCTGAGACACCCTGCCTCTCAGATAGTGCTTAGTACAAACGATAGACGCCACGGGGGTCTATTTTTTCAAATTGTTCCCAACGACTTTGGCAGAGCATCAGGTTAAACATTAGCTCCGTGCTGGAATTGGATTGGCGACGCTGGGCTTGAGTGCGTTTTTTTATCAGGGATTCTACTTCTGCTGGGTGGATTATCATATAGTTAGAGAAGTACATAATTCCGCGGTGATTTATCAGGCGGGTTTGTAGGACGCTATTTACATCTAGGAAGGCGGTTTGATCAGTAGCCAGTACTTTGTATTTATAGCCTTCAACCATGTCTTTCAGCAGTATTTCTTTGGAGCTGTTGCGTATCAGCTGAAACACGGAATGGATATTTTCTGTCAGTTCTTGATATCCTGTTTTTTGTTCGGGAGTGAGCTTGTTGCTTTTACGTTCTAGATAACAAGCTATAGGGGTCTGCCCGTTAAAAAGAGAGCGGTCTAAAACAAACCAATTGAGAAAAGCATTACAGCGAATCCCAAAAGAAGGTGCTTCTGGACGCATCGTACCTGCGCGTTCAAATTCCTCTCTGGCAGTGCCTACTTCTGCAGCACAGATGGGTAATTTGGTAACTTCCTCCAGCAAGGGAGCAATGTAAGGGCTTTCCATTAAATTAATCCTATCTCATCAATTTTTATCAGTCACCTTCGGCATCGCTTTTATTCTTAGAACGCCTGCTCCCAGCTGGCATTGTATTCCTCTTGATTGACGCTTGGCAACCAACTTCCGTAGCTATTATAACACTAACAGCCCCTACTCTCCCCTTTTTCTTCCAGCCCCCTACTCTCCCCTTTTTCTTCCAGCCCCCTACTCTCCCCTTTTTCTTCCAGCCCCCTACTCTCCCCTTTTTCTTCCAGCCCCTACTCTCCCCCTTTTTCTTCCAGCCAGCCTATTCTTGATAGCGAGTAAGTTTCAGCTTGCCCCTTTTATCGGTGCCAGATACGCGTACGCTGACGATATCTCCTTCCCGCATGAAGTCTTCCACTCGTTCTACTCTTCCTTCTGCCATTTGTGAGATGTGTAGTAGGCCATCGGTACCGGGCAGTAGTTCTATGAATGCTCCAAAATCGGTCACTTTTTTTACGGGTCCTTTGTAGACGGCCCCGATTTCCACTTCTGCGGTGATATTTTCCACCATTTTCAGTGCTTCTCTAGCTGCTTCGGGGTTTTCGGAGTGAATTTGAACTGTGCCATCATCTTGTACGTCTACTTTGGCACCTGTTTTTTCAATTATGCTCTTAATGGTTTTTCCGCTGGGGCCGATAAGTTCTCCGATGCGTCCTGGCTTGATGCGATGTACCAGCATGACGGGGGCATAGGGAGATAGTTCTTTTTTGGATGAAGTGATGGTTTTTTCCATTTCATCCAGAATGTTAATACGACCGTCAAGGGCTTGTTTCAGTGCTTGAGCGAGAATATTTTTATCAATTCCGCTGACCTTGATATCCATTTGCAAGGCGGTGATCCCCTCACGGGTGCCTGCGACTTTAAAATCCATGTCGCCCAGATGGTCTTCATCTCCCAAGATATCGGAGAGGATGACGGTGATTGTTCCTTCTTTAATCAAGCCCATGGCGATACCTGCGGCGTGTTTAGAGATGGGTACTCCAGCATCCATCAGTGCCAGAGAGGCTCCACAGACAGAAGCCATAGAGGAAGAGCCATTGGATTCCAGAATTTCGGAAGTAATTCTGATAGTGTAGGGAAATTTTTCCTTACTGGGTAATAGTGGTTTGATGCCTTTTTGAGCCAGCATGCCATGCCCGATTTCTCTTCGTCCTGGGCCTCGCAAGAAGGAGGCTTCCCCGACACAAAAGGGAGGAAAATTGTAGTGAAAAAGAAAATCTTTGAAGCTGACACCATGGAGGTTGTCAATCAATTGTTGGTCTGAGCGGGCTCCCAGAGTGACGTTGACCAGGGCTTGTGTTTCTCCGCGGGTGAAAAGGGCAGAGCCATGGCAACGCGGCAGCAAGCCAATTTCGCTATTAATTTCTCTGATATCGGTCTGTGAGCGTCCATCCACCCGAGTGCCTTGGGAGGTGATTTGCTCTCTCATCAGGCGTTTTTTCAGGTTGCCAAAGATTTTTTCTACCTCTTTTTTGCGAGGTTCTTCATCGGATTGTGGATCATAAAATTTCTCCAGAGCCTGCTTTGACAGGGCATTCAAGGAGCCATAGCGAGCAAGTTTCTCTTTTTCGCTTAGGCTCTTAAGCAATGGTTCTGAAAACTGAGCTTCCATATTTTTTGCCAAAGCTTCATCAGTTTTGACCTCAGGTAAAGCACGCTTAGACAAACCAACTTTCTTTTGCAATTCTTCCTGAAGCTCAATCACTGGCAAAAGCTGTTGCTGAGCGAACAAAATAGATTCCAAAGCCAAATCCTCAGATATCTCATTAGCTTCCCCTTCCACCATCAATAGGCCTTCCTTGGAGCAAGTGACGAATATATCCAGCTCACTTTCAGCCAGCTGATCAGGGGTAGGATTAACAATCAGCTTGCCGTCAATTCTGCCTACTCGCATGCCAGCAATGGGTCCTGCAAAAGGGATGTCAGATATGCTCAAGGCGACTGAAGTACCAATCATGGCTGCTACTCCAGCCTCATTTTTCTTATCGTAGCTAAGCACCGTGGCGATGATTTGGGTCTCATACTGAAATTCTGTGGGGAACAGCGGACGAATGGAGCGATCAATAAAGCGTGATATTAGGGTTTCATTATCCGAAAGGCGTCCTTCTCGGCGTAAGAACCCGCCAGGGATGCGACCAGCAGCATAATGTTTCTCCACATAATGCACCGAAAGCGGAAAGAAGGGTAAGTCTTTAGACTCTTTTTCCGCTACCGCAGTGACAAGTACTACCGTTTCGCCATAACGCACTAAGGCGGAACCAGATGCCTGACGAGCAATTCGTCCAACTTCAATTTTTAGGGGATTACCACCCAATTCAGTGGAAACAATTTCCATATATAGCTACCTACGCAACTGCAATTCAGTTATCAACTTTTGGTATCGTTGATAATTCTTGCGACCGAGATAATTCAACAATCGCCGGCGTTTGCTAACCATCTTAAGTAGCCCTCGTCGTGAATGATGATCCTTTAAATGAGCTTTGAAATGTCCAGTCAGCTCTTTTATCCGAGTAGATAACAAAGCTACCTGTACCTCCGAAGTGCCAGTATCTCCCGCATTCTTGCCAAATTTCTTAATGATTTCTTTTGTCTTTTCAGGGTCTAACATGCAAATCTGCTTAGGGGGAACATTTCTTCTCTACTCTAGAAGACCACCCTACCTACCTTTTCATGACTTGTCAAGCATATTAAAGTAAAAAAAATGCTAATTCACTTATTATAATAATTGTATAACTAATCTAGTTCAAATTCTTTGATATCTGGTGCCTAGGATCTCTCAGCAAATTCAGGCTGATAGCACTCAATTCCCACTACTTCATTATCACGCGAGCGTACTACTCCTTCGCACTTTTTAGCAGATATACAAATCCTACCAGGGAAATAAAATCTTAACTCACCCGCTGGTGCTGTATCAGGTACGCGACATATCATTGCAGTAGGGGTTAGCATTGGGCAGGTAATAGTTTGTTTCTTAGAATCATAGTGGCTCTTCAGATAATAATCGGGGACCACAATAAACTTAGTCCCCATAAACTTCTCATCTATATTATCACCAATTATTAGATTGAAGGATGGATAACGCTTGTTGATGGATTTTTGTAGATTGCTACGCTGATGATCAGTAATTATCACATACCTCCCATTTATCAAACTTATCTGTGAAATTTGGGAAGTGGCTAGCTCGAGCTTATCAAAATTAAGAGGTTCGGCATCTCCAGTTCCGCTAGGGTTTGCCGAGGTTGCATTTATGGGAATGATATTTTCCTTTGGAAATGGAATATCCTCATCTATCCCCACACGTGCATCTCCTAAAATTGCAGGTATTCTAACTGAAATATCCATCTCCTCTTCTATAGCCTGATTCAGACAATCAACAATCTTGGGATGTTTTTTTGTATCAGGCACACCAGTGGCTAATGAAACGTTTACGCAACATTGTAGGGTTATGTGACGGTTTATCCGTGTAACAACAATGTTACAATGATCGGTTTTAGATTCCCTTGTATAACTGTAATCATTGATTTGTTCAAAAACATTCTCCACCACTTCTACATTGCCAAACAACAGCTTGGCAACTGGAGATTTATCCCCACGGGGTAAGCCTTGGAACTTAGCATTAAGGGCTTGCTCTGCTGCTGCTTTTACTTCTTCATCAGTTAGTTTATTATGATCTATTTCTGTCATTTTACCTCCTTGTAAAAATAAAAACATCCGTGTCCGCCCTCTCAAATAGAGTGGGTTTTCATTATTTGCCAGTTTCCTTTGCCGCGAGGATATAACACACTAAAAGCCCATGTCAACACTTTCTTAAAAAAAATACCCCCCCCTCCTTCCTTACTCCACCAGCACGCAGCGAGGTTGGATTTGCAATCCAGCTGATGTTTGAATGGCAGTTCCGATAGCGAGGAGGCGTCCTTGTTGATTGAGAGCTTTGAGGGGTTTGTCAATGGTGAGGTTATCAGGGGTTGTAAAGGGTGTCAGCCTGCCTTGTAGTAGGTGCGGGAGGTTTTCGGGGTTAATTTCCACTGGGGCGTGGTTGGTGAGGAAGGGGACGGGGTTGAGGATATACTGGCAGGGTGGGGATTTTAGCAGTTCGCTGAGGTTGACGGCTTGTTTGATATTCCATGACGGGCTATCGGAGCCTATTGCGGTTCGTTTAAGGGAGGTGAGATGAGCACCTACTTTTAGAGAGGTGCCGATGTCGTTAGCGAGCGAGCGGATGTAAGTTCCAGCACTACAGAGGACATCCAGATGCAGGTAGGGGAGTTTGATTTTTTGTACTTCTAGGAGATGGAAGCATACTTTTCGGGTGCGGTGATGTGCTATTTCTCCTTTTCTGGCGAGTTTATAAGCGGGGATGCCATTTTTTTTCACGGCAGAGAAGTCAGGGGTTTGCTGATTGTGTTCGCCGTGCCAAGCGAGGACTGCGTCGTTTATTTGCTGAGGAGTGAGGTGATCAGGCGATTTACAGGAAAGCATGGTGCCTTCAGCGTCTAGGGTATCGGTTTGTTCGCCTAGTTTTATGATGGCTTGGTATCGTTTTGGGAGTTTTTCAAACAGGTGGATGAGTCGGGTGGCATTGCCGATAAACATAACTAGGACTCCCGTAGCTAGGGGGTCGAGCGTGCCTAAGTAGCCGACCCTGAAACGAGTTTTTGTTTGGCGGATTTTTTTATCGTGGTAGAAGTGCCTTTTCACTTTTTGAAGTACCTGATTAGAAGATAATCCTGGGGGTTTATCTAGCACCAGTATGCCCGATGGGACATTTGTGGTGGTGTCAGCAGAATTTGCGACATCAGTTTCAGTTGCAGGTGTGGTGAGCAGAATTTGCGACATCAGTTTCAGTTGCAGGTGTGGTGGTATGCACTGCAGAGGTAGGGGTTAATTTTCTTTGGAGATGGGGGAGGATTTTTTGAGTAGGCGATCAATGTTATCGGCATGTGAGAAGCCAAGGTCGGGGATAAATTGCAGTCGAGGAGTATTGCGGGTATGTAGCGAGCGTCCCAATAAACGACTGAAGAACCCGGCGGCTTGATTAAGGGCTTTGGCGACATTTTGCAAGTTTTGGGGAGGGTAGCAGCTAAAATGGATTTTAGCGGATGAAACATCTGGGGAAGTTTTAACTCGGCTGATGGTAACGGAGTTAAAGCGAGGGTCATGGGCTTCCTCTTGCAGCAGCCGTCCCAGTTTATGATGTATCAGCTGAGAAATATGGGCTTGTTTGCGTGATGGGGTCATTATCAGTCTAGAAAGCGACATTGAAAAAGGAGCACTGAGAAAGGAGCACTGAGAAAGGAGCACTGAGAAAGGAGCACTGAGAAAGGAGCACTGAGAAAGGAGCACTGAGAAAGGAGCACTGAGAAAGGAGCACTGAGAAAGGAGCACTGAGAAAGGAGCACTGAGAAAGGAGCACTGAGAAAGGAGCACTGAGAAAGGAACACTGAGAAAGGAATATTTATTGGCTTATGTGGTAGCGAGAACTATACCCGAGCTTCTTCTGGAGTTTCTGCTACGGGTTCTGGTTCTTCTGTCTTGAGGATTCTACCGCCGCGCTTGAGGGTGGCTTTTTCTTCGGTTTGAATATATGCCTCTAGCATATCGCCGGGTTTAACATCATTTAGTCCTTTCAGTCGGAAGCCACATTCTACGCCTTGTTTGATGCTGGAAACATCCTCTTTGTTGCGTCTCAAGGAGAGTAAAGAGGCTTCTCCTAGGAGGACATCATCTCGGTATAGACGTAATTTGGCATTGCGTTCCAGTTTGCCATCTTCCACATTGCCTCCAGCGATGATACTGTCCTTGGATTTGGCAAAGACCTCACGAACCAAGCAACGCCCGACTATTTGCTCTTTAACAATGGGTTTAAGCAATCCCTCTAAGGCTAGGTGTATGTCATTGGTAAGCTCGTAAATGATATTATAAGTTTTTATGTCTATTTCATCCGCCCTCGCAGCACTAGCCGCCCGAAAATCGGCCCGTACACTAAATCCGATTACCACCGCGTTGGAAACATTTGCTAGGGATATATCGGCTTGAGTAATTCCTCCAACTCCACTGCGGACAATTTGCACCGAAACATTCTCATTGCCCTCTTTTTCCAGAGTACCGATGATTGATTCTAACGACCCTTGGGCATCGGCTTTGAGTACTATATTCAAGGTGCGAGCTTGGTTTTCTGCGACTGGAGTTTCCATGAATGTTTCCAAGCTAATGCGATTGCTAGGTCGCAAGGATGCAGCTCTTTTACGCTGAGTACGCCAAGTTGCCAACCGAGAAGCATCTTGTTCCGAATCTAAGGTTTGGAACATATCCCCTGCTTCAGGCATGGAGTTATATCCTATTAGTTTTACTGGAGTGCTAGGTATGGCACGGCTGATTTTTTTTCCTTGGTCGTTATACATGGAACGCACTCTGCCACTGCAAGAACCAGCGACAAAATAATCGCCAATACTTAGGCATCCTCTTTGTACCAGCACCGAACCTACCACTCCTTTGGTGGAATCCAGATTAGATTCAATCACCACCCCGCTACAAGCACCTTTTGAGGTGGATTTTAACTCCAGCAATTCTGCCTGTACGTGGATAGATTCCAATAGATCTTCAATACCTTTTCCTGTTTTGGCTGAGATAGCTACCAGCATAGTTTCGCCCCCGAGTTCTTCCACCACCAATTTATGCTGCAATAGTTGTTGCTTCACCTTGTCTATATCAGCATTAGGCCTGTCAATTTTATTCACCACCACCACTATAGGAACCTCAGCAGCTTGTGCATGCTGAATGGCTTCAATGGTTTGAGGCATGATGCCATCATCAGCTGCGACCAATAATGCGACGATGTCGGTCACACGGGCGCCTCGCTGACGCAGAGAGGTAAAGGCTTCATGGCCTGGGGTATCCAGAAACACCATGGGACCGAATTTACTTTTCACCCAATAAGCTCCGATATGCTGGGTGATGCCGCCAGCTTCTTTGGAGGCAATTTGGCTGGTGCGGATTTTATCCAGCAAGGTAGTTTTTCCGTGATCCACATGCCCCATGATGGTAATGATCGGAGGGCGATATTCCAGTTGCTCGGTGGGGATGTCTTCCATTTTCAAAATATCTTCCATGCTGGAAGTATCCACTTCTACTTGTACTCCGTATTCCGAAGCCACTAATTCGGCAGTTGAGCCATCAATGAAATCGTTCATGGTAGCGGTTATTTCTAGTTCCAGCAGTTTTTTGATGATTTGAGCTCCCTTGATGCCTATCAGGCTAGCGAGTTTGGAAACTGTGATGGTATCGCTCAATTTGATAGCTTTTTGTCTGGGTTTGAAGGTATGTTTTTCTTCTGAGGTTGCGATTCTTTTATGTTTTATGGTGTGCCTAGGACGTCTGGGACGCACCCATCCTTCGTGCTGTAGGAAATCCAAATCGCGGGCATTACCGCGTACGTCTCGCCATTCTGGGCTTTCGGTGATTTCGGGTCTTTTGTGATCGCTGCGTTTTTCCCGTCGTCGGGCGGGTTTTTCGTCATCGGGGGTTATTTTTTTATCTTCTGGAGTGGTTTCAGTTTGGGCGGTGGATTTATCTGTTTGGTTTGTTTGAGCGGGGCTAGTTTCTGTTTGTGGCGAGGCGGCATCATTTTTTATTTGTTCCTCGGGTTGCTCTGGAGGTTCTGTGGTGGGGATAATTTCTTCTTTTTGGGTTTCCACACGATGTACTTCGCCGGTAGAACTTATTGAGACCAACCTACGCCGTACTTTGGGTTGTTCGGTGTTTGCTATTTCTTCATCGGGTGTGGGCTGGACGGCTTTGGCGGTGGTTTCTGCGGTAGTTTTTATGGTGGTTTTGGAGGTGATTTTTGTTACTAGTTGGGGGGATTTTTTTAGTTGTTCTCTAATATCTTTGACTGTTTTATCACTTAGTATTTGAAATATACCAGTAGCTTCCAGTCCCCATTTTTTTGTCAATGCCAGCAAATCATTGCTGTGCATGTTGATATCTCTAGCCAGTTCAAACAGTTTCATGGACTTTACAACAAGGGATAGGGGGGGCTAACAAGAGGAAGAATTATCGCAGGGGAGGGGGGAGGGGGGGGGGGGTTAGTCTGTGGCGGGGACTTCTTCAGTTTTTTTTGCGGTGCCTTCTTCAGTGCCTTCTTTAGAGCTTTGTGCAGGGATTTCTTCAGTGCCTTCTTTAGAGCTTTGTGCAGGGATTTCTTCAGTGCCTTCTTTAGAGCTTTGTGCAGGGATTTCTTCAGTGCCTTCTTCAGTGCCTTCTTCAGTGCTTTGTGCGGGGATTTCTTCAGTGCCTTCTTTAGAGCTTTGAGCAGGGATTTCTTCAGTGCCTTCTTTAGAGCTTTGAGCAGGGATTTCTTCAGTGCCTTCTTTAGAGCTTTGTGCAGGGATTTCTTCAGTGCCTTCTTTAGAGCTTTGTGCAGGGATTTCTTCAGTGCCTTCTTCAGTGCCTTCTTCAGTGCTTTTTGCAGGGATTTCTTCAGTGCCTTCTTCAGTGCCTTCTTTAGAGCTCTGTGCGGTGCCTTCTTTAGTGCCTTCTTTAGTGCCTTCTTTAGAGCTTTGTGCAGGGATTTCTTCAGTGCCTTCTTTAGAGCTTTGTGCGGGGATTTCTTCAGTGCCTTCTTTAGAGCTTTTTGCAGGGATTTCTTCAGTGCCTTTTTTAGAGCTTTGTGCAGTCTGCTCTGGATCCTGGGATTTATTTAGGTTATTTTTATTATCTTTTTGATTAAGTTCTGATTGTTTATCCAGTTCGGCTTGTGAAGCGAGCAGGCGTTCTCTGATTTGTGCTTCTATGCTGAGGGTTTGGTCTACGGTGGAGGAGATGTTTATTTTTTTATTGAGCAGTTTGGAAGCCAAGCGAACATTTTGTCCTTGCCGACCAATGGCGAGCGATAGTTGTTCTGGTTCTACCTGAACATCTATTTCTTCACTTTCCTCGTTGAATTTCACTCGGCTCAGTTCAGCAGGTGCGAGGGCGTTGGCTAGGTAGATAAGGGGATCTTCGCTGTATTGGACGATGTCTATTTTTTCGCCTCGCAGTTCATTTACGATTGATTGTACTCGGGAGCCTCTCATACCCACGCAGGCTCCTACGGGATCGACATCGGAGTCATTGGAACGTACGGCTACTTTGGCACGTTTGCCGGGTTCTCGTGCGGCTAGGACTATTTCCACCACGTTGTCATAGATTTCGGGTACTTCAGTTTCAAACAGCTTCATCAGCAGACTGGGATGGGATCGCGAAACCACTAATTGAGCTGGTTCTTTGGGATCGTTGCGTACTTCCAGCAAAATCACGCGGATGTGGTCTCCGCTGGAGTATCTTTCGGTAGGAATTTGTTCTCTGGGGTATAGAATGGCTTCTGTCTGGTTGAAATTAATATAAGTGCGACCGCGTTCACTACGGCTAATTACCCCATTGATTATATCCCCTATCCGATTCTTAAATTTTTCGTAGATGAATTCGCGTTCGGCTTCACGCACCTTTTGAAATACCATGTGACGAGCAGTTTGGGCGATTACTTTGCGTAGATCTTCGTTATCTATTTCGTATTCCACCACATCTCCCAGTTGAGCGGAGTCGTCTAGGGATTTGGCTTCTTGCAGAGAAAGATTATTATCGGGGTCATCGGATTCTTCTACTACGGTTTTGTAGTGAAAGACCTCCAAGGAGCCAGTATTTTGGTTAATGCGAGTTTCTAGATCGTTATACTGGGAAAACTTGCGTTTGGCAGCCAGGGTGATGGCTTCTTGAACGACCTGTATCAGACGATCTTTGTTAATTCCCTTAGCGTAGGAAATATCACTAAGGGCTTTAAGCAGTTCTTCTTGTTGCATATGGCGGTGTGTTCCTTAAAAGGAAAAAAACTTGTTGATGATTACATAAATAATTAATAAAAGGCACAAAATCAAGGACTAATGACACGTCCTAATGATATGTCCTATATTACACGGACTAATGACACGGACTAATGACACGTTAGTGATAGTCCAACTTGGGTTCTAAGTGGGCAGTATGTACCTTTTCTAGAGGGATGATTAGGGTTTCTGTGGTTACTCTCAGGTGAAGCAGATTTTCTTGTACATTCTCAATTATTCCTGTTTGGACAGGCTGCATGGTCTTATCACAGCCAGAATTGCGAGCCCATTCAGTGTCTAAGAATATCTTGGCTCTCTTGCCGATTGATTGCACAAAATGACCCACTTGACGCAAACGACGAAATAATCCAGGTGAAGTGACCTCCAAACGATAACTCCCCTGCACTAAATCCTCCACATCCAAAAAACGACCAACCAGCTCACTCACCTTACTACAATCTTTCAAGCCGATTCCGTCATCTTTGTCAATCATAACGCGTACTACCGTCCTACGCGTTCTGACAAACTGCACTTCCAGCAATTGATACCCTAATCCAGCTATTGGCTCAGTCAGCAAGGTTTTGGCGGTTTCCTCCAGCGAAACCGTAGGAGCTGCTTGAGGATCACGACAATCTGAAGCAGACACAGGGGAAGAATCAGGCAGTTTTTCCATGGCAGAACTGAAAGTACTAGAAGACATCTTTTTGTTTTTATATCAGCGGACAATACAGGGTACCTTAACCCTCAGCAATATGCCCGAACTGGAAACAATCTTTATCTTCCACCCATACCTGTAAAAAAAGAATTCTGCAAGCCAAAAGAGTTTGGCGAGCCAAAAGAGTTCTGCAAGCCAAAAGAATTCGGCAAGCCAAAAGAATCTGGCAAGCCAGAAGAATCTGGCAAGCCAAAAGAATCTGGCAAGCCAAAAGAATCTGGCAAGCCAAAAGAATCTGGCAAGCCAAAAGAGTTCTGCAAGCCAGAAGAATTCGGCAAACCCTCCTACTCAGCTATAAATTTATTTACCAGCAAGATCAGAAATGCCAATAAGTTAAATCCCGCATGAAAGAAAATGGGCGACCAAAGAGATTTATGGCGTTCACGCAAATAGCAAAGAATTAAGCTGGCTACAAAAATAACTATTATCGCAGGCCAATACAGCCCAAAAGATAATATATGCAAAATAGCAAATATCAGGCTCACCAGCACCACGGTTAACGGAAAAGAAAACCTGCTGCGAAGTGACCCTTGTAACAAACCTCTAAAAAGAGTTTCCTCCAGTAAGGGTGCCATCAATACCACTGCCAAAGCAACCAAAATGGTCTCTAATAGCCCTTGCTCCATCAGCTGTTTGATCGGATTGATAGGCGGCAAAGGCAAGGGTAAAAAATATGTCATCCCAACTAATAGCAAGGATAATAACAAATGTACCGCCATCCCCGCTAATATCAGCCACGCACTGGTACGCCTAAAATTGATAAATCCCACCCGAACCCTTGCTCCTTTATAAGAAAGAATCTTCCACAGCATCCCCCAAGTGATCAAATGAGTGAACATCAACGGTAACAAGGTGTTTCTCAGCGATATCAGCTCTCCGTTGGGCAATACAATGGCAACCAACAATGAAGAAAAAACAGTCGCTAATAACCATACCACCAGAACCACGGTAGTCAGTAACCAATCGGGGCGAGTTATATCTGTGGTGCGGTTAGAGAATCTACGGTTCTGCAATATGATGGCGTCTTAACTAATTGAAACAACGGGTGAAGCAACTGGCTAATTGAAGCGAAGCAACTGGCTAATTGAAGCAATGGGCTATTGAAGCAATGGGGATGTCAAAGGCGAAATAGAACCAAGCGGAAGATGGCTACATCAGTCAACCCTCAGTGGCTTAAGTTATTGCGATGAGCCGATGCACGGTGATATGGATGCTAGGAAGTGACTTGTTGGTCATAGATTTTCATATAATCCTTGCAGACATGTTTTGGGTCCAGCCCTACGGTATCGCAAATGAGTGCCAAAAAGCCTCTGACATAGATTCTGGAAGGCAAAGCACGAAAATCTTCTTTTTCCAAGCAGTCTAGGTAGGTGTAGCGGATTTTTGTTTCTTCTGCCATGCCAGCCAAGCTGTAGCCACAGGCTTCGCGAGCTCGTTTAAGTGTTTCTCCGTTAAAGGTTTGTCCTGGTTCTAACAGGTTGCCGAGTTGTTCTTTTTGTTTGATAAGATGGGATTTGCTCCTCAGATTATCAGCTTCGGATCTAGCTGCATGATACCGCAAGGAGATACTGCCAGAATCTATGGTACTGGGCTTATGGGCGATATTTTTGGTTGGTTTCTTTTTGGGTTCTGCAAAGAAAACGCGGGGACTAGGAATAGATTCAGCTTGAGAAAAAGTGCTTGGTACATCGGGAGCAATACTGCGAGAAGCATTGGCAATAGCAACACTGCGAGAAGCATTGGCGTGGAAAGCATCGGTACGGGAACCGTTAGTACGGGAGCCATTGACATGATGTTTCTCACTGGCAGGGGAAACACTATGATAACCATTAGCAGGGGGTATATGATTTTCATCGGGGTTATCGGCGATGCTATTTTGTGACATTTTGGCATCGTACGCTTGGCGTAGTTTGGGGTCGCTCAAGGTATAGAAGGCTTCTGATATCAGGCTAAAGACCTCGTGGGTTTCTTTGTCATTGAAGAGGGAATAGGTAGCAAGCGAGTGACCTTGGAAGGTTTCTTTAGAAATTTCATAAGCACGTTGGATTTCTTTCATGCTGGCGTTGCATGGGACACTTAGAAGTTCATAGTAATTTTTTTCTTGCAAACCTGATAGCATGGGCGTTTTTGTTCAACTAATATAAAGGAAGAAGATAAAAGTAAAGGAATCGTATTAAACTCACAATCTCTAATTTATAACATATTAAATATAGATTTTCCAATATAAATAATAATAAAAAAGCTTACATTTGTGGGGATCTGTTATCGTAGCTGGCAGGGGTAGGATCCTGATACTTTGTTAAGGGCGTGTTTTGGATAAGGTTGCGAGCGATTTGTCCAATTAGTTGCGAAGTACGGCTGTGCTGGTGGGTAGACATAAAGGGCTTGCAACTACGGATGGTTTTCCAGACTAAGTCATCGTTGTATAGGTGACCGATAAAGGTAGCTCTGACTCCGAAAAATTTCTCACAAGCCATTTGCATAGAATAGCCGACCCGTAAATCCGATTCTGAACGTACTTGGTTCAGCACAATTAGAGGTTGAAATCTGCGTATTAGGTTATCCATGGTAGCACTTATGCGATAATCGGTACGCTTGATGTATTCTATTAAATCCAACGGCGAACGAATGCCTAGATCATTTTTCATATCCATGGCACGTTCAATGATAGCACGTACTCTGGAATCGGTACTGATCATTTTTAGATGGCGGTATAAGGAGCTTTTAATAAAGCGGTAGGCGTTTTCAATTGAGGTTGGCTCGGGAAGAACCACTAGTACGCCCTTGTCTGCGATAAGGAAGAAATCCAAAGTATTGTTATTGGTGCCTGCCCCGAGGTCTAGAATAACATAGTCCACATCAATGGTTTGCAGGGAACGCAACAGACGCATCTTTTGAGTGTACTTTGGGTTAGCGATTCCTAGGAAATCTTGGGCTCCGCTGATAAGCATCAGATTTGGCTGATGAGTGGGCGTCATTACGTCTTCGAGATTGGCATTGGTGTTGTATAGGAAGTCAGAAAGGGTTTTATCGGGGGTGGGAATGCCTAAACAGGTATGTAAATTAGCACCGCCTAGGTCTGCATCCACCAGTACTACTCGGTGATTATTTTGGGCCAAGAAGGTCCCCAAATTACTGGCTATCAGACTTTTTCCCACCCCACCTTTTCCTCCTCCGATAGCAATAATTTCTTTTGATTTGATTATATTGCCCAATATCAGCTCCTCAATTTGTCACACTTCGAGCTTATCGCATTCTGAGATACTTTGACAGACTAACTTCATTATAAGTTTTCAACTGCAGATTAGCAATAGCAAAGCAATATTCCAGCCATTATAGACCTCAATTTCATATAACAGCCAAAATAAATTAAGGTAAGGCATGCCAACGACTAGTTAATCTTTTTTATGACTAGCCCCAATAAAATGCTCGCCAGCAATACCGCGCCATTTGTCCCCCAAGCTGCCACTAAGAAATGCAGTTTTTCCAATTTCCCCAACAGAAAAAATATTTCTTGTCCAAAATAAAAAAGGATCCCTATTAACAACACAAATAGCATGTCGGTAGTTCGGATTCGCTTAGGTGAAGGGTTAACAATCATCAGTGCTAGCCATCCTAAAAGGAACGGAGCGACCATCAATGCCAATTCCTGATGAAACCCCAGCCAGTACAAATTTGAGTTTTTCTCTTGTCGCCTATTTTGACGGATTTCTTGCCACAAACCTATCAACCCTAGGGTTTGCAAGTTGACATATGTCTTCTCAAAGATAATGTTTAGTGCTTTTTGAGGTAAAACTATCTCTGCAGCTATCTGGGAGACCTTATCCGTCTGGCGAAGATCTGCATTATCCGTCTGGCGAAGATCTGCATTGTCGGTCTGGCGAGATATCAAAGGGGTGTAATGTTTTGCCTGCTGGGTTGTTTGCCACAGACCATCCACTTGGTACAATTCCTTAAAATGCGATATCCTAGGCGTTCTCCCAGAATTGGCGATTCCGTGCAAGACAAAGACACCTTGGGCTAGGGCTTCTTCAAACAAAATCTTGCGAACGTATATCACATCCGAGTCGTGCAACTGCCAAATATGATGGCGAACCTTATCAACCGAGCCCTGCTGCCGTGAATCCACCCAAGCACTAAGCTGATTCTGATTCAGGACTCCTAATAAGCTCACCAATAGCAACACTGGCCACATCAGGGTATACAAACGAAACAAGCTCAACCCCGCACCTTGCATGGGATACCACTCATGAGTGCGTAAAAAAGCATTGTGCGTTAAACGCACCGCAAATAATAAGGTCAGCGGCAATAATATCTTTAGCGTCGCTGGCATAATGATTAATAAATCTCTAAGCCACTCTAGTAGCCCTTCCCATCCCGACAAAAACAAATTAAGATTATCAAAACTGTCGCCCAGCAACACCAACCCAAGTGTTACTGACAAACATAATAGCCAAAACCCAAATAGCCTCAAGGCCACATATCGCGATATTAAACTCATCACTGGGTACCTTTACATCTATGAATAATCACTTGCCCTGCCGTACATCTTCCAGCAATTGCGGTGCTGGGCAATATATTATAAAACCAGTTAGCAAAAGATTATTTTCATTCGTACTGGTATATCAAACAGATGTCCATTTTGTTGCATTTGCAATTATCATTGTTGGCTTGCCAGATTCTTCTGGTTTGCCAGATTCCTCTGGTTTGCCAGATTCTTCTGGCTTGCCTCATTGTTGGCTGGCAGGCTGATTGGGTGTATACTCGGCAAAGGTATTTTTTTGCATGAAGACTTGCAATATTGGTGTATAATGTCGGTGTGCAATGTCGGTGTGCAATGTCGGTGTGCAATGTCGGTGTGCAATGTCGGTGTGCAATGTCGGTGTGCAATGTCGGTGTGCAATGTGAACGCACTTTGCTAATCATTAAATAAGATGTGAACGACATCTGCATATATGATCCACCAGATGCTACAATCATCTACCAAAGGCATCTACCAAAGGCATCTACCAAAGGCATCTACCAAAGGCATCTACCAAAGGCATCTACCAAAGGCATCTACCAAAGGCAAAAAATGGATAAAACAGTACTAGTGCTAGATGAAAATCCCATCGTACACAGGGTGATCGCCACGGCTCTGGAAGGAGGGGCAGTGGCGGTGCATCATGAATTTAATCCCAGCCGTTTTCTGGAAAAAGCCCAATCCATCTTGCCAAACGTGATACTACTCAGCGCGCTGGATTATGATACCGAGTTTTCCATGCATTCTCGTTTTGCAAAAGCAGAAAAACTGAAGAACATTCCTCGGGTAGCCCTGCTGAGCCCTAAAACTCCGCTTGATGAAAACTTGAAAAAAAGCCTGTCCCTATCGGGAATACTCCTAAAACCATTGGAAGTCTCCCAAGTACAACAAGAAATAACCAAACAACTAAAGGTGAACTTTCAAACTCCCGATGACTTAAGCGAAATACGCCTGCAAGCAGTAGGCGACATCATGGATGAAGAAGTATCCAAAATGCTGGAATCTGTCGGAGCTCCATTGCCAACTGACCCGCAAGCCCCTCCCCCGCAAGCCCCTCCCCCACAGGTCTCTCAGCTCCCCACCGAGGATGTCTATCAACTGGGAACTGAGGAAATGGAAGTACCACCAATTACTACGCCTCCTGATTTCGCACCCGCCAGCACTGCAAACACAGGTAATCTACCCAATAGCGTCATCGTCCCCGAGGGAGTACAAGCACCTGTCATGCCTGTGGGAGTTCTGCCAGACAGTATCCCAGACAGTATCCCAGACAATGTTCCAGACAATGTTCCAGACAAGGCTATTGATAAGGTTACTGATAAGGTTACTGATAATGTCATGCCTGTGGTATCCTCTGTGGGTGAGAAAAGTAAGGCGGTGATCCGCAGTGTTCCTGCTTTTAAGGCAGACCCACTCACCCCAGATGAAAAACCCATGGATGAGGCCTTCCCCTACTTGCCCCACGTATATGAAAGCCAATTTGGTAGAGCTCCCGCTCGCGTTATAATTTTTCCAGAGAAAACCATGAATCAGGACAAAACTCGTTCCTTACTGCATCTCAAACCTGTCAATCCCCCGCGACCATCGGTGCTGCCGATTAAATCATCGGATGGTCAGCCCTGGATTACTCCGACTACCAATGTTCCCGCGGGTGTGCTTGATCGGGCATTTGAGGAGGCTCGTAAGCTGAAAGATGAGGAACCGCAAGCTGAAGAGCCAAAAAAATCCGCCACCTCAAAAGATGCTCTTAAAGATGCTCTTGAATATACTCTTGAATATACTCTTGAAGATACTCATCCGATACCGCCTGAGACTCCAGCTGCTACTTTTAACCCCTTCGGTACTGATACGGGCAAAACTGAAGAAAAAAACGAGGAAAATACCGAAAATGTTGCAAGCACTGGAAGCACTGGAAGCACTGCAAGCGACGCAGAAGATGGAGAAGAAGAGGACGACACAGATTTTCAAACCCAGCCTGCAGCTTTGGCGGCCCTGAAAACACCCAAAACAGAAGACATCAAGGTTGAGCAATTTAAGGAAACGGTGCTACGTCCTTTGTCAAAAGATGAGGAATCTTTGGTAGCCCCAACTACAGAAGCCGATGACCAATTTTATGACTCAGCAGAAGTTCAGAAAACCGATATTTCCTCTTCAGTGGAGGCATCGGAATCGGTGGGAAAGCCAGAGGTAGTGGGGAAGCCAGAGGCAGTGGGAAATCCAGAAGCAGTGAGAATTGATGGTTCTCAGCTGACTTTGGAAGATGAAGAACAAGGACACGAAGAATTTATCTTGCTGGGAGTAGAAGAAGATGATGACCTGATAGAACTATCTATCTCTCAAATTAAAAATGTCACCGCAAAAGGAGATATATTTCCTCATAAAGAAATTATTGAGGCAGAGGAAGTTACTGAGGTAGTAGCAGAGGAAGTAGCAGAGGTAGACTCTCCTGAGACCACTGGCAATAATTCCTCACCCACAAGCGAGGAAGAACCTTTGGATTTGGATCCTCCTGAGGCGGAGCGGATGATTTCGGTATCGGGAGATAAGGGGGAGACATATGAGGCGGTCGTGAAAGAGGCAGGTTTGGAAGGGACAATTTTGGATGAAGCAGGTTTGGATGAGGCGGTCGTGGGTGAGGCAGGTTTGGAAGGGGCAGGTTCGGAAGGGGCAGGTTCGGAAGGGGCAGGTTCGGAAGGGGCAGGTTTGGATGAGGCAGGTTTGGATGAGGCGGATTTGGATGAGCTTAGTCAAGATGGCGAAATTTCTGAGACTGCCTCGCTAGCGAATTATCTCCTGCCAAAGGATTCTGAGCTTCTGACGGGGGTTTTGGATGATATTATTTCTCAGTCTATAGATGATGCCATGCAGGCTCAGGAGTCCAATATCTTGGAGCTGGAAAAGGGGGAAGGCTAAAGTTGAGGAGCTATGTTCCCGCCGAGATTGAGCCACGGATCTACGAAGAATGGTTGCGGGGTAATCATTTTGCTCCTGTTGGGGAGCGAGGAGAGTTAGAGAAGGGTTCTAAATATTTTTGCATTGTTGTTCCTCCCCCGAATGTTACTGGTTCTCTGCATTTAGGGCATGCTTGGGATAGCACCCTACAGGATATTCTCGTTCGCTGGATGCGGATGGATGGTTGTCCTACGCTTTGGCTGCCGGGGACTGACCATGCGGGGATTGCTACTCAGTGGATGGTGGAGTCTCAGTTGCAAGAAGAGGGATGCAGTAAGGAGCAGCTGGGGCGAGAAGCATTTTTGAAGCGGGTGTGGCAATTTAAGGAGACATCGCAGCAAAATATTACTAATCAATTGAAGCAGCTGGGGGTTTCTTGCGATTGGGGTCGGGAACGCTTTACGCTGGATGAGACTCTTTCCCGAGCGGTGCGGTGTGCCTTTGTAAAGCTGTATCAGGCGGGGTTGATTTATCGGGGGCTACGGATGGTCAATTGGAGTCCTCGTTTGAGGTCGGCAGTTTCTGATCTGGAAGTAGAACATCGTGATGTGCAAGGAAGCATGTATCACCTGCTTTATCCCTTTGAAGATGGTCCCCTACCAGATGGTCGTCAGGGGGTAGTGATTGCTACCACCCGACCAGAGACCATGCTGGCTGATGGAGCAGTGGCTTTTAATCCCGCTGATGAACGCTATGCGGGACTGGAAGAAAAAAACTTGATCCTGCCAATCATAAAACGCAAGCTCCCTTTGATAAAAGATGAACAGGTCAAGCAAGATTTTGGCACTGGGGCAGTGAAAATTTCGGTGGGGCATGATTTCAATGATTTTGAGATCGGCAAACGACATAACATTCCCGTCTATGAAGTGATGGATAAAAAAGGCTGCATGTGCGGTGATATTCCTCAGCGATATCAGGGGCTTGATCGTTATGTGGCTCGGAAAAAGATTGTAGCAGAACTTAAAGAGCAGGGGGTACTAGTGAAAATAGAGCCTCATGAGCACTCGGTTGGGTATTGTGGTCGGAGTGGGGAGCCTGTGGAGCCTTGTGTTTCTACTCAATGGTTTGTGAGTACCAAGGATATGGCAATTCAAGCTCTGGAAGTAGTTAATAGCAGGCGAGTTAGGTTAATCCCTCAATTTCAGGAAAAAATATTCGCTGAATGGATGGATAACATTCAAGAGTGGTGTATTTCGCGTCAGCTTTGGTGGGGACATCGCATTCCCGCTTGGTACTGTGAGGACTGCAAAGGGGTAACCGTGGCTGAAGACATTCCTAATTGTTGTCAGCATTGTCAATCCAAGCAAATAGAGCAGGATAGGGATGTACTGGATACTTGGTTTAGCTCGTCCCTGTGGCCTTTCAGCGTTATGGGTTGGCCTGAGGAAACTTCCGACCTAAAAACCTTCTTTCCCACTACGGTGCTAGTTACTGGGTATGACATCCTATTCTTCTGGGTAGCCCGAATGATAATGATGTCCTTACAGCTGTTGGAGACCATCCCTTTTGATGAAGTACTGCTGCACGGCTTGCTACGGGATGAAAAAGGAATAAAAATGTCAAAAACCAAGGGCAATGGACTTGACCCCTTAAAGCTAATCAACATCCATGGTGCCGATGCCCTAAGGATGGCTCTGGCAGCTGGCACCAACCTTGGACATGACATGTCGCTGGCGGAAAGCTCTTGTGAGGCGATGCGGAATTTTGTCAACAAGCTTTGGAATGCCTCTCGTTTTGTTTTGGGTCATAAGGAGCGTCTGGGAGAGCCACCTGCTCTTATGTCTGCTCTTACGTCTGATGTGTCTGCTCTACCTGAGTTTCCTTTGTTTGAGGCTTGGATTTTTTCCCGTTTGCAACAGGTGACCGTAGAAACTCGCCAGTTTTTAGAGGCTAGGCGTTTTAATGAAGCTGCCAAGCTTTTGTATAATTTCGTTTGGCGTGAGTACTGCGATTGGTACTTGGAATCGGTCAAGCCGACTCTTCTTTCGGACAAGGAGGTGTTTCGGCAGGCGGGGTGGGCGGTATCTCATCAGGTATTGGTGGAGGTGCTGAAGCTATTGCATCCTTTTATTCCCTTTGTGACGGAGCATTTATGGGGGATCCTCCAGCCTCAGGCAAAACCCCTGATCATGTGTACCTATCCTCAAGGTATGGAGTTAGCTAAGCAGCCTGATAGCTTGCGGCGAACCGCTAAGGAAGCCGATCGCCTTATCGCAGTGATAAGGGAAGTACGCACCGTCCGCAGTGAGAGCGTAGTGCCTCCTCAGGCGAGGATCCCCGTTCAGATTAGCAGTGCCGATGAGGATATTTGTCAGCTACTGGAGCGACACAAAGCCTTATTTATGAATTTAGCCAAGTTGAGCTCGGTGGGATTTGGGGGTCAGGACACCAAAAACTGGGTGCGTGGAGTAGGAGACGGATTTGAAGTGGCTTTGTGCTTGGAGGGGGTGATGGATACAGCCAAAGAGCTACAGAGATTGGAAAAAGAAAAGATAAAATTGTATGCTGAACTTCAGCAAGTGCGTATCAAGTTAGAAAATAAGTTATTTATGAGTAAAGCTCCTCCGCTGGTGGTGAAGAAAAATCGTGAACGCAATGATTCTCTGAAAACCCAATTATCTAAGCTAGACCGCAGCTTAAGAAGATTATCCACTTGAGCAGAGTACAAGAGTAGTCATTGTTTCACCTATGTTTCACTTAGCTTTTACCTATGTTTCACTTAGCTTTCACCTATGTTTCACCTAAGTTTCCCTGAATTTTTGAGTAGTAGCTGATGAGTTGGATTATCGGAATTGTGGGGGTAATGTTAATATCTCATTGGTATTTTCATCGTGGCTTGAGTGCTAGTAGGCGGTCTCCAGATCGCTCACCCTCCAAAAAATGAGCCTGAAAAGGATTTGATTCTCTCGATGCGTCCGCTCTTGCGGACATTATGTATTGGCAATCTTGGTTTCTTTCTTTTTAACATGTCTTCAACACTCAATCCTTGTATCACGGGATATGTCCCTGCACTATCAGAAAACACTTCCTTGTTTCGGTTGTTTTCTACCGTTTTCATGTACTTTTCAAAGCAGATCATTACTCCAGCAAGGGCATTGAATTCTTTAACCGTGGAATATAATCGCCCTACCGCGTCTGGAGTAACTCCTCCTCCCTTTACTTGAATAATGACAATCTCTTTTTTAGGCTTCTTGCCAAAATTGAAGGGATAGGTTTCCAATATTCCATCAACGCCCCCATCAGCACCTTTATCTCCTGGATTATGGTACATCCCACTGGCTCCGATGTAACCACAGACCCATTTCTCAAATTCAAACTTGTCTTGCTCGGCTAATTTAATGGCTTCTGTGGTGGTTGTCGGGGTACCATATAATTTTATATTCAGTCCCTGAAAATTACTTGTCAGTCTTTCATTGACTAAGCCAGTAGAGAATTTGGATATGTCAATGCCGATCCATTGGCGTTTTAGTTTTTCTGCTGCGTGAAGAGTAGTGCCACAGCCGCAAAAGGGGTCAAGGATGAGATCGCCCTTATTTGAAGAAGCCTTAATGATGCGGTCCATAAGAGATAGCGGCTTTTGGGTCGGGTAGCCAAGACGTTCTTTTTCTTGAGAATTTAATGCTTGTATATCTGTCCAAACATCCATCGGCAATTTTTTATCATCATCTTTTGTTATCCTTGCTCCTTTAAATTGTGCTCTTCGAATAGATTTTTCTGTTCTGCTTACTTTTACTCTTTGAAGGTTTATCTCGTAGTTTTTACTTTTAGAATAAATAAATATCGTGTCATGCTTTTTTGCAAACCATTTCTCACATGCTCCACCTGTTTGATAATGCCAAATAATTTCATTCCTAAAATTACCAGCCCCGAAAATAGCATCCATCAAGAGCTTTATGTAATGACTGGCGGTCGGGTCACAATGCAGGTAAATGCTGCCCGTCCCCTTTAGTACCCGATGCATTTGGACCAAGCGGAGTGCCATGTTGGTAAGATAGGCAGCTAGGCTTACCTTCCCAAGTGATTTATTGATCTGATCCGATAAAGACACAATATCAGCCAGTATTCTTGTTTTGGGACCTTTCTTAAGTTGCTCAAGAATCTCTATTTCTGTTTCACCCCAATCCCAAGTGTCTTTGAAGGCTTCTACTGCCTTGATATCTTTGCCGAGTTTCTTAAACGGAAGATTGTAAGTACTATTTGAATTGAAGGGAGGGTCAAGGTAGATTAAATCAACGCTTCCAGTTGGTAATGCCAGTTCATCATTTAAGGTGTTTAGACAATCATCAGCATAAAGTTCTCGTTTCATTTTGGTATCCTTATTTCTTTTAACCAGGGGGACATCTTCGCCAAAAGGATCGCAACGCCAGCAGTGCCCAAGAGAGGACTTGAACCTCCACTAGTGTTACCTCACTAGAACCCGAATCTAGTGCGTCTGCCAATTCTGCCACTTAGGCTGACAGCCCTCATTATGTCAGGGGAGTTATCAAGCAGCAAGTATTTGTGTTTTAGTGCTTAATTTATTGTATAGCCATTATTTGATCCCCTTGATGCGTCCGCTCTTGCGAGTATAACTTGCGGGCAATCTTGGTTTCTTTCTTTTTAACATGTCTTCAATGCTTAATCCCTGTATTACTGGATAGCTTCCAACACTGTCGTGAAACTTTTCCTTGTTTCGGTTGTTTTCCACCGTTTTCATGTACTTTTCAAAGCAGATCATTACTCCAGCAAGGGCGTTGAATTCTTTAACCGTGGAATATAATCGCCCTACCGCGTCTGGAGTAACTCCTCCTCCCTTTACTTGAATAATGACAGTTTCTTTTTCAGGATTCTTGCCAAAATTGATTGTATAAATTTCCAATACTCCATCAACGCCTCCATCAGCACCTTTATCTCCTGGATTGTGGTACATCCCATTGGCTCCGATGTGACCACAGACCCATTTCTCAAATTCAAACTTGTCTTGCTTGGCTAATTCCATGGCTTCTGTGGTGGTTGTCGGGGTACCATATAATTTTATATTCAGTCCCTGAAAATTACTTGTCAGTCTTTCATTGACTAAACCATTAGAGAATTTGGATATGTCAATGCCGATCCATTGGCGTTTTAGTTTTTCTGCTGCGTGAAGAGTAGTGCCACAGCCGCAAAAGGGGTCAAGGATGAGATCACCCTTATTTGAAGAAGCCTTAATGATACGCTCCATAAGAGCTAGCGGCTTTTGGGTTGGGTAGCCAAGATGCTCTTTTTTACTTTTAATATGAGGAATATCCCAAACGGTGTCAGGTATTTTTCCATTCTTGGTAAGGTAGCCTGCCTCACCTTCCTGCCTAGTGAAACCAGCACCCCCGTACTTTGCACGTGATAAGGTACTCTTAGCATAAGGGATTAATACATCCTGATGATTAAATATGAAGTTTTTACTCTTTGTGTATCTGAATAACACATCATGTTTTTTGGGAAAATCTGTTTCGGTTCTACTCATACTAGGGTAGTGCCAAATAATTTCATTCCTAAAATTACCAGCCCCGAAAATAGCATCCATCAAGAGCTTTAGATAATGACTGGCGGTCGGGTCACAATGCAGGTAAATGCTACCCGTCCCCTTTAGTACCCGATGCATTTGGACCAAGCGGAGTGCCATGTTGATAAGGTAGGCAGGCAGGCTTATCTTGCCAAGTGATTTATTCACCTGATCCGATAAAGACACAATATCAGCTAGTATTTTTGTTTGAGGACTCTTTTTAAGTTGCTCAATAATCTCTATTTCTGTTTCACCCCAATCCCAAGTGTCCTTGAAGGCCTCTACCGCTCGGACATTTTCTCTGAATTTCTTAAACGGAAGATTGTAAGTACTATTTGAATTGAAGGGAGGGTCAAGATAGATTAAATCAACGCTTTCAGTTGGTAATGCCAGTTCATCATTTAAGATGTTTAGACAATCATCAGCATAAAGTTCTTGTTTCACGTCCTTATTTCTTTTAACTAGGGGGATATTTTCGCCAAAAGGATCGCAACGCCAGCAGTGCCCAAGAGAGGACTTGAACCTCCACGAGTGTTACCTCACTAGAACCTGAATCTAGCGCGTCTGCCAATTCCGCCACTTGGGCTGACGGTTTTCATTATGTCAGGGGAGTTATCAAGCAGCAAGTATTTGTGTTTTAGGACTTAATTTATTGGCTCGGTATGGTTGATGGCTAGGTGGTTTAAATTATTTTTATAAGCGTTGACAAAGGGCGTCTTCTGCTGTTGTGATGTGCGTGGGGGTTGAGTTGGGGGGTTGGGGGGTTGGGTGAGTCAGCCTGTGTACTAGTTATGTAGGACACCTTTATTCCTTAAAGCATGGGAGTTGTTATAATGACGATGGATCCGTCCAAATGGATAAAAGTTGAGGGCCTGAGTGCAGAGGCAAAAGAGAAGATCAATCAGCGTTATCCTCATTTACAGTTGAATAATTGCCAATTTCAAGAAAAGCCCACTGGGGTTTTTGTACGGCAGGAAAATAGTGTCAAGGTGGAAAAATTGCTAGATCCGCCTAGCATTCCTGTTGGTAGTTGACAACCGATAAATTGATAGCTGCAAGAAATTGGTGGCTGCAAGAAATTGGTGGTTGCAAGAAATTGGTGATTAATTGCAGAGAAACAGGTTCTGTATTCGCTCGGTACTTCTGGGTGTCAATGGAGGTTCTTGGTGAGGAAAAGTTCGGGGGGGGGGCTTTATGGGCTAGCATTGTTTGGCTATCTGGAGTAGGATGCTGGGTGGCTTAAGCGGACTTTATTGGAGTGCGTCCGTAGCTCAGCTGGATAGAGCAATGGCCTTCGAAGCCATGTGTCGCAGGTTCGAATCCTGCCGGACGCGTATTTTTTTGAGGTTGAGAGTAGGCTTGATAACTAGTGTTTCGCAAATAAAGGCGAGAGTGGCGGAATTGGTAGACGCGCTGGATTTAGGATCCAGTGCCCGACAGGGCTTGGGGGTTCAAGTCCCCCCTCTCGTATTGTTTTTCCAGCCTGATTGGCACATCGCGAACCGATAGCATATATTTTCAAGGAAAAAACCATGTCTCCAGCTTCTCCGCCATCCTCTTCTCCGCCATCCTCTTCTCCGCCATCCTCGGAATCGGGGTCTGAATTTGCAGTCGGCATGCGGGTGAAGGTCTTAAATAATAAGCGATTACAAAGGGTACTACATATTGATGCCCCCTTAGAGCGAGTACAAAAAGCATACAATGACGTCTACGATAACTTGAAAAAAAACATGCGAGTGCCTGGATTTCGGGCAGGAAGATTTCCTAAGGAAATGGCTAATAAACGCTTTCGTGAGGTGATGTCGCAAAAAGTTTTAGGAGGCTTGGCACCTAAGTATTTTCAAGCTGCGATAGAACAATTGAAGTTATCTCCAGCCACTCCGCCTAGCTTTTCCAAGCTGGAGGTAGATATCCAAAAACCGCTCTCTTTTGAAGTGGAATTTGAAGTAGTCCCAGAATTTCGGCTGCTGGACCCCAGCAAGTTTAAGCTAAAAAGAGAATCCCTCCCCCCAGCTGAACCAGCAGAAATAGATGGACAAATTGATAAACTGCGGCGAGAAAAAGCTCAGTTTAAGCCAAGCAGTACTACGGCTGCCAAAGGCGATGTGGTCATCTTTGATTTTCAAGGTCGGCTGGAAGGACAGACTTTTTCAGGCGGAAGTGGTGAAAATCAACGCTTGGAGGTAGGAGGAACAGGCTATCTGCCCGATTTCCAAAGTCAGTTTGAAGGCGTTTCTAGCGGTCAGAAGAAGGTATTTTCCCTTTCTTTTCCTGCCGATTATGAGGCAACTGAGCTGGCAGGTAAACAGGTTGAATTCACTGTGAACATCAAGGAGGTACAACAAATAATCCTGCCTGAGGTCAATCAGGAATTTTTGAAGGGTTTTGGCGAATTCAAGGATCTAAAAGAATTTCGCGATAAAATAAGCCAGCTGATAGATAGCCAAAAAAAGCACCAACAGCACCGTCAACTGGTGGATACTTTGGCACAGCAAATTCAAGATAAATATAGCTTTGATGTTCCCGAGCGACTGATAAATAGAGGATTAGAAATTCTAAAAGAAAAAATGGATAAACAAAATCCTCCTCCAGATAAAAAAACTCGTAAAAAATATCTGGCTGAGGAAGAAAAACGTATTTGCAGCGGATTAAAGCTCAATTATGTGGTGGAAGCCCTAGTACGTGCTTACGGTATAAGGGTTGATCCAGTAGAACTACGACAACGTTTCAACATGCAAGCCATGATGGCTCGCCAAGATCCCTCCGAATTGATGAACTCCCCCAATGGTGAAAAAATGATGCAAGAAATCCATGACAATATCCTGTATGAACGATCATTAGGCCATTTTAGTGCCTTGATACTCGGGGAACTACCTCACAAATCCCCCGACAAATCCCCCGATAAATCCCCCGACAAATCCAAAGGAAAATGACATGACACTGGTACCCATGGTCGTAGAACAAAGCAGTCGCGGTGAACGTGCCTTTGATATTTATTCTCGCCTGTTAAAAGATCGCATTGTGTTTATCGGGGCTCCTTTGGATGATGTGGTAGCTAATTTATCCGTAGCTCAGTTACTCTACCTAGAAGCCGAAGACGCGGTAACAGAGATATCCATGTACATCAATTGCCCTGGAGGGAGTTTAACGGCAGGATTATGCGTCCACGACACCATGCAATATGTTTCTCCTCCGATACAAACTATCTGCTTGGGTCAGGCGGTCAGCTTGGGAGCCTTATTGCTAGCAGGAGGTGCAGCTGGCAGGCGTTATGCCCTTCCTAATTCCCGCATGATGCTCCATCAGCCATTAGGAACGGTGTCTGGGCAGGCATCCGATATTGATATTCATGCTCGCGAAGTACTGCGGTTGAAAAGCAAGATCAATGTTCTTTTGGCTAGATACAGCGGAAAGAATATCAAGAAAATAGAAAAAGATACCCAAAGAGATTATTTCATGAGTGCTCAAGAAGCCCTCCAATACAAACTAATTGACCACATCATGGAGAAAAAACCAGACCCCGTTAAAGAAGCAGCTTAGTAGTAGCCAGCCTAGATAAACAATGCTAGTCAAATGAAAGAGCGGCTTTAAGTTTCGGTGAGAGTTTTTGCTCTAAGCGAGGTCCGATTTTGCTGACAACCTCAGCTGCGATGGTACATCCCAGCTGACCCGCTTGTAGCAAGGAGGCATTAGACATCAGCCCGAACAATAATCCCGCCGCGAAGGCATCGCCAGCTCCAGTGGTGTCAATAACTTGAGTGGGAAGGACTTCAACGGACACCATTTCATGCTGGTCTTTTATTAGGACGCCATTAGCTCCCATTGTCAGCGTGGCGATCAGGTCGTATTGCTGCAGAGCTGCTAATGCTTCGTGAGCACTAGTTTGCTGAGTGAGAGCTATTCCTTCTTCCAAATTGCCCAACACCAATTGAACTCCTTCCCCCAAGGTTTGTCGCAGTTCGGCTTGATTGCGTTTCACGCAGGCGGGATCTGCTAGGTTAATGGCAATGGATACCCCGTACTTACGTGCTAGTTTCAAAGTTTCCTTGACGGTAGCCTTAGTACTGGGGCTGTCCCAGAGATAAGAGCTGGTATAAAGCCAATCGGCTTGGGACAGGGTTTCTTCAGGAATATGTTGTGGAGACAAGGACTGCGATGCCCCCAGAAATGTAGCCATAGTGCGTTCGGCATCGGGAGTGATTAAAATCATGGCACTGCCTGTTTTTATTTTAGGGTCGGTGCTGATGAGGCATTGAACTCCATTTTGGGCTAATTTTTGGGTGAAAATCTTCCCTAGGTGATCATTTCCCACGCAGCCGACAAAGGCACCGCGACCTCCCAGCAGAGAGAACGCTTGCATGGTATTGGCACAAGCTCCACCGGGTTCATGCTGAATGGTTTTATCCTTCAGAGCAGCTAGCATTTTGGCTTGCTGAGTGGCATCAACTAGGAGCATCTGGCCTTTCTTTAGCTGTTGCTGTTGCAGAAAGTCATCGTCCACCTGAACCAGCATATCCATGAGGGGATTTTCTACTCCCAGCAACAGGGGAGGCTCAGAAGAGCGGGAAAGGCTTGGAGGGCTGGGGGGGCTGGGGGGGGGGGGATTGGAGGGGGTCATTTTAGGTAAGGGTTAAAAGTAGGCTACTAAAGAAGGCTATTATCCAGCTGGTCCATTGCCACCAGCCGAGACGCTTAAAGTATTGGCTATGCGGGAGTAGTTCTTCAAGCGGGATGCCTCCTTGTCCGCGTAATCCTCTGATGGCGGATTCTGCTAGCCATTCTATGAAGCGGGGGTGATTTCCGATGGCATCTACTCGGACGGCTTTCATGCCATTTTTTTCAGCTTGTTGACAATAGGTTATTTCTATTTCGTACAGGGTTTCAATATGGTCGTTGACGAAGCTGAGCGGGACAAAGACCAAGTTACGTATCCCTTTGGAGGGAAGGGTGTTGATGATTTCATGGGTATAGGGTTTAAGCCATTCTAGTGGTCCGATTTTGCTTTGGAAGCTCAGTGCGAATTGCCATTCTGGGAGTCTGGCTTGTAGGGCTTCTAGCGAGGTTTGTACTTCTAATCGGTAGGGGTCTCCTTGGTTCACGTATGTACGAGGCAAGCCGTGTGCAGAGCATAGAATAAGAGTGTGGGCGGGTTTTAAGCGGGATTTTTTTAATTTTTTTCGTAGTTTATCTTCTAGGGCATCAATGTAGGCTGGTTCGGCTGGATAAGAACGCTGGGCGGTTACGATTCCTTCCCATTTGCCTTCCCATTTGCCTTCCCATTTGCCATTCCGATGACAATTGCTGAGTAGATGTACCAGTTGTTCTAAGGAAGATCCAGTAGTCGCCCAGCTAAACTGGGGCTGCATTGTGAGAGCATGTACCCGCTGAACGCCTGATGCAACTAGCTTTTGTACCGAATACTGGGCTTGCTGTGGCAAATAGCGATGCACTACAAACACTTGCCAGTTATAACCGCGTTTTTTTAATTGAAGTCGTAGTTCATCGGCTACTACTTCGGTAGCTTGAAAAATAGGAGAATGCCCTCCGATTTCTGCGTACTGCTTTTGCACCTCTGGGGAGCGTAGGTGGGCGATTATCCTAGCCAGCAGGTTCTGCACCCATTGAGGAACTGGTAGCTGAATGGTGTTAGGATCCTTGAATATCCCATAAATGAACGCTTTGATTTCCTGCTGACTGCGAGGACCGCCAAAGTTCAGCAGTACAATCGCCTCTTTTTTATTGATTTGTTTTTTATTCAAAGGTTGATATTTGCCGACTGCCGAAACGGACATAATCAGGGAGTGATTTATAAACAAAGAATTTCTACTAGGTATCTTATTGCTGACAAGCAGGAAAAATGCTACCCTGAGTATCACTGATTGCGATCAATATGACTATAATGATAGAAAAACATTAGGCAAATCTATCTTAAACGCAGCTACTCTAAGGAAATATCCCTATGATACAACGCGGTTGGCTTGTTTTGAACAATTTGGCACTTACCACCTTATTGGGCTACAACGTGGGACTTGGCACGGTGGGTGTACTGGAGGATAAATTAGATTCCTCAATTTTATCTTCGCCCGTGAGTACAAAAGCTGTGGTTCATCCTGAAAAAAAGGAGTACCAGACTTTTTCTTCCCAAGTGGTGGAGAGCATCTTGGAGGCTAATGCTTTTAATGCTCGCCGCAATCCTAAGCCCTTGCCTGAAATCTTGCCTGCTGATGGTGTTCCAGTGGCAGCTAAGCTATCCATTCGCTTGGCGGGTACGGCTTTGCTGGGAACAATCTCCTTCGCGATCATAACTGATCAAAGTAATGAAAAACAACGTGCTTATCAGCTGAACGATTGTCTACCAACTACCACCAAAAAAACCGAGTGTATTTCTAGTCAGGGCAGGCTGGTGAAGATCAATCCTCGGTCGGTGGAGGTAAAGTACAATGGCAAAATACAGGTTTATGATATTCAACACAGAGAAGTTGCCAGTAATACTGAATCTAGGAGTCTTGCATCAGCAAGATCTTCAACTAGAAGCAGGATTTCTGCTCCCTTGCCAGTGACCCGTAGAGGCAGAAAGATTGATGTCAACGTGCCTAGTGTGGAAGTACAGCAGGCATTTGAGAATTTTTCTTCGGTCTTAAAGCAAGCCCTAGTGGTTCCACACGAGGAAAATGGCAAACCCGATGGCTTTAGCATCAAAAAAATAGTCCCAGGAGGAGTATTCGCACGATTAAACCTGAAGAATGGTGATGTAATTCAGACAGTCAATGGCAGCGATCTAACCACCGCAGACCAAGCCATTCAATTACTGAATGCTTTTCGCAATGATAAGGAAATTGTCTTAGGTGTTAAACGCAACGGCAAACCCCTAGAATTTAATTATCATGTTAAGTAGGGTGGCGAGTTTTCACCTCAGCTTGGCGAAGATGAAGATGATGATGATGAGGCGGGGCTGGTATTTTTGCGTGTAGGACGCTGACGATGGAAAGCGGCGGTTTCACAGAAGATATGAGCTGCTTTCAGTAGTTCACCTTCTTGGAAGTGCCTACCGATTAGTTGCAGTCCGAACGGTAATTTAGAAGAGCTAAATCCAGACGGGATGGTAATTCCCGGCAGCTCGGCTAGATTAAGGGGCAGGGTGAATATGTCGTGATTGTAGGTTTGTAGGGGTGTGAGGGAGGTACTTAGATAGATGGCTTCGGTGGGAGTAGTGGGGGTAGCTAGCAATTCTACTTCTAAAAAGGCTTTGGCGAAATCGTTGCGTAGGGATTGTCTTAGGGCGGAGGCTTTCTTGTAGTAGTCGTTATGAAATCCAGCACTGAGGGCAAAAGTTCCCAGCATGATGCGGAGTTTTACCTCCTTACCCAGACCCGCTTTTCTGGTGTGGCAGTATAATTCACGCAGCCCTAGCTTATCGGTGGCACGTACGCCATAGCGAATTCCATCATAACGACCTAAGTTGGAACTAGCTTCAGCTGGGGCTATTAAATGATATATGGAAAAGGCAAATTTCCAGTTAGGAATAGAAATTTGACGCACCTCAGCCCCTAGGCTTTTCAATAATTTAACACTCTGCCTAAAATTATCTCGGATCTCAGTTGTCCCTTCCAGTTCGCTTTCCAATTCTCTGACCAAGCCGATACGCTTTCCTTTTAAGCTGGCGTTATCTAATAAGGCAGGATAATCGGGGATTGGTTCTTGGGCACTGGTGGAATCTAGAGGGTCGTGCCCTGCGAGTGCCTTTAGTAACAAGGCACTGTCCCTAACATCGTGAGTGAGAATTCCAGCGGTGTCCAAAGAGCTGGCAAATGCCACCATTCCATAACGGCTGATAAGCCCATAAGTGGGCTTCAATCCCACTAAGCCTGTCCACGCACATGGCTGACGGACGGAACCCCCAGTATCGGTACCTATGGAGGCTAGGGCTTCTCCAGCCGCGACCGCAGCTGCAGAACCACCTGATGACCCCCCTGGCGAACAACGCAAATTCCACGGATTGTAAGATGGTCCAAATCCGGAATTTTTGGTGGAAGAACCCATGGCAAATTCATCCAAGTTGGTTTTACCAGTCAGGCTCATGCCTGCCTCTTTAAGACGCTTGGTCACGGTGGCATCGTAAGAAGGAATAAAATTAGCTAGTATCTTGGAACCACAAGTGGTTTTAATTCCCTCGGTGATGAAGATGTCTTTCAGGGCTATGGGCATCCCTGCCAATGGCGATGATAACTGACCCTTCTTTAGTTGCTTATCGGTATTTCGGGCGGATTCCAATAAATTCTCCGTGGTTAAGAGAAGGTAGGCCTTTACTTGAGATTCGGTTTCCTCAATCCTTTTCAGCACAGAATTAGCAATATCCTCGGTACTCACTACGCCTTGCTGACGAAGAGTGTGGAGCTCATGAATCGGGCGATCACAAAGTTCTAAATCGGTCATGCTAAATCGGTCATGCTAAATTGGTCATGCTAAATTGGTCATGCTAAATCAGTCATGGAAGATTGTTTAGCTGGAGAATATGGAGAGTATCAAAAATGAGTTTTATGAAGAACGAACGCACATGCATGATAAGCTAATGATAATCTATTGCGATAAGCCAAGAATGTCAGGAAGCAATAGTCCTAGGACGAAAATATCCTTCTTCACCGTGATGGGTTTGAAACAAAGTGGTATTCAAAAAATTTGTGTTCAAGACCACAATTTTCAACAAATGATGCCTAATAACTCGCTCTACCAGTTCAGCGGGCCAGTGACTAGGTAATTTGTGTTTTTTTTGGTCGGTAGTCAACAATTTACTGGCTTCTATATTGATCTGATGTCGCGGAGCAGAAAAGAGCAATAGCCGATAGGCATTGGGCTGGGGATTCAATAGATAGGCGCGGTATTCGCTGGAGAACTCCAAGGGAACGCCATGTACCAGCGAACTGGCGTGAAATAATAATCCTTTACGACCTTGCCGTGGCAAATGAAAATTCCAAAGGATGCTCTTTTTCTTGGGTTTTCTGAGATAGATGCCATTCATACTTATTTGCCGAGGAAAAGCCTCAGAATGAATACCAAAGTGGTAGGGCGGAACAGAATATAAGTATAATTTTACTGGCTTCACCTTAGATAGAGTTTTTGGTAGGTGGGGTCGTGTTTTAAGCATGGAAACAATAAGTTAGGCAAGAGTCAATTATACAGATGGGTTTAACGAGGTATAGCATGAACCCATCCAAAGGGGGTCGGGAGTGCGTCCGTACTGGATGTCTGTCAGTTCTTTGAGTAAGCGAGCGGCTATGCTGCCATCTTTTGCTTCCGCGATTGGATAATCTTTGGCTTGATAATTAAGGTTCTTTACCGAAGAAATAACGGCTACGGTCCCAGAACCAAAGACTTCTTCCAGAGTTCCTGCTTGTTGGGCTGTTAAGACTTCTTGTAGGGCGATTGGGCGTTCTTCGTGAGGGATATCCCAGCTTTTCAGCAGTTGCAAGATGGAATCTCTGGTGATGCCCGGTAAAATGGTGCCACCTAAGGCTGGAGTAATCACGGTTCCTCTTATTTTGAAAAATATATTCATAGACCCGACTTCTTCCACCCAGCGTTTTTCTTGTGAATCAAGCCACAACACTTGTGCGTGACCGCTATTATGAGCTTCTTCCTCAGCCAGCATGGCGGCAGAGTAATTAGCAGAAGCTTTGACATCGCCTAAGCCGCCGCGGGAAGCACGTGAATATTTTTCATTCACCATGATGGACACTGGCTTAAAGCCTGTCTGATAGAAAGATCCTACGGGGCTAGTAATGACAAACAAACGGACTTCATTGGTAGGCCTCAAGCCCAAAAATGGCTCTGCGGCCACTAGGGTAGGACGAATATAAAGCGAAGTTCCCGTAGCACTAAGTATCCATTCTTGATCAATTTCCAGCAATTTTTCAATCCCTTTTAACAGAAATGCTTCATCTACTTCTGGTAGGGTCAAGCGACGTGCAGAACGATTGAGGCGTTTCATGTTCTCCCGCGGACGAAATAAATTCACTCCGCCTCCATGGGTGCGATAGGCTTTCAACCCCTCAAATACTGATTGCGCGTAGTGCAACACAAAGGCAGCAGGAGAAATATGAAAATCCTCCATGCCACAGATGCACGCCTCTCCCCAGCCCTCCTTTCTAGTCCAGGGCATGGTAAACATGTGGTCACCATAGTAAAGACTAAAACCGAGCTTATTTTCATCGCTAGGCTTAGGCCTACGCTCTTTCAGCGGAAGTAGGCGATATTCAATACTCACGGCAGAAATCTCAGCTAGCTTAAGTAGCCCTCCATGGATGACGATAATAAATATTTTTGCAATAATTTCAACGGTCTTGCCAGTAGTCTATTTGCCAGTAATCAAGATAAACCAATGCTATGACAAACTCTTGATAGCAGTGCATGGTAGGATTGTAGCTATTAAAAGTCAAACCGAGTTCTTTAAGTTTATAAGCCGATATTTTGTAATATATGCTACCGCCGTAGTATCCTTCATCATTATTTTGAGCTATTTCTTTGGCGAGTATCTATTTTGTCTAAGATAATTGTACCAGAATTAGGAATTCACTCACCGCAATGCACGGTACTTCACTGGGTAAAACAACCGGGCGAAGCGGTTAAAAAAGGTGATACCTTGCTGGAACTATCAGTGGAAAAAACCGTCTACACCCTTGAGGCTCCAGAAACAGGGGTGCTGAGTAAAATCTATGCCCCGATTGGCGCGGTACTTCCTCAGGGAGAAGCCTTGGGCTGGATTAGCAATAACGCAGCTGAAAAAGCTCCCGATCTAAAACCTCGCCTGCTGGATTGGGATGATACTATCGCTCCGATGCCAAATGATTTTCAACCCGAGCTCCCCAGCAACGAGCAGGTTACTTCAGTCGGTAGCCCCCGCAGTGCTGAGCTGAAAATTATACGGGAAGAACGCCGTTTGCATCACGGCAAAAAATTATCGGGGGTACTCAAAAGAGATATTAGCACTCGGATAAAAGTTTCTTGGCAAGAAGTGCCTAAGGTAGATTTGTTCTGCGATGTCAATTGCTCTAAGTACACCGAGATAAAAGCTTCACTAGGTAAGGATGGTGTGCCGTCTTATAATGCTGGGATTGCTTGGGCGGTCACTCGTGCTTTTCAGGCTTTTCCCCAATACAATCTCCATTGGGAGAACGGGCGTCCAGTCCCCAAAAATCAAATAGATGTGGGATTGGCAGTAGCCCTCAAAGATGAACTCATTACCGTGCGTACCGAAAATACCATCAACCTAAATATGATGGAAATCCACCACAGATTCCGACTTTTAATTCGTAAGGCTCTGCGTCTTAATCTTACCGATCAGGAGCAATTCGGCAGTAGCCTCACCATCACCAACTTGGGTGAAATCGGAGTGAAGTACTTTACTCCAATCATCAATCCTCCAGAAGTGTTTATCCTTTCTGTCGGGGCAATCCAAGCACGAGTCGTTCCTGTTGATAACAAAATTGAAATAGTCCCCATGTGTACCATCGGGCTTAGCTTTGACCATCGCGCCATCAATGGAGCTCCTGCAGCTCGCTTGCTACAGGAAATTAAACGCAACCTAGAAAATCTGGTCGTTTAGTCTACCGAGCAGCTATTTATGCTCGGGGGGGGGGGGGTTGTGTGGGTGCGTGTGGGTGCAAGAGTGGGTTGCGTGTGGGTGCAAGAGTGTGTGGGTGCGTGTGGGTGCAAGAGTGTGTGGGTGGGTGGGGGGGGGGTGCAGTTGTATAATCCCGCACCTAATTGACAATGTTAGGGACGCTCAGGGAGAACATGGGTATTTTTATTTTGAAGGTTTCCTTATGTTCGTTAATCATTTGATATTCTCCCTCCATGGTGCCTACTGGGGAGTGCAACAGGGAGCTACTTTCATAATTGAATTCTTCACCGGGCTTTATAGTGGGCTGCATGCCGATAACTCCATCACCATGAATATGAAACACATGACCATTGCTATCGCTGATAACCCAATGGCGAGTTAGCAACTGGAGAGTTTCCTGCCCTGTGTTACGTAGCTTAATTCGGTAGCCAAACCGATAATCATTCTTGTCGGCATCTGAATGCTCAGGAAGATAAAATGCCTCTGCACTGACTTCCATGTCGCTGGTAATCTCGGTATTCACAAATGACGCCTCTCTTGTAGAAATGGTGCTAATAAAGCCAGACTGGTAAAAACTCCTAGCACAATCAACGCCCCATGCTCTCACGGATGTAAAATTTAAGCGAGTTCTAAATCAATAGGACAATGATCGGATCCCAGTACCTGCGATTGAATGCCGCAGGAAATTACCCTGGGACGCAATTGAGGAGAGACGCAAAAATAATCAATCCGCCAACCAATGTTCCTTTCTCGGGAGCGTCCCATGTTGCTCCACCAAGTGTAGTTTCCGCCTTCTTTAGTGAATTCCCGAAAGCAATCTATAAACCCCGCCTGAATGATGTTCCCAAAGCTAGCCCTTTCTTGAGGAGTAAAGCCCGCGTTCTTTTGATTGGCACGCGGGTTAGCTAAATCAATTTCTTGGTGGGCGACATTCAAATCGCCACAGAATACCAGGGGCTTTTTTTTGGCTAGCTTTTCAAGCCAGCTTAGTAGATCTGAGTCCCACTCCTGAGTGCGATAATCCAAGCGGGCTAGGTCTCTGCGAGCATTGGGTACATAGATGTTGACAAGGTATAGGTCTTCAAATTCCATGGTAAGCAGGCGTCCTTCTTGGTCGTGCTTCACAATACCCATTCCTTCTTTCACGCGTAAGGGCTTGAGGCGAGTTAAAATGGCTGTGCCTGAATAACCCTTCTTTTCAGAAATACCCCAAAACATCTCATAGCCCTCGGGGATTTCTAGATTTACTTGCTCAGGCCAAGCACGAGTTTCTTGCAAGCAGAGGACATCGGGCTGTTGCTGGGCGATATAATCTAAAAAACCCTTTTTCAAAACTGAGCGAATTCCATTAACATTCCAAGAAATAAGCCTCATTTGATCCTCCCTAAGAGTAAATTGCCCGCGATAACCACAGCTAAGCATGCTATAGCATAGCAACTGAATGAATAAGAGTGAAAGGCTTAGGCACCAAAAGCCTGCAGAGAACGTTCCAGCAATAACTGAGAAAATTGCTCAGCATCGGTGACATTCATAAAAACACCCTCTGTACCAGAAGATTCAGGGGCAAAATCAGCTTCAGTAGGCATGACCAGGGAAGCCTCCAGCCTTAAACAGAGTGCGTAGGGACCCTGCAATATTCTCACGCATTCTGAGTAATAGGGTAGGGCATCCAAAGCCAACTGACTATGCTTGCTCTGGACTAAATGACGCCAAAGGTCAACCGCTTCCTTGGCTCTATTAGTAGCATCAGTACCAACTTTACCAGTCTGCTCCTGTTCAAAGCGATTAAGCTGGGTCAGATCGCGAATCCAAAGGAAATTGTTTAGGGGTCGCTGAAGGTTATCGGCACGTTCCTGTTTCATCAGGGGTAGATTGCGTAAAAAACGGCGACGACGTGAATCTTCCGTCAGATAGCCCTGGTGGCTAATGGTAACATCAGGCAGGACAAACACCTGACCAGGGCCACCGCCTCCTTGTTCGGGATGCTCATGAACCATGCCCTGAAATTGAAATTTTGAGCTACTCCTCAACAAGCGACAAGGTAAATCAGTTTTCAATAACCCAGGCGGTTGCAAAGAAAAATGATGCTGTGGAATAGCATAGGCATTGAAAATGTTATCCCGCAAATACTTGCCTAAATGTTTTTTGCCAGTCAGTATTTCATCGGCATCCAGCCATAGCACCCACTCTGCTGCCGCAGCCCGCAACAACTGGTTGCGGGCTGCGGCAAATCCAGTGTGTAAGGGGCTAGGCAAAGATAATATCCGTCCTCGGTAGCCGCGTATCAATGATTTCACCGTTCTGAGTTCCGTAGCTGAATGAGGGCTTTCCTCGTCCAAGCCGATGATCCATTCATCGGCTACACTGGCAACGGAAGCCAGACAATTTGCCAGCCCTGCTTCTCGCACTTTTGTCAAGATACACACCGAGACCGTTTGTGGCGGAGGGCTGGTTATCAGTGGTTTTAGCCATAATCCAGCTGGGAGGCCTGTTATCATTTGGGCTGATGATAAAACAGCTGCTTGGGCTAGTTTGGTATCGGGACAAGTAGCGGGAGTGAGGGAGGGATTGTTTGGGTCTATTTGTTGTCTAAGTAAAAGACGCTGATATTTTTTGCGAGCCAATTTCATCAGCTTGCTACGGTGTTGTGGATATTCCTCTAGATGTTCTTTTAGGCGACTGATTGGAGGAGGGGATTTTCTCAGCAGGGACATTGCTAAACGCTCAGGTTTGGCGAGCTCTTCTTGCTGTAGTTTCTTATGAACTAGAGCTTCTGCTATCTTAAAGGAGCTTTCCCAACTGATGCGATCACGAACCACTTGAGTTTGTTGCTGGAGCTTCATCCAGCGGGACGGGCTATGGGAGAGAGCCAGAATCTCTTTGACAAAACATGTTCTTAGCTCATCATTGCTTTCTGTCAAGGGTACCCAGATAGCTCCTCCTCCGCGCAAGGTTTCCTCGAGTGCTCCTGAGGAAGTACAAAGAATAGGCAAACTGGCAAATTGAGTTTCCATAGCCGTAATGCAAGACACTTCTGGAAAGCGAGTGGGATAGACATGCAACCAAGCTTGCATCATCTGACGTGCCAGTTCAGCTTTTGATAAATGTCCCAGCCAACGAACATTAGGCAATATCCTACAGCGATGTTCTAGAAATTGATGTAATTCCTTTATCCAGGGCGGGCTGTTGTCGTAGTTGCAAACGAACAAGGTAATCTCGGGGTCTTGTTTTAGTAGTTGCTCCATTATGCTGGGCTTGCCATCGGCTCCTCCTACTAGATGTTCTAATCCTCTTTCTGGGCAGGAAGAATAAAAAAGACGCTTTCCAACGCGTTGATTATTGCCAGAGGAAGCTAAGGAAAATAATGAGCTATCCACTGCATTGGGAATCACCGATATGTCCTTTTGCGGCCAGTTGTATATCTTTGTCAAAGCCTGCTTGTGAAAATTTGAAACAGCCATTATGGCATCAATGTTCCAGCCTTGGGCTCGCATTTGAGGTCGCAGATGGACTTCTGGCATGTCGTGAGCCCACCAAAGATGGCAGCGGGCAGCCGTGGGAAATATAAAGGCTCGCATCATACGCTGAGATACCAGCACATCGTGAGCCACAGAACGTACTGCATTTATGCAATCAATCCCGGGTAGATCTGCACTAGGATGATTACCAGCACTAAAATAATTGACGCCCTCCCAAGTGCCTGCTTGCTGGGATGAAATGTTACTAAATACATCCACCTTATGACCAGCCCGAACAGCCTCTCTAGCTAGATAAAAACAGGCACTCTCAGAGCCACCCAGCGAATAACCCTCCTGGATGCTTCCGCCATGAAAGGGAATTCCGGGTGCATAAAATATCCAGCGTAGGGTCTTAGCCATTTTCGCCATTGATGGAGTCTTCTTTGTCCTCAAACGGATTGCTATTTCTAGCTTCTCCCAGCAAGACTTCGTTCATGTTAAAAAACCGAACCTGTTTGGCTTCAACTTTTTTAGCCAGCGGGCAATTAGCACACCTTATCGGTTGGACATTGGGAGGTAGTACATCAAAGTAATTAAGTGCTTCCACGAAGGGAATTTTAGCCCGATTTTCTCTGCAGCGTGCCAAAGATAAGGTTGCTGAAAGTCTATAACAGCGAAAATACTGATTTTCTGGAGCTAGTAATTCTGTTAGGTGTAATTTTTCTATTATTTGGGAAGAATGTACTCCGCAATACTCAGTATTTGCTATAGCCATTAAGAAACTCCTTTAATTGTTTTATTGTCGCAAACTGCCAAAATAAGATTTAGAACCTCGGCTTCAGATCCAGATCAGGCTTAAGGGGGCTTTAGGTCGTATTAACGACAAACGAACCCATTGCGTTCTCACTGAAACAGTAAAAACGTACCCTGTAAGACCTCACTGATATTTTCCTTATATCAGTTAAAAGACATGGTCGCATCCTTGCATTAGTAAGATTATTCTTAAACAAGTATAGGTGTTATGTCAATAAAAAATTGTATTTTTCTAATATTATTATAAAAAAATGCCCATGGTTGCTAAAAAAGAGATGGATTCCATTACATTAAGGATAGAAAAAATTCGCCAGCGGACGGGTCTTTCTCGCCGAGCATTCTGTGCCAAAGTAGGATTTTCTTATGCTCGTTATCATCATCTGTCTGGGGTGAGGCGTGCCAGACCACCAGTAGATTTACTGACGGCTGTGGTAGAAAAGCTCGGAGTTAATATAGAATGGATCTTCAGTGGGCAGGGAAGTATTTCTAATTCTCACAAAAAATTCATCCCCATCCCCTTTTATCGCACCGAAAAACAAATTGCTGCCGAGCATGCCAAACCTAAATCTGCCAAACCTAAATCTGCCAAACCTAAATCTGCCAAACCTAAATCTGCCAAACCTAAATCTGCCAATCTCTCCAGTGAAAACCATAGCCCAGAAAAAGATGGTGAGATTTATACACCATCAGACGGACTAGATCAGTCTTATATCGCCCTACATGATGAATGGATAAAGCGGGAGCTCGGTTTTCAGGCGAAGCAATTAGTGTGTACCTCTGGGCAGGGAGATGCCATGACACCCACCATACAGCCCGGCGATATTATGTTAATAGGATGCCAACTTACACCACCTTATCCAGATGGTATTTATCTATTATTCATCAATAAAGCCTTGTTGTTAAAGCGTCTGCAATTCCTTCCGAACAACATCGTAAGGGTTTCAGGGGATAACCATGCTTATCAGCCCTTTGAGGCTAGCCTGCAAGATAATGGTGATATTAACATCTTAGGGCGAGTATTGTGGATATTTCACAAGTACTAGCAAGCCGCAGAGCAAGCCGACTAGCATTGCAGACTTAAATAAATATGTATTGTGAGTAAAATCCTTACATAAATAAGTAAATTAAACAATAACTTATGAATGTTTATAGCGGTACTTGGTATTATCAATTGCAAGCATTAGCGAGTGAGATATAATAATCTTCTGGAGTGTGGAAGACCGCTTTCTGTTTATGAATTTGCACGCAAGAAATATATTAGTAGTATTCTGGGTGCGACAAATGTTTAGGAGATTTTTTTTTAATACGACCTCTGGTGGTTTGTTTTCCTTGATCATAGAGTGCTAGTGGATTTTGGGAATTATCTATTTGATAGTGTTTTCTATTTTCCGTTTTTGCTTGGTTGATTTATAAGTTTCTTGGTGCCTTAAGAAGAGAATTAAGAAACGACCTTCTTTTTGTGTATTTAAGAAGGGTGAAGGACATATCAGACGGTGCTTTTTAGTGCAGTCATAGTTGATGTGTTTGGGCAAGCTGGTTGGGGGTTATGTAAGGAATATGAAGAGTATTGTTATTCCTATTTTTTGGTTGTCTCTAGTGTTAATGACATGGAAAGCGAGTGCACAGAGTTATATTTACGATCAGATTAATCATGCCCGAGTGTTGCATCGCCAAGGAGAGCTTAGGAAAGCTGCGTTGGTGTTGACTAGGGTAATCCAAGAGGATCGCTCTGAGAAGGCAGCCCTGCTGGAAAGAGGAACGATTCGTTATAAGCTTGGTGAGTATTTGCAAGCTGTTGAAGATTTCAGCAGTTATCTGCTCTTGGAAAAGCAGAGTACCGATGGCTATTACAAACGCGGATTGGCATTCTTACTACAGCAGAACAACAAAAAGGCCCTGGATGATTTTAGCAAAGCGATTGAGCTAAATTCACGTTATAGCCGAGCATACATGCGACGCGGGTTTCTACATAACCTGAATGGTCATCATCAATCTGCTCTGGAAGATTTAGATAAATATCTCAGCTTGGAGAAGAATTCTTTTGAAGGTCATTTGTATCGGGGGGTAGCATATTATTTTCTTGGTCAGCCGGGTAATGCGATTGCAGATTACAATCGGGCTTTAAGGATAGTCCCCAAAAATGCCTTGATTTACAACAATCGTGGCTTGGCTCAAAAATCTGCGGGTCAGCATGGTCAGGCTGATAAGGATTTTAAGCGGGCGCGCACTTTAGAGGGGTATCCTGTAGCTCGGGAAGCGGTCTTAAATAAGGCAGAGTATTATTTCAAAGATCAGGATATTGCCCGCGAGCTCGGGATGAACCATCAGCCTCGGGCAGATAGTATCCGTCCTAAGTTACGATTGCTGGATGCCACCGTAGATTTAGAGCAAGGACATGTTACTATCGCCTTACAAAAAATGGAAAGGCTACTGAAAACCTCCAACGACCCCAACTTACGCCTAGCACGTGCAATAACCTACATGCGTATTCCCGATTATCCGCGGGCTGAAAATGATTTGCTAGTGGTGCTTCGCCAACAGCCAGATACCCCTGAAGTACATCGCATGCTAGGAGATGTCTATTACAACACTGGCCGATTATCCAAGGCGGTGAAGCAATATGGAGCTTATTTTAAGCATGGTGGTTCGGATTCGGCAGTGCGATTGCGTCGTGCTCAGGCCAGCTATATCTCTGATAATTTTATTCAGGCAGTAGATGATTATACAGAGCTATTAAAAAATGTCCGTGGCAAACACGCTTGGACTTATTACCGAGCCAGAGGAAATGTCTATCTAGCAGCCAAAGAACCTGAGAAAGCCATCTCCGATTATCAGATTGTTTTGCAGACACGCAGTCGGGATAAGCTGGTACTACTGCGATTATCCGAGGCGTATTATCTTCAGGGGCAACATGATAAATCATTGAGATGGCTAAACAGGGGGATAAAGATTTATCCTGAGAACAGGGCGTTCTATTTATTACGGGCAAAGGTTTGGAGAGAGAAAGGTAAATTTAAGACTGCGGTGGCAGACCTAGAAAAAGCGGTTGATATTTCGCCAGATGCTGAGTTGTATTATCGGTTAGGGAAATTGTACGCGGAGATTGGTGGTCATAAGCGGGCGATTCGTTGGTTGAATAAAAGCATTCAATTGAATAAGAAGCAGGCAGCAGCTTATACACAAAGGGGTATTCTCTATCGGAAGGAAAAGAAACTTAGCCAAGCTAAAGGGGATTGGGAATTAGGCTGTCAGTTGGGTGATAAATTGGCTTGTCAGTTCTTACAAAAGTTATGATTTTTGGTAGACTGCCCTGAGGTGAGGGTATTTTATCAAGAATATGCTTGCTCTTATAGGCCTTGCTGGAATGGGGGAGGCACGGATAGTTTGGCTGGTGCTGTTCTGTTCTCGGTTAATTTTTTACCTTTTTAGGAAGAAAGGTTATTTCCTTTGGCATGAAGCTAAAGCAGCTACGCATCAGCGGGTTTAAGTCATTTTGTGATGAAACCGAATTTCGTTTTGACGGCGGTCTGGTCAGCATGATTGTTGGTCCCAATGGCTGTGGTAAGAGCAATGTCGCCGACGCCCTTGGCTGGGCATTAGGAGAACAAAGCCCTCGCTCTATGCGTGGTGCGAGTATGTCTGATGTCATATTCAATGGGAGTAGTACTCGTAAGGCGGTCAATCTGGCAGAGGTAAGCGTGTTGTTTGACAATCGCGAACGAAAGGCCTTGGAAAAGTACAATGATTTTAGCGAAATTGCCATTACGCGGCGGCTTTATCGCTCTGGTGAAAGCGAGTACTTGATCAACAATGTTGGTTGTCGCCTGATGGATGTGCGTGAATTGCTGATGGATACAGGGGCAGCGGGACGTGCCTATTCTATTGTGGAACAAGGGCGAGTGGAATCCTTTGTATCGGCTTCGGCAGAGGATCGTCGTCAGTTTATGGAAGAAGCAGCTGGGGTGATGCGTTATAAAACTCACCGACTAACAGCAGAACGCAAACTAGAACAAACACAGCAAAATCTACGGCGAGTAGATGATGTCCTGAGTGAGTTATATCGTCAAGAAGCGGTGCTTTCTCAGCAAGTGAAGAATGTGCAACAAGTGCGAAATCTACAGCAGGAAACCGAGCAAGTTCAGCTGGCTTTAGGTTGTAAGTCCTATGCTGAGAAGTTACTCGTGGTGCAATCATTGGAGGAGCAGCTGGATAAGCTAAAGCAAGCAGCCGAGCAAATAGAAGAGGGGTTGGAGGCATCCCTGAAGACTGCCGAAATAGATGGCAGTACACAGGCGGAATCCTTGCAGAACGCTCGGGCTGAGCAAGAAAAAACTCGGCAAATATTGCAGAAAGACCAGCAACAATTAGAAATGCTAACAGAAAGTCAACCGCAAAGCATGGGTTGGAAATCCCACCTAGAAGCCGATTTACAAAAAATTGACACTAGCTTTTCACAAATGGAAAAAGCCCTAAAAGAAAAAGAAAAACTCCAAAAAGAACTAGTCAGAGAATTGAATAAGGAAGAAAAATCCCTACAGCTAAAGCAAAACCTACACGATAAGCATCAAGCAGCTTTTACTCAGGATGATGCAAAACAACAGCAGCAACAAGAGCGTTTATTTGCGTTCCATGACCAATTGAACGGGATTAATCATCGGTCTCAACAGTTGTCCGAGCAATTGAACCGCTGGAAAGGGAGTGAAGAAGCCTTGATGAACCAATTCCGAGGACTTCAGCAGGAGAAATCTTCTCAGCAAGGAGCTCAGCAACAGCAAAAAGTGCTGGCGTCTTTGCGAGATTCCCTTCAAGCAGTTAGAGCCTCACATGGAGCTACTATGGCGGAGGAAAAAAAATCCCTGGAAATAGAAAATCAGGCTCGGGAGCGTCACACTGAATTGGAAAAGCGTCAGCTAGAATGTACCCTGCGTTTTCAAGCTCTTAAAGAGATGCAGGACAATCTTGAGGGATTCACTGGTCCTGTGAAGAGTCTTTTTGCTTGGTTGCAGGCTAATCCTCAATCTGCCCAGAAACTGAAAGTATGTGGGGTGATGTCGGACTTGTTCACTGCATCTAAGGAGGTACTGCGGTGGGCGGGAACCTACTTGGCAAGTTTTTCGGGCTGGGTAGTGATTGAATCCAGTGCGAATTTGCTGTCATTGGCTAATTTGCTGGAGAAGGAGCAAATAGGAGGGATTAGCTTTGTGGCTCTAGACAGACTGCCGCAACTACCTGCTGATGAGGGAGTGAGTTTAGCTTCGCGGTTGAGATATGCTCCTAAATTCAAGCCATTGTTTCAGGCGTTATTCGGCAATGTGATGGTGCATGAGGGAGAGAAGTGGGCGGAAGTATTTGCTTCTGATTGGCACAAAAGATGGAAAACGGATTCAGAATGGCTTAGTGAAGGTATTGCCGTTCACATGGGATTAAAGGGAGAGGTTGTTTTAGGGCTGAAGAAAGAGAGCGGAGTGGAAGTCCTACAAAGGCGGTTAAAGTTAGAGGAATTGGAAAAAGAACTCGGTTCTCTAGCAAATTCGTGCAAAAAAGTGAACAAAGAGCTAGAAGCAGCTGGGGAAAATCTAAAATCTTGGGAGCAAAAGCGAATTGCTCATCAGGCGGAGCTGGAAGAAAAAAATCAGGCACTGATGTCCTGTGAACAGCATTGGCATGTCCTTCAAACCGAGCAGCAACGCTTCACCCGAAAAGAGGAACAATTGCAAAGCGAATTGAACTCAAATCGCAGCGGACAAAAAATATTGGCATCCGAACGCGATGCCCTAATAAGCCAAATCAAGGATGTTGAAAATAAGCGGGCAACTACCGAAAAAGAAGTGAACCAGTCATCAACAAAATTAGGGCAGCTGCGTCAATCTTCAGAAGAGGCTACCGTAGCTCTTTCTCGGCAACAGGCCTTATGTATCAGGCTGAAAAGCAATCTGGATGCCTCTGGAAAAGAATACCAGCAATTAAGGCAATCGCTGGAAGGGCTGTCCTCTCAACGGAGTGAGCAGCAAATTCGTCAACGGAATTGGCAGGAAGAAGAAATAAAGAAAAAGGAACGCAAAAAACAGCTGAAAGAGCAAATCACTCAAATGAAGAGTACCTACACTCACCAGAAAAAGCAGAGGCTAATTCTGGAAAGGCAATTTAAGCAGAAAGAAGCTGAACGGAGAAAAATAGCGGTAAAAGTCCACCAAAGCAGAGAAAAACAAGGCAAATATCACAAAAATAAGCACGCCCTAGAATTGAAATTGGCTGAAGAAAAAGTCAGGCTGGAACAATCTGCCGTGAAAGTCACTCCCTTGCTGGCACAAGTGGAGTTTTCTAAAGAGACCACCCAAAAAATATCCAAGCTGGATCAAGATGCCAAGCTCAGATATCTATTTTCTGCTGAAATCCAAATACTACCCGAAGCATTAAGCAATCACTCCCGAAAACAGCTGGAGCAAAAACTATTAAAAAACGAGCATAACTTGCAAAAATTCAGTGATGTGAACATGACCGCTCCCAAAGAACATCAAAAACTGACCGAACGCACCGCTCATATGAAAGACCAACAAGCCGATCTACAGAGTGCCATCAAGAATTTACACGATTCCATTCTGCGTCTCAATCAGGAATCCCAAAGGCGATTCCTAAAAACTTTTAAGGCTGTAAATACCAAATTTGAAGAACTATTTGTTAACATCTTCGGAGGAGGAGAAGCTCGCCTGATGATGACCCAAAAAGATGATCCCCTCAATACAGGAGTGGATATCTATGCTCATCCGCCCGGTAAAAAGCTACAAAACATCAATCTACTCTCTGGAGGAGAAAAAGCTCTCACCTCCATTGCCCTGATATTCGCCTTCTTTCTGCACAAACCCAGCCCCTTCTGTCTGCTGGATGAAGTGGATGCTCCCCTAGATGATGTCAACATAGCTCGCTTTAATCGCTTATTAAAATCCATGACAAAGCACACTCAGTTCATCATCATAACCCACAACAAGCGTACCATGGAAGTCGGAGACACCCTCTACGGAGTCACCATGGAAAAAGCAGGAGTTTCGCGGATCGTTTCGGTGCGACTGCCACAATAGTGAATAGAATTGTTCAGGGGCGGTTAATTCACCACCGCATTTTCATCTGATTGTTGTTTGGATAGATAGCGATTTATAATTTCTAGTACAATGGAGGCTTTTTCTTTTACCAAGTGGCTTTCGTCATTTTTTTCCATGTCTTTGATTTTTTCCAAGTGAGAGAAATCGGAAGCTAGGGAAATCACTTCCAAGGTGTGCCATCGTACTAGTACATCTTTGTCTTCAAGCAGGTATCCTACTAAGGGAGCTACTCGGTCGTCACCGATATTTTTCAAAGCACGTATCACTGGGAGCTTGACGAAATTCCTAATTGTCTCCTGATTACTATCCTCCTTGGAAGATTTTGTTTTAGCAGAGGTTTTTTTCATTTTACTGAGGAGTTTTCCAGTTGCTCCCAGTCTTAAACCCAGTAATTTTAGTAAGGGTTCGGTAGCCTGTTTATTTTTGGCCTTACCGAGGGCATCCACAATGGTTTCTAACAACAAAGGATGCTCGCGTTTGTTTTTTTCTAGCATTTCCATCAGCCTATTCACTGCCGCGGGCTGACTATTGCGTCCCAGAGCGGATATGGCATACATCACCTGAGCGGGAGTGCCTTCCTTAGAAATCTGTAGCAGTGATTCCAAGGGCACCCGACCAGATCGCTCAAAATCAATGAGACGCTTTATGGCAATACTACGCTCTTCTGGTTCTTTGGATTTAAGATTATGGACCAGTTTATCCAGTTCTTCGGCAGCTTTTTTTGTTAATTTGTTCGCCATAGTACCTCCAGCTACTTACTAACACTTTCCATTATGGGATTATGATAGCATGATTAAACATTGCGTGCAGTTATGAGAGAGTAATTTATAATAATCATTCCAGAAACGATGCTTTGTGAATGCAGTTGTTAAAAATACCATCAGAATTGGTTGCGGTTTTGATGTCCATGCCCTGCGATCAGGAATCCCTTTGTTGTTAGGAGGAGTTCTGATTCCGCATCATAGTGGTTTAGCTGGTCATTCCGATGGAGATGTACTTTTGCATGCGGTATCGGATGCTTTACTGGGTGCGGCTGCCTTAGGTGATATAGGTCTGTTTTTCCCTGCCACAGATGAACGCTGGCGTGGTGCAGACAGCGGAATGTTGTTGAAAGAAGTGGTAAAAAAGATACACGAAAAAGGTTGGCAGGTAGGCAATGTAGACACTATCATAATCGCCCAATCTCCGCGATTGCAGTCGTTTATTCAGGCAATCAGTGCTAGGCTGGCGGGGTTGTTGCGGGTGGAACAATCAGCTGTGTCGGTGAAGGCTACCACTACCGATGAGCTTGGTTTCATAGGACGACAAGAGGGAATCGCTGCTAAAGCGGTGGCATTGTTACAGGCAACAGGTTAAGTTTTCTGGCTGGAAGGACTGCTTCCCTTGGCATCGGATTTGGTGGAGGCAATGGCACTTTTTGGAGTGTTTTTAGTGCTACTACCATTGCTGGTGCCATCGGAGGCGTTGCTGGAGGCAGAAGGGGTGCTGGTATCGGAGGCGTTGCTGGAGGCGTTAGAAGGGGTGCTGGTATCAGAGCTTGTTTTTGATGCATCAACTCCCCCCCCTCCCTTTGATTCTTGGCTGGCTGGGGCGGGAGTAGCACTATATCCATCACGATACCAGTTGGACCCCTTTAGTTGAAAAGCACTCAGGGAGAGCTTTTTGACGACTTTATTTTCACCACAAAATTGACAAGTGGTAGGTGAGGTATCGGAGAATTTTCTTAGGACTTCAAATTCCTTCCCGCAAGAGTGGCAAATGTATTCATAAATGGGCATTTGGTCCTTTGTTATTTGATGGTCATTATTGTGGGTATAAGAATCGTGAGCGTAGAAATATCAGCTATCGGAGGGGGGGGGGGGGGTTACATTTTATTCATGCGGTCAAGAAATTCAGAATTGGTTCTGAATGCTCTCAGTTTCTCCGATAGGAACTCCATGCTTTCTACTACGCTCAAAGGATGGAGAACCCGCCTTAACACCCAGATCCTATCTAAATCCGTTTTGGGGATTAACAATTCTTCCTTACGGGTAGCAGATTTAGAAATATCAATAGCGGGAAAGATTCGCTTTTCTATCAGGCGGCGGTCTAGGGCAAGTTCCATGTTGCCAGTTCCCTTAAATTCTTCAAAAATAACCTCATCCATGCGACTACCAGTATCCACCAGAGCGGTAGCAATTATGGTGAGAGAACCTCCCTCTTCCAGATTGCGAGCAGCCCCAAAAAAACGCTTGGGCTTATGCAAAGCATTTGAATCTACACCTCCAGAAAGGATCTTTCCGCTGGGAGGAACCACAGAATTATACGCCCGAGCTAAACGAGTAATGGAATCCAATAAAATAATGACATCATGCTTGTGCTCTACTAAACGCTTAGCCTTTTCTATCACCATTTCGGCAACTTGTACGTGACGAGCAGCTGGCTCATCAAAAGTGGAACTGACTACTTCACCGCACACGGAGCGTTCCATATCGGTAACTTCCTCCGGGCGTTCATCTATCAGTAGTACTATGAGATCGGCCTTGGGATGATTCTTGGATATGCTGTTGGAGATGGTTTGCAAGATCATGGTCTTGCCAGTACGGGGCGGAGCTACAATCAAGCCGCGTTGTCCCATTCCTACGGGAGAAACCAAATCCATAATGCGAGTGGTGAGGTCTTCCTTGTCGCGCTCCAGTACTATGCGAAACTCAGGGTACAATGGAGTAAGATTATCAAAAAGAATCTTTTCTTTATTTTGTAGGGGAGGTTCATGATTGAGAGACTCCACCTTGATAAGAGCAAAATAACGCTCCCCATCTTTTGGTGAACGCACCTGCCCTGAAATACTATCTCCTGTACGCATGTTAAATCTCTTCACTTGCGATTGCGAAACGTAAATATCATCCGGACCAGCCAAATAATTTGAATCCGGAGAACGCAGAAAACCATAGCCATCAGGCAACTTTTCCAGAACGCCAGAGCCATATACAATCCCACTCTGTGAGGTCTGAGCTTTCAATAAGGCAAAAATCATTTCCTGACGACGCATGCTAGAGGCATTGTCTATGTTGAATCTCTTCACCAGCTGACTAAGCTCATTGATACTCATCCGCTTTAATTCAGCTAGATCCATCGGAGGCAAGTCTTTGTTGCTGCCATTTTGTGGAGCTCGGTTATTATTTCTTGACCCATTCGGATTGTTAAATCTACCCTGCTCACGAGAGGGAGATTCGGGATGCTTATCGGTAGTAGGTTCTGGATTAGCTCGGTTCATAGTTATAGCAGAATTGAGAGTGAAAATATAATGACATGCAAACGAGTGTAAAATCACTCTACAGACCTGCTAAGGTCCTTGGGCAAACATTCTTATCAGGAGGGAAAACTTTAACCTTGAATGATAAGCGATCATAATGGTCGCAGTGAGGTTACTATTTGAGAAAGATTTGTCATTGTGCCGTACATGGCAGGAGAATATACGCCATCCTTGGCGAGAAAAACACAATATTTAGCTAGGTTTCCAGATAAACAGGAGCATCCTATCAGAATAAAACAGAGGGGGGAGGATTTTTTTCAAGAATTAGCAGAGACAAATCACGGTCTTCATTTTGTCAGTCTAGTAGTGATTCAAATTACCAATGAGAGGGGAATTAAAACAGAACATTTGGCACTGACGCCAATAAGAACAGATATTTCCAATGGAAGCAAGAGACAACCTGATAACAGGATAATCACAAGGTCTTGTCTTATGCAAGCCCTTTTTTATGATAATTCACGATAATCTCATTTAATCAAATGATAAAGCATGCCCTTTTAATCAGACTTGGAATGATCGGATGACCTTATCCAATCTAGTTCTAGATTATCCTGCCATACTTTGCAGCGTTGTTCCCAGTCTTTTTTGAAGGGGCTGGGGGGGCTACTGGGGGGGCTTGGGGGGCTGGATGATGGTTCGTCAGGAGCAGGAGTTATTGCCTGAGGAGCAGTTTGTGGCTCAGTTGATAGGGGGTGGGGTAGGGGGCGAGATGGGATGGCAGAGTTTGATGGTGGTATTTCAGGGCGAGCGGATTGGCGATATCGCAAGGGAGGACAAGGATGCTTCTGAAAGGGATTAAATCTTTTAGGCACGATTAAGAACGATGAAAAGGATGTTACTGCTTCAAGCACGATATTCATGGTATGCAGTAGCTTCTTAGGGACAAATGCTAGCCCGCGGGGTTTTAGTTGGAGAATAAGCCAGCTGAAGGATATGATGGCAAAGATTAAGCCAAGTTTGCTCCCTAGTGTTTGTTGGGTCCAGTTTAGGGAGCTCCAGCCTACCCATCCAGAGCCTTTCAAGCTGGAGTTAGGGGGAACATCAAGCATTCCTAGTAGGAAAGCGAAGGAGAAAAGTGTGAGTAGGGCTGTCATCCAGTAGCGTAAGGCGGAGATTTGTCGGTTGGGGAGGCAAATACGGCTAAAGATTAGGAAAGGTAGCAACAAGGAAGCTCCCCCGAATGCTTCTACTAAGGCACCTGCCAGCAGTGCTCCTAAGATTCCAAACCTGTTTTGGATGCCACCCAGGGAGGTGTATAGGTTAAACGGAGATGAATCAAGCGGATGAAACGATAGTAGGCAAGCCATCAGCAAGGAGGAGACGGTAATGGCTACAACTGGACGAAGAACAGGGCGTACTGCCAGTCTATTGAGGAGGGTAAGAGACCTATTGAATAAATTCATAGCTGTACCCATGCATCCTTTCATGCGAGGCAGCGAACCTGCGAGGCAGCGAACCTGCGGGGCAGCGAACCTGCGAGGCAGTGACTAGCATCTGGTTATCATTGTGGCAAGTTTAGAATGTGAAATGCAATAGGCTTTATCATAGTACACGGTCTGCAGAAAAGAGATACAAGGGAGATATTTTGTAGGTCTGCTTGACAGCATCATAGGCAAGAGTCTACCGTCACTAGTAATTGACAAATTAGCACAAGGTTGACGATGCTCAAAAGAAACCAGATACATTGCGGGGATGCTTTTGATCTACTGAAAAAAGTTGATGATGAGTCAATTGATCTGGTGATTTGTGATGGACCTTATGGTGTCACTCAAAAGGAGTGGGATAAAGTACCTTCCATCCAAGAATTCAATTTGGAACTTATCAAGCGGTTTTGTTTGAAGTTGAAGAATGGAGGGGTACTCTATCTTTTCGGGAAACCAAATTGTCTTGATTTTATTGATTACCGACCCTACTTGAATTTAATATCAAAAATAGTTTGGTATCAGCCGAGTAGGCTAGCACAGGGCAAGCTTAGGTACACAAACAACTATGATATTATTGGATATTTTATAAAAGGCAAATCTCCTCGCTGTTATAACTTGGATTGTATAAGAGTGCCGCAGTTAGTTGAGTTAGAACATAGATTGAGATGTGAAAAGGTTCCTTCTGTAAGGAATGGTGAGTATGGGAGAACAAAGTTTAATGACAAGGGAAAGAATCCAGGTGATGTCTGGGGAGACATAAAACAACTAACTTATAAATCTAAAGAGTTGGTTTCAAGAGAGGCTCTAAACACAATTCAAAAACCAAAGAGATTGATTGAAAGGCTTGTACTTGCAAGTTCTAATGAAGGTGATGTTGTGTTGGACCCATTTTCTGGTGTGGGGACTTGTCCTGTTGTCTGCAAGGAACTTAAGAGGGATTTTATAGCATTTGAAATACAGCCAGACTACGTGGAAATAGCTAAAAGAAGATTTTTTGAAAGTGTAGTACAGGAAAAATTATTTTATGGCGTCGGACGTCTATAAAAAAATTATATTACTGATTGAAAAGGCAGCAGAACTTGCACGCTCAATAGGGATTAACAATCTATTGCAACCGGGCCTTGTGAAAGAGATGATAATCAGTGAAATTCTTGGGCATGTACTTATAACAACCAAGAGAGATGCTGACGCAAGGGATGCAAATGATCCGTCTATTTTGTATGAATATCTATCTTGCAAAGAGGGAGGTTCTGGACAACTTGATAGAATGTTCAAAAAGCCAGCAGAGAAACTTCAAAATTCTCTAAAAAGGATCACAAGAAATCACAAATTTTATTATGCCGTTTTCTATGCTCACAACCAGACAAAAGCTAAGATTATCTATGAACTGGAAACGAAAGTGGTTTTGCAGGAAGCAAAACAGCAACTTGATAGAAGTAAAAACACCATATCACACGTGGGATTCTCTGAAAAATGGGTAAAAGAAAACAGCAAAATTGTTTATGTTGATGCCAAGAACAGTTTCCAATGAAAATCAAACATGCAAATTACCTTGTGTACTCAGTGATATAAATCCCTTATTCCGCCAATGAATGGCTCATTAGCTAGGGGGTTATTGCAAACGCTTTTGGTTGAGGTAGTCCCGCATACGTTCAGCGGCTTTTTTGGGTATTAGATCATCAAGAGGAGCTTGGAGCAAAGCGAGTTCACGCGTCAAGTTGGAAGAGACATGAGAGTATTCAGGGCGAGAAAACAGCAGTACGGTTTCTAGATTTGGAGAAAGCAACCGATTTCCATAGGCGAGTTGCATTTCATTTTCTAGATCGGCGTGATTGCGTAATCCTCTGATCAGGACGGTGGCACCTATTTTGCGAGCAAAATGAGAGGTAGGCCCCCGATAATGGACAATTTCTACTCCTGAAATATTTAGCTCTTTCAGGCAGTCTTCCATCATTGATAGGCGGAGCTCGCTAGGTAAGAACGAGGTTTTTAAGAGGTTAATCCCTAGCCCCCAAGTAAGCTTGGAGTATAGCCTACTGGCACGTTGAAGAATATCCATGTGTGCCCGAGTAGGAGGGTCTCCACTGATAGGATAAAGTGCATGCACAGAAATAGACATATCAAACCAATGAAATTATAATGAATAAAAAGCATCAAAAACGATTGCCGCACCGCTCATAATTAACGCATCAAATCCAAAGCCATTTGCTTGCCCGCCTCGCAAAGTGCCGCGGTAGCTGCTTCACTAAGTAGACTTTCCGCGTACACACGCATTTTAGGTTCAGTTCCAGAAGGACGGAGCATCAGCCACGAGTCATCATTAAGGTAAAACTTGTATCCGTCCCTACGGGAAATCTGCTTCACTTGGTATTCGCCTCTAGAAGTTTTCCAGACATATCCTGGGTGAATTTTATCAAGTGCTTGGAATTTCTCTTGGACTTGGACTACTGATAACTGTATAGCAAATGCTTCTTGCTGCCAATAATGCTTGCCTACTTCTTTCTCCAGTGAGGTAACCAAGGCACTAAGCGGCTTTTGATAATGCAAAGCAATTCGCATAGCCAGCAAACCAGATAGAATACCATCTTTATCAAGAGTGTGATTGGCTATGGTAATGCCATTGCTTTCTTCATAAGCTACCATGGCTCCATTCTTTAGCCAAGGACGAAAGTTCTTGAATCCCGTAGGAGTAAGGTGTACTTGACAGCCTCGGGTTTGGGTGTATTGCTGAGCAAAATGGCTACTCGCATAAGAAGTCACCAACGCACCACGATAACCAATATCCAACAAATACTTAGACACCAAAGCCGAAAATTGATTCATACTGATAGCACCATAGGCATCTCCTACCAAACCGCGATCTCCATCGGGGTCATTGCGAACTGCTATCTGTAAAGCTCCCTGCTTGTTTAACTCAGACAGAGCATCCTGTAGTGTATCTGGACTGGGTTCGGTGTTTTGACCGTCAAAAAATGGATTTTCCTCTGTGTGTAGCAACCGTAAAACATCAGTCCCCAGTCTTTTCTGTAGCTGGTGATACACAGGCACCGCAGCCCCCCAAACAGGATCAGCTACCATCAGCACGGAGTGATTATCTTTCTCTCGATGTAGCTCAGCGGCTAGCTCCTTTAATCTGATAGCAGGGTGCGTGTCCATGGAATCCAAATAGATGTTGTGCAGGCTATGGATGCTAAGACCATCCCTCAGCTGTGCTCGTTCCCGTCCTTGCTTGATGCACTCCCTTAGCTCTGCTTCCGTTAGCCAATCCTCTGGAGAAAGTGCTTGTAGAAACTTATTAGCTCTTTCAGTCAGCGGATCGGTCAGTTTAACATCAGCCAGTCCGCCATCGGTGGGGCTGTACTTTATTCCTCCATAGCAAAAAGGATTATGACTAGGGGTGAAATTCAGAGATCCTGCCCAGCCCAGCTTCGGTGTTAACAACGACAACTGTGGAGAAGCCATGCGTCCAACATAATCGGCCCTGAAGCCCGACTCAGATAGCAACCAAGCGGCATAACAGGCAAAATCCTCATTGAATAAGCGATTGTCATGACCCAAAATAAAACCACGCTTTTTGACCTCTTCAACTGAGGACGACCCGCAGTACTCCAAGCGTTCCACCGAAGACATGCCCTGTACTTGCTCAATCAAGGCTTTTACAATGGCATGGACGTGTAATATGGTCAGTCCGTACCCTAACTTGCCACGATGACCACCAGTGCCAAACATCAGGGGCAAAAGCTCTTCCTCCAAATGGCTAGGGTGAGCATAAACCCTTGTTTTAAGGCAAGTACAGGCGAGAGCTAGCAGCTCCTTGGGAGGCGGACTCAATACAGAAGCCCATTCTAGCAAGGGAAACAAATCTCCTTGTTGCTGTATGCAATCGCGGACGGTAGTGGGTGCACCTAAGGAAGTGGCAAAATCTAAGACGATCCTTAACTGGGACCTTAAGAGCTGAATAGCAGAACTCATAGAAATTTGCAAACTAGGAATAATGGGTGCGTAATCCTGAAAGTACGTGCTTCCATGGAGCAGACTGTAAAACCTCGCCCCAAGCGACAAATTTTTCGGCAAAGCGGAATAATTTTTTGTTGAAGGCTGATTTGTTATTGGCGTCCCAAGCGATTAAAGCCTTTTCCAAGGGCTGTGCTAGCGTTTTAGGAGCTTCTATGCTCGGATGACATGCCAAAGTACGCCAAAGTAACTGGATCTGCAAATAGGCCTCATCGTGGATGCCACTAGCTGTATGATAAGCATTGGTATAGCAAAGCATGGCTTGCTTATAAAATTCATTGGGGGATATTAAATAAGGATGCAGACTGGATACCTTACGGATCAAAGCCTGACCGTAAGATTTAGGAACACGCAGAAAAGGCTCACGAGCAATCACGAAGCGATTTTGGTACATCATATGAACGAAATGGATTGCTTCTTGGTTAACTGCTTCCAGAGTTTGTGGATCGGGCTTAAGTCTGATGGATGATTGTAGGTTGTTCATGGCAATACGAAATCCAGAACGCATTCGGCAATTCTTGGAGTAGCGAATAAATTCTTCTTCCACCAGAAAACGAGATTGCTTCTGACGACGAAAAGGCCATCCAAATGGAGGTAGATGCTCATGCAACAAAGCTGAAGGATAACTTATCATCAGGCTTAGTTTTTGAGCACTATCTAAAAAATGTTTCAGAGTATTTTGTCGCCATGCCACTATCCCCTGATTTAACCATGGCTCCCACAACACATATTGCTCCCAAATTAACTGGCAAAAATTGAAACCATTCCGCAATTGCTTAAAATCACTGGAAACGCTCAAAAGAACTCCCGAGGCACTCACGGCTGCTTTATGTCTGAATGTCATCGGGGAGGTCGGCTTAGATCGCCATGGCAAAGGAGGTGGCTCATCTATCGCGGTGTGAATGTGCTTCATCTCTTGGGGAAAAAGTGCTGCCGCAGCACTCAGCCAACTAGATAAAAATCTAGAAAAATATGCCATATTCATCATCAGCGAATCGCAGGCATGACTATCGGGCAACGCCTTCTTTGCGTGAAACTCAGCCAAACTTAGACCGAGTAAGGAAATCCTCTCCTTCAGGCAACTTGGAAATGATGACAAACCTTCCTCAGATTGGTTATATTCCAAACAGTCTGCTCTCTGCCAACTGGTATAAAAGCAAGAAGCCTCAGCTGGAAATCCCCCTGCTCCTAAGCGAATAGGTAGTATCTGCTTGCTCTTCAAAACCTGAACCCAACTACGTAAATTATCCTCGGCTACATGAAGCAAATTATGGCAATCACGCTTTTCTATCTCACAGGCTATGCTCGCTAAATTCGCTTCAATGCTCTCAACGGCAGATATATCACGCTCGTGAAGAACGGTGGTTCGCATCAACATAGAAAACATCCAATCCAAGGGGGCTATTGGTAACCTTACACGATAACATACAATGATACTTAATTTCAGACATCAGGCAACGACAATAACCCAAAAATGATCTCCTTGCAGACATGAAAAAAAAAATCAAAACTACCAACTGGCCCCGCTGGATGCAAAATCAGCTGCTAAATAGGGGAATTACTCATCAGAGGGTACTTAATGCCATCGCTGAAACCCCACGAAAATTATTTGTCGCTCCTGATGACTCCGCTTTGGCTGAAGAGGATATTCCTATAAAAATAGGCGAAAATCAAACCATCTCACAGCCTTATGTGGTCGCTCTAACGCTGCAGGAAACCAACCCGCAATCTTACGAAAAAATACTGGAAATCGGCGCTGGCTCAGGATGGCAAGCTGCTTTGCTTGGCAAACTCTCTCAAAAAGTACACACCCTAGAAATACGACCTAAACTCTTCTCGCAGGCAAAAATAAATCTGCTGAAACTCCAATGCCACAATGTCCACCTCCACCTTGCCGATGGCAAACTAGGATGGAAAAACGCTGCCAAATACGATGTCATTATCTCGGCCGCTTGCGTCCCTAAAATCCCGACCGCCTGGACCGAACAACTCTGTCCAAACGGAAGACTGCTCGCACCAGTCGGAAACACACACTCTCAACAACTTTGGCTCTTGAAAAAAATGCCCGATGGAAGCATCAAACACAAAATACTCACCGAAGTTAAATTCGTACCGCTGGTCTCGCCCACTGAACTATAAAAAAGCGGGGGCGGGGGGCTGGCGGGCTGGCGGGCATCTTGACAAAGGATAGGGCTAGGCATACTTTGTTTGTTAGGTGACTGTATTACCTCAGGAGAACAGCATGGCAGGAGAAAACAAAACAGAAGGCAGTATTAACACAGCAAATACTTTGGGAAAAACACTTCTTGATGTTTTGTATACAGCGGTAGATCCCAAACGCTTTGCTGTGTTGGTTTTTACCGTAGTGGCGGCGTTGGTTGGTATTGGTATTTATGTAAGAATGAATTGGTTAGAGATTATATACCTAAACGGCTCATTATTGGGTCTTGGATCAGTGGCTTTTGTTTTTTTGTGGCGGGCAACAAATAAAGATAAAGATGAAGAACTTGAAAAGGTACTTCAACAGAATATAGAAAATTTAGTAGCTGATAAAATACAGCAACGATCTAGTAAAATAGAGCGTAGCGATAGCGATGATTTTAAGGGAGATAAGCCACAACAAGCAGATACTCTTCTGAAATTAGGGGGTACTGAATTTTTATCTGGTAATTTAACAAAAGCCAAGCCATACCTTGAAGAAGCCTTGGGCTTGTATCAGAAAGTCAGCGATCGTTTGGGTAAGGCAAATGCCTTGCTTATCCTTGGTGACTTGGCGGTAAGGGTAGGAGATCCAAAAGCCAAGGAACACCTTGAAAAAGCCCTAGGCTTATTTCAGCAATTAGAAACCCCCTTGGGTGAGGCAAACGCTTTACTTCGCCTTGGTGAATTGGCGGAAATAGAAGGATACAATCAAAAAGCCAAGCAACACATTAAAGAAGCCTTGGGCTTATTTCAGCAAGTCAGAGATCGTTTGGGTGAGGCAAATTCCATGCAAAGCCTTGGTAAATTGGCGATAAAGGTAGGGGAATATCCAGATGCCAAGGAATACCTTGAAAAAGCCTTGAACTTATTTCAGCAAGTCAGAGATCGTTTGGGTGAGGCAAATTCCATGCAAAGTCTTGGTGACTTGGCGAAAAGGATAGAGGAATATCCGAAGGCCAAGGAATACCTTGAAGAAGCCTTGGGCTTATTTCAGCAATTAAAACACTCCTTGGGTGAGGCAAATTCCATGCAAAGCCTTGGTGATTTGGCGATGAGGGAAGGAGACAATCAAAAAGCCAAGCAATACTTTGAAGAAGCCCTAGTTTTATGTCGGCAAATCAAATATCGCTTGGGTGAGGCAAACGCCTTGTTTAACCTTGGTGATTTGGCGATGAGGAAAGAGGAATATTCAGATGCCAAGCAATACCTTGAAGAATCCCTAGTTTTATGTCGGCAAATCAAATATCGCTTGGGTGAAGCAAATTCCACGCAAAGCCTTGGTGGTTTGGCGATTGTTGAAGAAGATTATAAAAATGCCAAGCAATACCTTGAAAAAGCCTTGGCCTTGTATCAGCAATTAAAAACCCCCTTGGGTGAGGCAAGAACCTTGTCCGTCCTTGGTGTGTTAGCGATGAGGGAAGGAGACAAATTAATAGACAAGCTAACAGCCAAGAAATACCTTGAAGAAGCCCTAAAATTATTCAAAGAAATTGGCATTTCATCTGGGGTAAAGCAAGTAGAGGACGTGCTTAAAGATTTATAACCCCCCCCTTGAGATTTGGTAATAGCGATGAATAAAAAAGAAAAGCAAGAAATTGAGGTTCAGGCAAGCACCTTGTTTGAACATGGTAAGTTGGCGATGAAGGAAGGAGAATATCCAAAAGCTAAGCAATGCCTTGAAGAAGCCCTAGCCTTGTTTAAGCAAATTAATGGTATTAAGGGTCAGGCAGATATCTTGGGTGGCCTTAGTGACTTGGCGAGGAAGGAGGGGGAATGTCCAATAGCTGAACAACACCTTGAAAAAGCCTTGGGCTTGTATCAGCAAGTCAGAGATCGCTTGGGTGAGGCACACACCTTGATTAACCTTGGTATCTTGGCAACGGAATCAGGAGAATATCAAAAAGCCAAGCAATACCTTGAAAAAGCCCTAGACTTATATAAGCAATTAAAAGAGCCCTTCTACGAGGCAAGCTCCTTACTTTTCCTTGGTGACTTGGCGAAGAATGAAGGATACAAATTAATAGACAAGAAAACAGCCGAGAAATACCTTGAAGAAGCCCTAAAATTATTCAAAGAAATAGGCATCTCAGATATGGTAAAGCACATAGAGCAATTGATTGAAGATTTATAACCCCCCATCCCCCACCTTTTGCCTAGCGTAGCTATCCCTATGAATACCGACAACCAATTACTATATGGCGATTGCCTGGATATTATGAATAAGATGTGTCCCAATTCTGTTGATTTGGTGTATCTTGATCCTCCTTTTAACAGCAGCAGGTCTTACAATCTGTTATACAAAAACGCAACAGGAATGCCTATACCAGAACAAATTGAGGCTTTTTGTGATGCGTGGGATATGGACGAAGAAAAAGACCGTTTCATAAGAAAAATGCCTTTAATAGTAAGTGAATATGGTATAGATACTAACACAGCAATTTTTTGGCAAACATGGATGAAAGCATTAAGGGATGTGCAACCCAAATTGCTAGCATATCTTGTTTATATGATGCAAAGATTACTGCAAATAAGAGCGGTATTAAGCCCAACAGGTAGTGTTTATTTACATTGTGACCCGACAGCCAGCCACTACATCAAGGTGATAATGGACGGTATATTTGGGCATCATAATTTCAGAAATGAGATAATATGGTGCTATGACAGATGGGACGCTCTTTCTAGGGATTTTCAAAGAATGCATGATGTTGTATTAAGGTATTCAAAAAGTAAGGAATTCTATTTTAACAAATTAACAGAAATAGATAGTCGTAGAGAAAAAACTTTGGAAAGAGGATACACTACCAATCTGTTAAAAAATGGAACAAGACAACTTATCGTTTATAAAGGAAACGAGAATCGTCCAAATATAAAAAAACTAATGGAAAAAGAGAAGTTTGATAAAATCATCATTAAAGATGTAGAAGGAAGACCGTTAAAAGATTACTGGATAATAAATATCATTCATCCAAAAGCAAAAGAAAGATTGGGTTATCCAACACAAAAACCACTCCCTTTATTGGAACGTATCATCAGATCGTCCAGCAAAGAAGGTGATACCGTATTTGATCCATTTTGCGGTTGTGGTACAAGCCTGTATGCATCCCATCTTCTTAAAAGGCGGTGGATAGGTTGTGATATTGCTTTACATGCTCACAACTTAATAAAAGGCGTCTTACAAAAGAGATATGGATTGAATGAAGGTACTGATTATGTTGTTAGCGGTGTTCCAAAAACACCAGAACAAGCAGACGAATTGTTTGCCAATAGTCCCTTGCACTTTCAAAATTGGGTGGTAGAAAGCCTGTGTCATGGGTTTAGAGATACTAAGTACTCAGGGGATAGAGGTATTGACGGAAGGTTGTATTTTGAGGTTGGCGATGATTTAAAAAACATGGTTGTCTCTGTGAAAGGTGGTAAAAATGTTGGTCCTGTAGCTGTAAGGGAATTACAAGGAACCGTTAATACCACCACAAACTCCGAGATAGGTGCTCTGGTGGTAAGATTTCCGCCAACAAAACAAATGCTAAGCGATGCTTTATCTTCTGGTGTGTGGGAACACAAAGGAAAGGAATACCAACGAACACAAATACGTACTGTTCAGGAACTGATGGGTGGAAAACACTTTGATACACCACATTTTGTAGAAATTTTGCATAAAAATAAACAAGGCGAAATGGCTGTTATTTGATGTTTCTAAGCCCTAAAAGTGAACATTCCGAAGATTTATAACCTCCCATCCCCCCTTTTGCCTAGCGTAGCCATCCCTTACTCTGAGCGAGTGAGCTTATCAGCTTCGTTCTGCAGCTCTTCCAGCTCCTCCTGCCAGCCAGATGCAAGAATCGGAAACCGACACCAAGTACGAGGGTCAAGATTGTAGTCATCCACATGAAGAGACGGTGCTAAGCGTTCGCGTTTCCATTGTGAACCCCCCCAAAGCCGAAAGAATTTTGCTATCTGTTCTGCGAGCAGTCGCGGACTAACCGATAATCTGGGCCGAACCCGTAAGTACTGCCATATCTGCAAGGGAGACATGCGATTACCTATCGCTGCTTGTAAGATGTCATCCAGTAGCGAGTACGGCATGAGGTCGTTTTCGTCTTTTTGTGCTTGCGTCCCTAAAATCCCGACCGCCTGGACCGAACAACTCTGTCCAAACGGAAGACTGCTCGCACCAGTCGGAAACACACACTCTCAACAACTTTGGCTCTTGAAAAAAATGCCCGATGGAAGCATCAAACACAAAATACTCACCGAAGTTAAATTCGTACCGCTGATTTCCCCAACTGAACTATAAAAAGCGGGGGCGGGGGGCTGGCGAGCATCTTGACAAAGGATAGGGCTAGGCATACTTTGTTTGTTAGGTGACTGTATTACCTCAGGAGAACAGCATGGCAGAAGATAGAAGAAAGCAAGACAGCGGGGTAGAGGACAGCAACAATGTGGTAGATGCTACATATAGAAAACTTCGTGATGTTTTGTTTGGGGCAGCAGAAAAACCCAGAATCTTTGCTGTGGTAGTTTTTATCGCAGTGGCGGCGTTAGCTGCTTTTGGTGTTTCTGGAAATTGGGAGTTGGATGAGGTTCTATTGGTAGGTGTCGCATTATTGGGTGTTGGTTTGGTGATGTGTATTTTGTTGTGGTTGTTAAAAGATAAAGATACTAGAAAGGATCTTAGGCAGAAGCTAGCAAAATTGTTAGAAACTCAAAAGGGAATAGATAAGGAAATACAAGAATTATTGAACCGAGGGATAAGCCATTATGAAAGCCCCGAACTTAAGCTTGCCAAAAGTAGCCTTGAATTAATTCTTTTTCTGTTTGAAGAATTGGAAAATAAACCACAACAAATAGCAGATACTCTTTTGCAACTAGGGAGTCTTGAATTTTTATCTGGTAATTTCACAACAGCCAAGAAATACCTTGAAAAAGCCCTAGGCTTATTTAATAAAATCGGAGATCGTTCAAGTAAGGCAAACGCCTTGATTAACCTTGGTGACTTGGCGGTAAGGGTAGGAGATCCAAAAGCCAAGCAACGCCTTGAAAAAGCCTTGGTATTGTATCAGCAATTAAAAACCCCCTTGGGTGAGGCAAACGCCCTGCGTAGCCTTGGTAAATTGGCGATGAATGTAGGGGAGTATCCAGATGCCAAGCAATACCTTAAAGAAGCATTAGGCTTATATCAGCAATTAGAAAGCCCCTTGGGTAAGGCACATGCCTTGTCTAACCTTGGTGACTTGGCGATGAGAGAAGGAGAATATCCAGATGCCAAGCAACACCTTACAAAAGCCTTGGGCTTGTATCAGCAAATCAGCGATCGTTTGGGTGAAGCAAACGCCTTGACTTACCTTGGTGACTTGGCGATGAGGAAAGGGGAATATCCAGACGCCAAGCAATACCTTGAAAAAGCCTTGGGCTTGTATCAGCAAGTCAGAGATCGTTTGGGTGAGGCAAACGTCTTGACTTGCCTCGGTGACTTGGCGATAAAGGTAGGGGAATATCCAGACGCCAAGCAATACCTTGAAGAATCCCTAGTTTCATGTCGGAAAATCAAATATCGCTTGGGTGAAGCAAATTCCACGAAAAGCCTTGGTGACTTGGCGATGCTTGGAGGAGACAATCAAAAAGCTAAGGATTACTCTGAAAAAGCCCTATTTTTACATCAGCAATTAAAAGACCCCTTGGGTGAGGCAAACGCCTTGCTTAGCCTTGGTAACTTGGCAAAACTAGAAGGAGAATATCCAAATGCCAAGCAATACCTTGAAAAAGCCCTAATCTTATATAAGCAATTAAAAGACCCCTTGGGTCAGGCAAACGCCTTGTTTAGCCTTGGTGAATTGGCGATGCTGGTAGGAGAATATCCAAAAGCCAAGGAATACCTTGAAAAAGCCCTAATCTTATATAAGCAATTAGAAGACTTCTCGAGTGAAGCAAACGCTCTGACTTGCCTTGGTGAATTGATGACGAATGTAGGAGAATATCCAAAAGCCAAGCAATACCTTGAAGAAGCCCTGGTTTTAAGTCGGAAAATCAAATATCGCTTGGGTGAGGCAAACGCCTTACTTCGCCTTGGTGAATTGGCGAAGAAGGAAGAATACGAATTAATAGGCAAGCCAACAGCCGAGCGATACCTTAAAGAAGCCCTAGCTATATACAAAGAAATGGGCATGTCAGATATGGTAAAGCACGCAGAGGACTTGCTTAAAGATTTATAAACCCCCCCTTTGAGACTTGGTAATAGCGATGAATAAAAAAGAAAAGCAAGAAATTGAGGTTCAGGCAAGCACCTTGTTTGAACATGGTAAGTTGGCGATGAAGGAAGGAGAATATCCAAAAGCTAAGCAATGCCTTGAAGAAGCCCTAGCCTTGTTTAAGCAAATTAAGGATATTCATGGTGAGGCAACCACCTTGATTAGTCTTGGTTACTGTGAGTTGAGGGAAGGAAGCATAACAAAATCCAGGCAATACTCTGAAGAAGCCCTGGGCTTATTTAGGCAATTAGAAGACTATTCTAATGAAGCATACGCCGTGACTTTCCTTGGTGAATTGGCGATGAGGAAAGAATACAAATTAATAGACAAGCTAACAGCCAAGCAATACCTTGAAGACTCCCTAGTTTTAAGTCGGCAAATCAAATATCGCTTGGGTGAGGCAGACGCCTTATTTTTACTTGGTGTCTTGGCGAAGAAGGAAGGATACAAATTAATAGACAAGCAAACAGCCGAGAAATACCTTAAAGAAGCCCGAGAATTATTCAAAGAAATAGGCATGTCAGATAGGGTAAAGCTCGTAGAGGACTTGCTTAGAAATTTATAACCCCCCATCCCCCCCCTTTTGCCTAGCGTAGCCACCCCCTACTCTGAGCGAGTGAGCTTATCAGCTTCGTTCTGCAGCTCTTCCAGTTCCTCCTGCCAGCCAGATGCAAGAATCGGAAACCGACACCAAGTACGAGGGTCAAGATTGTAGTCATCCACATGAAGAGACGGTGCTAAGCGTTCGCGTTTCCATTGTGAACCCCCCCAAAGCCGAAAGAATTTTGCTATCTGTTCTGCGAGCAGTCGCGGACTAACCGATAATCTGGGCCGAACCCGTAAGTACTGCCATATCTGCAAGGGAGACATGCGATTACCTATCGCTGCTTGTAAGATGTCATCCAGTAGCGAGTACGGCATGAGGTCGTTTTCGTCTTTTTGTGCTTGCGTCAAGGGACGGAGTTCAGCGGTGGGTGCTTGATTATTGAGGGCTGCTAAAGTTCTGCCCTGTGCCGAGGGCTTGCTGGGTTTGAAGGGAGGAGAAGTTTCCATCCATTTTAGCCATTGTCGTAGGAAGGTTTTGCTGGCACCTGCGATAGGAGCAAAACCGCAGCTGGTATCGCCATCGGTGGTGGTGTATCCGACTGCGAGTTCGCTGCGGTTGGAGGTTCCGAGCAGTAGGAAGTTCTTTATATTGGCGATCATCCAGATGCTCGGGGAGCGTACTCGGGCTTGGATGTTTTGTCGGGCGAGGTCGTCATTTTTCCAGCTGAGTTGGTACTGAAGGGCTTCTTCCACCATGGATTCATATGCAGCTACCATCGGTTGAGTGTTTAGTTCCAGATGGCAGGCCCCGATATCATCAGCGAGTTCACGTGCTATTTGGCGTGTATTTTCAGAAGAGTTAGCACTGGCTTGATAGACGGTGAGCAAAAGTTTTCTGGTTAGGGTTCGGATGTCGTTTTCAGATATCGGGGTGCTGGCGGAGGTCGGGAGTGCATGATCCAGTCCTTTTACATGAGGGAGGGTTTTTTTAATACCTGTTGGTCCTAGTTCTTGGAGTGCGAACCTAATCATTGCAGAGCATAGCATCGCCACCGAGGAGGAATCAGCTCCGCCGCTGAGGGAGATTAAACAGCCTTGGGTGCGGCTTTTGCGTAGATAATCCCAGATACCCAACGAGACGGCTTGCAGGAATTCTTCTTCTGGCGATAAATTCACCGCTTGCTTAGCTGCAACGAGTACATTATGGGCTTCATCTAGTTTTGCATGGTGCATATCGGATGGAGGGGCGGGCGGAGAGGGAGCAGGCAGATGAGCTGGCGGGGCAACAGATACCATCAGTTTGTGTTTTTGGTTGTAGCGGGGGAGGGGTTTTGCTAGTTGGCGGAGTTTAACATCAACGCATGAGAGGTGTATAGGATGATAAGAAAAACGAGGGAGTTCAGCCAGCATAGTTCCTTGTGATGCGATCATAACTGAGCCATCGTAGAGGATGTTGCCTGCTTCATTACCCAATAGATTGCAGTAGATGTAGATTGCTTGGGCTTGGCGAGACCCCTCCAGCACGAGGTTACGCATGGTTTCATATTTACCGAGTGCAAAGTGACTAGCACTAGGATTAATAAGTACATCTAGTTTAGTTCCTCCATCCAGTTGCCGATTTTTACCGGTCCAGGCTTCTTCGCAGATTTCGAATCCTAATCGCAGGTCGCCTATTTGATAGCTTAGATCGCCAATGGGAATGTTTTTCAGCGGAGTTTCAAGCGAAGTTTCAAGCGGAGTTTCAAGGTTCTCACGCAGCCCCCTACGCCAAGCCGAGAACCACCTTGGCTCATAATGAACTCCATAACCAGCTAGGGTTCGTTTGGCATTCAAGCCTACCAAGTGTCCGTCCACCAACAGAGCCACCGCGTTGTACCGACTACCCTCATAGCTTATCGGCAGTCCCACTGTGACTATCAATTGCTGGCTGTGAGGAATTATTTCAAGTAGGCTCTCCCAAGCCGACTGAATCACTGCTTGACCGTAAAAGGCATCCTCGCAGCCGTAGCCAGAAATACACAACTCTGGCAAACAGAGCAAATGCACGCCCCTCCTACGAGAGGCAGCCATCGCAGACAGGATAGTCCGACGATTGCCCTTCCAGTCCAGGGGCGTCTGATTGAGGGCAGCCCCAGCTACCTTCAATTCGCGTGCTGTTGAGGAGCTCAAGAACGGATTCATCACTGGCGATCGCCCCCTCCCCCCCCCTTGTGCTTATTAGTGCTTATTAGGTGCTTATATCGGGTGGTTATTAGGGGTTATGCGAGAATGAGCAGATTAAACATCAAAGTATAGATAGAACTCATGCGGAGAGGGGCGACTATCTATTTCATTGATTTCCCTCTTGATCTTGTCATCACAAAATACCTGAAGAAGATCTTCGGTGAAGGCTCCGCTTTGTAACAGGAATTGAGAATCCTCTTTTAAGGCTACAATAGATTCTCGCAGAGAAGTAGGCATTTTAGGTACTTTGCTCAATTCCTCAGGAGAAATTTTATAGATGTCTTTCTCAATGGGTTCACCAGGATGGATATTATTCTGGATCCCATCTAGTCCTGCCAGCATCATGGCTGAGAACGCCAAATATGGATTGCTGGTGGCATCTGGTACCCTGAATTCTATCCGACATGTCTCGGGCGATTGAAAAACAGGCACGCGGATAGATACCGAACGATTACGGCTGGAATAAGCTAAGTTAATAGGGGCCTCAAAGCCGGGTATCAGGCGACGATAAGAATTAGTAGATGGATTAGTAAAGGCTGCCAAAGCACGAGCATGCTTTAAGATACCTCCGATATAATACAAGGCTAATTTGCTTAATCCCGCATATTGATCGCCAGCAAAGATAGGTTTTTTGCCTTTCCATAAGCTCTGGTTGGTGTGCAGACCGCTACCATTATCGTTGTAGAGCGGCTTGGGCATGAAAGTAGCCACCTTGCCATGTTGACGGGCTATATTACGCACTATGTACTTGTACCAACATAGATTATCAGCAGTTTTCAATAGGGTATCGTAAGTAAAGCTAATCTCATGCTGGGCAGGGGCTACTTCGTGATGGGAACATTCAACGCTGATACCGATCTTCTCCATTGCCAAGCTCATCTCATTGCGAATGCCTTGGCAGGTGTCCCCAGGTTTTGCCCGAAGATAACCCTCCTTAGCACGTGTCTTATAACCCGTATTCCCTTCTGGCTTGGCACTAGACCAATACCCCTCCTCCGATTCCAGATTGTAAGAGCTACCCCCAGTGCCATCGGTGAAAGTAACCCTATCAAATATGAAAAATTCTGGCTCAGGAGCAAAATACGCGGTGTCAGCTATTCCAGTGGACTTTAAATACTCAGTCGCCTTAAGAGCTACATTGCGAGGATCGCGAGAATAGCTCTCGTTAGACCCAGGATCCCTGATGTTACAAATCAACGAAAGAGTGGTACAATCAAAAAACGGGTCCAGCTTAGCGGTGGATGTATCGGGGAGCATCAGCATATCGCTGGCTTCAATCCCTTGCCAACCCCGAATGCTGGAAGCATCAAAGGGAATCCCTACCTCAAATTGCTCTGCCTTCAGTTTATCGGGAGTAATCTGTAAGTGATTCCAAGCACCAACCAAATCACAGAACCTCAGGTCAATAATCTTCACCTGATGATCCTTCACCATCTTTAAGATATCCGTGGGAGCTCTCACCATTTTCCCTTTCTATGATCCATGGAAATTATATTAAGCTAATTACAACAAGGCTCGGGGCATTATTTTTTCCATAGCAGGATATTTTTTTGCAAACTGGCGGGCTACTCTTGCAAACTCTCGGGCTTGTTCGGGGGCTAATGCCAGCCAGCGATCCTTATCTTCCATGATTTCCTCCACCTCTGCTTTAGAAAGGGGAAAGCGATCATCCTCGCCTAGTCGCTCAACAAAAGAAGCCTGCTTACCCTCTTTGGCGGTAGCCAGGGCATGTTGTTTGATTAGCTCATGCATTGTTTCTCTGCCCCCACCACGTTTGACGGCTTCCGTCAATAGAGTACTGCTAGACATCATGGGAAGCTCCCGCTGAAATTCTTGCCCGATGGCTTCTTCATTAAAACTCATCTCGTCTAGCACGGTGAGAACAGTCTCCAACAAACCATCAGCCGCCAAACACAAACCCGGCAAAGCCACCCGCCTCACCACCGAGCAAGATACATCACCTTCATTCCATTGGTCTCCCGCTAGGCGAGTACACATTGCCAGATAACCACTGAGTACGGCATGCAAACCACAAATACGCTCACAACTACGGGCATTCATCTTGTGGGGCATGGCTGTTGAGCCCACTTGTTCCTTCTTAAAGCCTTCCAACCAGAGTCCCTCTCCTGCCATCAGGCGAAAAGTAGTAGCTAATGATGCTAAGGGGGCAGTAAGATTATAGACTAAGGAAGCAAATTCAAAGTCTAGCCCTCGGGGATAGACTTGCCCCACATTATTAAGAACATAGCGAAATGATAGTTTTTTAGCTATGTATGCTTCTAGTTCTTTAACATCCTCTTTTCCCTTAGGTAATAGGGAGATCAGATCCAAGCTAGTACCAGAAGCCCCCTTGATGCCCCGCATGGGGTATGTGCTATGCCATCCTAGTAGTTTTTCACATGCTCGTAGTAGTGGTTCTCCAAAGGATGCCAAGCGTTTGCCTACTGAGGAGGGCTGGGAAGGCACATTGTGGGTACGGGCTATTAAGGGGGTTTGGGCATGGCGTTCGCTCAAATTTGATAATTGTTCCAGCACTGCTACGGTTTTATTTACTAGTATGCCAGCAGACCATCTTAGTAGCACCTGTTCTGTATTATCGGTGATGTCACGGCTGGTTAACCCTAAGTGAATTTTTTGATGACCTGCCAATTCACAAAATACTTCTATCCGAGCCTTTAGATCATGGCGTAAGCGGAATTCACGCTCTTTAATGGATTCTAATGAAATCTCGTCTAATACCTTCTTACAGGCATCTATTTCTCCTTGGGTAATGTTCACTCCCAGTTCCTTCTGGGCTTCCATGATAATAATCCAAAGCTCACGCTCCAGTCGGACGCGGAATCTTGGAGTCCACAGCATTATCATGTTTGGACTAGCATAGCGACTAGCTAAGACATCAGGTACATCACCCCAGAATGCCATATCTTTGGGTCCTTTACCTTCGGGTCTTTCACCCTCGGATCTTTCATCTTCTGGTCTTTTACCTGAGGAAGATGGAGTATTCACAGGTAGGGTAGAGCGGGGGGGGGGCGGGGGGTTATGATTTATGAAAATTGGAGAAGAAGTTTTCCAATCGTTCCAGGGATTTTTTGATGTTTTCTAGAGAATTAGCGTAGCTGATTCGTAGATAGCCCTCTCCGCCAGGGCCGAAGTCTACCCCTGGTGAGAGTACCACCCCAGTTTTGTTCATGATTTGTCGTGCGAGGGCGAGGGAGTCTAGACCATATTTTTTGACATTAACCAGCACATAGAATGCACCTTGGGGGGTATAGTTTAGTTTCAGTCCGATTTTTGGCAGTTCTTTTAGGAGGTATCGGCGGCGATTATCATATTCTTGGCGATATTTTTCACAGATGGGGATTGTTTCTCTTATGGCAGCGATGCCAGCGTGCTGTACGAAGTCGGAGGCACATACTACCACATTTTGGTGTATTCGCATGAGCATATCGGCGGTATGGGGCGGGCAGATGAGGTATCCGAGTCGCCAGCCTGTCATGCTGAAGTATTTGGAGAAGCCACTGAGGACGAAGCAATTATCTTGGGAGTATTCAAGGACGCTGGTGACAGGTTCTTCATAGGATAATCCGTGGTAGATTTCATCTGCGATAAGGGCGATGTTGGCATCTTTGGCGAGCGAGGTTATTTGCCGTATATTTTCTTTGGGTATGACGACCCCAGTGGGGTTACCTGGGGAGCAGATGATAATTGCCTTAGTACGCGGAGTGATTGCTTGTCGCAATCTTTCGGTTGAGAGTACAAATCCTTCTTCTTCTAGGACGGGTACGAGTACTGGTTTGCCTCCTGCGATGCGTACATAGTTGGCGTAGCAGGTATAGGAGGGATTAGATATGATTACTTCATCATCGGGTTCTAGTAATGAGTTAACTACCGAGTGAAGTAGAATGGAGCTTCCTGAGGATACGATCACGCAATCGGGAGAGATTTTCACTTTATGCATGTTGTAGTAGTGATTGCAGATGGCTTCGCGCAGTTCCAGTATTCCCATGCTGTGGGTGTAGCGGGTGAGTCCTTTTTGAATGGCGTTGATACCGGCCTTGACGGTAGGAGCTGGGGTCGGGAAATCTGGTTCTCCGATTTCCAGATGAAAGATTTCTCTGCCGTCTCTTACTAGTTGCAGGGCTTCTTGGAATATATCTATGGCGAGAAAGGGTGTAACTCCCTGTATGCGACTAGAAAGCTGGATTGATTTGGGCATGATTACTGGTTATGAGGTATCAACAGGCAAGAAAGTTCACAGAAAGCACTTTTAACATTCAAAGTACTAGATAGCCATCGTATTTATTATTTACTGAGCATGTCAATAGCAGTTTTTGTTTGCAGTTGTCATTGTTGTGGCACATGCCGAGCGATATGCCAAGCATTTCGCCCATTTTTGTTGGACGGTTGCTTTTAGGGTGAGGATGTTTAGGCTATTATCCAGAACATAGGATTTTTCAGGTAGTTTAGGGGGAGTTTGACAGAGCATGCGTTTTCGGGTGTCTTGGGGATTGCGGCCTTGTTGTATGGCGCGTTGGAGGGCGATTTTTGGGGGAGCAGAAACTACCCAGACGAGATCGCACAGATTTTCCCAGCCAGCTTCTAGCAAGAGGGCGGCTTCAATGACGACTGGAGTGACAGCTGGGGTGACAGCTGGGGTGACAGCTGGGGTGACAGCTGGTTTGAGTTTGGTGGTTTGTAGCTGGATGAGGTGCTTTTTTAGGGTTTGTTTTATGCGGGGATGAGAAATAGCGTTCAGCTTGTCAGTTTGTTGAGGACTAGAAAAAGCTAATTTTGCCAATTTGGTCCGATTGATTCCTCCTTTTCCGTCGCTTATTTTACTGCCGAATGTTTTTATAATTTCTGCGATGACTGCATCGGATTTGAGTACTTGATGTCCGAGCAGGTCGGTTTCAATGAGGTAGACGCCTTTAGTTTGGAGTATTTTAGCGACGGTGCTTTTACCGCTGCTTATGCTACCGGTCAGTCCTAGTATCAGCAAGGGAGGATATTTCAGTTTATCCATTTTGGGAGGCGTGGAAGGAGGTGAAGAAATAGGGGAAAGTCACTAGATTTTGCATTTTTAATGAGATGTCGCTGGTTTCATTTTTGCTCTTATGAGCCAATTATGCCAGCATACTGGTGGAAGGTTTCTTAGAGTTAGTGAGTTTATTCACATAAAGCGGGCGTGATTATATGTTGGATAGCTGGGATTTACTGGTATTGGGGGCGGGTTCGGGTGGTGTTAGGGCGGCTCGCAGGGCGGCGGCACTAGGAGTAAAAACAGCCATTTGTGAAGGTAGTCATTTGGGGGGGACTTGTGTGAATTTGGGTTGTGTTCCCAAGAAGTTGTTTGTGTATGGAAGCCAGTTCTCCAGGGATTTAGTGGATGCCAAGGGTTATGGTTGGCAAGTTTCGGATATACGCTTCAGTTGGACTGACTTGGTTAGCAACAAGAACAAGGAGATTGAACGCTTAAACGGCATTTATCATGAGTTACTCAATTCTGCGGGGGTTTGCCTCTTAAGGGGAAAGGGAAAGCTGATAAGTCCCACTGAGGTAGAGATAGCGGGTACCGTTCATGTTGCTAAGCATATCTTATTAGCGACTGGTAGCAGTCCTTTTTTGCCCGATATTCCAGGGATAGAACACGCGGTTTCTTCAGATGACATGTTCCATCTGCCAAGTCTTCCCAGCGAGGCAATAGTGGTGGGAGGAGGGTATATCGGGGTGGAGTTCGCCTGCATTTTACACGGATTGGGAGTCAAGGTCACCGTTGTTCATCGCCGCGAACGCTTGCTGCCACTATTTGATGAAGAAATCAGCAATGCCCTCTGCGAAGAAATGCAAAACCAAGGCATTAAATTGATACTAGGGCAAAACCTACAGCAAATTGAAAAATTAGATTCAGGCCAGCTACAAGCTAGTTTGAGCTCTAAACAGCAACTTTCCACGGGATTGTTGCTATTTGCGGTCGGCAGAAAGCCAAATGTAGCTGGCTTGGGACTTGACAAAGTTGGCGTACAACTGAGCTCAGAAGGAGGCGTTATAGTGAATGAAGAATTTTGTAGTTCTGTGTGCTCTATCTCGGCTCTGGGCGATCTGATTGAACGCGTGCCACTTACTCCAGTAGCCATTGCCGAAGCGGAAGCTTTTGTCAGTACTCGTTATGGAGGTAAGCCAGTAAAAATGGATTATAGTAACATTCCCTCTGCGGTGTTTAGTCAGCCTGCTATCGCTAGTGTAGGACTGACCGAAAGCCAAGCTCGCTCCAGATTAGGTAAGGTGAAGGTATTCACCACCCGCTTTAATGCCATGAAGCAAACCCTAACCTCCAGAAAAGAACCCGTACTATTCAAACTGATAGTCAACCCCGCCGATGATAAAGTGGTCGGTTGCCACCTCCTCTCCCCAGACGCAGCAGAACTAATCCAAATACTGGGCGTAGCACTTAAAAGCGGAGCCACCAAAAAGGACTTCGATGCCACCATCGCAGTCCATCCTACCGCAGCAGAAGAATTGGTCTCGCTATAAACAACCAAGGCCTTATTCGTCAAGATCTTATTTGCCAGCTTTTATTTGTCAGCCTTATTTGCCAGCTTTTGTTTGTCAGCCTTAGATGCCAGCTTTTATTTGTCAGCCTTATTTGCCAGCTTTTATTTGTCAGCCTTATTTGCCAGCTTTTGTTTGTCAGCCTTATTTGCCAGCTTTTATTTGTCAGCTTTTGTTTGTCAGCCTTAGATGCCAGCTTTTATTTGTCAGCCTTATTTGCCAGCTTTTATTTGTCAGCCTTATTTGCCAGCTTTTGTTTGTCAGCCTTAGATGCCAGCTTTTGTTTGTCAGCCTTAGATGCCAGCTTTTGTTTGTCAGCCTTATTTGTCAGAACTTGTTTGTCAGCCTTATTTGTCAGAACTTGTTTGTCAGCCTTATTTGCCAGCTTTTGTTTGTCTCGCAAATGATCGCTGCTGGATTTTATTCTTCTTCTGAGCTTCTTACGGCTAATTTTGTAAAACCTTTCCAGACTGTCAGCAAATTTATCTTCAATTGTTTGAATGTCTCTCTCAGTCAACATACTGCTGGGATCAGTACATACGTGCTGAAAAGACATGGTAATCGTTGAGATGCCATTCTCGGTGAATATGCAGTCAAAACCGTATGGGTGATTGCCTATCCTCAAAATATTAGTAGCAATCTGTGTGTGTTTTAATATGCTCATATCATTAACAGGAGTAAATGGGTTGTTCTAAACATCAGCAATCTGACACATGAGAACGTGTCATGTCAATGTGCCATAAAATACGGTTCTGAATCAAGTATTTTTAAGAATGTTTTAGAAAAGTTTTGGAAAAGTTTTGGGAAAGTTCTAGAAAAGTCTTAGAAAGTCACTTTCTTAGATCCCCCCCTCCCTAATTCTCAGCATTTAACCAATAAATAACTTGACAAACGCAGCTCTTAATGATACGATGAGGAACTTTCATAGAAGCATTGGAAGATGCCAAATAAAGCACGCCAGAGCATGAGAACATGCCAAAGCATTAGAACATGCAAGCATTAGAACATGCAAGCATTAGAACATGCAAGCATTAGAACATGCAAGCATTAGAACATGCAAGCATTAGAACATGCAAGCATTAGAACATGCAAGCATTAGAACATGCAAGCATTAGAACATGCAAGCATTAGAACATGCAATGGCATGCGATAAAGGCATGTATCACGATGAAAGAGGGTAGGAAGAAAGTGCCATGAGGTTCGTCACATCCGTAAGGCACTTTTATTCATGCCCGCCCTAGCATGAAGCAAGTGACGCGAAAGAGAGGAGGTTGCCACTGCACCGTAATCTCTTTTTTATAGTGTATTCAATTATTTGAGTACCCAACTATTACCATGTGCTCACTTTGCACAGCAAGCAGTAGCATTCCCAGCCCTCTTTCATTCCCTACTTCCAATGCTGAAAGTCAAAAAAACTCCCCAAAAACTCCAAAAACATAAGGAAACTAACACCAGCCAAAACCAGAAAAAATACGGTACATCCAAAAAACACAGTCCATCCAAAAAACTTAAGCACCAAAGAATCCCCCTGTGGCGTGTAGAACAACTTGCACACTTGGGTATGGAATGGCAAACCATCATCGCTACCATTGACCTAAGGCGTAAAATCACTGACTTTGAGGTGAAACTCATTCAGCAACGCATCGCTAAGGCACATGCCAGAACTTATCTGAAAATGCTGAAAATCCGCCTCCAACAAGCCTCTAAGGGTAGGCTCTCCCCCTTAAATGAACTGATAAAACAACTTAGTAAATCATCACCTGCTAACGGTGGCATCGCTCTTAAGGTGATTAGAAATATTATTCAAAATCCGCAACCTCCCCAACTCCATCCCCCGCAGATCCATCCATCCACCTCAGCTCCCGCTCCCGCTCCCGCCCCCGCTCCCCCAACTCCATCCCCCGCTCCCGCTCCCGCCCCCCCAACTCCATCCCCCGCTCCCGCTCCCGCCCCCGCTCCCCCAACTCCATCCCCCGCTCCCGCATCTCCATCCACTCCATCCCCCGCCCCCGCAGCTCCATCCCCCGCCCCCCCAACTCCATCCCCCGCTCCCGCCACCCCTGATGCCACCAATATATCCTCTAATCAACAGCTGGTACCATTGGCAGAACGTCATTTCTTCAAACATCTCCCCCCGCAAGAAGCTTATCAAATATGGCTCGCTAGCCATAACGCTAGCAAACAAATAATAAAGATAAACCCATTAGCTGAACCCCCCTCCCGAGTCATCAGTACTTATTCAATCATGGCTAAAGCTCCTATCTTTTAAGGTCTTTTTCATGCCATGCTGACGGGCAAAACTCGCTCAGACAGAACTCGCTCAGACAACAGGAATAGGAAGCCGTGGTTTATAATCCATTACAAGTAGAATTGCCTCAGTTTGAAGGTCCGCTGGACTTGTTGCTCCATTTGGTACGCAAGCGGGAATTAGACATAGATACTTTGTACCTCAGCGAGCTAACCGAGCCATATCTGGAGTGGATAAAGGGGATGAAGGTTAGCGAGTTGGATTTGAATGGGGAGTTTTTGGTAATTGCGGCTACCTTGATTTGGATTAAGTCGCGTTCATTGTTGCCTAGGGTTATGACCAGCGATGATGAGGGTGATGAAGTGGATGTCGCTGAGATGGAAGCTTTATTGATGAATCGTTTGCAGGTGTACAAGAAGATTCAGAATGTAGCTCAGCAGTTAAAGTTTCACCAGCGTTTAGATCGCGAGGTATTTGCTCGTATTCCAGCTATGGATGATAAAGAAGAGGAGCAAGGGCAGGAGCAGGGGCAGGAGCAGGGGCAGGAGATAGAGGTATCGCTGTATAGTTTATTGGAGGCTTTCAGTAGGGTTCAGGAGAGATTAAGGAATGATGAGCCATGGCAGATTGAGCCAGACGACTTTAACCTTGAGGATGTTTTGGATGGTATTTGGAAGACCTTGAAGCAGGAGAAGAGGGTATTATTCGGACGATTATTTCGGACTAGTACCAGTCGTTTTGAGATAGTGACCATTTTTATTTTATTATTGGAGTTGGCGAGGCTGGGAGCCTTGCATTTTGTGCAGGAAGATCCTGGTAAGGAGTTGCTGTGCCAGTTGCTAGTGCCTGAGAATCAGCCCCATGAAGGATTTTTCAACCAGCTACTAACCTCCCCGAGCTTAAGTAGTGCTATAAGTAGTTAAGTGGGATACTATGATGGGCGACATTTACATGCAGAGGTATCTCGCTTTGTGCTTGCACCTGGGCATTGGCATTTGGGCATTGGCATTTGGGCATTGGCATTTGGGCATGGAATTTAGGCATTGGCATTTAGGCAGTATTTTTAGGCACTGGCAGGCAGTATTTTTAGGCACTGGCATTTAGGCATGGTACGACATCACGAGCTCCCTAGCTTATAAGAGGAAGATTGATTAGAGAACGCTTACAGTCATTTTTAAGGATGCTTACCGATCCTCGGGTTATCACTTTGGTGATAGCATCTGTTTTGGCTACGCTGTCGGTGATTTTATTAGGTACGGCGGTTTTGCTCCTAATTATTGCTCTTATGCTAGTTTTTGCCTTAGAGAGTTATATTTCACGTTTGAGGAGTTTAGGCATGTCAGTGGGAGTGGCTCGCAATCTTGTTTTTTGGATATTTTGTTTTATCTATCTTTTGGGAATTATCGGTCCTGTTCAGTTAGCGATTGAGCAATTATTGCAGATTGTGTCCATTTTACCTCAATTGACCTTAGACATTTCTAGCAATCTTGAGAATTGGACTCCTCCTTTATTTTTACAGAAGTATCAACCTTACATTTCCAATATTTTGGTATCTAGCCCTCAATTTATAGATACTCTCACTCAAAAAATTGGTGAGAATGCCCAGAATGCTGTTCAGACGGCTTTGGGGGCATTTTTAAGTATTACGGGTGCGGCGGTTTATTTGATATTACTTCCATTGCTGGTATTTTTCATGCTTAAGGATAAAGCGATGCTTTATGGTGCCATTCGGTTGATACCCGGCAATTTTGAGTTAGTAAAAAGCATTTGGAATGATATGGAAGAAGGCATGGCTAGGTATGTGAGCAGCAAGCTTTGGGAGGTTATGATAGTTGGTTTGGTTACTTGGGGTATTTTTTATTTACTTAAGTTTGAGTATGCAGCTTTGATGGGAATATTCACTGGTCTTTCGGTGTTAGTTCCTTATGTAGGAGCATTTGTGGTTACGATTCCGGTTTTTTTATTAGGTCTTAGCCAGTGGGGATTTTCCGTGGATCTTAGTTATTTGATGATTGCATATTTTGCCATTCAATTTTTGGATGGCAATGTTCTTTCAACGCTTATGTTTTCTGATGCTGTTAAGATACCGCCTACCGCCATTTTGATCAGCGTGATTGTCTTTGGACGTTTGTGGGGTTTTTGGGGAGCTGTGTTTGCTATTCCACTGGTATCATTACTGAGGTCGCTGGCACATGCTTGGATTAAATTTAAGGACTCCAGTGATCAGCCGAATGCGTCCTGATGGTATTGCGTCCCTTTTGTTTTGCATTTTGATGGTATTGCGTTGATGGTATTGCGTCCCTTTTGTTTTGCATTTTGATGGTATTGCGTTGATGGTATTGCGTTGATGGTATTGCGTTGATGGTATTGCGTTGATGGTATTGCGTTGATGGTATTGCGTTGATGGTATTGCGTCCCTTTTGTTTTGCATTTTGATGGTATTGAGTTTTGATAGTTTGTGGGTTTATTTACGTGCAATCGGGGTGGAGGGATTCGAACCCCCGTCCCCCTGCTCCCAAAGCAGGTGCGCTACCAGACTGCGCTACACCCCGATGCAGAGTGAGAATACGATACTAGCATGACTTAGTTAGCGTGAAGCCAGCTTGAAGTAACGCTTTTCAGTTGGAGCATAGAGTTTGGGGTATTTTTGTTTAGCGACCTGCAGCATGGCGATAAATTTAGGAACATATTCTGCGGTTTCTTGTCGGAGACGGAGTCTGAAAAAGCTGGTGGTGTGTTGTTGTTGGATTTTTTTAGACAGGTAGTTAGGTCCTCCATTGTAGGCTGCTAGGGCTAATTCCCAACGATAGTTAAATTCCAGCCCTAGCTGTTCCAAATAACGAGCTGCGGCCACGGTGGATTTCTTCCAGTTGAGGCGATCATCACGGTTGTGGCTGATGTGTAAGCCCATATGTCTGGCGGTCTGTGCGGTGAACTGCCACATACCGAGGGCACTTCCAGAGTTGGCATCCAGCTTAAAGGTGGATTCGAGCATGGGCAAATAGGCTAGTTCTTCTGGCAACCCCCGACGGCGGAACTCTCGCACGATGGTAGGTAAATAGGGCTGAGCACGAACCAAAGCCTTTTTCACGGTGTTAGTACGATTGTAATAACGATGAAATTTCTGCACCAAAGCATGATTGGATTGCCACAGTAATGGATTCTTATCCTTAATCCTGCTAGTCAGCAAAGATGCTCTTATCTCGGTGGGATATACAAAAGGATTCGTACAAGAACTCAGCAACAATGCTATTAGTGAAATGCTCAGATAGTGCAACAAACTCAGATGTGAACTCCTAGCTGCACTAGCCAATTCATAGCAACTCAGGTGATAACTAGCAGGGCGTAAATTTGACTTCATATAATTCCCAAAACAACAATTTCCGTGCAACAACAATCTCCGTGCAACAACAATCTCCGCGCGGTAGCATCACCTACCTCGCCATATGTATTGCAATTCGGCTGCCAGAATAAGCACTAGACCTCACTTTAATGCCTACTCCTGTTCAACCCGCGATAAATGCCATGATAAATGCCATCACCATCGCCAAACTGATGGAATACACACAGAAAATGGATGCAATCGCAATCCCGCGCCTCATCCTCAAGGATAAACAGCTGGAGTACCCTCTACTGATGGGCGTGATAAACCTATCGCCCGATTCCGCTTACCGAAAAAGTATCTGCCATGATGCTCCTACTGCCATTGCCCGCGGACTCACCCTAAGCCAACAAGGAGCGTGCCTCATAGACATCGGGGTTGAATCCACCTTAGAACATGCCAAACGAATTGACCCTCAGGAGCAAATAAAGCTCCTGCTGCCAGTAATCAAGGGATTGGTAACAGAGGGAATCTTGGTGTCCGCAGAAAGCTACCACCCTAAAGTGCTCGAAGCTGCAGCTCAAGCTGGGGCTGCTATTTTTAATCTCACTGGCACTGCCGAAGAAAATGACGTATATCAACTGGCAGCTAAATATCAAACTGCCGTCATCCATAGCTACATCCAAGGCGAACATGTTCATAAAGTGCAAGACTTCCAATTCCAGCCCCAAATGACCCTCAAAATGCAGGCTTGGTTTCAAAAACGACTTGAAATAGCTCAAAAACAAGGGGTACAACACCACATCCTAGACCCAGGACTGGGCTTCTACTATCCCAATCTCAAGGACAGCACCCAACGAGTACATCATCAACTAAACACCTTCCTTACCAGCTGGCAACTACACTCACTAGGTTGGCCTATAATGAACATCCTTCCTCACGCCCCAGAAGCTTTTACCGACTCCCTCCAGTCCTATGCCGAACCCTTCTTTGCCGTCTTTGCTCTCCTCGGGGGAACACATATCATCCGCACCCACGAAGTGAAAACCGTTGCTGCCGTCCAGCAAACAATGGAAATGTATTAAAATGGGAAATGTATTAAAATAATTGAAATAAGTAAGATTTTATGGTATGTACTAGCTAACTCATTAAGTAGTATATAGGAACGGAGAGTGCTATGGATACGGTTTTTGTCATTGCAGATGCAATTCTTAAGATAGCCAAAGAGCAAAATAAAAAGGTTACCCCACTTCAATTATTGAAGCTGGTATATATCTCGGAAGGTTGGAGCTTGGCTTTGCGAAATAAAACGCTGTTTTCTAATCGCATAGAGGCTTGGCAGTACGGGCCTGTTGTTCCAGACCTTTACCACAGAACGAAGAATTTTGGTGGAAACCCAATACCATACAAAGAAATGGATTATGAAGAATCTTCTCTTAGCGGGGAAGATTTTGAGTTTCAAAAGGAGGTTTATAATGCTTATCGTGATTACTCAGGTATTGAATTATCAAGCATTACACACCAGACTGATTCGCCTTGGTACCAAGTCTACAAGCATGGTGAGTATAAATTAGAAATACCTCATCTAGAGCTCAAGAAGGCTAGAGGAGTAAAGTAGAGATATTGCATGGCATCCCAAATCCTCCAGAGAGACCGCAATTTGAATGGACAAGCGATAAGCTTGCAAATTTAGAAGGTGAATTACACGGGGAAAAAATAAAACAAGATATTAGGATCATTTCGTTCCTTGGGTGGTTAAGGATGGTTGTTGCAGGTTTGCTGGTGGTAGTTTTTCTCGTATGGTTATTTCATTTATTAACCCCTGGATATTGGCATTGGTTAAGCACAGAAAGTATAAGAACGTTGGAAGTAATTTTTATTAGTGTTATTTTTGGAGGATTTTTTCTCAACCCAGCTAGTAGATACTCTGATAACAGAGACGCATAAAAATTTAATAAGGGCAATTTTGTAGCAGTGTCCGTAGGGTAAAACCATTTGCTAAATTTTTTTATCGCTTAGTGATTATGAAGACAAAATAGCAGAGAAAATGGAAGGTGGATTTAGAAATAGTGTAGCTTTTGGTGAGCGAATTGAGTACTTGCTGGTAGGAGAAATGATTGGGGAAGGATTGGATGTTTATCGTCCTGTGACTGATAACATGGGCATTGATGCGGTTATCAGAAGGAAGGATGGAACATTTATTGAGGTGCAAATCAAGGCTCGCTCAAAGGACGCAAAGCAAGGTACTTTATTTACCTTAAAAGCTTTCCAAGCGAGAAGAAGTTATTTCTTTATCTTTTACGCTGAGGGAATTAATACCAAGTGGATATTTTCCTCTAAGGAACTTGACGCAGAGGCTGTGACAAATAAAACAGGAAAGCACGAAGGCAAGAGGAGCATTACACTTGGTAAAAGATTTGACAAATACATAGCTACTAATTTTGATAGGCTAAAATAGTATCAGGGGGGCTAATGTTGCCCCTTATTTTTTTGCATAATAAAAGGAGACACAAATGGCAAATCGTGAAAATAATCACGCTTTTAATGAGCGAATTAAGTGCTTTATAAAGAAGGAAATGCTTAAAGAAGGGATGGATGTTTATCTTGCCAAGGTTGAAAATGGAGAAGGTATAGTTGTCAAAAAGGAGAACAAAATACATATTGAGGTGAAAGTCCATGCTAGTTCAAAGGAGGCACAGAAAGGTTGTTCATTTGGATTTGGCTTACAACCTTTCCCAAAGAAAAGAAATTATTTCTTTATCCTTTATGATGAAAGAACTAATACCAAGTGGATATTCTCCTCTAAGGAACTTGACGCAGAGGCTGAGACAAATAAAACAGGAAAAAACAAAGGGGAGAGAAGCATTATACTTGGTGAAAGATTTGAAAAATACATAGCTACTAATTTTGATAGGCTAAAAGAGTATCAGGGGGGCTAATGTTGCCCCTTATTTTTTTTGCATAATAAAAGGAGACACAAATGGGAGTTAGTTTTAGAAGTAAAAAATCTTTTGGTGAGCGAATTGAGTACTGGATAGCGGGGGAAATGCTGAAAGAGGGGATGGATGTTTATCTTCCTACGGTTGATGACATGGGAATTGATATGGTTGTCAGAAGGAAGGATAAAACATTTATTGAGGTGCAAGTTAAGGCTAGATCAGAGGACGCAAAGCAAGGTCTTTTATTTGCTGCTCTAAAACCTTTTCCAGTGAGAGAAAATTATTTCTTTATCTTTTATGCTGAAGCAGTAAATACCAAGTGGATATTTTCCTCTAAGGAACTTGACAAAGAAGCTGGGACGAATAAAACAGGAGAAAATAAAGGCAAGAGGAACATTGCTCTTGGTAAGAAATTTGACAAATACATAGCTACTAATTTTGATAGGCTAGAAGAGTACAAGGGGGGCTAAGAAAACTGGATGAGGCATATTATTTTTTTTTGCATAATGAAAGGAGACACAAATGGGAGTTAGTTTTAGAAGTAAAAAATCTTTTGGTGAGCGAATTGAGCACTGGATAATGGGGGAAATGCTTAAAGAAGGGATGGATGTTTATCTTTCCACGGTTGATGACAGGGGAGTTGATATGGTTGTCAGAAATGAGAATGGAATATTTATTGAGGTGCAGATCAAGGCTAGATCAGAGGACGCAAAGAAAGATATGTTATTTAACACTAAACCTTTCATAGCAAGAAAAAATTATTTCTTTATCTTTTATGCTGAGGGAAGAAATATCAAGTGGATATTCTCCTCTAAGGAACTTGACGCAGAGGCTGAGACAAATAAAACAGGAAAAAACAAAGGGGAGAGAAGCATTATACTTGTTGAAAGATTTGACAAATACATAGCTACTAATTTTGATAGGCTAAAAGAGTACAAGGGGGGCTAAGAAAACTGGATGAGGCATATTATTTTTTTATTGCATAATGAAAGGAGACACAAATGGGAGTTAGTTTTAGAAGTAAAAAATCTTTCGGTGAGCGAATTGAGCACTGGATAATGGGGGAAATGCTTAAAGAAGGGATGGATGTTTATCTTTCCACGGTTGATGACAGGGGAGTTGATATGGTTGTCAGAAATGAGAATGGAATATTTATTGAGGTGCAGATCAAGGCTAGATCAGAGGACGCAAAGAAAGATATGTTATTTAACACTAAACCTTTCATAGCAAGAAAAAATTATTTCTTTATCTTTTATGCTGAGGGAAGAAATATCAAGTGGATATTCACCTCCAAGGAACTTGACGCAGAGGCTGAGACAAATAAAGCAGGAAAAAACAAAGGGGGGAGGTGGATTCGTCTTAGTGATAAATTTGACAAGTACACGGTTACTAATTTTGATAGGCTAAAAGAGTACAAGGGGGGCTAAAAATTGGATGAGGCATGAACTCATGCCGAGCGAAGTAGTAGGTAAGAGTACACTACGGGGGGGGGCTTTATATTTTTTGGCATAACAAACAGGAGACACAGATGGAAGGTGATTTTAGAAGTAAAAAATCTTTTGGTGAGCGAATTGAGAGTTTCTGGCATAATTCCCCTTTACCAGCCCTTTTTGGGTATCCCTTAGTGGCTGCTTTTATGGGGTATGGATTATTCATATTTGTTTTTGGTATTTGGGGATTATTCAATATGTTCGAAAATTTTGGATTATGGCTAATCTTTGAGTACTTTTTTAAATTTTTAGCTGTACTTTTACTATTTTTTGGGTTCTGGGTTCATTTGGTAATTGGGGTAGTCTACTGGCTGGTAACAGAATGGAACTGGGAGATTTGGCAAGCAATTTTGTTTGTTTCTCCTTTTTCTTTTATTTGGCTTTTTTTGCTTATTTGGCTTATCGGAACAGGCTTGGCTGCTTCTTTTTCCTTGCTTGGAAGTTTATTCGGACATAAAAAAAAGGGAGACAATGAAATCAACTGGTGAGGTATAAACTCATGCCGAGAGAAGTGGTAGGTAAGAGTACGCTACGGGGGGGGCTTTATATTTTTTGGCATAATAAAGCAGGATACACAAATGGAAGGTGGATTTAGAAATAGTGTAGCTTTTGGTGAGCGAATTGAGAGTTTCATGCTACTTCTTTTTAGGTGTCCCTTAAAGGTTGCTGTTTGGGGGTATGGATTATTCATAGTTGTTTTTGGTATTTGGGGATTATTCAATATGTTCGAAGATTTTGGATTATGGCCAATCTTTGAGTACTTTTTTACAGGTATAGTTTCACTTTTAGTATTTTTTGGGTTCTGGTATCTTTTGATGATTGGGGTAGTCTACTGGTTCGTAACAGAATGGAACTGGGAGGTTTGGCAAGCATTTTTGTTTATTTTTCCTTTCATTCCTGTTGCTATTATTTTGCCTATTTGGCTTATCGGAACAGGCTTGGCTGCTTTTTCTTCCTTGCTTGGAAGTTTATTCGGACATAAAAAGAGGGGAGACAATGGAATCAACTGCTGAGGCATAAACTCATGCCGAAACTCATGCCCAGAGAAAAAGCCAGTATTGCCTCCCCCGAAATATCCATTCCAGTGGTTTGGCAGCCAGGACACATGCAAGCCGCCAAAAAGAAGCTGTCCCAAGTGCTGAAAAGTACGGACATCGTCTTGGAACTGCGAGATGCCCGCCTCCCAGCCCTGACCTCGCCCGCTTGGTTTGAGGAAAGACTGCGACAAAAATCCCGCTTGCTCGCCTGCAACAAATCAGCTTTAGCCGATCCAGAAGTGAACCAGCAATGGTTGGAATTCTGGAAGCAACAACAACAACCAGCCATCTTGCTTGATGCAGATTCTAAGCAAGGCTTAAAACAACTTTTTCAGGCTATTCAGTTCTTAGGAAAACCCTCGCGACAGCGTTTCCACCGACGCAATATGCAGCCTCCCGCCCTGCGAATTTTAATCATCGGGCTGCCCAATGTTGGCAAATCCACCCTGATCAATCGCTTGGGAAATAAGAAACGAACCGCAGTAGCACCGCAACCAGGGGTTACCAGAGGAATTACCTGGATCAATCTGCCTCCCAACATGCTGGTGATGGATACCCCAGGCATTTTGCCACCACGAGTAGAAAATCAACAACAATTGCTCTGGCTGGCTTGGAGCGGATGCCTCCCAGATCATACGCTCAACCTGCCTCACCTTACCGCACTACTACTTACCTACTTGCTTGATAAACCTCAGCCCCAACTGCTCCAATGGCTAAAACCGATAATACCACCTACCCAGCCAAATTTTAGCCAAACCCAGCAATTACTCCGCGAACTATGTCAACATCGGGGCTGGCTACTACCTAAAGCCCAGCCTCATCTTCATCAGGCAGCCCAAAAATTCTTCTCCCACTTCCGAACAGGAAAACTAGGGCGATATTCCTTCCAAAGACCTAAACATAAACCGAAAAATGAAAATATCTAGCAGACGCTTACTGTTTCTAGGACTGGCAACGCTTTTCGCCTTGTTGCTATTCCTAGCCTTGGGGCGTGAGGTATATCGCGAAATCGGTGATGCTCGGCTCTCGGTGAACGCTTTGCTGCGAGTCAGCGAACCCCTGCTACACAGTGGAAAGGTGAACTTGCTACGCACCGACCGCCTAGCCATCTTCTTGGTGGATGGGCAGAAGCCTGTCGCTATGAAGATAATCTCTCCCTTGCTGCTACCTCAGGCAGTGCAAATAGGACAAAAACATGCCACCGAGCAGGCACTTGTAGAGCAATCACTTGTGGAGCAATCACTTGTGGTGCGAGAGCAAAAGGAGTACTTGCTGGTGGCTATCACTGATAAAGACGGAGATATATTTCAGCTCAGTCCTGGAGAAGCCTATGGAAGCACCACCGCGACCATCGGAGATAAGAAGGTACCTCTGCTACTGACGGAAGAATATCGGGGTGGACTTTTTAATCAAGGGTATCAATCCTTTACCATTTCTGGCGTTGCAGATACTAAACTGCCCTACCAGCCCTCGCCTGATGGTAGACTCATCGTGATGCTATTTGATACAAAACTTCAGCAACCAATCGCTTTCAGCATTACTGATAATGATCGCCTGCCCCAGCCTTTTTCAATTTCTTTGCCTCTGCAGCTGCATGATAATCACCAGCCCGCTTATCAGCTACGCATCCTGACCGATAAAAACCAGCAACCTTTTCAGTCGGCTCCAGGGGAAATCATTGGGCGTTCGGCTGAAGCTGTCCCGCTGGGGACTACCCAGCTGCAATTCTGGCTGGACATGCCTTATCGCAGAAAGTGAGTACGCAATGTTTAAGGCACTAGTAGACAAGTCACTAGTAGACAAGGCACTAGTAGACAAGTCACTAGTGACAAGGCACTAGTAGACAAGGCAAGAGATGTCGGGATGTTTAGGCGATTTGCAGGGAACGCTCAACTCGCTCTGCCACTTTTGCCCTACCGAATACGGAGGCTACTTGTGCTAGGTCTGGTCCCTCTGCTTCCAAAGTGATGGCCATTCTCATGGGCATAAGCAAGGGCTTTCCTTTGAAACTGGTTTCGCTACCGACGCGGTTGATAAGCTTGTTAAATGATTCCGCATTAAACTCTTCGGCTTCAAAATTATTGAGGTGTTTCAGCAAGCAGGTAAGCACGGTCTTGCTGATCCTATGCCCCAATATTTCAATAATTTTATCAGATGGAAGTTCTTGCTCTGGGCGGTAGAAAATGTTGAGACCTTGCTCTATATCAACGAGTTTGCTCATCTGGGGTTGAATTATAGGCACCAATTCACGAATCTCTTGCATGTCCCGATCGCCATAGCGAGAGTGGGTAACAAAGGGAATCAAATAATGCCAGAGAGCTTCTTTGCCTAGTTTGTCAATCCAGATCTTATTAATCCAACCAAGCTTTTCAGAGTTGAACTTGGCTGGTGATTTACCAATCCTCTTCACATCAAAGATGGATTCCAAATCCGAGACAGAAAACACCTCCTCTTCGTTACCAGGATTCCAACCCAAAAGAGCTAGAAAATTAATCAAAGCCTGCGGCAAATAACCCTTACGAGCAAAATCTCCCACAGTGAAATCACCTCCGCGTTTACTCATCTTACTTCTATCGGGATTGAGTATCAACGGCAAATGTGCAAACTGAGGAGGAACTATATCCAGCCAGCGACACAGCAAAATATACTTCGGAATAGATGGCAACCATTCCTCCCCTCTTAATACGTGAGAAATCTCCATGAGACTGTCATCCATCACCGCAGCTAAATGATAAGTAGGATAACCATCCGTCTTCATAATAACCTGATCCTCTTGCTGCTTAAGGCTAAACTGAACCCTCCCACGAATCATGTCCTCTAAAATAACCGGACTCTCACTCTTATCCACACGCATCCTAACCACATGAGAATATCCATCGTCATCATACTTCTGACGCTGCTTATCCGTTAAATCCCGACAACGACCATCATAACCAGATTGACGTCCCAACTCCGCCCGACGCTTACGCATCGCCTCCAACTCAGAGACAGTACAATAACACTTGTAGGCTTTATTGCGATTAAGTAACTCCTCAACCGCATCGCGATATATCCCCAAACGCTCCGACTGCCGATAAGGACCATACTCTCCTTCTTGAACAGGACTCTCATCGGGAATGATGCCCGTCCAAGCTAACTCACGCAAAATGTTCTTCTCCGCAGTGGAATCAAAACGATCTTGATCGGTATCCTCTATACGCAAAATGAAGGTGCCTCCATGCTTACGAGCAAATAGATAATTAAACAACGCCGTACGTAAACCACCTATGTGTAGGTGACCTGTCGGACTAGGTGCAAAACGAACTCGGACATCCATGGCTCAAATAATGAAAAAGAAACTAAAAAAAAATAACTCCAGCATCTCACAAACCCTACTACATATTTGATAGCTGTCAAAATGTTTTTTATCTTTTTTACATCCTTGAAGAACTTGACAACGCCCCCTCTGCTCGCTACGATGTGAACTGGCGATTTCTCAAAGCTGAGGAAGGCCTTGGTATCAAGCCTTTCATACCCATATCAGAGGATTACCGATGAAAAGATTATCACTACTCTCGGCTGGTTGTATTCTGGCTTTATTTTTGGCTAGCTGCGGGGGGAGCAGTGGCGGTGGTGGAGGTGGTGGCGGTGGTGGAGGTGGTGGATCTGCCGACACCGACGGCGATGGCATCTCTGATCTTACAGACCGATGCTCCTCTAGTGCCGATGAGAAATTCGTCAGTACCCCCATGACTGACTACGATAGCGACGGTTGCAAAGATGACGACCCTAATGGAGAAGACGATGATGACGACGATGATGGGGTCACCGATTTTGAGTCAGATGGCACCCAGAAAGACCAATGCCTCAAAGGCAGTTTATTCACCAGCAACAGCAGCACCGACTACGATGGCGACGGTTGCAAAGATGACGACCCTGATGGAGAAGACGATGATGACGACAATGATACTGTCCCAGATGCCCAAGACACAGAATGCCCTAAAACTCCCTTTGGCTCTGCCGACTACGATTCTGACGGCTGCGAAGACAGCAAGGACACCGATGACGACGGTGACGGCAAAGACGATACTGCTGATGCCTGTCCTAGGGGTATAACTGGCATCGGAAATGACAAAGATGACGATGGCTGTAAAGATTCTGAAGACACCGATGACGACAACAACGGTCTAATAGAAATTGCCACTGCTACCGAGCTAGACAACATCCGCTATGATCTGGACGGTAGCCACTATGATGACAATACAGGTAATCCATCTAATGCGGGCTGTCCTACTACTAATAATCCCGTAGGTTGCAAGGGCTACGAACTAGCTGGTGACATTGATCTTTCTTCCTTTGCCAACTTTGCTCCCATTGGTAGCGATAGCAATCATTTTACCGCTGTCTTAGAAGGCAATGATTATACCATCAGTAACCTAAACATTGCCACTGATTCCACCCTATACACGGGATTATTTGCGATTTTGGGTACTGGTAGCAAGGTACAAAACTTGTCCTTTGCAGAAAGTACAACTGGTTCAGTTGCCAGTAGCAACAATAGTGGTGCTCTTTCTAATCCTAACCGTGTAGGGGTTTTGGCAGGCAGAAATAATGGAACAATATCGGGTGTTTCTTCTGGGATATCGGTTTCTGCCAGTGTGGGTACCTTTAACTATGTGGGTGGCTTGGTAGGTCAGAATTATCTTAGTGGCACCATCCAAGATAGTTATGCCACTGGCGATGCCACTGGCAGTAATGGTAATCGGGATCGGGTGGGTGGCTTGGTAGGTTCTAATGAGAGTGGCACCATCGGTAATAGCTATGCCACTGGCGATGCCACTGACGGTAAAGATGTGGGTGGCTTGGTAGGTACTAATCTTGGCACCATCGGTAATAGCTATGCCACTGGCTCTGCCAAGGGCGGTGCTGGGGATGACTCTGTGGGTGGCTTGGTAGGTGGGAATAGAAGTGGCATTCTTGGTGGTGCCACCATCAAAAATAGTTATGCCACTGGCTCTGCCGATGGCGGTGCTGGTAATGACTCTGTCGGTGGCTTGGTGGGAGATACTAATAATCGATATGGTTCTGTAACCATCGGTAACAGTTATGCCTTAGGCAAGGTGGATGGGGGCGATGGAGCCGATGAAGTGGGACGCTTGCTTGGCAAAAAAGGTACTGGGAATTATACAATTACCAGCAACTATTATAATAGTGAGAGTGACTTAGATAATGGCGAAACCATCCTAATCCTTGAAAACACCGAGGCGGTTGCCAAAACCCGCGATGAACTAAAAGCCTTGACTGCCAACACTACAGGCTGGAGTGCTGACGACTGGGATTTCACGGATGATTTCTACCCCAGCCTGAAGTCTTATGAAGAAGATGCCGATGGTAACCGAGTTATCCCCAGTGAATTACTCTGTAACCAACCCACCGATTTCGTTCAGTGTCCTACGCCCCCCCTTACGCCCTAGGCTGTTGAGGGCGAGGGGCTAATCCCCCCCCACGTGCCAGATCGGCAGGCTGTTAAAAAGCTTGACAACGCCCCCTCTGCTTGCTACGATAGAGAATGGCGATTTATCAAAGCTGAGGGAGGCCTTGGTATCAAGCTTTTCGCGCCCATATCGGAGGATTACCTATGAAAAGATTATCACTACTCTCGGCTGGTTGTATTCTGGCTCTATTTTTGGCTGGCTGCGGGGGTGGTAAAGATGTTGCCGACACCGATGGCGATGGCATCCCCGACGGCAAAGATACATGCCCCAACAGCCCCGAAGGCTTTACTAGCGATAAGAGTACCGACCACGACGGCGACGGCTGCCAAGACAGCGACGAAGATGACGATGACGACAATGATGGGGTCACCGATTTTGAGGCAAATGGCACCACCCAGAAAGACCGATGCCCCAAAGGCAATTTATTTACCAGCAACAGTAGCACCGACTACGATGGCGACGGTTGCCAAGACGACACCACCGAAGATGGTAACCCCGACGGAGATGGTGACAGAAATTCAGTGGATGCCGATGACGACAACGATGAGGTGCTTGATGCTAGTGATAGATGTCCCAGAGGCAGTTTATTCACCAGCAACAGCAGAACCGACCACGATGGCGACGGTTGCAAAGATGACGACCCTGATGGAGAAGACGATGATGACGACAATGATAGGATCCCCGATTTTGAGTCAGATGGCACCACCCAGAAAGACCAATGCCCCAAAGGCAGTTTATTCACCAGCAACAGAAGAACCGACCACGATGGCGACGGTTGCAAAGATGACGACCCTAATGGAGAAGACGAAGATGACGACAATGATGGGGTCAACGATTTTGAGTCAGATGGCACCCAGAAAGACCAATGCCTCAAAGGCAGTTTATTTACTAGCATAAGCACCAGCAATGATCCCACCGTAATCATCACCGACTTTGATGGTGACGGCTGCAAGGATGCTGGCGAAGACAAAGATGACGACAATGATACTATCCCAGATGCCCAAGACACAGAATGCCCTAAAACTCCCTTTGGCTCTGCCGATTACGATTCTGACGGCTGCGAAGACAGCAAAGACACCGATGACGACGATGATGACGTACTAGACGGTGATGACGATTGCGACAGTAGCCGCATAGGCTTCACCAGCATAAGCACCAGCACTGACCCCACCGTAACCATCACCGACTTTGATGGTGACGGCTGCGAGGATGCTGGCGAAGACAAAGATGACGACGATGATACTATCCCAGATGCCCAAGACACAGAATGCCCTAAAACTCCCTTTGGCTCTGCTGACTACGATGGCGACGGCTGCGAAGACAGCAAGGACACCGATGACGACGATGATAACGTACTAGACGGTGCTGACGATTGCGACAGTAGCCGCATAGGCTTCACCAGCATAAGAACCAGCACTGACCCCACCGTAACCATCACCGACTTTGATGGCGACGGTTGCGAAGACAGCACCGAAGACCCAGATGATGACAATGATGGCGAAGACGACATCACTGATGTGGATGATGATAATAACGGCCTAATAGAAATTGCCAGTGCTACCGAGCTAAACAACATCCGCCATGATTTGGACGGCACTCACTATGATGATGGCACAAATGCTCCATCTAATATGGGCTGCCCTACTACTAATAATTCCGTAGGTTGCAAGGGCTACGAACTAGCTGGTGACATTGATCTTTCTTCCTTTGCCAACTTTGCTCCCATTGGTAGCGATAGCAATCATTTTACCGCTGTCTTAGAAGGCAATGATTATACCATCAGTAACCTAAGCATTGCCACTGATTCCACCCTATACACGGGATTATTTGCGGTTTTGGGTACTTATAGCACGGTACGGAACTTGTCCTTTGCAAAAAGTACAACTGGTTCAGTTGCCAGTAGCAACAATGGTGGTGGTTATATTGATAGAAACAATCTAGGGGTTCTGGCAGGCGTAAATAATGGAACAATATCGGGTGTTTCTGTGACGGGGATATCGGTTTCTGCTGGCACGGGTGACTATGACTATGTGGGTGGCTTGGTAGGTTATAATGATGGTGGCACCATTCAAAATAGCTCTGCCACTGGCTCTGCCACTGGCAGTGATGGTGATGCTGACGTTGTGGGTGGCTTGGTAGGTTATAATGATGGTGGCATCATCGATAATAGCTATGCCACTGGCTCTGCCAAGGGCGGTGCCTATGTCGGTGGCTTGGTAGGTTATAATAATTATGGCACCATCGATAACAGCTCTGCCATTGGCTCTGCCACTGGCTCTGCCGCTTACGGTAAACATGTGGGTGGCTTGGTAGGTAGGAATTATAGTGGCACCATTCAAAATAGTTATGCCACTGGCTCTGCCAAGAACGGTGGCTCTGTGGGTGGCTTGGCAGGTTCTAGTAGTAGTGGCACCATTCAAAATAGTTATGCCACTGGCAAAGCCATTGGCGGTACTGGTAATGACGAGGTGGGTGGCTTGGTAGGTTATAATACTGGCACTATTCAAAATAGCTATGCCACTGGCGATACCACTGGCGATAACCATGTGGGTGGCTTGGTAGGTTATAATACTGGCACTATTCAAAATAGCTATGCCACTGGCAAAGCCAAAGGCGGTGCTGGTAATGACAATGTGGGTGGCTTGGTAGGTTATAATAAAGACACCATCAGTAATAGCTATGCCACTGGCGATGCCAAGGGCGGTGCTGGTGATGACAAGGTGGGTGGCTTGGTGGGATATGCTAGTAATGAATATGGTTCTGCAACCATCAGAAATAGCCATGCCTTAGGTGATGTGGATGGGGGCGATGGAGGAGCCGATGAAGTGGGTCGTTTACTTGGCAAAAAAGGGGCTGGGTTAACAATTACCAGCAGCTATTATAATAGTGCGAGTGCCTTAGATAATGGCGAAACCATCCTAACCCTTCTAAACACCGAGGCGGTTGCCAAAACCAGCCTTCAACTAAAAGCCTTGACTGCTACCGATACAAGCTGGAGTACTAACGACTGGGATTTCACCGCTGGCAAATACCCCACTCTGAAATCTTATGAAGAAGATGCCAATGGTAACCGAATTCTCCCCAGTGAATTACTCTGTGGGCAGCCCGACCCTGGCTTTGTTCAGTGTCCTACGCCCCCCCCTACACCCTAGGCTGTTGAGGGCGAGGGGCTAATCCCCCCCGTGTCAGCTTCGGCAGGCTGTTAAAAACTTGACAACGCCCCCTCTGCTTGCTACGATAGAAAATGGCGATTTATCAAAGCTGAGGAAGACCTTGGTACCAAGCTTTTCGCGCCCATATCGGAGGATTACCATGAAAAAACTATCACTACTCTCGGCTGGTTGTATTCTGGCTCTATTTTTGGCTAGCTGCGGGGGGAACAGTGGCGGTGGTGGTGGATCTGCTGATACCGACGGCGATGGCATCACCGACAGCAAAGATACATGCCCCAACAGCCCCGAAGGCTTTACTAGCGATAAGAGTACCGACCACGACGGCGACGGCTGCGAGGATGCTGGCGAAGACATCGATGACGACAATGATCAGGTAGCCGACATTGCTGACGATTGCCAACCAAGCAAAAACTCCAACTTTATCAGCAATGCCAACACCGACTACGATTCTGACGGCTGCGAGGATGCTGGCGAAGACATCGATGACGACAATGATAGTGTCAACGATTTTGAGGCCGATGGCATCACCCAGAAAGACCTATGCCCCAAAGGCAATTCATTCACCAGCGACAGCACCAACGACTTTGATGGCGACGGTTGCAAAGATGACGACCCTGATGGAGAAGACGATGATGACGACAATGATACTGTCTCAGATGCCCAAGACACAGAATGCCCTAAAACTCCCTTTGGCTCTGCCGACTACGATGGCGACGGCTGCGAAGACAGCAAGGACACCGATGACGACGATGATGGGGTCAACGATTTTGAGGCCGATGGCATCACCCAGAAAGACCAATGCCTCAAAGGCAGTTTATTTACCAGCGACAGCAACACCGACTACGATGGCGACGGTTGCAAAGATGACGACCCTAATGGAGAAGACGATGATGACGACAATGATAGTGTCAACGATTTTGAGGCCGATGGCATCACCCAGAAAGACCTATGCCCCAAAGGCAATTCATTCACCAGCGACAGCACCAACGACTTTGATGGCGACGGTTGCAAAGATGACGACCCTGATGGAGAAGACGATGATGACGACAATGATAATGTCTCAGATGCCCAAGACACAGAATGCCCTAAAACTCCCTTTGGCTCTGCCGACTACGATTCTGACGGCTGCGAAGACAGCAAGGACACCGATGACGACGATGATGGGGTCAACGATTTTGAGATAGATGGCATCACCCAGAAAGACCTATGCCCAAGGGGCAATTCATTTACCAGCGACAGCACCAACGACTACGATGGCGACGGTTGCAAAGATGACGACCCTAATGGAGAAGACGATGATGACGACAATGATAGTGTCAACGATTTTGAGGCCGATGGCATCACCCAGAAAGACCTATGCCCCAAAGGCAATTCATTCACCAGCGACAGCACCAACGACTTTGATGGCGACGGTTGCAAAGATGACGACCCTGATGGAGAAGACGATGATGACGACAATGATAATGTCTCAGATGCCCAAGACACAGAATGCCCTAAAACTCCCTTTGGCTCTGCCGACTACGATGGCGACGGCTGCGAAGACAGCAAGGACACCGATGACGACGATGATGGGGTCAACGATTTTGAGATAGATGGCATCACCCAGAAAGACCTATGCCCAAGGGGCAATTCATTCATCAGCGACAGCACCAACGACTTTGATGGCGACGGTTGCAAAGATGACGACCCTGATGGAGAAGACGATGATGACGACAATGATAATGTCTCAGATGCCCAAGACACAGAATGCCCTAAAACTCCCTTTGGCTCTGCCGACTACGATTCTGACGGCTGCGAAGACAGCAAGGACACCGATGACGACGATGATGGGGTCAACGATTTTGAGGCCGATGGCATCACCCAGAAAGACCAATGCCTCAAAGGCAGTTTATTTACCAGCGACAGCACCACCGACTACGATGGCGACGGTTGCAAAGATGACGACCCTAATGGAGAAGACGATGATGACGACGATGATGGGGTCACCGATTTTGTTTCAGGCATCCAGAAAGACCAATGCCTCAAAGGCAGTTTATTCACCAGCATAAGCACCAGCACTGACCCCGCCGTAATCATCACCGACTTTGATGGCGACGGCTGCGAGGATGCTGGCGAAGATAAAGATGACGACAATGATACTGTCCCAGATGCCCAAGACACAGAATGCCCTAAAACTCCCTTTGGCTCTGCCGACTACGATTCTGACGGCTGCGAAGACAGCAAGGACACCGATGACGACGATGATGGGGTCAACGATTTTGAGGCTGATGGCATCACCCAGAAAGACCAATGCCTCAAAGGCAGTTTATTTACCAGCGACAGCACCACCGACTACGATGGCGACGGTTGCAAAGATGACGACCCTAATGGAGAAGACGATGATGACGACGATGATGGGGTCACCGATTTTGTTTCAGGCATCCAGAAAGACCAATGCCTCAAAGGCAGTTTATTCACCAGCATAAGCACCAGCACTGACCCCGCCGTAATCATCACCGACTTTGATGGCGACGGCTGCGAGGATGCTGGCGAAGATAAAGATGACGACAATGATACTGTCCCAGATGCCCAAGACACAGAATGCCCTAAAACTCCCTTTGGCTCTGCCGACTACGATGGCGACGGCTGCGAAGACAGCAAGGACACCGATGACGACAATGATGGGGTCAACGATTTTGAGGCCGATGGCATCACCCAGAAAGACCTATGCCCAAGGGGCAATTCATTTACCAGCGACAGCACCAACGACTTTGATGGCGACGGTTGCAAAGATGACGACCCTAATGGAGAAGACGATGATGACGACAATGATACTGTCCCAGATGCCCAAGACACAGAATGCCCTAAAACTCCCTTTGGCTCTGCCGACTACGATTCTGACGGCTGCGAAGACAGCAAGGACACCGATGACGACGATGACGGCAAAGACGATACTGCTGATGCCTGTCCTAGGGGTATAACTGGCATCGGAAATGACAAAGATGACGATGGCTGTGAAGATTCTGAAGACACCGATGACGACAACAACGGTCTAATAGAAATTGCCACTGCTACCGAGCTAGACAACATCCGCTATGATCTGGACGGTAGCCACTATGATGACAATACAGGTAATCCATCTAACGCGGGCTGTCCTACTACTAATAATCCCGTAGCTTGCAAGGGCTACGAACTAGCTGGTGACATCGATCTTTCTTCCTTTGCCAACTTTGCTCCCATTGGTAGCGATAGCAATCATTTTACCGCTGTCTTAGAAGGCAATGATTATACCATCAGTAACCTAAACATTGCCACTGATTCCACCCTATACACGGGATTATTTGCGATTTTGGGTACTGGTAGCAAGGTACAAAACTTGTCCTTTGCAGAAAGTACAACTGGTTCAGTTGCCAGTAGCAACAATAGTGGTGCTCTTTCTAATCCTAACCGTGTAGGGGTTTTGGCAGGCAGAAATAATGGAACAATATCGGGTGTTTCTTCTGGGATATCGGTTTCTGCCAGTGTGGGTACCTTTAACTATGTGGGTGGCTTGGTAGGTCAGAATTATATTAGTGGCACCATCCAAGATAGTTATGCCACTGGCGATGCCACTGGCAGTAATGGTAATCGGGATCGGGTGGGTGGCTTGGTAGGTTCTAATGAGAGTGGCACCATCGGTAATAGCTATGCCACTGGCGATGCCACTGACGGTAAAGATGTGGGTGGCTTGGTAGGTACTAATCTTGGCACCATCGGTAATAGCTATGCCACTGGCTCTGCCAAGGGCGGTGCTGGGGATGACTCTGTGGGTGGCTTGGTAGGTGGGAATAGAAGTGGCATTCTTGGTGGTGCCACCATCAAAAATAGTTATGCCACTGGCTCTGCCGATGGCGGTGCTGGTAATGACTCTGTCGGTGGCTTGGTGGGAGATACTAATAATCGATATGGTTCTGTAACCATCGGTAACAGCTATGCCTTAGGCAAGGTGGATGGGGGCGATGGAGCCGATGAAGTGGGACGCTTGCTTGGCAAAAAAGGTACTGGGAATTATACAATTATCAGCAACTATTATAATAGTGAGAGTGACTTAGATAATGGCGAAACCATCCTAATCCTTGAAAACACCGAGGCGGTTGCCAAAACCCGCGATGAACTAAAAGCCTTGACTGCCACCGATACCGAAGATGACTTTGCAGGCGACAATAACGGCTGGAGTGCTGACGACTGGGATTTCACGGATGATTTCTACCCCAGCCTGAAATCTTATGAAGAAGATGCCAATGGTAACCGAGTTATCCCCAGTGAATTACTCTGTAACCAACCCACCGATTTCGTTCAGTGTCCTACGCCTCCCCCTACACCCTAGGCTGTTGAGGGCGAGGGGCTAATCCCCCCCCCCCCCCGTGCCAGATTCGGCAGGCTGTTAAAAACTTGACAACGCCCCCTCTGCTTGCTACGATAGAGAATGGCGATTTCTCAAAGCTGAGGAAGGCCTTGGTATCAAGCCTTTCGTACCCATATCAGAGGATTACCGATGAAAAAACTATCACTACTCTCGGCTGGTTGTATTCTGGCTCTATTTTTGGCTAGCTGCGGGGGTGGTGGTAAAGATGTTGCCGACACCGACACCGATGGCGATGGCATCACCGACAGCAAAGATACATGCCCCAACAGCTCCGAAGGCTTTACTAGCGATAAGAGTACCGACCACGACGGCGACGGCTGCCAAGACAGCGACGAAGATGACGATGACGACAATGATGGGGTCAACGATTTTGAGGCCGATGGCATCACCCAGAAAGACCAATGCCCAAGGGGCAATTCATTTACCAGCGACAGCAGCACCGACCACGATGGCGACGGTTGCAAAGATGACGACCCCGATGGAGAAGACGATGATGACGACAATGATAGTATCCTCGATTTTGAGATAGATGGCATCACCCAGAAAGACCTATGCCCCAAAGGCAATTCATTCACCAGCGACAGCACCAACGACTTTGATGGCGACGGTTGCAAAGATGACGACCCTGATGGAGAAGACGATGATGACGACAATGATACTGTCTCAGATGCCCAAGACACAGAATGCCCTAAAACTCCCTTTGGCTCTGCCGACTACGATTCTGACGGCTGCGAAGACAGCAAGGACACCGATGACGACGATGATGGGGTCAACGATTTTGAGGCCGATGGCATCACCCAGAAAGACCAATGCCTCAAAGGCAGTTTATTTACCAGCGACAGCACCACCGACTACGATGGCGACGGTTGCAAAGATGACGACCCTAATGGAGAAGACGATGATGACGACAATGATAGTGTCAACGATTTTGAGGCCGATGGCATCACCCAGAAAGACCTATGCCCCAAAGGCAATTCATTTACCAGCGACAGCACCAACGACTACGATGGCGACGGTTGCAAAGATGACGACCCTGATGGAGAAGACACCGATGACGACAATGATGGAGTCACCGATTTTGAGTCAAATGGCACCCAGAAAGACCTATGTCTCAAAGGCAGTTTATTCACCAGCAGTAGCAGCACCGACAACGATGGCGACGGTTGCAAAGATGACGACCCTGATGGAGAAGACGATGATGACGACAATGATGGAGTCACCGATTTTGTTTTAGGCACCACCACCCCAAAAGACCAATGCCCTTTTGATGGCTTCACTAGCGATGTTAATCAAGACGGCTGCGAAGACTCCACTACCGATAGCGATAATGATGGGATCAACGGTGTCGGTACAGACGGTAGTGCTAACGATAAATGCCCTTTTGCAGACTTCACTACCGATGATAATCAAGACGGCTGCGAAGACTCCACCACCGATAGCGATGGTGATAATGTCAACGGTGTCGGTGCAGACGGTAGTGCTAACGATAAATGCCCTTTTGCAGACTTCACCACCGATGATAATCAAGACGGCTGCGAAGACTCCACTACCGATAGCGATAATGATGGGATCAACGGTGTCGGTACAGACGGCATTGCTAACGATAAATGCCCTTTTGCAGACTTCACCACCGATGATAATCAAGACGGCTGCGAAGACTCCACCACCGATAGCGATGGTGATAATGTCAACGGTGTCGGTGCAGACGGTAGTGCTAACGATAAATGCCCTTTTGCAGACTTCACCACCGATGTTAATCAAGACGGCTGCGAAGACTCCACCTACGATAGCGATGGTGATGGCGTAAAAGACAATAAAGACAAATGCATAGTAAGCCTAGACACCAACTTTATCAGCGACGCCGCCATCAACGACTACGATGGCGACGGTTGCAAAGATGACGACCCTAATGGAGAAGACGATGATAGCGACGATGATGGGGTCATAGATTTTGTTTCAGGCATCCAGAAAGACCAATGCCTCAAAGGTAGTTTATTCACCAGCGACAGCAGCACCGACTACGATGGCGACGGTTGCCGAGACCAAGATGAAGACAATGATGACAATGGTGATGGCAATGTTGATACCGATGAAGATCAAGATGGATTTGGCGATGCGGTAGACATAGATGACGACAACGACGGTCTAATAGAAATTGCCACTGCTACCGAGCTAAACAACATCCGCCATGATTTGGACGGCACTAGCTATAATGATGGCACGAATGCTCCATCTAATGCGGGCTGTCCCAGCACAGGTTGCAATGGCTACGAACTAGCTGGCAACATTGATCTTTCTTCCATTACCAACTTTGTTCCCATTGGTAGCCTATCCAATCCTTTTTCTGCTACCTTAGAAGGCAATGATTACACCATCAGTGACCTAAACATTGCCACTGGTTCCACCCTATACACGGGATTCTTTGCGGTTCTGGATACTGGTAGCAAGGTACAAAACTTGTCCTTTGCCAGTAGCAACAATAGTGGTAATAGCAAGTATGTAGGGGTTCTGGCAGGCAGAAATAATGGAACAATATCGGATGTTTCTGTGACGGGGATATCGGTTTCTTCTGGCGCAGGTAGCCATGACTCTGTGGGTGGCTTGGTGGGTGATAATAGTGGCACCATCGGTAACAGCTCTGCCACTGGCTCTGCCAATGGCGGTAATGGTTATCTTGATAATGTGGGTGGCTTGGTAGGTACTAATAGTGGCACCATTCAAAATAGCTCTGCCAATAGCCCTGCCAATGGCGGTGGTGATGATAGTGATAATGTGGGTGGCTTGGTGGGTGATAATAGTGGCACCATCGGTAACAGCTCTGCCAATGGCTCTGCCAGTGGCGGTGGTGGTGATTATGATATTGCGGGTGGCCTGGTAGGTTCTAATAGTGGCACTATTCAAAACAGCTCTGCCAATGGCTCTGCCAGTGGCGGTGGTGGTGATTATGATTTTGTGGGTGGCTTGGTAGGTTCTAATAGTGGCACTATTAAAAACAGCTCTGCCAATGGCTCTACCAATGACGATGGCAGTACTGGTGATTATTATAGTGTGGGTGGCTTGGTGGGTGATAATAGTGGCACCATCGGTAATAGCTTTGCCACTGGCACTGCTAATGGCGGTGCTGATAGTGACAAGGTGGGTGGCTTGGTAGGTACTAATAATGGCTTCATCGGTAATAGCTATGCCACTGGCACTGCTAATGGCGGTGCTGGTGGTGACAGGGTGGGTGGCTTAGTGGGACATACTAGTAATCGATATGGTTCTGCAACCATCAGAAATAGCCATGCCTTAGGCGATGTGGATGGGGGTGGTGGATATGACTATGTGGGTCGCTTGCTTGGCGTGAAAGAGGTTATTGGGAATACTTATACAATTACAATTACCAGCAGCTATTATAATAGTGAGAGTGCCTTAGATAATGGCGAAACCATCCTAAACCTTCCAGTTGCCGAGGCTAAAGGCAAAACCCTTGCTCAACTAAAAGCCTTAGATGCCACCGATACCGAAGATGACTTTGCAGGCGACAATAACGGCTGGAGTACTGACGACTGGCAGTTCACCGCTGGCAAATACCCCACTCTAAAAGTTGATGGCAATCTACTCTGTGGGCAGCCCGACCCTGATTTCGTTCAGTGTCCTACACCCTAGGCTGTTGAGGGCGAGGCTAATCCCCCCCCGTGCCAGCTTCGGCAGGCTGTCTTAAACTTGACAACGCCCCCTCTGCTTGCTGCGATGTGGACTGACGATTTCTCAAAGCTGAGGAATGCCCTGGTCTTTCACACACATATTAGAGGATTACCGATGAAAAAATCATCACTGCTCTCAGCTAGTTGTGTTGTGGCTTTATTTTTAGCTAGCTGCGGGGGGAGTAGTAGTGTCGGGGGTGGAGGTGGTGGATCTGCTGATACCGACGGCGATGGCATTCCTGACTCTGCTGATGTAGATGACGACAATGATGGCGTACCTGACACTGATGATAGCTGTCCCAGAGGTATAATTGGCACTGGCAGCACCGATATTGACACAGACGGCTGTAAAGATGATGGCGAAGATGTAGATGACAACAACAACGGTCTGATAGAGATTGCCAGTGCTACCGAGCTAGACAACATCCGCCATAATTTGGCAGGCACTAGCTATAATGATGGCACGAATGCTCCATCTAATGCGGGCTGTCCCAGCACAGGTTGCAATGGCTACGAACTAGCTGGCAACATTGATCTTTCTTCCATTACCAACTTTGTTCCCATTGGTAGCCTATCCAATCCTTTTTCTGCTACCTTAGAAGGCAATAATAAAATCATCAGTGGCTTAAACATTGCCACCGATACCACCTACTACACGGGATTCTTTGCGGTATCTAGTGGCAAAGTACAAAACTTCTCCTTTGCAAAAAGTACAACAGGTTCAGTTGCCAGTAGCAATAGTGGTGGTTTTGGTAATCCCAACTATGTAGGTGTTTTAGCAGGCAGAAATAATGGAACAATATCGGGTGTTTCTTCGGGGCTGGTTTCTGCTGGCACAGGTGACAGTAGCTATGTAGGCGGCTTGGTAGGTGATAATGATGGCACTATTCAAAATAGCTCTGCCACTGGCGATGCCACTGGCAGTAAGGGTACTAGCTATGTGGGTGGCTTGGTAGGTTGGAATGATGGCACTATTCAAAATAGCTCTGCCACTGGCGATGCCGATGGCGGTGGGGGTACTAACTCTGTGGGTGGCTTGGTAGGTGTTAATACTGGTACTATTCAAAATAGCTCTGCCACTGGCTCTGCCGATGGCGGTGCTGGTGATGACTTTGTGGGTGGCTTAGTAGGTTTTAATAGTGATGGCACTATTCAAAATAGTTATGCCACTGGCGATGCCTATGGCAGAGCTGGTAATTCTGACAATGTGGGTGGCTTGGTAGGTTTTGGTGGTGGCACCATCCAATATAGTTATGCCACTGGCTCTGCCTATGGCAGAGCTGGTAATTCTGACAATGTGGGTGGCTTGGTAGGTTATAATATTGATGGCACCATCGGTAATAGCTATGCCACTGGCTCTACCTATGGCAGAGCTGGTGATAATGATTGGGTGGGTGGCTTGGTAGGTTATAATTTTGTTGGCACCATCAGAAATAGTTATGCCACTGGCTCTGCTGATGGCGGTGGTGGTAGTGACATTGTGGGTGGCTTGGTAGGTTCTAATGATAGTGGCACCATCATCAGTAACAGCTACGCCACTGGCTCTGCCACTGGCGGTGCTGGTGATGACAAGGTGGGTGGCTTAGTGGGATATGATAATAGTCAATATGCTCCTTTAACCATCAGTAACAGTTATGCCTTAGGCAATGTGGTTGGGGGCGATGGAGCCGATAGCGTGGGTCGCTTGCTTGGCAAGAAAGAGACTGGGACTACTTATACAATTACAATTACCCGCAGCTATTATAATAGTGATAGTACCTTCGTTGTTTCTAACGAGGATACCGAACTGACCCTTTCAGATGCCGAGGCTACTGGCAAAACCAGCCTACAACTAAAAGCCTTGGATGCCAACACTACAGGCTGGAGTGCTGACGACTGGGATTTCACGGATGATTTCTACCCCACTCTGAAGTCTTATGAAGAAGATGCCGATGGTACCCGAGTTATCCCCAGTGAATTACTCTGTGGGCAGCCCTCCGATTTCGTTCAGTGTGTTACGCCTTAGGTGAGGGCGAGGCTAATGCCCGTGCCAGCTTTGGCAGAGGTGTTTATCGGAGATGGGTAGGATGGGAACCAGTCGCATCATGTAGAGAACGCTGAGCAGGAACATTGCCCCGAATCCGAGCGTGATGAGTATTTCCATTAACCCAAAGAGGAATTGCGGATTTTCATGTCGGTCTTGAATGGAAGGTACCACCAGCAAGTAATGAGCCCACCATTGAGCAATCAACAACACTAAGGCAATGCTCGCGGTGATGATTGGAGTACGGCAGATAGTCCGCGAGATGAGGGTAATAAAGGGGAGTACAAAGAGCAGTCCGAAGAGTATCCAGAACAAAGGTCTCCAAGGGGTGGGAGCGATAGAACGGGTGACTAGAAAGGGTGCTTCTTCGGCTAGATTGCTGTACCAAATGACCAGATACTGAGAAAAAGCCATGTAGACATAGAGCATGGCAATAGCAAAGGTAAGTTTGGCGAGGTCGTTATAGCGATTGATGGTCATGTACTTGTTCAGGATGGTTTTTCTGTGTAGGAAGGCGATGATAATAAGCATCAGTGCCAATGCCGAGTATAGATTGCCGACAAAGAAGAATACGCCAAATAAGGTGCTAAACCACTCTTGGTCCAGAGACATGACATAATCAAATGCGACCATAGAGAAAACTACTGCATAGAGCAGTGCCAAAGCGGGAGCTAAGCGGCGGGCATTAAGCTCTTTTTTATTTTTTTGGGTATTATGGTCGTAGTTTTTCAGTAATTTTTCAGCATTTTTTCCTCCCCACTGAGGGATTAAAGCACGTGCCTCAGCGAGGTCTGGCAACAGGGAGTTGTTGACATAAATTCGGCTAAGCAAAAGGAGCATTCCCAGCCCGATTGTGTTACGGGTGAGGAAAAAGGGCAGATTAAGATAAGATGCCTTGGCAGGTAGAGGGTCGTGTACCCACTCAAACAGGTGGGATGCCCCAAAACTGATTGCAATAAAGGTCAGAAAGGCTAGTGGTAGAAAAGCTGAGAAGCATTCAGCAACGCGTTTATAAGGTCGTCCCCACTTAGCATCGGTGATTTGCCAAATGACCGAAAGCATCACTCCTGCTTGGGCGATACCACCCCAGAAGAGAGTGTTAACTAAGAAGATTTGCCAAGTGCGTTCTGGTTGGTTGTTATAGAGTCCATAGATAAACATGCCGCTCCCTACGATCACAAATCCCCAGAGCAAACTACGCCAACCACTACGCAGGATAGGATTTCCTGTTTCCAGAATGTCTTTCAGCTCAGCTAAGGGCATGATAATAGGCATGATAATAGGCAATGATAATAGGCGTGATAATAGGCGTTAGAAGCGTTCGGAACGCAAGTAATGGATGATTTCCCAGCGATCTGTGGGAGTAGTCTGGTGAGCATAAGAAGGCATAATGCCTCCTCCATAACGGATGAGGTTATAGATATGGGCATCAGATAGCAAGGTCAGCAGTTGATGCAGTGGTGGTGCGGGCATGCCTCGTTTTACGACGATGGTATCGGCATTGCCGTAGACGCCATGACATACAGCACAATAGCGTCCGTACAGAATTTTGCCTCGTTCAACGGAGTCTTTGGTGATTGGCAGGGTGTTGCGGGGTTGAACATTTCGCAAAAGACGCCCATTAGAGAGGGCTTTAGCAGGAATAAAAGGCTCGCGTCCGCTACGAGGCACTGATTCTGTAGGAAAAGTTTGCAGAGTACCCTCTTCCTGAGGTTTTAGGTGTGGCATGTTAAACATATCAAGGAACCAATCCCAAGATTTGCCATCAAACCAAGGGCGAGAGAGGTCATAAGAGGTGTAGTAGTTTGTGGTTTTAGTTCTACTGGCACTGGCAGCCAGCCAGAAGCTGGTAAGTATTATCATTCCCAATAGACTAGCACTCCCGTAGAGAAGCCATAGACGCCAGCACGCGCGAGATGCATGATTTTTAGCTACCTTTTTCATGAACCACCTTTTCTGCCCCGTGATGAAGCATGAGCTTTTTGATGTTGTTTAATTGTGCTTCTTCGCATGGGACTGCCACCCCAAAGCGGTCTAAAGAGAACCTGCCATAGTTTAAGAATTCCTCAGATCGCGGCAGAGGTTGTTTTCTTAATGAGATATAACCTAAGAGGAAAATCCCCACCGCGGTTGCCAGACCACTCAGCAAGACCATTAGCTCAAAGCCGATTATGCTAAAGGCAGGGATACTAATAATAGGCTTGCTGCTTACTGGTAGCACCCAATCCATAGCAGTCCAAGTAGGTAGTCCGTAGCCAAAGAACAACCCCATCGCCCCAAAAACTAGGGTGATGAAAGGTAGCTTACTCTGAGGCGAGCCTAAGGCGTGTTCCAGCTCGTGTCGGGGGCAAGGAGAAAGTACAGACGGTCGCGAACCCTTCTGACGCAAAGCCTTAATGCAAGCCACTGTTTCATCAAGATAGGCAAAGCTTGCCCAGATCCCCTCAAATTTGTGCGGGAACAGCAATCGCTCTTTCAAACGGGAAATATCCGTCAGCAATTTGAGCGTTTTAATCTTGAATTTTAGTTTAGCCATAATTTACTTTCATGTTTTAAGAAACACTCAAAGTACTTTAGCGAGCAGCACTTTTTATAGGAGGTGGCAGCCCTTCCTTTACCTCGGCAATGGCTAAGCTAGGCATCGCTCGCATGAATAAGATGAACAAGGTAAAGAAAAATCCAAAGCTACCCAAAGTAATTCCAAATTCAATGATGGTAGGATGATAACTCCCCCAGTTAGTAGGATTAAAGTCTCTTTGCAGCGAGCTGACTACGATATTAAAACGCTCAAACCACATGCCGATGTTTATAAAAATAGAAATCACAAACAAGGCAATCGGATTACTACGAATCCTAAAACGCCACAAGGGTAAGGGGACAATCACATTGCAGAATATCATCAGCCAGAAAGCTATCTGTGGAAAACCAAAAGCTCCTTTATCGCTCACAGGGTCTAGGCTACCGGGCTCTCCAAAGGGGCGGAAGTAAAATATGGCACGCTCAAAAGGAACTCCGCTGTACCAAGCAATAAAGAACTCCACTATGTAAGCATAGCCCACAATTATAGAAGTGAATAGGATAACCCGTGCCATGCTCTGCAGGACATGCGTGGTAATGTACTTTTGCCATCCAAACACCACCCGCATGGGGATCACGATGGTTAATACCATCGCCAACCCAGAAAAAATAGCTCCAGCCACAAAATAAGGGGCAAAGATAGTAGTATGCCAGCCGGGTATCAGCGACATGGCGAAATCCCAAGAGACAATGGAATGCACCGAAAATACTAAGGGAGTAGCAAAAGCAGCCAATAACAGATAGCCACGCGTAAAATGCGTCCACTGCTGATAGGAGTTATTCCAACCGATGGATAGCATAGAATATATCTTTCGCCTCAGTCCAGCAGCACTGTCTCTTAAAGAGGCTAAATCAGGGATCAAGCCCACAATAAAGAAGGTGATGGAGATGGTCAGATAAGTGCTTACCGCGAACACATCCCATACCAATGGAGATTTGAAATTCACCCAGAGCAATCGCTGATTAGGATAGGGAATCAGCCAATAGGCATACCAAATGCGACCAACATGAATAAGCGGAAACAGCCCCGCGGTCATAACTGCAAATACGGTCATCGCCTCGGCAGCCCGATAAACAGGGGCACGCCACGGAGCACGCGTCAGAAAAAACACGGCTGAGATCAGAGTGCCTGCGTGACCAATCCCCACCCAAAAGACAAAATTAGTGATATACACTCCCCAGCCAATCGGGTGCGAAATGCCACTTAATCCCAAGCCAACATCAATCTGGATTGCTAAGCTAATTACACCAATCCCCAAAGCTGTCACAAAGCCTATCAACAGCAGAAAATAGGCAGGCTTAGGACGCTCCAGTGTCTTTAGGACATCGTGATTTACCTCAGCATAGCTAATTGATTTCATGTTTCCTTAGTTAGAACATCAGAACACCTCTAGCGAGGCTCAGCTATGTTTGCCCATTGCATCAGCTATGTTTGCCCATTGCATCAGCTATGTTTGCCCGATTGCAATAAGTAGGTGCGAGGTGGGTGCGAGGTGGTAGGTGCAAGGTGACCGAGACCGCTACTCTCAGGCTTTTTAATCCCCTCATTTTCATTATCCTTAGTCCCCATGGATTTCGGTATAGGTTGGTAGGTTATTTTGCGTAAGTAGGTGACCGCAGGCAGTTGATTGAGTTCTTCTAGCACTTCATATTGCCTGACCCGACCACTTCGGTTGCTACGGGCAGCTTTTTTGGAAACTTCGCTATTAGCATCGGTCAGGTTGCCAAAGGTAATCGCTTGAGTGGGGCAGGTTTGGGCACAAGCTGGAGTTATTTCGCCATCTTGGATGTTACGCCCTTTTCCTTGGGCCGTTCTGCGGGCTTTGTTGATACGCTGTACGCAGAAGGTGCATTTTTCCATAATTCCCTTAGAGCGTACGGTGACATCGGGGTTAAGTTGTAGTTCCAAGGGGGATTCCCACTGGTAATTGAACCAGTTAAAGCGGCGAACTTTGTAGACACAGTTGTTAGAGCAATATCGGGTTCCCACACAGCGATTATACACTTGTGCATTTAGTCCTTCCGAATTGTGATAAGTGGCAAAAACAGGGCAGACACTCTCACAGCCAGCATTACCGCATTGCTGACAAAACATGGGTTGGTTCACCACTACTGAGTCATCGCCATCGCCCTCTACATAGCGATTGATGGTTAGCCATGCCATTTCTCGCCCTAGTTTTACTAGTTCCTTACCTACTACGGGGATATTGTTTTCAGCATAGCAGGCTACCACGCAGGCATTACAGCCATTGCAGCTATCCAAGTCTACGCTCATTCCCCAGCGATATGGGTCGTGATAGCCCGGTACTTTTTCTTCAACTGGTTTATAAAAACTAACGTTCTTGTGGCTACTATGATGCTTATGTACGGGTGATTTCCCTTGTTGAGCTGATTTCAGGGTTTGTATTTGAGCGATTTCTCGTCCTTGTTGGCGGCTGGTGAAATCGGTTTGGGTCATGTTGCCATCTTGGTGGAGGCCTTTAATTTGTACCCGAGTGGAAAGCCAAGCGGCTTCGCCCGAGTGGGGATCGGCTAGGGGAGGCAGTAGATTGACGACATTAACTCCTATATTTTTGGCAGTCTTGCCAGCCACGGTACGTCCTAGGCCACTGGGGATGGCTACCGCGTCGCGATGTATGCCATAGCTCAACCAAGCGGGGACTTCCAATTGACCGTAGGGGCTGGTGATGCGTACTTGTTCTCCGTGAGCGATTTTCAATTTGCGGGCGGTATTGGGATGTATTTCCATCCATGATCCCCAAGCTACTTTGGTTATTTGGTCGGGGATTTCCTGTAGCCACGGGTTGCTAGCACTTTTACCGTCGGCACTATGGCGTGGAGATGAGGAAGCAATAAGTACTAAGCCTTTCCCAGTAAATTTGGCATTTGCAGAGCGTTGCCGAAAAGCATTGACATTGATATTAGGCGTACTTTTATCCTCCACCTTACGAAATACTCCTCCTCGTTGTAGGCCCGAACGCCAGAAAGTTTCAAAGTTTCCTCCTACCTCCCACTGACGCTTTAATTCTCGCCATTGGTTTTGGAGGATGTCCTTGTAGTCGGAGTATTTTTCAAATTCCCTGCTTCCTATGGCTTTGGAAATGTTTATCAGGGTATCTTCAGCGGCTTTAACTGGGTGCAGGGGTGTCATGACTGGTTGTAGGAGGGAGGCTATTCCTGATCGGGGGAAGGCATCTCCCCAGCGTTCAAAAGAACTTAAACTGGGTAGCGAAACATGGGCTTTGGCGGTGGTTTCATCTTGCATTGAATTGAGGCTTACCAGCATCCCCGATGCTTGCAATCTTTGCAAAGCTCCCGCGAAGCGAGCAGAACTGGGGAGCATGTAGAGCGGGTTACAATTATCAACGATAAGCAGCTGTACCTCCAAGTTATAGATACGCTCAACAAGGGTTTCTATTTCGCTCCAAGTGGCTGGGGCGTGAATCTGTGTTTGTCCCTTAAAAACGACGGTGCGTCCTATGTTATCAGCCAGATAGTTTAGAATTGCGACTGCCAACTGAGTCCGACTGCTTCCAGTGGAAGCTGTGCTACGTCCGCCTGCCAGTGCCAAACTGGGAGAAGTCGCTACGAATTCACGGGCAACCAAACGCAACTTGGATTCTTCTATTCCACATACTCTGACTGCATTAGCTATGCTGTGTCCTCGCAGATAACCTTTTATGGTATCAACATTTGGTGGCTTTTTACCGCGTACTCGCAATAATTCGCTGGCTAGCCCCAGGGCTAATTCGGCTTCGGTCCCAGGCCTTATGTTTAGCCACAAGTCAGCATTGGACCCTGTTAAAGACCTATGCGGTCCGATATGCACAAACTTTCCTCCTCGGCGACGGCGGGCATCGTCATAGGAGTGCATGTCAGCAAAGCGGCGAGCATTTTCTACGGGGTTTTGCCATGTTTCCAAGAAGTCGCTACCGAAATTGAGCAAATAGCGGGCTTTTTCAATCCGATGCTCAGGTACCTCGTTAAAGCCAAGCAGTTTTTTATAAGCCCAACGCAAGCTATGATGAGTATCGGCAGCCAAGACCACCTTAGGGGATATGCCCAAACTGCGTGTCCAGCGGTCTAGAAACCCTCCGCGACTACCAGCGACATTATCGGTTAGTAGTACTGCTTGGGTGGGATTGCTCAGCGATTTCAATTTATCAGCTACTTGCTGTTCTGCCTTTTGCCAAGCGATTTCTTGCCAACGACCGCGATCATCACGGTTTCTAGCAGTTTTCAAGCGATCTGGGTTGTAATGTGTTTGTAGCGATGCCTGTCCTCTGGCACAAAGCCGTCCTTGGTTAATGGGATGATCTGGGTTGCCTTCTGCTTTAATTGGGCGACCTTCGCGGGTTTTGATTATCATTCCGCAATGGGCATCGCACTCCATGCAGGTGGTGGCATATTCCAAGGGCACCCCAGGGACGTACTCCACTCCCTCGGGGACGGTCAGGTAAGGGATTAGCTTTTCGGGCTTGTCCTTACAAGCACTGAGAGCCGCGGCAGCTCCGCCAGATGCCAGTACCTTGAAAAATTCACGCCTTTTCAATCCATTGCTCAATCCATTGCTCAATCCATTGCCCAATCCATTGCCATTAGAGGCATCCTGAGTATTGTCGCCATTTTTGCTCATAACGCTTACTTTCTATTGATGACAGGTCAAGCAATCTGTCAAATGAGCCCTAGCGATCCCAGTACTAGGATGCTGCCACTCCTTAGTTTTTAGATCCTCACTGGAAGTAGCTATAGCTCGTTTACGCTCCATTGCTCCCGGCACTCGCAAATGACATTCCAAACACCAGCCCATCTTGCCAAAATTTTTGACTTGTTTCTCTACCACGACAAGCTTTTCTACCATGCCATGACAATCCTTACAAGGAACGCCTTTAGGAAAAATCTCATTGCGAGCATTAACATGCTTGTCGTGAGGAAATTTGACAAAATCAGGTAAATCATGAATCTTTACCCACGGTATCGGTTCTTGACGCTCCCAGTACCCCAGCAATTTCTGAATCTCGGTCAATTGCGTACCCACCACCTGATGACATCCCACACACACCGAAACGGGCGGCACTGCTGCAACTGAACTGCGAGTAACCCCAAAATGACAGTACTGGCAGTCAATTCCGCTTTGACCTGCATGAATCAGGTGACTGAAGGGCAGAGGTTGCCGACCAGCAGGGATTTTAGCTACTTCAGCATCGCTCAGCTGGGCATGAGCAGGACTCCCAGCCAACAACAGCACGAAACACCCGAGATACCAGTACCCGAGGCACCAGTGCATCTTCATCGGCGATCTATACTGAGGTACTTTACAATCCATCGGTCTGTTTTTACTAGTTATACCGATTATCCCTAATCTTCTTCCAAGCATCCACAACCGATGAACTTGCCATACTTATGCGAAGTAACATACTCCTCGGCATTCAAACATATTTGCTTTACTTAAAGCAAGCATTTTTATACATAAGCAATCTAATTTACCATGAAGCTAACCAAAGGTCGGTAGTAAAAAGGGGGAAATTCCTAGAATCTCACCGTTACAGGATGAGCATGGTCTTCTGTTTTGCCATTGCCTAGTTGACCTTTATTGCCTTTACCCCAGCATTGTACCGCTAGGTTATTCATCAAGGCACAATTGTGATTACCACCAGCAGTAAGAAAAAGAACTTTGTTTTCCAAAGAGGAAATTCTTATTGGGATGTACTCATCTGCAGTTCTGTCATTACCTAATTGGTGAACATTACCAGCTCCCCAGCAGAAAACATTTCTAGTAGCAATGGCACAAGTATGTGATTGCCCAGCAGATACCGAAAAAACACCGCTGGTCAATCCAACTACCTGAACAGGAATTTGTTGATCCTCGGTTTGACCATTGCCCAACTGCCCATTAGCTCCTTTACCCCAGCAAAGTGCTTTACCTCTAACCATGGCACAATTATGATCAGCACCCGCAGAGATTGTAAAAGCACCTTCGGTTATTCCAGTTACTTGAACGGGTACTTGATGACTGGTAGTATCTCCATTACCCAGCTGTCCATTACTACCTTCACCCCAGCAGAAGACACTGCCTCTCGCAATAGCACAGCTGTGCCTTGCACCTACTACAATGATAGATACATTTCTCTCTAAGCCCTCAACTTGCACAGCAGCAGCTTGAGAATCACCAGAACCATTTCCCAACTGACCGAAATCATTATTACCCCAACACTTGGCACTCCTATCTACCACCGCGCAAGTATGTCGCTCGCCAGCTGCAATAGAAGTAATCCTACCACTAATCCCCAACACCGATACTGGCACAAGCTGTTCATGCTGGCTCAAATTGCCATCTCCCAGACGACCATGCTCTCCTTCTCCCCAGCACAGGACACTCTTATCTACCACCGCACAACTATGAGCAGCACCCGCAGATACACGAAAAATTTTTCCCGAAATACTAGACACATCTACAGGAATTGCGTTATCCTGTTGCTCGTTGTTGCCTAATTCACCGCTTTCACCACTACCCCAACAAGCTATACCCTCACTATTGATGGCACATGAATGCTTTAGTCCTGAGGAAACATCGGATACAAAACTAACATTAGGTAAATCAAATTCTGGCAGCTCGTATTTCATGTCCCCACAGGCAGCTAGTAGCATAAAAAATAGTGTCCCTGATATAAGGTTTAATGGTTTCATCATATATTCTCTTCAAAAGATTTTTTATTATTTTTATAAAATGTTTATAGAATGCTTGCCTGTTGATCATTTGCGGCAAGTATGTCTACTTAAAAAAATAACTTTATGATGTGATGTGCCTATCAATACAAATTGAGTTTTCTGTGAAGATTTTTTGTGTTGCTCCCATTTGTAAATTTCTGTCTTGCCCCTATTCACTATGAAAAAAAGTACACCCTTGCCGAATCTGTATCACCCTAGGGAGAATCCAGATGTAGTCAGCACGAAGGCACCTGCCTTGGTATCTACCTCTACCCCTGAGAAAGTGCCCCCAGCACCTACCTCTGAGAAGATGCCTACCCCAGTGCCTACCCCTGAAGGGGAAGAGATTTGGCCTCCTGAGCTTAATTTGTTGTTATCCCAGCGAATTGCGGTAGGGGAGAATCACACGGCAGTCATCCACGATGGTCGGGTGTTCTGCTGGGGATGCAATAAGTACGGTCAATTAGGGATTGAGCAAGGTGATGAAAAAGACGAATATTCTGAAACGATTATTTCTTGTAACCGCCCCTTGACTTCGGTGAAACTTCCTGCGGCTGCGGTATCTGTTGCTACGGGTCAGCATTATACGCTGGCTCTGTTGGAGGATGGTCAAGTTTTCAGTTGGGGGGATAATAGATATGGGCAGTTGGGCTTACGAAAATCTAAAGGCATACAATATAAAGCGACCCCTTCGGGTCCTATTCCGTTGCGGGTGAGATTGAAGCCTCTTAGTCCTGATCCTGAATATCCTTCTTTACTTAGAGCTTTGATTCCTAAGGATTTTCCCCCTGATGTTCACCCGATTCCCTTATCTTTGGTACGCATTTCCGCTCCTCCTGAGCCTCTGCCCGATGCTCCTCCTTCTCCGCCGTTATTGCTGGAACCCATTGTGCGAACGGCAGGTTTGGTTGCGGCAGAATCTCATTCTTGTCTGCTACGGGAAGATGGTCAGCTATTTTGCTGGGGAGGAAATGAATTTGGCTGCTTAGGGTTTGGAAACACTGATTCCACTCGCAGACCGACCATAGAAATCCCTTTGCCAGACCGAGTTATGCAGGTAGCGGTCGGACAATCTCATACCGCGGTTTTGCTAAGAGATGGACGAGTTTTCAGCTGGGGGTTCAATGGTGATGGTCAATTGGGATTGGGTCATTGTGAAAACACTCTGCAGCCGACAAAGGCGATAAAGTTTCAGTCAGCTGCTTTGATGGTCAGTTGTGGATTTTCTCACACTGCGGTGCTGCTGGAAACGGGAGAAGTTTTTTGTTGGGGGTGGAATTACCACGGACGCTTGGGACTAGGGCATGAAGAGAATCGTCATCAGCCAGACGAGCCAGTTAAACTGCCGGGCAAAGCTATTGCTGTGGAAGCTGGTTGGGATTTCACCTGTGCCTTGCTGGAAGATGGACGCGTCTTCGGCTGGGGGAATAATTCTCAGGGGCAGCTAGGACTAAACACTCTCCGACCTGCAGAAGGCTTTAGCCGAGATAAATATGGCTATTATTGCGTTTCTCCTACTCGGTCGGTGGATCTGCCTCAGCCAGCAGTTGCTATTGCCGCGGGGACCAGTCACGTTGCGGTGCTACTGGAAAACGATCAAATTTTTTGCTGGGGAGGGAATCAATCAGGGCAGCTGGGGATAGGCGACAATGAGGGCACTCTAGGCCCAAATGTTCCCATTAGATTGCCCTAGACTTTCTAAGTTTTGGTCGGGCTCACTAGAAACGGCGACTTTAGGGGCGACCACTTCTATGTCGTCGCTGTGCGAGGCGGGGGTATAGCCCGGCTTTCGGGATAGGTCATTTTGATAATACTTCAATTGTTCTTTGTTTTTTAGTAAATCTCCATTGGGTAGGATGATGTTTTCTAAATCTCTGGTAGTTAGTAGCTGCTGCTTACTCAGTGTGGAACAAGACTTAAAAGAGGTCTCCTGAATGCTAGCTTTTCTTAATTCCACTTCACTTAGATAAACATCTTGAAAATTGCTCTTGTATATTAGGGTTTCAGCAAAACTAGATCTACGCATCATGGTGCTTTCAAAATTAGCTTCCGAAATATATGCATGCTTAAAATTGCTACGCCAGAGCACCGTACGACGAAAATTTGTTCTCTGAATGGTCGCGTGCTTAAAATTTGTTTCTCCCAAATTAGCATGCTCAAAATTCATCTCCCTCATGATCGAATGCTCAAAATCAGCTTTTTCTAGCAAAAAACCCGTGAAATTTAAGTTGTTAAAATAAATTTTTTCCTCATCCCAGTACCTATTCCGTCTGGCAATAATCTGCGCACAGGAATGGACATCAGCTCTTATTCTTAAGCGTCCCTTCTCTTCTGATTTTAATTCTGCATTGGCAGGTAAATAAGCACACAGCAACGATAAAACCTGATAATGATACTCATCCGCTGCATTTTTCATCAGATTCTCCAAGGCATACAGAGCCCCCATACGAACTTCCACATTAGCGGTATGGTCCTCTTTCAGATTCCCCAGCTGTTTGATGGCAGAAATATACCTCCGCCCCTGTTCTTGCTTAACACGCACATCTGCCATCTGCTGTAGTACTCGGATCCCCGCCAACACCGCCCCCAAACAGAGTATCCCCAAACTAGCGAATCCCAACCTGAGAAGCATCCCTTCATTCCATTGCAATGCCTGCTGCAAACCCAGCAAAAAATCTCCCTTGCTACTGCCAACTTGCCAAGCAGTGTAAACCACTCCCCCCATAGCTAAAAAACCCAGAAACAAGGCAAAGCCATGGACTCCACATTTTTTTATATTTTCCCACAATAAAATCATAACAAGACTTTCTTAAGGAAAGTATACCTGATTAAGAATTTTTAATCACCTTTTTTGCAGAAAATACAAATTCCGCTTTACTTAAAGACGACTAGCAACTACGGCTGCTCCCAGCAACCCAGGGCTAGGATGAGCAACAACATAAAGAGGAATTTGTTCCATGGTGGTACTAAGGCGTCCCCTATTAGTGAACAAATGGATAAACTGAGGTTGATTGAGTAACGGAACAATGTTGTTAACAAAATCACCGCAGAGATAAGCACCTCCTTTAGCAAGGTACTTTAGCACCAGATTAGAGGTTTCAGTAACTAGGGCTTCGCAGAAGAGCTGCAGGGTCTGTTGAGCAAGGGCATCATCCTGTTTGAGGGCTGCTTGAGTGATGGCAATTCCAGCATCCTGAGAACCCATTCTTGCCCGTGTAGCTGGTGATTCTGGGATGCCTTCTGCTTGATTGAGAAAATGGTAGATGTTCAGCAAGCCCGGACCAGATAGAACTCGCTCTACCGATACGGGTTTGTATTTACTCCTCAGCCATTGGAGTAGCCTGTCTTGTTGAGGATTAGTAGGTGCGAAGTCAGTATGTCCGCCTTCGCTGGCGATCACTTGCTCGCCATCAGAGGTAGGAATCACCGCGCTTTGTCCCAGACCAGTCCCTGGTCCTAGCACCACCTTAGGAAATTGTGGCTGTGGATTGCCAGATTTTAGGGTCAGTAAGTGCTGCGGTTTCAAATAGATACACGCCCAAGCCATCGCAGAAAAGTCATTGATAAAGCATGTTTTTGGAATGCCTATGGTTTTACGGGTCAGAGGAGGAGAAATTTGCCAAGGCAAGTTGGCAGTGATAAAACCCTCTTCGGATACGGGGCCTGCAATGGCAATACAAGCAGCCGTTGGATGCTGATATGAGCATTCTTGCTGGAATTTGTTCACCACTTCCTCCAGCGAGGCAAACTGAGCAGAAGAATAGGTCTTCAGTAGCACAGCCCGCTCCAGATTATCGGGGTCATAGAGGGCAAAGCGACTATTTGTACCTCCGATGTCAATTGCAAGGATGCGATTCATAAAACTCAACTAACGAAGGCTTGCGAGAATAGCTAAGAAAGTACTACGATGAAGACGATGCTGAGATATAAGTAAAGGTGAGCGATAAAATAACGGGCGGTTAGCTCAGCTGGGAGAGCGGCGCCTTTACACGGCGTAGGTCGCAGGTTCAATCCCTGCACCGCCCATTGCTTCCGTACCCTACCACTTCTTGCGATTGACTTAGATACGTCATAGCTAGCCAGCAGCTAGTATACTCCTGTGGTAGCACCGCCATCCACCGCGACGGCTACCCCTTGGATGTGGCTAGCCTCAGGAGAGCAAAGAAACAACGCCAGTGAAGCGATGTCCTCAGTACTGCCTAGTCGCTTTAGGTTGTTTTTAGCCATGATTTTGTCGCGTATTTCCGAGGGTTTCACGTTGTGTATTTTGGCTTTGGCACGAAAAACGTCCCAGATGCGTTTAGTTTCTATCAGTCCAGGATGAATGACATTAACTAGTACGCCATCACGCTTGCCCCGCCCCGCCAAGCCCTTGGAGAAGTTCGCAAAAGCTGCGTTTATAGCACCACCGATTAAGAATTCAGGATCTGGAGTACGGGCAATGCTCCCAATGATGTTTAGAATATTACCCTGAGATTTGCTTAAATCCCGCCACAACAGACGACACAAACGAACAGCCGTATGGAATTTAAGGGCGAAGCCATCTTGCCAGACATGATCTTCTTGCTTCAAAAAGTCCCCAGGCTGGGAATCCCCAGCTGAATTCACCAATATATCGCAACGACCAAAATTCTTGAGGGTACTGGCTACCAGAGAGGTACAGCTTTGGGGGTCACGCAGGTCGGCTGCATGCCATAGTACATTAGCTTGAGTTTGCTGTCTTATTTCTTCTGCGGCATGTCGCAGATTTTTCTCAGAAGAGGCTGCCAGCATTAGGTTAGCTCCTTCTTTGGCAAAGCGTAAGCCGATGCCCTGCCCTATCCCGCGACTGCCGCCGGTAATCACAGCGATCTTGCCTGCCAACAAGCCCGACTTTTGGGGAACGGAATATTTCTCTTGGTTGCTAGACATTCTATGAAAGACTATCCGAAAAATTGGCTAAAGCCCAGCCTTGGCATCAAGTGTTTGAACGCTTATTTTACGAGTCTTAAAGACTTTTCCTCCCTTAGTGTATTCAATCAAAACTGGAGTCCGATTGCCGTCCCGACATTGTGGGGTAGCCGCGGCACAAAAGCTGATGCTACCCGCAGAAGCTCCTTGATAATTCTTAATTTCAGCGAGGGCATTACGAATAGCACGACGATCAGAAGTCAGATTACGGTAGCCTCCTTGGAGTTGAGTACTTTCTAGTGCTTGCTCCACGATTTTTATCAAATCCCAAGTTTGTGCAAGTCCTTGCTCTGGTGATATTTTGTATTCCTTTTGGACTACCTTAATGAAATTGCGAACTTTTTTGCTCTTATTTTTAATAGAGAACGAAGACGCATAATACGCTCCCCGAATAGATTGCTTTGCCAATACATGGACTTCTTGCTGAGAAGCCACCGCATTAAACACACGGCGAACCCTCTTAGAAATACCCACCTCATAAGATTGCAGTAGAATGTCAGCAATTTGTTGTTCTGAGGCAGAAATAATCAATGCATTTGCCCGGGCATTTTTTATTTTCAGCAACTCGGCACGGAAATCAATCGCTTTGCTATCAACTTGAGCCGTGACTGCAGGGTCCACTTTATAGGTTGCTTTCATGTAATTGATCGTGTCTTGAGCAAATCTCTTTCCCACAGAATCCCTAGAGTAAATATAAGCCACCTTTTTGCCGATTTTCTTAGCCACATAATCAGCCTGAGCAACCTTGTAAAAACGACTAGAAACAGGTACCCGAAAAATCCAATAACTGCCCAATTTGGTGATTCTAGCATCCGTGGATTCTGCAGTAATCTGGGGAGTTTTTCTTTTATCAGTCACTCTCACTATTGGCAGGGTTACCGAAGAACAAGATGACCCGATCAACAAGTGTACCTTATCTTGCTCAATTAATTGACGGGCATTGCTGACTCCCTTAGAGGGATTGCATTTGTCATTTAGCAGAATAAACTCAATTTTCCTCCCCTGTATGCCACCCCTCTTATTGATAGCAACCACCTCGGATTTAATCATTTCTCCCTGCTTGAAGTCAATATCAGATGCTATCCGCAGGGTAGCTCCGATCCGAATAGGATCTCCTGGGGCCGCGATTGCGGTCGCCGTGCAACAAACAGATGTTGCCACGCTACTAGCAATCAACATTTTCCTTAATACATTGCTCAATACCATAATTAACCTCCTAATGAAAAACTACAAATCTACATTCCTGATAACCAGTTAACTCCCTAAAATATTTGCAAAAAAGCATGCATATCTAGTGAGAATTACATAATCACGCTCGGCACCATAACATCATTGACATGCCATCACCGTTGATGTGTTGCATATTGGGTAGAAATTAGCAAGTCATTTTAAGAGTAATGTTCCACAGCAGGGTTTAGGAATCGGCATCTTGGAAGATGCGGCTACCTACAGGGTCTTTTTGATGTTGGTACTTACCTTGATAAGGGTTTTTAGTGGGTTTATCCATGCGTGCAAATACGAGCTGACAAATACGGCGTCCAGATATAAGGTTGATAGGCTGGCGGTTGGCGTTGAATAGTTCCAAGGTTAGTTCACCATTGAAGCCAGGGTCTACCCAGCCTGCGTTTTGTACGAACAATCCAATACGTCCAATGGAGCTTCGTCCTTCTACAAAGGCGGTAATATTGTGAGGGAGATTTATGCTTTCCATGGTAGTAGCCAGCATAAAAGAGTGTGGTGGGATAACAATCTGCTCGTTCTGAACGGTGGTATATTCAATCGGTTTATTGAGGGAGATAACGGCTTGGTTGTCTTCATTGACTTTTAGGAAGGTTGTTCCCAGACGCAAGTCCACCGATGCTGGCTGGATGCAGTGATCTGAAAGGGGTTTAATTTCCAGCTCACCTGTTTCGAGCAACTCACGGATGGTGCTGTCAGAGAGTATCATCAGCGGGATTGCTTTGGGGGTATGGGGGGGGGTATAGGGGGGTGGGGGGTGGATAAGATTGAGAATTGCGTTAGGTAGAGTCAGGGCTTTTTTTCAAGTATTTCCTGTTGTTCCTTGCATCTGATGCACAGGGTAGTTACGGGACGTGCCATCAGACGTGGTAGTTCAATCAGTTCACCGCAGGTTTCGCAGTTGCCGAAAGTATTGTCATCTATTCTTTGGATGGCTTCTTGTACTTTCATGCTTAATTTTCGCTGGCGATCACGAATTCGCAGATTAAGATTCCGTCCCGACTCCATGTTAGCCCGATCAGTTGGGTCTGGGAAGGTGGCAGAGGGCTTACGCATACCACTGATTTCCATCCGAGCATCTTCTTCAATTTCTTGCAAGGTGTTTTCCAGTTGCGAACGAAGATTTTGCAAAGTTTTTTTCTTAAAGGAGGTAGGTGCCATAAGAGAAGTAAAAATTGGTTTAGGATAGGTCATTCTGTTTGTCCTATAACCTGCTATTTAATACCTATAGCATGCATGATTTCAAATTCTCAAATTAAACAGAATAGCACTTATTCTAGTGAATTAGTTCTTGAAGAGCGAGCCCAAAAAAAGGGAAACCGAAAATTACGGTCTCCCTAAATATTAGCCATTTTCAAGCCGTACCCGCCTTCAGTTTTAACCTTGGAACAAGTTTTTCTCGTTTGGCATGCTACTAAATGTAGGACTAAACTGGCACGCTTGAAAAATACTTGAAAACTAATTAACAGCTTCCTTCAGTTTCTTACCAGCCTTAAAGCGTGGGGATTTAGAAGCTGGGATGTTAATCACAGCCCCTGTCTGAGGGTTCCGTCCTTTGCGAGCAACACGGTTAGTGACCGAGAACGTTCCAAAACCAACCAAGGTGACAGTATCGCCTTTGGTAAGTCTTTTAGAAATGTTACTAATTGCACTCTCCAAAGCCCCAGCAGCCTGGGTTTTAGTTATTTTTGCGTCTTTAGCAATGGCATCAATTAATTCTGTTTTAGTCATGGGATATTCCTTTTTGGTATCAGACAATATAATAGCACCCAAGGCACCATAGTATTTTTTAGTGACACATTGAATACAAAAAAACCTAGAAATTAAATCTAAAAGAAAAACAAATAAGTCTGTCCTCTTCCGATTGGAGTCACGCTACCAACATTATCTGGTGTTTGCAAAAAAAAAGTTAAAAAAATACTCTTTTTATGGAGAAAATTTAATAAATATCTGTTTGTCGTTAATATAACAGCATTTCTTACAAGATTAAAACCAAAGAACTAGCTGTTCACCAAGTGGTTCTAAGTAGCCTTAATTGCCGAAATTACCCGTACCCGTCCATTTAAGTCTTGGTGAGAGACACAAGAAAATCTTGCTTGTTCTAGCAATTCACAAACAACCTGCTCTTGATTAGGAGCAATCTCCAGCAATAACTTGGCACCAACCTCTAAACGAGAAGCCCCCTCTTTAATAAGAAGACGATGATATTTCAATCCATCCTGACCTCCGTCCAGAGCCAAAGACGGATCATGTTGTACTTCTGGCATCAGCTGAGAAAGCTCATCCGTGGGAATGTAGGGCGGATTGCTAACAATCAAGGAAATACATGCCCGAGGAGCAACTGCCTGAAAGCCATCCCCCCGAAACAACAACAGCCGATTGCCCCGCGGCTCTAGTAGCTCACTGTGGTATTGCCTGTTCAAACAAGCCAATTGCAAGGCCTCGGCACTGAACTCGGTGGCTAACCAACACAAATTACGACACTCAGCACAAACCGCCAAACCTATCGCCGCAGTCCCCGCACCAAACTCCAACACTAAACCAGGGAGGCTAGCACGGATAACTTGCTCTACCAGGATCTCAGTCTCAGGACGAGGCACTAATGCACCCGCCCCAGTACTCAATTCTAGTCCCCAAAAATGGGCAGAACCCAAAATATGTGCCAAAGGACGACGCTTCCCACGCTGACGTGCCAACTCACGACAAGCACTGAGCTCGGTCTCTACTAATGGCTGGTCTAATCGCAAGTATAACTCCAAACGAGGACACCCCAATACATGTGCCAGCATCAACTCTGCTTCCAAACGAGCAGAATCCACCTCCCGACCAGCTAACCAACCACTCAAACGACTTAGCAATTCCCCCGCAGTCAATAACGGCATCTATACAACTTTAATCAGCCAGACATCTCAAATAACGGGTCGCACCAACACAACTGAAAGGCATAACATCTATCCTCACAGCAACTCTAAAGAAAATTCTGCACCGCCTGTATGAGAAATCTTTCTATCAGCTGGATGGTAAAAAGAGCCGCAATCGGAGCTAGATCAAGCCCTCCTATAGCAGGAATAAAACGGAACGGTTCCAGCAATAGCAATGCCAGTCTGTGAACCAAACGAAATCCTTTTTGATGAGGGTCATGCGGCACCCATGATAGTACCACATGGGCGATAATCACAATGGATAAGGCTTTAGCAGCAATATCAATGATGTCAATAATAAGCATTATATCTTTCTATGACCAAAAATAGCCGACCCTACGCGGACAATGGTACTACCCTCAGCAATAGCCCACTCAAAGTCGCCCGACATCCCCATGGAGAGATGGCAACATTGGTGAGGCTGGGGCAGCTGAGTTTGAAGTTGTTGCAAGGTTTCTCTAAGTTGGGCGAATATCTTACGAGTATCAGTCTCATTGAGGCGCGGCGGGGGAATGGTCATCAATCCCTGCAGTTGAACATTGGGGCATTGTTGCAAGTAGGTAACTAGTCTGTCAAGTTCGGCTACTGATCGCACCCCTGATTTAGAGTCTGATTGGCTAAAATTGGTTTGAATTAGCACCGCACAGCTGCGGAGGTTTTTCTGGGCTTGCTTTTGCAGGGCTTCTGCCAGAGATATTGAATGCAAGAGCAGTAGCTGAAAGGGGTCCGTAAAGCGAACCTTATTGCGTTGCAATAATCCCACCAGCTGCCACTGAGGAGGCTCACACAATTCCCTGACGGCAACCATTTTGGGCAGGGCTTCTTGGATGCGATTCTCACCAAATAGATTCTGCCCCGCTTTTACTGCCTGACAGACCTCTTCTGCCGAGCGAGTTTTACTGACTGCCACCAGGGCAATATCGGCAGACTTTCTACCACTATTGAGGGCCGCTGTGCAGATACGCTCTCTGATAACGGCTAAATTGTGCGAAATGTCAACAATCGCAGGCTTCATTAACAAACCGACCAGGGGAGGTTAATAAGCTGATTCTACTAGGAGACTAATTGCCATTATCGTCGCTTTTTGAGTTATCTTTCTCTTTGCTCTTATCCCCAGCTTTGCTATCTTCTCCAGCTTTGACCTTGCTCTTATCCCCAGCTTTGCTATCTTCTCCAGCTTTGACCTTGCTCTTATCTCCAGCTTTGCTATCTTCCTCAGCTTTGACCTTGCTCTTATCAGCTTTGCTATCTTCCCCAGCTTTGCTATCTTCCCCAGCTTTGACCTTGCTCTTATTCTCAAGCTGGCGATCCCCCTTATCTTTGTCCTTGTTTGCGGCCTTCTTTTTACCAGTGTTAGAAGTTGCTTTTTGTACTTGTTTTGCAACTTGCTTTGCAACTTGCTTTACAAAGGGTCTAACTTCCACTAGAGCTTCTAATTCCACCCGATATAAATCTCCATCGCGTTTTTCGTTTTTGATGCGGTATCGCTTGATGAAGCCACTAGTGGTGGTAGATAGACTTTCTTGTACCAGCTGATAGTTTTCCACTTCGGTTTTAGCTTCCAGTAACAAGCCACTGGCTTCTTCCACGGCATTACGCAGGGCATCCTGAACAGCCTCCTTACGAGAGGCAGCAGGGTCTTTGGGTTTCCAAGACCCTACTCCCTGACCATTTACCAACAACAGGTTCTTCCCCCCTTCCACCAGTACAGGCACCCCTTCTTGACGAGCTTTTATAAGTAAAAGGCGTTCGGTGGCATTCAATCCCTTTGTTTGAATGGGGGCATATATTTTGCCTTCTTGCTGAGCTTTCAACCGCAGAAGACGGGTGGTAGGGTCTTCCTCCTTGGAGGGAGGATTCTTTGCCAGCCCTGACTGCACCAGCACCAACTGAGCTAGGCATAGGAAGAGTAACGTCAACGATAATCGCAGAATGCTTCTTAAGGGTTTATGGTGTGACATGTTTCTACCAAATAGAATTGATCAAATAAAATTAATGCTAGGAGGGCCAAGATGGTTAGGAGGGCTAGGAAACTTCCTCAGCCAGCGGTACTTGAGATTTAGGCAGAGCTTCCGCGGGGGTACTCGGAAGAGGAACGTGATGAAACTTGGTTTGGGGACTCTTTTCTGGATTCTTGTCACGCAGCAATTCTCGGGTTAAGTCAAAGCGATCACGGTCTGTGTATGCCATGGAGATAATGTCAGTATCCATTCGGATGGCATCTTTGGGGCATGCTTCCACACATAGACCGCAGAACACACAGCGTAGTTCATCTATATCAAAAACCACGGGATATTTTTCCACCGATTTGTCTTGTTCTTCGCCAGCTTCAATGTGGATGCAATTGGCAGGGCAGATCTCCTCACACATGTAGCATGCCACACACTTGATAAACCCATCCTCGCGCATGGTCAACCTATGGCGACCCCGATAACGGGGTGAAATACGGCGGGTTTCCTCAGGGTAGTTGATGGTGACTACATCACGCTTGCCCAGTACGTTACGCAGAAAATGGCGAGTAGTCAGCTTCAGGCCGCTTAACACCGCAGGCAAATAAAGACGCAAACCAGAATGCTGTTTAAGGACCTTAACTCGTTGCTTGGTTTGTGTCTTTACCTTTATCAACTCACTAGACATAAGCATCTCCCGACTACTTAGCTGATTGTTTCACGGTGAGGTTACCAATGACAAGCAGAAAGATCTAGTCAAATGTGTCTTTACAATTTCATATTATGTTGTAAAATCCCTTATCGCTTGATGTAGGAACAATATTTTCAAATAAAACAAGGAATTGAGTAGTGAAAAACAAGAAATTATTGCTGGGGATTATCGCGGCGGTGGGGGCGGTGGGGGTGATTATTGCGGTGGGGATGGGGGGAATGATTCTTGGAAATCCTAAGGTTTCATCGGATGAGTATGGCGTGTTATTGAAGTCGTTGTCCGATCCTTTCTGGAGCTCCGTTGCTGATGGCATTAAGGATGGCATTGAGGATGACGAAATAGAAATAGATTACAACCTAGCTGACCTAAACGCTGATGAACCAACAAAATCTCAGCTTAAAAGCTGCAATGATGTCTTAGATCGCAAGCCGCGCGTGCTTATTACGGCTGTCAACACTCACCACGTCTTGTTGCCCTGCTTGAAAAGAGCCACCGATGAGGGTATTCTGGTGATAGATTTAGATTCCAGCTTGGACCACAACATCGCTACCGATGCGGGAGTAGATATTGTATTCACCCTCAGTTCTAATAACTATGTTGCGGGAGTTCAGGGTGCGGACTATGTATTATCGCTATTGGGTACTAGCAGTACAGGTTCTGTACTAGTGATTGAGGGTTTAGTGAACGATATTAATAGTCAACGCCGAACAAGTGGATTTGCCGACCAATTGAAAAAAATAAACCCTGGGCTGAAGATAGTCACCTCTTTATCGGCTTACGGAAATATCCAAAAAGCGACTAAAATTACCACCGATGCCCTGCAAAAATATCCAGACCTAAAGGTTGTTTTTGCTGCCAGCAACAAATTGGCTCTGGGAGCGGTAGAAGTAGTCTATTCTGCCAGCAAGGGAAATGATGTTACTGTCATCGGGGTGGGCAAGTATTCCAAAGCGGTGGAAAACTCCATCCGAGCAAATCGCTTGAATGCCTCAGTAGTTCAATTGCCATATCTCATTGGTCAGCAGGCAGTATTGCGTGCTGTGAAAGTATTGAATGGTAAAAATCTGAACCGATTCCAGTACGTTGATTTCCTAGTACTAAGCAAGAAACTACTGGAAGAAGGTACGGAACCTATGCTGGAATATCTTAAATAAATCTGTAAGGGCGAAATAGTTTGTTCTGCAAGGGGTATGATGTTGTTGTCATCGGGGGGGGGGAGCAAGTACTCCCAAATCGGTGCTACAACCGCTGGCAGAAGGTATGGGACGACCTACGCTGGAACACCTTAAATAAGTGCTGTAAAAGTAGTGCCACAAAATTATTAAATAAATAAATAAAAAATAATTGAAACATAATTTCTGTATGCTACAATAATATAAGGGCTTATCAACGATTAGCCGATTATATTCTTGTTGATGGTGTACAGATAATATGAAATTAAACACTTTTATAAGTATAAAAATTAGGTTTTACACATTGGGAACGGTACTGTGTATTACTGTTTTTTCTTTGATTATTTTATCATGTTCTGGCAGTTCAAATACACCACCACCCCCTGAAACTGACACTGGAATAATAGATCCAGTTGAGGAAAGGATCAAGTATAAGACTTTATTTTCGGGAGGGGGGGATCATACCTGTTTGTCTGTAAGAGGTGCACTATCATGTTGGGGAAAGGGTGGTAGTGGTCGTCTGGGCAATGGAGACGTTTATGATAAATACATTCCTACTGCAGTGACTGGAATGGATAGCGGTGTGACCGATGTTGCGGCAGGGTATGATTACACCTGTGCAGTGAAAGATGGTGTAGCCAAGTGCTGGGGCGAAGGTGATGGTGGTCGTTTGGGTACTAATTTAGCTCCTGATGATTCAGCAGTAGCAGACCTAGCAATACCAAAAAATGTGGGATTTAGTAGTGGTAGCGTTAAAGACATTAGTGCCGGAAAAGCAACCTCCTGTGCCATAAAGACAGATGAAAGTGTTTGGTGTTGGGGAAGTAACTCTCGGGGACAACTGGGGGATGGTAGCATGGATAACAAATATTCTCCAGTGCAGGTTTTTCTTGAAGATGAAATCCCCTTTGAGAATGCTAAAGCTATTAGCTCGGGAGAGTATTATAATTGTGCAATTGCTGGCGAGGATGCTCTGGTTTATTGTTGGGGTGGTAATGAAGCAGGACAGTTAGGTACGGATAATACAGATGACTCTCTTACTCCTGTTAAAGTAATCCGTGATGATGATGAAGATTTGGACGATGCCTACTCCATTTCATCAGGAGATAATCACACCTGTGTACTTAGTGGTAGTGGTGATGCTTGGTGTTGGGGTTGGAACGGGAGTGGTCAATTGGCCAGAGGCAATAATGATTCTTCCTTAAAAGCTCACAAGGTATCGGTTCCTGATAGCACGCCAGCTACAGGATTAGGGTTTATTCGGGCTAAAGGCGATACAACCTGTGCTATATTAAGCGGGATTGCCCGATGTGCAGGAGAGAATAGATTCGGTCAGTTGGGAATAGGTAACACTAATGATAGTAATACTCTAATAAATGTCCAACTACTCACCAGTGGAGTAACTAACATGGCAGTGGGAGCAGCCCACGCCTGTGGCATCCAGAATTATGTAGATGGTGAAATATACTGCTGGGGTAATAGCAGTAGTGGTCAGGTGGGTTATAGTGGTCATGTAGCCCTACAGCTATATCCAGTGAAGGTCTATAACACTAACGGCAATATCTCTAAGAATGTTACTTATGTTGATACAGGGAAGGCACACTCTTGTGCGATCCTGAATGGTGGAGCTTATTGCTGGGGGCAGAATAGCTTCGGTGAAATAGGCAATGGTACCGCAACTCAAGCACCTAAGCCGGTAGCAGTAACAGGTATGTCTGACCGTGTAACTGAAATTTCCGCAGGAGGATACCAGGCTTCTGGGCTCAACAATGCTCATACTTGTGCTATCAAGGATGACAATGTTTGGTGTTGGGGATATAACAACCTAGGACAACTTGGGAATGGTTCTACAACAAACAGTTTTGTTCCCGTGCAGGCAACAAGTAGCGGTATTGCGACTTATATTGGTACAGGATACGAGATTTCTTGTGTCTTAGTAGACAGTACACCAAACTGCTGGGGTAATAATAATGCTCGTAGATTGGGTGTTGGATCAGGTAATAATATTGTAGCTTCGCCGAAAGAGGTTCGTTATGGTGCCAACGACGGAGCAGTCATGACTGATGCTAAATATTTATATGTAGGAGTGGATGCAGCTTGTACCATCCTGGGTGCGAAGGCTATAAGTGGTACAACCTATAATGACATTATTGCCTGTTGGGGTTTAGGTCATTGGAACATACTTTCTAATGCTGATAGGGGACACCAATCTTATGCTCTTGTATCCATCACCAGCAATGGTGGGGACGCAGACATTGTCGATGATATATATCTTCATGGCTATTCTGCGGTTAGCTTAGGACATGAACATGGGTGTGGTATAAACAAAGTATATGAAGAAAACAGCATCACCTACGAAAATGCTGCTGTTTGTTGGGGCCGTAACAATAATGGTCAGGTGGGTACTGGAAATGGGGGAACTGGTTTCGTACATCCACGAGTGATTAGATTTACGGGTGGGGGAATACCAGTTGCGAATGTTATCAGCATTTCTGCGCAATACAGGCAAAGTTGTGCCGTTGTGGATACTGGGCGGGCAGTATGTTGGGGTGATTCCACTACTGGGGGTTTAGGTAATAATTCTTTTGGCGGTAATCATGTTCCTCATCCCAAGGACCTGTTCCCATTTAATGCTGACAATAGTATTGGCTTTACCCGAATCTCTGCTGGGTATCACGGTTGCGGTATAGCAGGAATAAATTCAGACAAACTATACTGCTGGGGTAAAGGTGATGTAGGACAACTAGGCTATGGTAGAACAGGAGATATTCCAACACCAATACGAGTTTTAATTGGTATTGATGAATAAATTATTGGCTTGCTTTTGCATTTAGCCTTCGGATACTGTGAAACAGGCCCGAAGGCTATTTTGTTTATTGGTACGGATAAAATTAATAACACAAAAATAGACTTTTCTTAGGCGATAGCACAAAAGCGGCTAAAATTACACCGATGCCCTGCAAAAATATCCAGACCTAAGGGAAATGATGTTATTGTCATTGGGGTGGGCAAGTATTCCAAAGTGAACTCCATCCGAGCAAATCGCTTGAATACCTCAGTAGTTCATTGCCATATCTCATCGCTCAGCAGGCAGTATTGCGTGCTGTGAAAATATTGAATGATAAAAATCTGGACCGATTCCAGTACGTTGATTTCCTAGTACTAAGCAAGAAACTACTGGCAGAAGGTATGGGACGACCCACGCTGAAACACCTTAAATAAGTGCTGTAAAAGTAGTCCTACAAGATTATTAAATAAATAAATAAAAAATAACTGAAACATAACTTCTGTATGTTACAATAATATAAGAGCTTATCAACGATTAGCCGATTATATTCTTGTTGATGGCGTACAGATAATATGAAATTAAACACTTTTATAAGTATAAAAATTAGGTTTTACACATTGGGGACAGCACTGTGTATTACTGTTTTTTCTTTGATTATTTTATCATGTTCTAGCAGTTCAAATGCACCACCTCCCCTTGAAACTGACACTGGAATAATAGATCCAGTTGAGGAAAGGATCAAGTATAAGACTTTATTTTCGGGAGGGGGGGATCATACCTGTTTGTCTGTAAGAGGTGCACTATCATGTTGGGGAAAGGGTGGTAGTGGTCGTCTGGGCAATGGAGACGTTTATGATAAATACATTCCTACTGCAGTGACTGGAATGGATAGCGGTGTGACCGATGTTGCGGCAGGGTATGATTACACCTGTGCAGTGAAAGATGGTGTAGCCAAGTGCTGGGGCGAAGGTTATGGTGGTCGTTTGGGTACTAATTTAGATCCTAATGATTCAGCAGTAGCAGACCTAGCAGTACCAAAAAATGTGGGATTTAGTAGTGGTAGCGTTAAAGACATTAGTGCTGGAAGAGCAACCTCCTGTGCCATAAAGACAGATGAAAGTGTTTGGTGTTGGGGAAGTAACTCTCGGGGACAACTGGGGGATGGTAGCACGGAGGACAAATATTCTCCAGTGCAGGTTTTTCTTGGAGATGAAATCCCCTTTGAGAATGCTAAAGCTATTAGCTCGGGAGAGTATTATAATTGTGCAATTGCTGGCGAGGATGCTCTGGTTTATTGTTGGGGTGGTAATGAAGCAGGACAGTTAGGTACGGATAATACAGATGACTCTCTTACTCCTGTTAAAGTAATCCGTGATGATGATGAAGATTTGGACGATGCCTACTCCATTTCATCAGGGGATCATCACACCTGTGTACTTAGTGGTAGTGGTGATGCTTGGTGTTGGGGTTGGAACGGGAGTGGTCAATTGGCCAGAGGCAATAATGATTCTTCCTTAAAAGCTCACAAGGTATCGGTTCCTGATAGCACGCCAGCTACAGGATTAGGGTTTATTCGGGCTAAAGGCGATACAACCTGTACCATATTAAGCGGGATTGCCCGATGTGCAGGAGAGAATAGATTCGGTCAGTTGGGAATAGGTAACACTAATGATAGTAATACTCTAATAAATGTCCAACTACTCACCAGTGGAGTAACTAACATGGCAGTGGGAGCAGCCCACGCCTGTGGCATCCAGAATTATGTAGATGGTGAAATATACTGCTGGGGTAATAGCAGTAGTGGTCAGGTGGGTTATAGTGGTCATGTAGCCCGACAGCTATATCCAGTGAAGGTCTATAACACTAACGGCAATATCTCTAAGAATGTTACTTATGTTGATACAGGGAAGGCACACTCTTGTGCGATCCTGAATGGTGGAGCTTATTGCTGGGGGCAGAATGAGTTCGGTGAAATAGGCAATGGTACCCAAGTTCAAGCACCTAAGCCGGTAGCAGTATCAGATCTGTCTAGCGGTGTAACTGAAATTTCCGCAGGAGGATACGCGTCTACTTGGGTCAACAATGCTCATACTTGTGCTATCAAGGATGACAATGTTTGGTGTTGGGGATATAACAACCTAGGACAACTTGGGAATGGTTCTAGAACAAACAGTTTTGTTCCCGTGCAGGCAACAACTAGCGGTATTGCGACTTATATTGGTACAGGATTCGAGATTTCTTGTGTCTTAGTAGACAGTACACCAAAATGCTGGGGTAATAATTATGATAATAGATTGGGTACTGGAGCACCTAGTTATGTTAAAACCGTGCCGACAAATGTTGTTTATGGTTCCAGCAAAGAAAGCATTAGTGATGCTAAATATCTATCTGTAGGAACGGATGCAGCTTGTACCATCCTGGGTGCGAAGGTTATAAATGGTACAACCTATAATGACATTATTGCCTGTTGGGGTTTAGGTCATTGGAACGCACTTTCTAATGCTGATAGGGGACACCAATCTTATGCTCTTGCATCCATCACCAACAGTGGTGGGGACGCAGACATTGTCGATGATATATATCTTCATGGCTATTCTGCGGTTAGCTTAGGATATCAACATGGGTGTGCTATAAACAAAGTATATGCCGAAAACACCGCCACCACCTACGAGAATGTTGCTGTTTGTTGGGGCCTTAACGATAATGGTCAGGCGGGTACTAGAAGGGAGGGAACTGGTTTCGTAAATCCACGAGTGGTTAGATTTACGAGTGGGGGAATACCAGTTGCGAATGTTATCAGTATTTCTGCACAATACAGGCAAAGTTGTGCCGTTGTGGATACTGGGCGGGCAGTATGTTGGGGTAATTCCAGTACTGGAGGTTTAGGTAATAATTCTTTTGGCGGCGATGTTTTTTTTCCCCAGGACCTGTTCCCATTTAATGCTGACAATAGTATTGGCTTTAGCCGAATCTCTGCTGGGAATCACGGTTGCGGTATAGCAGGAATAAATTCAGACAAACTATACTGCTGGGGTAAAGGTGATGTAGGACAGCTAGGCTATGGTAGAACAGGGGATATTCCAACACCAATACGAGTTTTAATTGGTATTGATGAATAAATTATTGGCTTGTAGAATTAATAACACAAAAATAGACTTTTCTTAGGCGATAGCACAAAAGCGGCTAAAATTACACCGATGCCCTGCAAAAATATCCAGACCTAAGGGAAATGATGTTATTGTCATCGGGGTGGGCAAGTATTCCAAAGTGAACTCCATCCGAGCAAATCGCTTGAATGCCTCAGTAGTTCAATTGCCATATCTCATTGCTCAGTAGGCAGTATTGCGTGCTGTGAAAATATTGAATGGTAAAAATCTGGACCGATTCCAGTACGTTGATTTCCTAGTACTAAGCAAGAAACTACTGGCAGAAGGTATGGGACGACCCACGCTGAAACACCTTAAATAAGTGCTGTAAAAGTAGTCCTACAAGATTATTAAATAAATAAATAAAAAATAACTGAAACATAACTTCTGTATGTTACAATAATATAAGAGCTTATCAACGATTAGCCGATCATATTCTTGTTGATGGCGTACAGATAATATGAAATTAAACACTTTTATAAGTATAAAAATTAGGTTTTACACATTGGGGACAGCACTGTGTATTACTGTTTTTTCTTTGATTATTTTATCATGTTCTAGCAGTTCAGATACACCACCTCCCCTTGAAACTGACACTGGAATGACAGACCCAACAAACCCGATAGATCCAATAGACCCGATAGATCCAATAGACCCGATAGATCCAATAGACCCAATAGATCCAGTTGATCCAGTTGATCCGTTGGAAAGGGTCAAGTATAAGACTTTATTTTCGGGAGGGGAGGATCATACCTGTTTGTCTGTAAGAGGTGCACTATCATGTTGGGGAAAGGGTGGTAGTGGTCGTCTGGGCAATGGAGACGTTTATGATAAATACATTCCTACTGCAGTGACTGGAATGGATAGCGGTGTGTCCGATGTTGCGGCAGGGTATGATTACACCTGTGCAGTGAAAGATGGTGTAGCCAAGTGCTGGGGCGAAGGTGATAATGGTCGTTTGGGTATTAATGATTCTAATAGTTCAACATTAATAGACACAGCAGCACCAAGAGATGTGGAATTTAGTGGTGGTAATGTCAGCGTTAAAGACATTAGTGCTGGAAGAGCAACCTCCTGTGCCATAAAGACAGATGAAAGTGTTTGGTGTTGGGGAAGTAACTCTCGGGGACAACTGGGGGATGGTAGCACGGAGGACAAATATTATCCAGTGCAGGTTATTAAAGATGGAAACCCCTTTGAGAATGGTAAAGCTATTAGCTCGGGAGAGTATTATAATTGTGCAATTGCTGGCGAGGATGCTCTGGTTTATTGTTGGGGTGGTAATGAAGCAGGACAGTTAGGTACGGATAATACAGATGACTCTCTTACTCCTGTTAAAGTAATCCGTGATGATGATGAAGATTTGAACGATACCTACTCCATTACATCAGGAGATCATCACACCTGTGTACTTAGTGGTAGTGGTGATGCTTGGTGTTGGGGTTGGAACGGGCAAGGTCAATTGGCCAGAGGCAGTAATGATTTTTCCTTAAAAGCTCAAAAGGTATCGGTTCCTGATAACACGCCAGATACAGGATTAGAGTTTATTCGGGCTAAAGGCGATTTAACCTGTACCATATTAAGCGGGTTTGCCCTATGTGCAGGAAATAATAACTATGGTCAGTTGGGCATAGGTAACACTAACAATAATCATACTCTAAGAAATGTCCAACTACTCACCAGTGGAGTAACTAACATGGCAGTGGGAGCAGCCCACGCCTGTGGCATCCAGAATTATGGAAATGGTGAAATATACTGCTGGGGTAATAGCAGTAGTGGTCAGGTGGGTTATAGTGGTCATGTAGCCCGACAGCTATATCCAGTGAAGGTCTATAACACTAACGGTAATATCTCTAAGAATGTTACTTATGTTGATACAGGGAAGGGACACTCTTGTGCGATCATGAATGGTGGAGCTTATTGCTGGGGGCAGAATAGCTTCGGTGAAATAGGCAATGGTACCCAAGTTCAAGCACCTAAGCCGGTAGCAGTATCAGATATGTCTGGCGGTGTAACTGAAATTTCCGCAGGAGGATACGTGGATGCTGGGGCCAACAATGCTCATACTTGTGCTATCAAGGAGGATAATGTTTGGTGTTGGGGATATAACAACCTAGGACAACTTGGGGATGGTTCTAGAACAAACAGTTTTGTTCCCGTGCAGGCAACAACTAGCGGTATTGCGACTTATATTGGTACAGGATTCGAGATTTCTTGTGTCTTAGTAGACAGTACACCAAAATGCTGGGGTAATAATTATGATAATAGATTGGGTACTGGAGCACCTAGTTATGTTAAAACCGTGCCGACAAATGTTGTTTATGGTTCCAGCAAAGAAAGCATTAGTGATGCTAAATATCTATCTGTAGGAACGGATGCAGCTTGTACCATCCTGGGTGCGAAGGTTATAAATGGTACAACCTATAATGACATTATTGCCTGTTGGGGTTTAGGTCATTGGAACACACTTGCTAATGATGATAGGGGACACCAATCTTATGCTGTTGCATCCATCACCAGCAATAGTGGGGACGCAGACCTTGCCAATGATACATATCTTCATGGCTATTCTGTGGTTAACTTAGGATTTCAACATGGGTGTGGTATAAACAAAGTATATGAAGAAAACAGCACCACCTACGAGAATGTTGCTGTTTGTTGGGGCCTTAACTATAATGGTCAGGCAGGTAGTCCAAGTGGGGATTGGCTCGCACGTCCACGAGTGATTAGATTTACGAGTGGGGGAATACCGGTTGCGAATGTTATCAGCATTTCTGCACAATACAGGCAAAGTTGTGCCGTTGTGGATGCTGGGCGGGCAGTATGTTGGGGTGATTCCAGTACTGGGGGTTTAGGTAATAATTCTTTTGGCAGTAATAAGGTTTCTTATCCCCAGGACCTGTTCCCATTTAATGCTGACAATAGTATTGGCTTTAGCCAAATCTCTGCTGGGTATCACGGTTGCGGTATAGCAGGAACAAGTTCAGACAAACTATACTGCTGGGGTAAAGGTGATGTAGGACAGCTAGGCTATGGTAGAACAGGGGATATTCCAACACCAATACGAGTTTTAATTGGTATTGATGAATAAATTATTGGCTTGTAAAATTAATAACACAAAAATAGACTTTTCTTAGGCGATGGCACATCATGAGGAACACTGCCTGAAGAGATTTTTTGTGAAAACAACAACCAAGATTTTTATTATCTGCGTTTTGTCAGTCACGATGCTATCTGGCTGCCAAGTACAGGAGAAATACCAGAAATTACTAAAAAAGATTACTGAGATTTTGAACATCGGTAAGGAAGAGAGTGCTGTTTCTGAAGAGAGTGCTGTTTCTGAAGAGAGTGCTGTTTCTGAAGAGAGTGCTGTCCCTGAAAGAGAGTCTGTAAAAGAATCATTTATTAGTACTAGTATTGCGGTGGGTAATTTTCACACTTGCACAGTGGTGAGAGGTTCTGCTTGGTGCTGGGGGTTAGGGAATAGTGGTCGTTTGGGTACTGGCAGTAGTAAAGAGCAAAAAAAGCCTGTCCTAGTGGAAGGCTTAGGCAATGGTGTTTCTGATATTTCAGCGGGGGCGGAACACACCTGTGCTATCAAAAGAGGTTCTGCTTGGTGTTGGGGCAAGGGATCTGAAGGACAGCTAGGAAATAGTGGTACTAGGTCTCGGTTTAAGCCTGTAGAGGTAGTGGGGTTATCCAGTGGTGTTTCCTCTATTTCTGCAGGGTATTCACATAGTTGTGCCATCAAAGGAAACGCTGCTTGGTGCTGGGGCTTAAGCAAGGATGGTCGTCTGGGAAATGGTGTTTCTGGTGCTGTTGTGAGAAACCAGCCTGTGCGAGTATCAGGTCTTAGTATGGGAGTTTCTCGTATTTCGGCGGGGAAGGCTCATACCTGTGCGATTGTGGCAGGGGAGGCTAGGTGTTGGGGGTTTGGAGGCAGTAATCAGCTAGGAAATGGTAGTACTAGCGACCAATCTAGGCCTGTTAGGGTGTCTACTCTTGGTTCTGGCGTTACCGATATTTCAGCGGGTGCAGAGCATACATGTGCTATCAAGAGTGGTGGTGCTTGGTGCTGGGGAGAAGGACAACAAGGTCAGCTAGGCAATGGCGATGTAGTCAATCAGGGTATGCCTGTGCAAGTGAGAGAGCACGACAGTGGTTTTTCGAGTATTTCTACGGGTTCAGCTCATAGTTGTGCGGTTGTGAACAGGTCTGCTTGGTGTTGGGGGAATGGTAGTAGTGGTAGGATTGGTTATGGTGGTGTACATTTGAAAACTGCCCCAGTAGAGGTAATTGGTATTGTAGGGAGGGCATCTGTGATTGCCGCGGGGTATTCACACACTTGCGTGCTGGTAGGAGGTGGAGTGGTTTGGTGCTGGGGCTTTGGTGGTAATGGTCAGTTGGGAGACGGAAAAAGCGGTTTCCATGAGAGACTCAAGCCGATCAGGCTCCGTATGAGGTAGATTGGGGGATGGGGGGGGGGGTTGGGAGGTGAAGGTGGGGAGGCTAATTTTTTGTTTCTGTAGCGATCCATTGCAGGAATTCTGGGTTGCCGTGTGTTATGGGCCAAGCGATAATACAAGGGCATTGATAAGAGTGGAGGGTTTTCACTCTGGTAGTGAGTTCTTCGAGGCGGGTGGTTGTTGTTTTAGCCAGCAGGGATATTTCTTTAGCTGAGTTAAGCTGTCCTTGCCAGCGGTAGATAGATTTGTGCTCGCCCAAGATATTGGCACAGGCAGCCAGTTTTTCCGATACTAAAATGCTTGCGATGTTTTGGGCTTCTTTTTGGGAAGCAGTGGTAATATACACCAGTAGTGGTTGAGGAGATTTTGGTATCACGACTAGTTTTATTTCCACCAGAGGGGGTATTTTTTTTCGTCAGTGTCTGGGAGTTGTTGGGGATATTTGTCAAGGTATCCTGCTTGGGCTGCTTGCAGAAAGGAATCCACCCAATGGAAGACATTATGATTAGCTACGGTTTTTTTCAGCTGGTTCATGTTGTGGATACGCTCTTCTTTTTGCATGGTGCATGCGTGGTAGATGGTGTCTGCCATTCCTTCGGTGTCAAAAGGATTAACAGTTAGGGCGTATTTACCCAGCTGGGCAGCTGCCCCTGCAAACTTGCTGAGTACCAGTACACTATTTTCCGTTTTAGCACAGGCACAAAATTCTTTAGCCACCAAATTCATACCGTCATCCAGAGGAGTGATCAAAGCTATATCGGCGGCATGATAGTATCCCAGCAGTTCTTCGTGTTTTAGAGAACGATACTGGTAGATAATGGGAGTCCAATTTGGGCGAGAAAACTCACCATTGATTTTTCCCACCAATTGCTCTATTTCCTGCTTAATTTTTTCATATTCTGGAATTTGCTCGCGACTGGGTACCAGCACCTGTACTAGAGTTACCTTGCCTATCAAGTTTTGGTATTTTTTCAGCATATCGCTAAAGCCACGTAGTTTGTGCCTAATTCCTTTGGTATAGTCCATGCGGTCTATGCCGAGTACGATTTTCGTATCCTTTAGGCTGTTACACAGGGTTTGGCTGTATCCTTGTGATTTACTTGAGTTAACTGTGGTAGCGAAGTGTTGGTAGTCTATACCGATAGGAAAGCTGCCTACCTTAGTGACGCCATGTTTATGTTCAATATGATGTAGCGATCCGTGGCGTGAAATGTGGATTTTTTTCAGTAGAGATTCCACCGCACGCATGAAGTGTGTTTTATGCCATGGGGTTTGGAAGCCCAGCAGATTGTATGACAGCATGGAAATTAGGATTTCTCTAGCCCAGGGCATCATGACAAATATTCGGTCTGGAGGAAAAGGAATATGGAGAAAGAAGCAGCTAGGGTTTTCCACCCCCAGTTCCCTCAAGCGTTGTCCTAGCTGGATGAGGTGGTAGTCGTTTGTCCAGAGAAGGTCTTTTTTTTGTACTGTACTTTTAACTACGTGGGCGAATTTCTTGTTAACCTCTTGATAGCTTCTCCAGTAGGTAGGATTGAAGTCACAACGGTGCGGCATGCAGTGAAACAAAGGCCAAATAATACCGTTGGAAAAACCTTGATAAAAAAGCTGAAATTCCTCTTCTGTAAGAAACACAGGATTTACCAGATAGCCGATATTTTTGGTATGCCTTTTTAACAGAGACCACTTGGCAGGATGTCCGAGCACTCCGGGCCAACCGATCCACACTCCCCCACGATGACGCAACACTGGCCCCATAGCGGTGACTAGCCCTCCAGAACTAGAAGATATCTTTGAGATCCCTTCTTTATCCGATAACGTGAACGGCAAACGGTTGGAAATAATTACCAGACGCTCAATTTCTTCCGTAGAAGAATCTTCCAGAGTGGCAGGGACTAGCCACTCTTCCGACATTCTACTTCCCATTGATCAAAGAAACTTAATAATTCTTTTGGAGGCTGAATCCAAACTTCGGCCTCTGTTTTACGAAGCTCAGGACGTACCAACACAGATAGCCCCTTACCTTTAAGGCTCTTAAAAGCATCTTCATCGGTGTGGTCATCGCCCAGATATGCACCCAGGCAAGGGCTATTTTCTTCCAGCAGAGTCCTCACAGCTCTACCTTTGTTATGTGCTTCGGCACGAATTTCATGACCGCCATCAATTGGGTGTAGCAACAAGCCCTCTACACTTTCTAATGGTCCCCAGTTTTTTACTACCCACCCATGCATAGCAATTTGCTTTTCAGCACTCATCCCACGATGATGCATTACAACGCCCGCGTATTTGTGTTCCACCGCATCACCCCAATCGGCTTTAGCCCTGACGCGTGCTTCGTGTAGGCCTTCTCCGATCTCATCAGGCAGGGGATTTTGCAATAAATCTTGTTTAGGGGATAAACGTTCCCAGCCATGGTTCCCCCAAATTTCGGGCATATCGCCCCAATCTAACAGATCAGCTAATTCATCAGCTACTCTGCCAGAAATAATAACTACCTTGCATAGTTCCGATTTAATTAATCTTTCCAGTTTTTCTTGTACTCCAGGCCAAGGTTTAGCAATGCGTCTATCTATCTGCAATGGAGAGAGAACGCCATCATAATCAAGCATCAACAAGCGTGTGGGAGCTTTATTTAAGGCTTTGAAGAACGGCTTAAGTTCTCCAGATTTTTTTAGAACTTCCATATATTTAAGACTCTAAGAATGTTTATGAGAATATTTTCAAAAAATACTGTAAGTATGGTCTTTCTTATAAGACAAGATTGTTCTAGCATAGTAGGGGTGTTTATAGCAAATCTTAATAAGAAATTGCATAAATTAGCACTCAATGACCGTGACATAAGTGATGGAATATAGATGACTGAGCAGGTTACTTGTACACAATCTGCTACAGTTCTGGGCGTAGATGCCCACTTGGTGGTAGTGGAACTCGCCATTTCGCGGGGGTTAAGCCAGTTTATCATCGTGGGATTACCAGACAATGCCATTCGTGAGAGTCGTGACCGTATCACTGCAGCCTTGATGAGCTGTGGTATTCCCTTGCCCGTGCGTAAGATTGTCTGCAACCTAGCCCCCGCGGAGATCAGAAAGAGCGGTGCTGGTTTTGATTTACCAATCGCAGCTTGCCTGTTAGCAGGGATGGGTGCTGCTACTGCCAAGCGACTCAGTGATGCCATGCTGATGGGGGAAATATCGTTAGAGGGTAAGGTACGTCCCCTGCGTGGAGTGCTGGCAGCTGCCCTAGCTGCCAAAAAAGAAGGCTTGAAGGAATTGGTTATTCCCAAGCAGAACGCGGTTGAAGCCTCTATGGTAGAAGGTTTGACGGTGTATGGAGTAAGTAATTTATCCGATGTAATTTCGTGGCTGAAAGGGAAACTCCAGCCAGAACAATCTGGTGCAGCAAAAGCACTTGAACTGCTAAAAGCCCATCATAACTCGGACAATTATCTAGAACTGCAGGATGTAAAAGGTCATGAGCGTGTCAAGCGAGTATTAGAAATTGCGGCTGCGGGAGGTCATCATTTGCTGATGATTGGTCCCCCTGGTTCAGGTAAGACCATGCTCGCCCAACGACTGCCCTCCATAATGCCCCCGCTGGACTTTGAAGAAGCCCTAGAAGTATCCAGAATATACAGCGTAGCTGGTAACTTGGATGCTAAAGTACCCCTGATAAAGCAACGACCATTTCGCTCGCCGCACCACAATATTTCTCGTCCTGGCATGGTCGGAGGAGGTTCTATACCCACCCCAGGAGAAATATCACTGGCACATAATGGCGTACTCTTTCTGGATGAATTACCCGAATTTCCGCGCGACATCCTTGATATGCTCCGACAACCACTAGAAGACCGCCGTTTAACCATTGCCAGAGCGGCTGTCTCGCTGGAATTTCCCTGTTCTTTCCTGCTGGTGTGTGCCATGAATCCCTGCCCCTGCGGATATTTAGGCTCAATTAACCAAACATGCCGATGCTCAGCTCAGCAAATCCAACGATACCGCTCTCGCATTTCAGGTCCCCTGCTTGATCGCATTGATTTACGCGTGGAAGTACCCGTCACTCCCTTTGAGAAACTCCGCCACAGCAAGAGTGGCCCCTCCTCTAAGTCCGTTGCTACTAATGTCCGCAAGGCACGTTCACTACAAGAAAAACGTTTTGCTAATAGTCACACCCGCTGCAATGCCCACATGCTTCCTTCCGAATTAGAAAAATATGCTCAAACCGATGAAGATAGCTGGCTATTGCTACAACAAGCCACCAATAGATTTAACCTCAGCACCCGTGCTCATACTCGCATTATAAAAGTAGCCCGCACCGTTGCTGATCTTGTACAACGGACGCAGATCAACACCTCTGACATCGGCGAAGCCATCCAATTCCATCGCTTTCAGCATTGATATCCGAGTTTGGCTCACCAATTCAGCCAAATGTCAGTCAGTCTAATGATAGGTCGCCAAAAAATAATTGATAAGTTCCCAGACTAAGCCATTTTTAATGGCTTATACTGGTGGTTGATAAACTTTTCTCCCACTCCTTCTCCACCTAGCACAATGGCATGCTCCAAAGCCCCATGCAGATAATTCAATGCTCCCGACACTGCTTTTAACAACAAGTTTCCTCGCATCAATTCCACCGAAATGGCAGCCGATAAGGTACATCCCGAGCCATGAGTGTTCACTCCAGTGATCCGAGCATGAGAAATCCAGTGAGTGTTGTGTCCATCAAATAGGCAATTAGTTAGCTCTTCGGTAGACCCCCGCTTTGCCAGATGTCCCCCCTTCACCAGTACAGGCACTCCGAAACGCTGCTGGATAACACCCGCAGCAGCTTCCATATCCTGTTTGTTATTCAAGGGATTGTCTTCTCTTTGTGCCAGAATGGCTGCTTCATCTAGGTTAGGAGTTATTATGGTCGCCATGGGTATGAGGTATTTCTCTATTGCTATTAAGGCATCATCATCCAGCAAGCGTGCTCCGCTGGCAGCCACCATCACGGGATCAACCACTAAGGGTGGTAATCCCTTGCCTGCTTGCAGAGGTAGATTCCGTAGAGCCTCAGCTACTGCCATCACCATATCTTGAGATGCCAACATGCCCGTTTTTACCGCACCCACCATAAAGTATTCGCCAATTGCCTCAATCTGATGAGCAGTCAGCTCTGGTGTCAGTACCTCCACTGCGGTAACTTTTTGAGGATTCTGGGCTGTAATCGCGGTTAAGACACTGGTACCAAATGTCCCCAAAGCAGCAAAGGTCTTTAAGTCTGCCTGAATTCCTGCTCCACCACCGCTATCGGACCCTGCCACAGTCATTACTGTCTGCAAGGGGACAGTACTCTTCAAGGTTGAGTTCATGGTTGTTTTTTGTTATTTGTCGCTATTGTGTTATGCCCTAAGTGGATGGCTGAAGAAAGAAAATCTATCATTCCAGCTTCTATTTTTAGCACCTAATTGTTAGCATGTATAAGTGCATTTTTTAATGATCTCTCGTTTTTCCTATGGAATTATTCCTTAACAGCCCGATTCTGCAAGCAATTGTTAAGATTGCCGTTTTAGTGGTTGGATTTGCAATGTTGATGGGTACTTTACTTACTCTTATGGAGCGTAAGTGGATGAGTGCTGTGCAGGACAGGGTTGGTCCAAATCGTGCTAATTTGGGTTCGGTCACCCTTCATGGTGCGTTGCATATTCTTGCTGATGGGTTGAAATCTATTTTCAAGGAGGATACTGTTCCTATGGGGGCTAACAAGTTACTGTTTAGCATTGCTCCATATTTTGCCTTTTTGTCAGTGATTGTTCTTTGGGCGGTGATTCCTATTGCAGCTCCTCTGGAAGAGTTCACTTTTCAGATAGCTGATTTAGACATCGGCTTACTGCTGGTATTTGCAGCTACTTCGCTGGGGGTGTATGGGGCTGTTTTGGGAGGTTGGAGTTCCAACAACAAGTTTGCTTTGTTAGGAGCTACTCGTACTTCGGCTCAGATGCTGTCTTATGAGATATTTTTGGGTTTATCTTTGGTGGGTGTGTTTATGGTAAATGGGACACTATCTGTGGGGCAGATTGTGCTTAATCAGGGAGAGCATTGGCTAGGCTGGATACCCAAATGGGGTATTTTCACCCAGCCGTTGGCGTTCATCATTTTTTTTGTAGCCATGTTGGCAGAGATAAAGCGTCAGCCATTTGATGCTCCAGAGGGAGAATCGGAGATTGTAGCGGGATATTTTTTGGAATACTCAGGCATGCGTTGGTCGGCATTTGTGTTGGCGGAGTATGTAGGTATTGTCGGGGTGAGTGCCCTAACGATCACCTTGTTTTTTGGAGGGTATCAAATTCTTTGGCTTGATGAGTTTGGTTTTTCCCCTGGCGGTGTATTATTGTTTCCTCTGCCTACTTGGTTGATTGTGTTGCTTCAAATTGGCTCATTCATTACCAAAACCTTCTTTTTCTGCTGGCTGATAATCATCCTCCGCTGGACTATCCCTCGCTTTCGCTTTGACCAAATCATGGAACTAGGCTGGAAGCGTATGCTGCCCTTAGCATTGTTTAATATTTTTATAACTGCCCTGTCGCTGCTAATTTATGATTCCATACTCAGTTGATTTTGATAGTTTATTTAAGTAGTCCCGTAGTAGTTCCGAATATGCACTTTGGTGCTAAAGCATGAGTTGTGTGGTTAGTAGATCGGCTAGTAGAAGTCCTTTGGGAGTGAGGGCTAGGGTATGTTGATGTTGGGTAGCTAATCGTAATGTTATCCATTGCTGGCATGTTTTCTGTTGCTGGGCGTTCCAAGTGAGTTGGAATTGCTGTTGCCAGTGGTTGATATCCAGCCCCCTGGGCTGTCTTAATGCCAGCATTAGAGCTTCATTGGCGCGTTGTTGCGGAGTGAGGTCTTCCTGTAGGGTAAGGGGGAGTTGTTGTTTAGAAATAGCTGTTTGCCAATCCTGCAGGTTGCGATGATTTGCCCAGCGTTGTTGCTTCAGGTGGCTATGAGCACTGGGACCTAGCCCCAGATAGTATCCACCTTGCCAGACTAGCAGGTTTTGCCGACTTTGTTTTCCTGCTTGGGCGAAGTTGGAGACCTCATACTGCTGCCAGCCGTGCTGCTGAAGCATTTTAGCAGCCCAGAGCATGGTTTTGGCGTGGTTATCCTGTTGGTATCCATGCCACTTTTGAATGCGAGAACTGCGTCCAAAGGGGGTGTTTGGCTCTAATTCAAGGGCATAGACCGATACATGTGGGGGCTGAAAAGCAATCCCCTGTAAGAGACTACTATGAAAAGCCTCTATGCCCTCTGGATGGGGAGCTCCCAAGATGAAATCCAAGTTGTAATTGGCAAACTGGTGGGCTACTGCCATAACTGCTTGTTCTGCTTGCTCTGCGGTGTGTTTTCGCCCTAGCACTCGCAAGCTATGGTCGTTAAAACTCTGTACCCCCAAGCTAATGCGATTGACTCCCATATCCGCTAAATTAGCCAAGTAGGCTGATTTAGCATGTTCTGGGTTCACCTCCCAAGTGAGTTCTACATTTTTGGCTACTTTGAAATTATCTCGCACTGCCAGCAGCAGTAATTCTGCCTCTGGAGCAGTCAAGCAAGAGGGCGTACCACCACCTACATAGATGCTCTCTACCAACCCCAGCGACTCCCCCCACTCTGCCTGTGCTAGTTGAGCCTCGGATGTCAAAAATCTTAGATAACATTTCCGAGCATCAGCTTCGTCTACACAAACCGCGAATCCACAAAATGGACACACCGAAGGGCAAAACGGCACGTGTATATACAAGCCGCTCATTTTTTGTCCTATCCTATCAGGCTAAACGCAAGCCGAATGGCAGCTGGTAGTACCATAGATAAATAATTGCTACTAACGAGACCAATTCCAACAAGCGATCAAAAGAGTTTCTCTTCCTCAAACTTATTACTCTTAGCAGACCTACCACTACCACTACCCAAGCAGCATACTGCGGACCTAAACCAGGCTTGCCAAATGCAATACTCAATAATGCTGCCGCCGCCATCAAAGCCCAGCTGGTAAAAGTATGTGCAAATAATTCCTCAGCACGACCCCCAGGATAAATCACCCGATATAGCCAAAATCCGCATAAAATCAAGGAATAAACAACCAAGGGCAACTTCATATCACTCTCCTTTGTAAGATAACGACCTATTCACAGCAATTTACCCTCCCACCATAACACATTATTTGGTTTTTAATATTGCCATAAATGCCTCTTGAGGAACTTCAATAGTACCGATTTGCTTCATACGCTTTTTGCCTTCTTTTTGTTTTTCCAGCAGTTTGCGTTTGCGGGAAACATCACCTCCATAACACTTGGCAGTAACATTCTTTCTTATAGCACTGATGGTTTCACGAGCTACAATGCGAGCTCCAATAGAGGCCTGTATGGCCACCTCAAACATTTGTCTAGGAATTTGCTCCTTTAAGCGTAGAGCTAGCTCCCTGCCGCGGGATGCTGCCTGTCCCTTGGGGACAATTAGCGAAAGAGCATCCACTGGAGAGCCATTGAGGAGCATATCCAACCTCACCAAATTACCACGACGAAAGCCCAGTGGCTCATAGTCAAATGAACCATATCCGCGGGTGATGGATTTAAGGCGGTCATGGAAATCAACGATAATCTCACTTAGGGGTAATTCGTAGGTAAGCATAGCTCTTTGTCCCTCCATATACTCTATAGATTGCTGTTCTCCGCGTTTTTTCAATAACAATTGCATTGTTGCACCTACATAATCTTTAGGGACAAATACTTGCCCTTTCACATATGGCTCAGCGATAAAATCAATGCGGACAGGGTCGGGCAGGCAGTTGGGATTTTCTATATACATCAATTTCCCCGATTTCAAGTGAGCTTCGTAGACCACGGTGGGTGCAGTGACTATAAGATTGATGTCCATTTCCATTTCTAGTCTCTGCTGGACTACCTCCATGTGTAGCATTCCTAAGAATTTACAACGGAATCCATGTCCTAAAGCCGCGGAGCTTTCTGGCTCATACTGTAGGGCAGAGTCGTTTAGTGCTAGCTTAGCAAGGGCTTCTCTCAGATGCTCAAACAGCTCGCCCTCTGCAGGATAAAGCCCGCTAAATACCATGGGCTTCAATTGGGTGTATCCTTGCAGAGGTTCAGTAGCAGGACGGTCTGCCAGAGTGATGGTGTCGCCTACTCTGGCTTGCTGAATATCCTTGATGGAAGCCGATAAATTGCCCACGTCTCCAGCAGTTAGCATGTTCAATTCGTGGCGTTCAGGAGTCATAATGCCAAGCGAAGTCACTTCAAACGACTTACCAGATCTCATAAACAAGATCTTATCGCCTACATTGACTTGCCCCTCCCGCACCCGAATGTTAACCATCACGCCTAAGTAGTTATCAAACCAAGCGTCGTAGACTAGTGCCTTGAGGGGAGCACTAGCAGAACCTGTTGGAGGGGGTATTTGCATGATTACTTCCTCCATTACGGCAGTGACTCCCTCTCCAGCCTTAGAATTAACCGTAAGCATTGGAATATCTCCCCCTAATAGTCCTTGCAGTTGTCTTTGGACTGCTTTGGGGTCGGCGTGAGGCATGTCAACCTTGCTAAGTACGGGGATGATGGTTAAATCTTGCTCCAGTGCCAGATATAGATTAGCTAAGGTTTGTGCCTCTATTCCTTGCGATGAGTCAACCAGCAATAAAGCTCCTTCGCAAGCAGCCAGCGAGCGTGATACCTCATAGCTGAAATCAACGTGGCCGGGGGTATCAATAAAATTTAGTCTGTAGTCCAGACCATCTTCAGCCTGCCAGTTAAGGCTAACAGTCTGTGCCTTGATGGTAATTCCGCGTTCTTGCTCTAATTCCAGAGAGTCCAGCAAGCAACTTTTCATTTTTCGTTGAGAAACAGCACCGCTGATTTCCATCATACGGTCAGCAAAAGTGGATTTGCCGTGGTCTGCGTGGGCAATGATGGAAAAATTACGCACCCGTTTTCCTACCAGATGCACATCAGCAGGTGCCGAATCAGCAGTCCGACCATCGGTAGCTTTAGATTTGGCAGATTGGGGTGATGGTGGGGAAGCCTGTTTTTGTTGGGTGGAACTCATAGAGTCAATGATATCCTAATTTTAGCTGATAAGCAGGAACAATCCTTTTTATAAAGAGCGGTATATTTGTTTCTCTGCCTACTCATTGAGCGATTAAACAGTCACCCAAGCCAGTAACCGTAGCTTATCCACTTCAAGCAAGCGGACGTTTACAGGATCGCCCTCAGGTAGCAATTCTCCTCGTAGTTGTACTGCCAACTCCACCTGAGGCAGCCAAACCCGTGGGATACCGCTGGACGCTGATTTATAAGGCTTAGCAGTCAGTGGTTGGTGAGTGTTTTGTTCTAGCCACACTAGCTTCCAATATTTTTCTAAATTATTACGCACCTGATTCAATTCTCCTATCCTTCTCTCGGCTTGTTGGGACATCTCCTGTAACTGCTCTTTTTTCCATGGCAGAGGTTGACCTCCAAGATGTGCCAGCAATTGTTGCTGAATATACAAGTCTAGGCCTCGCCTTAAAGGTGCCGTCAGTTGCAAATAGCGTTGGCAGGCTAATCCTGCATGCGGGGCTGCCTCAAGCGAATATCGTGCCCCTGATAATCTCATCGGCTGGGTGGTTTTAGACTGTGGAGAGCACTGAGAACTAGGCTTGTCATCAGGCAGAACTTGAGATTGCATGTTCTTTTGATACTTGTGTGAGTACTTTTGTTGAGGTTTAGGTCTTGCCTTCTGCACCCGATAGCAAACGGGCAATTCTTGCTGGTGGCAATAATCAGCAGCCAGAGCATTACAAGAGATGGCTAATTCCTCCACCATGCGATAAATAGGGGCATCGCGCCGAATATGATATAACCGCACCGCTTGGGGTTGAGAGGCATCAACATGAAGCTCGTAGCGTTCTTGGGAATGTGCCCCAGCTGCGAGACGTTTATCCGCCAGTTTCTGACAGATATTAGCCAGCAATCCCCAGCTACCCTGACGCTTCAGCAGCTCTGCTCCTTGCTGATAATCGTAGTTTTGCGTTACTTTCACCCAACTGGGAAAAACATCCAGCAGGCGTATTTGCTCAGGACTAAGTTCCAAGCGAAAGCTGATTGCCTCCCGCAAGCAACCTGCCTTAAGGCTACTGCGTTCCTCACTGAGCGACAAGGGTAGCATTGGTACACAACCCGCAGGATGATACAAACTAGAGGCACGCCTAAATACTTCCTCCATTAAAGGATGATGGGCAGTTATCAAAGCTGCAGGTGCTGCAATGGAAAGCACTACCACCACTCCTGCTGGAGATGCCTTTTCTATCGCAATGGCATCATCATAATCTTTGGTGCTGGACGAATCAAAGGTGTAGCTATCTACCGTCAAGTGCCTACCTGCCCGAATATAACTACTGGCAGCTGAACGATTATCATTAGGGGGATTGACAAGAATACTCGCTAATTGAGTAGCAGATTCCAGCAACGAGGCTGAAAAAATTCCCAGATTGGCACGTTCCATCCAGATATCAGGCCAGCCCGACCAGCAATCTGCTGCCCGCAACCAGCCTGCCAACAATTGCTGACGCTCCAAGCCTTCCATACCCTTAAGCCCCAAGCTAACCGCCATTATCTGCCAATACTCCGAGGCTTTATCAGCTACCAGCAAAGAGCGTAGTACAACAACCAAGCTCGGGCGTTGAAAACCCTCCGTTGATGATGGCGACACAACCGCTTCCTCAGGCAAAGGCTCTCCCCCATTTAAGCCAGCCAACCAGACTTTTACCTGCTGCATCCATATTTTTTGCTCCGCATGAATGGCTTTCTTAAGGCGTAGCTGTTGGCTATCAGATTTGCTAAGTACCAGCCAGCCATCGCGTTGTCTTTTGAAAAATACCCCCGCGGATAAAACCCAAAACCAGCATGCCCGCTGCCAACCAACCACATCTAAGCCCTGCAACAAGGTCTCTGTTGTCAGTACTTCTCCCTCAGTGAATCCGTCTCCCCCATCACCTCCCCACCGCAATTGCTCTAACGCTTGCTCTTCCTCAGCACTCAATTTGCCCTCCAGCAACTCCCGATGCCCAATCTCCCGTTGCCTCAATTCCTCCAAGGCTGCTGAGGTATCATCGCGGTCATCCCCCCATTGAAACAGAACCCTAGCCTTCGCCAGACGCTCTTGTTTTCCATTTCCCAGCTGTATAATCCCCTCCTCTTCCCCTATCAACCCCAAGCAGATGCGTCTCTCACCATAGTAACAGCAGTACTGGGGGGGATGTTTCATGCCATATCTCCACCCCTCCGATATAGCACAAAACAACTAAAAGAAAGCCCTGTTTTAATCTAACCTAAATCATTTAGAGAATAGGGATGGTAACGCATCACAAACAAGACTAAGTCATTGCCTTCCAGTAATCCGATCTGCTTTTTTGGATATTCATCCCTAAGTTTTTTTAGATCTTTCCTAAAACCAGCAGTCACCTCGCCAGTCATCATAATCAAGCCTGAGTCAAATGGCTCATCATCTTTTTCCCCTTTTTCAAAGGCTGTCCTAATGTCTTTAATGGACTGTGTATTATCAACATCGCCATGATAAGACTTTATCTGGACTGCACAAAGTTTTTCCTTCATACCACTAAAAGGGAGATCTCTATATCCTATGATTGCATCCAATCCATGGCTATCTATTTTTTCATTAATTGTTGCTGATGGCAAGGCCTTCTCTAAACACTTAATCAAAGGTTCTTCTAGATTTTTGCTGTGATGATGTTTATGTAATTCTTTGCCTATATCATCAATATTTTTACTAGCACCAACAACAAAATCATGGAATCTACTCTTGTCATCGGCTTCTTCTTTGCTAATAGTACCTGATTCTAGCTTTCGTAAAACCTCTTCAAATTGATCTCTAGAAGATACTTTTTGCCATCTTCTTATTGGGGTAAAATTTCCTTGCAACGAATTAGGTACATCTTTATTCTTACGATAGAATGAATATAGTTTCTGGACACCTATGCAATGCCGATAATCCCCATGATTATAGTCATATTTCCCTTCTAGCAGACTCTCGTCTTGATAACTTTCATCTTCGTCCTTGAAAGAATAGCCTTCCGTTACCCTGGCAATGGTAACCTGTCCATATTTAGGTAGGTGTGTGAACACCAAATAATCGCCTTTGTTAATATTAAGCAAAAAGCCATTCCCTTGTTCATCATTCTTTTTATCTCGTAAATTACTGTCATCACCCCTGCTCCATCCAAACCGTGCTGTTCCTTCTTCCAGGTTTTTCGCCAACCAAGCCTCAAGACCATTGGCGTGATCCCAGCCTATTGTATTTACAGCTAAAATTTTGTTACCAGCTGATAGTTCCATCATTGTCTCCTATTTATAATTAAAATACAAAATATACATACTTAATTGTATGTGTGAAGAGCGTATTACCATGAATAAGTAAAGTCAAATAATAACGCCTGTTTTTTTTATGTTGCTTAATTCCCTTGAAAAAACTGGTACTTGTGGCAAGATGGCGACATGGGGCGGTAAGGATTTGGCAAATTAGGCTTACCATGTCTTTTAATGATGTAGATAAATGCCCTTAAAAGATGTTCCTGCCTGCTATGACGGGTCTCGGCTGGAAGAAGAAATACTGCAATTTTGGCAGCAGCAGGATGTTTTTGCCAAGTGCTTAGAACAGACTGAGGGGCGGCCGCTGTTTTCATTTAATGAGGGTCCTCCTACCGCCAATGGCAAGCCGGGCTTGCATCATGTGCTGGCACGTGCCTTTAAGGACATTTACCTCCGCTACCGAACTATGCGTGGGTTTTATTGTCCTCGCAAGGCGGGCTGGGATTGCCACGGGTTGCCAGTGGAACACGAAGTAGAAAAAGAACTGGGCATTTTCAACAAGCAGGAAATTGAATCTCGGGTGGGGATAGAGGAATTTAATCGCCGTTGTCGGCAATCGGTCATGCGTTATGTGAAACCTTGGGCAGAAATGACCCAACGCATGGGCTTTTGGGTAGATCTGGAGAACGCTTATTTCACCCTCGACAATGACTATATTGAATCGGTCTGGCAGCTGCTTAAAATAATCTGGGATAAGGGCTTTATTAAAAAAGACTATAAGGTTGTTCCATATGACCCGCAAGCGGGGGTCACCTTGTCATCGCATGAGGTGGCTTTGGGCTACAAAGAGGTGGAAGATCCTTCGGTGTTCGTACGCTTTCGTCTACAGGATAAGGAAAATACCAGCCTGCTAGCTTGGACAACCACTCCCTGGACACTGCCAGCTAATTTTGCTCTGGCTGTAAATCCTGAGGCTGAGTATCTAGAAGTGGAAGTAGACCTGACTGAGCCCACTGATAAAAAATGCGAGCGATTAATAGTCGCCCAGCAGTGCTTGGAAGCAGTATTTTCAGGGGTGGAAGTAAAGATTATCAGGCGTATGCAGGGGCATGAACTGGCAGGGATGCGTTATCAGAGGCTGTTTGATGAGTGGCCTGCCGAGGGATATGTTTGTCGCATTGTGGCAGAGAAGTTTGTGGGTACAGATGAAGGTACAGGGATTGTCCATTTGGCTCCCTATGGTGCAGAAGATATGGAAGTTGCCCGCAAGCATGGTTTCACGGCAGCCCATGTGGTTGGCATGGATGGGAAATTTTTACCGCATGTATCATTTGTAGCTGGCAAATTCTTTAAGGATGCCGATAAAAGCATCATCAAGGCGTTAAAAGACAAGGGGTTGCTGTTTAGAATGCAGATTATCACGCATAGCTATCCTCATGGTTGGCGTACAGGCGTGCCGCTTATGTACTATCCTAAGGAAGCTTGGTTTATTCGCACCTCACAGATACGCGCGCGTATGGTGGAGCTTAACCAGAGTATTAACTGGATACCCGATCACATTAAGGACGGTCGCTTTGGGAATTGGCTCTCTAACAATGTGGATTGGGCTCTTTCCCGAGAAAGATTTTGGGGTACTCCTTTGCCTATCTGGACTGATGGCGAGGAATTCATATGTGTTGGGTCTGTAGCAGAGCTAGAAAAGCTCTGCGGTAAAAATCTGATGGAGCTTGATTTACATCGTCCTGCGGTAGACAAAATAACCTTCCCTCATCCTAAAACAGGTCGTACAATGAGCAGAGTGCCAGAAGTGATTGATTGCTGGTTTGACTCAGGAGCTATGCCATACGCCCAGTGGCACTACCCATTTGAAAACAAAGAGCGTTTTCAAAAGCAATTTCCTGCTGATTTCATATGTGAGGCCATCGACCAAACTAGGGGCTGGTTTTATAGCCTCCATGCGGTAGCTACCTTGATATCTGACCAAGCTTCTTTTCAGAATGTGATCTGTTTGAGTCACATAGTGGATGAAAATGGGTGCAAGATGTCCAAATCGCTGGGAAATGTGATTGCCCCCTTTGAGGTTTTCAATAAGGTTGGTGCAGATCCTCTCAGATGGCATTTCCTTGCCAGAGTCCCTCCAGAAGGTCAAAAACGAGTTTCATTAGACTTAATTCGGGGAGTTTCCAGCGGATTTATCAACACTTATTGGAATATTTATGCTTTTTTCATTAACTATGCCAAGCTAGATAAAATCAATTTTAATCAGCCTCTTGACCCCAAATTACTCACCGAAATAGACCGCTGGATACTGGCATTGCTGGGAAAAACCATTCTCACAGTTTCTACTGCCCTAGACAACTTTGATGCCCGTACCGCAGGAGATTCTCTAGAACGCTTTGTCAACCAACTCAGCAATTGGTACATACGCCGCAACCGATACCGATTTTGGAAAAGTGAGCCTGGTCAAGACAAGCAAATGGCTTATTTAACACTAGGGCATTGTCTGTATGACATCAATCGTATGCTGGCACCTTTTATGCCCTTTATCACAGAGGAGGTACATAAAAATCTAGCCAGCACCATAAACTCCAGTGCCCCCGTAAGCGTTCACCTAGATAGCTGGCCTAAGCCTGATGATTCCTTTATTGATCAGCCATTGGTTGAGCAAATGAACGTAGCCCAAAAAGTGGTTTCATTAGGTCGGGCTGCCAGAGAAAAATCTGCCATCCGAGTTAGGCAGCCATTGTCTCTCATCAGTATCTATCTTCCCGATGAAATCGCAAAAGAAGCCGTCCTAGCCCAAAAAAAGCATATCTTGGAAGAACTAAACATCAAAAAACTAGAGTTTCTACCGCCCCAAGCCTGTATTGCCCAGTACCAAGTTAAGCCGAACCTTCCTCGCCTAGGTAAAAAACTAGGTCCGCGTATCCCCGTCCTAAAAAAAACCCTAGCTGCTTTGCCCGAAAAATCAATCGCCCAACTCCAACAAGGACAATCCATCACCATTACGCTCAATAATCAATCCCTCAACCTATCACCAGAAGATGTACTTATTGAAACCACCTCTGCCAATGCTGGTCAACAATCGGCTGCCAGTGAAGGCAAAATCCTGGTCATCATCAATACCAGTCTAAACGAAAAATTGCTACAAGAAGGACTCGCCCGAGAACTCATCCGCTCCGTACAAGAAGCTCGTAAACAAGCTCAACTTAAACTCTCCGACCGCATCAACCTTCACATTAGCGGTAGCGAAATAGTCCAAAAAACCATCGCCTCCAACCAAAAATTCATCATGAGTGAAACCCTCGCTACCCACTGGGCTACCCAAAAATTAGCCTCCTTTACCTGTCAGCATAAGGTGAACCCTCATCACTGGACTATATCCCTAGAAAAAAGCACCAACTAGGTTGTGATCGGGTACGATGTGTAACTCTCCAAATACGAGGCTCATCTGTAATAAGCACTTGTCAAACAGATAATCTGCTGACACAATTAGCAGGGATTGTTTTATTTATCGCCTTGCATATCATAACTGGAAAAAATGGCTAATATTGAAATCTACACCATCACCTACTGCCCTTCTTGCATCAAAGCCAAAAAATTGTTGGGCGAAAAAAAGGTGCCGTACAAAGAGATAAACTTAGACGAAGAGCCTAAAAAACGAGATGAAATGCTAAAGCGTACGGAAGGCAAACACACTGTTCCTCAAATTTTCATCAATAATAAACACATCGGTGGTTGTGATGATCTGCAAAACCTCAGTGAAACTGAAAAGCTAGACGCTCTTTTGAAATAGTGCTGATTTGCAGATACAGGGAAGCTATTTGGGTATGCTAAGAACAGCTATGAAGATGCATTTCAAAAGTTGAAAACGGGTAAGGGAGCTATAATCGGCAGAGTGGAAAAAATCAAACATTTGGGGGCTAAAGCGCAAAAGCAACTTGATAAAAATCTGCTTGAAAGTGTCGATGATAGCAATCTTCTTTTAGAAGGAAGCAAGGACGAGTCATAAATGGAAACATCTCAAGATAGCAAGAGCGCATCAAATTTCATATCAGATTTAATCCGTTACTATATGGATTTTCTCGAAACTAACTTCCATAAAAGGAGAGTCCCTAAAAGAAGTGTTAAATATCGTGATGGCAAGAATCTTCTCATAGGGCAAAATCTTAATAAATATCCAAGGTTCTCCGAAAAACTTTGGAAATATATCAATCGATCATTTGATGAGAATACATCACTTTCTGTTAAGAGAGGTCAATACAAGACCACAATTCCAAAGTCACGTATAGATCTTATACACAAGCAGAGTGATTCCATTACGCCTGAACACGTAGACCAGATTCAGAATGGAATCATAGATGTGATGAATAAAGTATCAATAGAGCATCGAGATGAAGCGGATAAAGCTTTTAATATCGCATTGGATGAGACCGCAGAAATACTCGGAGAGGTAATCATCCGCCCCTTTCTCGAGAAGATAGAAAAGCTGATAGCTAAGCAAAGCAATACAGAAATCGATTCGACATATTCTTTGGAAGAAGTTGTTGATGTCCTTGTAACACCTATGAGAGATATTATTTCAGAATCCATCAATTTATTGATAACTAATCAAGAATTCGACCCAAAAAAGGAACTGTCAACTGAATGTGAAGTGAGGTTACTGAAAGATCGATTAATTCATTATTTTGACGATCTCTCAAAGGATGATCTCTACTCTGAGATTAGGGATCTTGTAGATAATAAACACATCTTAGACAAGCAGGAGCTATACCTTTACTTCTGTGATATTAAATTCAATCAAAATCGTTATCCAATATTTTATATTCCCATCTCAATAGAAAAACAGGCCGATACTTTCTCGCTTAATTTTGATTCTTCGGTCTTCATCAATAAAAAAGCGATAGAATACATTGTACAGGAATATAATAATAAGAAAGGAAAGAAAGGTACACTCGCTTCGATTCGGGAGAGGATCTTAAATATTGAAGAGTTGAGAGGCAACTTGCCTGATTTATTCCAAAAGATACTCAACGAAATTACAGATTATTTTGAGTTGGCTTCTAATATCGATTTATCTGGTGCTGAAAAACAGATTTCCAAAAGTTTTTTGATCCATGCTTCCAATGCGATTCACATTTGCATCTTCGATAAATCCGATGAATCCCTCGTGAATGATTATGAGGAAATGCTTACATTACTTGATTCTGAGGATAGTTCTCTCGCAGCTATATTTAATAAAATAATTACGAATTTTATTAAGGAACGACTCCAACGATGTAAGAATGACATCGATAAAGAGTGGGACGTTCTTCCTGTTAGTGACAAGCTGGTAGCTAGTAGCCCTATCCCACTCAACAGCGAACAACGGCAAATACTAAATGCTTTAAATAAAGACAGCTGTAATTATATAGCTGTAGAAGGACCTCCTGGAACAGGAAAGAGCCATACAATCACTGCACTTGTATTCGATTATATTCTCAAGAATAAGTCCGTGCTAGTACTTTCTGATAAAAAAGAAGCTCTCGATGTTGTCGAAGATAAAATCACACATACACTCAACAGTGTTCGTCTACACAAGCAATTTCAGAACCCAATTCTAAGATTGGGTAAATCAGGAAACACATATAATCAAATACTCTCAACCACTTCCATCAATAATATTCGTAACCATCATAAAGCGTTCAAAAAACATTATGATGAACTAATTCCTAATATCAAATCCAATAGATCCTATCTCATTAGACAAATCGAAGAGACGATTGAAATTTATAAGTCGATTAATCCTGACGACTTACTCGAATATACTCAACTGGAGAAGGAACAGGATAACGATAATCGATGGCCTATTGATGCTGGGGAGATTGCCTCTCGTGCTGATGGGCTTCAGGATTTGATGCAACTAAGCGAGAACTGCCTTAGCCTTAGTGAGTTATTTGATAACGAGAGTGTAAGTGAATTCCTAACACTTCTCAGAAAATACAAAATAGATCCTGAAACGAGAGAGCCCATAATAATATTTCTTAAGCTCATCAAGTCGATGAGAGAAATAATACAAAGTAAGGAGCAGGAGATCGCAGTTCTGCCCCTGTTTAGAGCGATGAATCAAAATGTCTATTCTGGACTGCAGGACTTCATCAAGAAAGCGGACGAAATAAAATCTAGCTTCTGGTGGTCTCTCTTCAAAAGGGGCCAGGTAAAGCAAGTTACGTCATCATTTTATGACCAGTTTCATACTACTGGCATTGAGAGCCCTTTATTATCACTGGATAAAATAAAAGAGTTTTGCAGAGTTACTGAAAACATTGTTGCTTCTATGGAAGGCAATATAGATTTTGAGGCCATAGGACTAGACAAATACGAAGCGAGTCATCAGTTGCTCAGCGACGATCATGCAGCCATCAATACAGTTGAAATTGAGAAAATAGAGGCATTCATTTCATTCATTGACAAATATGTTCAAGAATACCCGAAGACGTCGAAGCTGCTCACTATAACAAGTGCTGACATATCTACCTATCATAATAATCCTCTTACAACTATTGACAGCAAAGAATTCGATATTCTGAAAAGATTCATTAAATGGAAGAATTTCTTCAACCGCTCTTTTAACAGCCTTCCTGACTTTAACTATGTAGAAGCTAAATCAGCCCTGGAAAAATTATATACTTCGCAAATGACACATATTCTGGATGGGAGAGTCTTAAAATTTGAGGAAGAGAATCGGTCCACAGCGAGGACACTGAAGGGGAATATCAGGAAAAAGAAAAGATTTCCGCGAGAGGAATTCAGCAAACTAAAAGAGGCATTCCCCTGCATAATAGCTGGCATCAGAGATTTTGCGGATTATATTCCACTTGAGGATAACCTCTTTGATCTTGTTATTATTGATGAGGCCTCTCAGGTTAGTATAGCTCAAGCTTTTCCTGCACTATTACGCGCAAAGAAGGCTGTCATCCTGGGTGACAAAAAACAGTTTAGCAACGTAAAATCAATGCAGGCACGCTCCGACACAAACGCGAAATATCTGAATCTGCTTAATAAAAGCTTTAAAGCCAATGTCTCTGTTAATATTTCTGAATTGGAGAGACTAACAAATTTTAATATAAAAACCTCAGTCCTCGAATTTTTTGGGTTCATAAGCAATTTCGACATCATGCTATTAAAGCATTTTCGAGGGTATCGTGAACACATTTCATATTCTAGCAAGCATTTCTACGGTGGCCAGTTACAAGCAATACGACTACGAATACACCCTATAAATGAAGTCATCAAGTTTACAAACATTGATCATGACGGATTGAAGGAAGTAACAGAAAATACAAACTCTCCTGAAACAGAATTTATTATTACTGAACTTAATAAGCTCAAGGAGAACGATACTCAATCATCCGTAGGCATTATAACCCCCCATACCAACCAGCAGAAGTTGATATCTGCTGAAATCTCTAAATTGCCAGATCGTGACTATTTCTATGATGAATTAAATCTCAAGATTATGACATTTGATACCTGCCAGGGAGAGGAAAGAGATATTATCTTTTACTCAATGGTAGCTACGGGGGACTCCGATAGATTGTGGGGTGTGTTCATAAAGGATCTCAGCACCATCGACCTCGAAGAAAACGGTACGATAAAAACGCAACGATTAAACGTCGGTTTTAGCAGAGCAAAGGAATGTATGCACTTCGTTATCAGCAAGCCTATAGAAGAATTTACTGGTTCCATAGGTGATGCACTGAGGCATTACAATGCTATTTTAGAAAAAACCAAGACTCTACCCACCGAATCGGATGTTGATCCAAAATCTCCTATGGAGACAAGGGTTTTAGAGTGGTTAAAAAACTGCCCATTTTATCAAGAACACTTTGAGGCAATCGAGATCAAAGCGCAGTTTCCTATCGGAGTATATCTGAAGCAACTTGACCAGGATTATGAGCATCCGTCATATGAGCATCCGTCATATGTAATAGATTTTATGTTTTTGTTTCGTGATCCTACCGATAGTAAGGATTACAAGATTATAATCGAGTACGATGGACTAAGGAATCATTTAGATAATTATGAGAATATCAATGAATTTAACTATGAGCACTTTTATACCAAAGAGCACGTTGAAAGACAAATGGTGTTAGAGAGCTACGGATATCAGTTTATTCGTTTAAATCGATTCAACACGGGTAGTGACCCAATAAAATCTTTGAATGACAAAATACTGAACATTGTAAAAAAAAAGACTTTAAAACCGAGACCACATTTACAGAGAAACTCCTTGATACCGTCAGCGATCTAAATTCTGGAAAACTCAAGACTTGTCCAAAGTGCAATCAACTTAGACTAATTTCTGATTTTAAAGATGCAACGTTAATTTCAGGAGAAGGTCGTTTTTGTAAATCCTGTAAGCGAGGAATTGCGAAACCTAATCGAGGAAAGACAAATAAGGCGGAAAGAAGTGCTAGTGACTCTTTTCAATGCCCAAAATGCTCAGCAAGAATGGTATTGTGTTCAGGAAAATATGGTAAGTTTTATGGATGTTCAACGTATCCACGTTGTCGTGGTACTAGACACTACTTTCATAGCTTCCACTAGACTTTTAAATTTTGCAGCTTCTTCATGAGTCATCTTAATTGCGCAATGAGGGCCGAGCCAGTATTTCTGCCATTGCCAAACCGAGCTAGTCTTGCCGAGCTAGTCATTGCCGAGCTGGTCATTGCCGAGCTCGTTGTTGCTATCTTTGCCCCTGCTTAAAATATGCCTCCCTATAAAAAAACATTGCTGCGTTTGGATTGCGTACATAAGCGATTTGGTTCTACCCATGCCTTGCGTGGAATTAATTTGGAGCTAATTGAAGGGGAGATATTGATATTGATGGGAGTTAATGGTGCGGGAAAATCAATGTTGGCTAAATTGGTGGGCGGTATTTATGAGCTTGATGATGGTGCGATGTATTTGGATGGCAAGTTGTACCAACCTAGTAGTCCTCATGATGCCTTACGGGCAGGGGTGGTTACTGTGCATCAGCATGTGAAGGATGGGTTGATTGCGGACATGACTGTCGCTGAGAATTTGTCTTTTGACCGTTGGTGCTTGGGTGATGAAGGTTGGTTTTTTACTGCTGGAAGGGTATGTAGTATGGCAAAAGAGGTAGCTACACACTTAAATCTGCAGTTAGACTGGGAACAACAGGTGCGGGAGCTATCACTAGCTGACAGACAATTGGTGGCAATAGCTAGGGCATTATCTCAGCAGCCGCGATTATTGATATTGGATGAGCCAACCGCGTCGTTATCTCAGACCGAGACCGAGCGTTTATTTGGGTTGTTGAATAAATTACGTAAATCTGGATGCACGATATTATATATTTCGCATCAATTATCAGACATTGAGAAACTGGCTGATCGAGTGGCAGTACTCAAAGATGGTTGTCTGGCAAAGATATTTGAGGTTCCTGTAGATCGTACTAAGGTGGTAGAGAGCATGCTGGGATACACCATCAATGATAGTCGTCAAGCGGCGACCGCAAGTAATGAGGTGGTGCTGGAGGTGCGAGACCTACAATTAAGATCTAGTTCGCGTCCGATGAATTTTGCAGTTCATCGTGGTGAGGTGATAGCTGCAACAGGTTTGCTGGGTAGTGGCAAGACTGAGTTTGCCGAATGTTTATTTGGAGAACGGCAGCCTTATCGGGGTAGTTTTTTGCTGAAAGGACAGCCGTACCAAGTGCGTTCTGCTAGGCAAGCAATCAATCGGGGAGTGTTTATGCTCCCTGAGGATAGAGAGCAGGCTTTAGTAGCTGATTTTTGTCTGTTTGAAAACTTGGTGCTACCATTTACGGCTATATTCAGCCGTTGGGGTTGGCTACAAAAGGTTAAGGAGCGTGCTCTGGCTAAGCAGCAAATTTTGTATTTGAAGATCGTTTGTGCATCGGAGAGAGACCCCATTGAATGCTTATCTGGGGGCAATCAGCAGAAGATAGTGTTGGCACGCTGGCTATGCCAGCCTAGTCAGCTATTGGTGTTGGATGAACCTTTTTCTGGTATAGACCTTGGCTCACGAAGGGATATTGCTGATAGGCTACGCTCTACTGCTAATGAACGGGCGACTTTGGTCCTTTGTTCAGACCCCGATGAGGCAGTAGAAATAGCAGACCGCATCTTGGTGTTCCACGAGGGAAATCTCAATGGAGAACACAGCATCGCCCAGCTTGACCGTCAACAAATGCTCCAACAAATGCTTTGTGCTTGATATCTAAGCATTATTTTACGGCTGTATCTAATCTACTATGATCCCCTTATCCACCAAAAAATGGGTAGCAACTTGGCCAGCAATGGCTATTCGGCACGGCTTGATCATTTTTACGCTGCTTATATTTATTTTCTTTTCTTTAGCTGATCCAGATTTCTTTAGTACTCGCAACATTTTCATTATCCTGCAGTCGCTTTCCATTGTAGCCATATTGGCACTGGGCGTAACTGTCAGTATGGCTGCTGGAGGTTTTGATATATCCATCGGGGCAGTGGCAGCTTCTTCTATGATAGCCTCCAGCTACGCCATGGTAGTCTGGGAGGCTGGGGCAGGAGTGGCTATTCTGTTGTCTCTTTGTATAGGGTTACTAGTAGGATTATGTAATGGATTTCTAGTAGTTAAAATGCGAGTGCCAGATTTATTGGCTACTTTGGGCATGCTATTTCTGGTGCAGGGACTACAGCGAATTCCAACTGCTGGGCATTCTATTGCTACGGGTTTTTTTCTACCCAGTGGGGAAATTGCTTCAGGTGTGTTTTCGCCAGTCTTCCTGCTGCTGGGCAGGCACCGCTTCTTTGATATAATCCCCGTTCCCGTAGTGATAATGGCATTGCTAGCCCTATTTAGCTGGGTGTTCCTGGAATTCACCAAATGGGGACGCATATTTTACGCCATTGGCAGCAATGAATATGCCAGCCGATTAGCAGGTGCACCCGTAGCAAAGTACAAAATAGTCTCCTATATGATATCAGGGGCTTATGCTTCTATTGGCGGAATCTTGCTGGCAGCTAGACTGGGGCGTGGCGATGTCGGTTCAGGAAATTCACTCTTATTAGATGCAATCTCTGCAACTTTAGTGGGCTTTGCAGTACTGGGAAAAGGAAAACCCAACGCCTTTGGTACCATTGTGGGTGCCATCTTAGTAGGCATGCTAATCAATGGATTGACCATGCTCAACGTACCCTATTACACTCAGGATTTCATCAAAGGTGTAGTACTGGTGCTGGCTTTATCTTTCACCTTTGGGCTGAACAAAGCTCGTTAGTATAAAGATAAGTATGTGGGGGGTTGGTGGTGGGGGTTGGTGGTGATTGCTTGGACTGGACTGGTTTCATAAAAGACTTGGCAAAGGAGTACAGGTTTGGGTAGACTAGGATTGTTTTCATCGTGGACGAGAATTTTTATTTAGGATGTAGAGATGAGTTGGGGAGTTGTATTTTTTGGCATTCTAGCGATGTTAGGCAGTGCGATATTGGCGTTTCTGCTGAGTACACGGAATTAGATGCGGAGTCAGATAAGGATAGCAGCATGTTTGAATTATTTGGATTGTTGTTTAAGTTATTTATTTACACTTGGATTGGCATCATTGCTGTGATCCCGCAGATTATCATGGGCGGTTTGTTTTTGTGCTTGGGAGCAACTTTGTTGACATACCTTCCTAAGAATAAACAGCCTTAGGAGCATGTTTTAACCGATGGCGATTTCTGACAACAAGAAGAAAGTGGCTAATTCTACTGGTTCCCGTGAGAATTTAATCAGGCGGAGATGGCTGATGGAATTGTGGTTTAGATTGCAGAGCTGGGGGCATTGGATATTAGTGGTCTTGGTGGTTCTGGGAACAACCTTACTAGTACAATTGGGGCCTGGATTATGGTCAAGGCTTGGGGGCTTAGAAGAAGAAGTAGTAGTAAAGATTCAGTTAACGCGACAGTTATCAGATTGGCATTCACCTTGGCAGAAGAATTCTCCTGGAGATGCTAGAGGGTCTGGTTTTGTGATCGGAAAAGGACAAGTTTTAACAAATGCCCACGTAGTGAGTGATGCCCGTCAGGTGCTGGTGTACGACTATCATACGGGCGTTCCCACCTTGGCAGAGGTGGAATATATAGCTCATGACAGCGATTTAGCCTTGTTGAAGGTCAGTGATGAGTCATTTGCAAAAGGGGTTAGTCCACTGCCTTTTGGAGGATTGCCTATCTTAAGAAGCAGGGTACGTACCTATGGTTTTCCAGCTGGAGGCACGAGAATTTCTCGCACAGAAGGGATAGTATCACGAGTACAATTTTGGAATTATGTTCATTCTGGGGCTGATGCCCACATCGCAGTACAAACTGATTCAGCGGTGAACCCTGGCAATAGCGGAGGACCGGTAGTGCAAAATGGTAAAGTGGTGGGAGTGGCATTTCAAAGCAACCGAGAGCTGAATGATGTAGGATACTTCATCCCCACTACCGTGATTAAACGCTTCCTAAAAGACATAAAAGACGGCCAATACGACGGCTATACTGAATTGGGAGCCATAACTTCCACCCTGCACAATAAATTCAAACGTGCCTTCCTAGGACTGAAAGAGCAACAAACAGGAGTAGTAGTGAATAATGTTCTGCCTGGATCATCAGGAGAAGGCTATCTACAAACCGGCGATGTAATATTGGAGGTTGAAGGAGCAACCGTAGATAATGAAGGCACTATCGCCTATGAAAAGCATCGGGTTGCTTTTGAACAGAAGGCGGAAGAAAAGCTCAACGGTGAAGAGATGAACATGCTCGTCTTGCGAGAAGGGCAACTGTTGAAGCTATCTATCCCGATGAAATCTTGGTCACGGGCACCTTTCCAACGGCGCCGTTATGAAAATGCTCCTCGCTATCTGATATTTGCAGGGCTGGTCTTTATGCCTTTAGAAAGAGAACTATTTCATACCTCTGCGATCACCGATGAACCTCACTTGCTATATGCTCACAGCTATCAACCGCTGGAAGATCCTTCGGCTTTTCCTCCTGATCAGCCCCTTATTGTCCTGACTAGAATCCTTCCTCATGCTATCAATACTGCCTACAGTCAGTACGAAAAATATATAATTAGCAGAATAAATGGACAGCCCGTACGTACTCTAAAAGATATTGCCACAGCTCTGGATACCTCTGGCGACAAACTTGAATTGACCCTCAATCCAGGTAGTATTCTGGTGGTATTCAATCGTGATGAAGCCGATAAAGCCCACTTAGAAATGCTTAAAACCTATAACATTAACCAAGACCGCCGTCTGTAGCTATATGTCCCTTAAACCTTGCCAAACTAATTGCTTCTTTAAGGCAATAGCAGAACCACGCAAAACTGGCAATATTTACATAGCATGGCTGGTTGTGTTCCTACTGTTGCCTACGGGTACGGTGCGGGCAGAAAAAGCGATCTCTAGTTCTATGGTCGGCGTCACGGTGAGTGCTAATAGCTGGAAAGCTAAGCTTCCCTGGCTGGCACACCGAGAAATTTCCCGTAGTGGCAGCGCGGTGGTGGTCGCCGGGCAAAAACTTTTAACCACAGCTAATCTGGTATCCAATGCCAAAGTGATTCAAATCCGCAAGAATGGAAAGCCACAGAATTACAATGCAATCGTAGCAAGAATAGATTACGCCGCCAATTTGGCTTTGCTAAGCGTCAATGAAAAGGCTTTTTGGCATGGATTAGAACCGCTATCTATTTCGCAACTGCCCACAGGACTTCTAAACTTCAACATTAACCGCTGGCAAGACGGTCGTTTTGAGCAAGGTAGTGCCGAAGTTATTAGATATAGCCAGCATACTTCATTTTATGATTTGCTACTGGAAACACCTGCTCTCTGGGCAAGTACCAGTTTACAGAAAGTCCTCAATGGGGAGGCTGCCATCTACAACAATCAATTGGTAGGGCTGGCTGCTTATAAAAATAAGAACGAAGTACGTCTGATACCCAGTAGCTTGCTGGCATCCTTTGTGGAATCCTTTGCGGCATCCACACTAGCCCGAGGGTCCATATTCATCCACCGCGGTTTTGATTGGCAAGCCCTTAATCATCCTCACCTGCAGGAACACTTCTCTATCCCCAAAAACGGACATGGAGTACGCGTAAATGAAATTTTCGCCGAAGGATTTGGCTCTCAAGAATTGCAAAAAAATGACATTCTGCTTGATATAATCGGTTTTGCTATAGATTCTGAAGGGGGTATTAAACACCCTCGTTATGGGATAATTCCCTTTACTGTAGTGTTGAATATCACCTCCAGTCCCAGCATTCCTATCAAGCTGATGCGCAATAAACAATTGCTGACGGTTAATGTCAAGCGAGAGAAAATCTCCTATACGGGTGTTAACATCCATCCTCCCCTGCGTGATGTCCAACCGCAATATGTTGTTTTCGGGGGGCTCATTCTACAGGAGCTCAGGTTAGATTACCTGCAAAGTTGGGGGGCAAACTGGAAACAAATAGCACCAAAAAGACTAACCTTAGAATACTTACTTAACTCAAGAAGACGCCTTAATCAAAAAGCATCCCGCGTGGTCATTGTTTCTGAAGTACTATCAGACCCCATTAATTTAGACTACAAAAATGCGGAAGATGTCATCATCCAGTCTGTCAATGGGCTGGAAGTCAATTCTCTAAAAGATCTTCAACAAGCACTGAAGGTCCCCAAAAACCAACATCACATTTTCAGCCCTATGCCCGGTAAAAATATCGGATTGCTAGTCTTTCCCGCGGCTGAAATGGAGCAAGCCAACCAGCGTATCGCCAAAAAATACCAGATTCCTGTTGGAACACTGCCACAGCTATAAAGGCACCGTAAAAGCACCGAAGGTTATCGCTCAGTCTTAGTATGGCTAAGAGAAGCACCTGCCGTTTTTTTGAGTACTTCTATTTCAATGGCGATAATCCGCTGGGGGTCGCGTTCTGTAACTCGGAATAGGTGATTGTTATACTGGTGCTCCCAGCTAAGCGGGGGCAGATGACCTGCTTGCTCAATAATAAACCCACCTAGGCTTTCATAGCTGCGTTCTTCGGGAAACTCTAGTCCTAGTTTGTTTTCTAGGTCGCTGATGCTAATACGAGCATCGGCACGCAGGGTGTGATCCCCTATGGGTAGTAGTTTTAGATCTTCTTGATCTTGTTCATCTTGGATTTCACCCATTAGCTCTTCTAAAATGTCCTCCATGGTGATAAATCCACTGGTGCCTCCAAATTCATCTACCACGATAATCATATGAGAGCGTTCTTTTTGCATAATGCGAAACACTTTTGGAATAAGCATTGATTCTGGTACAAACAAAGGCTTGAGAAGTTGTCGGGCGAGGTAGCTATTTTTTTCAGCCGGATCATCTTTCAATAAGTCTTTGGTATAGAAGATGCCTTGGATGTTGTCGCTATTATTGCTAAATACAGGAATGCGACTATAACCACTTTCTTTGGCAATCGTGATAAGTTCTTCGCGGGAGGTTTTCACCGAAACGGATAGCATTTCTGTACGTGGCCGCATAACTTCACGGGTGGATGTGTCATGGAATTTGAGTACCGCAACCAGTAGGCGTTCTTGTTCAGCCTCCAGTGTGCCTTGTCTACCAGCCATCAGCAGCATATAGTTTAGCTCTTCCAAAGTTACTACTTGGTTATGATTCAACTGATTCCTGCCCAGCAAAGACATCAGCTTATTAACGACTATGCTTATAAGTCTGGTGAGGGGGTATACTGCCGCATGGAATACCACGACGATATTCATCGCCAGAGGGGCTAATTGAGGAGCATAAACTCTAGCAAAAGCTTTAGGGGTAATCTCACTACTAAACAGCAATAGCAAGGTCATACCGCCAATTACGGCGGCAATGGCATTAGACTGTAGCAGACGGTTGGCTAAGTCGGTAGCTAGCACGCTAGCAGTGATATTAAATAAATTGTTGCCAATTAGAATGCTAGTCAGCATATCTCCAGGGTTTTTCTGCCAGATAGACAAACTCTTTGCCCATCTCGGATATTTCTTTTGCAACTGCTCCAGTTTAGCCAGCGACAATGAGGTTAAAGCAGTCTCTGAACCAGAGAACACCCCAGACATCAGCAGGCACAGCAGAATGCCTGTTAACTCCCATGTTGTGTCCACAAACACTCCATTTGAAGGTGACGATTAATTTTTTGGCATTTGTAGCTATTCAGCCTGCCTACACAGGTAATTAATTCCCTGTTGATTAGCACCGTGGTCGTTATTGTGTCTAAGGCAAACGCATGCCTAAAACCAGATAATAGGTATGCAAACATGCCACAGGCACAATAACGACCACAACCACGACTAGGAGGCTGATCTTCTTGATACATATAATCACGCTGAAAAATTATCCATACAGATATGCCTGTACTCCAAGAGTACTTACACATCCACAGGAAGCTATTCTCCCACAAAGTTAACAAAAAGTGCAAGTTTTTTCAATTTTTTGCAAAAAAATCAGTAACAGGTTTTTTTAGAGGAAGATATAACATAGGTGCTTATCATTTACGGCTTCCTAGAAAAAATCTCCATAAAAATTTAGCAACCAGCTGAGCAGAATTACTTGAGGCAGGGAGATCAGGGGTAGTAGCAAGGAAATTCTCCAGTTCTTAGTGACTTCTTTAATGCCCATTATTTCGGTGGCATCAGTGGCTACCCCAGCCATCATAAAAGCAAACGCATTGCCTGGTGCACCAGCACGATTTGCTAAATCGGCAGCTAAAGGTACCGAACCTTCTGAGCAAACCTCAATTATAGTCGCTGCCAGCAAGGTAATGGATAATCCCAATAACGAAGGTCCCAGCCAAGCAGTGAATTGTTCGGGTGTCAGGAATGTACGCACCGCTGCCGAAATAACTACTCCTAACAGCAACCAGCGGATAATCATGCGTGATCCTAGCAGGCTGTCGCGGATGAATTTCAGTAACATTAGGGGGCCCCAACGAATCTTGGATATTTTAGCTAAGTAACGGCGAAGTTCTTGTTTTAATGAAAATTGAGAATCAGAATAAGAGTAGGGATTGGCAGGTATAAATCCTGCTGTTTCAACCAAATCAATCAGCAACCCTGTGATGATGGCTATCAAAAAAGAGCCGAAGAAGAAAACCAGCGTGAGAGGCCAGCCCACCAAGCTGATGAGGATGATTGTCAAACTGAGTGAATTCCAAGGGCTGGCAACCAAGAAAGCAACCATTTGGGCAGCAGAGGCACCACGTTCATAAAAACGCAGGCCGATTAATAGTACTCCGTGGCTACAAACATCAAATAGCAACCCCGCGGTAGCAGCCCTCAAAATGCCGTTAAAACTGCCCCGAGAACCCAAAGCTGCCATAACCAGCTCCCTAGGCAGAGCTCCAACTAAGCCAAAGGCTAGAATACCTAGCGTCAAGCCCCATAGCATGGTGTTCAAAATGCTGTAGATATCATGTACAAAGCTACCAATGGTGCTACCTTCCAGCATTCCATGAAATCCCCAGTGCGACAGATAAGCTACCAAGCATCCCAAAAAGCTAAGGATAAACAGCCAGTCTTTGGACTTGAACCAAGCACTCAATGAAAAAACCTTAGCCCGCTCAGACGAATCAGGACAAGCAACACAGCTACTCTTAATCGCAACTCCAAGCGATACTGTCTTTGCCTCGGCAGAAGCTGTATCTGAGGAAAACCAATTCATAATGCTCACTTATTGCTTGTCTTCCTTTAATAATTCTTCTAAAGTTTTGGCGGTAGGAAGGGGTTCTTGCTTTTCAAATATAGTGGGATACTTTTCACACTCCTCTGCGTTCAGCTTGATATAGCTACTCCACTTCTCAGGCACTTGATCTTCAGGATAAATCGCTTCCACAGGACACTGTGCCACGCATAAATCGCAATCAATACAAACCTCAGGGTTGATATATAACATCTCTTTACCCTCGTGAAATGCCTCTACGGGGCATACTTCAGCGCAATCGGTGTACTTGCAGTTTCTACAGTGGGCAGTAATCACATAGGTCATTATTGACTTTTTTATTAAGGTAGAACAAAGCCCATTGGGTATAGTAACATCATAAGCTACCAAATGTCACTAATATAACTGATGAAGTGTATTTACCAGTGCACTGCCATAGCAAGCAAAAAAGCAAGCAGTTTGTTTATTCAGCAGGTAGTACGGTAACTAGTGAAATCTCATCATCAAACCACTCTCAAATAATGATGACCAGCACTGGCAAAAGAATGAGATTGAAAAACTGGTGGGTAGCTACTCGTCCTCATTCTTTGGGAGCAACTATCTCACCTTGTCTGGTGGTGGCTGCGTTAGCGTTTCGGCAAGGTTCGGGGGATTGGATTTTGTGGTTAGCGATTTTAACTGCCGTTTTATTGGTACAGATAGGGGCAAATTTTACCGATGAATTCTCAGACCATAGTACCACAGTTGATAAATATCCCGCCCCGCACAAGGTGATTGCGAGAGGCTTGTTGACGGCAGTGGAAGTACGTAGGGGAGCGTTGGTGGTATTTAGCGTGGCAACGACCTTGGGCATATGGATATTATCGCAGGCGGGGTGGAGCTTACTGCCCTTGTGCTTAGCAGCGGTAGCTATCGCTTGGTTTTATAGTGCTGGTAATTATCCTTGGGGAGATTGGGCGTTAGGCGAGATATTGGTATTTTTGGCGTTGGGACCGGGCTTGATTGCAGGAGGAGTACGAGTGTTGACAGGGGTGTGGTCGTCTGAGGCGGTTTGGTATTCGTTGCCGTTAGGGGCGTTGGTTAGTGCCATTTTGTTGTTAAACAATCTGCGTGATGAGGCAGAAGATCGCCATCAAGGTAGGCGAACCTTAGTTACTCAATTAGGGCATAGGGGAGGAGTTATTTTGCTAATAGGGATATTTTTAATTGTAATGGCTTGGCCTTTGCTAAACATGGTTCTTCACTCAACTGAGGTAGGTAGGTTTTGGACGATGCTGGTCTGGTTAAGTACTCCATTGCTGTGGCGTGCTTGGCGAGTAGTTCATTTATCGGCTGAGGATGCCCGGTCATGCTTGCATGAGGGCTTGCGAATAACCGCAGCGGCACATCTTTGTTATGGGTTTTTGCTAGCCTTAGCTTTGTTGCTTGAGGCACAACTACCCCTAGCAAGCAATTAGAGCTCTTATAAACCTCGCAAGGAATCTTTCCATGATCTAGTGGGGGCGGTATTCACAATTTCTTCTGTAATTTGCTTAACGTAGTCTGGAGGTAGTTCACCTAAGATCTTTGCAGCCTTGTCTGCCTTCATTTTTACTAATATCTGCACGGCAATATCCTGTTTTAAGCTTTGCAGACGCTCTGAAGCCTGCTTGGGAGACATCCCATTAAACAAGGCTACTACCCGCTTTACATTGCCTTGTTCGGCCTCCAGTGCTTGCAAAGACTCTTGTAGCTTTTGCTGTGTTTTAGCTAGATCTGCCAATTCTTTTTGAATATTTTGTTGTAAATTACGCAATTCTCCTTCTTGGCGAGTTAACAGCCTATCACGCTCATCAAGACTACGCTGCCTATTCACTAACGAGCTCAGTACTCGTTGCTCTTTTACAGCCGAAGCCTCCACCCCAGCAGGAGTAAATCCTAATCGGGAAAATTTTACCAACTGCATCCAGTCCTTCAGTTGCTCACGACCAATATCAGTGAATGAGAGAGTGGTCGTAAATACTGTAAAACCTGCCAATAATGCCACCGATGTCCACAGCAACCAACGCATTTGTTAATCTCCTAAAAGTAATCTTAGACCCTAACGCTCATCAGAGTTTATGCAAACTTCCTTCCAAATATCTTAATTTTTATTACTTATATCACCCGTTAATCCCAGTATATCTGTGCTAAGATGGCTGGGGAGGGAGGACAAAATAACAAGAAAATCTGTCTAAACAAGGCTGGGCGAGAAAATACTATGAAGCAGGTGGTTATGGTGGGGCGAGTTAATGTGGGGAAATCAACGCTGTTTAATCGCTTGGTGGGTAGGCGGGAAGCATTGGTTAGTGAGGTGGCTGGGGCGACTCGTGACATTCGCTGGGGTGAGGTGGTTGATAATAGAAAAAGCAAAAGAAGGGAAAAGCGGAAAGTACTAAAAGAATCAGCCGATAAACAAGAATCTGCATACAATGCTGTCACAAAGGAAATCCTATTTCGGCTAGCCGACACTGCTGGCTTAAATACTGGAGATGGAATGGTACATCGTTTGTCACAGAAGGTCTTGCAAGTAGCCGACTATGTATGGCTAGTGATAGATGCCCATGAAGCAGATAAGGGATTAACAGCCGATGAGCAGAAACTAGCTTGCAAGTTAAGGCGGAGTGGAAATAATTTTTGTGTGGTGCTGAACAAGTCAGAAAGAAATAGCCACTTGGCAGAGGGAGAGCAAACAGAAGCAGAAGCAGAAGGGTTACGCTTAGGAAACGATTTGTTCTGTGTCTCTGCTACACACGGGATTGGATTGGATAACTTGATAAGACACACTCAGGCTTTCTTGGAGGTGAACAGAAGCCAAAGAAATTATGATGATACAGTTCGCATGACAAGAAAAGCAGACTCTGCCCCCACAGATGAGCCTGTAGATAAGCCAGCAATTGAAAATTCAATCAGTACTGCAAGCAACCCAGATGGAGATTTGCAGTTAATGATGTTAGGACGTCCGAATGTGGGCAAGTCATCGCTGGTGAACATGCTATTGGGTGAGGAGCGGATGGTAGTGTCTGAGGTAGCCGGCGAAACACATGAAGCCATCTCGCTCAAGCTACCCAGAGAGGTAGTTACAAAGGCATTAGGTGCTGGATGTCCTCAGTGGCAGGTGGCGGATAGCGTGGGAATACGTCGCCAAGCACGCATTGGGGGCGATTTAGAGCGTTTAGGGGTGGCACATAGCTTGCGGATGCTACGCAGGGCGGATGTACTGGTGTTAGTGTTGGATGCTTCTCAGTCTCCCAGTCGTCAGGATGCACGCTTGGCGTCCATGGTATTACGCTCGGGCTGTGGATTGGTGATAGCGATGAATAAGTGGGATTTATTAACCGCTGATCAAAGGCGTTCAGCAGAGCGAAACATTGCAGAAAAACTATTTTTTGCGGGCTTTGCTCCACGGGTAGCCACCAGTACAATACTAGGAAGCGGCGGCGGACGCCTACTACGCGTGGTCAGGCGGGTACAAAGGGAGCATGGTCGCAAACTTAGGTCAGTGGATCTTAACAGGGCTTTGGAGTCCATGGTGGTCAATCGTCCACCGCCAGCTGTAGCAGGGCATACCACCAGACTCCTGTACGCCACCCAGACCGACATCAACCCCCCATGCTTTCGCTTGTTCACCAACCACCCCGAACAAATACCCGCTTCTTATTCACGATACATTGAGGGGCAAATACGACATCACTTCGGCTTCTTGGGTACCCCGCTCCGATTGATTTGGCAAGGTAAATAAGCAAAAAAGGTGTCTTTTAGGTTGAATTATAGTTTGGTTTCTACAAACCAAACATGCTTTCTGACACGGGGGTCATATTTTTTCAAACGCAGCTTTTCAGTCTGGTTCTGCTTGTTCTTTGAGGTGGTATAAAAGCTACCAGATACCTCAGACTTTAAATGGACGGTTTCACGATTTACAGCCATAACAGTATCTCCCTTGCTTTAGGGTGGCAGATTTATCTAGCATCCGCAAGTACAAAAATTAATCATCAAATAAGGCTTTTAGATTATCTCGTGCGGTTTCTACTTCTGAAGAATTGTCTGCAGTTATAGGAGGTCCTTCACGGAAGAAGTCACAGAAATTAGCAACGGTTTTGTCTTTCACAAGTTCGGCAGAGGGCTCTTGGCACTGGTTAGGAGCATCTTTGCTATAAAAGGAACACATTCTACAGCAACGCAACCAAGAAGAACATCGGGGACAGGTGGCTTGTCTCCCTAGTGGCTGAGGGAGGTCAGAGATGTTGATGCTACAACTCCAACATGATAAAGGTGTTTTAGTCATTGGCGGTACTGGTCCTTTTTGTAATCCTTAAAGCATTAGCATTATGGAGAAAAAGTAAGTATACACAAAAGCACACTAGCGAAACTTAAGGATTGTTCTTTTCAACAACCGCCACCAATTAAGGGCTTGTTCATCGTGCAACAGCACGGTTAATACCCAATATCCCAACCCGCCACAAACTAAACAAAGGGAAAATATTAGCCAGTTATGGGGTTCAAAAGCCCCTAGTTGCCATTTTCCATAAGATTGCAGTTTGGCAATCACCAGCCCCACTAAGACCGCCACCCCAGTTTGACGAAAAATTGCCCGCCATGGCGTCCAAGCACCACGGTCGTGGGTCTTTTTATTGAGCATAAACCACAAGATGATGCATTGTAGCCACACCCCTAAACTAAGTGCACCCGCTAAACCAGAAACCATAAAGCGTCTGCTCAGTAGCCAGCCACTAGGGATGGTCACCATCATATTAGCAGCAGCGGCGATAACTGGTCGGCGGGTATCACCATAAGCATAAAAGACTGGAGTCATTACTCGCACTGCAGCAATGGCAGGCACCCCCAAAGACATCCACTGCAAAGCACTGGCGGTAGATAAGACATCCTGCAGTTGGAATTCTCCGTGCAGGTAGAGCATGGCTACAATCGCCTGACTGGCTGCAATAAAACCAGCCACCGAGGGTAACAAAGGATACAAGGATGCCGACAATGTTAAACGCATTGTTTTTCGCACGCGTTGCCAATCTTTGCGGGCTATGTGGCGACTTAGAGTAGGTAGCCCAGCCGCTGAAAAAGCAAATGTAAATATCCCCAATACTAACTCCGTCAGTCGAGTGGCATTGTGATAATGAAATATTTGACCCGTAGGCAGAAAACTAGCCAAAATTCCCAATAGCAAAATATTCGCTTGATACACTGCCAAACCCAGCAATGCCGGACCCAACAAACGACATAACTCCCTGACATGAGGCCCTAAATAAAACAAAGGGGAAAAAGAAATCTTTTCTTTTAAGAGCCAAGGACATTGCAACAATACTTGCACTACTCCGCCCACCAAAACCCCCACAGATACCATCATCACTGGAGGAGATAACCAATTCCAAGGAGCTAACACTGCCACAATAATACCCAAATTTAAGAAAATAGGTGCTGCAGCAGGTGCTGCAAAACGACCATGTGCATTCAAAACCCCCATCGCCCAAGCTACCGAGGATACCAATGCCAAATAAGGAAAACTCCAACGCAGCAAGCGAACACTCAAGGCAAACTTATCTGGGTCCGCTAAAAAACCCGGCGAAGATACTGCCATTACCGCCTCGCTGAAAAAAATACCCACCCCACTTAGCAAGCTCGTTACCAACAACACCATCCCCAAGGTCTGACGGGCAAACTCACGCGCAACATCCTCTCCTTGCTCATGCAAAACCCGAGTGTATAAAGGCACAAAAGCTATTGTCATGGCTCCCTCTGCCGTTAAACGACGTAGGGCATTTGGCAGTCTAAAGGCCTGTACCCAAGCATCGGTTGCTCCAGATGCCCCAAAACGATTGGCTAACAGCAAATCACGGGCCATCCCAAAGAACCGCGATAAAATAGTGTAAAATGTAATTATCCCCGCCCTAAGATAAACTTCCTCTGCATCATCCTTACCTCTACCAGCATCTTTATTTAGATAATTCTTCATTTATTTCAATGCCTACAATAATTTCTGTATAAGAGAAGGTGCTTGTTTAAGAGCATGGGAGAGTTTTTCCAAATTAGGAGCATTGGCAGCTGCTAGATGAGGAGGACCACCCCCCTTGCCATCTGCAAATTGAGCCACTTGGTTGACGATAGTACCGGCTTTCAAGCCTTTTTTGACTAGATCATCAGAAACGGCACAAACAATGATCTGCTTAGATTGAACTAGTGAGGAAAGCAGAGTAACGCTGGGATTGAGCAGTTTTCGCAGTTTGTCAGCGAGGGTTTGAAGTTCTTCTAGAGTACTTGCTTGAATTTGTTGGGTAATCAGCTTGGTCCGATTAGGAAGTACCTGGGCTGTTTTTAGAAGGGATTGGGCTTGATGAGTTTGTTTATCTTGTTGGAGGATTTTTATTTGCTGCTTAAATTCTTTGCCTTGCTGGAGTAGCTGCTGTATCTTTTGGTGGAGCTGTTGAGTGTTTACCTGCAGAAGTTGTTTACATTGATTGAGGACTTGGTGTTCTTGCTGGATCCATTTTTGTGCGGTTTCGCCAGTGATGGCAGTTATGCGTCTAATGCCCGAGGCGATACTACCCTCAGAAGTAATCTTGAAAAAACCGATTTTACCAGTTTTAGGCGTATGGCAGCCTCCGCAAAGTTCCTTTGAGAAGCTACCGATGGTTATGACACGTACTTGCTCTCCATATTTTTCTCCAAACAAGGACATTGCCCCTTGAGAGATTGCTTGATCGTAGCTGGTGTGGTGAGTCTGAATGGGGATATTATCGCGAATAGCCTGATTGGCAAGGTGTTCTATCTGATTAAGTTGGTCTGGGTAGACTTTTTCAAAATGGGTGAAGTCAAAGCGTAGTTGCTGGGGAGTTACCACAGAGCCTGCTTGGTGGACGTGTTCTCCTAATACCTGCCTTAAGGCTGCATGGAGAAGGTGGGTCCCAGTGTGATTACGCTGAATGTTATCCCTCCATAATGGGGAGACAACAGCCTGTAGACACCCATCTTCAGGCAATATGGAGGAGAAAGAAGCTGGGGTGCTAGATGATGCTACGGATGACTTTTCAGAAGCTTTAGAAGAAGGCAAGACTTCGCAGATATGCAGGATTAGATCACCCTCTTTGTACACATCTATCACCGAAAGGCAGCCTGTTAGGGACGAAAGCGTTCCTTTATCTGCGATTTGACCTCCTCCTTGGGGATAAAAGGGGGTTTTGTCAAGTAGCAAGATAAGCTGCTGGTTGTCAATCATCCAGCGGCGGATGGTAACATTAACAATAAGTTCTTGGTAGCCAATGAATTGAGAATTCTTGCCATTGGTAATGGTGTGCCATGTACCTCTTTGATGGGGGATGTTTCTGGCAGCTCGGGCTTGAGATTGTTGCTTTTTCATGCATTGCTTAAAGCCTTTAATCTCCACAGAGATATTTTTTTCGCGTGCCATCATTTCGGTGAGGTCAGTAGGAAAGCCATAGGTATCGTATAAACGGAACATCTCTTCGCCGGGTAGGATGTTTCCGGGCAGCTGAGAAATGACGGAATTAAAGCGTTCCATCCCGCGGGCAAGGGTTTTATGAAAACTTGCTTCTTCAGCTTCAATCACGTGGGATGTGTGGGTGGCTTGTTTGAGTAGTTCGGGAAATGTTTCTCCCAGCACCTTGCCTACCAAAGGAACAAGCTTATAGATAAAGGGTTGTTGTTGCCCGATAACGCTGCCAAACCTCACCGCCCGACGCAACATTCGCCTCAGTACGTAGCCGCGTCCCTCGTTGGAAGGCATTGCACCATCCGATATGGCACAGCAAAGGGCACGCAGATGATCGGAAATTACTCGGGCCGCTATGCCATCATCGCCAATAAGACAAGCTGAACCACTTATATCCTGCAGGGCTTGCATTATGGGAGTGAATAAATCGGTCTCGTAGTTTGAGTTCTTTCCCTGTAGCACTCGTGTGATTCTCTCCAGCCCCATGCCAGTGTCCACATGCTTGGATGGCAACCGAGCTAGTTGCCCTTCCTCACTGCGATTGAACTGGATAAATACAAGATTCCATAGTTCAATAAAGCGGGTACAGCCTTTCATGTTCACTGCACACTCTCGGTTTGCAGTGCGACAACTGATGCAGTCTACTTGGGAACCTAAATCGTAGTGTAATTCACTGCAGGGGCCACAGGGACCACTACTTCCCATTTCCCAAAAATTATCATCCTTACCAAAATGTAACACCTTTGAGGATGGCAGAGGTGTTACTTCAGTCCATATGGCTTCTGTTTCGGTATCGGGAGGCAATTTTTCTGCTTCGTTGCCTGAAAAAACTGTGGCATAAAGACGGCTATCATCTAGTTTCCACTGCTCTACTAGTAGTTGCCAAGCCCATTGAATGGCTTCACGCTTGAAATAATCTCCGAATGACCAATTACCTAGCATCTCAAAAAAAGTGTGATGATATTGATCTAGGCCGACATCTTCTAGGTCATTATGTTTGCCGCTGGCACGGATACACTTTTGGGAGTTGACTGCACGTGTGTATTCACGCTGTCCAATTTCCGTGAACACATCCTTAAACTGATTCATGCCTGCATTGACAAATAGCAGGGTGTGGTCGTCTAAAGGGACAACAGGAGCCGAACGTACAAATTGATGCCCACGCTGCTGAAAAAACTCTATGAAGTTTTTTCTGATTTTTGCAGCTGAGTAATGGGAATTCATAAGAACAACAAGCAAATAAATAGGGTAAGCAGTGCTTGATTATAAAAAATAAAGATACATGCATACCTTCCAAGTTTTGCCTGAGTTTTGCAAGGCATAAGCAGGCAGAAAGGTAGCCATATTTTAGGTGATTGATGAACAATGAGCGAAAATAAGGAACTATATCCCTATGAAGAAGGGCAATCAGCATCTCACGGGCAACCAAGGGAAGAGTTCGGACCAGAACCCGATGGACAAGATGAATTGCAAGATTTCTTTCGTGATTTGTCTTCCCTAGACGATTATCAAAGCTCGCCTGAGACTACTGCATCTTCAGATCCAGAGATCAAGCAATGGATTAAAGAGCCTGAACCCACTTCTCCCACAGTATCTTCTTTTCCTTTACCGACAACGGATGAATCACTGAATTCCACTTTTCCTATACCTCCTAGTGGATCTGACACGAAAGATATTACTGACGATCCATTCTTTGACCGATCAAGACGTTCAAAGTTTCGTTGGCTGGGTTGGTCATTAATAGGCCTGTTGGCAGTGTTGTCAGGCATGTTTTCCGTTAATTACTTCCAGCAGCAAAAAGAACATCTGCCATTGTACTCGGTTAAATCTGCTGGGATAGCCATTGTAGAGCAAATTAAATCAGCAGTAACAAAGGTACTAAATGGATTGAAAAACACGCTAGATGGCTTTGGCAAATTGATAGCCAATGAACCAGTGCCTTGGCTGACAGAAAAAATAAAACAAGCTAAACCACCTGTTTTAGAAAAAAAGCCAGTGATAAAAACCAAGAGTGTTTCTAGAAGTAAGCCTAAGAAAACGGCGAAGAGTAAGCAAATTGTTGCTGTTAAGCCTGTACAGGCTGTCAAGTCAAAGTTTCCATCTCCACATACCTCGTACCCCAAGCCTTCTCCTCCGCTAGTTGTAAAATCACCAAAAATTCCTCCATCAGCTCCCCTGCCGCTAGTGCCAATTAAACCCAAGACTGCGAAGAAAAAAATAACTTTTGAAGACATCCTTCCTTCCCCAGTAGAAGAGGTTGTTGAACAAACCGAAGAAGAAATATTTGATGAACTATTCCCCACAGAAGAAAGATCACCTTACGATAAGCCAAAAGATATTGCCGTCAAACGCACCACCCCATTTGTGCAGGCATCTCCTATCCAATCTCCATTTTCTTTTATTCTGCCCGAAAAAAACATGCCCTTTGGTAAATATATAATACATACAGCCACCTGTTTTACCGAACAATGCCTGAAAAACTTTGCCCTAGTCCTTAAAAACCTTGATCAACAGCCATTCTTCCGCACTGAAATAAAAACAAAACAAATTTTAGAGGTTCTATCTCTGACTGTGTTTCCCAGCCAAGAGCAAGCCCGAAACATTGCTGATTTTGTCAATCAAAACAGCTCTGGACTATCCTCTCAGGCACGGGCGGTAAGAAAAAATAATGAATGGTACGTCTCGCTGGGGCAATACTCAGAACTTAGAGAAGCACAAAATATACGTACAATGACTAATAGGGTGGCTGCTACTGAAGCAACCTTCCAAATCCAAGTCGGTAGCTTGGCACAAAAAACATATCAGGTGATTATTGGTCCCTTCTCCAATCGTATAATTGCTGAAAACACCATCCAAGAACTGAAAACACAAAATACAAAATTTTCTAATGCCGTAATATCTATCCGCTAGCTACTCCAAGTGACTAAAACTAACATAAAATCACTCAGATTCTTTCAGGATTAACACTGCCGCACAGGCAGCCCCAAAGCCATTATCTATGTTGACAACCAACACCCCCGGCACACAGCTGTTGAGCATAGTAAGTAGGGCCGCGATGCCTTCTAGTCCAGATCCGTATCCAACACTGGTGGGAGTGGCAATCACGATGGCTTTGGTGAGCCCTGCTACCACTGCAGGTAGGGCACCATCCATCCCAGCTACCACAATGATAACTCGTGCCTGCTGAAGTATCTGCTGATGTGCTAGCAATCGTTGGATGCCAGCTATACCTACATCGGCAACTAGCTTGGGTTTTAAGCCTAGCCACATAGCAGTTTCATAGGCTTCTGTTGCGACTGGAATATCGGCAGTGCCTGCTGAAAGAATAAGTAACTGGTTTGGGAGATCGCTATTGTGAGGGATGGTATTTATGGTTTCAGGCTTCAGGTGTGAAGCAAAGGCGAGGGTTTGTGCTTGTGGGTGTCGGCGTCCTTTGAGGGCTGTTGCCCACCGAAATGATAGATCTTTGAATCTTTTTTCTGAGAGCTTGGTAATCAGTAGCCGTTTTTGGTGAGAGAGAATTTGCGAGCAAATATCTACCAGCTGATCAGTAGTTTTACCTACCGCAAATACGGCCTCGGGTAGCCCAGTACGCTGGGCGCGTTGATGATCCAGCTTGGCAAAGCCCAGCTCTTGAAATTGTTGTGCCTCCAACTCTTTCAAAGCCTCAGCTACCGATAGATCCTCTTGCTGAATGCACTTCAGCATGGATATCACTTGAGACATATCCATGTTTGCCATTAATTAAATCTGGAGAAATCAGTTTGCCAGCTTCTTCTTTAGAATTTTGGTAACCATCACCGGATTAGCTCTTCCCTTAGTGGCACTCATCACCTGACCAACAAAAAATCCGAACACACGCTCTTTTCCATCCCGATACTGCCCTACTTGCTGGGGATATTTTTTTATTACACCCTCAACAATAGCTGTCAATTCCCCTGAGTCACTAAGCTGGATCAGCCCTTCTGCTTTGACAATCTCCTCTGGAGAAAGTCCGTTGGCAAACATTTTATCAAACACTTCTTTTGCTAGCGTACTACTTAGCTTTCCTTCCTTCACCATCTTAATCAGTTGGGCTAGTTCTCGTACCCCGAACTTTAAATCAACCACACTGCATTTTTCTTCGTTCAGGCGGGCAGCCACCTCTACCATCACCCAATTTGCGGCTTGCTTAGCAGGAGCACCTTCTGCCAGCAACCCTTCAAAAAGTATTACATACTGAGGCTCATTCACCAGCACATTAGCATCATAAACTGAAAGTCCATACTCCTCCATATACCGAGTACGCTTCTGGTCTGGTAGCTCAGGTAACAAAGCACGTTGCTTTTCCACCCAAGTCTTATCTAGCACTAACACTGGTAAATCAGGTTCAGGAAAATAACGATAATCATGGGCATCCTCTTTGGAACGCATGACATAAGTCATTTTGTGCTCTGGATCATACAGGCGTGTCTCTTGATGTATTTCTCGTCCTTCCAATAACTCCTTTCTTTGGCGAATGATTTCATGCTCTACCGTTTGCTGCACAAAACGAAACGAGTTCAAATTCTTGGTTTCTGTGCGAGTACCAAATTTTTCATGCCCCTTAACTCGCAAAGACACGTTCACATCAGCCCGTAAATGTCCTTCCTCCATATTCCCTAAACTAACACCCAAATGGATCACTAACTGATGAACCGTCTCCATGTACGCCTTAGCTTCTTCTGCTGAGTTCAAATCGGGTGCACTAACAACTTCCACCAAGGGGACTCCAGCCCGATTCAAATCCACATAACTGGAATTCTTGTCACGCCCTTGATGCGACAATTTCCCCGCATCTTCCTCCACATGAATACGAACAATCCGTACCCGCTTTTTGCGTGGCAGATTTCTAACCTCATCATTGCCAAGCACATCAATTTCCAACCAGCCGTTTTCACACAAGGGCTTATCATCTTGCGATATTTGATAAGACTTGGGCAGATCAGGATAAAAATAATTCTTGCGGGCAAATTCGCTATTCAAATTGATCTCACAATGCGTCGCTAATCCTAATCGTACTGCCAGTTCAATCGCCTTAGCGTTAACCACTGGTAACACCCCTGGCAACCCCAAACAAACAGGGCAGGTATTTGTATTAGGAGTAGCCCCATAATCATTACTGCAACTGCAAAACAACTTGCTTTTAGTTGCTAAACGGGTATGTATTTCTAACCCGATTACAGGTTCAAATTCAGTCATCGTATCTTTATATGAGCATCGTAGAAATATGTATGAATTGCTAGATTATTTATTTCGTCTGTAAATGTATCTTCTTCCTACGAGTTTAATATCTATATTCAAAATACATGCAAGACTTTTATCAAGGATTTATAAGCGAACTACCTTTTTTTGATAGATTTTATGTCTGTTATCGCCTTTTTTGTTTCACTTCTTGGGGTTCAAGTATACAATGTCTTCTGCAAAGTCTACTGGTCTTTCGCTTCTTAGTGGGTTGCTTTACTTTACGAGACAATTGTAGCGACGATAATGACTGTACATCACAAGATAATCATTTTAGGCTCAGGCCCTGCTGGTCTAACGGCGGCTATCTATGCTGCCCGTGCCAACCTAAAGCCGTTGGTGTTGATGGGTGATCAACCTGGTGGTCAGCTCACAATTACCACCGATGTGGAAAACTACCCGGGCTATCCTGATGGTGTTACTGGCCCTGCAATGATGCAAGACCTTGAAAAACAAGCGACCCGCTTTGGGGCTATTTTGGATCGGAATACTGCGTTATCGGTCAATCTCAGAGAGCGTCCTTTTCAGATACAGTTGTCACCAAATGCCCAGAACCATAAGCTGCATTGTGATACCCTAATTATCGCTACGGGGGCTAGTGCTAGGTGGCTAGGATTACCATCTGAGTTAAAATTTCAAGGGCAAGGAATATCTACCTGTGCCACCTGTGATGGATTTTTCTTCAAGGACAAGCAAATTGCCGTGGTTGGAGGCGGCGACACCGCTATGGAAGAAGCTCTTTTTCTGACTAAATTTGCCGAGTCTGTTACTATTATTCATCGCCGTGACAGCTTGCGCGCTAGTACGATCATGCAAGAGCGAGCTATAAAAAACCCCAAAATTCGTTTTATTTGGAATTCTGTCATTAGAGAAATTCTGGGAAATGAAAAAGATGGGGTTACGGAAATATGCCTGAGTAACACCGAAACAAACAAAGAATCGCAGATACCCATGCAAGCCCTGTTCGTGGCTATTGGACATACTCCCAACACTAAAATTTTCAAAGGACAACTGGATTTAGACCCGACAGGCTATATCAATATTGCACCAGAAAGTACACAAACCTCCATAAATGGAGTGTTTGCTTGTGGTGATGTAGCAGACCATGTGTATCGTCAGGCTGTCACCGCGGCAGGGACAGGTTGCATGGCTGCCATAGACGCAAACCATTTTTTAGAGGTTTAGGGAACGCAGGTAGTAAAAATCTCTAGTTGTAAGATATATAAGCAATAAATTTAACTTTGGCGTGCTGTAACTTCTTGCCTATAGAGTGTAATAAGTTTTATCATCCAATATGTGAGGTGGTTTTGGATGTTTTGTAATGTGAGAGGTCTATGGAGAGGCTAGTAGATATCTATGTGGGGCCTTTGTTAGTCACATTTGGAGGGATTCTAAGTGTAGTGGGGGTGGTGTTGGCGATACACTCATTGTATCGGTGTATTCCGTTTGAGGGAGAAACTTTGAATAGTCGCTATAGTGATGTAATTGGGTACCATGAGCGTAAGGTTCAGCGTCGTCGTGGGACGGTAGGACTGTTATTGCATTCTGTGGGGATGGCATTGATTGCTGCAGGCGTGTGGCTGTTGAGATGAAGCTGTATGGGGTTGTTTTAGAAATATGACCAACATTTTCCAGTTCAGAATGTTCTGAGAAACTAGTTTGTATAAGACACACCATGTATAAGTGAAACAGGGTTACTTCTGTTAAAATGTTATGCCAAGGAGGAGCAACATGGGTCTCTTGATGAGGATATTCTATCATTTGGTAGGATCGTCGGGGTTGGTTGTTTGGCTAAGTGCTTGCGGGAACGGTACGGAGTATGCGGATTCCTTGCCGTTACTATTTGTGAAAGATGTTGCCATGCATGAGGGCACCCTAATATCAGATGAAAGTTGCCAAGAGAAAAGATCGGTTTGCACCAAGTTTCCAGTTGTAGTAAAGCGTAATACAACAGAATTCTCCAGTAATATAACATTCTCCTCTCAAACAATTGACGGGACAGCTCAGGCACCTGATGATTACATCCCGTTAGTAGACAGTTTATCAACCTTGAACATAGGCAGGTTGGATACCTCGTTTTTTATCTACATCAATGGCGATGTAGAAGTAGAAGACGAGGAGTATTTTATGGTTAAGATCACGAATATAAAAGAAAATGGAGATCCACGTATGCCAGCCAGTTATGAAGTCAAAATCACCATAATCAACGATGACGTAGGTCGTTGAGCCTATTATTGTCTGCATGAGAGGTTGTCAGTGTGATGAACGTTAAAGCGGTTAAAATAAACTTATTTCTGAAGATAACCCACAGAGCGGCTTGGGTTTTATGTGGGTTGGTGCTGTTACTGTTACTAGCAGGAGCTCTGGTTACTAGCACGGATTCAGGGATGGCAGTACCTGATTGGCCACTATCTTTTGGGCAATTTTTTCCTCCGATGAGAGGTGGTGTTCTTTATGAGCATGGGCATCGGCTAATGGCAGCGTTGGTGGGGTTGATGACATTTTGTTTGGCTGGATGGTTGTGGGTAGAGCGTTGTTTTGTAGTATCAAGGCGAATGGCAATTTTGGGAACGGGGTTGGTGGGGTTAGTATTAGTGCAAGGTATCTTGGGTGGAGTTACGGTCTTGCTAAAGTTACCCTTGGCAGTGAGTGTGAGTCATGCTTTGACGGCACAGTTATTTTTTATTGGGTGCGTGATGGCGGTAGAGTGGTCACGCCCTGTGATGAGATTAAGAGAGCAAGAGTTAGGAAAGAATGCATGGCAGTCTGGAAAATCACCAAACAAAAGGATTATTTCCTTACGTAGATGGAGCGGAGTATTATTGGTGTTGGTGTGGATAGAAATACTTCTTGGAGCCATAGTGCGTCATAAGGGTGTAGGGCTGATAATCCCTGATTTTCCCTTAGCTTATGGCAAATTATTACCGAGCCAAGTATGGCAATCTTGGTCAGTGGCGGTGCATTATGGTCATAGGATGGGAGCTTTAGTGTTGACTATACTAGCGGTGTGGGTGGCTTGGCAAGTGCTGAAGCCTACAGAATTAAAAGCTTGGAATGAAAAAGATTTGCAACGTGTTGTATTAGCCATCCTGGTTACGGTGCTATTGCAGTTGTGCTTGGGGGCTTCCATTATTTGGCTACGACGCCCAGTGGTTTTGACTAGCCTACATTTGGTAAATGGAGCGTTGTTGAACGCAGCGGTATTTATTTTGTGGGAGCGTATAAGGTGCACTTAATACCTCTAAATATCAGCTGTTTCTTGATATTGATAAGACTGGGCAAACCTCGCATTACGCTGATGGTAACCTTGGTTGCTGGGTTAGGAGCATCGTTAGCTCATACTCAAGAATTGGGAGAGAATGTAGATTGGCTGTGTCCATTGCTAGTGGGAACAGCTCTGTTAAGCTGGGGGATAAACGCTTTGAATCAATATCTAGAACAAGATGTAGATGCACTCATGAATCGCACTAAAAAACGTCCATTACCGCAAAGAGAGATTTCTGCTCGTACGGCATTTGCTTGGGGCAGTCTGATGATGCTGGCAGGGATGGCATTTTTGCTCAGTATCAATTGGCTGACAGGCTGGCTGGGGATATTTGTAGCCGTTTTATACCTAGGAATGTATACTCCTCTAAAGCGATTAAGCTCCCTAAATATGCTGGTAGGAGCAGTGCCAGGGGCGATGCCTCCCTTAGTCGGCTGGGCGGCTGTTAACGGACGCTTAGATCCTTTGGCACTGTGGTTGTTCGGGTGGATATTTCTCTGGCAATATGCTCATTTTCTGCCTATTGCTTGGCTATATCGTATGCAGTATCGCCGGGCGGGGTTAAAAATGCTTTCTGTTAATGATAGCCAAGGAACACAAATTCGCTGGCAATTGCCTCTTTATGCTGTTGCTACCATGCTAATGGGACTTCATCCGCAATTAACTCAGGTTGGCCGGGAAATATATATCTTTGTGGCTTTTACTATGGGACTAATCTTCTGTTTATCAGCTCTTGTAACTGCTTGGAAGTTAAGCGATCAAGCGGCACGATGGACACTGAGGATATCAGTGATTTATCTTCCTATGTTGCTGTTAGCCTTATTGTTGGGATCTTTTGACTAGCCGCTGCTAGTCCATTTTTGATTATGAGCGTCCCTTTCTTACAGGTAGATAATATAAGTGCCCATTGGGGTCAACAGGAGGCCTTAAAAAGTGTCAGCTTTTTGCTATCGCTGGGGGAGAGAATGGCATTACTAGGGCCTAATGGGGGAGGAAAAAGTACTCTGATGCTGGTATTAGCTGGTTTGCATCGTTTGAGCGGAGGGCAAGTGCTATGGGATGGCAAAGCTGGATTAACACGCTCTGAAGTGGGTATGGCTTTTCAGGTTTCTAGTTTGGATGTACGACTTTCAATTCGTGAAAATCTGATTTTGCATTCCCGACTGCAAGGGATGAAGGCACACTTGGTAGCCGAACAGATAAAGTTCTTGCTAAAACATTTGGGGTTGGCTGCCGAAATAGATAAGCGAGTAGAAGAATTATCGGGCGGGCAGCAACGCCGATCTGAATTGGCAAAGGCCTTGCTACATCGGCCTAGGCTATTGCTATTGGACGAACCTACTGCTGGGCTTGACCCTGTTGCTCGCAAGGATTTTTGGGACTTACTTAATACTCTGGCAACTAAACAACTATTCAGCGTGATTACCTCCACCCATTTGATAGATGAAGCAGAATCCTGTCAATGGTCTGCGGTACTTCATAGCGGCAGGCTTACTTTATTGGGAACACCTCAGCAATTGCGTGGTGCCATGCAACAGAATATCCTTACCTTGGGATTCTGTAGCAAATCGGCAGTAAAAAAAGCTCGCCCTATACTTGAAAAATTTAGCGGTCTTCCTGCACAATGTGATAATGAGCAACTTAAAGTAACTCCATTCTCTTCAAAAAAACTTCCTGAATTGCTAAAAGTGCTTAACCAAAACGATATCAATTACGTGCAACTAGCTTATCCTTCGTTAGAGGAAGTTATTTATTTTTCAAATAAATAACTATGATAAAAAACGATGACAAACAAACCCGTACGTAGCCTAGCCTTAGCCACATGGGGATTGCTTTCCAGAGAGATTCTGCGTTTCTCTCGCCAACCTGGGCGCATTGCAGGAGCAATTGGTACTCCTATAATGTTTTGGTTTGTGTTGGGGAGTGGCTTCGGAAACTCTCTAAGACCTCCGGGCATTAGTGAAATTGATTACCTTACCTTCTTTCATCCTGGTGCCATGCTGATGATACTCCTCTTTACTACCATTTTCTCATCCATATCCGTGATTCAAGACAGAACCAGTGGATTTTTGTCAGCTATCCTAGTCACCCAAGCTCCTAGGTTAGCTATCGTGCTGGGCAAGGTACTGAGTAGCACCATCTTAGGCACACTCCAGAGTGCTACCTTGCTATTGGCAGCTCCTTTGCTTGGCATCCAGTTGACTTTAGCGGGGGTTACCCTTTGCTTTGGAATCCTTACCCTTACCTCTCTTGGTTTAAGTTCCTTAGGCTTTGCCTTTGCCTGGCACATGAGATCCATCCAGAGTTTCCACGGTATTATGAACTTACTACTTTTCCCCATGTGGATGCTCTCGGGTGCATTCTTTTCTCATACCAGTGCTACACAGCCCATTCTTACCTTAATGTGGGGCAACCCGCTGACCTACGCTCTCAGTGCTCTCCGCTATGCCATTCTTCCCATCCAACAATCACAAGCACTCATGATTGTCTCACCACTGAACTCTCTGATAATCCTTATCTTTTTCTGCGTGGGTTCACTTGTTTGGGCACTATTTTCTGTGTTTCAGTCTAGGTGAAACTAGATCTTGCCCTCCCCCGAGATACATTACGCTCTAACTCTTAATCTTGCCTCTCAAATTTAACCTATGGATCTTCCTACTCTCAATGCCAGCCTTAACTTTCTGGCATTGTGCTTCCTAACAGCAGGCTTTATCGCAATTAAGTCAGGACGAAAAAATCTCCATGCACTCCTGATGATAGCAGCTTTTATTACATCCACCGTTTTTTTGGTAAGCTACCTGATCTATCATTATTCTTCACCTATCAACACCTTTAACGGACCGCTACTGGCACGCATTATTTACTTCCCAATCCTAATTATCCACATATTGTTTGCTTTTACCATTCCTCCGCTGGCCATTGCTACCATTTACACCGCAGCCACAAAAAGATTTACAAGACATAAAAAAATTGCCAAGACAACCCTTCCTATCTGGATGTTTGTCTCTGTATCAGGAATCATTGTATACTTTATGCTTTACCGCTGGTATTAGGGGCAGGCAGGTTTATTATAAATATGTATATCAATAATCTCCTTATAAATAACCTAAAAGTGAGCTTATAAGGTGGACTTGACTGGTAAATTTGCATTGTTGACCGGAATTACAAATCGTAGTTCTATTGCATTTGGGGTTGCCGAAGCCCTGAAAAAGCGTGGGGCACGGCTGGCATTAGGTTATTATCCTTTGAAAAAGGAGGGCTATGAGAAAAAACTACGCCACCTTATAGATGAACTGGCATTTGAACACATTGTACCCATGGACGTGAGTGATGTTGATTCCGTCAAAGCTATGTTTCAAGTTTTGGGTAGTGAGTGGGGGCGGTTGGATATCATGGTGCATAGCTTGGCATCAGCAAAGCGTGAAGAATTAGGAGGAAGATATTCAGACATCTCGGAGGAGGGCTTTTCCTTGGCACATCGGATATCGGCTTATAGTTTGATAGAACTAACTCGTCATGCACGGACATTGATGAAAGGTGGCGGTAGCATCTTAACGCTCTCGTATGTGGGTGCTCAGCGAGCTTGCCGTAATTATAATGTGATGGGAGCTGCCAAAGCTTCTCTGGAAGCCAGTGTACGCTATCTGGCTATGGAACTAGGACCTGAAAACATCCGAGTAAATGCGGTATCTGCAGGACCAATTCGCACGTTATCAGCCGCGGGTATTACTAATTTCTTTGATCTGCTACATAACGCGAAGGAAAAAAGCCCCTTAGGGCGAAACATTACCCAAAAAGAAGTCGGAGACGCATGTGTCTTTCTAGCCAGCAAGGCATCCTCTGGGATTACAGGGCAAACCATATTTGTAGATGGAGGCTATAATATTTACGGCTAATAATTTTATCAAAAATCAACCGTAAATGTTTAGGTCAGCACACCAATCTAGAGGTTAGAAACAACGCATGTGGCTTGTTATGCCACTGAAAGAAACATAATATGTAGTTAATCTAGCATTGAAATAGAATTAATGGCCTTAAAAGATCAAAGGAGTAGCACTCCAGAAATTATTCGCAAGACTGTAGCTCTTGCAGAGAAATGGCAAAACATTGCAAATAGCCTACGCACCAAAGATGAACTAGCCCAGCAAAGCATGATGCGGTGCTTACTCAATCATCCGTCTGATAAGACTGTCTTGATGCACTTGATGGATCAGAGTTTTCGTTCTAAAAATCCAAGTCGGGTGGTGTCTCAGCTTTGCTATTTGCTAGAGCATTACAGTATTCCTAGCTTTTTTACCAACTTAGAAAAGCTATTACTCAAGGTATTTTTAAGGTTAGGTAGATTTTTTCCCAGAATTTCTCATTCACAGATTTTGCAAAAAATACGCAAGACGACCCAGCATGTAATTATTCCTGAAGATCCAAAATTTCTACAGGCACACTTGCAAAAAAGACGTTCTGAAGTTGTTCAGGTGAACCTAAATCATTTAGGTGAGTTAGTCCTTGGCGATGAAGAAGCACAAAACAGAGTACGGCAATATGGGAAATCTCTTTGCGACCCAGCCATACACACCATTTCTATCAAGATTTCTAATATTGTAGCCCAGATTCACCCTCTCGGTTTTGACGATGAATTAGACTTAATTTGCAAAAAACTGGCAGAACTTTACCACATTGCCATGGAACACCCAGTTATACACAGCGATGGCATTAAACGAACAAAATTTGTCAATCTGGACATGGAAGCCTACCACGATTTAGATTTAACAATGGTTGTTTTCATGCGGACGCTAAATAAACCAGAGTTTAAAAATTTACAGGCAGGCATTGTTTTACAGGCTTACCTGCCAGATTCATTTTTACACCAACAGGAACTAGTAAAATGGGCTAAAAATAGGGTTGCTAACGGTGGTAGCCCAGTAAAGATGCGTTTGGTTAAGGGTGCAAATTTAGCTATGGAATCGTTTGAAGCTGCTGTGTGTGGTTGGCCGCTGACGGTTTTTGACTCCAAAATAGAAACAGACGCAAATTTTAAGCGGATGCTAGAATTTGGGCTACAAAAGGAAAACATTCCTGCTGTTAATCTGGGTTTAGCCTCGCACAATTTGTTTGATCTTGCTTATGCCTATAGTCTTATAGAAGAGCGTGGTATTTCCAAAGGCTTTGTTTTTGAGATGCTTGAAGGTATGGCAGACCACGTACGCCGAGCAATGCAAAATGGCTCACGCATGATCCCTAAAAATGGCTCACAAAAAATATCAGCTATAAAAATGAAAAATCCAGAGATGCTCCTTTATACTCCGGTAGCAAACAAGGAGCAATTTGTGAATTCTATCGCCTATCTGGTACGCAGGCTGGATGAGAATACTAGTCAGGATAATTTTTTGCGTTATTCCTTTGATATTAAAGTAGGATCTAAGGAATGGAAATTTCTTGAGAATCAGTTTATGTCTTCGTGGCAGATTAAGGATACAGTTTCATTTGCTCCACGGCGTCAACAGAATCGTGCTACAGAGGTGTTTTCCAAGGGGGTTGGTACATTTAATAATCCTGTTTTTTCTAACGAGCCAGACACCGACTGGGTACTACCTGCTAATCGAGAATGGGCTGAAACAATCCGCAAAAAATGGCAGCCAAATAAGCAAACTAAAACCGAAAACATTCCGCTTATAATTGGTAAAAATGTAGTAACCGCTGAGCGTAAGCAACAAATATTTATTGATCCCTCGCAACCAAAAATGCCTCCGCCATTTTCTGTGGCACTAGCTACAGAAGAAGATGTTAATAAATCTGTAAAAATTGCTAAGGACGATAGCTCAAATTGGCATAAAACAACCCTGAAAAAACGACATGAACTGCTTAGCAATGTCGCCAATAATTTAAGAAAGAAACGAGGAGACTTGATCGGAATGGCTGCCGCAGTTTGTGGCAAGACTTTCTATGAGTCAGACCCCGAAATTTCTGAAGCAATTGATTTCGCTGAGTATTATCCACATTCTTTGCGTTTGATTGAAAGGCAGACTTCGCTAAAATTGCAACCGATGGGGATAGTTTTGGTGATTCCTCCCTGGAATTTTCCGATTGCTATCCCCACTGGAGGAATTGTTGCAGCCTTAGCAACGGGCAATACAGTTTTATTTAAGCCATCTCCACTGGCATTTCCTTTGGGTAACTATATTGCTCAATGTTTCTGGGATGCTGGTATTCCTCGTGATGCCTTACAGGTAATTACTTGTGAGGATGGCAAGCCTATTGAAACTCTCTCAGCACATCCCGATGTGAACGCAGTTATATTCACCGGAGGCACTAAAACCGCCTTGAAATTGCTTGAAAATCGTCCTGATGTGGCATTATCAGCAGAAACAGGGGGTAAAAACGCCACCATCGTCACTGCTATGGCTGACCGTGATCAAGCAGTTGAGCATGTTCTGCATTCTGTTTTCAGCTACAGCGGGCAAAAATGTTCGGCGACTTCACTGCTTATTTTGGAAAGTGAAGTCTATGAAGATACTATTTTTCGCAAGCAATTACTGGATGCTATTAAAACCCTGCAAGTCGGTTCTGTTTGGGATTTTTCTAATAAAATGGGACCACTTATACGAGAACCAATGGAAAATTTAAAAAGAGGGTTGGAAAATTTGGATGATGGAGAAAGCTGGGCTTTGAAATCAAAGTGCGACAAAAGCAATCCAAAACTTTGGCATCCTGCTGTCAAATGGGGTGTACAGCGTGGGAGTTTTTCACATCAAACCGAATTTTTTGGGCCATTGCTTTCAGTAATGAAAGCCGATTCACTGGAGGATGCGATTGCTATCGCTAATGACACGGATTACGGTTTAACTTCTGGGTTGGAAAGTTTAGATCCCCGCGAGCAAAAAATATGGTCTGAGAAAATCGCTGCAGGAAATCTTTACATTAACCGAGTAACCACGGGGGCGATTGTCTTGCGCCAGCCCTTTGGGGGAATTGGTTATTCTGCGATTGGAGCAGGTATCAAGGCGGGTAGCCCTAATTATGTCTTACAGTTCTGCAACATAAAGGAAGGCAATACTCCCACTCAAGGCAAAATAAATAATGAATTAGAACTATATTTGATTGCTAAGGACTTGCATAAACTAGAACGAAGTAAATATCCAGAGTTCAGGGATGATTTGCAAAAAACCGTGCGGGCGATTAATAGTTGCTTATATCAATACGAGCAGGAATTTTCTAAAGAGCAAGATTTTTTCCGTTTGCGTGGGCAAGATAATTTATTCCGTTATCTTCCGATTGGGAAAGTATGTGTACGCTTACACGCAGAAGACGGTTTGTTTGAGGTGCTGATACGCATTACCGCTGCACGAATTGCCAAATGCCAAGTGGAAATGAGTGTTCCTCTGGACTTAAAAAACTCAGTTACTGAATTTATAGCCAGCAAGGAAGGCAAACACTTCTGCCATTTGGTAGTGTACCATACTGAAACCGATGAAAAACTGGCAGGACGCATTGCTGAAATAGATAGAGTGCGTTATGCCCATCCTGACCGTGTCCCTAGCATTGTCTACCAAGCTGCCGCCAAACTAGGCAAGTACGTCTCCCGAGATATACCACTGGCTGAGGGACGTATTGAAGTATTACGCTATATGCGTGAACAAAGTCTGTCTATAGATTATCACCGCTACGGTAATTTGGGAGAACGGGAGGACAAAATCGACTCAGCTTGCCAAAAAGTGTAAGTCAAAAGATAAGTAATCTCTAATTCTCATCTAAAATAGCACCCTTAGTGAGAATGACACAGCCATAAGGCCTTGTTTCTGTGGTGGCAAACACGGCAAATGCAGATTTAACTTGATGATAAAATTGAAAGCGTTCCAGGTGCTTAGGCTGGATCTTGGATGGCGTGGGTATCATCTGGGAACACGCCCTGGATATTTCTAACAAATCTTGGACAGCAGCAGGTACAAGGGAATTATCTACGGTTTGCATGAATTTTATAGGGTGTTCTGTGAAGGCATCTACGGGCATGATGGAAAGAACGGCCTTGGTTACCTCGCAGGCTGGGCAGCTCAGGTACACCAGTTTTTTAGCCATGGAAGCGGCAGGAAAATTACTGTCTACAATGGCCAGCTCGTCTCCATGTCCCATGGAAGCAAGGATGTAAAGGGCTTCAGCATTGATGATAGGGGGAATGTTTATAAGCATGTCATTATTATTTAAGAACAGTGTAATTATATTTTATTTCTCAGATGAACAACCAGATACTGCTACTGAGCAAGGGCAACATCCTTGATAAGACAGGCAAGAAATCGTAGCATGGAATAACTTGAATTAGCATTCTCATATTAATCACTCTGTGTTCTAAACTATCAATAATGATTAACTTAACCGAAAACGCAGCTAAAGAAATACGTAAGATTAGAATTAATGAGCACCTGGATGACAGTGTGCCTATTCGTATTGGAGTAAAAGCTGGTGGTTGCTCAGGATTCACCTACACTTTTGACTTTGATAGTCGTAAAACAAAATTTGATATGGAATTCAAATCGCAAGGAATGAATATCATCGTAGACAAAAAAAGCCTTCTTTATATTAATGGTACCATCGTTGACTGGAGCTATAACCTTGCTAATAGAGGTCTGGTTTTTAATAATCCTTGTGCCAAAGGGTCATGCGGATGCAGTACATCTTTTATCTTTGAACCAGAACTTAAAGAAAAAGATGTTCCCATACTTCAGTTTAAATTCTAGCCCGAAACCAAGTTACATTCATGGCTGATATCCTGCTACTAAATGGTCCTAACCTTAATTTGCTAGGCAAGCGTCAACCAGAAATATATGGACATCATACCCTCAAGCAAATAACCCAAGCCGTTGACGAAGTAGTCTCGATAGCAGGGCACAAACTAACTGCCTTCCAATCTAACCACGAAGGACAACTAATTGACTTTATTCATAAAAATAGCGAAGCTCAGTTCTTACTACTAAACGCGGCAGCTTTCACTCATACCAGCATTGCTCTTAGGGATGCGGTCAAGTTCACCAGCATTCCCTTTGTAGAAATCCATCTTTCTAATGTTTACAAAAGAGAACCTTTTAGGCATAGCTCATTTTTCTCTGACATCTCCCAAAGTCTGATTTGTGGTTGTGGGTACTTTGGCTATGTTCTTGCGGCTCAATTCGCGGTACATTTTCTGGAAAACAAGACGAAGATCTAAATTACAATATGCCGATCTTTTTTGTACACAACTACTATCTCTAGTAAGAAAGTAGCTATATCTACCTATTATGTTTCCTAACGCAGCAAAAATAGCCTTAAAATGCATCGGCAAGGGCTTGTGCAGTGCTGTGGCGGGCATACCGAAGGGCTGAGTTCACAGATTTCCAACGCCCGTGTTTGGCAATGATAAACGGTGATTTTTGTTGCTCAACCAAATAAGTTGCCCCACCCGCTCGCAAAGAGTGTCCTCCAAATTGCGATGGATCTTCACCTGCTTGTTGGGCTGTTTTTTTTACAAGGCTATCTACGAAAGCTGATGAAAGTGGTTTCATAACTGCAGAATTATTCTTTATATGACAGAATAGCGGTCCATTCGTAATATGTGACAACTTCATCCATTGTTGGAGAGCTAGCACAGGGCAAAGGTGAGGGCGTTTTTTGGCTTGAATAATATCTACCCAAGCTCCAGCACTTTCTTGGTCAGTTTTAGAATGAGAGAGGAACACTTGAATTCCATGAGGTGATTTACGTAATTGATCAGCCTTTAGAGACACAATCTCCGAACGGCGTAGGCAACCCACAAACCCCAATAGAAGTAAGGCCTTATTACGTTGTCCTCGCAAGGTCTGGGGGAAAGCACGAGGAAAGGCAATCTCTAAATGGTTTAAGGTTAGCGGTGCTTGTTGCTTTCTACGTACCCCCTTTCTACGGCGAATACCTGCCAATGCAGTTTGGATGCGTAGTGTTTCCCCCGGCGATGGAAATTCTCGCAAACGGTGGACAGTATTTATAGCCCACAAAGCCTGTGCCACACTGCTGGTACGCATGCCATTGCGTATCACCTTACCAGAACGATCCAATACTGGGTGGACATCGGCTAGGTACAATAAAAAAGCCTCCAGCACTTCCTCTCTTGCAGGTAGTGCTTGTACCAAACGCTTTTCACACCATCCTTTAAATAGATTCCAGTTTTTAAACAGAGCTCTCTGAGTTTCTAATGCCTTAGATGCCGCTCGATTGGCACGAACCCATTCCAAGGGGACTAAGGAATCAATTTTTCTTTTTGAAACTGTAGATATCTTCATTTTTTGCCTTCCTTGGCTAATATAAACTTAACTGGCCAGTACCATAACATTTTCTGCGGTAATGTCAATTACCGAAGGTCTTTTCAATAAAAAACACAATATTCCTCCAGAGGTTTGCTTATCTTTATAAAATAAGCAATATAAGCCTCTACAGTCCTTTTATATCTTCCCTTATAGTTTTACACCAAGAATACTCATTAAAGCCTCTTCAATGCATTATAAACAGCTTTTTTATATGGAAGTCACAGCATAAATTTTTGAAACTCATCACACTGGCGGCACCGTATCTACATGTAATATCGTTGTTACATGCTTTAACAAGAAGGGAAGCGACAGAAACAACAAGCTGCTAGAAACAGCAAGTTGCTAATAATGAATTATTTTGACCGAGCTTAGAGCTAAAATTAGGAAGAAGAAGTATATGCAGACGGAATATGCACAGGTTTGCTTGGGAGTATGGTATCGCTGGATGGTGTGGGAGCAGGGGTCATTGGTTTGGGAACGCTTTCCAAGGCTAGTTCAAGGTATTCAAATACATTTTGCAATGGTGTAATTCTAATTCCGTTTTGAATTTCTTTGGGAATTTCAGAGATGTCTTTTTCGTTTTCAAGGGGGATGAGAGCTTGGGTTACGCCGCCGCGTCTGGCAGCCAGCAGTTTTTCTTTGAGTCCCCCGATTTGAAGCACTTTTCCGTGCAGAGTGACTTCGCCTGTCATGGCTATTTCATTCTTCACGGGGATACCTGTAAAAGCACTAACGATAGACGTTACTAGAGTTACACCTGCTGAAGGCCCGTCTTTAGGAATAGCACCTTCTGGAAAATGGATGTGAACATCTTTATTTTTGAATTCGCTAGCACAAATACCCAAGGCGTTAGCGTTGGCACGGACATAGCTGATAGCTGCTTGAACAGATTCTTTCATTACCCCGCCAAGGCTACCCGTGCAGATGAGTTGATTGTCGCCGGGCATTAGAGCTGTTTCCACAAACAATAGATCGCCACCAGCTTGTGTCCATGCCATGCCATTAGCTACGCCAACCTCATTTTGTTGGCCGATATGGTCATACTTAAAGATAGGGACGCCCAGGAACTCTTTGACTTTTCTTGCAGAAACACTGATTTTCTTGGTATCTGGGTTCATGACAATTTTGGTAGCTACTTTGCGCATGATTTTTGATATCTGCCTTTCCAGATTACGTACTCCTGCCTCACGCGTGTAGTGACGAATTATTTCCAAAGTAGCATCTTTTTGGAAATCAATAGCTTCTACTCGGAGGCCTGTTTCTTCTCGTTGTTTAGCTAGTAGGTGTTTGTGAGCAATGTGTTCTTTTTCTATTTCTGTGTATCCCGATAAAGATATAATCTCCATGCGGTCTATTAAAGCTGGTGGAATGCTTGAGGCATCATTGGCGGTACAGAAGAAGAGCACATCTGAGAGGTCATATTCTATTTCTAGATAATGGTCCATAAAGCTTTGATTTTGTTCGGGGTCAAGTACTTCCAGCAGGGCGGCGGCAGGATCTCCCATGACACCATTTGTCATTTTATCTACTTCATCCAGCAACATGAGGGGATTATTGCTACCCGCTTTGCGTAAAGACTGGATAATCTTGCCCGGCAAAGCACCAATATAGGTGCGTCTATGCCCATTAATCTCTGACTCATCGCGGATGCCCCCCAGACTCATGCGAGCAAATTTTCTGCCCAGGGCACGTGCCACTGATTTTGCCAGCGATGTCTTACCCACCCCAGGAGCTCCTACCAAGCAGATAATCTGTCCCCGCATACGTCCTACCCGCTTGGCAACAGCTAGATATTCCACAATTCGCTCTTTGACTTTATCCAGTCCGTGATGATCTTCGTTGAGAACTGTTTCTGCATGGGCGATATCTAGATTATCCTTTGTTTTAGTTTCCCAAGGCATGCTCAGTAGGACATCCAGATAACTACGTACCACATTCGCCTCTGCCGACATGGGAGACATAATCCTCAGTTTTTTTATTTCTTTTTGGGCTACTTTATAGGCTTCTTGAGAAAGTTTCTTTTTTTTCAACTTCTTTGTGTAGTTTTCCAATTCAGCCTTGCCGTCATCGCTATTGCCTAGCTCTCGCTGGATGGCTTTAATTTGCTCATTTAGATAGTACTCCTTTTGCGTCCGTCCGATCTGACCCTGTACACGCTCCTTTAAGCGTTTTTCTAGTTTCTTAATACCTACCTCTTCCAGCATACGCTCAAAGACCTGTTGTAAGCGCTTTTGAGAATCAAATTCCTCCAGCAGGTTTTGCTTTTTCTGTAAATCAAAGCTCAAAAGAGGCACAATCTTATCTGCCATTAAGTGAGGTTGATTAACATCCAGCGACAATTGATCCAGGCTATCCGTGTTGCGTTTGATATCACGTAGATAAGATTCCAGTTCAGACATGGTGGCCTTGGCTAGTGCAATAGATTCAGTACCCAAAACCTTCGGTTCGCGAACTGGCTCTACTTCAGCCCGAAAATATGCTGAACTAGTATATGCCTTTATTAACCGTCCCCGAGAATGGGCTTCAAACAAAGCCTTGACCGTGCCATTCGGTAGCCGCATAATTTGTAGTACTACTCCAATTGTTCCTACTCGGTACAAATCATCCTCTGATGGATTTTCCAGCATCGGGTCTTTCTGGGCAACTACAAAAATCTCCCTATCCAACTTCAGTGCTTCTTCCAGTGCTTCCATTGATCTTTTGCGACCAATAAAAAACGGGGTGGTCATTTGCGGAAAGACCACGATATCCCGCATGGGTAACATTGGTAATTGCGTTGTTTTTATCATAGTGTCTCTTTAAGAGAGTGTTTTAGAGTATTCCTTATGCTCATATGTTGCCTACTTGCAACAAATGACCCACTCTTGATTTAAATTATAGCCTCGCTTTTGCCAGCTGTCAAAGGATTGTGTACCAATATTTCTAACCCTATTACAAAAGGCAAGGAGCAAAAACATACCGAAGTCATTTATTAAGTTCACATTAGTCCTAAAAAACTTGCGGGGAGGGAGTATTTGTGGCTATTCTGACGGTAGGGCTACATATTTTATGGGTATTATGTTATCACAGCAATATATTCCTATTGTTTTTTTAGTGGTGGTTGCCTGTGGAATTGCCACTGTCTTTTCTGTAGCGGGTGTTTTAGTAGGTCCCAAATTGAACAAGGGGGCAAAACTGATGCCTTTTGAGTCGGGTATGCCATCGACAGGATCTGAATATCGGCGTTATAGTGTACGTTTTTATATGGTGGCATTGGCGTTCTTGATTTTTGACGTAGAGATTGTCTTTTTTTATCCTTGGGCGGTACGTTTTAGGGAGTTTGGCTGGCCTGCTTTTTGTGCGATGGGTATATTCTTTTTGGTATTGCTGTTGGGATTGGCTTATGATTGGCGAAAAGGAGCTTTAGAGTGGGAATGAAACTGCCTTTTAGTGAACAATTCTTTACCAGCAAACTAAGTGATGTTGTCAATTGGGCGAGAAAATACTCCCTGTTCCAATACCCTTTTGTGACTGCCTGCTGTGGCATGGAATTCATGGCTGTTTACGGTGCTCATTATGATGGGGCACGTTTTGGCTGTGAGGTTCCGAGGTTTTCTCCACGCCAGTCTGATCTGTTATTTGTGGTAGGCACAGTGAATCACAAAATGGCACCCATCCTCAAGCGTGTTTATGAACAAATGGCTGAACCTAAATGGGTGATTGCCTTTGGTGCTTGTGCTTCTTCAGGAGGTTTTTACCAAAACTATGCTGCCGTGCCCGGCATTGACCGCATTATTCCTGTGGATGTTTATATCGCTGGCTGTCCACCTCGTCCAGAGGCTGTACTGGATGGCATCATTGCCTTGCAAAATCTGATTCAAGAAAAAGGCCCTCGCGGTCCTAGGGCAATTAACCCCAGAGGAGATGAAGAACCCATCAACCTCAGCCGTGAATAACCGATAAAAAACGATGGCAACCAAAAACAATAGCAGCACTCCAACCCAAGAGGTCAATACCTCCGAAACTGTACCTGATGCCCAAAAAAAATTAGGCCCCGCGGCTCAAATGCTATTGCGGTACGTGGAGAAAAATGACTTAAAGCAGCACGTTTTTAGCATTCACTCTCAGCATGGCGATGACACCATCGTCTTGAGCAGGGATATAGCCTCTAAGGCTTTTACCCTATTGAAAACTGACCCCACCTCCAAGATGGAAATGATGATAGATCTCACCGCGGTAGATTTATTTCCTAGTCTTCCGCGTTTTGAGGTTGTCTATCACCTAAAATCGCTTTCCTTTGGGTATCGTCTGAGAATAAAAATTCCTCTAGATGAGGAAGATACCTGCCTACCCTCAGTAATCAATATCTGGCAAGCTGCAGACTGGTATGAGCGAGAATGCTGGGAAATGTACGGCATAATCTTCAAAGGACACCCCAACCTCAAGCCCCTCCTACTCTATGAAGGCTTTAAGGGCTGGCCTCTTAGAAAGGATTACGAAAAAGGCTTGTCCCAACCATTAGTAGAAATGCGTCCTGTGCGTGAACGCTACGACTATCAAGAACGATTCCAGCCTGTCAAAGACTCAATTACCGGGCCGTGATATTTTGTCTCATAGAAAGCTACTTATTCTGCAACCCTCCAAATCATCCCAATGAGTACACAGAACACCACAAAACGGAAAAACTTAGATTTCGGTGCTGAACCGATGATAATCGAGATCGGGCCGTCACACCCCGCCATGCATGGTATCACTCGTCTCCGTTGCGAGCTGGATGGCGAGGTGGTTGTTAGCATGGAAGCCGAAATCGGCTACCTCCACCGCGGTTTTGAGAAAGAAGCCGAAAATGCCACCTATCTGCAAATCATCCCCTATACAGACCGCCTTAATTATGTTTCTCCGCTAATCAATAATGTGGGCTACTCGCTAGCGGTAGAAAAGCTGTTCCAAGTAGAAGTACCTAGGCGTGCCCAATTCGTACGTGTACTAATGTGTGAAATTTCGCGTATCACTGACCACCTTACCTGCAATGGTGCTACCGCCATGGAAATAGGAGCTATGACGGTTTTCCTGTGGTTTATCAAAGCCCGCGAGTACCTTTGGGAATTGGTAGAAGAAGTGACCGGTGCCCGTCTGACTACAACATGGACTCGCATTGGTGGTAATGCCAATGATATACCCGATGGTTTCCTGCCAGCCCTTAAAGAGCGTTTAGAAAAAGTGGAAGAAATTCTCAAGGAGGGAGAAGCCCTACTTATTAAAAATCCAATCTTTACCGAACGTGTTCGTGGTATTGGCATTTTATCTGCCCAGCGTGCCGTCCAATATGCTTTTTCTGGCCCCATGATACGTGCCTGCGGCATTCCCTATGATGTTCGCCGTACAGATCCATACCTTGTCTATGAAGAGCTGGATTTTGAAATCCCCGTTGGCGAAAACGGTGACTGTCTTGACCGCTTCCTAGTACGCCAAGAAGAAATGCGCCAAAGTATGTCTATCATCCGCCAATGTGTTGATAAACTCCCCCCTGGGGACTTCCACTGCCGCGATCGCCGTGTCTGGATACCTGATAAATTTAACGCCTATAATAGCATTGAAGGTCTCATTGACCATTTCAAAATCGTCATGGATGGTCCCAAACCACCACCCGGGGAAGCCTATTTTGCCGTAGAAGGAGGTAATGGTGAGCTGGGATTTTACATTGTTTCTGATGGCTCGGGGAAGCCTACTAAGTGTCGTGTACGTCCGCCGTGCCTTAACTACGTCATGGCCATGCCCGAGATGACTTGCGGGCATTATGTAGCTGATATCGTTCCTATTTTTGGTTCTATCAACATGGTGGGTGGTGAACTAGAGCGGTAATTTTATAAGTGATTTACATCAAATAGGAATGAAATTAATAACACTACAGCACCGTCTAAATTTGACAGACTATTTTTGGCAATCAAATTAGTAGTGCCACCATGGTTGATGAAATCAATGTGACAATGGAGGAACTTATATCGCTTGCCAAGAGACGAGGATTTATTTATCAAGGCTCAGAGATTTATGGTGGGCTTGCCAATTGCTGGGATTATGGTCCCTTAGGTGTTGAGCTGAAGCAAAACATCAAACGCCAATGGTGGAAGGATTTCGTTCATAGCCGAACTGATGTGCTGGGGTTAGATAGTGCCATTCTTATGAATCCCTCTGTCTGGGAGGCATCTGGACATACTTCCAACTTTGCCGACCCCCTCACAGATTGCCGCCAGTGTAAGGCTCGGCATCGTGCTGACCACCTGCTGGAAAAGCACCTGTCGCCCACTGAGTTGGCTAATATGAGCCAGCAACAGCTGTTTGAAAAACTGCAATCCGTGAAACTTCCTTGCCCAAAATGTGGCAGTTCCGACTATACCCCCATTAGACAATTTAACCTGATGTTCAAAACATTCCAAGGAGTAACCGAAGATTCTTCCACCCAAATTTACTTGCGTCCTGAGACCGCCCAAGGTATTTTCTTAAATTTCAAAAACATTGCCACTACCAGCCGTAAACGCCTTCCCTTTGGCGTTGCTCAGATAGGTAAATCATTCCGCAATGAAATAACCCCCGGTAATTTTATCTTCCGCACCCGCGAATTTGAACAAATGGAACTAGAATTCTTCTGCCATCCCAAAGAAGCATCTCAATGGTACGACCACTGGAAAAATTTCTGCCTGCAGTGGTTAAAATCTCTGGGGATACACCCCAAAAACATACGCCTTAGGGATCATGTTCAAGAGGAGCTTTCTCACTATAGCCAAGCTACTGCTGATGTAGAATATCACTTCCCCTTCGGCTGGGGTGAACTGTTGGGGATTGCCAATCGGGGCGATTTTGATCTCACCCAACACCAGAAGCATTCGGGTAAAGATCTGAGATGGCGACACCCAGATACTGAAGAAATTTTTCTCCCCTATGTGATAGAACCCGCCCTCGGTTTAGATAGACTACTACTAGCCCTTCTTGCTGATTCCTTTAGCACTGAAAATGTCAACAGCGAGACCCGTACTCTGCTAAAGTTTAGTCCTAGTCTGGCACCCATTAAGGTTGCGGTGCTACCTCTTTCCAAACAATTGGCTGAGCCTGCCAACAAACTTTTTGCCGACATATCGCCACACTTCCACTGCGACTACGACCAATCAGGTAGCATTGGCAGGCGTTATCGCAGACAAGATGAAATTGGCACCCCTTTTTGCATCACCGTAGATTTTGAAACCTTGGAGGATGAGCGTGTCACTATCCGCCACCGTGATAGCATGAAGCAAGAACGCATTCCTCTTAGTGGTATACAAAAACACCTTGAGGTTTTGCTACAGTGAAAATTTGTGCATGCTAAAACACTGGAATATCCCTCTATATCCGCAGTGTGTTTTTGTCCTAGAGTGATTGCTGGCAAGAATGTGGGAGCAAGGCTTGTGATAGCTAAAAACTAACCCCATCGGGTGATTCTATGTCGGCTTTTTCTCTTAGGCGGTCAAGCTCGCTGGCTTCCACCGCTTTTATCAAGGCATCTTGTATCTCTTGACGCAACTTTTCAGTTTCTTCTTTGCTGGGATCTTTTGGTAGCCGACGGTCTAATAAGCGAATTATCCAGCCATCCTCAGTGATCACCAAGGCAAATGGTTTTTCTTTAGTCATGGTTAAGGCTCTACGAGCAACAGAATGGCTAATGTCTTGGTCATCTGTAGCTGTTATGCTAACCGTCTCAGCCTTGGTGCGATATTTTCTCAGTAGAGTACGCCAACCATTGGCACCTTTCAGGACACCTAAATCTTTGCGGACTTGGCTAAAAGCGTCCTGACGCCATTTTATTTTGGTGACTGTCTCTTTTATTTGCTCTCGTACTTCTTCCAGTGGGAGAAGCTTGGCCTCACGCACCTCTAGTACACGATAAAACACATGCCCCTGTACAGGATTACGACGAACAACCCCAGTTTTACCGGCTTTTTTGCTAACTGTTTCATCTACGATATCTCTAACTCTGCCGAGCCCAGTTTTTGTTTCATCGCCAGTTATCCAGCCTGTTTTGCGAACCGGTTCACCGACATCTTTGGCAACTGTTTCAAGGCTGTTTTCCTTGATGCGCTTGGGCAGGTTCAAAAACTCCCTATTTAAGCGACGCTCTGCCAGTTTTAGGGTCAGTTCCTCCTTAATTTTCTTGCGTAAGCTCTCAAAAGACTGAACCTTTCCAGGCCTGATATCTACGGCCTGGATCAAGTGTAGCCCAAAAGGGGAGCGTACCACGCTACTGACTTCCCCTTCCTTTAGAGCGAAGGCTGCTGCAGAGAAACTTGGCACCATTTTCTCTTCGGTGAAATATCCCAAATCTCCACCCTTTGTTTTGCTGGGACCTTCAGAATGTTTGCGTGCTAATTCTGCAAAACTCTCCCCTCTATCTACTTTCTTAGCGATCCCCTCTAGAGTCTTGCGAGCTTTATTTTCAGCTTCTCCGCCATCTTTTTCTTCGGGAAGCAAGTTAATTAAAATGTGGCGGGCACGCATACTGCCCGGGGTAGTATAGGATTCTAAATCTCGCTCATACTGACGACGTACCAACCTATCAGGCACTTTTAGTTCTGCACGCATATCTTCCAAGTCTAAGGTAAAATATTCTAGTTTCACTGCTACGGGCTGCATATACTCATGTGACCAATTCTTATAACGTCTCTCAATAGCCTTATCATCAGGAATTTTTGGGGCTTTAAAATTCTTGTAATTCAGGGGTGCTAGCTGGATGCGTACTTGCTCGTTCCGGGCTAGATAAACATTCTCAACTTCCCAATCTCCCACCACTACAGCTTGAGAAAGTAACTCCGTTAAATGCTCCACTAATAAATCCTCACGCACCCGCTCTTCGTAAGCGGCGGGCTGTAGTCTGTTAATAGCCAGAAAACGTTTATATGAATCTACATCAAACTCTCCATCTTTATGAAAAGCCTGAATTCCCTGAATGTAGGACTTTAACGCTGAATTAGGCACTTGCAAATCACGACGGCGGGCTTCATTGAGCAACAAACGATGATTAATCATCCGTTGCAACACCAATTGCCGTAATCCCAGTTGGTCAGCTAGCTCCTCGGCACGATCCCCAGAGGTCTCACGCAGACGCTCCAATTGCTCGCTATAGGCATTTTGGTAGTCATCTGCCAATATGCTATCCCCATCCACCCGTGCCACTACCTGTGTCGGATTACTGAAAGTACCCACCCCAAATGAAATCACAAACGATAATGCCACCGTTATTAATAGTACCCGCATCCACCAAGATTGCAATACTCCGCGTAACTGACTAATCATTTTTTCCTCTCATGCTTGTAAGAAATAATTTTTAATAAATTTCCCCAACCGATAAACAGTAGGCTCACTTACTCGCAATCAGGATACCACCGTTACCAGACTCCTCGCAAGAAGGTTTAGGGAGGAATATTACAACCCACGCATCAATGACTCAAAAACACTAAGAATATGTAAAATATATCCTCGGTAATCATATCTAAAAGTCAACATTGAAAATACCCAGTAAAAACTGGTATCATTCTACCATATCTAATATTTCCTCCTCTTCTGCCACCAGCCATGAATCAATACCGTACCTTAGTGATTCTGGATGAAATCATTAACCACTACGCTTCCCATCAAGAAGCTCTTAGTGCCCGCCTACTAGCAAGAAATTCCCAACTTTCACTTTCACCCACAACCATTCGCAACTTGATGGACGACCTCAGTCAACAAGGGTTACTTACCACAGAGGGAGTATCCCGAGGACGTATTCCAACTCCAAAGGCCTATACGGTATATCTGCACAGATTACAGCAACAGCCAGATACCGCTACCGAAATTCCTCCATTAGATGAACTAAAGGGTAAACAACTGAAACAAGCCCTGGATCAAGCTGGTGAATTCTTGGCCAAAGAAAGCAATTTCACTGTCTTTGCCTGGCTGCCACCTCGCAATGAGGATCCCCTTGATTGGGTACGTTTGTTTGCAATTGAAAATAATCAAGTACTGGTGGTAACCCGCACCCTGTTCGGGGAACTCTGGTGCAAAGTACTCACCAGTTCAGATCCTTTTCCACAATCCTTGCTGGATGAAGTCCAGCAATATATCAATAGTAACTATCATAAACAGTCACTGAGTAACATCCGCCAAGATGTAATGGTCGGAAAACCGCAAGCAGTTCTAGCTAATATGCCCTCAATCGGCTCCGCGTTTCGCCTCCTTAGAAGAGCTTTTGAATGGGATGATGCCCCTCGCCCTTACTATTGGGGTAAGAAAACCATCTACCGCTGGCTAAAATTTGAAAATATTCAGCAAATTAAGCAGATAGAAAAGTACTTTCAAGATCCTCAACCACTACTGGAAGTCCTAAAACAGGGTCATTCTATCACGCACTCCGCTAACCCAAAAAATGAACTCAAGGTAGCCATCGGTAGCGATCTCCCACACTTCAGCAGTATCTCCATTACCGGCTGTAGCGTCCAATTAAACCAATGGCAAGCTTGGATTGCACTCCTAGGACCCATTTGGATGAATTACCAACAAATGATTGCCCTCACCCATCAAACAACCCAACAATTCAACCAATGGCTTGGCAGCCTGTAGATGTATTTATCTCTGATATGTACTCTGATATTTAATAGAGTTAAGTATAAGTGATAAGAATCAAGTTCTTAGTATGGCACGGTAACATGCTTCGGCTAGTAGGGTGTCTTTTTCGACGGCTGTCAGAAGACTCTGGATATAACGCTCACACTCTTCTTCTTGTTGCAAGAGGGAATTGCATATCAACAGTAGGTGACAGCCTGCCTTGATGGCTTTCTGACAAGCAATCTCCGTACTGCAGTATTGCTGGATGGCCTGCATTTGGAGATCATCAGAGATTAGCCAAGCTTTTGGGGCTACTGTCAAAAGAGCCTCAATTGCGGTGGGATTTAGAGAAACTGGTAACTTCCCCCACTGCGGGGCAATTGCATGCGATAACAATACCGCCCCCCCAGGTATTTTTGGTACCAACTCTGCAAATAAACCAAGAGGCTCAGTAGCAAGCGAGTTTGACAGCAGACATCCCCCTTGGTGAGTATCGGTAGTGGCTGCTCCCAAACCTGGATAGTGCTTGAGGCATAGGCCTACCCCCCATCTACTAGCAGCCTTCGCATGACGAAGTGCGTACCCGGCAACCTCCTCGGTTTCAGCATGATAAGCTCGCCCGCGCCTAACAATAGGAGCATCTGGACGCAGCTCGCAATCAATCACGGGTGCTAAATTCATCCCAATGCCAAATTCTGCCATCTCTTGATAACTCTCATCTAATAATTTTTGCTGCTCAGTAAGGGGTAAGCTTGCCATCTGTTTGGCAGATGGTAAGTGTGTAAAACCCAATTCCTCCCTTAAACGACACACCTCTCCGCCCTCCTGATCTATCAGGACTAGGGGTTTAGATGGCAAGCTAGCGATATCCTCACACAATTCAATAAGCTGTTTCTTACTTATTATGTTGCGTTTTTTTCCAGATAAGTGCTTGTCAAATAATATTACCGCTCCCAACCCCCATTGTTCGGTGAATTTTCGTAACCATGCAGGCACAGAAAGTCCATCAAAGCCTAGTCCAAACAACTTTCCCACCCTATTTGAAACAATTTCAGTAAACATATTAATTCCAAAAAATCTATCTATGAGGATAGTAACAAAGGCGAGAGTGCTTGAAACACCGCTTTCTAAGTGAGCAGGCAATACCCATGTCTTAATCCAATATAAAGATTACACAAGAGGTTGTAAAAAGTACTTAATTTTAGCACTAATTACCTGACATTTTTCTTGACTACTCTAAAGCTAGCACCTAGACTCGGGGAGTGATTTGTCCCCCGGGAGGCAAGTCCTGCGGAACGCCACCCTCCTGTTCTGCGGGTTTGTTCCCCTAAAAAGAGCTTGTAGGATCACTCTTATAGGCTCTTTCTTTTTGAATTGAATTTGCCTAAGTAAAATTGCGTTACGCTGAGTAAGTGAAGATTTTAGGGTTGTTGTTCTGTTACAACAAAATAGGACGGTTTGTACCGCTGTTCGGTAATGATTAAGAAATTTGGTGGCTGTGATGGTAAAAATTGGGTATCATCTTCTCGGTTGTCAGTTTTGGTAATGTTACCGGTTTTTAGGCACTGTTTTTAGATGCCATTTTTTAAGTCTTAATTTTGGAGGTTTGTATGCCTGGTTCCCGATGGATTATTATTGGATTTGCAGTTTTTTTACTGTTCTCATTTTTGAGTGATGGCATTTTGAATGTGTTGACCGATTGGTTGTGGTTTGGTGAAAGGGGTTATCAGGCATTATTTTATAAAACTATATTATTGCAGTGGGGCATCGGGCTGACGGCAGGGGTACTAAGTTTCGCCTTTTTGTTTTTCAACTATCGTTATGCCTTACGTCAACTAGGTGATCCCAAGGAGCTATTACCTGATGAATTGAAGGGAACTCCATTTGCTAAGCTATTTCAGCGGAAGGTGGGTTATCGGATTATTTTTGTATCATGTATATCATTGGCAGCATTATATGCTCTGGCAGTGGGCAGTAATTGGCACCATCTGATGTTGGCTTTGAATGGCCAACCCTTTATGGAGCAAGATCCTGTGTTCCAGAATGATGTGAGCTTTTATTTGTTCAGGTTGCCATTTTATTTTCAGCTACATGGCATATTTTGGTCTTTGATTTTACTGGCATTACTAGGGAGTGGGTTCTTTTATGTGCTTAAATTGCAGGGTACGCGCGTCAAAAATGGATCTGCGCCTGATACTCAATTCGCTAGCCATGCACGGCTACATTTGGCACTACTGACTACTTTATTGCTGATTGCGATGGCAATAGGTACTTATTTAAGCCGTTATGCCTTGCTGTATCGGGCAGGGGGTTTGTTCACTGGGCCTGGCTATGCTGACATCAACGGTACCTTGCCCTTGTTGGCACTGAAGACCATTGTAGTGTTATTGGTGGCGGGGATAGTATTTCATGCCTTGCGGAGTGGTTTATTTAAATTATTGGGGATTGGCCTTGCAGGATTGCTGATGTTTTGGGTGGGAGGATCCATTTATGTCAACTTGTTACAGCGATTTGTGGTAGCACCCAACGAGCTAGAAAAAGAGCGTCTGTATTTGAAGCATCACATTACCGCCACCAACAAAGCATTTTTGCTGGATGAAGTGGAAGAACGCACGCTGGATGATGATTCGCGGCTGACAGCAAGTGACATGATAGCCAATAGAGGAACGGTGAATAACATTCGCTTATGGGACCACGAGCCATTACTGGAAACATTTGCCCAGATTCAAGAAATTCGCACCTACTACGATTTTGTTTCCGTAGATAACGACCGTTACCGCATAAATGGCGAGCTTCGTCAGATAATGTTGTCGCCACGGGAGTTGAATCCTCAATCTTTACCCAGCAAAACCTGGATTAATGAGCGTCTGACCTTTACTCATGGATATGGTTTAACAGCAGGGCCAGTTAATCGGGTGAGCGCAGAGGGATTGCCAGTGTTATTTGTGAAGGATTTACCTCCAAAAAGCGAAATCTCTAATTTTCAGGTAGATACCCCGGGTATTTACTATGGTGAGTTATCTGGTCAAAACGACTATGTGTTTGTCAACACGCGCCAGCAGGAATTTGATTATCCCCAAGGAGATGCCAATGTTTTTAGTGAGTACAAAGGCAAAGGAGGAGTCCCCCTTGATAATTTCCTCAAGCGGCTACTGTTTTCCTTGTATTTGAAAGACCTCAAGATGCTACTATCCGATGATTTTACCCCTCAGACGCGGGTTATTTTGCATCGGAATATCATTCAGCGTCTGAAGAGATTGGCACCTTTTTTCTCCTACGATTCGGATCCTTACCTGGTGGTAGCAGATGGAAATCTGGTTTGGATGGTGGATGCCTATGTAATTTCCAATCGTTACCCATATTCTGAGCATGTGACGGGAGTAGGCAACTACTTGCGTAACCCAGTTAAAGTGCTGGTAGATGCCAGCGATGGGACTGTAGATTTTTATGCCGTTCAGCCCGATGAACCCATTTCCGCTAGCTTTGGAAAAATATTCCCCGGTCTTCTCAAGCCGATAGAGCAGATGCCCAGCATTATTCGTCAGCATATACGTCATCCACAGGAGTTATTTTACATTCAAGTTTCCCTATTCACTACCTATCACATGCTTGATGTGAATACTTTCTATAACAAGGAAGACAAATGGTCTATACCAGTGGTAGAGCAAAAAAGAATGGAGCCCTACTACACAGTCATGAAATTGCCCGGCGAAACAGAAGAAGAGTTTATCCTAATGCTTCCCCTTACTCCACACCTGAAAGATAACATGGCTGCTTGGGTGGCTGCCCGTAGCGATGGCAAAAATTATGGGAAACTGGTTGTATATCGCTTCCCAAAACAAAAGCTGGTGTTTGGTCCTAAGCAAATGGTGGCACGTATAAATCAAAACCCCCTTGTATCTCAGCAGATTACACTTTGGGACCAAAGTGGTTCCAATGTGATCCGTGGCACCTTGCTAGTAATACCAATTGAAAACGCTCTTATTTACGTTCAACCCCTATATTTACGGGCCGAGGATGGACGTATACCAGAGCTAAAACGGGTGGTGGTAGGCTACCAAAATGAAATCGCCATGGGGCTAGACTTGGAAGATGCCCTCGGACAAATTTTCTCTGCCAACATTCTCACAAATGATAATCTTGACTTGCCTTCATCAGTAGTAAAATCTTCACAAGATGATAAAATTAAAGAATTATCTAACCGTGCTATGAATCAGTACAACGCCGTCAATGATGCTGCCCGTAATAATAATTGGAGTCGCTTCGGCAATGAATTGAAGTCCCTAGGGCAAACACTGCGCAATTTGGTGCAACAATAATGAGCATCCATGAATGCCAATACCAGTTCCAGCACTGTTGAAGGATTGCATCAAGTCCTTGCAGATAGTTACAAGCTTGCTCTGAATACTCAAGTATGCCACTGGAACGTGACAGGGCCTTCTTTTTCTTCTCTGCATACCCTGTTTGAAATTCAATATAATCGGATATCTGAAGCAATTGATGACCTAGCTGAGCGTATTCGTGCCCTGGGAGTGTTCGTCAATGCCTCACTAAATCAATTTGACTGTCTCAGCACACTACCTGCCATGACTGCCGATATCCCAGCACGCCTAATGCTGGAACGCCTGCAGGCTGATCATCAAATGGTACTTAAAAGCCTAAGGAAAGTCCTGCAAATAGCCATCACTACTGAAGATCATGCTACCGAAGACCTCCTCATCCAACGCATCAGCTGGCACGAAAAAGCTATCTGGATGTTGGAAGCTAGTTCTTAAAATAAATTATTACTGCATGAAGGCAGGGTAAGACCTCTACATAGCCTTCATTTTTCTCTTTTTACCTGATTCCAAACCACAGCCAAACGATTACAAATCTCAGCCGGGTCTGGGGATGTGGTGATTGGTCTGCCTACTACTAGCCAGTCGGCTCCAGCCTGCCATGCATACGCTGGAGTGGCTCTTCGCTGTTGATCATCCGAGCAAATTGATCCGTCATCAAAGCGGATCCCAGGTACTATACGCTGCAATTGGTGATGAGGGTCAACCTCATTTATCAATGGGAGCTCTGTTGCAGCACACACGATGCCCGCCAAACCGTTATCAAGAGATTCTAAAGCTAAACGCTGCACCACTTCTTTAATGGAGGCACCATACAACTGCTGAACCGCGGCATTGTCCAACGAGGTCAAAATACTTACTCCTATCAGCATGGGATTTGATTTGTCAGTAGTGGAGAAACTGGTAGCAGCTATGGTTGCCGCTTTTAGCATGTTTGCTCCTCCGCTAATGTGTAGGGTAATCATGTCAGTCCCTGCTTCCGTCAACACCCGCACTTGATTAGCTACAGTGTTAGGGATGTCATGCAACTTGGCGTCGCAAAATACTCTCCCATAATGTCTCAGACGAAACACCAACTGTACATCAGCACGCAATAGTAAATCGTTAATTTTGAATCCCCACACTAACCCCTCTAAGCGGCGTGCTAAGGAGATAGCCTGCGTTTCATTCATGCCATCCAAGGCAACCACAACAGGAGGTAAATTAGTCATTGCAATCAGTAAAAACCATAAGTATACCAAAATTGCTTCCCGCAACTTGCTCCTAGCATAAAGCTAACCCGTTCTGCTGCCAAGCCTATTACTTATAAATTGTGTTGCCCAACTCAGATAGCGATGGCTAATATAGGCGTCATTTTACGGGCTAAAAATATCTTATGGACAAACCCAAAATACACTGGAATGATGCAAGTATAATTATTTATCAACCCTTTTAAGTTATAATCCATTATGAAGCAGTATAATGTTTTCCCCACCAATTCTGACCAACAGTCGGATTCCCAGCCTAAAGCTCCTCCTGAGAATGGAAGTCAGCAGAATGTTATGCGTCTGAAGGTTGGTTTGGCAGAAATGCTCAAAGGCGGCGTGATTATGGACGTAGTCACCCCTGATCAAGCTGAAATAGCTGAAGAGGCAGGTGCTGTCGCCGTAATGGCACTAGAACGCGTGCCTGCCGATATCCGTCGCGAAGGTGGAGTGGCACGCATGAGTGATCCTAAATTGATTGAGGGCATTATGAGTACAGTCAGCATTCCTGTGATGGCTAAATGTCGTATCGGGCATTTTGCCGAAGCCCAAGTACTTCAGACCATGAAGGTTGATTACATAGACGAAAGCGAGGTCCTTACACCTGCTGACGACACCTATCACGTAAATAAACACGACTTTACCACTCCTTTTGTGTGCGGTGCTACTAATCTGGGAGAGGCTCTAAGGCGGATAGGGGAAGGTGCTGCCCTAATACGTACTAAGGGAGAGGCTGGTACTGGTGATATAGTTCAGGCAGTAAAACACCTTAGAAGCATTAATCGAGAAATTGCTCTTATAAGTCAGCTGGATGAAATGGAGTTAATGTCTAAAGCTAAGGAGATAGCAGCTCCCTATGAATTGGTGCGTTATGTTCATCAAAATAAAGCTTTGCCCGTACCTAAATTTACTGCAGGTGGAGTGGCTACCCCTCAGGATGCAGCTCTCCTGATGCAATTAGGTGCTGAGGCGGTTTTTGTAGGGTCAGGGATTTTTAAGTCAGCTGACCCGGCAGCCCGTGCTTTAGCTATCGTTAAGGCGGTTACATACTATCAAGATTCTGCTAAAGTGCTGGAAGCTGCCAAAGGATTGGGGACACCTATGAGCGGACTGGCAGCCAATCAACTGGAAGACAAAGAAAAATTGGCTGACCGAGGTTGGTAAAGATGCGTATTGGGATTCTTGCCCTGCAGGGGGCTGTTGTTCCCCATCAGGAAAAACTTGCCTGCCTCGGAGTGAAAAGTCTACTGGTAAAGGAGGCATCTCAATTGCCTAGCTGTGATGGATTGATTATTCCTGGCGGTGAAAGTAGCACTCTCAATCTGCTTATGAAGGCATTTGGCTTGGAGCAAGCAATATATAACTTTGCAGAATCCAAGCCAGTCTGGGGTACTTGTGCAGGGGCTATCATAATGTCTGAACATATTCAGGATTCCAGCATCTCGCAAAAAGGGTTGGGAATTGTACCCATAAAAATCAAACGCAATGCCTACGGTAGACAAAACGACAGCTTCATTGATTCCCTCACTATTTCACTCCCGCAACAGCAGCCACAAACACAGGAAGCAGTTTTCATTCGCGCCCCGCAAATCACCGATTACCCTCCTCCATGTCGTGTACTGGCACGTTGCCAAGATATTCCCGTTGCTATTACCTGCCAGCAACATATGATTACTACCTTTCACCCAGAACTGGCAGCAGAAAGTTTATTCCATAAATTTTTTGTTTCGGTATGCAAGGGTATGACTTCAGATAATTAATATGTTTAATATATTCGGGATGGCTAAACAGCGAAAGTTAGAGTGGGCAAAGGCTTGCTGGGATGCTTTGGGTCTAATGGCGATAGGCTGGGTGTTGTTGGGAATGGGAGTGGGAGTGTGGAGTCTACGGAAATTGCCATTGGAGTCGGTGGAGGTGCTTGGATTGCATCGCTTAAATGCCGATGATGTGTTACGGCATGCAAAGGTGGGAGGAAATCTTGGTTGGCTGGAGGTGGATGGTCATAAGCTGGCATTACGCTTATTGGGGCATGGCACAATTGCCCGCGTGAATGTATGGAAGCCCTTGGCAGGACATTTACGGGTGCGGTTGTATGAACGTGAGCCTAATTTTAAGGTAGCCTCAGCAGGGGATTGGCTGGTTCTTGACAGCGAAAGGGTGGTTTTGGCACGCGTTGTAATGGATGAGGAGAAGAGAGGTACAGCTAAAGTGCAAGCATTGCCGGGTTTTGAGGGAATTGGTTTTGAGGGGTACAAATTAGATATAGGCTTATCTACAGTGGTGGGGGGTGATACTGAAGTACGGCTAGGAAGACCGTTGCAGGATGATGCTACAGAGAGTGGTTTAGCGGTTTTGCAGGTTGCTTGGGAGGCAGGTTGGCCAGTAAATAAGCCATTATGGGTGAATGCAAAAAAGCCTTATCAAGTTGAGGTTCAAGGACTGGAAGGACAGCGGCTTCGCTTTGAGGCTGAATACGCTGATGAAGCTTTTAATACATGGCTGCGAGTACTGAGAGTACGTCCCTTGTTGCTAGAGCAAAATACCCTTATGGATATGATCGGTCAGGAACGGCGATTGAAACAAGGTTTTGTGTTACAGTACGGCTTGCCAGAATATGCTACGGAGCATCCTTAGAAGGATTTATTTTAAGGAGCAGTTATGCGTCTGCTATTACAAAGATGCGATGGCGTGGAGATTGTAGGCAACATAAAGTATGGTAGCAGATCTGCGGTTAAGCGGGTGAATATCACCGGAGCAAGCTTGTTGGCATTGGTGGGCTTTGGCAAAGAGGATGATGCTACCTGCTTAAATCCGATGGCAGTAAAAATGCTTAATTTGCGTTTATTTCCCCTACAGGATGGCTCTGGCAAGCTAGAGAGAAGTTTGTTGGAAACAGCTAGTGGCTTGGTATTGGTGCCACAATTCACTCTATATGCTGATTGTCGTAAAGGGCGTCGCCCCAGTTTCACTGACGCATTGCTACCCAAATTAGCCAAGCCTTTGTTTGAGGAATTTATTGCAGTTTGTCAACAGCTGTTAAAAAATCATCATCCATTACGGGAGTCAGCCATGACGCACGGCTGGTTTGGTGCCGACATGCGAATTAGCTTAGTGAACAATGGTCCAGTGACCATGATGCTAAAACACCCTTGATGCTCGTTGATGACTATAAAGAAAGACCTATAGAGGCCTTATATGTTTTTTCTTTGTGTGGCTTACGATTGTTTTTGTTACCTGAGTCGAATCCCCAATTTGAGTATCCTAATCTTATGATAGTGAATAGGTTAATTTCAACGCCATTAGTGGCAACACCTTGGTACCTGCCAATCCCTAAATTGATTAAATTGCCTCCAAAGGGCAAGGGTATTATCCCAGCCGCTACCCCAAAACGTGTTCGCTGACCAAAACTGCGCTTTGCACCATCTTGCTCAATAGCAGAAGTGATATCTTCCAGCTCAATACTTACAGAAGCATCGGCAAATAAGGCGTCAACCAATAAAGCACTGCCTACGTTAAAAGTGCCTGGAGCCTTGTATCTACCTCCATCACCACCCGTACTCTTCAGCGTAACTCCGCCAAAATTGTTTGCGGTAAAGCTAGTTTGCAGTGCTCCAAAGAAAAACGCACTCTTACGGTTTATCAATCCCACGTCAATGCCATTTCCTTTGTACTCTTTTGGTTCAATGCTTAGATCAATTTTGCTGCCAGCAACAGCATCTATAAAATCTAGTTTATTATCTACAATTGTGAATTTTTGATTTTTGTAGTTAAATCCCCAACGCCATTCATCAGAATGTCGATAGCCCAAAGACATTATCTTAGAATCAAGAATACCAGAATAAATTTCTAGGGTGTCAAGTTCTCCAGGATTTGGTGGATTTAGTGGATCTATGACAAATCCAGAATCCCCTTTATCTACAAAACTAAGCCTGATCTCTTGGCTATAAAATTGGGCACCTCCTATTGTCAATCCCGCAAAAGGTATTCTTGCTCCCGCTCTTCTACTTATAGAACCAGCATATCGTTGCTCATTCCCAAGGTATCTATTAAAATAATCCGTAAGATCACTATCAGATACATTATCCTTACCTAGTATGTTTCTAGAATCTTCTAGGAATCTTACACTATCTCTAGAAGCTGAGATTGATATACCAGCATCCACAAAAAACAAATATCTACCTAAGGTAAGTCCTGCTGGATTGTAATAAATGGCATCGCCATGAGTTGCCAAAGGTCCATAAGCATTACCCGCTGCCAGTGCTATGCTTTCTCTTTGAAAGAAACTATTGGTATCAAGATTCTGGGCATAAGCCGCAGTACTTACAGCCACAACTGTCAAACACACGACAACAGAATGCTTAAAAACTTTAAATATTTGACCTGCATGGATAAATATATTCACATATCTACCTTAATTGAGAGAGGAAGACCAACTCTGAGTGCTAACAAATAGCAATGCTCACCAGGATCACACTCCTTTGAGTGTAAAACTATTATGTAGGTATAGTCAAATAAAGTGCGATGTGCTTATCGGAAACATCTCACATGTAATTCTTACAGGTTTTGTACTTGCCCTTTTTTAGTGGACTTGATGATAGTCTGTGTGAAGAAGGTTGTTACTAGATTTTATGATTATTTTGTAACACACTTAAGAGGTGACCATGCAGATACTCAGTGGAAAAGAAGTACGCGAAGCAATGATGCCTAGCCTGCATGCTGAGTCCCGACGCTTGAGTGCTTTAGGTGGGCGTCCACGTCTAATGATGGTATTGGTGGGAGATCATGCCCCTTCTTTGAGCTATGTGCGTAGCAAGAGTCACTTTGCCCGATCCCTAGGCATTCAAGCAGAGGTAATACCACTGGCAGCTGATGTGACTGCAGAGGAACTACACGGAGTATTGGAACGCCTGAACCATAATCAAAGTGTGCATGGGATTTTATGTCAAAATCCTTTGCCGCCTCATCTAGATGAGGCCGAGGTATATAAAAGGATTGATGTAAAAAAGGATGTTGATGGATTTAATCCTTATAATGCGGGGCTGTTGCTAGGAGGGCATCCTTGTCTAGCTCCTTGTACTCCTGCGGGAGTGCTTTGCATGTTGCGTCATTATGGAATTACTACTAAGGGGCGGAAAGTGGTTGTGCTTGGTCGAAGTAAGATTGTAGGGCGTCCAATGTCTACTATGTTATCTACTAAGGGTGAGGACGCGGTGGTGACACTATTGCACTCAGCGGCAGGAAAAGTGGAGGAATTTGTGCGTCAAGCCGAACTGGTAATTACGGCAGCGGGCAAACCTGGCTTTATCACAGGCGATATGCTAGCTGATGGTGCAGTGGTAGTGGATGTAGGGATTAATCGGGTGCAGGATTCTGCCAGCGAAAGAGGGTATAGGATTGTAGGGGATGTTGATTTTGATTCCGTCCGCCATAAAGTTAGTGCCATCACGCCTGTGCCGGGTGGGGTAGGTTTAATGACTGTTTGCATGCTTATGGCTAATACCTTGAGTGCTGCTCGCTGGCAGAAAGAGGGCTTGCCACCAGATGCCATTTGGAGGAATACTTGATTAGCAAGGATTTAGAGAATGAAAAAAGAAGAAAAAAAACCAGTTGATACTCTGGCGGAAGAGGCACTGGAATATCATAGTCGTCCGCCTAGGGGTAAGGTTGAGGTACGTGCCACTAAACCTACCTCTACTCAGCATGACTTAGTACTGGCATACAGCCCTGGAGTAGCAGCACCTTGTCTAGAAATTGCACGTGATGAATCTCTTAGCTGGAAATATACTGCACGGGGCAATTTGGTGGCAGTGGTCAGTGATGGCAGTGCCGTACTGGGACTAGGCAATATAGGTCCTCTGGCTTCTAAGCCTGTGATGGAAGGTAAAGCCGTGTTGTTCAAGCAATTTGCAGGAATTGATGTTTTTGATCTGGAGATAGATTCAAAAGATCCTAATAAGTTTATTGATATCGTTAGTGCCCTGGAACCCACATTTGGAGGCATCAATCTGGAGGATATTAAAGCCCCAGAATGCTTTAAGATAGAACCTTCCTTGCAAAAAAAGGTGGGCATCCCCGTGTTTCATGATGACCAACACGGCACAGCCATTATCAGTGGAGCAGCTCTTATAAATGCTCTAGCCTTGATAGGCAAAAGCATGGAGAGCGTAAAGGTGGTTTTCAGTGGAGCTGGTGCAGCAGCGATAGGTTGTGCCAATTTCTATCTGCAGCTGGGCATGCGGCGGGATAACATTTCCATGGCCGATTCTAAGGGCGTACTGCACCAGGACAGAGATGATATTAGTCCTCAGGCACGTCAATTTGCCCAAAAAACTAAATGCCGTATCCTAAAGGAAATTGTTCGTGATGCAGATATCTTTGTAGGACTCTCTGCACCTAATGTTCTTACCCCAGAGATGTTGAAATCAATGGCAAAAAAACCTATTGTTTTTGCACTTGCTAACCCTACCCCAGAAATTGATTACCATTTAGCCAAAAAAACTCGCCCCGATAGCATCATTGCCACAGGACGCTCAGATTACCCCAACCAAGTCAACAATGTCCTCTGCTTCCCTTTCATCTTCAGAGGGGCACTGGATGTTCGTGCTACTTGTATCAATGAAGAAATGAAACTGGCTGCTTCTAATGCCCTAGCCTTGCTAGCCCGTGCAGAAACTCCAGATGAAGTACTAGATGCCTATAATCTGAACTCCCTACACTTTGGCAAAGAATACCTAATCCCCAAACCTTTTGACCATCGTGTTCTGCTGTCGGTTGCCCCTGCCGTCGCTCGAGCAGCAATTGAAACCGGCGTTGCAGCTGCTAGTGGAAATTTTAAATATAACGAATATAGAGACTACCTTGAATCACTACAAAGCCTAGCAAGATACACCGTTAGGAAATTAAATAGACGCATAAAAGTCTCAGCCCACTCACGTAAGAAACGAGTGGTTTTTCCAGATAGTAGTAATGAAAGCGTGCTTAGAGCCTGTAGCCATATCGTGCAAGAAGGAGTGGCTACCCCAGTACTGCTCGGTAGCCCAAAACATATAGAAAAATGGGCCTGCAATTGGCAAATAGACCTCCATGGAGTGGAAATTATTGATCCATTAAATTCACCATTGGTGGATAAATTTGCAGATGAGTTACTGAAAATAAGGGCTCGTAAGGGGATTGATAAATTACAAGCACAAGCACAAGCTTCGGATGTGATTGAATTTGGGCTGATGATGGTCAGAACCAATCAAGCAGATTGCTTCGTGGGTGGCATCAGCAGACCATTCCCTAGCATTCTTCGTCCATCCTTAAAAATTATTGGAGTTAGAAAAGAAGCTTGCACCGTGAGCGGATTTTACATGCTTATTTACAAGGATAGAGTACTTTTTCTATCCGACTGCGTGGTTAACATCAAACCCGATGCCGAAAAACTGGCCTATACTGCCATCAATACGGCTCGGGCTGCCAGGTTTTTAGGTCATACCCCAAAAGTTGCCTTTGTTTCATTCTGTAATTTTGGTAGCAGTCAGAATGAAGAACCAGAAACCATCCAAGCTGCCTTAAAGATTGTACATCAAAAAGAACCGAGCTTGATGGCAGAAGGTGAAATGCAAGCACACCTAGCCCTTTCTCATCGGGAACGCCAAAAACTCTTCCCCTTCTCTGTCATGGAAGGATCTGCCAACATCCTAATCATGCCCAACCTCAGTGCAGCTTCCATTGCCTGTTGCAGTCTGGTAGCCCTCAGCGATGCCGACATAGTGGGTCCTATTCTGTCTGGCATGAAAAAGCCAGTTAACCTTATTCCTCAGGAAGCACGGGTACAGGATATCATTAGCATGACCACCATCTCTGTGCTGGAAGCCCAAGAACAGGTGCTTTAGCAATTTACTATCCGCTCCCGCTCTGTAGTAGAAAGGGATTCATTGGTAGCTAGTTGTCCGCAGGCTGCCAGAATGTCCTGTCCTTTGGATATTCTAAGCGTGGCAACAAGACCTTTATTGAGGAGTAACCGTTGGAATGCACGCATTTGCGTCATGGAAGAAGGGTAATAAGGACTTTTTGGAAAAGTGTTATACATTATCAGGTTAATTTTGCAAGGTATCCCGTGCAGTAGCTTCACTAAGCTGCGGGCCTGATTGAGAGTATCTGTCATATCTTTGATGAGAATGTATTCAAAAGTCAGCTGATGTCGTCTGTTTTGGGTAGCTTGACGGCAGGCATCTAGCAGAGCTGCGATGTTCCAGCGGCGGTTGATAGGCATAATGCGGCTACGGAGTTCATCTGTGGTAGCGTTGAGGGAGACAGCCAGATTGAATTTGAGATTGTCTTTGCCAAAATTCAGGATGGCTGGTACCAAGCCGCTTGTAGAGATGGTAATACGGCGGGCTGCTAGCTTAAAGCCATCATTTGCTTGTAAAATACTGAGAGCATTAATGAGATTTTTGTAATTGTGGAGTGGTTCTCCCATGCCCATGAAAACAAGATTACTAATCCTCCTGTCATCAGGCAACAAACGGGACAACTCGATTACTTGATCTACAATTTCACCCGTAGTCAGTTGTCGCTTTAACCCCATTGCAGCAGTCAGGCAGAAGGTGCATCCCATGGCACAGCCAACCTGAGAAGAAATACAAGCCGTATAATGCTTGCGATTAGGCATCAGTACCGATTCAATTGCTTGTAGATCAGCCAGCTGAAAGCGGATCTTGCGGGATTGGTCTTGGGATACGAGGGATTGAGTTTGGGCTAAGTTGCCTATATCAAAGTGTTCATCTAATTGCTGACGGAGTGCTTCTGGCAAACTAGTCATTTCGCCAAAATTCTTGGTGCGATGCTGGTAAAGCCACTGAAATACCTGACGAGCACGATAAGAGGGCTGGTCATGCTCTCCCAGCCAATTGGTTAGTCCTGCTAGGGTAAAGTCTTTGATATTTTGCTTTTGGAGCATCTATGAAGGTAAAAAGTAGGACAATTTAGCAGACGTATAACGATCACAGTGTACAGCGTTATGATCTGCTTCTGATTTAATTTTTGGGATCCCTTTAGTTTGTCTCAGAACCTCATTATCTAGCTATTAAGAATCTGTTTTTGTCTTGTCTTACCTGCTGGGGTGGGGTATACACCGCCAACACAAGCCAGGCATAGTTTTTCAGGAGGCATATGTAGAGCAAGGCACACGCGTTCAATGGGAAGGTAGTCCAAGCTATCGGCATTTAAGGACTTTGCCATGGCTTGCAATTGTTCTGCTGAGGGATAAAGGATTTTTCCATTGTTACCAGGGACCAGGAACTTGTCTGCAAACATTTCTTTTCTGGTGGGCATATCAATGCCGTAGAAGCAGGGCATTTGAATGGGAGGCGAGCCGATTCTCACGTGGACTGATCGTACTTGTCCTCTTTGACGCAAGTTTTCTATTACTACTTGCAAGGTGGTACCGCGTACGAGGCTGTCATCAATTAGGTAAATATCCTTTCCTTTCAATACCTCTGTCAAAGGAGTGAATTTAAGGCGGGCTGTTTTAGCACGATCGGTACTTTCTATAAAGGTTCTGCCCACGTAGCGGTTATGCAACAGACCCTGTTGCAATGGAAGCCCCATTTGGTGAGCAAATGCACTGGCCGCCGTTGATGAAGTTTCGGGTACACAAATGACCATTGCCCCCTTTGGCGAATCTCCTTTGAGACATTCTTTTTCCTGCAATGCCTGTTGATTACCTATGTTGCTACGTGCTTGATGGACCGAATGCCCGTCAATAGATGAACCAAGATTAGAGAAATACACCCACTCAAAAAAACAAGGAGTATGCTTCACGATGGGCATATAACGCTCTACCCGCCATCCTTTGGGGTTAGCTATAAGCATTTCGCCTGGTTTTAAATAACGAATTTCCTTCATATTTAAATTGCGATGTACCACATTCTCTGATGCTGCCAGTAGCATGTTATCCTGTACGGCATAGGCGAAAGGTTTAAAGCCAAGTGGGTCTCTAGCTGCTACCAATTCCCCTTCTGCATTGATGAACACAATGTTGTACGCTCCATCAAAATCTTTGGCTAATCGGGTAAATAGCTTCACCATATCTGGTCTACGCTCTCCCTTTAACTGTCGATTGATACAGTGCATCATGACTTCAGTATCGGTACTAGAGGTAATGTGATAATCCCTGCTTTCCAATTCCGCTTTCAGGTCTTCGTAGTTGGCCAAGTTACCGTTAAACGCCAAAGAAAACCACTTCCATTTGCGACCATGGACACGCTCAAATGGCTGAGCATCCTCTTTGTCATTATTGCCTGATGTACTGTAGCGGTTGTGTCCGATGGAAGCAAAGCCTCTTAATTGCTGCATCAGTTCCAGGTTTTTTTCTTTGTCATGCAATGCAAACACATGTTGCACAGAACCGATGTTCTTGTAAGAACGCAAAATACGATTCCCCTCAGGGAGATAACTAGTGATGCCCGCACTTTGCTGTCCGCGGTTTTGCATATCTAGCAAGGCTCTAACTACGGGTACAGCAGAGTTGCAGCGTTCTTGCTGCTCACCAAAGTAATAACAGGCAGCAACCCCGCATTCTTCCTTAATTTCACTCATAAACATTCCATAACATAGAAAGGTCCTGAAGGCACCCTATTGCCAGCGTGCTATCAAGCTATCATACGCTTGCTGTACCCGCAAAAATTCTCCCACCGAGCCACCCTGGTCAGGATGATTATGCTTAGCTAATCTCCGATACGCTGAACGAATATCCTCCAATTCTGCATCCTCATTCAAACCCAACACCGCTAAATGCTCTGACATACCCGCCAACGGTGAATGCCCTTCGCCAACCTTGCTCCAGCCTTTCATCCCCAAAAGACGAGCCTTCGTTAACAAATAAAACATTAATTTCTCACAACGGTCTTGCACAAACATTAATTCACTAGGGGGAGTACGCCAAAAATCCTCAGTCCCTGCTCTCTCTAAAAGTGCTACGGCTGTAGCTCTCAAATAATCGGAAGACAAGGTTTCATACAGACCATGACGCTTATCCATCTCCAGTGGACGCAATCGAATCTCACGTACTAATCGCCCCACATGCATTTCCATACTCCGAAACCCCGTTGCCAACCGCTCCCGCAATTCATCCTCAGTCATAGACTCGTAGGCGTCAAAACGCATCCCTAATACATCGCCCAAGCACAACAGTACCTCACGATAGTGCTCCTGCAAAAACACCAAACCACTGTTGTACACTGCTTCCGTATCCCAACTGAAATCACAAGACTTCAATATTTCCAATAATGCTTCATCTTCCCAAGGTGCTAAGGTACGATACACTGAATATCCGCGGTCCCTATCAAAATATCGATACCAAGCCCATAAAACCTCCTTGGCAGGCAAATCGCTCTGTAACAATAAGTGCAAACCAATGGCACTCAGGCCAGTATGACCACGTTCATTACTCACGCCATGACGCACACTACCACGCAAACCTTCAAAAAACTTTAATACAGTTCTTGTTTGATCCCGACCCACAACTCAACACCATAAAATACTACCCTGACCCCACTACCATGATTCATGCTTCCACAATCAATAACAAAACACCAATTTCTTAGAAGTAAAGCACCGCAGAAGAACTTGAATACCACACAAGTGTTATATTGCCACATCCCTTCACCGATTAGGAATAAAAGGGAGCGGTATCTGATAAGCAGACTTATAGCTAGAAAATACCAGCAAAGCCTCTAGCTGTGCGGCCGATATTTTAATGCTTATTCTTTTCGGAAGGGATGTTCCCTTAGCAATAGTCTGATAAGCTAAGTAATCAACAATGAGTACGGGCTTATTATTTTGCCATCGTTGCCATGAACTCAGTAATCCATCTGGTCGCAACTGCTCACGATACTCGAATGGCTCGGTGCTACCCCAGTGATTTGCTTCCCTTTTTGATGTAACTGGCGGTATGCCACTAAGCAATACTTGCAATTCCAAGCCATTTAATAACTCCTTCAATTCTTCATTATCTTTAGGATTGATCCACAGCGTATTGCCATCGGAACGGGCTTCCCACAATGATTTACTGCTAAAAGGATGCTTTAAGCGGATCAGAGCTTTGTTGTCGGTCCAAAGCAAGGCTTCCACATTAAAGATTTGGGCTTCGGATGTTGTCTTTACCCTAATGCGTCCCTGCAGTAGCACCCCGGCTGATGGGTCAAAGGACGGCTGTCGGGTGCAACTCACAACACTCAATAGCACCATTATGATTAGGTGATGCCTAAACTGCCATCCCACAGTTATTTCATCCAGCGTTTCTCGGCCCAAATAAAGACCGATAAATAAACCACGGCTAACAAACCAACAATAAGTAAAACAATGAATTCGTGCATGAGTATTTCTTTCATTTATTATAATTTAGCCGAAAAAAAATTGCATTTTTGGCAAAATATTCTTAATAAATTAATTTTTAGTATTCAGTTTTTGCCTCTATAAGAGTGTTTCACCCTGTTATTAGTGGAGGCGGCGGGAATTGAACCCGCGTCCTATCAGGTCAGGGGAAGGTTTTCTACAAGCTTAGCGGCTGTTTTATTTAACTCATGGCTTGGCAAACCGCAGCCTTACCAAAAGCGATTCTACCTATTGAGTGTCCTCAACTGCCAGCAGACAAACAGCTGAGTAAGCACGATTATGATACGGTGGTCTCTTTATCATGCGTCCAGAGGCCGCATCCGACTTAAAAGGGTCTAGGCCTATTTAGGCAGCTAGAGCCATCGGAGTGTAGTCGCTGTTTTTGGCAACTAACGTTTCCATCGATTTTTTACGTGGCCATCGATGAACCACGGCTTGCTTACCTTTCCTTGAAAATCCTGTAGTCGAAGCCAGTACGCCCCCAAACAAAATCGGGGCTGGGGCGGCCTATCCGCCCCTCCTAGCGATTATACAACTATTAAAATTTAAATAAAAGGTCTTATATCAACTCTGAGAATGTTGCTGGAGGGCTTGTTGTGCTTCTCGTTGCATTTGGCGTTGTTTAAGGGCTTCTCGTTTGTCGTGTTCTTTTTTTCCTTTCGCGAGGGCTATTTGTAGCTTTAGTTTTCCTTTTAGGAAGTAAGCTTTAACAGGCACTAATGCCCAGCCGCGTTCTCTGGTACGTCCGTATAGGCGGAGGTTTTGCTTCTTGTTCAGCAATAATTTACGAGGACGGATGGGGTCTTGTATAACGTAGCCGCCGTGTTCATAGGGAGCTATGTGAGCACCCATCAGGAAAATTTCATTGGCAGTAATACGGCAATAGCTTTCTGTTAGGCTAAGATGCCCATGGCGAACGCTTTTTACTTCCGGACCTCGCAAGACGATGCCTGCTTCTAATATCTCAATAAGCTCATAGTGGTGACGCACGCGGCGGTTATCTGCAACCAATTTGGTAGGCAAAATTGTTGAGGTCGCAGGCTTTTTATTGGTAGCTGACATAGCAAACCCTTACGATGATTGGTATGCCCGATACTCCTTACCACTACTTTTTACAGATACCGGAAATTCTTTTTGGATATAATCTTGAAGTGCTTTGGGATAAAGTCTTTGCTCTATTTTTTTTACCTTTTCTTGCAATGCTTCTGGAGTGTCTTTTGATGATATCGCCGCAGATTCCGTATCTAGAATACGACCCTGATCATATTTTCCTGTGACTAAGTGAACCGTGGCACCGCTGGTTTTTTGCTTCTCTTTTAAGACAGCTTCATGAACACGCAAACCATACATGCCCATCCCCCCGAATTGAGGGAATTCACCAATCAGGGCAGGATGAATGTTGATAATACGCCCAGGCCATGTTTCTAACAAGGGAGTACCAACAAGCCTCATATAGCCAGCACAAACAATCAATTGTACTTGATGCTCTTTGAAAACAGCTTTGATAGCTTCATCGGGATTGGAGTCTGTTTTAGCACTGATATGTCTGGTAGCAATACCATGCTTATGTGCACGCTTTAGAACGTAGGCTTTAGAGTTATTGCTGACCACAATGCAGACATTCGCATCTAGCTTGCCATTGGCAATGGCCTTAATGATGGAATCCAAGCCGCTACCTCCATGAGAACACAGAACTCCTAAATTAATACTTTGCTTGGGTGGTGTCACTGCTAATGACCCATGCTCACCATAAGTAACGGTCGCATGGGGCGATTGAGGTATTGCTATTAGTGGAGATCTGGCAGTCATACCCTAGGTAAGCAACAAATACGAGAAGATGGCTAGGCAACGGTACACCCTGCAATATACCACATATTCTATCTTGCTATCAAAAATAAGCCCACGAGTAAAGGTGCCATACTAAGAAGTAACTGGTTTAACAATAAATAGAAGGTCTCCCTGATTGATGGTTTGGCCACTTTCAACCATGATTTTCCTTAGTTCAAATTTCTGATGCTGTGGGAATATATCTTGTCCAGATTGGTTAAAATCATTGAGGGTCAGAGGTTCAAAAACCTTCATAGCTTCTATTAACCCAAGTGGCTGTGATGTATCAATTAGGGTGTGGAGTTTAACAAATGGAGGTTCTTCTGGTGATGGACTGCCATAGAAAATCCCAGTGCGAGGAGAAAGAACTTTTAATTCTTCTGAATTGGAAATAGAGATAGATTTGATGTCAATGTTGCCAATATTTGTAGAATGGCGTTGTTCAGCATCGTTGATGATAGCTTTAATGTCTGCTTTCTCGAAGAATTTTTCCAAGTAATTGGTGTCATATATTCCTTTGCGGAAGGTTTTGTCAGCAAGGATGGCTTCCATAAGAGAAATATTGGTATAAATGCCTTCAATATGAGTGTTTTGTAGGCCTTTTAGGAGAGTATCAATGACTGTCTTGCGGTCGGGGCCGTGGGCAATAATTTGAATTATGAGGCTATCGTAGTAAGGAGGAATGGTGTCATTTTCTTCGGCTGCACTTAGGATACGCAGGTTAGGATCTTCTGGTAGGCGGAGGAAGGTGATTTTGCCTGGACTAGGCTTAAAATGAAGTTTGTTATCATTGGTCAGTATCAATTGTTCAGCATTGATGCGTACCTCCATAGCATAACCGTTATTTTTGGGCTTTAGGTTGGCAATACTCTTCCCAGCCGCAATACGGATTTGCTCTACAACGATATCTACTTCAGATACCATTTCGGTCACAGGATGTTCTACTTGTAGTCGGGTGTTCATTTCCATGAAGTAGGCGGTATCTCGTTTAAGGTCATGGATGAATTCTACCGTGCCTGCACCAATGTAATTTACCTCATCAGCAATTCTTTCAGAATCGGTAATAAGCCGCTTAATAAGTTCTGGCTTCAATAAAGGAGAACCTGATTCTTCTATCAATTTTTGTTTTTGCCTCTGCACAGAGCAATCACGTATTCCGAGAATACAAGTGTTACCTTTGCCATCTCTTAATACTTGTACTTCTACATGGCGAATAGAACTAACAAAGTGCTCCATGTAGATATCACCGTTGCCAAAAGCAGAAAGAGCCTGCTGACTGGTACGCAAAAACGCGTCTTTTAATTCCTCAGAGTTTTCTACCAGACAAATCCCCTTGCCACCCCCGCCGAAAGCAGCTTTCATCAAGACGGGGTACCCAATTTCTTTAGCAATTATTTGAGCTTTTTCACTAGAATCAATCACTCCCATACTGCCAGGGGCAACAGGAATTTTGAGATGGTTGGCAGTAGCAATAGCATTAGATTTATTGCCCATTAACTCCATGCTTTTAGCACCAGGACCAATGAAATTTAGTCCATGCTTCCGACATAGCCATGCAAAGTCTGGATTCTCAGATAAAAAACCTATCCCAGGATGGATGGCATCAGCTTTTTCCTGTTCAGCAATGCGAATAACGCTCATACCATTAAGGTAGCTTTCTTGAGGAGTGTTACCACCTAAACAAACAAGGCAGTCTGATTTTTTGAGCATGCGGGCAGGAAGGCTTTCCATATCGGCATCAGACTGAACTAATAGTACATTAATTTTGGCAGCGTGAGCACCTTCAATAAGGCGAACAGCTGTGGTTCCTCTGGCATGTATAAGCAAATTGCGAACTGGAGAAAACTTGATGTAATCCTTTGGTAGCGGGGCTGTTTCCTGCGACAAATCGGGCTGTCGAGGCTTATATTCACCCTCAAGAACTCTTTTGATGGCTTGGGAAATACTTTCTGTAGGAATAGGTATGTTGGAATCAATATTCCTTAATCTTTTGTCTAGATCTGGGTCAAAAGGATTTATAACCAGATTGTTCATAGAAATAGGGTTGCGACTAAGATAGTTTGCCAGAGTAGATTCAGCGGTTAAATAACTGGGGACAACTCGCTGACCAGCAAAAGGAATCACTGCTCCAGAAAGATAAAATGTTTTTACCAGGGGATGAGTAACAAAGCTTGCTTGTACACCCCCAGTGCAATCTCTAAAGCCAAAACACAAGATCGGGAGGTCAAAATCTTTCACAAATCTGCTAATACGGTTGTTCAGGATGGCCATAGAAAAAAGAGAGCCCGCACCCTCTTTAACTTGCATCCCGCCTGAAGAAATAAGCATAACCAAGGGAAGTTTACGCTCAGCACAATCCAGCATTAGGCGGCATATTTTTTCACAGCTGGCCATATCAAAAGCACCGGCCTGGAATAGTGTATTGCTCACCACCACACCGACGAGAGTTTTGAAACCCTGATAATCAAAATTGGCAATTCCAGTCACAATACCAACCGGAGGAATGTCAGCTTTCAAAGACTTTTCAATTGATTGACGATAACCAGGAAATTGGTGGGGGTCGGCTGTAATGAGATTTTTATGAAGTTCTTCAAAATTAGTGAATAAGGTATCAATCACTTCTTGAGGATGAAGGCGATGTTCCTTTTTGTACTCACTAAGTAGATTTTGGATGAGCATATCCCTATAAGTTTTATTAAGCCTATGCCAAAAATCTTTAATACCAATGTTGCGAGGATTTATGCGTCCGTTGAAAACCGAATTTTCTCTTTGGCTACGATAAAACTCAGGGAGCAAATGAGTGAACATATAAGACACTATCGCAAACAACGGCTCGCTGACCCTGGGATAGACAGTACGCTTCCAGCCGCTGATTTGACGAATAAATGGCTCAGCTTGACGCATTTGAGTCAGTTGACTGAGGAATTGGAAGAATTTTTCTCTGCAGTCATTATCTTTAATAGCAGGTCCTTTTATAGATCCTTGTACCTGTCCAAAGGTTTTATCTAAGAGGCTAGCAAGTGTTTCTTGGGTGATATGGTTTGTATCTTTTAATTCACTAGCTATAGAGGTAAGATTTTCCAGAATTTTGTCGTACAGCCTATCAAATAGCATCAGGTTATGGATAAATTCAGGCAGACATTCTTGTATCTCTTTGATGTAAAGTGAACTCATCACACTTGCTTCAGTAGCTGGCACAGGTGGTTTACAGGGGGTTTCTTTCAGTATTTCCAGTAAATGAGAAAAATTGTCAGCAGCATCCATCTTCCATACATTAAAAAGATGCAAACTAAGCAACATGCTGAAACGTTTTATGTTGCGTTCATAGCGTTGCTGAGGGCTACCCATCAATAAACTGGAAATAACATTCGGGGCATCTTTTCTAGTTTTGAAAGACTCCACAAAACGACGGTAGCTTTCCATGAGATCATTCTCATAACGGAGTTCTAAAGGGTTCTGTAGCCAATTTTCAAAGCGTTGTTTCCTTACTTTATCTAAACGATCTCGTAGCTCGCCCGCGGGTGTTTTTATCTGGGTAGTAACGCGAGAATAGCGTCGCAGAGAAGTGGTTCTTAGTCTCACTCGCAAGCGAAGATGTCTATGGAAACGAAAGACTGCTCCAAATACATTCAATCTTCCTGAAGGAGTTTTTTTATTACCTATGCTGTCATTGAGGTTGTCCTCAACCAGAAGCCTGCTAGGGCTGAGATAATTTAAGATATTGTGCTTGTAATGCTCAAAGAAATAATGGTTTTCATCTTGAGAAAGAAATTGGTGAGCTTGGGTTTCCACAAAGTCCAGAGCTGCTAAAATGGCATCCTGCAGAGCATTCAAAGGCTGATTATCTGATGGAGAATAATCTATAACACCATCTAGGTATCCGAATTTGTAAAGTTCATAAGCAGAAACTCCTGCATACTTGGCACATTCCTGCCAAGATAAATTGTGATTATAGGCAATCTCACTTAAGCCAGTGGGATGAATGGTATTAAATACACCGTCTCTGACGGAAAGTAGAAGATTAGTTGCTGCCAAAGGTATAGCACCTCCGCTGTATCCATTTCCTAGTATAATCCCAACAGTAGGTTGAGGTAGATTGATCATTCTTTCAATCAAGGCAGAAATTGCGTGAGCTTGGTTATCTAGATTAGCTTCTTCATTTGCTTCTGCACCGGGGGTATCTACCATGGCAACTACTGGGATAGAGTGTGCCGAATAAAATTGCATCCATTCATTTGCAAATCGGTGGTGGCAAGGCTTCCAAACGCCTTTGTTGCGATTACGGTTTTGTGCCAAAAACACCACTCGACGGCGACGATGCGGAGGCTGAAACTCTGCTTCAGCTAGGTAAAGGGGACCCTCGTTGAGTTCTCGGATGATTTTACAATCCATTTGTGCAATGACCTCTGGGGCACTAGTGCGTTTGGTATTTTCAGATGGGCTGATGGTATGGTGGATATAATCATCCACACTCATGTTTTGGAGGGTACGAATTTGTTGATCTATTTCCTGTGCAGATAACAATCCTGATAATTGTGGTTTGCTAAGCCAAATCGGAGGAACCTGACGGGTTAAAGTATACTCGGAAGCGATCCGCTCGCTTTCAATAAAAACTTTCTTAGCCTCTAATGAGGACTGCTCAGCACTACACGCTTTTTTTGAGCGTGAAGACTTGTTTTGTTTCTGAGAATTTCCGTTAGCACGGGGCATTGTAAAACGACATCAATGGGCAGTAAGTATTATTATTTTGGCATTAGTGAACCAGAAGGGTAAATCTTTTTCTGTAATGGTGCAAGAAGCATCCCCAAATTGGTTATATGGTGTAGTGCTGTTGCCCCTTGCTATTTTTCCACGGATTATTGTATAGTTCACAAGCGGAATTGCTCAAAATACGTACGGGGTGGCATAAATTACACATAGAGAAATATTAGATGATGTTTGGCTTACTCCCGTCTTTTGAGCGTTTAGGATATAATGTTTGGGGGTTGCGTACTGCAAGCGGTATCCCAGCGATATTACTACTATTGGGATTTTTGTATTATGCCTCGGTGCAAGTGTTGGGTATAATGGCTGGAATTGTATGTTCGTGGGCTGGTTGGGAGTTTGGTAGGATGGTGCGTAGCAAAGGAGGTGTTCCGCTACGAGCGGAGTTGATGCTCTGTTGGGGAGGCTTGTTTGCTATAGGGGCTTGGTTAGGAGGCACAGGTGGCTTGAATGCTATGCTACTACTGGGGATGTTGCAGTTGGTACTGTTAAGCATTTATGTTCCAGCATCAACTAATGTAGAAATTGCTAGGGTAAATTCTGTGGTATGGGGTTTTTCAGGACTGGCATTTGTGATTTGGCCTTTAGCACATTTGTTATTGCTATTGGGTTTTTATGGTAAGGGTCCTTTGTTACTGTTGTTATTGGTGGTATCAGGAAATGATACTGTCGCATTCTTCGTAGGCAAACAGTGGGGAAAACGGCCTTTGATACCCACTGTCAGTCCAGGAAAGACTTGGGAGGGTGCGATAGGGGGCTTGCTGGGAGGGGTAATGGCTGCGACTTTAACCTTTCTCATATTTCAATACTGGCCTGTATTTAGATTTCAACTTTCCAGTTGGTGGTCGGTACTTTGGTTTGGCAGCTTGCTAAGCATAACTGCACAAGCGGGAGATTTGATAATCTCGTACATTAAACGTCAATGTGGCATGAAAGACTCTGGTCGCTTCCTACCGGGTCATGGAGGATTGTTAGATCGTATAGATGGATGGTTGTTGTCTGTGCCATTGGTTTATTATGCTTTGTGGGCAGAGCTGATCTAAGGTTAATATCCATGGAGGCCAAACGGTTTGAGGTCAAAAATTCAAAATTTGGTGGTACTGGGGTCTACTGGTTCGATAGGTAGGGCAACCCTGGATGTTGTACGGCAGATGAGAGACAGTCTGCAAGTATTTGGATTGGCTGCTAATAGTAACCATCAAATGTTGGCTGAACAAATTCGCGAATTTCAGCCTGAATTTGCCGTCCTTTCTCAGGGGGGACACGCCATGGAGGCTCTTGTTAAAGCACTGCCTGACACCTCCACTAAGTTGCTTACAGAGGAAGAATCTCTATGCGAATTAGCTTCTCACCCCAAAACTCATCATGTGATGGCTGCTATGGTGGGGGCGATAGGACTAAAACCAGTATATGCTGCAGTACAAGCCGGCAAACGAATTTCCCTTGCCAATAAAGAAGTCATGGTCATGGCCGGAGAACTTATTGTTAAACAAGCACAACGCAATAATGCTATCTTGCTACCCGTTGATTCTGAACATAACGGTCTCTTCCAATGCCTACAGGCAGCCCAGCAAAATCAGGTGGAAGAACTGATACTGACAGCTTCCGGTGGGGCATTGCGAGACACCCCATTGGAAATGCTTCCACACATTACCAAAGCTCAAGCACTTGACCATCCTAACTGGAACATGGGGCAAAAAATCACCATTGACTCAGCTACCATGATGAATAAAGGTCTTGAGATCATAGAAGCACGCTGGCTATTCAACATTCCCGTTAGTCGTATTAACACACTAATTCACCGTGAAAGCATTGTACATGCTATGGTGCGTTTCGTTGATGGTTCCATCTTGGCACAACTAGGCCCCCCTGATATGCGATTGCCTATTGCACACTGTCTTGCCTGGCCTAAACGCTTGCCCTTGAATTTACCACGGCTGGAAATATCGCAACTGAAGCAGATCTCCTTTCAAAAGACAGACCCCCGACGCTACCCATGTCTGGAACTAGTAAGAAAGGCAATCTCCATGGGAGGGGGTATACCAGCAGCCATCAATGGTGCCAATGAAACCATCGTTAATGCTTACTTGAATGATGCTTTCCCCTTTATAAAAATTCCTCTGCTATTAAAACAAAGCTTGACCGCATTGCAAAAATCCCAGCAACAACCCCATCCACCAGCTGCATTAATGAACATACATAGCATAAAGGATGCTCTCATTGCTGATACCGTCGGGCGTCAAATGGCAAGGCAAGCGATAAAAAGCATTTGCTAAAGACCTTATTTTTGGATAAAAAAAATTATTACGCTTGGTTCATGTAGAATGATATAAGTAGAGGAAGGAAGTGAGAGAATACTCCAGAGATTATAAATGTTAACCATCATAGTTTTTATTGCCGTCATTAGCATATTAGTGTTTGTCCATGAAATGGGACATTTCACAGTTGCCCGTTGGGTTGGCGTAAGGGTGAGGGAATTTTCAATTGGAATGCCTCCCAAAGCACTGGGCTTCAAGCGAGGCGATACTGAGTACAAAATAGGCTGGCTACCACTTGGAGGCTATGTGCGTCTGGAGGGGCAAAACATTGACGATGAAAACCCTTCGGACCCGAATAATTTCGCTGCAAAATCTAAATTCCAACGCTTTCTGATATTGGTAGCTGGTTCTTTTATGAACCTGTTATTCGCGTTGTTATTGATGTGGGGCTTCTTTTTTCTGGGAAGCAATATCCCAGCCTATCAAATATCTACACCCCTGGTTTCTGCCGTTACTAAAGGAAGTATTGTAGCCAAATCTGGTATAAAGCAAGGCGACACAATTATCGGTATACAAGGAAACCCCGTTGCTGATTGGAGTGAATTATTCAAAGCTATAGAACTTAATGTCCCCAAAAACGAGACTATCCTTATAGGCTACCGCAGATTAAATTCGCTGAATGAAAACACTGTTAGCATTAAATCTAAGGACATCCTTAAAGAACAGGCTGATTTTCTAGGCCTCATCCCCCATCAACCGGCGATCGTAGGCGGATTTAGCACTGGTTCTGCTGCCAAAAAAGCTGGGCTAAAGGTAGGAGACACGGTGACAAGCATTAATGGCAAAGTTATAGAAAGTTGGTATGAGCTATCACAGATAGTGCGAGCTAGTGATGGTCGATTATTGAACTTAGAAATTATTAGAGACGGCAGACAAATCACCACTAAAGTGATACCAAGAATAGTCGATAACCGCCCGCTGATAGGCGTCACCCCGCCTACGGTCAAGAAAAAACAGCCGTTTTTCTCATCTTTCTACTCAGCCGTTAAGAGATTGGGAGATATCACTGTAAGCACCGTGGTGTTTTTGGGGAAACTTGTTACAGGCCGAGCCTCATTTGATGTTCTTGGAGGTCCTGTTATGATCGGAGCCGCTCTGGGTTCAGCAGCCCAAAAAGGCTTTTCTGACTTATTATTTCTTACTTCTTTTATCAGCCTACAGTTAGGGATATTTAACCTACTACCTATTCCTGTTTTGGATGGCGGACATATCTTCATACTGGGATTGGAAGGGGTGTCCAGAAAGTCTATCAGTCCTAAATTGCGTGAGCGCATTCAAATACTGGGAATGGTTTTCTTAATTGGCCTCATCCTACTGGTGACTTTTAATGATGTCTGGAGGCTAATCACCGACCGATCTTTCGGTTTTTAGGCAGAAAATCGGGTGGTTCTATGCCTGCTAAACAACGCTTAGACAGGCTGTTAGTAGAGCGCGGCTTAATTGATTCTCGTGAGAAAGCACAAGCTCTGATTATGGCGGGTAGGGTTTGCGTGGAGGGTGTTTCTCGTCTTAAAGCAGGGGAGTTGGTATTGGCGAGAGCTAATATAAAAGTGAAGTTTCCTCCTCACCCATTTGTGAGCCGTGGCGGGCAAAAATTAGCGACGGCACTCAGTCATTTTAATCTTGATCCTAAAGGGATAACAGCACTGGACATTGGTGCCTCTACAGGCGGATTTACCCACTGTTTGCTCCTGAATGGTGCTACTAAGGTGATAGCGCTGGATGTCGGGTATGGACAGTTGGCTTGGGAACTACGTAAACATCCAAGTGTGGAGGTCATGGAGAACGTCAACATTCGGCATTTGCCCGCAGGAAGTCTACCATTGATGGACTGGCTAGTTGTGGATGTCTCGTTTATATCTTTGAAAATCGTGTTGCGGAGTGCCGCATGCTTTCTTAAGAGTGGCGGGACTGTAATAGCCTTGGTTAAACCTCAGTTTGAGGCAGGCATACGGAATGTAAAAAAAGGCGGTAAAGTTGATTCCAATGAGATACATGAAGAAGTCTTAAAGGAAATACTGCATTGTGGAAAAAATCTCGGCTGGCAATCACTAGGAATCACACCATCGCCTATAACAGGTAAGAAATCTGGCAACAAGGAATTTCTGGCCGCTTGGCACAGTCCCAAAAACTAGCTCTGGCAGCTGAGATGGTTTGATATATCTCAATATTTTTTTGGATCTGTTTTTATGTTCATGTATATTTGCCGTTTTGCTTGGGTAAATTTTTCTATAGAGTAACGTAGCATCGTACGGGGCATATTATGAGCGTGTTTATTGAGGAATTCTTCCAAGGTAAGTTGGTTTATTTTGCCTGCTTCACGCAACATCCAGCCCACTGCCTTGTGGATTAGGTCGTGGGGATCATGTAGAAGGCATTCTGCTATGCCAAAGGTATCCTGCAAATCTTCTTGGCGAATGAAATACATCGTCGCTACAATGGCGATGCGGCGACGCCAAAGATTATCTGATTGTGTCCACTGGTACAGGAGCTTCCGAGAAGTAGAATACAAATGAGATCCAACAATAGTAGGAGCACTAATATCAACCAAATCCCAGTTATTAACTCGCTCCATCTTTTCTAAGTATAGATTATGTATAAGTTGGCGTTGCTGCGGGTTACATTTTCGGTATCTCATAACCATGATTATCAAGGCCAGCATGCGTTCTTCGTGAAATTTTGAATCTAATAATTCAACCAATACAGCTGAGGATGCTTGTTCAAATTTGCACGCACAACGGCGTATGTCGGGCACGACAATGCCCATAAAATGGTCGCCTTCTCCATATTGACCAGGCCCGGTTTTGAAAAAACGAGGGTAAAATACAGCCTTTTCAGCACAGATAAAATGCTTCATTTGCACGCGGATAGCCATTATATCGGCTGTTGTAGCACCCTCTGTAGAAATAGCTTTTGTCACCGGTTTACTCAGCAAGATAGATTGAGAGTTCATATCAAAGTAAGCTCCCCGAGCAAGATTCGAACTTGCGACCTAGTGGTTAACAGCCACCCGCTCTACCGCTGAGCTATCGGGGAATGTGTTACATAAGATAATGCAACAGGCACTTAAGCATATCGCAAAACAAATTGATAAAGTCAAATTGTCATCAAACTTAGTACACAATCAAACCACAATAGCAAGGTGATACTTGTTTAGGCATCTTGATGAAAGCACCAGCTAACATTATGTTGCTATTTAAGGATTATTGCCACTGCTATTATCTTTCCAATGAGCACGCACTGTAAGTACACCCCGGGGTGAATTGACATCCAACGGCTCGTTGTCCAGACGCAGGTAGCGTGTACTGAGTACGTGAACAGCATCAACATCTCCTTGCTCTATCAGGGATACTAATTCTTGTCCCGTGCTGGATAGAACATCTAGTAGCAACACTTTCTCATCTGATTGGACATTAAAAAATGGATGGGGCAAGGCGTTCATGTTCTCATTTTTAATAGCTTGAGTTAATTCTACTTCTTCCCAGCAATTATCATCACTTAAGACATGGAGGCATGCACGCATTTGATCTGGAGTATTGGCATCAGTAATCTTTGGCTGATTATTTTTCAATCTACGATAGTAAACAGATCCATTACGAAGGATAGTTTTCTCTGTGTCCAAGCTATTTGCCCATGGCGGATCTTGGGTAGTTGTAGCACTAATTATTTCCCCTTGGCTGTTTAGACGCAGAAAAATAAACATTGGGATTTCACCATAGCCTAAATCATACGGTGGCGATGATCGCAGATATTTGAATGATACTGCAGCCGGGTTATTAATGCTAATTCCTGGAGCATATGTGAGGTGGATAGTAATATGTGCCTGAGTCCGGTTTATTCCATAGCCTCCAAATGATAAATCAGCAAAAGAATTAAATTTGACTCTTGGCAAAAAATAGTAAGTATTAAATAAAAAAAACCTATTATTTGTATCACTAAAATGGTTAATTGAACTTCCTATATTTATACCTCTCGGTTTTATTTTTGGGGCTCCATATTCACCCATAGCTACAGCAGAAAAATTATCGTAGAGTTGATTCATTTTTGATGCAGTTAGTACATCTCCAATGTTGAAATCAAGATTAGACCATACCATATAATTCTCCAAATTTATGATTAACAAAAAGCTAACGCTTATTAAATATATCAATTAGTATAAAAAATTAATTACACTAATAAAAATCTTTGATCATCTAGTTGTCCACGTACAGGATGATCTAATTTTAATCCAAGTTGCTCTTGCATTGTATTGAGCAAGCTAATTTTAATGGAACATTTCTGCATATCAATTTCTTGAGACATAACCCGCCAAGGTATATCTAGATCTACCCCAAAATTTTCTCTTTGCTCCATAGTAATTATTTCTCCCGGTTTGCAAAGAATGGCAGCCAAAGTACTATCTACAGTTATTTTAGTAGAAGGTTCCTCAAGCGTATACAGAGTACTCCTAGCAGTATAGTTAGCATCGGTATGAGAGATATGCCATATATTATTGCTCTTTAGTATCAATTTACGTTCACCAAAACGATTAATTGATTCATCATTTCGTGCTTCAGCTACAGTACTCCAAGTACGATTTTGAGTAGAATAATCTGCATGTACAAAAATACTATTTTTTACACTCTTAGGAGAAGTTTGTACCTGTATATTTGAAATGTACTTAGAAATAAGAGTGTGGTGAGTAGTAGGACGGGAAGTTATTTGAGAAAAACTAATCCTGCCATCTTCAATATAAATTGCAGAGCGTGCTATATCTGCTAATTGGCGTAAAGCATATCCCAATTTTGTATCCTTAAAATATGCTTTCATGCGAATATTATTCTCTCTCCAGATTGTTTCCCAATTGGAAAAAGAATTATAATTTATATCTGGATTATTGTTATTCTTTAAAGAAGAAAGTCCTCCATAGCTGGTAAGTAATAACCATGCTAATTCTGAGGGTAAGTATCTTGACCCGGTTAGATCAAGAGGTTGTTCATTTCCTAATAATACTTCTGTTACTTTGCTGATATTATCCTGTGCTTGCAGGAGAATATAGTTTTCCAAGATGGATGCTTGTTCCAAACGCCCTTGGAATAAAGTGATATATTGATATCCTGTGATTCTGTGTACCCATCCTAAGCGGATTTTACATACAGTAAGTAAAGCCTCATTGCTGGCTAATTTTTCTGCCAGAGCGTTTTTATAGGCAAGTTTAATGGATATAGTGACTGGACGCAGATTGTTCCATTCACGATTGACACGCGGCCATTGTTGTACTAGATGAGATATGTCTTCATTATCAAGTATTAATTGCCTTTTTGGACGTGATAATGACGCCCTCATTTGTTGCCTAAACCATGAAGAAACCGAGTAAGACATAAGCTATTCCGTACATAAAATATTTTGGGACTGAAACTAGGGTATAATTTGGTAAGATTCTAGTTCTATTTTGCCTCGATAGCGGTTTGCATAAGGGAGAACATGTTGTCCCAATGGTATCCTGCGATTGACCAAGATAACCTGATAAAGAGGTGTTGCAGTACCGTCTTCCCAGAATAAGGGGGTATTGTTTTGCCACCATCTGTTGATGAGTTCTGCTTCTTCGGTTTCCATGTGGCTGACGGAGAATCGCCAGCGTAGCCATTTACCAAAATTGTAGCGGAACATGTTACCAGCTTGTGTTCGGATGCTGGATTCAATTTTTTGATGATCTCGGATGTAGTTGTATTCGGGATGCAGAGCTACGTTTGTTGACGAGTTTGCAAAGAGCAAGTATTTGCGAGAGTTATCGGTCATATTTGATTAGGGGATTAGGAGTGTATCAAGTTTCGGTGGCAAATTTTGGATAGACACCACTTTCATAAAGAGAATCCATGGCACCGTAGATTCTAACGGCCAATAATTCCCTAAGGTCTCGTTCGTCCATACGCAGTAGGGAATCTATGTGGGTAGCGTTTTCCAAGATATGTACCTCCATTTGCTGAACTACGATGTTGCCTTGGGAGGAATCTTGCTTGTCTATAAATTGGGTTAAATCTTTATTTTGTGAAGGGGATAGTATTCGTTCGCCTTTATCTAAGAGATAGGTTTGCTCTTTTGGGACAAAAGAAAGACCACCATGTGCGGCTGGGGGATTTTGCTTAGCAATAGAACTCGCAAGAGCCAATCCGCTAGCTAGCTCAGCAGCTGCTACTACTGGTCCTAATGGCCAAGGAATCTCAGCTGCAGCTTTAGAAGCACGCAAATATGCAGCAATAAGGGATTGCCCAGATGCAATAGCCTTATAAGCTTGGAATCCCCGGATACCTTGACTTTTAGATATTGTTGCTAAGCGTCCTAATCCATCGGAAACCGATTGCAAGCGTGCCAGATTCTCAGATCTTTGCAGTGCAGTGAGGCTTTTTTCATGTTCGGAGTGTAGCTGCTGTAATTGATTATTATGCTGCTTAGTGCGGTTGATCTCGTAAGATTGGGATTTAGAAACATTGGCTTCTTTTTGCAGATCATGTTCGCTTTGTTGTTGGATAATTTGCTCATTTTCTAAGGCTTTTGCTTCAAGGTACTGCTTAGATTGGTTTCGTTCCAAATCGTTGCGGTGATTAAGGTAATCGGCACGTTGTGCGAGTGAAGCTTCGTCATTAGCAGATTGGCGCGCCTGGGTATGAGCCTGATTATTGGCACTTTCTTGGGTAACGCGGTTTGTTTCTTTAGTTGATTGGCTTATTATCCGATTACTTTCCTGTATGTCATTGGCACTAGTAAGTGAACGTTTGCCCATGCGTTCTACAGTAGCAGAAAAGGCATCGCGAGCTTCAATAACAAAGGATATTTTTTGTTCGGGCATGGTACGTAAAAAATAAATGGCAATAGATTGAAAGCAATAAGGATAAAATGTTAATGAGAAGAAGATGCTTGTATGCGATACATTTCACTGGTTATCCATTCAAAGATTTCCACTACATGATGAGGTTGTTCGGCATAACATCTACCGTCGGGCCAGGCTGTTTGCATCCACCCACCTTGCAGATATGCGTGGCAATTTTTCCAAGCATCCCACCATGTGTAAATAGATAACCCGGCAACTGTAAGAGGCGCCATCAATCGCATGCCTTCGGCAATACGGTGGATGGCGCGGCGGACTTTTTTTCGCTGGGTTCCTCTTCCTGCAGTTGTCCACCGCGAATCAAAGTAGCTAACAAGGCATCTACTAGAGGACTAAAATACTGATGTTCTAAGACATCCTCTAAACTGGCTGACACGCCTTTAATCTTAAATCCAGAAAATGAAGTAATATAATCAGGGAGTATCTGTACCCCTATTTCTTGTAACCGTAGATTTTGCTCCCAAGCATTACTGGGAGAATTTTCTTCTGTAGGATGTAAATAGGGAAGCAGACTAAGCATATCTTTGCGTTTCAATGCCCGCATACTACCAGTGATAGTATGTCCATCAAATAATATACTGAATTCAAACTGTGGTAAAAATTCTTTCATGATAAATTCTTATGTAGTGTAGGGAGCATGAGTGTTAACCAAGGTAATATTTATGGAATTTCCATTAGCTTGACGAATTGCTTTTGCTGAGAATTCAGTTTCTAAGGGACCAGGACCGCTTATTGTAGGCTTTAGTTCAACATATTGAATTTCTGGTAATGATATTTGTACAGATTCTTTAACATCACCTGATAGTGTCACACCACTTTCAAATTCTAGGCTAAAAGAACGTCTTTCTTGATTAAGAAAAGCTACATATTCTCTATCATTATCAAATCGTGCACTACCTTGCAGGCTTATAGTTCTAAAGCCGCTTCTTTGTATCCGTGAAGGATACTTACCTCCATCTAGTGTATGTAATACCTCTAGGTTTTCATCTAATTGAATACTAAGTTGAGTGAAATCACCATATAAGTCATTATTGATATTACACTTAGCCTGTTGCCAGCTTAGTGGCTTATCATAATTATAAGTAACACTCACAGGATTAGTGTCTTTGAAGCGTCCTCCCAGCATTCCTAATTTCAATTTAAGGAATTCTCCATTAGCGACACTTAGCTCTAGTGAAGATGCTACCATATCGTAAAATACCCTAGCTTTACTGTCGCCATGGAAGTGCTTGTATATGGCAAGCGGATGGTTAACGAATTTGCTGTTATGGTCCTGATTTTTGGGGGAAAACAGGTGAACGTAGTAATTGTTGCTTGATCTTACAGAATAAGAATTTCCTAAAACAGATTGAAATAATAATCCTACGGCTAAAGGTGAGGCTTCTACTGACAGCTCCCCACTGATGGTAATAGGTCCAGAATGAAGATTTCCTTCATCAAATACACCGTGCATATTTTGCTCTACCAAGGGTGGTTGTTCTACCGATACTGATTCTGATAGTAGTGGTAACCATTGCAAGGTAGGCATTCTAAATTGATTTGTACTTGTAGCAGACTGAAAGCCTATCGCCAACGAAGCATTTTGTCCGTACTTCATAATATCTCCTGTAAGGTTGTGAAAAAAATAACAAGTAAGGTAATAAATATCAGTAATGAAAATAGTAATATAATTGTAATAAGATGGTATTTAACAAGGGATAGTTTGTAGAGCAATTTCATTGGTGAACAACCACGTATCGGCGTTAATATCCCTTTGAAACGGGGATATCTCCATTTCTTCCATGGCTAGTAACACGCCGCTAAGCAGAAGATTACTGTAAAGAGCACTTAGTAGCAGATTTTGGATTTTATATAGGCGTTTGCTTGCATCTTGAGAACTTTTATGGCTAGAATCTTGAAGGTAGAGTAGCATTTCTAGTTGTGATTGCCATAATTTTGAACCCCCTAAGGTATGGGGTTTCAATTGCAATCTACCCGGATAGATTCCTAGCCAGGGTGTTAAGCTGATATCACGATTGATGGGTTCAGCATGCTGTATTGTTAATCCTGCTTTGGTAAGTGCACTATCCTGAGAAAGCTGGGTTACTATAGCCTGAGCTATTTCTTCTACTGGTACGTAATTTGTTTGACTGCTAGGGGATTGTTGTTTCATATTATTGTGACTATTTTTTAGGAATAGTGAGGAAACTTATGCTATGGAATGTATTTTGGAATGAAAGGCAATTTGGATAATCTGTCCTTAAGATTTTGCTTAAGCAATGTTTCAGCCTGGGGAAGCTCTGGGAACAGGGGCCTTTTGGGGACTCCCTGTCCTAGATGATGAAGCACCGCATATGCTGCAGTGTTGGTTGCTTTAATATCTTTTGAAGACTGGAGTAACTTAAAACTATTTCTTAATTTACCTGTGTTAACTAGCAATGGACGGGTGTTACGCTTTTTTGAACTACTGCTTCGGGGAATCCAGCTGCCACTTTGCAGTAACCTTCCTTGCCCATCAAAGTTTTTTTTAGTCCAAGCAATCATGGTTTTTCCTAATTCTTGGTGGGTCTGTTTTATCCAACTTGCAGATGCTTGAGGATTACTCCACTGACGTCCCAATTGCTCTAAGGCTTTATGTGCATTATTTTGTGGCATGGCAGTATATAAGTAGTAAAAATTACTGACGGCGGTTATTTTGCTAATCAGGAACAAAGGTGTTTTTTATATTACGGGTACTGCTCCAAACTTGCTGTCCAGGAGAATTTACCCAGAGCAGTTCTCCGTTATCTAACACCATGGCCTGATTACCCTGGGAGATCTCTTTAATTCTATTTTGAATCTCTTTTTGGAACGGCAGCATAATTGTTTCATCTTTGCTACGCTGGAGGATGAGCAGATAGGCAAGATCAATAGTAAGGTCGCGAGCGGTTAAATTGTTTTGTCCTAAGGGAACGGAAACCCAAGGGGCAAGCATAGCTTCTAGCCTTAAAGAGGCATAGAGCAGATAGTGGTTAGTAAGTTCTTCATCACTGATACGAGTGATGTAGCGTTCTTTGAATTGTGAAACAGTTGCATAAACCATGGCTAATAATTGGTAAAAGTTTGATAAATAATGAAGATTGTTTTCTAAGAGTAAGGGAGGGAGGCAATCGAGAAACACACACTAGGGCTTTTTTCTGCCAGGGGCCTCGGCAGGTTGGCCAAGGATTACCTCCCTATATTTGCAAGCTTAGGATTTAACGTTTCTGACCAAATATCCAAGAGATTTGGCTGTAATCGCCTCTGCTTGGTAGTATCCGATCTCCACTTCATGACAATGTCTCCGAGTATCATAGGGGTGGCGAACAACCTGCATGTTAGGGATGTCAGACGCCGCCCAACGGAAGAAATAGCCAAATGAAGGAGTCTCCATAGAAGCTGCATCTGGTGCATAGTAGACCAAAACATTGCTTCCCCATATTTGTTGTAGGTTGATATCTAGGCCTTCCTCAGCACTATTTCTCCATGCATTTCCAACATGTATCTTGCACTCCAATAGTTCTTCTATTTGAGATGAACTTGGGTAGAGACCTCCTCCAGATACAATGGAATTGTTAGCACGATCACTCACTGTTCTATGGCGACGGAACAATTGCCAAGCTTGTCCAGAAAACAGAACCCGATTGGGACGGTAACCAGTAGAAGATTCTACGCTGTCTATAGCAGCTAAGATATCGTTAAGAGGTTTAGCACCGGTGGCGTTCCATTTGTTGGTAGGGGTAGAATTACCTCCCACATTATCAGTGTTGGAAATAAGTTTGGCAAGGCGGACTTCCCAATCCAACAAGATAGAATCTTGCACGCGCATTATGCGTCCCTCTTCAAATTGTTGAATAAACACCGGATCGGCATTGATACGGTCTTCTAGGGTCACATCTACCTTAAGGGCATAATTGCTACAAAAGAATCCAGATTTAGAAATACGAGAGTGGATCTTATTAGCTTCGGTGCCACGAGAACGACTAGTGTCTTCGTGTCGGAATAAATCGGCTTGTTCAAATACCACATAGTTATCGGACTGTTTGGGGACCTGTACCACGGGGAATACTTGGTCAGCAATGAAGCCCATAGGGCGATAATTAAGAACAACATTAGAAAGGTGCTGGTCTACATGTAGAATGCGACCTTGCATGTATTCGCTCATGTTAAACTCCTTGGGGAACTGTTGATTATAAAAGTTGGGTTGACAAAGATTATGTGACTAGAATTAGGCCTTCTTCACTGGCGTTGCGAAATTGAATACTCCTGTGCCGACAGCACCCGAAGATACGTGGGTTCCTAAACAGCGTCCTATAATATAGGAATCTGTAGTAGCAGATACAAAATATCCAAGACTGTTAACAGTCAACAGAGTACCTGATGTAACACTGTTACCAGCGGAGAATTTCATTACCCCAGCATAGCCAAGGGTTACAAATTCTCCTGTTTTTCCTCCGTATTGCAGAATGCCAAGAGCAGTTTCGCCTGTACTGGCAGTACTACCACTTACCGTGATTGCTTTGAATAGATCACCAGAGGCTGTCAGATCATTGAGATCTTCTCCGGCCTTGATTGTAAGGTTGGAATAATTTCCTTGAATGGCCATGGGGGGAACTCCTAATTATTGAGGTTGAATGGTAAAGCTACGGTAGGCCTCAGACAGCTGCGGATGAGAACGCAAGACATGTTGTGCGGCTTGACTATAGCTGATGTTTAATTCGTGCATTTTTCCTTCTGCAAGTGCTGCCAGTTGCTGAGCAGGTGTTGTTGCAGTATCCGATGAGGGCGGTCTCATAGAGGAAGCAGCTTCTTCTTGAGGAAGCACAGGGTTTGACTGTTGAATGAATTCCATTAACCAATTCAAGGAAATTTGAAGAGGTTTGCCTTCAGCAAAGTATCGTGCTTGGCAATTAATTTCGTTCATAAGAGAATCACGCAAAGTGGGACTTAATTTTCCTGATTTTACTTGAGTGTCACAGCTTCTTTTTGCACTTTGGATGGCAAGGGATAATGCCTTTGCCTGGCGCATTTTATGAGATTCGCGAAGATGTTCTTCTTGTTGCAGCTTATAGACACGCAGTTCGGAAAGTTCAGTCTGTTCTTCACTGTTGAGCATGGTGGAGGGCATATTTTTCTCCTTCCGCTTTAAGGTTAAAGAAGAGGTTGATGAATGAGATGCCTGCTGAGGAATGAATTCTTTTACATTCTCCAGAGGCAAGATGAATACCCGCGAATTGCGAGCACAAAAACCTGAAGGCCAATCTGCCGTCAGGAAAATTGATAAATCTTTCAAGTTAGTCACAGCAGGCAAGTCAGCACCTAGCAAGGCTACGGCCTTCAGTGTTTTGCCTATTTTTCTACCCTTATATTCAGCCTCAAAGTAAATTTCTGCAGAAACCCTTCGCCAGCGACCTTCAGTAATAGCTTTTCGTACTACGGCAGGAACTTGAAGAAAGGTTGCTATTAATTTATCCCCCTCTACCCGCAATGCACTAACCCAACCCAAGGCTGGGTCGCCATCGCTTTGCCCCAATAATGTTTGATCTTCATCATGACCAAATTTTAATGGAGGTTTTATTTCATTCTTTAGTAATTCAAAATTATGAGCAATCTCTTCCAAATCTTCTCGGCTGAAATACTCTCCATTCCATTTTCCTACACTCATAATTTCTGCTTCTAGAGAAGATCTACCTTCGGCATCTTTGTTTGGGATCTGGGAAACGGGACCTTTGTCATAAGGTAGCATTTCTTGTTCTTGGCGGAGACTCTGCATGTTCATTTATCCTTGTATTTAGGTTAGCTATGGTAGAAAACTTTTTGCGTTGGTGAATTTTAATAGGATGTTAAATGATTTTTATTTGATGTTTCTATACCATTGATGGATGGGGTTTTATGCCATTAGCACGGTTGTTTGGGGTATCTGGATCAGGCCTTAGCTGTCCATTGGCACGGACTCCACTCTGCTGATTTGGAGGGTACGTACCGTTAGTTGATAAAGGGAATCCCAACAATTCACGGATGCGAGATTCGTCTTCGGTAGAGGGGGTAACCAGACCACTAGTGACAGCATCCTTCCATCTGGCAACTGTATCTTGTCGTTGCTGCTCAGTTAGAGGAGCAAAAGAGAAGCGTGGGTATTCTACTAGTCCAAAATTCCACCATGATAGCTCGCGAAATAGCTGTTCATTGAGGACATCTGCGACTGACTCTGCAATGCCATTAAGCACAAAGAAGAATGTTTCTAGTTGGATACGGCTCTGACTATATCCTCCTGTTTGTCCTTGTTCTGAAAATCCTAACAAGTTTGGCACTAGCAAAGCTTTAGCGATGGCCTTATCTCGTGCTGCGATGGCACGCTCAAAAGCATCTGTGGAAGGGGCATTAATCATTTCTAGCTCTACATTGGCGGGAGTAATAATGGAGGTACGCCCACTTAGGTTTTGCATTGCTTGTTTGAGAGATTCCCTATCTTGAGAACTAATGGCACCAGATATACGCCCATGAACAAAACCAGATGCCATTCTCTCTAGGTAGATATTCCAGAATTTAAATATGTTTTCTTTAGCCCACCAATGGCGATAGCATTCGCGAAGATCAGACTCCCCGTATTGCAAGTTTTCTTCTGGCTTATTCACATGATGAATAAATCGCCTTAGTGGTAGCTGGACTTCTTTTACGCCTTGTTGCTGTATCAGTTTGGTAGTGTTACCGTATTTATCTACTTCAAAGCGAAAGGTTTCTGCGGGGCGAAGCTTTAAGGAACGTAGGCTCCAACGATACTGCCCTTGCCAAATAACGGATTGGAATGTTTTTTCGAGCAAGCTAAAGCCAAATACATGACTGGTAAGTATGTCTCCCATGGCTTGATGGAAAGATCCACACAGATGTTTTTCCATCATTGTATGAAAGAAATCAGCAGCTATTTTTTGTTCATCTGTATTGGTCTCAAATCGCCACGAACGCGAGGTGATTACCGCTTGTTTTAATCCGAGTAAGGCACGGATCTGATCATCTTTCATTACTCTGCGATATATTCCAGATCCCCAGCCTTCGCCCATTTCTGGATGCCAAGATACGCTTGGTTGTTGTTGAAAGAATGACCTTTCAGCCCATGCTATTTCTTTGCTGTGAGAAGTCCATGGTTTAGTGCTACGCCGTGTATCTGCATGGAGGCGAATTTCATCGGATTGCATCCCGGTTGATGTACTTGGATTATGGGAAGAAGTTTGGTCATCCACGCTATGCTTGGCAGCTGTTGATTTGCCTAGCAAGCGATGAATGATACTCTGTCTGGGTCTTTTATAAGCTTTGGTAGGCATGTTCGCTTTCAGAGTGAGGGTTTCCTAAAATAAATTCTCTTCTGGTTTCATTTATTCCCCAGCAGCAGAGAGCCAAAGCCATGACGCAATCGTCATGCTGACCTTGAGGTGCACTGGTGCGGATGAAACCCGAAGGTAGGCGATAATGTTCATAAGCAGCTAATTCGTTCATGGTTTCTCGGTGATAAGCCAAGCTCAGCATTCCTTGCTCCATACAAAGAGCCAAGAGTTCCACCAATTGCTGCTTGCGAGAGTGAGTGAATACCACTGGATAAGCTTCTGCTCCCATACGGTTCATTTCTTCACAGATGGGGTCACCACTGCCGCTGGCATCCACATAGAGCGGTGCATAGTTAAAACGACGAGATAATGCCAGCAATCTTTCTAATTGACCCCGCCATGGAATTCGATGAAAACGCTCACAGTACACGGTACTACGAGTATCAACACAACCTACCCATGCAACGGTGAAATCACCCCAACGGGCTAGATCTACTCCCAGTATGTAGGAGTGTCCAACTTTAGGAGCAGCATCCATTTTTACAAGTTGTATATCGTTAAGAGATTGGAAAACCTTCTGATTTTCATTAGCAAATTCAGCCATAATCTCTTGTTGATAGACTGCCCTAGGCATCTGTTTCTGTAGACCTTCTAGCTCTTTTTTGCTGAGTAATGGATTGATATGAGAAGGATGCCTAAAACTTGCCCAGTCTTGCTGCTGAGTATCTTGTCCCCAATCAAACATACGCCTGAAAAGACCATCTCCTTTGGGAGCCCCAATGCAAAAAAATCGGGCATGAGGACTTTCTATAAGCATAGGTAGCAAGGTGTGGTAATAAATGGATTCATCACGCAAAACCAGTCCTGCTTCATTTATCCAGATGTAGTCATAAGCAAACCCTTCCAACATTTCAGGGCGTTCTGCCGAACCGAAATCACACCATGAACCGCTTTCAAAATTTAGGACATGGTCGCTTGCATCCCATTTCCACTCTGAACCCTTAAGGCAGGGACTAAAATAACGAGCTATCAACTTGTGGATATTTCTATAACTAGTATCTATCCACAAATGACAACTCCGAGGATGTAAGTGTGCCAATTCTACCAGTCTTGTTATCGCACCATGAGTACCACCCGCCCGACGCCCTTTTACATAGACTATGTTTCTTGTCGGACAATCAAACACCTCAAGTTGATGAGGCAAATAAGACAATGTTATGGCTTTTTCTTTTGTGTAATCAGCGTGACAGGGGAGCATTTTAATATGTCTCTTCAATGAATATTCTTAGTTCATCAGCTCAGTGATAAACACTCCGTAATAATACGAAGGTCATAAAAAGCCCCATTAGTATGCTCAGGCATACAAAGCTTGTCGCTAAATGCAATAATCTACTGAGAGCTACTCAGTAAGATGTTTTTATTAGTGTGTGTTGGATTATCTTTATGCTAAGGCATTAGAAATACTTTTTCAAGTAAAAAATGTAATTCTACGAAAAAATAATTGGGGAATACCAAAAAGACAAAGCCATCCTCCCTTAACCTTGAAAAGGTAGCTTATGTGTTCTGCTTTCATCAGAGGATGAAGGTAAATTGATTACGGCAGATTAGCCGGTAATTCTTTCTAGTAAGGGAGATATATTTCCCTGCAAGATAAAGGCGATAACCAGTCCGTAAATAACCAGAGATTCAATCAATGCCAAACCAATGATCATAGGAGTAAAGATGCGACCAGAAGCATTTGGATTGCGTGCAATACCTTCTAGGGCTGCCGAAACAGCCTTGCCTTGTCCCAACGCACCACCCAAAGCAGCGATACCTATTGCTAATCCTGATGCCAAGGAAAGTCCTAATACAGAAATCTCGCCGTCTGCAACCGCATAAACTGGAGAAGCTCCCATTACGAATAAGGTAGAAAACAGAGTAAGTGATTTTTTATTCATTGCGTCTCTCTAAAAATAAGCCTCTCTAAAAAACAGAATTCGCTCCCTGCTGAGGAGTCTACAAAATAAACTGATAATAACCAATAAAAAATTTAATGCGGAGCATCTTGTGCATCCTGAATGTATACCGCAGCAAGCAGTACAAATACTACCGCCTGTAGTACAGATACCAGTACTCCCAAAGCCATGAAGGGTACTGGTAATCCTACTGCCAATAAGGAACTAAAAACAGTCAACACTTGGTGGTCGCCAGTCATGTTTCCAAACAAACGCATTGAAAGCGACAGAGGCCTTACTAAGTGACTGATGATTTCAATGGGTATCATCAAAGGTGCCAACAATAGCAATGGCCCCATGAATTTTTTGCCGTAGCCCCATCCGTGTGTTTTAAGTCCTATTGTGTGTGCAGTAAAAAATATCATTAGTGCTAAGGGAAGGGTGACATTGTACTGGTCTGTAGGAGCCGCGAAGCCCGGCACCAATCCCAACAGATTGTTGCATAGAATAAACAACATGAATCCTGCCAGTAAAGGAAATACCGAGCGTACTCCTTGATGAATAATACCCTGAAAAAAACCAGACATCCTAACCACGATGAATTCTCCTAAGAAAGCAAAATTCACCTTTCCTTGAGGAGCAGTCACCTCTTGCTTACGAAAACTTCTACCTACCAAGAAAGCAAAAACCACTAGCACAACCGAAGCTACCAGAGCATCCACTGCTGGATGAGGATCTATGCCATAACGTGCTAGCAAGTGTTCTAGTGGTTCAAAGAGAAAATTACGCCAAGAAATTTCGTGCATTTTGTATAAGCTTAGATGATTAAATTCATACTTTATGAGTTCATAGCCAGCATCTACGTATTTTGGATGGTTTTAGCTGCTAAGGTGAGGCAGGCAGGCAGTATGGTAGAAATTCCAATCAATAGACCTAACGGGGATATCTGAAGCACGCGGAGGCAACCCGCAATGAATATGATGTTGAATCCCAATTTTAATGGATATACCCACCATGGAAAACGCCTAGACCTTTTAAGTAGCGAACGTACTAATTTTTCTGTCCATACCAAATTGGTAGTTACCAGTCCCACACCTAGCAGAACGGCTAGTACAAAGTCAAACTGACCTCGTATCAAGGGTAGTCCTATGAATAGTACGCCCCAGCCGATGGTAATCATCAACAAAGGGGAACGGCTGGGAAGGGTAGATTTTCTAACGTTCATCAAGATCATTTGTCTGCTGTACCTTTTTCAAGGTACGCCAAGCTGAATACATAGCTATTGCCATCCCCAATGCTATTCCGGTTAATAATAACCAGGGAGCAGTATCCCAACGATTATCAAGCTTATTTCCTAACCATAGACCTCCCAATACCGCAATCCCCATTTCTAGACCAAGGTTGCTAAGTCGCAACAATTGCAAATATTTCCGGCGGTTTGGTGGTAAAGGATTACTTGTGGACACAAACATTCGCAATCAAAAAACCTGATCAGTAGATCATTTATACCCTACATATTCAATCAAATCAAGGTATTAACTCAGGAAACCATTTCTGTGATGGTTTCAGTAATTGCCTCCAGAGTGAGTTCCAAGTCTTTATCGGTGTGTGCAGTAGATACAAATAACGCCTCGTATGGTGATGGTGGCAGATAAACACCGTGCCTTAGCATTCCTTGGAAGAAACGAACATAGAGTTTGGTGTCATAGTTGAGGACATCTTGATAAGATTTTATTGGATGTGCATGGAAAAAGAAGCCGAACATGCCTCCAAAATGGGCTGTCTGAATAGGGATGCTTGCTTTTTCACAGGCAGAACGAAGACCATTGAGAAATACTTCACTAATACGACTTAGACGGGAATAGGCATCTGCTCCAGACAGGCTTTCTAAAGCAGCGATTCCAGCGGCCATTGCTAAGGGGTTTCCAGACATCGTACCTGCTTGATAAACAGGACCTTCAGGTGCCAGCATTAACATGATATCTCGGCGACCACCATAAGCACCTACTGGTAGTCCGCCGCCAATTACCTTACCAAAAGTTGCCAAATCAGGACGAACTCCAAAGTATTCTTGGGCTCCACCTTTGGCAACTCGGAAGCCGCTCATTGTTTCATCAAACAGCAACAAGCAGCCGTGCTTATCGCATAATGACCGCAGTCCCCTGAGGAAATCTATCTGCGGTGGCACCAAACCCATATTTCCAGGGATAGGCTCTAGTATTACCGCAGCTACCTTGTATGCTTCTAATAAACGCTGAATAGATTCTAAGTCATTAAACTCAGCTAAGAGTGTATCATTTGCAGTAGATACAGGTACCCCGACAGAATCTGGTACTCCTAATGTGGCAGAACCAGCTTTTACCAGCGTGGCATCCAAACTACCGTGATAACAGCCTGCTAATTTGATAATTTTCTCTCGGGAGGTGAACCCACGTGCCAGTCTTAATGCTCCTTGTACCGCTTCATTGCCAGAGTTAACGAAACGCACCAATTCCAATGGCGAGTACCAATTTCTCAGCTGCTCCGCCAAGATTGTTTCTAGCTCGGTAGGAGTGGTAGTCCCCTTGCTAGCAGTATCATTGATTGCTTGCAAAACTTGTGGATGTGCATGTCCAGCAATAATTGCTCCCCAAGAGCAGACATAGTCCACATAACGGTTGCCATCCACATCTTCTAGCTGGCTACCCTCACCACGAGAGATAAACAATGGCGAAGACAATCCCACCCCCTTAAATGCTCGGACAGGGCTATTTACTCCGCCCACTAGCACCTTATTTGCACGAGAAAAGCACGCATTGGAAACTTCTGCCTTCAGATGATTCATAAGCGAATTTTTTTATATTATAAAATCAGTATATGGTAACTTAGGATAAATACAACTAAATGAATTATTGAAGATGAATTATGTTCTCAAAAACTATAGATCAAGCGAAATATAAGCTGGCTAAAATCATCAGGATCACTAACAGGCTTAGTATAATCATTCAAACGAAATGCTTCTTTAGCAAAAAGATGATTAGCTTCTATAACAGAATATGTTTGATGACGTAATGCTGTTTTCCACTTAATGTTTATTTCTGTTCCAATATTGCTTACTAGTTCATCATCTTCATTAAGAATGGGGTTATTATATTTCAAATCGTGGACACTCATAGAGAAAAGAAAACCCTTTTTATCAGGATTTAACCAACTATATTTTAGGCTGTTCATTTGAATGTTATTGACAGAATGCCCTAATCCTCCGCCATCATAAAAACTTGGTCCAAAACCATTAAAAAACAACTGGCTACCCCTATATGACCCAGGGGTTATTTCATAGTAACCTCCTAAATTGCGATCATAACCAGCCTGTTCTTCGTCGCCAGAGGCATTCATGGTTTGCAGAGTTAGTTCATTTTTATCAAAATAAAAATTAAGTTCACTTTCATAAAATCTTCCTGTGTAGGATGAATTAATTTCTTCTCCCGTGCTCAATGTTTGCCCTTCATATCCAATATTAAATCTGCGATAAGGATGATAAACACGCTCCCCATTAACTCCCAGAACTTGTAGCCTAAAATGTAGTATAGGATTCTCCCAATTTAGATGAAAACCGTAAGTATATATTCCTTTTACATCATAGTAGACGAGGGTATTATTATCGTCATAGATAAGGGTTGGGTCTTTATTTATTTCGTTATCTTCGGGATTATTAGTTTCTTTTTTGTAATCAGAAAATCCCGGACCAAGATTTTTTCCTAGCGGAATGTTACTTTCTGTATGCTCAAAAATGAATAATTCATTACTAAAATGTCTCTTTCTTCCTGCTGGAGCTTCTTCATCCCAGAAGGTATACAAAAGACTGATATGATTGATAACATCTAATTTGTATTCTCCCACAAATGCCGTACCAAAGGGAACACACCAGCTTTTTGCCCGACAATCAAAGGTTATCGCTGGGATATTAGCCTCAAATACTGCTCCCCTGTTGCCCCCTAGCGACAAGTATTTTTTACCAATGTATATTGGCGAGCGAGGATTAGGCTCATATCGCAACCAAGATTCATACAGGGCTACCCCGTTATCTGAGCCTTCTGAGCGAGACTCAAAACTATTTTTTTTATCGCGCAATTCGTTTGTCTTTACCAGATTGTTTCCTAGCTGAAGTACCATATTGATGGAAACATCAGGATGTGTCACGGTTCGTAATCCAAAACGCAGGTTTTGATAGGGTGTGTTCTTTAGATTTTCTGTAAGCTCTCCAAACTCTTTGTTGTCGTTGTAGCGTAGCCAAGCTGAGAATTCGGCATCGGCCTCTACACCCCTTAGTACCAAGAGGCGTTCCTCTACTTCTTCATATTCACCTTTCTCCAAAGGCTGAAAATTAATTTGTGCAAAGGTGGTCTGCGGAGTACCACAAAAAGACATCGCCAATAAAAGCACGGCAATCGGTGGCATTAATTGCCTAAACGCAAACAAATGTTTAAGGCGATAATTCTTGGAATGTTTTATGAGTATCATGCTTTTAATCAATATGGTGAAGAATTGTAGCAAAAACAAATTGCATCAACTAAAAAATATCATTGTATATCAAGTGCCTTCTTTGTAATTCACATCTTTTGGTACACAAAGTTTATCATTTTAATTCTTTCAATCTAGCCATCAAGTATTCCATAGTACGCTTTCCTTTTATGCGATTACAGTTACTACATAAAAGTTGTAAATTCTCTATTTCACTTCCGCCACCGTGAATTTCTGGCACAATATGGTCTGTGTCAAAATGTCTGATTCCAAATTTTTCCTTACACCCATTGCATTTACCGTCCTGCTTGCCAAAGAGAAAAAATTTATCTTCTTTGGTGGATTTTTTCTTAAAGTCCTTGTCTGTGCGGGTGGGAATGTCTGTTCTGTAAATAGGTTTATCTCTAAGCAGGTCTTTTGGAACTTCTTTTTTCAAGCGGGCTTTCACCAATTCAAAGGCTTTTGGTGCGACATCAATCCCGATCCACTTACGTCCCAAGCGTTCAGCAGCGATGCAGGTGGTGGCACAACCACAAAAAGGGTCAAGTACTAAACCTTCTGGGGGACATGAGGCTTGTATAATGCGTTCTAAAAGGGCAAGTGGCTTTTGAGTGGGATAACCTGTGCGTTCTTTAGCAGTTGGTGATAGAATACCTATATCCCATACATCACGAATATGAGATCCGAGTGACTGCTCGCCAGATTTCTTGCCACGCATACGCTTGCCCTTCTCATCAAACACATTAAGTATTTTTAATCCCCCATCTGCTTTTAAGGTGGAATCTGCCAAGGGTTCAAAAAGTTGATTCCAAAAAAATATGTTTGAATTTGTGTAGCGTAGCAAAATATCGTGCATTCTTTGAAAGCTCCTTTGTTTTGCAGGCCAACGCCTATAAGACCACACAATCTCGTTCTTAAAATGTTGGTGACCAAAGATAGTGTCTAGCAATAGCTTAAGGTAATGGCTGGCGGTAGGATCACAATGTAGATATAGACTACCTGTGTCTTTTAATACACGGTGCATTTCAAACAAACGCACAGCCATATAAATCAAATAGTATTTGGCAGTACGGCTACCTATATCGCCTACGGCATCTAAGTACTTATAGAGCTCTGGCTGGCGGGCTTTGATTTCCTCATGCCACTCTTCTTTGACTGATTCTTCGTGCCAAATATCATCAAAAGTAGCCCCCTCAGCTTCACTGCCCACCGGAGCATGAAACTGCTTGCCCTTGTTAAAAGGCAGATCCAAGTAAATCAGGTCAATGCTGTCGCTGTTAATGCCACGTATGACTTCCAAGTTGTCACGACAAAAAATGGTGCTGGATTTCAAGGTTATCTGTGACATATCACCATCATAAGTTGTTATTGTGCATATTCAACCGTGTACTCAGCGATATAAATCACCTTTCCTTAGGAATTTTGGGATTGTGGATTTTTTCATAGCCGATGGTACTTGTAAGCATTGTTGGGTGATAGTTATGTCCGGGCAACACCTTGATGTTATCATCCAGCTTAATTAGCCTAGCCAGCGATTGCTGCATTACATTAGCATCTCCGTTGGGCAGATCCGTGCGTCCGCAGCTACCACAAAAGAGGGTATCCCCAGTGAACAGGGAGTCATTTACCAAGAAGCACTGAGAGCCCTTGGTGTGTCCTGGGGTATGGAGGCAGGTTATTTTAAGGGTGCCAACCTCTAATTGAGAGCCTTCTTGGGTGGTTTTTATAAGATTTTCTGGGGCGGGTGTAGATTGTTTTTCGGCCTCGTGAACGAAGATAGGTAAGGGTTCTGGCAATTTTTGTAACAGGCTTTCTAGGCCTTCTATTTCTATAAGTCCCAGAAAATTTTTGCCACCTACGTGATCGGGATGGGTATGGGTCAATAAAACGGATGCAAGAGTTAGCTTTTCTTGTGCTATCTTATCCAGCAAGATTTGAATATCCCAGGCGGGGTCAATCAAGGCTACTTGGCGGGTTTCGGGGCAGCCTAAAATATAAATAAAGTTAGCCATTTGGCCTAGCTGCAGTTGTCGTATAATTGGCTGTGTCATTATTTTTCCTGTAAAAGTGTTGGCGACTTATCCTAATGGAATTTTGATTAAGAGTTTTTAAGTTAAGAAAAGTTTTCCCCAGAAGCAATAGCATAGCCTGCCATGATTTGCTGGGATATGTGTTCGGCTGAAAACATGCTTATATGTTTAGGGATTGCATTTCTGAGCTTTTTTCTGAGAGTGTCGTCAACAAGTAATTTTTGGAGTTGATGGGCGATATGTTCAGGGTCTTGAGGATCGGCTAGCAGGCAAGCCTTACCACCTGCTTCTGGCATGCTACTGCAATTTGAGGTAAGGCAGGTAGCATTACACTGAAGGGCTTCTAACACAGGCAAGCCAAAACCTTCCATTATAGATAGGTATGTACAAGCTCTAGCTTGTGCATAGAGAGCTGGAATATCCATAAGATTAACATGTCCCAAGAAGTGGACTTGTTTTGAAATACCCAGGGATGTTGCCAGCCGTTTCAGTTTTTTTCCATAGTTGCTAAAAGCCCCCACAAAAAAGATGTGAAAATCTTTACGCACAGAAATTGGGAGCTGATAGAAAGCCTGTAGTAGCATGTGTCCGTTTTTTCTTGGTTCTAGCGAGCCTAATTGCAATATAAAGTTTTGAGGAAGTTGGTAGGTTTTACGGACTCGCTGTTGTTCTTTGGGGGAGAAGTTTTCTGGGTTGTAAATGGTGTCTGCAGAGGGGTAGATGACTTGTACTTTTTCGGGAGGGATGGAGAATGCGTCACAGAGGTCATTCTTGGTGGCTTGTGAGACTGCAAATATACGGTTTGTAGACTGAGCAGCACTTTTGAAGCGGCGTTGATAATAAAAGCGGTCAACAGCAGGATATAATTTAGGATGATGCAAAAAAATTAAATCGTGAATGGTTACCACAGTAGGACAAGCCAACCGCTTGGGAAGTACATTGCTAAGCCCGTGATAAAGAATTAGTTGGTGTTCTTGAGCTTGTTTTTTTATTTTTATGAAACGCAGATATTGTTGTCGCCATTTACTGGGTCTTTTTTTAGGGGCATGTACTGTGGCATTGTCTGGTAGCTGAAAATGAGGAGGTTGCCATTCGGGATGCAATGGCACAGGCGAGTACAGGTGCATCTTAAGAGCAGGAGCATGGTTGCCAAGTGCAACAATCAGATTACGAGAATAGTTACCTAGCCCGCGATGGTTTTCTGCAAAACGTTTAGCATCAAAGCCGATGTTCATGAGGCACACAGTGGCTGTAGCAGATTTTTTGTATTTTCCATTTCTTGGGGAACACCGATTAAAAGTGGTTGGGAAAGTCGGCAATTATCATCGGTTGATAGCATATTTTTAACATTCGGCAGACCACCATCAAGATGCTTATTCGTGCCTTACTAGCGAGTAAGAAACAAGGCTACCGCTATATCCCATACTAAACGCTATCGTATAGCAAACTATCCAGAGACCCGTAGCCGCTGCTAACACCCCCCTCATCGTAATGTTCAGGCTTGGTACGCACCAAAAAACCAATGTCTTGATTGATTATATCTCGCTCTCCTTCTGCCAGTAAGATCCCAAAACGTCCTATCTCGCTGACTGATTTCAGTGGTAGAACACTACCAGAATGGGATGTCACTAGGATAGTCTGGTGAGTAACAGGATGGATCTTACTCATTAGAACCCATGCTTGCCTTTCGCTTGGTGATAATTGGTTAAGTTTTTGTGACAGAGCTTGGTTAAACAGATTGTGTCCACCACCTTCTCTTTGAGGCTTTAGAACAAATTCATGAGGGCTTTCAAGGGCTTTCTTCCAAGCGGGAAGACCATCTCGCAGAGGTTCATCTAGTGAGTACATGGGGGTGAGGGTTTTGGGCAGATCTGGGGGACAATTGGGGGCAAAGCGTTTCAACAAATCAGGCTGACAAAGCAATTGCTGCGTTTTCTTTAGCCCAGCTAGTTGTCCAGCAGCATCGGGGATTTCTACCGTGGATGAGTGAGCTAACAATTTTCTGCCTTTCCATGCATCTGGATGAGCAATATCTTCGGGTCGGTATCCAGAACGAAAGCAAGCCACTGCTATCTTGATGTTTCCGATCCACAGGTCAGCATTTTTCAGTCTTCCTTCTTGACCAATGTTGCTAAGAGTCATTCGCCTGACAGGGACATCTCGCTGGATTAGCTCTTGCTCTAACAGATGCTGATCGGCAAGATTTGTTTCATCGGGCTGTACGACCATCAAAAAGTAGCTGTTTTTGTGATCACATTTATGAAAAGCAGCGGTTAGTGAATCTGCTGTGTTTTTTAGACAAGGATTATTAACCAAGTTAGCTAACCAAGAAGTTTTATGTAGTAAAAAATGATGTAATTGATGAATGCGGCTGGCTAGGGCTACACAACTTACCGATTGAGTATTGATTTCTACCAGCTTAGGAACAAATACTGGTACAGAAGAGTGATCGGGCGATAAATCAATGGGAGTAGCGGGGGAAATAAAGAAATCATGTCGGTTAAGATATAGTTTAAGAGGTTGTGTATCACAGGCGGGTAGTAAGCTCAGCAAGCATTTTACAAAGGGATCTTCTGTGGTTTCCAGTGCTTCTCGCAGGAAGGAATGGTCTTGTGCTATGGCATGGATGAGGCGGTTGAAATGTGGAGTTAGTTCAATAAGTTGAGTAAGGGTCTCAGGTGAAATAGGGGACGGTGTTAAAGCAAAATTAAGCGGCTGAGCTGGTTGTTTGAGGGGAAATTTAAGCAAATTCAGCGTATTGGCAAGGGAGCGTGCTTCTACTAAGCGAGGAGAGAGCAACTCTATTAACTGAGAACGATTAGAGCCAGTACGTATCTTATTTGTGCTAGTGGAGTTCATAGTGTAAAAGGTATTAATGGTCTTCCCCTATTTATTGCACGGAAATGACAGATGAATAAATGCTTAGTCTCTGTCTCTGATTTGCACAAAGAATATCGGGAGGGTGGAGGTATCCTTCCCGTGTTAAGTGGGGCGTGCTTAGAAGTATCGGAAGGTGAAACTGTTGCGATAATGGGGGCATCGGGGAGCGGCAAGAGTACATTGTTGCATATCTTGGGTGCATTGGACACTCCTAGTAGTGGTGATGTTCGGGTAGCAGGATATAATTTAGTAGCACTAAAAGCTACCGACGCGGCTGATTTTCGTAATCGGGTGATCGGCTTTGTGTTTCAATTTCATCATTTGTTAATGGATTTTACAGTGTTGGAAAATGTGATGATGCCCGTGTGGATTTCTCAAGGTCGTACGGTGCGTTGTAGAGAGAATGCCTTAGAACTACTAGAAGCGGTAGGACTGGTTAATCGTGCGGAACATAAACCTTTTCAGATTTCGGGCGGTGAGCGTCAACGGGTAGCAATTGCACGAGCATTGATGAATCGCCCCAAGGTGTTGCTAGCCGATGAACCCACTGGAAGTTTGGACAGAACAAACTCCGAAAAAATTGCTGAATTATTACTCAAGTTAAACAAGAATTTTGGGCTGACACTAATACTAGCAACCCACAACCCCATGGTAGCCGCTGGAGTTTCCAAATGCCTGTTTTTGCGTGATGGTGAGTTACATGAGAACTCTTCTGTATAATCCTTTGCAGTTCTCCTTGGAAAGACCTAATAGCATGCTTCATTATAGTATGCTTCATTATAGTATGCTTCATTATAGTATGCTTCACTATAGTATGCTTCATCTCATTTTTGGACTACTTGAGGAAGTAGTTCGGGCGTTTTTTCAATCAGCAAGACTACTTTTTTTTCGGGGAATAATCCTAGCAGTACTTTTATTTGGTCTATTGTTGCTGGCACCGAATGCGTATTCACAAATCAGCGAACTTAATGGGGTAAAGATTGTAAATGTACAAATAGAAGGTCTGCAAACAGTCGCCTCAGGAGAAATCTTAGGTCGGGTGTTATCAAAGGTGGGCAACAATTTACAAGTGGAGCTGTTAACACAGGACATTAAAAAAATTCACGCCTTAGGTTTTTTTAGCAATGTTCAAGTGTTAACAGAGCCAGAAAAGAATGGAATAAAGCTCATATTTCGGGTGACCGAAAGATTGCGGATCGGAGAACTGGAGGTGATAGGCAGCCAGCTGTTAAGCAAGAGTGTTAGAGATAAAGCAATCACCTTGCGAGAAGGAGAAGTCCTTCTAAAATCCAAATTGGAAGATAATTTAGAATCTTTGAGGCGAGAGTATCGTAAGAAGGGATATTACAAAACACGGGTATCTGTAACACAAGAACTCCTTTCAAAAGGGAAAGCACGAGTTACTATAGTGGTGGAAGAAGACCCACGAGTGTACGTCACCAGGATTCGGACCCAGGGCAACAAAGCGTTCAGCGGGTTACAGATTCGCCGCTGGATGCGATCTGCCGAAGTAGATTGTTTTAGTTGGATAAATCAATCTGGTTTATTCCAAGAGGAAAGGATTAACTACGATTTGCAGGCTATCAGCCTAGAATACCTACAACGAGGCTATGTGCGAGTGTTGCTCAAGAAGCCAAAAATAGTATTAGTGCGTAAACGAGGACATTATGCGGCTCATGTAGATCTATCCATAGTTGAGGGAGAGCAGTACAGCACCCGTATAGTAGATATTCAGGGGGACATCTTAGGTAATAAAAGCACAATGCTGAAATTATTAGGTATTAAGTCTCAGGAAGTATTCAATGCACGGGAGCATAATCAGGATATATTTAGATTGCGTAGCCAGTATCAGGAGCAAGGATATGCTTTTGTGCGTGTTATTCCTGATGTAAGGATTAATGATGAACTCCGTACGGTGGACGTTGTCTATCAGATTTTTCAGGGAGAAAGGGCGTACATTGGTCGGATAGAGATTCAGGGCAATGACACAACGCATGATCATGTGATTCGCAGGGAGTTTTCACTGACTGAAAACACTTTGTACAATGGAAAGAAGCTAAAGGAATCTCAAGCAAATTTATCACGCTTGGGATTTTTTGAGCCATCTTTATCTGTTGATACCGAGGTGAGCGATGTAGACAATGTGCTGAATGTGGCTACTAAAGTTACTGAGGGGCGTACGGGAAGTTTTCAGTTGCAGCTAACTTATGGAGAGACCACTGGAATACAGACAATTTTTTCGGTGGCTAAGACCAATTTTTTGGGTCGCGGGCAAACCATTCGCTTAGATCTGCAAGCAGCTCAGAAGCAGAACGAACGCTCAGCAAGATTGAGTTTTACGGAACCATATTTACTAGGAACTTCCATTTCCAGTACCACCTCTTTGTCTTTTTCCCGAGATGATGATTCTTCTGAGCTAGAGCGTGGTTTATTAAGGATAGAAACGGTATCGCAATCATTATCGCGGAAAATTATTGGACTGTTAAGAGGTAGTATTTCGGTGGCACTTGAAGATGTAGAATTTGAAAAAGATCCCGAATATAACCAGCAACTACAATCCACGACTTTGGGATTATCATGGAATACGGTCAATCACCCGATTTTTCCATCCAGTGGAGGTTCTGTGGGGGCATTTGCCACCAATGTAGAAGGAAGTTCTCGGTTTCGTCGCTACACCCTGAATGGGAGAAAGTTTTTTAGGCTGGACTCTGAAAACATGCTGGTGTTGATGATGCGAGCTCGCTTAGGTTGGCTAGAAAAAATGGGAGAAGAAGACATCCCCGCTGAACAGCGTTATAGACTGGGAGGAGCTTATACCCTACGAGGATATAGCTACTTGGAAATCGGAGGAGCATATGGACGCAGACAGCAGGCACTCAATAGTTCATCGGCATTATTCACCGATCTTGAAGGCAACCCCATCGCAGGAAGTAATGGCTATCCTATCAATGGCTCACAAGACCAGCGTACTATTGGACTTGACCAAGAACAGCGAGATAAATTATCTGGAGGAGGAATTCAACAGCGATTGTTTAACATAGAACTATTGTTACCCTTATCGGGACCTGCTTTTCGCAGTGCGATATTCTATGATGCGGGCCAAGTTAACTCAGAAACAGAGCAATATGAGATTCTCGGGACTCCTGAGCCGAGTTTCTTTGATCTGCGTCAATCTTATGGGGCCGGAATTAGAATTATCACACCGCTGGGGGTACTACGCTTTGAATACGGAATAAAAATAAATCCCCAGCAAAACGAAGACTCAGATGATTTTGAATTTACCATCAGCTCTTTGTTTTGATATTGTATGCCTTGTCGGTTGTTAATATCTTCATATGATGATATGTTTCCGTACCCATGCCCTTAACAAGCTTGGCAGGCTAATCATTACAGAGGGCAGATAAAAACTTTTGACCATGCAATATCGTTTAACTCTCAAACCGCTTGTGATGCCGCGTGTTGTGCCGTGTGTGTTGCTATTATTAGATCGTTTAATATCTTGGCGAGGTACCCTATCAATCAAATTGGGGGGGGTGTGCTCATTGAAGGTATTTTTTGCATTTATGGTGGGTGGAATTATTTTCCCTGCTTTTGTGGTAGGTAATGTTCAGGCAGAAGCAAAACAGGGGTTGAAAATTGCGGTAGTGGATATGAATAGGATATTAAATGAGTCTAAAGCTGGTCGTGGTGAAAAAAATAAATTATTGGCAAAACGCGATAAATTGCAAAAAGAATTAAGCATTAAGGAGACTGAATTCAAAGAAAAAGTGGCTGCTCTGGATGCCAATTTACTGCTGACTGAAGAAGCCCGTAAGCAAGAAGAATTGAAATTACGCCGGCAATTTCAAGAATTGCAAGCCCAGATGAAAGATTCCCAAGCTGATCTATCTAAACGGGAACTTGTAGCTACCCAGAGGGTGTTTAAGAAAGCAGAGAGAATTGTTAGAAGATTAGCCAAAGAAGGCGATTACGACCTCGTTTTGGAGCGTACTAGTGCTGAAACGGTGCTGTATACAAGAGAGCCCTTAGAGGATATTACTAAGCAAGTAATTTCTGAGATTGGTAATTGAAGGATAGAGTTGCAAAATGATACCTTATGAAGAAATTACAAAAATCTTGCCTCATCGCTATCCATTTTTGTTATTGGATAGAGTACTGGAAGTAAAACCCGGTAAAAGTTGTGTGGCTTTGAAGAATGTATCTTGCAATGAGCCTGTTTTTACGGGTCATTTTCCTGGTAGACCTATTTTTCCTGGGGTTATGTTGCTGGAGGCAATGGCACAAGTTGCTGGTGTGTTAGTAGGTAAGTCGGTAAAAAAGAATGTGAATGACTTTATTCTTTTGTACGTGGGAGTGGATAAAGCACGTTTTAAGAGACAAATTGTACCCGGTGATACGCTGATTATGGAAGCTAAACTGCTGACCCGTAAGCTAGATATGTGGGTATTTGCGGTTCAGTCCAAGGTGGATGATGAGCTGGCATGTCGGGCGGAGATTAGACTAGTCACAGTTCCTCGTAGGTAGCCTAAGTACCTTAGACTAACAGAATAGTCTTGTAGTTTATGTAGAGCCTATGAGCCTGCGAGTAGGTGTTATTGGGGTGGGAAAGTTGGGCAGATTTCATGCTTTGAAATATGCGTCCCTAAGTGAATGCCAATTTATTGGCGTCTGCGACCTGAATAGTCAACGCTCGCAGGCGGTAGCTGATGAGCTCGGGGTGCGTGTATTTAAGCAACCCAGGGATCTACTGGCAGAGGTAGACGCGGTAAGCATTGCAACCATCAGTACCACTCACCACAACATTGGGATGCAAGCATTAACAAGGGGAATACACGTCCTGATGGAAAAACCACTGGCGGCTTCCACTAAGGAAGCAGAAGATCTGGTGCTTCTTGCGAACAAGCGACAGCTTATCTTACAGGTTGGTTATCTGGAACGCTTCAACGGAGCAATACAGGCCTGTCAAACTAAGATCAAGCGACCCATTTTCATTGATGCCGTTCGGGTGTCTAATTTTTCTGGACGAGGAGAAGACATAGATGTGGTACTAGACCTGATGAGTCATGACTTAGATTTAGCCTTGATGATGGACTCTTCCTCCATTCAAGAAATACAAGCGATTGGGGTATCTTTGATGACCGATAAGATTGATCTAGCCAATGTAAGATTGCGTTTTGCTTCTGGCTGTGTAGCTAATATTTCTGCCAGTAGGATATCCACTCATTCGGAGCGTAATATGCGGATTTTTCAAAAAAATTGTTGTTTTTCGCTGGATTTTTCTCTGCCTGCCTGCACCATGCTTACCGTGGGAGATCTTAAAAAAGATAAGCAAACCATTGCGAACTCGCTTGATGTTTCCAAACAAGACGCACTGGAAGCCGAAATAAGGTCTTTTATAAATTCCGTGAGAACGAAAAAACCACCCTTAGTCGGTGGTGAAGACGGTTTGCGTGTAATGAAAGTAGCTGCGAGGATAACGTCCATCATTTTGGAAAATTCTCAGTAATAATTAGATTAAAAAAGGACTAATAACATGTTTAGTCTCTTAAAGAGCTGGGTGACTTTCCCCATAAATAAGCTGAGACTCTTGCCACAGCGAATATTCTGGGAGTCATGGAAATCTTTTGTACTGTTTACGGTTATACTGACATTATTCTTGCTGTTTCAGAAATTGCATTGGCTTTTGGAATGGATTGTTAGTCACAGGGTAGACTTTAATCTGTTGGGTTGGATGCTACTCTTTTCGTTGCCGAGCATAATGCTACCCGTAATGATATTTGCAATTGTGGGAGCCGTATTTACGGTGGTAATTAGATATTCTTACAATTTTGAGTTGGTAGCCCTGATGGCTTCAGGAGTAAGTTTGCGAAGTTATGCTCAAGGTTTTCTTGTGTTTGGCTTTTCAGTGGCTTTACTGGTGGCTACTTTTAGTTTGTGGCTAAGTCCACTGTCTTTGAGATATTTGAATCAACTACAATTCCAAGCGATTAAAACACGCACATTTCAACGGATTAAACCAGGAAATCTCAATTTTTCCTTACCTAGTATAGTGATCTTGAGTAGACAGGTAGAAGAAGGCAATCACTTATATGATGTACATTTCATGCCTCGGTATCCGAAAGATGATTTCAGCATTATTTCGGCTCTCCATGGATTTTTACTCAATACAGAAAAGCAGCGTCAGCTACTTTTGGTGATAGAAAATGGTGAATCGTTGGAGCTAAGCGAGAAAGAAAGCAGTATCACAAATATACAGTTTGAACGCTCGGAAAACCTGTTAGGAGGACTCGTCAGTGGGCGTCATTTCAAGAATATAAGTAGAATTGAGTTGGAAAGTACTCTCAATTTGCAGCAGCGGTTAGCTTCTGACAATCTGGGGAACTACGCTCGCCACAATATAGAGCTACAGATTTATAATCGTTGGCTGACGCCGCTGGCATGCATAGCACTTGTATTGGCTTCTGTACCTATGGCAATGTTGGATCCTCGCTCGGGCAGATATTCTAGCTATCTAAGAGCGGTCATGCTGGTTGCGGTTTATTATTTGGCTTGGCTAGCCATAACTAATCTGGTTAAAGGACGAGGGTTGCCTTCTGAGTTCATGTTAGGTCCTCTTTCGTTGGTGGGTTGCTATGGCTTGATGCGTTTGCGTCAATTGAACATTCGCCCTTGGTTTTAGTAGGAGGAATTGCTGGGACTTGCTGAGAGTTGCTGCAGCCATTGCCACATCGTATTGAATATTTGTTCTTTGTGCATATTCAGGCGATGGTCTCCATCCTTAAGCAACAATAGTTGCAAGGATTTCTCAGGACATTGCCGCAAGAATTCAGTACTTTTTTCCCAAGGAATGACCTCATCAGCAATACCGTGGATTAGCAAAGCGGGGCCTTGCCACTTCTGTAGAAGCTTCTTAAAGGGATATTGATAGCTATCTTCAATCAATTGCCAACCGAGAAGAATATCCTCCCAGTCAGAATCAAGCCGCAGAATACCCTTTTTTTGCCAGTCTTTCCATCGTTTTGAGGATATATTGCTCTTTATACAATGAGGAAAATCCAAAGCGGGTGATAACAAGACTAATGGTCCTCCGCTACCGATTTTTAGTTCTCCCTGATACCAAGCAACTAAGGCAGCTCCCATACTGGAGCCTATCAGCAATGGAAGAGGAGCTTCTGGTTGGCGTTGCTGTAAGCACCAACTAAGGGCAGTTTCCATATCCGCCAAGGCACGACTGACGGTCATCTCTGCCAGATTTCCATCTGATTCTCCATGCCCACGCAAATCCAGCCTGAGAAAACTCCAACCGCGAGCACCAAATTCTTGCTGGAAGAAAAGAGCTTTTTCGCCTTGTCGGTCCGAAGCCAGTCCATGAACGAATACCGCCATAGGTGCAGTAGGAGAAGCCGATAACCAGTCCACCATTATCGCTTCCTTGTTGGTGGAAGAATTATCAACAACTAACCTATGGGTCTCTATAACAGGATTTTTACTCAATGATAAACGCGGTTTAAGAGTTCACACTACGGGCTTGGGCTGGGTTCACAAACGCCAATAGCACTCCCCCTGCCAGAAAAAAGGCGTTAAGACTCAAAAGAGCAATGCGAGTATCACCGCTGATAAAAACCAATCCGCCAAATACAAGAGGCCCCATCATAGCAGAAAAACGAGAACTTAGTGCAAAGAAAGAGAAATACTCAGCCTCCCTGCCATAAGGGATGAAGCTGGCAAATAAAGATCGGCTGATAGCCTGCAACCCTCCCAAGAAGAGACCGATCAAGACTGCCAACCAATATAATTCTACTAGGGTGTGGATAACCTGAGCTAGCAAAATAGTTATGCTGAAAGCTATCAAGCAAATAAAAATAGTGGTTTTTTCACTAGTGCGATTACTCAGCCAACCCAAAAAAAGAGTGCCAGGTATGTTCATAACCTGAATGATGATAATCATTAAAATCAAGTCCTTAATACCTACTTTTTGGCTCAGGGAGGCATCGGTATAGATGTTTTGCAGAGCGTACGGGGTTGCATTTGAAATAAGGGTAGCAATGCCATCATTATACAACAAGAAAGCCAATAAAAAGCGGAGGTGGTGCGGGTGTTTAAGTAAATTAAGCAGAGAACGTTTTAAGCTGCCAAAAATGCTTTTTACTTGGGTCTGGGAGGTAGCTGGTAGCCATCCCAAAGATAAGATGCCAAAACATCCCCACCAGAGCCCTATCAGCAAGAACGCGGTAGGTAGGTGATCGGGGACCAGCCATATCAGCAGTGCCAGCAATATCAATGCCCCTCCAGCGTAGCCCAGGGCATACCCTAAGCTAGAAAGACGAGCATTTTCCTTAGGGTTAGAAGTCAATTGAGGCAAATAAGCATTGTAAAATACATTGGCAGATTCATATCCTACATTGCCTATAAAGACCAACAGCCCAATCACTGCCCAAGACCAAGAAACATCGCTCCACAAGGGCCAAAGCGATTGCCCCACAGTAGCCGTAGCACCAAGCAAGCAAAATAACAGTGCAAACTGCTTGTGCTTGCCACGGGCATCTACCACAGGACCTAAAAGTAATGCCCCTAAGGCAGCTACTCCCGCTGATGCCCCCACCAATATTGACCAAGCTGCTTCTGCCGTCCAACGACTTCCAAATAACGGTAAGGCTAGGGCAGAACCTACTCTTAGACCTCCAGCTTCTTCTGCCGCTTGTTCAAACAGGGCAATAAACCAAGCCGAACCCAATACCGTCATCACACAAAGGACAAAAGCACTGTTAGCCCAATCGTAGAAAGCCCAACGCCAGCCGTTCTTTCCAATTCCCCGCCCTAAATCTGGAATACGATTTTTTAAGTCAATCAGCAGAGAATTAAACATAGTGTGAGTACTCTGTTATCGGCAGGCAAGCAAGGATAGCAAACAAGGATCGCAAACAAGGATCGCAAACAAGGATAGCAAACAAGGATCGCAAATAGGGATCGCAAACAAGGATCGCAAATATGGCTCCAATTAGGGAAGTACTTGTACCTCTGTTTCCAGTTGAATTCCACTATGATTTAATACTTCTTGCTGTACCTTTTTAATGAGATTTAAGACATCGCTAGCAGAGGACTTGTTAACATTGATTATAAAATTAGAGTGCTGGGTACTCACCTTTGCTCCCCCGATTGTTAGTCCTTTTAAGCCTGCCCGATCAATCAGCTGAGCGGCTGTGTCCCCTGTGGGATTCTTAAACACCGACCCACAATTAGCACCTCTTGGATGATGCTTCTTACGCCATGCTAGCATTTCTTGCTGTTGCTGCTTGGCTTTGGTAGGGGTGGTGGATAATAGTTCAAATTCGGCAGCGTAGATAACAGATGAAGAGGAAAAAGGAGAACTACGATAGGAAAATCTACCTCCATTTTTTGTTTTTAGCTTTGGTTCATTTGCTTGCCATTCCTGTATTTTTCCCCGCGGCAAGCACAACCATACCCGTGATAAGAATTTTGCTATTTCGCCTCCATGAGCTCCAGCATTCATTTTCACCGCTCCTCCGATGCTACCAGGGATCACCGAGAGAAACTCCATACCTCCTAAATTCACTGCACGACATTTTTCCACAAAAGCTGCATTAGCCAAGCCTGCTCCCACTCGCACCCTATTTCCCTTGACAGACAAGGTCTGCATTCCTCTTCCTAGCCTGATCACTACCCCAGCCAAACCCTCATCTTTTATCAACAAGTTAGAACCCTTCCCCAGCACCCACCAAGGAACCTCAGTTCTGCCCAACCAGCCCATCAAGGCTTGTAAATCCGATTGACTATTAACATCTACTAAGCACAAGGCTTTTCCTCCTATTCGCAGAGAATTTTTGCTAGCCAGCGGTTCATGCCAACAAATAGTGGAATCGGACAAAACATCTCGCAATGAGACTCCCCAAGTAGGCTCTTCTTTAGTAGCAGTGGGAGGAGTAGCAGTGGAAGTAGTAGCAGTGGAAGTAGTAGCAGTGGAAGTAGTAGCAGTGGAAGGGGGTGAAGAGGTCTCAGCAAGTACCCTATGCCATAGTTTGGTTATATCACCAGCACCCATGGTGATAAACAATCCTTCGGACCAACGATTATTCAATAATGGTGGGATGAGATCTTTCCAGTGGCTGAGTAACTGTGGTTTGTGTTTCATCCAATGTGCTATGTTGGCGGCTGAAACATTGGGAAGTGGTTGTTCTCGGGCTGAATAGATGGGTGTTAGTAGTACTTCATCGGCTAGGTTTAGGGCTTGGGCGAATTCTTTAGCAAAATGCTTGGTGCGAGAATAAAGGTGCGGCTGGAATGCCACCACCAGAGGACCAGGATAAAGTCCCTTTAGGCTGGCTAGGGTTTTTTGTATCTCGGTCGGGTAATGAGCATAATCATCCATGAGTACTAGATTGCCTAGCTTCCCTAATTGCTGTTGACGGCGATCTACACCACTAAATTTTTCCAAGCCCTCAATGATTTTATCTATCGGCAGTTGCATGCTATTGGCTAGGGCAAATGCTCCCGCCAAGTTAAGGGCATTGTATTGACCTCGCAATGTAGAACGGAATTGATGCTCTCCTGTAGCTAGTTTCAGCCTGAGTTCTGTGCCATCTATTCCCAGCGACTGCCATTGGAGGCAAACATCAGCCCTTTTATCCATCCCGAAGGAAACACTTTTAGTAGCAGGCATTCTTTCCGCTAGGGCTTTAACGCGAGGATCATCCAGATTATAAACCAGAATGCCATCAGCGGGCAGCCGTTTTATGAAATCCTGCATCACGGCTTCTAGGGTTTCCATGCTGCCGTGAATATCCAAATGATCGGCTTCTATGTTGGTCAGTAGAATTGCTTGGGGAGATAATTTTAAGAAGCTGCCATCACTTTCATCGGCTTCACAGACGCAAAATGGACCTTCTCCAGAACGAAAATTGCCCGACCATTTGGATAAATTACCCCCCAGAAAAACAAGGGGGTCTTGCTCACAGGATTCTAAGGAACAAGCCAAAGCCGCGGTAGAAGTGGTTTTACCATGGGTCCCAGTGACAGCTAATAATCGCCGTCCCTGAGTAAGAGCTGCCATCATTTCACTGCGATGAAACTTGAGGATCCCCAACTTCTTTACCTCTTGCCAAATGGGATTATCAGCTTTTAAGGCACTGGAAAATACCACCGCATTAGCATTGCTAAACAAATCACCGCGGTGACCAATCTGCGTGGAAATACCTGCTGCCCTCAGAGATTCCAGCACCGAACTGGGTTCAATATCGCTACCAGATACATGAACTCCACGCCTATGTAACTCCATTGCCAAGGCACTCATACCAATGCCTCCAATCCCCAAGAAATGATACCGCCAATCCAGCGATATAATCGGCATGGTGGTACTCATTTAACCTCCTATGCGATGCATCTCTACTTTTTTCAGGTCGGTAGCTGGTATGTTATCAGCAGAGTCGCCAAGCGTTTTTCTTTCTTCTGAGTAACGATCGGTGCGTTGTTGCCAAGTTTCTTGGATTAACTCTAACAATTCCTCATCTGAAGCACCACGGCGTAGGGGAGTACGCAAATCTAAACCTTTGGTAGCAAATAAACAGGTGAATAATTCTCCATCGGCAGATAATCTTGCTCGGGTACAACTACTACAAAAAGGCTCCGAAATAGACGCTACCACCCCTATCTCCCCCTGCCCATCCACATACCTATGACGGCTGGCTGGCTTTTCATCTCGTCTCCCGATTAACTCCAACGCCCACCTCTGATTTAGTAATCGCAGTATTTCGGCGGCTTCCACTACCTTCTGCGGCTGCCAGCCACTGCAACCGCCCACATCCATGTACTCAATAAAGCGTAAAATTACGCCACTACCCCGAAATTGCTCTGCCATGGCTACTATCTGATCCTTATTCACCCCCTGGATAACCATATTCACCTTAACAGGATCAAGACCAGCTGCCTGAGCTGCCTCAATCCCCTTTAGCACCCGAACAACTGCTCCCTGCTTTGTCCCATTACCGCTACCTATGCCAATAATGCTACGAAAAATTTCCTCATCCAAACTATCCAAACTGACTGTTATCCTGCTTAATCCTGCCCGACTTAAATCATCTGCCATTGATTCCAAAAACCAGCCATTAGTAGTCAGAGATAAATCACTTATGCCAGTCAAATTCCGCAATCGTTCCACTAATTTTAGCATCCCCTTGCGTAATAACGGTTCACCTCCTGTCAGGCGTAACCTAGTAGCCCCTAATTGCACTCCTAGTGAAGATAAGCGTACTATTTCATCATCGCTCAGTAGATTTGTATGATCGGTAAATTTCCAGTCTTTGCCATATCCATCGGCTGGCATGCAGTACTCACAGCGAAAATTACAGCGGTCAGTCAGTGAAATACGCAAATCGCGTAATTGCCGTCCTAACTTATCTTCAAGCATTTAGTAATCTCAACATGTCGGGTTTTCTCTACGACATCACATGGCATCACGAGGATGGTGAAGTTATAGCAACGCGATCACCTGTTTATACTAGCAGAAAGTATTGCTAGGACAAAGCTCCTAGGATGGTATTAGTAATCAGGTCTTGAATATCTGGATTAAGGTAAGCGTGCATGGGGAGGCTGATAACTTGTTGGGTAAGAGCAACTGTGATATTAGTTTCGCCTGAGATATGGCTGAAGTGCTGATAAGCGGGTTGTCGGTGGAAAGGAATGGGGTAATAGATAGCAGTGGGGATGTTTTGTTGCTGGCTGGCAATGGCGATTTTATCCCTCTGGTCGCTGATGATGGTATACTGTGCCCAAGTACTGGAGCGATCTGCCTTGAGTTGAGGAGTGCTTACAACTCCTCCTAGGGCTTGCTGATAGCGTTGAGCAATTTGCTGTCTGCGTTGGAGTTCCTCGGGAAAGATGCTGAGTTTTTGCCTTAGAATGACCGCTTGGATGCTATCTAGGCGTGAATTAAGTCCGATGTAACAATGCTCATAGCGGTGGCTGCCTTGCCCATGTTGACGCAAGGAACGTAATTTTTGGGCTAGGTCATGATCCTGAGTAAAGACCGCCCCTCCGTCTCCATAACAGCCAAGTGGCTTGGAAGGAAAAAAACTGACCGCAGTGGCATCTCCCAAAGTGCCGACTGACTGCTGCTGATATTTCGCCCCGAAACTTTGGGCTGCATCGGCAATGAGGAATAGATTGTGCTCCGAGCAAAACGCTTGCAGGGCTTGATAATCATCAGGCTGACCGAATAGGTCTACTGCGATAAGGACTTTTGGTTTGAGTTTTTTTCTGGAGGCAACTTCTAGGGCTGATAGCAGTAGTCGGGGATTGAGCATGAAAGTGTCTTTTTCCACATCCACGAAAATGGGAGATGCCCCAACCATGGCAACAGATTCCGCGGTAGCAATGAAGGTGAAATCGGGGACTATCACTGCATCGCCACTCCCTATGCCAAGGGCGAGCATAATGAGCAATAGGGCATCTGTCCCGTTGGCACAGGTAATACAGTGCTTTGCCCCACAGAAATCAGCCAGCTCTGATTCTAGAGCCTCTACTTCTGGCCCTAAAACAAAGCGACCATCTTTGAGAAGTGCTGCTAGTGACTGGCTGAGTTGAGGTTCCAGTCGTTCTCGCTGGGCTTGTAGGTCAATAAAGGGGATGGAAGTAGACAATGTAAATTATTTAGGAGAAAAAAATAAAAATATCTGAGTCACTTTGCCAGAAAATCTAATCAGAAAAAACCGGGTGCTGATGATGTGGAAAAAGCACCCCTTGCCATTTCAAGTGATTACGGCGTCGCTTCAAGGAGGAGGAAAGAATATAAGTTTGAGTTTGTTGACAATGCTTATGAGGACGCAAGCGAACATAAACATTATTGATTTCTCCATGCTTTTTATCAATGTGGTAGGCCTTGAGCAGGTCTTTAATGATGCTCTTACGCTGGGTAGCGTCTTCAAAAATATCAGGTGGTAAGACGGGTCGGTGAAGAAGTTCATCGGTGGTAATGCCAGTGTGTTGGATGGCACTATCGCTAACTGACTGAGGCGGGCAATGACTAAGTGAGTGCTCGCTTGGCAAGGTGGGATAAGCTACAAAAACAAACGGAAGGGAGTCCTTAATGAAATCGTGTTCTGCCAATCTTTCATTTATGCGTCTAGAGGCTTGCCCTACGATAATGGGGGGAATAAAGGGGATGATTATCATTATCAAGTAAGCATAAGACCATTGATCCATTATGCGACTCAGAGTGCTCTGGATGATCAGGATACTGAACCCAATCACAAAAGAAGCCCGCAAAGGGGTCTGAATAATAAACTCAATGGTGCGTCCGAATAGACTCGGTCGTCTTTGCGACATAATACGCTTAGAAAAATCAAGTGATAGATAGCAGCTCGGGCATTTCCAAACAAGCAACCGCCCATGTTAGCATGAATGCAGGATAAAAATGGTGCTATAATGTGGTGTTCCGTGTATGAATTGCAAATAGCATGGCAAATGACATGGCAAATGACATGGCAAATGACATGGCAAATGACATGGCAACCAACACGATAGGCAACATGATACATTCACTGTGAAATCCCGCTATGAGATGTCGCTACGAAATGTCCTGCGGTTTGGGAGATTGATTTGAACGAAAGCGTTGTACCCCTAGAGCGTGTGAAAGTAGCGGTTTGGAGTGAATTGGCAGACCGTAATCCTGCCTACGCTCTGGTAGCTGGGGTTGACTTGGTATTGGTGCGTTGGGATGAGCAAGTTTCGGTATTGTATGGGCGATGTTTGCATCGCGGAGCCTTAATGTCGGATGGGAGAATTGAGGGGGATAATTTGATATGCGGCATGCATAATTGGGATTATTGTTTTGAGACTGGGGTCAGTGGTTACAACTCCGCAGAGAGATTACACAAGTTTAATGCTTGGGTGCAAGAAGATGCTGTGTATGTTGACCGATTGGAAATAGAAGCGTGGGAAAAGGACAATCCGCAACCTTATGACCGAGATACCTATCAGGGACTGTACGCTGATATTCATGGTACCCCTGATGAACCACACAACGCTTATATTAGAGAGTTAGCGGTCAATGGTCTTGAGAAGATGGGTCAGCATGGCTGGGTATCGGCTATGGGTGTATCTCGGGAAAGATTGCCTAGTTGGGATGATATTCAGATAATCACTGCTCAGTTGGCGGTTAGTCCTCAGCAGGATAATGTTGCGGTTGGTACGGAGCTAGTGATTGGCACCCGAGCCAAAAAGCCCTTACTTTTGAGTATTCCTTTGTTTGTCAGCGACATGAGCTTTGGTGCTCTTAGTGAGGAAGCCAAGGTGGCTTTGGCAAAAGGGGCAGAATTAGCAAAGACTGGCATTTGCTCTGGTGAAGGAGGTATGTTACCTGAGGAAAAACAAGCTAATTCACGCTATTTTTATGAGCTCGCTAGTGCACGTTTTGGCTGGTCTTTGGATAGGGGAGCTAGTTGTCAGGCATTTCATTTCAAATCTGGTCAAGGTGCTAAGACTGGTACTGGCGGTCATTTGCCCGGCAAAAAGGTGCAGGGTAAAATCGCTAAGGTGCGTGGACTTACTCCGGGTACCTCTGCGATTAGTCCCGCAGCTTTCCCCGACCTCCATACTCCTCAAGATTATGCCCGCCTAGCTGATGAAGTCCGCCAAGCTTCGGGTGGCATCCCGATCGGCTTTAAGATGTCCGCCCAGCATATTGAAAAAGACTTGGACTTCGCCTTAGAGGCTGGTGCAGATTACATCATTCTGGATGGCCGTGGCGGAGGAACTGGGGCAGCTCCTAACATCTTCAAGGATCATATTTCGGTCCCTACCATGGCGGCTTTGGTGCGGGCTCGCAGACACCTAAATAAATTGGGGCAACAGGACATCACTCTCATTATTACAGGCGGCTTGCGTACCGAAACCGATTTTGTCAAAGCACTGGCACTAGGAGCAAACGGTATCGCCGTTTCCAACTCAGCCATACAGGCGATCGGTTGTTTGGGTATGCGTGCCTGTCATACCAATAACTGCCCCGTAGGAATTGCTACCCAGCAATCTCATTTGCGGGCACGACTGTTAGTGGATGCCTCGGCACAACAGCTGGCAAACTTCTTCCAAGCCACCGTGGAACTGATGAAAATTCTCTGCCGTGCCTGCGGGCATACTCACCTTAATCAATTCAACACCGACGACGTCGCCACCTTGAACAGAGATATTGCCATGCTTACTGGTATTAATTATGCTGGCGTTATGTCGCCATAATTTCTCAAGTGATAATTACACGAGTTTGATTTCTCAAGTAATAATTGCACGAGTTTGATTCGCACTTTCTGCACCTTTTTCATATTCATCACCATGACTACAAAATCTTACATTACCTCCAATGCCATTAGTACTGGATGGCGAAATATCCCTGTCCCACCTGTGCCTTCGCTAGCAAGTGCTCGCCTACGACTGCACTGGGGATCACAAATTCCCTGTGCTGCTGCCAGTCAGTTAATAGAACCCTTACCCGATTACAGCCACTGCAACCTGACATATAATGCCAATTTGAATGCTCTTTTAAGCCGTCCCTTGCCAAAACATAAGGATTTATCAGCAGGTTTGGTACTAACCGAATGTAGCCTTCTGGTTACCGACAAAAAATTCCAACCCCTAGCATCTAAGCCGTTGGCAGGACTAACACTGGAAGAAGGAATGAAATGGATGGCTTCTGCCCTCAAGGAATATGGAGGAGACGTACCTCCACTAGTGCGTCCATTTCAGGAAATCCCAGCTAGCCCCATTGCCAACAAAGAGCCTTTTCCTGATGGCGACCCCGCTGGATTAGCTGAGGTAGATAGATGGTTCGCCAACAGCTTCTCAACCTTGCTTCCATTGGCTAAATCCCTGAAGAGCAGTACGGTTTGGTGCTGGCCTCATCATTTTGATGTAGCTACCTTACTCTTCCTAGAAGACAAACCACCTGACAAAGCCCAACAAATTAACATTGGCTTCAGCCCTGGCGATGGCAACTTTGATCACCCATACTGGTATGTTACCTTCTGGCCCGATTCCACCGAACCCTTGCCTCCTTTGGAAGGTCAGGGAATTTGGTGCCAAGAAGCATTTAAGGGGGCTCTGCTCCTTACCGATCATTTGGCTATCAGTGACCAGCCCGAACAATTAGCAGCCTATCTTAATTCTGCCATAGGGGCTTCCATCAAATTAGTAGGTTGATTTTATTACTATTTCTTGTTCAATGTCTCCAGTATGTGTACCGAGCAACAATGATTAGCGGCTATCATTAGCAAGTTGAACGGTGTATGCTTCGTGGTGGATGGGGAACATAAGTCGGAACACAAATAAACGTGCAGGGTATCATGTCTGAAGATTTAGCCAAGCAATTGGTGTGGCACAAAGCCATAGACAAGGATGAGCTGGCTGAGGGGCGGGTGAAGTCGGTCACTTGCGATAGACAGACGCTTTGCATGACTCGTTGGCAAGGCAAGTATGCGGCTTTGGATAATCGTTGTCCGCACCAAGGGGGGCCGCTGGGGGAGGGTTCTATAGAGAATGGTTTTTTGCGTTGCCCTTGGCACGGCTGGGATTTTGATCCTATCAATGGTCGTCCGCCGGGTGGTTATGATGACGGGGTGCGGGTTTTTCCAGTAGAGGAAAGAGAAGACGGCATTTATGTTGGTTTGGAGCCAGAGAAGCAGCCGATTGCGACTGTCAGCGATGTTATGGTTCGTACTATGACCAATTGGGGAGTGTGCAATGTGTTTGGGATGGTAGGTCATTCCAACTTGGGCTTGGCGGAGGCGATTAGACTAGAAGAGAAAGCAGGACGGCTACGCTATATTGGAATAAGACATGAAGGGGCCGCAGCTTTTGCGGCTTCGGGATATGGCAAGTTGACTGGTCGGGCGGCGGCATGTTTGGCGATTGCTGGTCCTGGAGCTACTAATTTACTGACTGGCTTATGGGATGCCAATGTGGATAGATCGCCCGTGTTGGCTTTGACTGGGCAGGTGGATACTCAAGTTTTGGGGCCGGGTGCCTTTCAGGAGGTTGATTTGCAAGCAGCTTTTGGGAAAGTAGCCTTTTGGAGTCAGTCAGTGCTGCCCGGTAGTCGTCATGTGGAGTTAATGAATCTGGCTTGCAAGCACGCCATGATTGAGCGAGGACCTACTCATCTTATTTTTCCAGATGAAGTACAAACACTCCCTGCTCCCGTGAAAGTAAGTGCTGGAAGCCCTGAGGGTCGTTTGCCTGCTAGTGAAATTATTCCTCCTCAGGGCGAGCTGCAAAATGCTTTGGATTTACTAAGGAAATCCAAGCGACCAGTTATCATTGTGGGGCATGGAGCGCGATTTCACATGGACGGAGTACTGGCTTTGGCGGAAAAAATGAATATCCCCGTACTGACTACTTTCAAGGGCAAGGGGCTGATTGCCGATACTCATCCATTAGGCTGTGGCGTCTTAGGTAGGAGTGGTACTCCCATTGCCAGCTGGTTTATGAACGAAAGCGATTGTTTGTTAGTGTTTGGGGCGAGTTTTAGCAATCACACTGGGATTTCATCATATAAGCCGATCATTCAGGTGGACTTTGACCCCATGATGTTAGGTAAGTTCCATGCGGTGCAGGTGCCAGTTTGGGGAGAAATCGGAGTGACCGCAACTCTGCTACTGGATCAATTAGGCTCGGTCAAGTTTGATTGGACGCGAGAACAGGTAGCCGAAAGATGGTGCATATGGAGAAAAGAAAAAGCTAGTCGCCGTAAAGATGACCTCGGCAAGGGATTAAATTCAGCCGTGTTATTTGATGCTCTTTCTCGTTTAGCTCCTCCCGATGCCATCATACCAGTTGATGTAGGCAACAACACCTATTCCTTTGGGCGATACTTTGAGTGCTGCGGGCAAGCGGTATTGATGTCGGGTTATTTGGGATCCATTGGATTTGCACTACCAGCAGCCTTGGGGGCTTGGTGTGCTACTCAGGAGGAGGATCCACTTTTTAAGGGGCGTAAGGTTATTTCTGTTTCTGGAGACGGTGGTTTTGGTCAGTATATGGCAGAAATAACCACCGCAGTAAAATTCAAAATGAACATAACCCATGTTCTATTGCATAACAAACAGTTAGGGAAAATCAGCAAAGAACAGAGGGCTGGTAGCTGGCCCGTCTGGCAGACTTCTTTACACAATCCAGACTTTTCTCGCTATGCCGAATTATGTGGTGCTTTGGGAATTAGGGTCTCTGAGATTAGCGAATTGGACGAAGCCTTAAAGACGGCTATCGCTTACCCTGGCACTAGCTTGGTGGAAGTACTCACAGACCCCGAACTTATCTAGCGTAGTTTATCTAGCGTAGTTTATCTAGTATAGTTTATGGTGGTGACTATGCTTGACCTACGCTTGGTAAGAGAACAACCCCAGCTACTTAAAGAGAACATTGCTAACAGAGGCATTCAAGCCGATGTAGATGCCTTGCTTAGCAAAGATGATATAGCCCGTAAGATTCGCACCCGACTGGAAGGAATCCAAAAACGGCGTAATAATCTTAATACTGAGATCAAAGCTGCCAGCCAAGCTGAACGGGCTCAGTTGGTTGTTGAGAACAAAGCCTTAAAAGAGCAAGAAACTCAGCTAGAAAAAGAAGTCTGTCAAGCAGAGGGAGTCAGAACTCAGTTGTTGAATAAAATGCCTAATTGGACTCATGGGGAATCTCCTATTGGCAAGGATGAATCTAGTAATCGGGTACTGAGGGTCGTTGGTGAACCCGCTACCTTTAGCTTTGCACCCAAAGATCACCTCCAACTAATGCTGAACCTAGACTTGGTAGACTTTGAACGAGCTGCTAAGGTCAGCGGACAAAAATTCTATTATCTTAAAAATGAGGCGGTACTTTTGGAGCAAAGTCTTATTAATTTTGCCCTCAGCTATCTGCAGAAAAAGGGCTTTACCCTGTTAACCACCCCCGATTTAGCCAGACAGAGCATTATGCAAGGTATAGGATTTCAACCTCGGGATGAGGCTACTCAGGTTTATAACCTAGAAAATACTGACCTCAGTCTGGTAGCAACCTCAGAGATCACCTTAGGAGGATTTTTTAGTGAAGAAATACTTTCGGCAGAACAGCTGCCCTTGCTACTGGCAGGATTATCTCATTGCTTTCGTACTGAAGCTGGTTCTGCGGGTAAGGAGTCCAAAGGATTATTTCGGGTTCATCAATTCACTAAGGTGGAAATGTTTGCCTTCACTACTCAAGAAACCTCAGATCAAATGCACCAACAACTACTGGACTGGGAGGAAGAAATCTACCAACAACTACAAATCCCCTTTCGCGTGGTGGATATATGTACTGGCGACCTGGGCGCACCTGCATATCGTAAGTTTGATCTAGAGGCTTGGATGCCAGGACGCCGTCAATGGGGCGAAATTACTTCCACCTCTAATTGCACTGATTATCAAGCTCGCCGACTGGGGATCCGTTATAAATCGCCCCCGAATAAGGGAACTAGACTGGTTCATATGCTAAACGGCACAGCCATTGCTACTACTCGCACTATGATCGCTCTATTGGAAAATGGACAACAGCCTGATGGTTCCATCCACTTTCCTCCCGTACTACAACTTAACCCTATTAAGACTCGTTGACACTCACAATCTTAGATCTTCCATGTTTAATTCCAAGAAAAATGAAGCTCTCAAGGTTCTGATCGCCATGCCACAGCTCAAAGATAGCTATTTTGAAAAAACCGTTATCTTTCTATGTGAATACAACACGGATGGAGCCATGGGCTTTGTTGTCAATATCCCTTCGGCAACCTCCGTGGACGATCTAATGCAGGAACTGAATATCTCCGTTCCTCAGCTACAAACAGAATCCATTCTGCTAGGAGGACCCGTACAACCTGAATTCTGCTGGTCCATCCATACCAACGATTATAAAGCCCCCTCTACTACTCCCTTTGGTTCTACTTTTGGCATCAGCTCCATCACTGATATTATCCCTGCCATTTGTGATGGACATCCACCAGAAAATTACATCCTCGGAGTAGGATATGCAGGCTGGGGGGTTGGTCAACTGGATAAAGAAATAGATCAAGAATCATGGTGGCTGGCTGAAATTGACCCCTCCTTACTATTGAAAACCAAATGTGAAAACCGCTGGGAAATGGCCATGGATCACTCAGGCTTGTCCAGAAACTCCCACACACATTTTTGCAGAGCTTAGTGTCAGCCTAGTGTCATTTTGCAGAGCCTAGTGTCATTTTGCAGAGCCTAGTGTTATTTTGCAGAGCCTAGTGTCATTTTGCAGAGCCTAGTGTCATTTTGCAGAGCCTAGTGTTATTTTGCAGAGCCTACCATTTTGCCAGGGCCTAGTGTCAGCCTAGTGTCATTCTATCTATCGGCAAGTAGCATGAAAGCATAGCATTCAGCATTTAATCCTCTGCTACCCCGCTTCTGTTGTCATCCTCAATGCTACGATGAAATCTAGCATGACGATCTTCCCTTACTATCTGCGTCTTCCGTTGCGGTGGACGCCCTGCTTGTTGTTGATATGCCGTCTCGCACCAGTGCCAGAATATGTCTAAGAAATTCACTACTTCTGTGGATGGCAAACATTTTACGCTGGCTGCTCCCTCTCTGCCCCCGCCTCCAAAGCGTTCTGCCACTTTCCATGCATCGCTGGGGCTATTTAACGGAGCGCGAATAGAGGCATCAAAGCTGCCATCGTGATTTTCTAGGGCTATCAATAACGCTTTATCAGGGTACTGACGCCCCAACTGCCCTAACCATACCTTGCGAACGCGGCGAACTGGTTCCCTAGGACGCAAAATGTACACCAGTCCATCGGGTTGATCTTCAACAATTAATAATTTCCTTGCATGCTCTAGATCTTCTTTCATCACCTTCCCGATCCGTGCCAGACGCTCATTTTCTTTGATAAAATCTAGAGGATTATCATATGCCATCATATTATAGTGCATTTCAGTCACCGATAAATGCCCCGCATTCAGTAAGTCTCCATATGCATTGTAATTGAGCAATTCCGCTAGGGACTGTAGCTGTTCAACATCGTTTTCACTCAATCCGCTACCTTGCAGCAGTTTTTTTGCCTCAGATGGCATGTTGTCGCCAAATGCTCCTACGGCAGCCCATTCTTGATGAGCACCATTCAAGTGCTTATTAACCAACAAACTAGTACATGTTTCTGGGCTAGCATCTAAGTGCAATTCCAGTCTTTCATGCTCTGGCTGCTCAGAAGATATATGATGATCAAAACAACGAACCCTACATCCCTGTTTTAATAATTGCTTCAACGACACCAAATTACGCTCCAAAGGTAAGTCCAGCATCAAGATATCTCTGTTTTCCGCGGTCAAGATGGACATCAGCAAGCTGTGCTGGCTAAGCCCACCCGATACCACTTGGCGTTCATTCAACGGCTCTGCTAGTCGTATTTGCTGGATGGAACACAACCCATCAGCATCCCCATGAAAAACGTCTATGGCTGTCATCGGTTTCATCAGTTGAAAGGAACAAGCTTATGCCACCGTCACTATAGCATTATATTAGCAAGGTATGTAAGAGAAACAGATGAAATGGATTATGCCCTAACTGCAGATAATTTGAAAGAGTGGCTTTCACCACAAAATGTGATAACTTTGCCAAGCGGGATAACCAGCAAATTGAGGGTGTTTATTGAATCCAAATAAAAACTTAAAAATTCCATTTGTAGTGCAAAGCACTCAAACAAGAGAACAAACTAATCCATCAGAATGCCCAAGCGGACTGGAGGGAGTACCATCCGATTTACCCAAAGAGGTTGGTTCACCTACTAAAGAGCTAGAAGAAAAATCTCGGAACATTTGGAGTGTCAGTGAATTTACCCATCGGGTCGGAGAGTTATTGGAGTCGGGTCTGGGTTCGGTGTTGGTGAAGGGTGAGGTTTCGGGATTTATTAGGGCGTCTTCGGGGCATTGCTATTTTCAGTTAAAAGATGAGGAAGCAATTTTACGGGTAGTCATATTTAGGGGGATAGCAGAAAGGATACGCTTTCAGGTAGAGAATGGATTGCAGTTGGTGGTTGGTGGCGACATAAGGGTGTACATGCAGAGGGGGGAATATCAGTTGCAGGCGGTTCGGGTTTTACCGCAGGGTATGGGCGAGCTTCAGCTGGCTTTTGAGCAGTTACAAAAACGATTGCAAGCAGAAGGCCTTTTTGATGAAAAACTGAAACGGAAATTGCCATGGCTTCCTAGGGCTGTGGGAGTAGTGACATCGCCAAATGGGGCTGCTCTGCATGATATATTGGAGGTATTAAACAGGCGTTTTTTGGCTCTGCCAGTGGTGGTACAGCCGTGCGTGGTTCAGGGAGCTGGAGCAGGACAGAAATTGTCAGCTGCGGTACAATCATTGAGTACGCAAGCAGAGGAGCTAGGTATAGACGTGATCATAGTAGGTAGAGGAGGTGGTTCAGCAGAAGATCTGTGGGCTTTTAATGACGAGGGCTTAGCACGTGCCATTCGTGCGTGTAGTGTTCCAGTGGTTTCGGCAGTGGGTCATGAGATTGATTTTACCATTGCCGATTTGGTAGCTGACCAGCGAGCCCCTACGCCTTCTGCTGCTGCTGAGATAGTCTCACCCCGACAGGATGATCTACTGGATCTAGTGATGAATTCACGCCTAAGACTACATAGGGCAATGGAGCAAATACTTATCAGAAACAAGGAAAAACTACGCCATTTGCAGGTCCAAATTCGCTCTCCAATAGATTTCTGGCGATATGAAAAGCAGCGTCTCTATGGCCTACAAAAGCAGCTGTACGACCTCAAGAAAACTCTATTTGACACACCGAAAGCCCATTTGGCTCAGTTGAAAACCGCTCTAGATGCCCTAAGTCCGCTAGCGGTTCTGGCACGCGGATATGCGATTGTTAAGAATCGAAGCGGGCAGGCATTGCTTTGTGCTAGCAAAGCCAATCTGGGTGAAGCCCTAGATATTCGCTTGCATCAGGGAGAGTTGAATGTCAGGGTGGAGGGGATGTCTGTTGCTGATGCCAAATCTAGTCCGAAAAAAGATGACTAGCCCGAAAAAAGCTGACTAGTCCGAAAAAAGCTGGTAAGCCCAGCAAAGAAACTGAGATTTACTGCTTAATGCTTTTTATCTCCTGCTAGCATCCTGAAAATACGAGCCTATGGCAAAGAACATAACCCCACGCAATGAAAATTATAACCAGTGGTATTTGGATGTCATAAAAGCAGCACAATTGGCGGATTATGCTCCAGTCAAAGGTTGTATGGTAATTAGACCCAATGGTTACGCCATTTGGGAATTGATGCAAGCTGAATTAAATGCTCGCTTTAAGGAAACAGGACATCAAAATGCTTATTTTCCCATGCTTATTCCAGAGCATTTTATCAAGAAAGAAGCCGAACATGTGGAAGGATTCTCTCCTGAATTAGCAGTGGTTACTCATGCTGGAGGTAAGCCACTAGAGGAATCTCTGGCTATCCGACCTACCTCAGAAACAATGATCGGACATATGTACGCCCAGTGGATAAAGAGCTATCGGGACCTTCCTTTGCTTATTAACCAGTGGTGCAATGTTGTGCGTTGGGAAATGCGTACTCGTCTCTTCCTGCGTACCTCAGAATTCCTATGGCAAGAAGGGCATACCGCCCATGAAAATCATCAGGAAGCCGAAGCTGAAACCCTTAAGATTCTTGATATTTACAGGCAATTTTTCATCAATCATCTTGCCATGCCCGTGATAGCAGGCAAAAAAAGCGAAACTGAAAAATTCCCAGGGGCCTTGCATACCTACACCGTAGAAACCATGACCCAAGACCGAAAAGCCTTGCAAACGGGGACATCCCATAACCTAGGACAAAACTTCGCCCAAGCCTTCCAGATCAAATTCTTAGACAAAAACAACCAACTGCAATTAGTCCACACCACCAGCTGGGGAGTATCCACTCGCATGATCGGCGGACTTATTATGACTCACAGTGATGACGACGGTTTAGTACTACCACCCAAGGTAGCTCCACTCCAAGTGGTCATTGTTCCGATTGCCAAAACCGAAGCCGAAATAAAAAAAGTCATGCCAATCGCAGAAAAAATCGCTGCCAACCTTCAGGAAAACTTTGAGCCACATCGCATCAAACTAGACCAAAATTTCGATGACCGACCCGCAGAACGCTTCTTCCACTGGATACAGCAAGGAGTACCACTAAGAATAGAAATAGGATCTCGCGACATCGCCCAAGAGCAAGCCATCCTGGTCAGGCGTGATAACAGAGAAAAAATTACGACCTCCTTTTCTTCTTTGACACAACAAGTCCAGCAAACCATGGAGAAAATCCAACTAAACCTGCTACAAAATGCCCAAAAATTTCAACATCAGCATTCATATCAGGTAGATTCCCTCCCCCAATTTCAACAGCAAATTGAACAAGGAGGATTCTGCTACGCTCACTGGGATAACACCACAAAATCCGAACAAAGGCTCAAATCCTTAGCTAAGGCTACTCTTCGCTACATCCCTTTTAAGCCTTCCGACCTGCCACCACATATCAGCCCAGAACCCGGTAAATGCATTGTTAGCGGCCAGCCATCTAAGCAGCGAGTATTGTTTTCTCAGGCTTACTGAGGTTAAATTATCACCGCCCCCGATGGTGATAGGTTGAAAAAATTTGGGAGTATCAGTATGGCACCTCAAGGTTATCGGGCTTTGGATGTAGAGGGGGTCAGGGCTTATGGTGCCGATGCCGATGCGATTAGCAATATTTTGGGCGGGGATGCTCCCGACTGGCAAATAAGAGAGGTGGGAGATGGCAACTTAAACTTGGTCTTTGTGCTGAAAGGAACCAGCGGTGCTTGTGTGGTAAAGCAAGCCCTGCCATATATGCGAGTAATCGGGGAAAGCTGGCCTTTGTCGTTGGAGCGTAATCGGTTTGAGTATCATTGCTTGGTTCGCCATGCTCGCTGTGTGCCTACTCTAATTCCTAGTTTGTATCATCATGATGAGACGATGGCATTGATGGCTATGGAATATCTAACGCCGCATATCATCTTGCGGAAAGAATTAATCGCTGGACAGCAATTTCCACTGGTAGCAGAACATATGGCAGAATATATGTCCCAGACCTTGTTCAAAACATCTGACCTATATTTGAAGCCAGAAAAAAGGCGAAAAGATCTGCGTTTGTTCTCGGAAAACAACCAACTATGTGAAATTACCGAAAATGTGGTTTTCACTGACCCCTATCTTGACTCTGAGATGAATCGTTGGACTAGTCCTCAGCTGGATAAGCTGGTAGCAGAGTTTCGGGCTGATAAAAAATTGAAGCAAGCCTCCCAAGAGTTAAAATTCAAATTTGCCACCGCGGCTGAATCTCTGTTGCATGGCGACCTACACTCAGGCTCTGTTATGGTCACCGAACAGGAAACTAAGGTGATTGATCCTGAATTCGCATTTTATGGTCCAATGGGTTTTGATGTGGGAGCCTTACAAGCTAATTGGTTGCTGGCTTATTTTTCTCAGCCTGGACACGAACAAAAAGCTCGGGAAAGGGAGCAGTACCAAAGTTGGATACTGCAACAAGTGCGGGATACATGGCGTCTGTTTGCCGAGAAATTTAGCAGGCTCTGGCAAGAGGAACGCTGTGGAACGGCATTTAGTCGCTCGCTGTTGAAACAGGATACTGAGGCACTAGATTGCTTCCTACAAAGGCTACACCAAGATGCGATTGGATTCGCTGGGGCTAAGATGGTGCGGCGTCTGATAGGAGTGGCACATGTAGAGGATATGGAAGCGATTGAAAACCCAGACCTACGTGCCAAATGTGAAGAAAAAGCCTTGCAGCTGGGTCGTCTGCTGATGCTGGAAAGAGCCAGCGACTTCCAAGAAGTCTGCCAGTTAGCCCAAAACTTAGAGAGGCGGGACTTGGGGAGGCGAGACTTGGGGGCTTGACTTGGGGGCTTGACTTGGGGGCTTGACTTGGGGGCTTGACTTGGAGAGGCGGGACTTGGGGGCTTGACTTGGGGGCTTGACTTGGAGAGGCGGGACTTGGGGGCTTTCCAGTTAAGGAGGAACTTTCCCGTTAAGGATGCCTGCAACATCTGGCTTATTTGGCGGTGAGGATGCTAATACGTTCTGGATGAGAAGGTTGGGACTTGGGGGCTTTCCAGTTAAGGAGGAACTTTCCCGTTAAGGATGCCTGCAACATCTGGCTTATTTGGCGGTGAGGATGCTAATACGTTCTGGATGAGAAGGTTGGGAGTTGGGATCATCGGGGGGGGATGGAGCTGCGGGGGCTGGGGGGGCTGGGGAGGGAATTGCGAGGGCGGGGGTGGAGGGAATTGCGAAGGCGGGGGTGGAGGGAATTGCGAAGGCGGGGGTGGAGGGAATTGCGAAGGCGGGGGTGGGGGATTTTGATTGGACGGAATTATTAGGGGATTTGGATGTTGGGCGGGAAGTTCGTGGTTCTGCCAAGAGGTTTTTGAAAGCGATGTTGCGTTCGGTGAGGAAGTCGGTAAGTTGTTTGAGGACGAGGATATTGTCTTGAGGGAATTTTCTACCACTGATTTCAAATTTTGCTGGTGAGGGCAGGGCTTTTAGGGCTATGAGCAGGGATTTTTCTTGGGTTTTCAGTTGCTGAGGGGTAAGTTGGCGAGCTGTTTGATGTTCCTTGATGACGGACTGAAACACGACTTTTAGGAGTGCCTCTTGTTTGAGCATGTCTTTTAGGAATAGGTGTTGGAGGAAGCGGAGGTACTCGGTGGCAGTATGTTGGGGGATGGCTAGCTTAATGGCTAGTGGTTCTCCAGTGCGGATACCCAGGATGATGAGGGGTAATTGTTCTCCTCCGATCGCCGACGAGATGAATTGATGACTGCTATGAAGAAAGTGCAACAACGCGGTAAGAGGCTGAGTATTTAGGGGAGCGGGCGGTTCGGGGTAATAGCGGATTTCCAGTGTTTGGGTGTTTTTGGGGAGGGGGGGAGAAGCAGGAGATTCAAGGGCTTCCACCACGGTATTGGCGGTATTGAAGGCGGTCAGACAACGATTCCAAGTTTCTGAGATATGCTGAGCTTCCATTAGCAGCTGGATCGGCTGATGATGTACTTGATAGCGATGGGTTTCCCAGTTTTGCTGGAACAGAGTCTCTAGGCGTTCAGCGATGGCTTTCAGTTCACTGGGCTTTAAGATGATTGCCAATAATTCTTCTTCGGTTGAATGATAATCTTCCAGCCGAATTAGCAATCTGCGTACGGTTTTAAGATGCTCTGGGATGGCATTGCAGAAGGCATCACTGAATAGGTACTTACTTAAATCGCTTTCTAGGGATTTGCTTGGATTAGGACCGGCGTACTCGGGCAGATTTTTTAGAAACCGCACCCGCAATTCCTCATAGCAACGGAAGCCGTTATCCATCAACAGCACGAATTCTCGAAAGATTGTACTTAGTTCATCTACCATTATTCTTCCCTGAGGCGATGTTATGAAAAAAACGATTTAATCCTAGCTTAAAAAGCACTGCCAGTAATAGTCCTGTGAACCCGACAAAATTAAGGAAGAGGTTCTAATTTAGAGTAATTCTTGTTTCTCAAAGAAAAAGGCTATTTCTACTTGAGCTGTTTCTGGGGCATCAGAGCCATGAACGGTATTGAGCTCTATGCTGGTACCAAATCGCTTACGGATAGTCCCTTCTGCAGCTTCAGCGGGATCGGTAGCTCCCATCAATTCTCGGTTCTTACCAATGGCACGCTCTCCTTCCAACACCGATACCACAATCGCACCTGAAGACATATAAGTAGTGAGGCTGTCAAAAAAAGGTCTTCCTCGGTGCACCTCATAAAATCCTTGGGCTGCTTGCTTGCTAAGGCGATATTTCTTCAACGCCAGAATAGTCAATCCATTCTTCTCAAAATGGCTTAGTATCTCTCCCACCAGATTTCTTCGTACCCCATCGGGCTTAATAATAGACAAGGTGCGTTCAAGGCTCATTTATCATCCTTTTTAATTAGCAAACAACAACTAGCTACAACTTACACCATCAACAGGGGGGCATTCAAATATAAACCCCATCTTTCACCTGTTTTTATGCATTGTATCATGCATTGTCTCATGCATTGTCTCATGCATTGTCTCATGCGTTGTTTTGCGCGATCGCAAAGTTTCACCTATCCCTATTAATTCAGTGACTTCTTAGCTGGTACTCCGAGTTCTTTCAGTTTCTCCACCCTTCCAATGAGATTACCCTTGCCCTGTGAGAGCTTACTGAGGGCATCTTCTTGAGCTGTAGAGGCTTTGCCAAGGGCATTTCCGATGTCTTTTATATCATCCACAAAACCCACGACCTTGTCATAGAGGGCACCTGCTTGACGGGCGATCTCTTGGGCATTGGTGTTTTGCCTTTCCACCCGCCAAATAGAAGCAGTTATCTGCAAACATGATAGCAAGGTAGTAGGAGAAACAGGTATCACTCGGAGTTTCCAAGCTCGCTCAGACAGATCTCTGTAAGTTTGCGTGGCCAACACTAATGAGCCATCGTTGGGCATAAACATGTATACAAAATCGGGAGTACGCAACTTTGCTTGGGTGTAGTCTCGCTCGGACAAAGCTTTCACATGATTTAATACCGCCTCTGAGTGTTTCTGCTTAGCCACTTGGGCAGCTTGGGGGTCATTGTTGTTGAGTGCATCCTCATGTTCTGCATAATGCTTTAGCGATACCTTGGCATCTACCACCAAGCAACGATTCTCTGGCAGCAGCACTACGGCATCGGGCTTTAACAAACCTCCTTCCTCGCTCCTCAGCCCCAAGCCCTTTCCCTGCAGAACGTACTCCTCCCCTTCACGCAAACCCGAAGCCTCCAGTATTTTCTCTAATATCATTTCCCCCCAATGACCCTGAGATTTCACATCTCCTCGCATGGCCCGAGTTAAACTATCTGTACTGCTGGATAAATTTTTGTGTATCCGTACAAATTGCTCCATCTGCCCCTTAAATTCAGCATTCTGGGTACGCACATCCCGATGAAAATCCTTAATGTTCTCTCTCAGAGGATTAAGCAACACGCCTAAATGCGAATTCATTTCCTCAGCCTGCTTCTTGGTAGTAACCTCGGTTTGCTGTGCAAATTCTAGTTTTAGAGTTTCCTTTCGTCCCTTTTTTTCTCCCCATAAAAACCCCGCCAATAAACCAATCACCCCTGCCGATAGAAATAGAAAAATTGTTAAAAAAATTACACTCATTCAAATCCTTTCAAAAAAACCAGCATACAAAAAACCAGCATACAAAAAACCAGCATATTTGGATGAAAACACCCCATGCTATCAAACTAGAGCTAAATATAATACCCACAGTAATATTGACAATCGGAGGGGGGTGGGGGGTGCAGATCAGCTATGAAGGTTAGCCTTGCAAAAAACCAATGAGAAGGTACGGTATCACTAGTGCTAGTAAGAGATATTTCGTACTGGTTTAGGCATAAATCATCTTAGCTATAAACATGTTTGAGGATATTAAGGAACATATGGACTCAGTAGAGCGGGAGTTATCTCGCGGGCTGGATTCTAGTACTCCATATTTGGACGAGATGGCAAACCACATAGTTGGTGCTGGAGGCAAGCGGGTACGTCCTGCGATGGCTATTTATGCGGCTTGGATGTTTGGTGATATTAGCGAGAAGGTTTATCGGGCGGCCGCGGCCTTAGAGTACTTGCATACGGCAACATTACTACATGACGATGTGGTAGATGAGGCCGATAAGCGTCGGGATCAGGATACCGCGCGGATATTATGGAGCAATGCATCTAGTGTTTTGGTGGGGGATTATCTGCTAGCATTTGCGTTTAAGAGTTTGACAAAGTTAGGTGATAAGGAGGTTTTGGATTTAATATCGGAGACGACCATGTTGATGTCTCGCGGAGAGTTGTTGCAATTGGCGAGTAGTTGTATCACGGCTAGCGAGCATGATTACTTAGATATTATTCATTGCAAGACTGCCTGTTTATTTGGAGCTGCGGTTCAGATAGGCGGTATTTTGGGTGGTGCTGAGAAGGAGTTACATGGGAGTTTATATGAGTATGGTCATGGAGTAGGGATGGCATTTCAGATGGTGGATGATGCCTTAGACTACTCTAGGGTTAGGATTGGCAAGCCATTGGGAACGGATTTTCGTGAGGGTAAGATAACCATGCCTTTAAGTCGTTTGCTATTGGTAGCGAGTCCTGAAGAGAGATCCGAGTTGCAGCAGGCTTTGAGTGGTAGTGAGGTTGACGATGTGGTTATTAGTCGGGTGGTGGATTTAATGCAGAAGTACAAGATTGATGATTATACTCGCAGGATTGCTTTAGAGAGAGTTGAAAAGAGCTTGTCATTATTGGATAAGATGCCTAAAGGAGAGGCACGTGATTCTCTTATGCGTTTGGCTTGGTTTGTAGTGGAACGCCAGTATTAAAGTATGGATGACTAAGCATGATAACTACGATTATATTGCCGTTGAATGTATTTTTAGCGGTAGTTTTATCATTGGCTGGGGGCAGATTTTTTAACGGGAGCAATTTGCTGAAGATTTCCTTAGTTGGCGGGGCGATTACGCCTTTGTTACTGGCTGGAGTGGCATATGTATTATCGCCAGATTTGGTGCAATTTATGGGAGTATTGCCTGGCAGTGCATCGTTGGTGAGTAGTCTACTGTTGTTTGCCAGCCTTGGAGTACTTGGTGGTTTTACACTAGGAAAGGGAGTACTGGTGGGGCTTGGTATGCTGGCTGGTTGGGGGTTGTTTTTACTATTAGCGTTGTTATCTGCACCTGGGGTAGTTTTCACACATTTAGGCATCCGATTGATGTACCCTGCTTTCAATAGTGGTCATCCTTGGTTGCTAGCGGTGCTGGCAATGTTGATGTTGTTACTTTTTATTACAAATAAACTGCATCTATGGCACAAATTGGCGATTGCTTTCACTGTTGTTTATCTGCTGGGGGGAGTTTCTTTTTATGCTTATACACGAAACAAAGCTGAGCTTACTCAAGGTCAGTTATTTCCTGCTTCCAGCTGGCCTAGAAATTGGTGGGTGGTTGAATCCAAAGATGAGGAGTGGAACATCAAACGCCTGAGGGTAGGTAAGGCACCACAGCCCATCGCTAGCTTGCCCCAGTGGAACAATCAGCCAGAGCTTCTTTACTTACTTAGAGACCCAATTGTTGCTAATTTCTATTACGATGTATTCTTGCATCCTATCGCCAAGATCCAACAGAATGAAAATGGCCAGCTACTTACCATATCGGAGGCTCTTCCTGTAGCCAAAGAAAAATCTCAGTCTGTTTTTATCTTGGATGCTAACCAACGAGAACAATTTCGCATCTACACCCTGCAAAAATTGCCGAAGAAAAACTCAAAAGAAAAATCAGAAGAAAAATCATGAGCAATTCTCAATATCCCAAGCCTTCCTCAAAAAATATCCAAGCAGGTTTCTCGCTTGTACTTAAAGGACTTGGCATCACAACAAATATAGAACAAACCGCCCAGCAAACCACTCAAGCTTGGCTGGAACATCTTACCACCGCTCTCCACCACCCACCACCAGCTATTTCTCTTATCTCTGCCTCGCCTAATCGGGGTATAATTCAGCTGAACCGAATTCCATTTCATTCTTTGTGTTCGCATCATTTACTGCCCTTTTTTGGATATGCCAAGGTTGAGTATATCCCTGATAAACACATATGCAGTATTTCTTCGCTCTCCAAAATTACACAGCATCTTGCTAAACAGCCAACCTTGCAAGAGCAACTCACTCTACAAATCTCCCAGCATCTACAACAAGTCCTCCAACCGAAAGCCCTTAAAATAAATCTTTCTGCTCGGCATCTTTGCCTACAGCTGCGAAATGGACATCCACACACCTTTTCAACTTCTCATACCCAAGGTCAGTGGTGACAAGACCACATTCTTCCCAAGAAAATTATCTGGGCGACTTGAGCTACTACCGATAAGCCTTGAGAGCTTTATTTTGCTTGAGGAAGTAGCCGACATCTCTACCATCGTAGGTTTTGGCGTTCATGTCTGCTCCAGCGTGAATGATTAGCGACATGATTTTTTGGCTTTCTCTTAGTGCTGCCACAAATAAGAGGGTGGTAAAGCCTTCTTGGCTACGAGCCTCTAGGTTTGCCCCTGCATCAATTAAGATTTTCAAAACATTAGTGCTATTGCCCCTTGCGGCAACTAAATGAAGAGGGGTAAGTCCGCCTGGAGCTATTGCTTCTAGGTTGGCACCATTACTTAAAAGAACCTTGGTAACACTTGAGAGACTATTTTCTGCTACCGCCCGATGCAATGGGGTGAGTCCTTCCTTGTCTAGGGCATTGATTTTTGCTCCTTTTTTTAGAAGCACTGCCACCACCAGATGATTGTTCCGTTTGGCTGCCAAGTGAAGAGGAGTTGCACCACTTTCACTGCGAACCTCTGTTTTGGCACCAGCTTTTAGCAAGGTTATGATAACCTGAGGGTCGGAATTCTGCCATGCAGCCCAATGCAAGGGGGTTAAGCCAAATTCATCCCTTTCATTGACGCTTTCTACTTTGCTTAGCAGCTCTGTAACTTTATCGGGAGTGGCAACCCTTATAAAGTCCACATTGCACAAGCTAGTACACTCTCCTCCCCATACGACAAAGGGAGGCAAACACAATAAAAATAAGAAGAACCAACGCATTTAGTTCATCCAATTGCTCCAACCCCATGCAAAAACATCCCTTCATTATACCACCATCTCCTCCATTGTGCAAGATGGCACTGCACAACCATAACACCCCCCACCCCCGATGGCACAAGCCCACCCACCCCCGATGGCACGCGGCCGTGCTTTAAATATGTTTTATTATTGTAGGAAATTATTTATCAGCTATGATTAACAGCTCTTATTTCCCCAATAAGGTTATCTATAATCTGTTCGGATACATCTGGGACAACTATTATATGTCCGATATCACCTTGGGAAGCAATTTGATATTTTTTCAAAATATCGTCATTTACTTTTTCAAATATTTTTTCAAGTACTACTGTAATAGAGTTAGGATTTCTCCAAGCCTTTATTCCGATTTCCGTGAGTTTTTTAATGGCATAATCCGCTACATTAAAACACTTGGACAATTTTTGTTTGAATTCATCTATTCCTAATTTATTGATTGCATACCATAAGAACATAGGAGTTACACCATTCCTAGAGCCAGATATAGTGGTATCAACACTAGCAATATACTCAATAGTTTTTCCAAGATTTTCAATGTTTTCATTTTCTGCTACTACAATTCCACAAGGAATAGGAGAGCCGATGAATTTATGACCACTAATAGCTATACTATTGATGCCATCTGGAAAAGTAAATGAAGGAGGATTAGCTACAAATGGCAATATCATCCCACTTAAGGCAGCATCTGCATGGATGTAGTAAGGAACATCCTTGACAATTTGCTTAATTTTTTCTATATCGTCCGTAGCCCCCTTCATGGCAGTTCCAATGTTAGCAGAAATTATGGCTGGCTTAGCTGGGGAAGCCGAAATAGCCTTAGATAGAGCTTGGTAATCTATTTCTCCATTGTGAGTACTGTCTATAACTATGTCATTTACTCTGAGTAATTTGATTATCTTATGCACACTATAATGGGTATCTTTAGAGTAATAAACAATGCCATCGGGATATTTCTCTCTAGCCAATAGAAGCCCATAAAGATTGCCTTCAGTACCTCCATTAGTTACATATCCAGATGTATTTTCTTCTTTTGCTTTGACCAGTTTTTGGAAGAAATTTACCACCTCTCTTTCGTACTTAAATGTATTCACCTGATAATTACCTTCTACAAAAGGGTTCCCAATGTTATTAATGGGAAACCTCAATAATGGATACAAATCAGTGTAGTCAAAATCACCGTTACTAGGATATCCAAGAGATAATTTACTATGTATTTCAAGATTCTTTACCAGATTATCTATCTCTTCTTTTATTTTATCCATCCATTTCTCCTTATTCTATGAAACATATTTATAGACTTCATAATTTCAATCACTGTGCATTGTATATTGTCAAACTACAAATTGGGTAAGTTTTAATTAAGCTTCTGTTCCCAGTTAAGGGTGTGTTCTACCATCAAAGGAAGAGTGCTCAGGGAGGGCTGCCAGCCTAACACGTCTTTAATGAGCGAAATATCGGCGATGACAGAGGGGATGTCCCCTTTGCGTAAGGGAGCTTCTTTAGTGGGGAGGGGCTTTTTAGTTATTTTTTCTGTAGCCCGAACGATTTCTTTAACTGAGCTACCCTGACCAGAACCACAGTTAAATATTCGGGGAGTATCAGGCTTGATTTGATTGTTGAGCAGCATTTTAATAGCCAATTGATTAGCTTTGGCGACATCCCAAACGTGGACATAATCGCGAATGGCAGAGCCGTCTGGAGTTTCCGATCCCGTGTTGCAGAGAGGTAGGTACTCTTTTTTGCCCAGTGCGATTTGAGAGATTAACTTCATCAGAGTGAAATTCTTGGAGTTGCAATTACCCGTGCGACCTTTTGGGTCGGCTCCTGAGACATTAAAATAGCGGAGAGCAATGAAGTTAAGGCCTCCAGCGATATAGGCATCTTGCAACATATTTTCCACCATAAGCTTGGAGTGTCCATAAGGATTAGGTGGTTTGTGGGAGGTATTTTCCTCTTTGGCAGGTAATTGAATGTGCGATGTATACACAGCCGAAGTAGAAGCAAATAGCAAGTTGGGAACTCGGTGCTTAAGGCACGATTGTAGCAGGGTAAGGGTAGAACAGAAATTGTTTTGATAATAGAGGAGCGGTTTTTGTACCGATTCAGGAGCCACCAGACTAGCAGCCAGATGAATTACCGCTTGAATGCTATGCTTAGTGAAAATACCCTCTAATGTGGGTTCGTTGTCGACATCGCCCTTAACGAATTCAGCTTGGGGAGGAGTTGGAGTGTTGGCACCTGAGGAGAGGTTATCTAATAGCACTAGATTAAATTCCTCGCTGAGTAACCACGCAGTGTGACTACCAATATAGCCCGCCCCACCAGTGATGAGAATACTAGGAGTGTTGCCCATAATAATGCAATTCTGTGTGTTTTTATGATACAAGCAGGCTAATAAGACACCTTCAGCCTGTGGCACAAGACAAGGCCAAGTTAACATTGTGATGATTAGTGCATTAATAATTATATGAGATATGGCTCATTCAATCTATCAAGCCTAAGCACCAAGAGGAGTGAAACAACAAACCATGATAAAAGCAAGCAAACAGCAGAAGATTTGTGTAGTGATACCAGCCTTTAATGAAGAAGGGAACATTTCTTTAGTAGCCGAAGGATTGCTGGAGGTACTAAAAAAGGAAAGATTTGAGATCATTGTTGTGGATGATGGTTCTGGTGATCAAACGGCAGAAATGGTGCGAAAGATTAGTCTTAAGGATCCTCGGGTACGATTGGTGCAATTGTCCAGAAATTTTGGTCACATATCTGCATTGTCGGCAGGCTTAGAGCGAGTTTCTGATGCAGATGTGGTCATCATAATGGATGCCGATTTGCAACATCCTCCTCAGACTATAACCCAAATGCTTGAGTATTGGCGAAAGGGTTTTTTGGTGGTCAGAATGCAGCGTAAAAATTATGCCCATCCCCCCATAAAGATTCTTTTATCAAAGCTGTTTTACTGGACAACAAAACGGATGCTAACTTATCCTCCAGTCCCTAGATCTCCCGAATTTATGCTACTTGATAAGCAAGTAATCGCCACTCTGCTAAAATTAAAAGACAAAAACTTCACCCTGCGAAGCGTCGTCAGCTGGCTCGGATACAAAACTTTAGTCCTACCTTTTCAAGAACAACCACGCCATTCAGGAAAAAGCGGCTATTCATTGGCTAAATCCATTAGCATGACCTTTAGCACCCTGTTTTATCTTACCACTACCCCACTAAAATTAGGCTTCTTACTGGGTTCAATCGGAATCATTGCCTCATTAGCTCTGGTAGGATGGGTAGTCTTGGGAAATACCACCCAAAATCTCCTACAAATATGGATCCTCACCCTAATCACCTTTCTAGCCTCTATTCAACTAATCGTGCTGGGTGTTATCGGAGCTTATCTAGGGGTCGTAGTTAAAAACATCAGACATATACCGCCTTACATCGTACTGGATGAAGATACTCAGTAACCACAAGGCAAAAAATAAATGCCAAAAATTAAATTCCAATATGTCCGCCACGGACCCCCAGAAACTCTGCTCGCATTCCTTACCAACCGTTTTAAGTACCATCCCCAAAATATCTGGTATGAACTCATCTTCAATAAACAAGTGGTCGTTAATAATCAACCAACCTCCCCGCAACATATCCTCAAATCCACTGAACTAATCATCTACCAAAGACCCTACTTCCCTGAACCCCACGTAAATAAACAATTCCAAATCATCTACCAAGACAAAGATCTGTTGGCAGTCAGTAAGTCCAATAACATCCCTACCTCCCCCTCAGGAAAATACTGGCATAACTCCTTGATACACGTCCTCCAAAATGAACTAAATGCAAAAAATCTGCGTGCCATCCATCGCCTAGACCGAGAAACCAGCGGAGTAAATCTCTTCGCCTTCGGGAAAGAAAATGCTGCTATCCTTTGTCGGGCATTTCAGCAAAAGCAAGTCCGTAAAACTTATGCAGCACTGCTTAAAGGACATATCCGCCAAAAACGCACTCAGGTTGATATCCCCATCACTGCCGATCCCCACAGCCAAATTCACATAAAACAAGCCGTCTGCTATAATGGTAAACCCAGTAAAACAAACTTCTACCTAGTACGTCTAGTCCAAGAAAATACCCTCGCCCATATTAGACCACTCACTGGCAGAACCCACCAAATACGCGTACACGCAGCTCATATAGGACATCCCGTACTCCACGATAAACTATACAGCCAAAACGAAAATGACTTCCTCCAATCCCTTAAACCCTCCTCATCGCCCAACTCCCCTAAACATCAACTCCACGCCCTTAGGCTACAACTCCAACATCCTAGAACCAAACGGCAAATTACCTTTCAGGATACCTCGGCAACTATTTGCAATTTATAGGCAGGTGGTGCTTCGCAATGATACTTGATACTTCGCAATTGATGCTTCGCAATAAATATCCTCACTTTAGGAAGCTAAATAATAAATCCCTTGTCAGGAGGGCGTCTTCCCTCCTGACACGGTCTTGGCAGGGTGGGTATGCCCCGCGCACTGGCCAATGTGTCCTCATTTATAAACCTGAATTGTTGATGAATAATCATTGTATATCTGCATTAGCGGTCTTAAAAAGCATTTATTTTTTTCTTCTGTTATAAAGATAACAACTATTGAAAATGCAGTTGTGAGTATCGCATGGCAATTCTATGAGGAAATTGTGAGGTATTCCTCGCAAAAAAGCAGTGAGGTATCCCTCGCAAAAAAGCAGTGAGGTATTCCTCGCAAAAAAGCAGTGAGGTATTCCTCGCAAAAAAGCAGTGAGGTATTCCTCGCAAAAAAGCAGTGAGGTATTCCTCACGAAAAAGCAGTGCAGTTTTGCTCCAGATAAGGTGAGTACCCAGCTATGAAGAATGTCGCTAAGAAATATCGCGGTTCGGAGTTTGAATGGATAACGCGTTTGGCGAAGTTATCTTCCCAGTCAAGCGGTAGAGATTTACCATCGGGGGCGGTTGGCATAGGCGATGATTGTGCTAGGTGGCCTATGGTAAATAACGACCTGCTATTGAGTTGTGATTCAGCGGTATCAGGACGTCATTTTCAGCCAAAGATTTCCCCTTGGGATGCTGTTGGTTGGCGGCTCATATGTGCCAATGTCAGTGATATTCTTGCTTGTGGAGGTACTCCTTTGGCGGCTTTGATTGCCATCAAGAGTCCTGTTGTCGTTGCCGATGAGCCTGCCAGTCAGATTATGGAAGCAGTATATGAGGGGATTAACCAAGCAGCGGTAGCCTACGATTTGCATGTTGTGGGAGGTAATCTTAGTCGGGCAGCGGAGCTGATATTTGATTGTTTTATGTTGGGAGAAGCCAAGCGTTTTATTGCTCGTTCTGGGGTTCAGGCGGGAGATTGGTTAGCACTAAGCGGCACACTAGGAGAGGCTGAGGCAGGTCGTTTGGCATTGATAGAAACTCAGTTGCGTGTTCCTTCTGCCTGTGAGAAAGTCCTCATTCAAAAATGGATGCGACCGCAGATACCTATTCACCTAGCGACATGGTTACAGCGACATGCCCATGCTGCCATTGACATCAGTGACGGGCTTTCCAGCGAGCTACATCATCTAGCCGAGGCCAGTCATTTAAGATTATGCATTCAGGGCGGTAGTTTATCTGCGGGGGATCAGCTCCGAACTTGGCTCTGCGAGAAGAAGCGGGATGTTTTGCAATGGTTACTTCACCGCGGGGAGTGCTGGGAGTTGCTCGTTGCTGGAAGTCCTAAGACGCAAAAATCAGCCGAGCAAGCGGGCTTAGAAATCATTGGATATGCCGAGCATGGCACGGGGGTGCTGCTGGATGAGCAACCTCTTTTAGCCCAAGGCTTTACTCATTTCTAAGGAGAACTTGCTTGAGACAATACTTAAAACAGATTAAAGTCTTTTATTTTTTTCACATTGTCTTACAACCAATAGGTAATTTAGAGTATTTTTTTCTAAAATCTTTCAAAATATTTTTTTCTAAAACCTTAACAGAAGGAAAACTATCAGTACCTTCTTTGTTGAATATTTTATATTTTAGTTTTTTAGGAAAATAAGCATATACTTTAGTGGTTTTACCTAATTTTAATAAACTTTGTAACACGAAGTAATTTGTAGAACCACTTGCTTTAGCACCGTTATAATTACGCACCCTATCACGTATTGAACGTATAGAATGACCTATCTTAAAAATTTTACCATCCAATACAAAAATATAAACTAATCCTCGCTCATTGATTAATTTATCATCCTTGGAAATAAAGTCCAAACACTCCTCTTTATCATTAGGTACTAGATAACAAATATGCTTAAAATCATCTTTATAAGTAAATTTTGTGTATTTTATTTCGTTCTTCAATTCATTCATATTTTTAATTATATTTCTTTCTGTCATAATATCTCCCGTTAAATTGTTTTATAATGTTATTCTCTTTTTTTGAAAACTTAAAATCCTTCCAAACTGGAAATTTTTGTAAGATCCTGATGTTATTAAAATTACCATATCTAGTTATATTATTTAAGAATTTATAAATGTCATTATCCAATTCTCTTTTAATTTTATCTGCTGATTCTTTTGACTCACACCTAATAAAAGCAATGCTCTGTGTCATCCCGCAATTGTCAATGAAAGTTTGATATTGATTTGTTAAAGAAATAAAAACCTTCCAACCCACTTGGTATTTATGAGGTATTTTGCTCCACAAAATCTGGGTGGGTGTATGTATTATCCTGTATCTAAATAAACTATTTTCTTTATCACTTAAACATTCTGCTTTTGTATATCTGTGTAAATTGCTAGTTGTCTCAACCCTGTATTTCTGTTTATCAGACAACAATGTCTTACTTAAAATAGCTTGAACAATCTCGGAAAAATATAGAGGGATAAACTTCACATTCTTATCTAATTTAACCCACTCTTTACTTTTTATAAAATAATTATTATCAATAGTGAAATATTCCCTATTTTCTTTTTTTTGCAGAATAAACCAAGTAAATGAAGAACCTACTCTTGGAAAATATTTCTTAGCTCCGCCTATGTTTATATGGATAAATTGATAATTACTTAATAATTCTGGCAATATATTTCTGTCGGAATATGACTGCCAATTATTAGGGCAAATAAAAAGAATATAACCATCTTTCCTAACTACCTCCATTGATTTTCTTATAAAATCCCTAGATAAATTATGATTTTTAGATACCCTTTTATAACCATTGAATTTTGCATAAGGGGGATTGGAGACCACTAAATCATATTCTTCTTGTTCTTGAAAAGTTAAAAAATCTCTTTTGAATACTTTAATACCTTTACCAAAAATCTCGCTTAAATTATTTATTCTCTTTTCATTTATATCATTAAATACCAAATTTTTAATTGCTGTTTTTGTTTGAATATATGAATGGAAATTACCATTGCCACAACAACAATCTAAGACTTTAATGCTTTTTCTATTCCATAATTCATTAGGTATAAAATCAACCATTTCTTTTACACAATCCAAAGGAGTGCAAACATCGTTAGAATTAAAAAAATGAGAAGAATCTTTATCTAATAAATCATAAAAACTTCTTATTTCAGCAAAATTTTTTTTATCTATTTTTTCTAGTTTCATAATCTAGTAATAGTTAATTATATTTTTCATAAATTAAAATATACTAATTGGGTACACTAAAAAATTTTACCTATAAAGGTAAAAAAGAATTCTCATGTCTTTCAAGTTTCACCCCCAGATATTCAAAAGCTTTGGGAGTAGCAACGCGTCCTCGGGCGGTTTTTTGGATGAATCCTTGTCGGATAAGGAAGGGCTCATAAATTTCTTGGATGGAATCAGGCGACTCAGAAAGGGCAGCCGAGATGGTGCTTAATCCGACTGGCTTTCCTTGAAATTGCTTGGTTAGGAGGAGCAAGAATTGATGGTCAAAGTAGTCCAGCCCTAGTTGATCAATACCCATTCTGGCAAGGGATTTATCCACAATTGACTTGTTAATGGCAGAGGATTTTTGAAGCTGCTGAAAGTCCTGCAGCCTCTTAAGCAAACGATTTACTACCCGTGGAGTTCCTCGGGAACGCTTTGCCAGCACTATGGCGGCCTCCTTTTGGAGCGGGATTTTAAGTATCTTTGCCGAACGCAGAGCTAAGGTGCAAAGCTCTTGATGAGAGTAGTAATTAAGACGCAAAAGAATGCCAAACCGATCTCGCAAAGGAGCTGTAAGTAATCCCGCACGAGTGGTAGCTCCCACCAAAGTGAAAGGAGGAATGCTGATACTCACAGTACGTGCCATCGGGCCTTGACCAATTATCAGGTCTAATTTGAAATCCTCCATGGCACCATAGAGGATTTCCTCTAAGGTGTTTCTCATTCTGTGTATCTCATCAATGAAAAGGATGCCATTCTTGGGAATATTGGTGAGTATCGCAGCTAAGTCTCCGATTTTTTCAATCACCGGACCCGATACAGAACGTATCGGAACCTGCATCTCATACCCAAGTACACGGGCTAAAGATGTTTTTCCCAACCCAGGTGGCCCACTGAGTAGAACATGGTCTAGCGGTCGGTTACGCTTTCTGGCAGCCTGTATGTAGACCTTAAGATTTTCACAGATCTCCGACTGCCCAATGTAATCCCTAAGACGCAAGGGGCGTAACTGAGAAAAAGACTGCAATGCACCAGCTGCAGTGCCATCTGCAGTGCCAACTGGGATGACATCATCGGGAGAGGATCGGTAATCCGCCGCGGTATCTGGCTGATCACTCAGCTGCTTGCCATTGGATATATCTACTGATGATTTTGTGATCGGTGCTTCCATGCAGAGATTCGGGTTCGGGGTTACTTTGGCAGGATATACTGCCCGTCATAAAAATTCAATTGAAAAGATTTAATTGGTATCCTCAAATACTCCAAGAATTAACCTCCAAAACAAGGAATGTTGCTTAGTTGTAACACATATCCTATGGTGTTTTTTAATGGTGAATATACGGCTTTACAAATGCCATCCGAGTACAGACAATAAAACCCGCTAGCTATTGTCGCTAGTTATTGCCGCTAGTTATTGTCGCTAGTTATTATCGCTGGTTATTATCGCTGGTTATCATCAATGAGTAAGAAATATCTATGCGATTGCAAGGTACGGATGTAGACTAGTTTGATATGACTTCAATCACCAAGATAATCTTAGTACTAACATTCTGGGGCGGTGTTCTGGCAGGAGGATGCTCATCTAACGCGGAATTTGCTCCTAGTGGCTCAGAAGTTATTAAATGGCCTAGTGCCAATCGTCAGTCTACTGGGAAAGCACTCAGTGTAGGGGCTGAGGTAGTAAGTGCAGAAGATGGATCTTTCAGGCTGAAAGGAGTACGCTACGGCTTGCAGAAGGATATAGTCCAGTTTGTGATTGAAGGACGCGACACCCCTAAGCACGGTTTTGATTATCTGGAAACTCGCTTAAAGCTAAGCCTCATTGAATCGGAGGAGCAACGAATCGCCTTTGCCTTAGGCATTTTAGGGCGTTTCACCGAAAATAGTGCCCGAGGTAAAGAACGAATAGATAATCGGAAATCTTCATTGTTCTTGGTTACCACTGCTGAGTTGTATCCGTTCGTCAGTTTGGGAGGAGTACGCACCAATTTGTACCTAGATAATCGTGTGTTATCCTTGGGTTTGGAGTATCAGCTTAGTTATGCCATCAAGTTATTGGCAGAGGGCGATTATTTATTCGCGCGCAAGAAGCGTCTAGAAGACAAGCAAGATGAAGAAGTTCGGGAATCCAGACGGCTGGGTCTGCCCGAGCCAAAAAAAGAACCCATTGATTATAGAGATGCTCGCGGTGGTTTAGAGATAGCCAATGGAGCCTTTTATGTGCAAATACTGGTAGGCGATGATGCCGATGGAGTTGTCATCCAGACTGGCGGAGGTTTCTAGCAAGCCAAATAGGTCGGAAGGATAGGGCCAAATAGGTCGGAAGGATAGGGCCAAATAGGTCGGAAGGGCCAAATATAGGGCCAAATAGGTTGGAAGGATAGGGCCAAATATGTCGGAAGGAAATTACTGACTGTTGAAGGAACGACGATGTTGGTAAAAATCATAGCCTTGGGACTGGAAGCACAGGTTTGGAAGGATTTATTTGCTCGCCTGCAAGAAGATAAGGTGTCCACAGCGGTAGCCACGTACTGTGAGCCTCTAGAAATGGCTGGTTTGCTAAATCGCTTGGAAGGTTATCATCAAGAAGCCTGCGACATACTCCTGTGCGGGGTGATGGCGGAATCTAACCCGCGGGATTCCTTAAAAATGATGGCAGACATTCATAGGCTACTGAAACCTGCTCCCTCATTGGTGCTGGCACTGCCAACTCCTCAATTGCAAAAGTTGGTAGCTAGTCGGCTGTCCTTGCGAGTGGAACTCCCAAAACGTTCTCCCCTGCCGATCTTTAGTCCTGCTCTGCTAGTGGAAAAATCACAGCTACAATTTCCCTTACTAGAAATTAATTCAAGCATCAAAAGGCTTATCTTTCGCAATGGTGATGTCTTCACTAGGCACACACAGCCGCATCAGCTACCCGATAACACTCTTATCGGACTGGATATGCTGGAAAATATTCACGATGCCCACGATAATCCATGTTCCCCTTCCCGCTGGCTGAAGACGGTCTTAAAAGAAATTGGAGTACAACTTAACTATAAACCATTGGGAATACTTAAGAATTCCCAAGGATTGTTCTTATCGCCAGGGGTATCCACCTTAGATATTGGCCGTATTTGGTTAAATAATATGCTCTTTGAGAGCTGGCTAGACCTAGATCCTCAATCCAAGCAGGGCGGATTTAAGCAATTACTGGAGCTGCTAGCTCGCACCGCCCAAGAAAATTCTGACCGATGGAGAACCGCCTACCAAGCTTTTAGACAAGCTGAACAAAAAACCGATGTCCCCATATGGCTTCAGGGAGGTACTCCTCTGCTACGAGATGGCTTACGCTACTTACTGCTTCAGGCAGGATATAAGTCGGTCCAATCGCGGACATCCGCGGTGCCTTTCAACGAGCCAGCTCTGCTTTTGCACCTTGATGAAAAAGACCCCTTGGAAGAAATACACCTAGTGCCTCCAAACATAGTACATTGGGGTAAGGAATTATCTCGGTTACTAACCCCTCTCTCTGTTATCCCAAATTGGCAAACCCTTGAATTTAGACCTTCCCCAGCTGCCAATCCCGACCAACTCGCACCTGAAGAAGACAACCTACAAATCTTCCAAGGAAGACACCGCAAACTACTTGATGCCCTAAAAATGAACCGAAAACGACTCCTAATGCTACAGCAAACCAAAGAACTTACCTCCGCTGCCCTATCTCAGCCCCTGCTTAACGACAACTTCACCAACTGGCAAAACAGAGCCGAAAACCATGATGGTACCAATGAAAGTACCAATCAAGAACCAGATGAACGCAATAGCTCTGCTGGCTCTACAAATGGCTCTGCTGACTCTACAAATGGCTCTGGCTCTGCTGATGGCTCAGAAGAAACGGTGAACTCCGAGCGTCAATTGGTGCCAAAAGCCCTGCTTTTCACTGACGATGATGAAGAAGCTGCTGACTGGATGCTATCATGTACTCATATCCCACAAAAACGCTGGCTAAATCTGCAGTCGGTACAAGATGCCGAAACTCTGCTCCGATTTCCCATGCCAGCCCCCACACCCCCAGCCCCTCATTCCAATGTTGCTGATGCCAATGTTACCGATGCCAATGTTGCTGATTCCAACACTGATGCCAATGCTCCCCTGATATTCATTTCTGTTCGTACTAAGGCTCGCCTGCTGAAGCTGAAGCAGCATCTTATTGAGGAGCAACAACAAGCTCAAGATGCCCTAGTTAGCATCCGAGAGCGTGATGATTTTTATCGTACCGAATGCCAAAAGCAAGCTTATCAGGCACATCAGACTGCATCTGACTGGCTCTTAGTAGCTCTTGAGAGGTGGTTGCAACAAAGTAGTTTGCCTGTTGTTTTGGAGCAGACCTGTAAGGATCGGGAACGCGTTTGGTTTTCAGCATCTTATATTCACAACATTGGCTTAATTGCTTCTTCTCATGAGAATCGTCAATCTATTCTCAATGCCTGTAAGAAGCTGCTTTTATCCCTCAAAGAGCAGCGTAGTGCCATTCCACAATTCATATATCATCCAGAAGATTATTCACTGCCGTCTAACGAACACCCTAACCTCCCTGTCTTTAACGAGTACATACAGATGTTAAGATCCCATTTATCGGCTAAAAATCTCCATTTGCTCTTGATAGAGTATCCTTATGAGATTGCTTGCTCCATTTTGGAGGCTCTGGCACCCGAAATAAAGGATATTCCTGCCATTGTACTGATGCCAGATACTTGTTCTCCGCCTCCGATATTGCGTCCGAAAACTCGCTTTCGCTGGGTACCCAGACTAGGTAGCATCTCCCTTGATTATGAGGGAGGAGCTGTAGCAGCTATCCGATCCTGCTTAGACACCAGATAAGGCTTGCGTGCTTAGGTCAAGCGATTGCTAACAGAGTAGGCAATAGGAATAGATAGGAGGCATGGATGGCACAGATAGAGGCATGGATAAGGCAGATAATAGGCATAGATGGCACAGATAAGAGGCATAGATGGCACAGATAGAGGCATGGATAAGAGGCAGATAAGAGGCATAGATGGCACAGATAAGAGGCATGGATAGGAGGCACCGATAAGATATGGGTAGGCGATTTGGTCAGCATTTTTTGAGGAGCAAAGATACTGCCCAACGCATAGTGGCTACGGTTGAGCTTGGGGAGGGATCATTTGTATTGGAGATTGGTCCTGGCAGGGGAGCTCTCACCAGCGTGTTGCTGGGAACGGGAGCACGTGTTTGTGCCATAGAGCATGATGCCCTTTTGTTTGAATATCTCCAGCAAAAATGGGGGCAACATCCACGCATATCGCTATTGCACGATGATATACTTCGGGCTGATCTTCACCCAGCAGAGCTCTTTGGTCAGCACCTCCAAGATTTGCAGCCATTTTACATTGTTGCCAATATTCCCTACTACCTCACCACTCCCCTGCTGATGAAGCTCATTCCCATCCGTGCCAATCTTAAGCGGGTGGTACTCACCTTGCAGAATGAGATCGCCGAAAGAATTGTTGCTCAGCCAAACACCTCTAAAAAATATGGCTCTCTCAGCGTAGCCGTGCAGCATGCTTTCCATCCCCGAATACATTTTCAGCTTCCGCCCGAGGCTTTTTTGCCACCCCCAAAGGTGCATTCTGCAGTACTTTCCTTGCTACCTAAGAAGCAATTTATGCATCCTGAACTGGAACATAGTTTCCTCCAGTGGTGCAAACAAGTTTTCTCTCAACGCCGCAAGCAGTTCGGTAATATATCGCCTGCCAAATTACAAGCACCAGCTACCCTGTCTTCTCTCAGCCTACCTGCCTTGCCTTCCAATTGGAAAACACTAAGACCAGAAGTACTTAGTCCCTCGCAACTCCTGAATATCTTTGTGAACGGACTGCTTAACTAGCCAAGTACCTACCTTGATTTTTCACCCTTGCTTAGCTTAGAATAGCGATGTAAGGAACTCAGTATCTTTTCAAGCTTGTCAGGATAATAACATGGAAAAAACTTCACACGTTTTGCATATTACTCCCAGAGCTGCCGAGCAGGTGAAAAGCGTCTTGGATGGGGAGCAAATATTGCTCCGTATTGATGCGGTCAAGGGGGGTTGCTCGGGCTATAAGTACACCCTGGATGCGACCGAAAGCATTGCTCCTAACGATGTCCAATTTTCTTCCAATGGACTGATCCTAATCGCTGATAGTAGCCGACTGAATGACATCTTAGGTTCTTTGGAGATAGACTATCAGGATGGCAATTTAGTTGAGCAAGGTTTTACCTTCAAGCCCATCTCTGCTGGTGATACCAATTGCGGCTGTGGTAAGTCTTTTGCCCCTGTTAAGGGGACTTGATGATGAATTATCAGAGGACGGAATCTTCCAGAAACCGTGTTTGGTGGCTGGCGGTATCTGTGATAGTGCTGGCGTACGCGGTGCGTGTTTGGGCGGCTTATTACATTCCACTTTTTGACACCACCGAGGCCCGCTACGCCGATATGGCTCGCAAGATGGTGGAGTCTTCCGACTGGATTAACGTCCCGTACGATGGCGAAGTTGATTTTTGGTCAAAACCGCCGTCGAGTTTTTGGATATCGGCATTGGGTGTGAAGCTCTTTGGAGACGGAGAGTTAAGTTCTCGCATAGGTTTGTTGCTGGTGAGCCTCATGTTTTTGTGGGGTTGGTATGCTTGGGTGCGAAAAATCTTGGGAGCACATTTATCTGTGATGGCGACTTTAGCCTTAGCGATTTCTCCTGCGTACTTAATATCATCAGCGGTTATTTTCACGGATATGATGCTCACCATAGCAATATCTATTGCCCTGATGGGATTTTGGAATCGGATAAACTATGCCAATCCCAAGGCGGAGTGGTTTTTATACTTGGGAATGGCTATGGGACTGCTGTCTAAGGGGCCGATAGCCTTATTGTTCATTTTATTTCCAATCGGTATTTGGGCGTTCGTTAATGGAAAAATCAGGCAGGTCTGGCGGGACTTTCAATGGATAAAGGGGGGAATCATGGTTTTGCTCATCGCGATACCTTGGTACGTGCTGTTTGAAATTAAAAGCCCCGGATTTTTGCATTATTTCATAATGAAAGAACACTTAGGCCGCTTCTTTGCTGGCGATTCTCTCAATCAGGGATATTTATTCGGTAGCATTCATAAAAGACCGTTGGGGACTATCTGGGCAGCATTGTTCATCGGGTGCTTGCCATTCAGTCTACTGGCGATTGGATTGGTTTTCAAAAGAAGCACTCTTGACCTTTATCGGAATCACCGCTCGCTGATCAATTTCCTGCTCTGGTGGATGCTGGGTCCCTTACTCTTATTCAGCTTTACCAGACACATTTTGGAATCGTATGCCCTGCCCGCCGTACCACCCTTTATCATGCTGATAACCATGCTGATAATGAACGCCCGCCCCAAACAACAAATCACCCGCAGCTACTGGGTGATGGCTTTGAGCTTAGGTATTATAGTCCCGTTTATTTTATCATCCGTCTATTTCACTCGTGAGTCGTACCAAAATCCAAAACTCACCAAGAAGCAACTGATCTCCTACATAACCCAAGGAGAATTCTTGGACTGTCCCCTTTTTATCTGGAAAGATAGATCATTCTCTGCTGAATATTACAGCCAAGGTGCCACTAAGACCGCCCGCAACTTTGATGCACTACAAGCAGCTGCCAAAGCAAAAACATGTGCCCTTTTGGTTATCAATAAAAAGCTTGAAACCAGCTTCCCCGCAGATAAACGAGAGAAAATCAGAATTGTTAAAAAGTACCCGACCATCACCCTTTACATCCTAAGTGACAAAGCAGATTATCCTCCACCAAAATAATGGGGCTAAGATGCCGATTTCGCGTACACATCCATAACTGCTCGCAACAACTTCAGGGCCGCGGGCTTTTCCCTCTGGAATGAATTACGACCGATAATAGAGCCAAACCCACCCCCAACCATGATGCTACCTACCTCTTGGAGAATTTCATCCTCACCTTTAGCAGGGCCACCCGAAAAAATGACAACCCGCCTCCCATTAAAGCACGATCGCACGATATAGCTCACACGCTGGCTAAGCCTCCCAAGGATTATCGGGTACTCTTGATATATCTTTTGTGATTCCTTTTGTTCTACATGCTCGGTGGGAAGCTTGACCTTAACAATGTTTGCTCCCAGTAAGCAGGCTAGGTGAGCTGCATAAGCCACTATATCAATGGCGGTTTCGCCTTCCTTAGAGAGAAATTTACCTCTGGGATAAGACCAAACAACTACCGCTAGTCCTGCAGATTTGGCTTCTAGGATCAGATCTCTTAGTTGCTCGTACATGAGGTTGGAAAACTCAGAACCCGGATAAATGGTAAATCCAACCGCACTAGCCCCAAGGCGTAGGGCGTCCTCAATGCTGGAGGTGATGGCAGGGCAAGGCTCGCCAGAAACCAAAGAAGTACTGCTGTTTAACTTGAGGATAAGCGGAATCTCGGCTGGAAAATCAGCCGCGGCAGCCTCCAACGCCCCAAGAGGAGCAGCATAAGCACTACAACCAGCTGCTATGGCTAACTCAAAGTGGAAACGAGGGTCATAGGCAGCAGGATTAGGCTCAAAGGAGCGGGTTGGGCCATGCTCAAATCCCTGGTCAACAGGTAAGATAACCATCCTCCCGCTACCGCCAGTAGTCCCTTGATAGAGCATGCGAGCAATGTTGGTAAGAGTACCAGTGTTCTCATGCTTGTACCAACTAAGGATTTCCTTAACACGCTTAGTGGTTTTAATAGTTGGGTTCATGTTGAATATTTGGGTATCTTGTGTGATGGTGGGGTTGTTTGTCCCCCTAGGGTCTAAGCATTCCTATAAGTGCAAAGCATGCCTATAAGCGTAAGCGTAAAGCATGCCCCATCGGTAACACAATCAGAGTAAAGGCTAATGGATATAAACATAAATAAGCAAGTTAAAAAAAATGACGAGTATGAAGCTCCAGAGATAAAATTAAAGGGGATCAAGTTCAAAGGAGTAATTAGTCGCTCGGACAAAGCTCATCAGGCGGGCGGGGGCGAAGCTCCTTATCAGGCGAGGGCGGGCGGGACTCAGGCGAGGGGGGGGGGGGGCGAAGCTCCTTATCAAGCGAGGGCAGGCGGGACTCAGGCGAGGGGAGGGGGGGGCGAAGCTCCTTATCAAGCGAGGGGGGGCGAAGCCCCTTATCAAGCGAGGGCAGGCAGGACACAGGCGGGCGGAGATTATCAATCGAGGGCAGGCGGGACTCAGGCGAGGGGGGGGGGGGGCGAAGCTCCTTATCAAGCGAGGGCGGGCAGGACACAGGCGGGGGGGGGCGAAGCTCCTTATCAAGCGAGGGGGGGCGAAGCTCCTTATCAAGCGAGGGCAGGCAGGACACAGGCGGGCGGAGATTATCAAGCGAGGGGAGGGGGGGGCGAAGCTCCTTATCAGGCGAGAGGGGGCGAAGCTCCTTATCAGGCGAGAGGGGGCGAAGCTCCTTATCAAGCGAGGGCAGGCGGGACTCAGGCGAGGGCAGGCGGGACTCAGGCGAGGGGAGGCGAAGCTCCTTATCAGGCGAGAGGGGGCGAAGCTCCTTATCAAGCGAGGGCAGGCAGGACACAGGCGAGCGGAGATTATCAAGCGAGGGGAGGCGGGGGCGAAGCTCCTTATCAAGCGAGGGCGGGCAGGACTCAGGCGGGGGGGGGCGAAGCTCCTTATCAGGCGAGGGCGGGCAGGACTCAGGCGGGGGGGGGCGAAGCTCCTTATCAGGCAGGCGAGGGCATAGATCATCATCAGGCGAGGACGGGCGGAGTATTGGTTACTCGTGGGCGTTCTATAGTGAAGGAAGAGCATGAAACTTCAAATTGGCGGAAGAGACCGAGCGATGAGTTATTGATGCGTTGTGTGTTGCTGGATAGTATAGCGGGCAGTGAGGGCATTACGGGGGAAGGTATTGCGGGTGAAGGTATTGCGGGGGAGGAGCGGGAGCGTCAGTTGCTATCTGGGGTGGATTGGAATTTGGCTGTCAAGCACATATTTGAGTTGCATAGGTTATACACTGGGAGGGGAAAGAAGGAGTATCAGGGGGTAGAGAATCCTTTATGGGGTCGGGAGTTGGGGTATCAGTTGTATTATTTACCTCGTAATTTGCATAGGGTTCGTTGTGTGTTGCGCGGGTTGCCTTGGTTTCAGGGTGGGGAGGACTGGTTATTGCGTCCTTGGCTAAGATTGCGTGATGGTGAGTGGTCGTTGTCTTGGTTGGACTTAGGTTGTGGGACGGGGGCCTTTAGTTTGGCTTGGTTGCAGTGGTTGGCGGGCTTAGGGGCACCCCTTGAGGGATGGCCTAGCTTACATATTACCCTAGTTGATCAATCTCATCGCCTATTGGATATAGCTGAGCGTCAAATACGTCTATATGTTAAGGTAGCCTTACCAGCAGCTAAGTTGAGAATAGTGCGAGTGGCCCGCGGGATTGCTCCGTGGTTGGAGAGTGAGGCTGGGAAGAAGTCATTTTGTTTGGTAGGGGTAGCGATGTCTTTAACGGAGCTAGGATTATTGGGGCCGCGTCGTAAGAGTGAGCGTTCTGGCATTATGCTCAAAGGACTGCAAGAACGCGTTTCCAATGGGGGCTTGATGCTCTTTGTGGAACCGGGCGTTCGTAAGGGCTATCTTAACCTGATGATGCTACATCCTTGGCTAAGAAAACACCCGATATTGTATCCGTGTCCTCATCAGCAGCCTTGCCCGATGTGGCATCCTGCCGTGCGTAATTGGTGTCATGCCACTGAAATACTGCCTCGGCACTTCTTTTTTGATGAGCCACTGCAACGCTATGGTGGACTTCAGTTTAATATGCGTGATGTCAATCTTTCTGCTTTGGCGGTTCAAAACACTGCCGATAGCAGCACTCCGCCATTTCGTCATTTGCAAGCTGGGGAAAGAGTGGTCTCTGGACTGATGCCTTTCAAGCAAGCCATGGCTTTTCCTCGGGTAATTAGAGATTCTTTGCATTCTTCGCCTCTATCTAAATCCTGCTTGGTATGTACTGCCAACGGAAAACTGCGAGTGCTATCCGTATCGTCTCAAGATGAAGATATCTACCGAGGAGCTTGGCTTCGGACTTCCCAGAAATAAACATGGACTTACATATTTCCAAGTCACATCATGTCTTCACAGCCGACCCCTCCATACCTTGCCGAGCAAATACTTAGAGCTAGATTATCCTTGTTAGCTACAGGATGGCTGGACATCATCAGCAAAAATAAAGATTTTCAAACCACCAATAAAAAAACCCTAAACATCCTTGATGGCGGAATACTCAGGCTTAGCGAACTTGATCCTAAAATCTCTAAAACCAGTAAGCAATCTGCTTATTTGCTCTTCCGTGATGCCCACATTAAGCTAGATAACAAGCAGATTAAGGGTGTTTTGCAACTCAGTTGGGCACCCATGGCTAAGCCCGTAGGCACCAAGATTATCTTGCGGGTTTGCTATCTTCCTCCTGCTCGGTCGGTTGCCGCTCCGTTGCTATCTCTGCAAAACCTGCTCGCAGAAAGACTCCACTGGGCCGAAAATCCTGCCACCGCTCCCATCCACAAATTGCCGGGCCTTTGCGGGATCGCCGCTAGCAATCACCCAGAGGAACTAGATAACCTAATACAGCATGCCGCCGAAGCCCGAGCTTATCTAAAAGCAGATAATCTCATCAGACCCCTAAAACAACACATCTCCAACCCCAACGATCCTCGCGTACAACATCAACTAGAACAAAAATTATTTGAAGGCATCTGTCGCTTTATCGGTTCTAAAAGTTATCAAGAACCTTTCTCGGCCCTGGCAAAACACTTTCCCCTCTCACAAATCAAAGATACCCTCCAGCTGAAACCAGAAAGAGCTAAGTTAAAAATCCTATCCCTTTGGATGGGTGCACTCCATATGCTAAAAGAACCGCTCGCAGATATCCATCCAGATTGCCGTGCTTATTACTCCCAACTAAAAAATAACTGGGAAAAACATGATGCCCCCTCACCCCTAGTACCACTACAAAAAACCAGAACCCGACCACTAAACTCACTGGAACGCAGATTGATCGCCCTCTTTTGGCATATTTACCATCTGCAACCACATGGTCTCCTCAACGGATGGCTCGGACTCCTGAGCCAAATAGATCCTCTCCGCAATGACGAAACCATGCAATCCGAAGTGAAAAATATACTCAGAAAAGCTTTCCATACTCCCCACAACGAACCTTGGCAACTACACACTACCTTCCATTCTAAAATGCTCCCTCAACCCGTGCAGCTCGCAGGAGATCATCTTGTTGCCGTACTCGCTGCCAATGCCATTGTCCCCTTCTTCCTAGGACTGGCTCGCTGGAAAAAAGATACCGAAATGGAAAAAACCCTCTATCGCTTCTACCTACTGCTACCAACCGAAATATCTAATCCTCGCATCCAATACATGGAAGAAAGACTCTTTCTATCCTCACATAAAAAAAGACCGCTAAGAAGCCAACAAGGAATCCTTCAGCTACATCAAGACTTCTGCCATCATTTCCCTTATAAATGCCAACTTTGTAAGATCCCTATCCTGAGGACACAGCATACTTTCATAGCCTGCCATGCTGACAATATTGACGATGGCTTTCTAAACAAACTCTTCCAGCCTCAGACGCATTCCGTACACGAAGATTAACATTGATTGTCAGCGAGGCATTTTGGCTCTATGCTGGTAGAGCATGGCAGATAGATCATGACAGATAGATCATGGCAGATAGATGACATCTAGTTAGTAGAGATAAATGAAGATAGGCATTGTAGGATTATCAGGGAGTGGCAAAAGCACCTTATATCGGGCTTTGGGAGGTTCTAGCGGTGAGGTCTGTACCATAAAATCTCCTGATGAGCGAGTGGATGCCCTAGCCAAGCTGAGTGGCTCTAAAAAGCGTACCTATGTGGAGGTGAGCTTTGTTTCTTCTTCGGGAGGGAGTAATTTTCAGGCTCTGCAAGCGGATGCCCTAGTAGTAGTGTTGAGAGGCTTTGACAGCAGTACCCCTGCCTCGCCAGCAACCGAATGGAAAGAATGGGAATCCGAACTGATCTTAACCGATATGGAGCTGTTAGAAAATCGCATTTCACGGCTACACAAAGAGCATAAGCCCGAACAAAAATCAGAGCTTGAATTATTGCAGCAATGCTTGGCTCATCTGGAGAATGGTAAGCGTTTGATTAGCTTTTCACGGGATAAGCAAGCCCAAAGAATTCTAAGTGGATACTCGTTATTATCAGCTAAGCCCGTCTTGCCCCTGCTAAACTTGGATGAAAACCGCTTCACCGCTCAAGAGCGATCGCTACAGCAATCGCTACAGCAATCGCTACAATCGCTGCAAACCGCCCCCGAATGCCAACCCATGAGCCTCTGCGCCCAACTGGAAATGGAAATAAGCCAGCTATCAGCCGAAGAACAACCCGAATTCTTAGCCAGCTTGAACCTAGAAAAACCCGTCCGAGAACGCTTTATTCAAGCTGCCTTTGGTATGTTGGATCTCATTTGCTTTTTAACCACCGGCCCCGAGGAAAGTCGTGCTTGGTCAATCTCCTCAGGGTCATCGGCTCAGCAGGCAGCAGGCAAAATCCATTCCGACATCGCCCGAGGCTTTATCCGAGCTGCGGTCATTCCCTATCAGCAGTTGCTAGAAATCGGCTCGGAAAAGGAAGCCCGCCAGCAAGGGAAAATCCGCTTGGAAGGCAAGCAGTACGTGGTTCAAAATGGCGATGTCATTCACTTCCGCTTTGCAACCTAACCGCACTGCGATCCATCACTGCGATCCATCAAGGGCTGCACTGAATAGGACACTGAATATGGCTTGAAGGCTGATAACAAATGAGATCGCCTTCTACTTGAACATCGCTTTCTGCTTTATATGACTTCAGGCTGGGATATTTGCCCGCGGCGAAATCCCAATTAAAGCCATTCCAGCCATCGTAGCTACCATTATCGCAGAGCTGATTGGAGGGATCGGTAATGTTCCAAGTGCCACCAATATTGGCAGCCTCGCAGGCAGCTTGAGTATCGGGAGCTAGGTTGGTCAAGGTCTGTAGTTGCTCGGCAGTTTTGCCCCGTGCCTTAGTTGAATCCAGGGTGAGCTCCGTCCCACCGCTTAGAGAAATATCAGTGTCATAATAGCTATTGGTGATCTCACCTACGTTATTAAATATTGTTCCCACCAATCTACCTACTTTGTCTGCACCTTCCCCTCCATCAACCGCAACTAGAGCATAGCTGTCCCTAATATAGATATTTAAGAAACCTTGCTGAAAGAAGCCTTCCACCCCAAAAACCCCTACCAAACCACCTACTGTGTCGTTACCCGTGCCACCATTAGCAGGACCAGTAGCATAACTGTTTGCAATGATGGCATTAGATACAAAACCATAAGTACTTCCTAGATTAATCCCCACCAAACCACCTACTGAATCATTATCTTCATCACCATTGACTGTACCAGTCGCATAGCTGTTTTGGATCAGCCTTCCATTATTCCCCACCAAGCCGCCTACATTATCACTACCCGTGCCACCATTGACTGTACCAGCCGCATAGCTGTTTCTAATATAGCCGTTATTATACCCTACCAACCCCCCCACTTTGTCATGATTAACACCGCCATAAACATCTCCAGTGGCATAACTGCCCGCAACATTACCTCCTACAATCTCCCCTACTAACCCCCCCACTCTGTCATTACCACCTGAACCACCATAAACATCCCCAGTCGCATAACTACCTTCAACATTACTTTTGTAAAGACTCCCTACCAACCCCCCCACTTCGTTATCACTACCTGAACTGCTAGTTACATTTCCAGTGGCATGACTGTTTTTAATCAGGCTATTTTCTATAGCTAACCCTGCCAACCCGCCAACCCTGTTGGAATTACTACTGATAATAACACTGCCCACGGCATAACTGCTTTCAATCTCACCTTTGTTTACCGTTCCCACCAAGCCACCTACAGAGTTACGCCTACCCTCATCGCCAGCAACATCACCCGTGGCTAAGCTGTTTCTTATTATACCTTCGCTATATCCCACCAAGCCACCTACATGGTTAAACTTACCCGCACCGCCAACAACATCGCCCATGGCATAACTGTTCACGACAGTCCCATTATTGCTTCCCGCTAATCCTCCTAACTCATTACCTTCACCCGCACCACCAGTAACATCGCCAGTGGCATAGCTACTCTGGATGATACCCTCACTACGCCCTACCAACCCGCCAGCTCGCACATAATCACCATCGGCAACCGCAATCTCTAACTCAGCCGAAACATTATCTATTACCCCACCACTCCTTAACAAAGCTACCACCGCACCTACAAAATTAGGAGACGCATCCGCTCCCATTGCCCAACTGCTATAAACAAAACCTGATTCAAACGATAAGTCGCGAACCGTACCACTTAACACCGCAAAAAACCCCGTGTGTTCGGTGTCGTTATCAAGGTTGAGATTATTGATGGTATAATTACCTCCATCAAAGACAGCCTCAAAGGGAGCATTCCCACTGCCTATTGGACTCCAATTAGACAGAGAAAGTAGCTCAATGTCGTTCACCAGTTCATAGCCATTGCACCCCGTACTCGGACAACCAATGCTAGAACCTGTATCGGCATCACTGATCTTGTAGCTATCGCCTGCCAAGTTGTAGCGAATGTTATTCAACTGAGCCAAATTAGAAATATCAATTAAACCATCGCCATCTCTATCGGGATCTTGACCGCCCGCATCGGGGTCTTCCAAAGAATCTAGGCAACCATCCGAGTCGGCATCGTTGATGGCAGTATCCCAGTTTTTTGCTCCTACTGGGCAATTATCGGAAGTGTCTGCTATTCCATCATTGTCATCATCGGAGTCCGCGGAATCCAATTCACCGTCATTATCAGCATCGGTACCTGCACCCTGATCTTCATCCGTGCTGGCATCCTGACAACCATCTGAATCGGCATCTTCTGCGGTGTTGCTCTGCCATAATCTCGTTCCTCTTTGGCAGCCATCTGCTGTATCTAAGATGAGGTCATTGTCATCATCAAGGTCGGTAGTATCTGGCTGGCCATCATTATCGTAATCGCTGCCTAGGCCTTGGTCCTTATCCTCTTTATGAGAATCAAAACAGCCGTCTAAGTCTTGGTCTGTGCTGGGACCACTGACGAACCCTACTGGACTGTAACGGCATAAATCTTGGCTGTTTAGGATTCCATCACCATCGGAATCCCCGCTACTTTCCACCCCCACGCCCCCGACCCCGCCACCTCCACCTACTCCTCCAGTGCTGCTACCCCCCCCCTCCCCTCCCCCCCAGCAACCACTAACGAACAAGGCTAGAACTAAGAACAAGAAATGGATGCTTCCAGTATTCTTAGAGTTCATTATTGTGCTCCTCATTATTGTGCTTATCATTGTTGGCTCCTCATTGTTTGGCTGTTAATGATAATAAATGTTGGGATCAAGAACCAGTACATTGATTGTGGGTTTGAGAAGGCTGTTTGCAGATGAGATCGCCTTCTACTTGAACATCGCTTTCTTCCTTATATGACTTTAGGCTGGGATACTCATCAATACCTGAGAAGTCCCAATTAAAGCCATTCCAGCCATTACTTGCACCAAATTGAGTTTCGGTGTCGGCAGCGGTGAGAGCCTTGAGGTCGGCATCATTATGTCCGATGGCTTCGGTATCGGTGGTGGTTACTTTTACATCGCCTATTTTAACTGTAAGCCTGCTGCCTTCATAATAGTAGTTGCCTGCGATGTTGGTAGGGAAGGATCTTTCTCCGACCACTTTTCCTACCTGATCAGCATAGCCTGTACCCCCATCTACACTTCCAGTGGCATAGCTGTGTTGGAGGATACCTGCTAGGTTATAGCCTACTAAGCCCCCGACTCTATCGGAATTCCCCGCACCACCAGTTATATCACCCGTGCTATAGTTGTCCTGCAATGTCCCATTATTCCAGCCCGATATGCCCCCTACGTGATCATTAGAGCCAGCACCGCCATCAGCACCACCAGTGGCGTAGCTATTTCTAAGCATCCCTAGGTTAATTCCCACCAAGCCGCCTACTTGATCGGAATTGCCATCACTACCTTGAATTAAGCCCTTAGTGTAGCTGTTTTGGATTGTTCCATTATTAACTCCTGCTACGCCGCCTACGGAGTCATAATCATCGTTGCTACCTACAACATCACCGATCACGGAGCTTGTCTGGATTAGGTTATCATTCATTCCTACCAAGCCGCCTACATTGTCCTTATCTCTTCCTCCGCCACTAACATTGCCTTCTGTATGGCTATTCTCAATGGTACCACCATTGGTACCAACCAACCCGCCTATGACATCAAAACCAGCTGGACTGGTAACATCGCCTGTTGCATAGCCGTTATTGATGCTCCCCTCGTTTAGTCCTACCAAACCACCTACGCTATCGTGATCACCAATATCCGCAGTGACTGACAACTCAGAGACAATGTTATCTAGCGTCCCGCCTACTTGTAACAAACCCGCCACTGCCCCTACCGTGGAAACAGACAATAACTCTCCCTCGGCATACACACCGATAACCGATCCCGACTTAAACACTAGATCACTTACCGTGCCACTCAAAACAGCAAAGAATCCCGTGTGTTGAGTGTCATTATGAACGGCAAGGTTTTTTATGGTGTTATTGTTTCCATCAAATTCGCTCCCGAAAGGTTGATCATCAGCACTTTCATCACCGCCGCATTTGTTATCTTCTCCACAGTTCCCCAAGGGTATCCAGTTGGCGATTCCAGATGTTAGGGGATATTTTAGGACAATATCGTTCACCAGTTCATAGCCATGGCACCCCGTAAGAGGACACCCAGTGTTGCTACCTGTATCGGCATCACTGATCTTGTAGCTATCGCCTGCCAAGTTATAGCGAATGTTATTCAACTGGACCATATTTGAAATATCAATTAAACCATTGCTATCGCGGTCGGGATCTTCACCTCCTGCATCGGGATCTTCTGTGGAGTCTTGGCAACCGTCCAAATCCTTATCCTTGGTGACATCACTACTGTCCCAATTCTTGTCTCCAATAGGGCATTCGTCTAAAGGATTGCCATTTTCGTCAAAATTGTTTATTCCATCGTTGTCAGCATCTTCGCCTGTGCCTTCGTCATGGTCTTCGTCTTTATCGCGACAGCCATCTTCGTCCTTGTCGGTGGTAGCACCACTGATCCAGTCATCGGCCCCCATGTAGCATACGTCTTTGTCATCCGAGACGCCGTCATTGTCATAGTCTGGAACAGGAACGGGAACTATTTTGTTGGCGATACTAACGTCCCCCTCGCAGTTGACTAAGAGAAGACTAAAAACGCTTGAAAAAAATAATTGCTTTTTCATGCTATAACCATCAGGACACTAACCATCAGGACACTAACCATCAGGACACTAACCATCAGGACACCAACCATCAGGACACTACGCCTGCATTCTAACAATAATAAGCTCAATATTCAAGTTCATTGATGTTCATGCTCCCCCCAGATCCTCGCCCTATGTTACTCCATGCCTATCATCCATGCCTATCATCCATGCCTATTATCCGATGTGTAAATCCTCGGCAATGTTACCAACAAGAATGATAAACAAAATTAGATAAAGTACTAGAATGCCCTGGCAAAAATAAGAATGCCCTGGCAAAAATAAGAATGCCCTAGCAGAAATAAGAATGCCCGAGTATATCACCATAATCCCTGGTAAAGCCACCCTGCCAATGCTGGAACACATATGGCACAACAATCTCGCAGTAAAGCTGGAGCAATCTTGTCGCCCTGATGTGGAACGAGGAAATGCCATCATCACCAAAATTGCCCAAGGCCAAAAGCCAATCTATGGAATAAATACGGGCTTTGGTAAATTAGCCAATGTGCGTATTCCTCCCGCACAAACGGTGGCTCTACAACGAAACATTATCCTGTCCCATTGCTGCGGAGTCGGCAAACCCCTCTCCCGACAAATAGTACGTCTCACCATGGTGCTGAAAATACTGTCGCTAGAACGAGGAGCCTCTGGCATCAGTTGGCCCGTACTAGAACTGATGGCCGATTTCCTAAAGCACGACATTCTGCCCGTTATTCCCTCGCAAGGTTCGGTAGGTGCCAGCGGCGACCTTGCACCCCTCGCACACCTGACCGCGGCTTTAATCGGGGTGGGGCAGGTACAATATCAAGGGAAAGTGATGGATACCTCCTCCGCGCTGCAAAAAGCAAACCTCAAGCCAGTGATACTCGGCCCCAAGGAAGGACTAAGCATGATCAACGGCACTCAGGTCTCTACCGCCCTAGCCCTAGCAGGCTTGTTTGAGGCATGGCATAACATCCGCTGTGCCATAACCTTCAGTGCCATGACCACCGATGCCATCATGGGATCCACCGCTCCACTCCACCCTGAAATCCACCGCCTCCGCGGACATAAGGGACAAATAGACACCGCCGCAATCCTAATGGAATTACTAAAAAACTCGGAAATTAGACAAAGCCACCAAAAAAATGATCCCCGCGTCCAAGACCCCTACTGCATCCGTTGCCAACCCCAAGTACTCGGTGCCTGCATTGACCTCCTGCGACAAGTAGCCAATACACTACTTATAGAAGCCAATGGCGTCACCGATAACCCTCTCATCGTCGCCAAAGAAGTTGCCAAAGAGGATGTCATCTCAGGCGGAAACTTCCACGCCGAACCTGTCGCCTTCGCTGCCGACCAAATCGCCCTCGCCATCGCCGAAATAGGCTCGCTAGCACAAAGGCAAGTCGCCATGCTCATAGACCCCGCCCTCAACTACGGACTGCCTCCCTTCCTCTCCTCCAACCCAGGACTACACTCAGGAATGATGATCGCTGAAATCGTCACCGCTGCTCTCATGAGCGAAAATAAACAAAAAGCCAACCCCTGCTCCACCGACTCTATCCCAACCTCGGCTAACCAAGAAGATCACGTCTCCATGGCTTGCCACGCCGCCTTCCGACTCATAGACATGAACCAAAACCTCCGACAACTACTCAGCATTCAACTCATGATAACCTCACAAGCCATTGAATACCGACTCCCACTCAAAACATCTCCTCACCTCCAAAAAATCCTCCGCCTAGTACGAAAAACCATCCCCACCCTTAAAGAAGATCGCTTCCTCGCACAGGACATCGACAACTCAACAAAACTCACCCAACAACCCTCATTTAATAACTTGCTCGCTCAAATTACACTGAAAGCATAGCAAGGCATTAGCGAAGCACTTGGCAAAGCACTTAGCGAGGCACTTGGCAAAGCACTAAGCAAGGCACTTAGCAAGGCACTTGGCGAAGCACTTAGCAAGGCATTAGCGAGGCACTTAGCGAAGCACTTAGCAAGGCACTTGGCGGACAGCGAAGCTTCCCCATCCCCTCCCCCTCGGTCTTTTCTCCCATATCCTTATCTTAGGGGGCTGGGGGGTTGGAGAGCTTGGGGGGCGGGCATGTAAAAATCAGAGGGCGGAATGAAAGGGAATGGTGGGGAGTGCTATTGCTCGCATGCTCCATCGGGCGGACAAAGCAAATGGGGGGCAACCCATGCATGTATGTGAACCAGCACATATCTGAAGAGATTACGGTGCAATAGCGACCTCCTCTCTTCTTCGTCACTTGCTTCACGTCTTCACGCCTTTACGCCGGAAAACATGATAAGCCTGACTTATCGGATGTGACGAACCTCAGATCAGGCTCTTCCCACTAATTCCCTTTCATTCCTTAACATCTAATCTGTAATAAACAATGCTCACCACAGCTAAGCTGTGCTTCGCACGACTGACAGTATTCATCACAGAAATGTCTGATATTCTTAATCTAAGGCATGGTAGCTAGTTTGTCAAGTTTTTTTTTGCTAGAGGGTAATTCATAGTATATTCTTATTGTGTAAAATCAAATAATTATAGATTATTATTGATTTTTTTGTTGACATATCCTTATAATAATGCTAGTTTAAGTTCAGTAAGAAACCTAAAATTTTTAGGTTTCTTACTGAGACCAGAGAGATATGGTGTTTAACTATCTTATTGTGTAAAATCAAATAGTTATAGAAGTAATAAAATTCTGTATTGACAGACATTCATAAAAAGTATATTATATGAACATAATCCACGGTAGATTTTTAATTACTAGTGTGGTAGGTATATTTAATTTTTTTGTTACAATTAATGAGATGAAAATAATGAACAAAAAATATTTCACAAGAGTAATACAATTTTTCAACGGTGTAATACAATTTTTCAACGGTGGTGACGGACAAAAACCTATTAGGGAAGATTTCAATAAACAAAGACCAGTAAATCCAAATACAATGGGTTGTAATAAACCAAGACCATCTACTAAGTCACCATCTATTGATCCATCACCGACTAAGCTAGTAAAAAAATAGAAAGTTATGAACGAAAAAGAAAAGCTAGATAAACAAAAGGCACGTCTAACAGAATGCTTGTCCAGAACAGAATTTAATCTTTATCGCTTTGAAGATGTGATGGATCGTGCTTTGTATTGTAGTAAATTTTTTCAAACCCTGCCTTATTTAGTAATTCTTGTTGCTTTTTGCCTTGTTTATATACCTAATATAAGCGGCAACATTGTTGGTCTTGTCTCTGTTATTGGAGTTGTTATTAGTGTAGCAGGGATCATAGCGTCCAATGTTTGGAGAATACACGAAAGACCCCTTCTTTATCAGAGTACAATTAATTTGTTGCTGTATCTAAGGAATCAATGGGAGATGTTACTTGCAAAAGACCAACTTATAGATGATAAAGTCATTGAAGTTTATATGCTATGGGTACGTCTCTTGATAACAAAGTAGAGCCACCAAAAAATGAAAGACGGGAAATTATAGCCGATAATAAAGTATCTATGCAAAGAGGGGAACCCTGTATAGAAGTTCCTAGTCGCTTTGGATTCTTAAAAAGAAGAAAAAAATCATCCCGAAAATGAGCAATGCTAATTTCAGCATTCTCCACAAAAGCTATTGACAATCGCGGTGGAATATCGGCAGGATGGTGCTTGGTGTTGATGGAGGACGGGGTTTTGCCCAAATGATAGAAATGTCCGCTGGGAATGTCCGACAGAAATGTCCGCTAGGAATGTCGCTAGGAATGTCCGCTAGGAATGTCGCTGGTTATGAGTTATCGGGATTCTCCTTATCTGGTTGAGCTATTTGATTTTGATTTGTTGCACTTGCAGCTAAACACACCTTTATTCATTGCGGTATTGGTGATGGTGGTGGTGTGGCTAGTCAATCGTTGGTGGTTTAAGCCTGTTTTGCGAAGTTTAGATGCTCGTCAAGCTCTGCTAAAGGAGTGGCGGTCGGCAGCTGAGGCTGATAATCTCAAGGCGGAGCAGTTGCTATCGGATTACAACAAGCAGCTGGTTGAGGTTCGTAAGAGTTTGGATGGCGTTCGCAGTGAAGGACTGAAACAGGCACAGGCAAAAGCTCAACAATTGATGGCACAGGAACGCCAAGTTGCTCAGCGAGAGTTGGAAGTCAGCCGTTTAGACTTGAAGCAGCAAATAGAAGCTGCCCGTAAGGAACTACCTCAGCATGCCGAGAAGCTGGCCCAACAGGTGTGTAAGCAATTGCTATCATAGAGTTTGATGTTGAAAAAATATTTGAATAAATATTTGAAGAACAGGAGCAAAATGCTACTGCCAGCCCATATGAAAAACTTATCGTGTGTTTTGTGTCTGGTCTTGGTTTGGGGAGTTAGCTCAGCTTGGGGAGCATCTGGCTTGGCTTGGGGAGCAGAGGTATCCCACGAGGGAGGTAATCCGTGGTTGCCCTTGCTCTGGAAGAGCATCAATCTATCCATACTGATATTGATCGCCTATTTGGTTGCCCGAAAGCCTCTGGGTTCTTTGTTGCGTGGAGCGGCTCAGTCCGAGGGCGAGTCGTATGAGGCCATCCGTCAATCTGCTACCGATGCCAAAGCTAATTTTGAGTCTCAGCAGCAGAAGTTGGCGTCCATGCAAGCCGACCTAAACACTCGCACCGCAGAGCTCAAGCAGGCACTGATCGCCGAGCAGGAGAAAATATCCTCCCAAGCGAAAGGACGTGCTAAACGCCTGAGGCAACAATTTAGGCAGCAAGCCCACCAAGAAATAGAACAAGCCCTCGCAAAATGGAAACAAAATCTCGCAGAAGAAACCATCCGATTAGCTAAAGAAAAACTAAGTCTTAACTCTGCTCAGCAAGAAACACTGGCCCTAAGGTTCATTACCCAACTGAATCAGAGCCACCAAAACAACATCGGAAAAAACTCATGAGTACTGCTGTTATCACCAAGCGTTATGCCCTAGCTCTGTTCCAGATCGCCCAAAAACAGGGACAGATAGAAAAAACCTCCCAAGCACTCCAAGCACTTTCCCGAGCGGTGAACAACTCTCCCCCTTTACAGAAAACCTTGACTAATCCCGCCACCAAAGTCACTACCCGAATACTACTACAACTACTGAAACTCCTGAAAGCACCCCGTACACTCGCCAATCTGCCCCAAACACTCGCCAAAAAACAACGCCTAAACCTACTAAAACCACTGGCAAACACCTTTGATAGCATCGCCGATGAAAACGCTAATCGCTTGCAAGCTGTCGTTCATTCCGTGGAACCGCTCCATCCAAAACTACAGCAAACCCTAAAACAAAAACTGGAACTCATGCTAAATAAAAAAATACTCCTCACTAACAAAATAAATCCCCAACTGCTAGGAGGCCTAACCATCTCCATAGGAAGTCGTGTCTGGGACGGTAGCCTTAAACGTAAATTGCAATCCCTGCAGGAAAACTTTAGCAAAACCGAGACATCATAACTGGGACATAGTAATAGTAACTGAGACATCGTAACTGGGACATCGTAACTGGGACATCGTAACTGAGACATCGTAACTGGGACATCGTAACTGAGACATCGTAACTGAGACATCGTAACTGGGACATCGTAACTGAGACATCGTAACTGGGACATAGTAATAGTAACTGAGACATCGTAACTGGGACATCGTAACTGACATATCGTAACTGGGACATCGTAACTGGGACATAGTAACTGACATATCGTAACTGGGACATAGTAACTGACATATCGTAACTGACATATCGTAACTGACATATCGTAACTGACCCATCGTAACTGACCCATCGTAACTGACCGCAACCCACATCCATAATAGAGTACTAATGCCTACCTCTCAAAAACTGCGTGCTGAAGAGATCAGCTCCATATTGCAAAAAGAACTCGCCAACTTTGATAACCAGACCCAAATTGAAGAAGTAGGAACCATCATCACCGTGGGAGATGGTATCGCTCGGGTACACGGGCTAGACAACGTACAGATGGGAGAGTTGCTAAGTTTTCCCAATCAGCTAACGGGGATTGTCCTTAATCTGGAAGAAGACAATGTAGGGGTGGTGCTGATGGGCGAACAACAGCAACTCAGGGAGGGAGACCAAGTCCGCCGTACCGAGCAAATAGCCTCAGTTCCCGTAGGGCCAGACTTCTTAGGCAGGGTCGTTGACCCCTTGGGAGAACCCATAGATGGTAAAGGGCCTATTAAATCAACCGAAAAGCGATTGATGGACATCGTAGCCCCCGGGATTATCAGCCGACAGCCCGTCCACGAGCCCTTGCAAACTGGCATCAAGGCGATTGACAGCATGATACCAATCGGCCGCGGGCAGCGTGAGCTCATCATTGGCGACCGCCAAACAGGCAAAACTGCCATCACCATTGACACCATCATCAATCAACGCGACCAAGGAGTTATCTGCATATATGTCGCCATCGGACAAAAAAACTCCAATGTAGTCAACGTGGTACAACAACTCGAAGAAGCCGATGCCATGAAAAACACCATCGTAGTTTCCGCTTCTGCTGCCGACCCCGCCCCGTTACAGTACATCGCTCCGATGGCTGGCTGTAGCATCGGTGAATACTTTATGCACCAAGGAAAGCACGTCCTATGCATCTATGATGACCTCTCCAAGCAAGCGGTAGCCTATCGCCAGCTGTCCCTATTATTGCGCCGCCCCCCAGGTAGAGAAGCCTACCCCGGCGATGTCTTCTACCTCCATAGTCGGCTACTCGAACGGGCCGCCAAGCTAAACAAAGAACACGGCGGCGGCTCCTTAACTGCTCTCCCCATCATTGAAACTCAAGCTGGTGACATCTCCGCCTACATCCCCACTAATGTTATATCCATTACCGATGGGCAAATCTTCCTCAGCTCAGACCTCTTCAATGCTGGGTTGAGACCAGCTGTTAATGTGGGTCTATCAGTCTCCAGAGTAGGTGGCGCGGCTCAAGTTAAGGCCATGAAAAAAATCGCTGGCACTTTGCGTTTGGAACTCGCTCAATACCGTGAAAAAGCTGCTTTTGCTCAGTTCGGTAGCGACCTTGATAAAGCCACCCAAGCCCAACTCGCCCGCGGTGAACGCTTGACCGAACTGCTTAAACAAGACCAATATCGCCCCCTGAAAGTGACCGACCAAATCCTCTCCATCTTTGCAGGAACTCGCGGCGGACTGGATGATATTCCAGTGAGCTCGGTGAAAAAATTTGAGACCGAATTCCTCGCTTTCATCCACAATAGCCACGCTGAAATATATACACAACTGGAAGATAAACTTATCATGACTGATGAACTATCTCAAAAATTTGAGGACGCCTTAAACGACTTCAAAAAAACCTTCCAGATAAAAAATTGATGGATAAATGAAAAACATAGAGCTAAAAAGAATTGATGCAGACGAAGAAACTACTGCAAAACTACTTCCATTTTGTAGCTTAAAGCTGGGAGATATTTGGATTGACCCTGTGTTTGGTCATAAAATAGCTTGTATTGATTCAACTGATTCTGCACAAGTAAAAAAAATGATGAACGGTGAAAAAGCAAAACTAGCTATCCACGACCCCCCTTATAACTTTATTGCTTTTGACATTCAACGCTTGGATAAATTTATCCAGTGGTGTAAGCACTGGATAAAAAACACAGCTGAATCCCTTGATGATGCAGGCTCTGCCTTTTACATTTGGCTAGGAGCTGACCAAAAAAATGACTTCCAACCCCTACCAGACTTTATGATAATGATGCGTAATTTTATGGAGTTTAAGTCTCGTTCATTTATAACCATGCGTAATCAACGAGGCTATGGGACTCAAAAAAATTGGATGTCTGTCAGGCAGGAGTGTCTTTATTACATAAAGGGAGAACCATTTTTCAAAGTTCAATATACTGATATACCTAAAATTCTCAAGGGGTATTATAAAAAAATAGATGGAGATCTTGTAGATAACTTTTCTAGAAGCAAATCAAAAAATATAAGACCAAGCAACGTTTGGGTAGATATTCAACAAGTTTTTTACCGTATGATAGAAAATGTTAATGGGTGTTATGCTCAAAAGCCATTGAAAAGCATTGAAAGGATTATGATATCAAGTTCGCAAGAAAATGACATTACAATTGATTTTTTTGGGCACTCTGGAACTACACTTATTGCTGCAGAAATGTTGAAAAGGAAATGTTTTATTGCTGATAATAACCCAATTTATTGTGAAATTATGATTAAGCGACTTAATAATTTTCGTAAATATGGACAGACAGGTTGGCAAAATAGTAGTCCGTTTGAAAATGAGCTACAGGAATAGAGTAACTTGTATTGTGGAACAATTAAAAGAAACATTAGAAAAATTGATATTGGAACTAAAGAATTCTAATGATATTTTAACTAAGCTAAATAAACTGGTATCTGTGTATCCATTTAATGAATATGAATACATGATTTCCGTGCTTTTGGGATTCAATAAATTATCTTTAGATGAGTATTATATCCTTAGAGATGAATACATACACAGAAACTTATTCTTGTATATCTTTGAAATTAATGCACCTCGTGGATTTGGAGAAAAATGGGCACAAGGACACTTAAAAGAGCTTGTTCCCGAACTGAAAAAACCATCTAAACTATCTAATCCAAACTATTCTGGGCAATATGATTTTTGGCTAGATGATAAAATAGCTGTTGAAATAAAGGCATCTAGAACTACCGATTCTAGTATTGACGCTCCGTTATATGAAAAAGCACTAGCTTCTAATTCTAAAAAACCCTTCCTAATGAACTTTCAGCAAATAAAACCTGAATGCTGTGATGTTTTTATTTGAATCGCTGTTTGGAGGGATAAAATCTACTATTGGGTACTTTCCTCTAATGAGGTAAAAAATAATTCGCACTACTCCAAAGGACAACATAAAGGAAATATAGGTGAAGGCCAGCTACATATGCGTCACGATAATATAAACGACTTTGATAAATATCGTTCTAAAAATAGAAACTTGCTTGACGCTATCTGTTCTGCATATAAAAGGCAAAATGCCTAACTGATAAAGAATAAAGCCTTAAATAGTATATCACCCCAAAAAATTGTAAAATGCCTACCACCCGTGAACTAAAAAGACGCATTGATAGCGTCACTAATACTCGCAAAATAACCAGTGCCATGCGGATGGTCGCAGCTGCTAAACTAAACCGCTCTCAACAAAATGCTCGGCAAGCTCAGCCCTACGCACAACAATTATCCCAAACCCTCAAACTCCTCCCTACCCAACATCCCTTCTTTCAAAAAAATCACTCCTCACACCCATCGCTAATACTGCTCACCACCGACCGCGGACTAGCAGGTGCTTTTAATTCCCAAATCAATAAAGCCGCCTACAACTTCCTAAACCAACAACAAACCGCCAGCCTCGCTATCTTCGGACGCAAAGGGCAGGACTTCTTCCGCTCCCGAACTCAAACATCACTCTCCATTCACTCCACCATCACTCAAATACCCATGCCAGAGCGTACCCGACAACTCGATAACACCATCGCTCAACTCTCTAATGACTTCTTAAAAGAAAAAACCAGTGGCATCTGGCTCGCCTATAATCGCTTCTATAATCCCCTCAAACAACTCCCTGAACTCAGGCAAATACTACCTATCGTCCCAGAAAATCCCCGCAAAACCAGCGACATACCCCCCCCCCCCGTGTCCTCCGACACATCCGCCGAAGCACAGGTGATCCTTGAACCCTCTCCCAAAAAATTGGAGAGCATCTTGAGCGATTATCTTATCAACCAAGCCTATATCGCCCTGCTAGAAACCGAAGCCGGTGAACACGGAGCCCGCATGGTCGCCATGGAAGCAGCAACTAAAAACGCTGGCGAAATGATCAATTCCCTCACCCTCCAATACAACCGATTGCGACAAGCCGCCATCACTAGCGAATTAATAGAAATTATCAACGGAGCTCAGGCATTGTAAAATTTCTTGTGTGTTACCCCCCCCCCCCCCCTTAAAAAAAGGAATTAGCGGTCTCACCATGAAAAGAGTTGTCGGTACAATATCGTCAATCATTCCACGGGTTAATGTAAAAAACATAATCGGAATAAAAAATGTGTAGGATTTTTTTAGAAAAGTAGGTTACAGTGGATAACCTCCATTTCAGCATCGGGATTACAGAGATATACATCAATGATTTTGCCTGTTGATGAGGGTAGGGTGTCGTACGCTAGGACGTATAGACAGATTGCTTGAGGATCAAGTGATGGGATTGGTACGAAAGGTAGTATAACAATGGATGCCAAAAATCAGGTTGAAGAAGTTTTTGTTGCTGCGAACTACTTTATCAAAAAAGCAAAGAGTGTCAGCATTATGAAGCTAATTAAGTTAGCTTATATTTCTCATGGGTGGCACTTGGCTATCTATGATAGACCCTTATTTTTTAATCGTATAGAGGCATGGCAGTATGGCCCCGTCATACCAGATTTGTACTACGCTTCAAAATACCATGGTAATGGAAGGATGCTAGATAATGTGTTCTGCGATTATGAATTGCCAAATGATAATACAACTGAGTTCTTGGAGACATGCTACAAGTACTATGGTGGTCTGTCTCCCCTTGCCCTTTCAAGTCTTACTCACAAAGAAGGAACACCGTGGGAAGATGTTTATAAAGAGGGAGAGCGAGGAACAGAGATATCCAATGAAGTAATAAAAAAGTATTATAAAAATCGTATGAAATAAAATGAGTGATGAAAACAAAAATAAAGCAGAAGGGGGTATGGCAGAAGATGAGGAAGAAGCTTCTCCCGAAAGCTTTGCTGGTCCTAAATCAGGAAAAGAAGAAAATTACTTAGAAAAACAAATAGAGAGTAATTATGTTAGATGGCATAAAATGTTTGGGACTGTTGTTGAAAAGCTTATTGGATTATCATTTTTTGCCATTTTATTTATTGTCATTTTGATTTTGTCGGGATTGGGTATTTGGTTTTTTCATGTGTTTACTAATTGGGGATGGCTAAAAGATGAAAAATTCAGACAATCGAAGGACTCATTTTTAATGGTTCTTTTGGGTCATTACTAACAATTGCTATTGGAAGAACACTTAAAAATTATATGGGACAACATATACAACCCAAACATTAAAGCAGCGTTGTCTACCCTGCTGCTACTGCTCTTGATTTGTGCCTTTTTTGTATAGTCAGCTTATAAATCCTCCCTCTAAAAATGCTTGAAAAAATATGAAATAAGGCTACATTGAAGGGTGTGAAGCAATGGCTCTAGCTTGTTAGCTGGAAAAAAGAAGTTGAGTAAATTAGAAACAAGGCAAGCAAATTAGCTGAGAATTAGCTGGAAAATAGCTGGAAAATAGCTGGAAAATAGCTGAAAGAGGGCATGTGAATTATCAGGGTGGTATTACAGTAAAGGCAGTACTAGTAAAGGCATATGAGTAAAGGCAGTACTAATATAGGCAGTGCTAAAGGGAAAGTATTACAAGTGTTGGGTCCAGTGGTGGACATCGCTTTTGAAGAAAATCAGCTGCCACCGATACTGAATGCGGTCAAGATAGAAAAACGAGCGGGTGATTTGCCCCTAATTTGCGAAGTTCAACAGCATTTAGGTCAGAACACCGTCCGTACCGTCGCCATGGCAGGCACAGACGGCTTGGCACGCGGCATGAACGCGGTTGATACTGGAAAACCCATCTTGGTTCCTGTAGGCAATGCAGTACTGGGAAGAATTCTCAATGTGACTGGCGATCCTGTAGATGAACAAGGTCCGGTAAATGCCAAGCTTCATCGCCCGATTCATACTCCGCCACCCAAATATGATGAACTAGAAGCTGGCTCTAGCATGTTCGTGACTGGCATCAAGGTGATTGACCTGCTGTGTCCCTACGCTCGCGGAGGGAAGATTGGGCTATTTGGCGGGGCTGGAGTAGGTAAAACAGTTATCATTCAGGAACTGATCCGCAACATCGCTTCCGAGCACGGTGGGTACTCAGTGTTCGCAGGAGTGGGAGAACGCACCCGAGAAGGTAATGACCTCTACCTAGAAATGAAGCAATCTGGCGTGCTGAATAAAACCGCCCTCATCTACGGGCAAATGAATGAATCGCCAGGAGCAAGAGCCCGAGTAGCCCTCACCGCCCTCACCGTGGCAGAACACTTTCGCGATACCGCTAATACCGATGTCCTAATGTTCATTGATAATATATTCCGCTTCACCCAAGCTGGATCCGAAGTCTCTGCCCTGCTAGGACGAATTCCGTCCGCAGTGGGTTATCAGCCCACCCTAGCTACCGAAATGGGATTGCTGCAAGAACGAATCACCACCACTAAAAAAGGTGCTATCACCTCCGTGCAAGCAGTGTACGTACCTGCTGATGACCTCACCGATCCCGCCCCAGCTACTACCTTCTCTCACCTTGATGCCACTACCGTACTCTCGCGTCAAATCTCCGAACTCGGTATTTATCCTGCCGTAGACCCGCTCGATTCCACCTCTCGCATTCTTGACCCCCGCATCCTAGGTGATGAACACTTCCAAACCGCTCGCGCAGTCCAGACCATCTTGCAGCGATACAAGGAGCTACAGGACATCATCGCCATTCTGGGCTTGGATGAACTTTCTGAGGAAGATCGCAACATCGTTGAGCGAGCTCGTAAAATCCAGCGATTTCTCTCTCAGCCCTTCCATGTAGCCGAAGATTTTACTGGACGCCATGGCGTGTTCGTGGACATCAAAGATACCGTGCGTTCCTTCCAAGAAATCCTTAACGGGCAGCATGATGACCTACCCGAGCAAGCCTTCTACATGGTCGGAACCATAGAAGATGCCGTCAAACAGGCAGACCTGTAGACCCCCCCCCCATTACACCCCCCCCTAAAAAACCATCTAGGTGCCAGCTCATCAGCTCATAGACCTCTTGAGAAAAGGGGGGCGTCTACTGAGAATGAATGACCTGAATGATGTCGGTAGCGGCCGCTTGTTTGGCAGGGAGATAAGCTCCTAAGATGCTGGCTATCATAACTGCCAGAGCCACCCCGAGGCAATCTTGCCAAAGGAGCAAAATGGGGACTTGGTCGCTACCAGGATAAATCCCTGGGGGCAGCTTGAGGGAAGTTAATCTACTGAAAGACCCGCAAATCGCTAGCCCAACGCCCATGCCCAATATCAAGCCACTACTGCCTATCAGCAAACCTTGAAAGATGAAGGCTCGCTGTATCTTTTGGGAGGAAATACCCAACGCCGATAACACCGCAATCTCGCGTTTCTTATCGCTGACTAACATGCTCAAAGTTCCTGTCATGCCAAACAAAGCTACCGCGACTATCAAAAACAACACTAAAAATAAAGCTACCTTTTGTATCTTGATTAACTTAAACAATTGCTGATTACTCTCCAGCCAGCTATACACATATGCCGATTGATATATCAGCCGATCACGCAACAACTGAGCAGCCCCATTTGATCGCAAAGGCTTTTCCAGCTTCAAACCCAGACCAGCCCCAGATGTATCAGACGGAAACAAGGCTCGCAAAGTGGATAATTCCACCACCACCACTAAATCATCAAAGGCACTGACGCCAGTATCCAGCCAACCTGTGACCCTAAGCCTCAGTGGATTAGGACTGGGCAACCACTGATCCCGTGATTGAACATCTAGCACCTTGATCTGTTCTCCCAATTTCACCCCCAAACGAGACCCAATACTGCGACTGAACCATATCTGTTTAGTGCCATCTGCTGCGGTTTCACCAAGCTTTAAGGCAAATTGCCCCGTAGCCTCTTGAGAGCCACCAGCCCCTTGCGAGGCAGATTCGGTATCTATCAATTTCAGCAGGGCTTTGTCATCAGCGATTTCGCTGGCATTCAGTCCTCGCATTAACACCCCCGAAATCCCGCGAGGACCTGATAACACCGTCTCTTTGGAAATATACCGAGAAACATCCCGCACCTTATACCCGCTTTCCAGCCATTCACGCAATTTCTCTTCCCGCTGCTGAGATTGCTCGGGGCTGGCTTTGCCGTCCCACTCCACCGATAAATGTGGAAACGCACTAGCCATCACTCGCACCAAATTACTGCGATAGCCATTCATCACCGCCAACGAAACCACCATCGCGGCGACCCCAAGGGCCGTGCCAGTCATGGCAGCCCAAGCCGTCCAAGCGATGGTTGCTTTATCCCCTGTTCCTTTTACATTACGCGAGCGGAGCCAGGTCATTCCCAGTACCCATTCTAGGCGTGTTCCTTTTTTTTCTTTCTTCATGCCTAAACAGACGACCAGTAAAATTAGACTTTAAGCAGGATTGCCAATCACTTTTGGCTCGCCAATCACCTTTGGATTGCCTACTGGCTGTAGGTTCGCCAATCACCTTTGGATTGGTGATTATTTGCTGGATGCCTCAAAGATGCCGCTCCATTTTTGGTCTTTGGTGATGACTGGGGGTTCAGTTTTGTAGGCTTGACAGCGGTCTATGTAGGCGGACGATGCTTTATCAGCGGGTATGCTGGCTTGGCAGGCTTGGAAATGCTGGCGGGATTCATCCCACTGCATTTGGCGATAGGCTGCCAGACCAGCAGCGAAAGCATCATATCCTTGCTTCTGCCGAGGAGTTAATTTGCCTATTCTAGCTACTACTTCATAAATGCGTACGGGTTTATTGATGCCTACCACCCGAATTAAATCTATCTCCCTGAATTCAAAATCGCCTTTGGCACTCTCGTAGGTAAATTCGGATACACAAATGGGCGTGCCGTAGTTTTTGTTGGCTCCTTCCAAGCGAGAAGCCAAGTTAACAGAATGTCCCATCATGGTGTAGTCAAAGCGTTTTTCAGAACCCATATTGCCTACCACCATCGGACCAGTATTCATACCAATACGCATATAGAGTTCAGGTCGTTTTTCTTTTTTCCATTGGACTCGCATATCGGCCAATTTTTCTTGCATTGCCAAAGCCACCTCGCAGCTTCGGGAGGCATGGTTTTCATAGGGGATTGGAGCTCCAAAGAAAGCGATGATGGCATCTCCTTCATATTTATCAATGGTACCGCCATTGGCAGTGATAATATCGGTCATTTGAGTGAGGTACTCATTTAGCAAAGCCACCAATTCTACTGGGTCTAGACCTTCCGATACGGTTGAGAAACTAGCTACATCGGAGAAAAAGGCGGTGAGTACCCTTCTTTCGCCGCCTAGTTTGAGCAGATCGGGATTATTCGTCAGCTGATCAATCACCTGAGGCGAGAGGTATTGCTGAAATGCTCCCTTGATAAAGCGGCGATCTTTATCGGTCACAAAGAAGCGATAAAGGGTGATACTCAGCCAGACTGCGACGACATCCAGCACCACAAAAATGTAGGAAATCCAAGTTAGTAGTGAATTGACCATATAACGATGTAGAACGGTATAACCTATTATGAAAACGGCAATAAGAATGTTACTGTAGATGTTCTTGATCTTAGATAGTATCAGGCTGAGAATAATGCCTAATAGAATGATTATTATGGCGGTGATGAAATCATTAAAAATATCCAGATGGAAATAAGATTCAGTAAGGATATTTTCCAGCAGGGTGGCATGTACTTCAACTCCTGGGTAGTTCACTTCTACGGGGGTGGTTCTTAGATCAAAGATGCCTACCTCAGTGGCACCGATGAGTACCAGTTTATCTTTAAGGTCTTCCTTGGGGACGGTGCGGGTGATGATGTCCTTAACGGAAATATGAGGGATGGTCTGACTGGGTCCCTTGTAATTTACCTGCACTGAGCCATCATAATTGGTTCGGATGAGTGTATCGCCCAAATGTATGCCTGAAACTCCTGTTTCTGGGGTGACATCAACTTGGATTTGCCTTACTCCTAAGTAGTTGCGTAACATCTGCAAACTTAGGGAGGGGTAAATATCGCCTTTGTATTCGGTAAGCATGTGTACTCTGCGTACCGAGCCATCTTCGGGATCTGGTTGCATGTTAAAGTATCCTGACAGCATACCCGTGTCGTGCAGGAGCTTGATGTTAGATTCCACTACCGTGCCAATGGGAATAGTACCTCTGGTGAGACTACCTGCCTGCAACTCAATCTTAGAGTTGGCAATTCGGGCTGCCGAGCGTTTAATCTCCGTCTCTTTTAAGTGAGAAACTTGATCGCCACCGCCAAAAAAGAAATAACCCAGTACCACGTTATCTCTGGCTCTGAGAGCTCTTGCCAAACGCCTGTCGCCCTCTCCATCCAGATCCCGTAACAGTCGCACCACCCTTCTACCAGTAGTACTCCCAGTATCCACAGCCCGCCTAATCCTAGGAATGAGCGTATCATCTCTTATCAAATGCTCCTCTTCTGAAAACACCACATCAAATCCCATGGTGCGTACTTCATACTCATTGAGGGCCTCCACCAATTCCGCAATGGCCCTCCTAGGCCAAGGCCAGCGACCCAAGGCATCCACGCTCTCGGTGTCAATTACCGCAATCGCCAAAGCAGGATGAACTGGCAGGGGATCACGCTCCTTTAGGATAAAATCCACCCATTGCTTATCCAGCAACTTCAAAAATGAACCACTAAAATTGAAAGTGCCATATAAAAAAGACACCACCACCACCAAAGTGGCTACCAAACCCACCCTAAAACTGTTCAACTTAAACAAGCGTTTTAGTAATTTTCCGAGCATAACTTCCCGAGCACAATTCCCCCGAGCATTATCGCCTGAACCTCACCGCTTGAACCTCACCGCTTGAATATCCACTAATGTCTGCTACCGCCTGAACCTCACCGCTTGAACCTCACCGCTTGAATATCCGCTAATGTCTGCTACCGCCTGAATATCCGCTAATGTCTGCTACCGCTTGAACCTCACCGCTTGATACTCAATTAATACTCATCAATCCTAAAACTAGCCCTAGCGGGATGCTATCATAAATATGCTATAAAAGAATTTTTTGTTTCCAGAAAAAATTACCTTGAAAAAAGCACCAGTAAAAAGTCATCCTGAGAAGGTCATCCTGAGAAGGTCATCCTGAGAAGGTCATCCTGAGAAGGTCATCCTGAGAAAAAGTAGCTAAAACTTCAAGGAATTAAAGAATGGTTGATGCCCTCATAACGTTGATAGAACTCAAATTTCCCATGGCCAAAGAAACCATGCTGCAATTGACCATCTTTACCATAATTGCTTCCATCACCCCTGGGCCTGGTAACTTAATGCTGTTAACCTCTGGGGCTAATTTTGGGATTTGGCGGAGTCTACCTTATATGTGGGGAATTTTTTGCGGCTACATGTCGCTGTTGACCGTCATTGGTTTCGGAATTGGATCATTATTTACCAGTTTTCCATCTTTGCAGCTATTCCTAAAAATTGCTGGCTCAATTTATTTGCTGTATTTAGCCATCCGAATTGCCCTCAGTCATTCTACTTTGGAATCAGACCTTAAAAAACAACCTCAGCCTTTCAAATTTGTGGAAGGTACTATCCTCTCTTGGCTTAATCCTAAGGCTTGGGTACTCTTAATCTCGGTCTTTTCCATTTATGTTAATCCACAATATCCCCTAGCTTCCATTCTGTTGGTGATAATTATAACCTTCGTGATTGATATATCCTGTTCCTTATTTTGGGTCACTTGTGGCACTGCTGTCAAAAAATTCCTCTCATCTCCCATCCGTATCAGGTGTTTTAATATCTCAATGGGATTGACGCTGGCAATCGTGATTATCTTCATACTCTATGGATGAATGGCAACAATCTCAAATATTTTCAAATATATCGGGCTAGGATGAGCATATCGCAACCCACGCGATGCTCGTGCGATACCCTGCGATACTCGTGCGATACTCGGATGCTCGTGCGATACTCGGATGCTCGTGCGATACTCGGATGCTCGTGCAATTCGTGAAAAGAATCGGAGCTAATCCTCTTAAAAAACTTGCCAGAAAGCGGTGTTTGTGGATAATGCAGTTATATGAAGATACATGAGCATCAGGCGAAAGAGATATTGGTTCGTTATGATGTGCCTACTCCTAAGGGGGTTGCCGTTTTTTCGGTATCGGAAGCTGTCAAAGCAACAGAAGAGATAGGGGGTTCGTGCTGGGTACTAAAAGCTCAGATTCATGCTGGAGGGCGAGGCAAGGGAGGGGGCGTGAAGGTTTGTGGTAGTCGGGAGGAGTTACAAAGAGAAGCCGAGCGTATGCTGGGGATGCAGTTGGTGACTCATCAAACGGGGCCTGAGGGTCAACTGGTGCAAAGGTTGCTAGTGGAGGAAGGATTGGAGATAGAGAAGGAATTTTATCTTTCCATGCTGGAGGATCGGAGTAGCCAATGCCCGATGGTACTCGCCTGCGGACAGGGAGGAATGGATATAGAAGAAGTAGCTGCTAAAACGCCTGCTAAGATTCATCGGGAGGCGATTGATGTGTTGCTGGGATTTCGTCCTTTTCAGGCTGCCAGATTGATAGAAAAGCTGGAGATTGCCCAGATTAATTCTCAATTAGTTCGCCCAGCTGCCAAAATGTTGCTTAATCTTTACGAATCTTTTAGCCAAGAAGATTTCTCATTGCTGGAGATCAACCCCCTAGCACTCACCGCGGATGGACGCATTCTGGCATTGGATGCCAAAGTCACCCTAGATGATAACGCCTCTTTCCGACATCCCAATTGGCAAAAACTATCCGATCCCAATGAAGAAAATCCGCTGGAACGACAAGCCTCAGAAGCGGATCTGAGTTATATCAAGCTAGCTGGTAGCATCGGCTGTATGGTGAACGGAGCAGGACTAGCAATGGCTACCATGGATTTAATCAAATCTTTTGGCGGAGAACCTGCCAATTTCCTAGATGTAGGCGGAAACGCCACCGCGGAACGCATCTGCACTGCCTTTCGCATTATCACCGATGACGACAATGTTAAGTGCATACTCATCAACATTTTTGGCGGGATAGTACGTTGCGACTTGGTAGCTGAAGGCATCATTAAAGCCTTTCAAAAAGTCCAACCCAGCTCTGCAGTAGTAGTTCGCCTAGAAGGCAGTCGGGTTGAGGAAGCCCGTCAACTGATACGCCATTCCCCTCTGCAAGAAAAATTGTTCATCGCTGATAACCTCAAAGATGCAGGACAGCAGTGCGTTAAACTGGCTCAATAAACATGGCTATCCTCCTTGACAAAAATTCCCGCCTACTAGTACAAGGAATAACTGGCACACAAGGCTCGCTACACACTCGTGCCTGTAAAGAATATGGAACTCAGGTTGTCGCAGGCGTAACCCCTGGCAAAGGAGGGCAATCATTTGAGGGAATCCCAGTGTTCAACAGCGTAGCCGTAGCCGTTAAAAACACTCAAGCCAATGTCTCCATGGTGTTCGTACCACCTCCATTTGCTGCCGATGCCATCATTGAAGCCGCTTATGCCCAAATTCCCCTCATCATTTGCATCACTGAGGGCATCCCCGTATCCGATATGATGTGCGTCTCTGCCTACCTGAAAAATAAACCCACCAGATTAATCGGACCCAACTGCCCAGGAATTATCACTCCTGAGCAAGCCAAAGTAGGCATAATGCCCAGCTACATCCATAAAGCAGGACCAATCGGGGTCATCTCACGCTCTGGAACTCTCACCTATGAAACAGTCTGGCAACTAACCCAGCTCGGTTTAGGACAATCCACCTGCATCGGAATCGGCGGCGACTCCATCCAAGGAACTAACTTTGTGGACTGCCTAAAACTCTTCCAGCTAGACCCCGATACTAAAGGAATCGTCCTCATCGGCGAAATTGGCGGAAATGCAGAAGAAGAAGCTGCCGAGTACATCAGGAACAATATCACCAAACCAAGCATCACCAAACCAAGCATCACCAAACCGAGCATCACCAAACCGAGCATCACCAAACCAATTGTCGCATTCATCGCTGGGCAAACCGCCCCCATCGGTCGCCGAATGGGACACGCTGGTGCCATCGTAGCAGGAGGAAAAGGCACCGCGGATGAAAAAATCAAGGCTCTTCAAGCCGCAGGAGTACACATCGCTCCTACTCCCGACGTGATTGGGCAAACCATGTTTGCGGCAATGAAAAAAATCATCAACTGATGAGGCCATGAACCCTATCCTGAAAAACGGCGTGGTAATCGCGGCTGGTGGCGAGAGTAGGCGGATGGGAACAGGAAAAATCTGGCGTTTGCTGGGTGATCGTCCTGTGCTGGAGTGGGTACTGAGGCTGTTCTTAGGCAATCGCGAGATAAGCAGAGTAATAATTTCTATTCACAAGGGAGATGAAGAGCGTTTTGAGGCACTGAAGGCTAAGCTAAATGCAGGAGAACGATTAACCTATGTTTTAGGTGGTCAGGAGCGTCAAGATTCGGTATATTCCGCTCTACAAAGTTTTGCCGAACAGCCACCGAGCAGGGTTTTGATTCATGATGGGGCGCGTCCTTTGTGCGATAAGGATTTATTAAGTCGTGTTCTGTTGGCCCTGAAAAACCATCCCGTAGTCCTGCCTATATTGCCCGTACACGATACCGTTCGCAGGCAAACAGAAGGGGGGTCATGGCAACTGGTAGCCAGAAATAGCTTGATAAAAACTCAAACCCCGCAAGGGTTCTGGTGGGATACCATTTGGCAAGTACATTGCTTATCAAAAAAGAAGCGGCTTTGTTATACCGATGATGCAGAAATGGTCATACAAGCAGGTCATCAGGTGCATATGGAAATGGGCTTAGCTGAGAATATCAAGCTAACTACCGAAGATGATTTTGAATTTGCTAAACGTGTGCTATCATGGGGTAATAGAGATTATGAGGCTAATGTAATAAAAAATACTTGAGGAACTTGAGTAAAAAGTAATATGCTCAGCCGCTAGCACGCACAAAAATGACACGCTCTGTGAATTGACATGAGAACTAGTTTAGGCAATTTTTATAGGCTATCGCCCCTCGCCCAGCTGGCTGGGTGCTGCATGGCCTTGCTATTGATACTCGGCGGCACCAAAGAAGGATGGTCGCAACAACAAACGGGGCAGGTAAGTGAAAAAAAAGATGAAGGGATTTATCTAAATTTTGATAATGTGAATATCAGGTCGTTCTTGCAGGCGATGTCTGATTCCTTGCAAGTAGCCCTAGTTTGGGATGAAAAAAAGGTCAGGGGAACCATAACGGTGCTTTCGCCACAGCCATTTGAGCGAGTCACCGCCATGGAAATATTTGAAAGTGTACTCTCCCTGCGAGGATATGCAATCGTACAACATCCCTCGGCACCACTACTGCAAGTCGTTCCCGTTAGAGATGTCCCTAAATCAGTCTCTAAGGTCAGCGGTCAGCGAATAGGGCGACAAAAAATACCGCCCTTTAGTCATACCGAAATTATTCAACTGCGTTATGCCGACGGTAATGCCATCAGTACCCTGCTGAGGTCTCTATCACCTAATCCCTCCTCCATTCTGCTCTACAAGCCCGCCAATGTACTTATGCTGACCGAAAGCCAAGCCACTCTTCAGCGAATGAAAGACATAATAAAGCAACTAGATGCTCCCAGCGGACAATCCAATTTCGAGGTCTTTAAGCTGAAATATGCCGAAGCCTCAAAACTAGCACCTGTACTACGAACCCTAGGAACCACAATGTTGGAATCCCGAGGAGTAGTAGTCGCCAAAAAACAATCTGGAAGTCTTTTTAGAACCATCCAAATCCAAGCAGATGTCCGCACTAACAGCTTGTTAGTCATAGCCAGTAAGGAAGTCATCGCTGGGTTTAGAGATGTTATCAGGGAAGTAGATATACCTCCCACCATCTCGCAACGAAAACTCAGAGTCTTCCGACTAGAACACGCAAATGCCGAAGAACTAGTCAAAATATTCAAGGCCATGGACCTGAAATCACTCGCACAAAATCCTACCTCCAAAAAGTCTGCCAAAATTAGCATCAGTGCCGACAAAGCCACCAACTCGCTGGTCGTATTTGGACCCGTAGAAATAGTTAATACAGTCTCTGAAATGCTGACAGAACTTGATGTCCGACCACCTCAAGTGTTCGTTGAAGTCCTGGTCATGGAAATGTCGCTAGAAAAAAGCCTTGACCTTGGCGTCCGTTGGCAAGCACTTAGCCCAGGTGGTAACAGTCTCTCCGGTGGAGGCTTCCCTTCCGCTTCCCCACTGACTACCGCTCAAGCCGCCGCGGCTGGCGACGGTGCTCTAATAGGCGTTATCGGCAACACCATTGCTTATGATGGACAAAACTTTACTTCCTTCAGCGGATTTATTAGAGCCTTGCAAAAAGATCAAGACGTTAACATCGTCGCTAATCCACAGGTGCTTACCGTCAACAATAAACAAGCCGAAATAAATGTCAGCTCTGTTATCCCTGTTTCTACCCGCACCGTCACCAATACCCAAAATCAAACCACCACCGAATTTGAATTTAGAGATGTAGGTGTTATCTTAAAAATTACTCCCCAAATCACCAGCGGTAATAGAGTCCGTCTGATTATTAAACAGGAATTTAGTAGCATCTCTAGTGATGCTAGCTCCAACATAGCCACTGCCATCACCACCCTTAAACGCTCCATTAATACCGAAGTGGTGGTGGATGATAAATCCACCATGGCCATCGGTGGACTAATACATAATCAAACCGTGAATATCACCAATCGCGTTCCTTTCCTCAGTCGTATTTGGATTATTGGTAATCTATTCAAAAGTCGTCAAAATTCAGTCCGTAAGACAAATCTGCTGGTTTTCATCCGCCCCACTATTATCAGCTCTCAAGAAGACGGCCTTGAAAACTCCCGACGCGTGCAAAAACGCTACGATAAAACCAAAGACCTTCTAAAAGGACTAGAAGAAGAACTTAAAAAAGACTTCACCATCCCTGAAGATAATCCAGACCCCAAACCTGATAACCAACTCCTGCCACCCAAACGACTCTACAAGGAAGACCTAGACGAAGAATCCTTCTCAGAAGGTATCTCAAACGGTAACATCCTCTCCGATGAAATGCTGAGCCTTGATTTCTCTCTACTTCCCATCCCTAAGCCCAACCTACCACCTGAGGAACTGTTGGCTCTGGAAGTACTTCGAGAACAATCCCAAAAAATACAATATGTTGAAAATCGCTCTAAAAAATAGACGGCTAATGGTAGAGTATCTGGCTTAGGAATAATTTCGTTCTTGCTTCTTTGGGCTTGGAGAAAAAATTGTCGGGGGAGGCACTTTCTACGATTCTACCCTCATCCATGAAAATAACACAATCTGCCACTTCCCGAGCGAATCCCATTTCATGAGTAACTACCAGCATGGTCATGCCTTGTTTTGCTAATTCTCTCATGACATCAAGGACTTCCTTAATCATTTCTGGATCTAGGGCTGAGGTGGGTTCATCAAATAACATGATGCGCGGTTCCATAGCCAGAGAGCGAGCAATGGCAACCCTTTGCTGCTGACCTCCTGAAAGCTGTCCCGGAAATTTATCTGCTTGCTCTGCTATCCCTACCCGCTTAAGCAGTTTTCGGGCATTGTGGATGGCTTTCTCTTTGGGTATCTTGCGGACCCACCTAGGAGCAAGGGTGATGTTATCCAGCACGGTTAAGTGGGGAAAAAGATTAAACTGCTGAAAAACAATCCCTATCTGGCTACGAATTTTTTCTATATTCTTAAGATCGTGGGAAAGCTCTACTCCATCCACTATGATGCTTCCTTCGTCATGACTTTCTAGGCGGTTGATGGTGCGAATAAGAGTAGATTTGCCCGAACCAGATGGTCCACAGATAACCACCCTCTCTTTATGAGATACTTCAAGATTGATGTCCTTAAGTACCTGAAAATCACCGTACTTCTTGCAAAGGCCCGATATCTTGATGATGCTATCGCTTGATTTCTTCATAAAATTTGCTCCTTAGTGGTAGAAAAATTATTTATTATCGGAGGTAGCTAGTCTTTCTTCCAATTTCTTGGAATAGCGAGACATCCCATAACACATTATCCAGTAGACAAAAGCTACAAAAACATAAACCTCTACGCTCTTTCCCAGCCAATTGGCATTGTTAACCACCTGCTGAGCAGCCCCTAGAAAATCGGCAAGCCCAATGATAACCACCAGCGAAGTGTCTTTGAAAAGCTCAATGAAAGTTCCTAACATGGGAGGAATTACAATCCTAAGTGCCTGAGGCAAAACTATCAAACGGGTAGATTGCCAGTACGAAAGCCCTAAGGCATCGGCTGCTTCTTGCTGTCCGTTAGGGATCGTCTGTAATCCAGCCCGTACCACCTCGGCTACATATGCAGAAGAAAATAAGAAAAATCCTATCTGAGCCCGCAGGAGATTATCAATAAAAACCCTCTCAGGCAAAAAAAGCGGCAACATTACATTCGCAGTGAAAAGAATGGTTATCAGAGGTACCCCTCGAATGAGCTCAATAAAACTGACGCAAAGAGTCCTTAACACTGGCAAAGTCTTACTCCGCCTCCCCAGTGCCAGTAACACGCCCAAAGGAAAAGAAAATCCTATCCCTCCCACAGTTAAAATTAAAGTGACTATCAGCCCTCCCCAAAAATTGGTGCGCACCAAAGGCAACCAAGGAACTCCGCCCATTAACAAAAAAACCAACCCAAAAGGAGCTATCAACCACGCCACTAAGTAAGCTGGACGTCTTCTTATCGCAGGAATAAAAATCATCAATGCCAATGCCAAAATGAAAAATATAGCCAAATAAGGACGCCAGCGTTCTTCATAGGGATAATTGCCAGCCAAAAAAATATGGCGCATATCATTCACCACCGACCAACAAGCACCATCTATGCTTAAACCATCTGCCTGATAACCTTCCCGACAACTCAGATACTTAACCTCAGCTACCTTCCAAACGGCATCAAATACCGCCCACTGCAAAAAACTAGACAAAATATGCCATCCTAACCATAGACACACCAAGGTCAGCAACGAATTCCACCAACTGTTAAATAAATTAGCGCGTAGCCATCTGTATGCATCCCACCCTAAACTTAGGTACTGAACTCTGAATACCGTCATATGCTTAAAACTCCTCTAGCGTTCAATCAGCTTGACCCGAGCATTGTACCAATTGAGCAAGGATGATGTACAAAGGCTAAGCGTAAGATAAAAAAACATGGTTATCGCAATTACCTCTATCGCCTGACCACTCTGATTAAGTGTCGTCCCACCCACATTGACTAACTCAGGATAACCTATCGCAATCCCAAGGGAAGAATTCTTAGTTAAATTAAGATACTGGCTAGTCAATGGGGGTATCATTACCCTAAGCGATAAAGGCAAAATCACAAAACGCATGGTCTGAATATTAGTATGCCCCAAAGCACGAGAAGCCTCTATTTGACCTCTATCTACCGATTGAACACCACTACGAAAAATCTCGGCTATGAAAGCCGAAGTATAAGCCACCAGTGCCAACAACATAGCCGTATACTCTGGAGAAAGAGACCACCCACCTTGATAATTAAAACCCCTTAACTCAGGAAACTCCCAGTGAAAAGGAACACCAAATACAATCACCGATAACGTCGCAGGAACCACCACCATTGCCACCGATAACCAAAACCAAGGCGGCTCACGCCCCGTCTCCTCTTGTGTCAAACGACAACGACGACGCCAAAATCCCACCGCAACTAGTCCTCCAACAATAGCCAGAAAAAACTCGCCCATCCCGCTCTGAGGCAAAGGACCAGGCATCTGTAAGCCACGATTGTTAAGAATAAATACCCCCGCGGTTAAACTCTCTCGCACCCCCGGCAAAACGCTCAACACCGCCTTGTACCAAAAGAAAATCTGTACCAAAAGAGGAATGTTACGCAACATCTCAATATAACTAGCCGCTATCTTAGAAACCAGCCAATTGGAAGATATACGTGCTAAACCAACCGATAATCCCAATACAGTCGCTAAAATACACCCTATTAAAGATATCTTTATCGTATTCGCTAGCCCAGTCAATAATGCCAAACCATAAGAACTAGTTTCATCGTAAAATCGAAAAGTAAAAAAATCTGCCCCCAAATAAATGACAAATAAAGGAAGTCCACCCACCAAAACTACCACCGTAAATAAGCTCCAAGTACTACTACCTAAACTCTCCCCCCGAACTGCTAAATAACGCCTCAATAACCATGTCAGCCCCAAACCTAAGACAAAAACACCTAAAAATGTCCAAAAAGCTCCTCCCAACTCAAGCAATGGCGGAGTCTCACCTACACTAAATCCCGCCTCATCACTTAAAAAACCTAGCCCCGAACTAATATTCTGCTCTCTTAACCTCCTAGAAGCATTGGAAAACAACATCCATGCCAACCCCCCTAACGCCAGCAAAGTCGCTAACTGATAACCCCACCCCCATAAACGCTCATTGTATACCCCCCAGCGTAAAATATTAAATCTGTCTCGCTGCTTCAATCTAACCTCACACAAAAAAACCCGCCTCAGCAACTGGAACCAGAGATGAGGCAGGTTAAACGCCTAATCGATCCTACCCATTCTAACGAATAGGAGGAGCATACAACAATCCGCCCTTGCTCGCCAACTGATTGAGACCACGCTCCAAGCGTAAAGAAGTTTTTGATCCTAAATTACGCTCAAAAATCTCACCATAATTGCCAGACTTGGCAATCGCTTTGACCGCCCAGTCTTGTGGCAAACCAGCATCCGGACCAAATGAACCAGTCTTACCTAACATACGCTGCACTTCGGGATCTTTTGAAGAACGAGCTATCTTACTGACATTCCTACGGGTAATACCCTTTTCCTCAGCGATAATGGTGGCATTCAATACCCAGCGAACAATGTCACTAAGCTGTTGATCGCCTTGTGCTACTGCAGGACCTAAAGGCTCTTTGGAAATAATTTCTGGTAAAATCACGTACGCTTTTGGATTCTTAAAACCAGAACGATGTCCTGCTAAACCAGAAGCATCGCTAGTATAGGCATCACAACGACCAGCTTCAAAAGCAGCCGCGACATCATCTGCACGTTCCAACACTACGGACTTGTACTTCAAACGGTTGGTACGGAAATAATCAGACAAATTAAGCTCCGTAGTAGTTCCAGCCTGAACACAAATAGTAGCTCCGTTTAAGTCTTTCGCACTCTTTACGCCACTCTTACGACGAACTATAAAACCTTGTCCATCATAATAATTAACACCTAGAAAATCTAAGCCCATCTTGGTGTCGCGGCTCATTGTGAAAGTAGTGTTGCGGAACAACAGATCTACCTCACCCGACTGTAAAGCAGTAAAGCGATTCTTCGCAGTCAAAGGTACAATCTGCACTTTCACTCCGATAGCTGCTGCCACAGCACGACAAAAATCTACATCAAAACCTTGACGTATACCTTTCTTGTTGGTGGAAGAAAATCCGGGCAAACCCTCCGAGACCCCGCACTTTAAGCCTCGCTTTTTGATGTTTTTAACCTTGCTACCAGCATTAGCAACTCCAGAACCGTACCAAAGCAGTACCAAAGACAGCGATAATAAAATAATCTTTCTCATAATCATAAACCTTTACACAAAAAAACCGAACCAGGGCTGTTAGCCTCAGTCCTCTAAACACCCCCTCCTATGCTCTACTAAATTAAAAAATGATTTGCAACTATTTTTTTATCTAAATAAACAGGCAGATTTTGTACCAGCAACTTAATGGCAACTTAGATAGAATTAAAGATGAAATGCATCACGCGGTAGCCCAGTTTTTAGATACTAAAGCTAAGGGAATTGGCGAAGGATGATAATCGGTTTTTTTGGGGTTATCAGTGCTTGGTTTTTCTTGAGGATTATCTTTTTTACTAATTTTCCGATGCAGATATTTCGAGATACGTTGTATTTATCCAGTGGCTGTGATCGGTGGATAGGGGTTCTACCAACAAGTAGGAATGATTGTTTCGCAGTCTGGAATGTTGGTGTTTTAGGGGAGGTACCGTAATATCTGTTGTTCCCTGCCGAATATTTTGGATAATATATTCTTCCTGTCCCTTCCATTCTTTTTAATAAGCTCCAAGTACTACTACCTAAACTCTCCCCCCGAACTGCTAAATAACGCCTCAATAACCATGTCAGCCCCAAACCTAAGACAAAAACACCTAAAACTGCAAGGTATGTTTGTGTTATTGGCGGCGGGTTGTAATGAGTCCATAATGTTTATTCAAGTAGTTTGCTATGCGTTGATATGGGTAGCGGCTTGGTACAATAGGCGATTGGCAGATGATTCTTTACGGTGTGGTTCTTTATGGTTGGAGGGCTATGCACTGGGAGCGGAGTCTCACCTATCCTAAATCCCGCCTCATCACCTAAAAAACCTAGCCCCGAACTAATATTCTGCTCTCTCAACCTCCTAGAAACATTGGAAAACAACATCCATGCCAACCCTCCTAACGCCAGCAAAGTCGCTAACTGATAACCCCACCCCCATAAACGCTCATTGTATCCCCCCCCCAGCGTAAATTATTAAATCTGTCTCGCTGCTTCAAGCTAACCTCACACAAAAAAACCCGCCTCATCAACTGGAACCAGAGACGAGGCAGGTTAAACGCCTAGACCGATCATCCTGCCCATTCTAACAGAATAAGCAAGTCAAACGCCTACTAGGCCGCTTTGCCCATTCTAACGAATAGGAGGGGCATACAACAATCCGCCCTTGCTCGCCAACTGATTGAGACCACGCTCCAAGCGTAAAGGAGTTTTTGGTCCTAAATTACGCTCAAAAATCTCACCATAATTGCCAGACTTAGCAATCGCTCTGACCGCCCAGTCTTGTGGCAAACCAGCATCCGGACCAAATGAACCAGTCTTACCTAACATACGCTGCACTTCAGGATCTTTTGAAGAACGAGCTATCTTACTGACATTCCTACGGGTAATACCCTTTTCCTCAGCGATAATGGTGGCATTCAATACCCAGCGAACAATGTCACCAAACTGTTGATCGCCTTGTGCTATTGCAGGACCTAAAGGCTCTTTGGAAATAATATCTGATAAAATTACGTACGCTTTTGGATCCTTAAAAACAGAATGCTGTCCCGCTAAAATAGAAACATCGGCAGTATAGGCATCACAACGACCAGCTTCAAAAGTAATCGCGGCATCATCTGTACGTTCCAACACTACGGACTTGTACTTCAAACTGTTGGTACGGAAATAATCAGATAAATTAAGCTCCGAAGTAGTTCCAGCATTAACACAAACAGTGGCTCCGTTTAAGTCTTTCGCACTCTTTACGCCACTCTTACGACGAACC